>NZ_MSDV01000037.1 GCF_001931485.1 Burkholderia sp. SRS-W-2-2016 | reverse complement strand
CCCTCAACCCGCCCCCAACGCCACAAACCGCTCGAGATGATGATCCTCATCCCCCAACTGATGATCGATCATCACGAGCCGCTTCGCGTAATGCGCGAGCGGCAGTTCCCACGTCATCCCGATCCCGCCATGCAACTGGATGCACTCCTCGGCGACGAGCGTGCCGATCCGCCCGATGCTGTACTTCGCCGCCGACGCTGCGCGCTCGCGCGCATGACGGTCGCCGTCGAGCGCGGCCGCCGCGTTGATCACCGCCGAGCGCGCCTGTTCGATTTCGAGCAGCAGGTCGGCCATCCGGTGCTGCAACGCCTGGAAGCTACCGATTGGCACACCGAACTGTTTGCGGGTGCGCAGGTAGTCGAGCGTATAGTCCTTGGCGACGTCCATCGCGCCGACCGCTTCCGCGCATAGCGCAAGCACGCCGCAACTGACTGCGTATTCGAGCGTCGCGAAGCCCTGGTCGGCCGGGCCGAGCAGCGCATCGTCGCCTAGCCGGACGTTGTCGAAGCTGACTTCGGCCGCGCGGCCGCCGTCGATCTTGCGATAGCCGCGCACGCCAACTCCCGCGGCATCGCGCGCAACCAGGAACAGCGAAATGCCGGTTTCGTCATCTTCGTCTCCACTGGTGCGCGCCGAGACGAGGAAGTGCGATGCGTGCTCGCCGTGCTGGACCACTGCCTTCGCGCCGTTCAACGTCCAGCCGTTGCCGTCGCGTTGCACCCGGGTCGTCACGCGCGAGAGTTCGTAATGACTATCCGGTTCGCCATGCGCGAGCGCGACGATCCTCGAGCCGTCGATCAGCGACGCCACCAGTGCCTGCTGCGCGTCGCTGCCGCTGCGCGCGAGCGCCCGACCGACGATCAACGTATCGAGAAACGGTTCGACGACGAGACCGCGTCCGAGGCTCTCGAACACAACGGCGATATCGAAGCCGCTGCCGCCGTACCCGCCGCTCGCCTCATCGAATAACGCGCCGATCACGCCGAGCTCCGCAAAGCGCGCCCACAGTTCGGTGCTGAAGCCCTGCGCCGAGCGCGCGATCGCATCGTGCGTCGCAAAGCCGTATTGCTCGCTGACAAAGCGGTTCAGCGTATCCGCCAGCATGCGGCGGTCTTCGGTGTGCTGAAAGTTCATGACGTGCGCCTCTTACAGTCCGAGGATCATTTTGGAAATGATGTTCTTCTGGATTTCGTTCGAGCCGCCGAAGATCGACAGCTTGCGATTGTTGAAGTACAACGACGCGGCGCTCGCCGCTTCGTCGGGTCCGACCGGCACGCCGTCGAAACCTTCGTGCAGCGCTTCCTCGACGAACGGCTGCGCATACGCGCCCATCGCGCGGCGCGTCAGCGACGAGATTTCCTGGCGGATCTCGGTGCCGCGAATCTTCAGCATCGAACTTTCGGCGCCGGGCACGCCGCCGCCCGCGACCGCCGCGATCACGCGCAGGTTGGTGGTCTTCATGTTCTCGAGGTCGATCTCGACGCGCGCCATGCGCGCGGCGAACGCGGGGTCGTCAGCGAGCGGGCGGCCGTTGCGCCGCTGCTTCGCGGCGATCTTGCGCAAGCGGTTGAACGCGGCGACCGAGAAGCCGACGCCCGCGATATTGGTGCGCTCATACGTGAGCAGATATTTCGCGTAGGTCCAGCCCTTGTTCTGTTCGCCGACGAGGTTCTCGACCGGCACGCGCACGTCGGTGAAGAACACTTCGTTGACCTCATGTTCACCGTCGAGCGTGATGATCGGCCGGACTTCGACGCCCGGCGTGTTCATGTCGATCAGCAGAAAGCTGATGCCTTCCTGCTTGCGCACGTCGGTCGCGGTGCGCACGAGGCAGAAGATCATGTTCGCGTAGTGGCCGAGCGTGGTCCACGTCTTCTGGCCGTTGACGATGTAGTGCTCGCCCAGGGCGTCCATGCCGCGCACCGCGGTGGTCTTGACCGATGCGAGATCGGAGCCGGCGCCCGGTTCCGAGTAGCCCTGGCACCACCAGTCCGAGCCGTCGAGAATGCGCGGCAGCCAGTGGCGTTTCTGCTCTTCGTTGCCGTATTTGATCAGCACCGGGCCGAGCATGTTGACGCCGAACGGCACGACGCGCGGCGCGCCGGCCAGCGCGCATTCGTTTTCGAAGATGAATTTTTGCACCGCGTTCCAGCCGGGGCCGCCGTACTCCTTCGGCCAGTGGTTCGCGAGCCAGCCCTGGCGGTGCAGGATCGCGTGCCATTCGGCCATATCGTCGCGTGTCAGACGGCGGCCGCCGTGGACCTTGTCGGCCAGGCGCTGCGGGAGGTGGTCGCGCAGAAACGCCAGCACGTCGGTGCGAAACGCTTCTTCGTCGGGGGTGAAGTTCAGATCCATCGCGGTTATTCCGTGGGAGTTCAGTAGACCGGCGCTCGCAACGCCAAGCGGCGCCGGTCGCGCTGCGGTGAATGACGGCTACGCTTGCGCGGTGCTGTTCAGGCTCGCGAAATCCGCGCCGCGTTCGACCAGTTCGACCAGCAGCGGCGACGGCCGCCAGAACAGCGGATCTTCTTTCGCGAATGCGCGGATGTCCGCGAGTATCGTCGGCAGGCCGACCATGTCCGCGTATTTCATCGGGCCGCCGCGGTAGCGCGGAAAGCCGTAGCCGTACAGGAAGGTGACGTCGACGTCGAGCGGGCGCAGCGCGATGCCTTCGTGCACGACGTTCGCGCCTTCGTTGATCATCGCGGCCATATAGCGGCGGATGATTTCTTCGTCCGTGAAGCTGCGCGGCGTGATGCCGGCGCGTTGGCGTTCGGCGTCGATGATCGCGTCGACCTCGGGGTCCGGCGTGCCGCTGCGCGATCCTTCGGGGTACAGATAAAAGCCGCGGCCGGTCTTCTGGCCGAACCAGCCGCGCTCGCACAGACGATCGGCGATCTGCACGTAGCGCGCGTCCGGATTGCGGGTCGCCGCGCGGCGTTTGCGTGCGGCCCAGCCGATGTCGCCGCCGGCGAGATCGACCACCTGGAACGGGCCCATCGGAAAGCCGAATGCGCGTACCGCCGCGTCGATCTGATAGGGCGACGCGCCGTCTTCCATCAGTGCGTCGGCGGCGGCGCGATACACGGCGAGCACCCGGTTGCCGATGAAGCCGTCGCACACGCCCGCGCGCACCGGCGTTTTGCGCAGCTTCTTCGCGAGCTCGAACGCGGTCGCGACCACGTCCGCGCTGACCTGTTTCGGCACCACCACTTCGAGCAGCTTCATGATGTTGGCCGGCGAAAAGAAGTGCAGGCCGATCACGTCGGCGGGGCGGGAAATACTGGCGGCGATCGCGTCGATGTCGAGATACGACGTGTTGGTCGCGAGCACCGCGCCCGGCTTGCAGACGCGGTCGAGTTCGGCGAACACCGCCTTCTTCACGTCGAGGTCCTCGAATACCGCTTCGATCACGAGGTCGACGTGCGCGAGCGCATCGTACGAGGTGCTGCCGCTCCAGCGCGCCAGCGTCGCGGCTTTCTTCTCCGCGCTCATGCGCCCCTTCGCGATCAGGCCGTCGTAGACCTTTTCGATGTGCGCGCGGCCGCGCGCGAGCGCCGTGTCGTCGCGTTCGATCATCGTCACCGGCAGGCCCGCATCGAGCGCCGCGACCGCGATACCGGCGCCCATCGTGCCGCCGCCGATCACGCCCAGCGAGTTCAGCGCGCGCGGTTTCGCGTCGCGTGTTTCCGGCGCCTTCACCACTTCGCGTTCGGCAAAGAACGCATGGATCAGCCCCGCGCGTTGCGGACTGTCGACGCATTGCAGAAACAGCTTGCGCTCGGTTTTCAGGCCTTCGTCGAAGGATTGTTCGAGCGCGGCTTCGACTGCGTCGACGATCTTCAGCGGCGAGAACAGGCCGCGCGATTTCTTCGCGGTCTGCTCGCGCGCGGCGGCGATCGCGGCCACGCTCGCCGCGCGATCCGCGAGCGCGGCGGCATCGCGTGTGCGTCGTACCGGCGCATGGGCGGCCAGCAGTTCGTGCACGTACGCGAGGCCTTCGGCGAGGATGTCGTCGCTCGTGCCGATGCGATCGATCAGGCCCAGCGCGAGCGCTTCTTTCGCGCTCGCGTGCCGGCCGCTCAGGATCAGATCGAGCGCGGCCTGCGCACCGATCAGACGCGGGGTGCGCTGGGTGCCGCCGGCACCCGGCAGCAGACCGAGCTGCACTTCGGGCAGGCCGAGCTTCGCGCCGTCGACCGCAATCCGGTAATGCGCGGCGAGCGCGACTTCGAGGCCGCCGCCGAGCGCCGCGCCGTGCAGCGCCGCGATCACCGGCTTGCCGCACGCCTCGATGCGGTTGCACACGTCCGGCAGCGCGGGCGCAACCGGCGGCTTGCCGAACTCGCGAATGTCCGCGCCGGCGATGAAGTTGCGCCCCGCGCCGATCAGCAGCACGGCGTCGATCGCGGGCTCGGCATCGGCGGCTTCGATCGCCGCGAGCAGGCCGCGTCGCACGTCGGCCGACAGCGCGTTGACCGGCGGATGGTCGATCGTGACGAGCAGCACCTTGCCGCGCAATTCGCGCGTAACGACGTCGGCTGAAAGGGGAAGGGTCATCGGGGCGTCTCCTGTTGGTTCGATTGGCGAGGGCGCGTGCGTCGGCGGTACATGCAGAAAACGCAAAAAAACGCGAAATCCGCGGAAAAACGCGCGCCCGATGATCCCATTCTGGAGTGGTCAAGGTTCGTTGACAATCACATGGATGATTGACAGACTGTCAAAATTATTTTGACAACGACGCGACGATGGACGTCAATTCCCTGACCTTGCTGGTCGATATCCTCGACGCCGGCAATCTGAGCGAGGCCGCGCGCCGGCTGAAGATGAGCCGCGCGAACGTCAGCTATCACCTGAACCAGCTCGAGCGCTCGGTCGGTCTGCAACTGGTGCGGCGGACCACGCGCCGCGTCGAGCCGACCGAGATCGGGCTGCGGCTCTACGAGCACGGTCGCACCATTCAGAACGCGCTGCTGGCCGCGCGCGAGTCGGTGACCACGCTGGGCCAGAGTCTGCAGGGGCGGGTGCGGCTCAGCGTGCCGAGCGGCTATGGCCAACTGGTGATGTCCGACTGGCTGATCGCGTTCAAGCGGCTGTACCCGGGCATCGTGCTCGATGTGATGTTCGAGAACCGTGTCGAGGATCTGTTGCGCGACGAGGTCGATATCGCGGTGCGGGTGATGTCGGAGCCGCCGCAGAATCTGGTCGCGCGCGATATGGGGCCGGTCCGTTATGTCGCGTGCGCGTCGCAGGAGTTCGCGCAAACGCATGGGATGCCGGTGACGCTCGACGATCTGCGCGCCGCGCCGCTGATCACCGCGGCGGTGATCGGCAAACAGCTGCGGCTCGCCGCCTATCTGCGCGACGAGCGGCACGAGGTACTGCTCGAACCGACGATTATTTCGGAAAACTTTCTATTTTTGCGCCAGGCCGTGCTGGCCGGTCTGGGTGTCGGACTCGTGCCCGACTACGTGGTGCAGGACGTTCTGAAGCGCGGCGAAGTGCTGACCGCGCTCGACGAATGGCGGCTTAGCATCTTCGGTACTCACATGTACATGCTGTATATGCCGAACCGGCATCACACGCGCGCGGCCGCGACGTTCATCGAATTCATTCTCGAGCAGACTCACGCCGCGCAAAACGCGCGAGAACAGTAGCGGTTGCGCGCATAGAGGCGCATCGGTGGTTAGGCACCGAAGCGGCGCACGATCGCCGTCGTGACCATCGGCACGCCGACGCGCAGCAGCTTGCGCACGCCCTCATCGCTACCGACTTTTTCGACCGCGTTGTCGATCATCGTTTGCATCACGTTGGTGGGGTAGAACTCGCGGAACATCCCGTTCGCGCCGGTCTGCTCGAACACGTGATGCAGGAACGAGCCGACCGGCGGGCCGATGCGCTTGAACAGGCCCATTTTGACGACGCGGTTGTTCCACAGATGCAGCGTGTACGCATCGGAACAGAGCGCCGCGCATTCGTCGAAATAGCGCGGCAGGAACGGCTTGTAGTAGTCGTCGAAATGCACCGGATAGAACAGGCTTTCCGGCAGGCCGGCTTTCACGCCGTAGACGGCGGTCAGCAGGCGCGGACCGGTGGCGCCCCATTTGATCTCGGTGCCTTTCATCGCTTCGACGCGCAGGATCAGATCGCTCAGGCGCGGATGATCCGGATCGAGCCGCAACAGCGCGGTGCAGATGCTGGTCGGCGTTTCCCGGCCGATCAAATCGCCTTTGGCGCTGAGGTCGAAATCGCGCAACAGCAGCAGGTCGGTGTCGACCCAGATTTCGTCGGTCTTCGTGAACATCACGAAGCGGAAATAGTCGGTGAAGTGCGCCATCGACGGCACACCGTGAATCGGAAAATCGTTCAGCGAATCGCGCGGCAAAATCGCGCTCGCGTCCTTCGCGATCACGCGCGGCGGCAGATTGGCGATCGGCTCGTAACTGTAGAGCGCGACCTCGCTGCCATACAACGTGAACGAATTCAGACAGGCGATTTCATACGGGGAGAGTTCCGGGCCATGCCAGAACGATGCGAATCTTGCCTTGCTCATAAGCCTTCCGGGAAAAACAATCGAGCGACGCGACGCAACCGGCGCGTTACGTCAACCAGTATCGATGCTAGTCCCGCCTGGAGAACGTCAGATGTAAAGGGCCGGAATTGCACAGGAGTTGTCGCGAATCGTTGAGTCGCGGCGGATCAATAGGCGGATCTGGTCTGGGTTATGTCATATGCGCCAGGTTTGGCGGCACAGGACAGGGGTGTGAAAACACAAAGGCGGGGGGCTTATTCAGAAATGCCCATGCTACGATCACCCACTCACGACGACCAATTAAACGAACATCGGAGACACTGGATGCGCCCGGAGAGTGCCATTCGTTTCGACCAGCAGTTCGCGCCGCGCATCGCCGAAGCGATCGCCGCGTGTTTCGCGAAGACCGTGCATACCGATGTGTTGCCGCACGGCGGCCACGGCGAACCGACGCGGGTGCGCATTCACGCGGCGCCGCTCGATGACCTCGGCCACTATCCGTATCCGTTGAACCTCTATCTGACGTGGGACAGCGACGAAATCGAGCGGCTGATTAACGAGCAGGGCGGCGCGCGCTTCGCCCGCTATCTGGCCGCGCTGCCGCGCAAGCTCAACGCATGGACCCAGGCGCGCGAACTCGATTTCCTCACGCATACGCAGGGCGATCCGATCGCGTTGATCGGGGGCCTCGATTTCGAAGCGTAGCATTCCTCTCGAGTCTGCAATTCGAAGCACAGGTAAATGACGGCCGCTGCGTGCAGACACGCAGCGGCCGTTGCTTTTTCAAACGCGCTTCATGAAAGCGCGCCGAAACGCTTAACCGCCCAACGCCGGATCGCTCATGCTGCTGTTGCCGGTTTCCACGTGGCCGGCAAGGCGTCGCGCGAACGCCGGGTCGGTATCGACGGTGATCGCCAGGTCGTACCAGCCGTGCGCGTTGCGCAGATCGAGGTACAACCCGTCGTGATCGCCGCCGCGCACCGTGTGGCGGATCGGATGCTTCGGATCGTATGCATTGACGATCGTGAACTGGCAACGGGCGCTGCCGACGTTCTCGAGCCGCAGTTGCAGATTGCCGTTCGCGACGTCGTAACCATCGGCGACATCCGGCCGCGCGCTATCGGCGCGATGGCCACCGCCGTGCGCGGCCACCTTGCCGGCGAAGCGGCGCAGGAAGCCGTTCGGACCGTGCACGGTGAAGTCGTAGCTGCCGTCCGCATTGAGCGCCAACGTGTCCTGCAGACGCTTGCCCGCTTCGACCGTATAGCTGAGCGGCGCATTCGCGCTATTGGCCGCATACACGAGGAACACCGCGCCCGCGCTACCGGTATTGATAAAGCGCAGCGTCAGTTTGCCGTTCGCGCCTTCGTCCGCGCGCACGAACAGTTCATAGGGCAACGCGCGCGCGGGACGCACGCCGGCTTCCTGTTTCGGCATCGTTTGCACGGCGGGCGGCTGCGGTTTGTAGTCGTCGTGGCGCTGCTGATCGGCCGGCACGTAGCCGCTCGTGCGCGGCAGCGACGGCACCGCCGCGTTCGGATTCGCGAAGTCGAACGCCGAAGTCAGATCGCCGCACACCGCGCGACGCCACGGCGTGATGTTCGATTCGTCGAGATTGTGATGGACCCCGAAACGTTTTTCGATGAAGCGGATCACCGACGTATGGTCGAACAGTTCCGAGCACACATAGCCGCCTTTCGACCACGGCGACACGACCAGCATCGGCACGCGCGGTCCGAGCCCGTACGGCGCGGCCGCGGTCTTCGCATCGCCCGGATAGATTTCGTGCGTGGTGTCGACAGTCGACAGACCGTTCGCGCTCGACGCGGCCGCGAACGGCGCGGCGACGTGATCGAAGAAGCCGTCGTTTTCGTCGTAGTTGATCAGCAGCACGGTCTTGCTCCACACCTCGGGATTCGACGTGAGGATCTGCAGCACCTGATCGATGTACCACGCGCCGTAGTTGGTCGGCCAGTTCGGATGCTCGGAGTACGCTTCCGGCGCGACGATCCACGACACCTGCGGCAGCGCGTTGTTCTGCACGTCGCGCTTGAGGATGTCGAAATAGCCGTCGCCCTTTGCCGCGTTGGTGCCGGTGCGCGCGTTGTCATACAGCGGATTGCCCGGCTGCGCGTTGCGATACTGGTTGAAGTACAGCAGCGAGTTGTCGCCGTAGTTGCCGATGTACGCGTTCTGCGTCCAGCCCCACGAACCGTTTGCATCGAGGCCGGTGCCGATGTCCTGATAGATCTTCCACGAGATGCCCGCGTTTTGCAGCACTTCCGGGTACGTCGACCAGCCGTAGCCGAGTTCCGAGTTGTCGATCACCGGACCGCCGCCGCTGCCGTCGTTGCCGACCCAGCCGCTCCACATGTAGTAGCGGTTCGGATCGGTCGGCCCCATCAGCGAGCAGTGGTACGCGTCGCAGATGGTGAACGCGTCGGCGAGCTGATAGTGGAACGGCATGTCCTCGCGCGTCAGATAGGCCATCGTCGTCGCGCCTTTTTGCGGCACCCACTGATCGTTGCGTCCGCCGTTGCACGCGGCCTGCGTGCTGCCCCAGTCGTGCGCGAGATCCTGCAGGAATTGCAGGCCGAGGTTCGGCGCGCTCGGGCGAAACGGCAGAACATAGTTCGCGCCGGCGGTATCGGTGGTGAGCGGCTGATACCAGACCGGCTGGCCGTTCGCGAGCTTGATCGCGCGCGTATCGCCGAAGCCGCGCACGCCTTTGAGCGAGCCGAAGTAATGATCGAACGAGCGGTTTTCCTGCATCAGCACGACGATGTGTTCGACGTCGCGGATCGTGCCGGTGCGGTTGTTGGCCGGAATCGCGAGTGCGTTGCGAATGCCGGCGGGCAGCATGCTGAGCGCGGTGAACGAACCGGCGGCTTGCGCGGCCGAGCGTAGAAAATCACGGCGGTTTTTTGAGGTCATGGTGGTGGCGTTGATCTTCGGTGGAAAAAAGGGAGACGACGAGGAAGTACTGCTTGCTGCACGTTCGCGCGCGGACAGGCCGGCCGCCGCGCGAACGCGCCAGATCAATCCACGCTGTGGATTACGGGCGTCGCGAGCGGCGGCGCGGTCGCCGACAGCGCGGTGCCGGCGTCGGACGTGGAAGCCGCTGGGGTCTCGATCGTCAGGATGGCCGGCGCGGGTGCGCCCGGCGATGTGTTGCCCGCTGCGTTGAAGCTGTTGGCGGTGGGATGCTCAGTAGCACTGAGCGTAGGGGTGTCAGCGGCTTTATCGTCGTTGCCGCATCCGGCGACGAGCGCGCACAGCACGCCGATCGTCAGTGCGCACGCCAAACGTTTGCGCGACGGCGCACGGAACGGCTTCGACACGAAGGGCATGGCACTGTCTCCGGCACGGGGAAGGGATGCCTGGGCATCCATGTGCCGAGGTCAGCGATGCGTGAGCATAAGTGCCGAACCGTGTAATTTTTATGAAGAATGCGCAAGAGCCGCGCGGTGGCGTTTATTGCTGTGCGCAGACGAACGCGGCGATCGCGTCGTTGAGGGCGGCGGGTGCATCGCGATGCGGCGAGTGTCCGCACGCATCGAGTTTGACGAGCCGGGCGTGCGGTACGCGCGCGGCGATCGTGTCGATCTGCGCCATCGTCCCGTAGTTGTCGTCGTGGCCCTGGATCGCGAGCAGCGGCCTCTCGATCGGCGCGAGTGCGTCGACGATCGACCACTGCCTGAACGCCGGATCGAGCCAGACGTCGTTCCAGCCGTAGAACGCGGAATCGACGTCCGCGTGATAGCGGGCGAGCTTCGCGCGCAGGTCGGTGGTTTCGTAAAGCTGCTTGGTCTGCGCGATGCTTTCCACCGAGATGTCTTCGACGAACACATGTGGTGCGATCACGACCGCGCCCGCCAGCGCGTGCGGATGGAGCGCCGCGTATAGCAGCGCGATCGAGCCGCCGTCGCTATGGCCGATCACCCACATGCGCCGGCGCTGCTGCGTATCGATCGCGAGCGCGTCGAGCAGCGCGGGAAGAACGTCGCGCGCCTGCGCGGTCATGAAATCGACCGGCCATTTCACGTGCGGCTCGCGTGGCGTCGACAGACCATAGCCGGGCCGCGAATAGACGAGCCCGCGCATACCGAGCTGTTCGCACAAGCGTTGCGGCCAGTCGCGCCACATCGCGATCGAACCCAGACCTTCGTGCAGAAACAGCGCGATCGGCGCATCTTCCGCGGCTTCGTTGACCCAGCGATATTCGATGCGCAGCGGCCCATGCGACGCGCTCGCCGGCAATTCGGCGAAGCGGCTCGCGGCAGAGGGCGCATTCGCGGATGCATTAGCGGGGGCAATGGAAGCGGCCACAGCGGAAGCGGGGTTCTGCATCGATCGATTACCTCATGACAGTTCGCGTAGCTTGAAGCGTTGAATCTTGCCGGTGGCGGTCTTCGGCAGGTCGTCGGCGAACACGATGTCGCGCGGATACTTGTGCGGCGCGAGCCGTCCCTTGACGAAGGCCTTCAGTTCGTCCGCGAGTATCTCAGACGGCGCGAACTCGCGCTTGAGCACGACGAACGCGCGGGTCTTCACGAGGCCGTCGCGCGCAACGCCGACCACCGCCGCTTCGAGCACCGCCGGATGTTCGACCAGCACCATCTCGACTTCGACCGGCGACACGTACTGGCCGCTTACTTTCAGCATGTCGTCGCTGCGGCCCGCGTACACATAGCAGCCGTTCGCGAGGCGCCGGTATTTGTCGCCGCTTCTGATCCATTCGCCGAGAAAGGTCGCGCGGGTTTTCTCGCGATTGTTCCAGTACATCAGCGCGGCGCTCGGCCCCTTGATGAACAGGTCGCCGACTTCGCCGTCGGCCACCGGCTGTCCCGCTTCGTCGCGCAATTCCACTTCGTAGCCCGGCACCGGGCGCCCGGTCGTGCCGTACTCGACTTCGCCCGGCCGATTCGACAGGAAGATGTGCAGCATTTCGGTCGAGCCGATGCCGTCGAGAATCTCGGCGCCGAAGTGCGCGGTGAAGCGCTCGCCGACTTCGCGCGGCAACGCTTCGCCGGCGGATGCGCAGATCCGTATCGCGACGTCCGCGCGCGCCGGCAGATTCGGCGACACCAGCATGTTCGCGTACAGCGTCGGCACGCCGTAAAACACGGTCGGCCGATGCCGGACGAGGCGCGTGAAAATCGCGTCGGCGGTGGGGCGCTCGGCCATCAGGATCGCGGTCGCGCCGACCGACAGCGGAAAGGTCAGCGCATTGCCGAGTCCGTACGCGAAGAACAGTTTCGCCGCCGAAAACACCACGTCGCTTTCGACGATACCGAGCACCGGTTTGCCGTACAACTCGGCGGTCCAGTACAGATTCGCGTGCGTGTGCACGGTGCCTTTCGGTTTGCCGGTCGAGCCCGACGAATACAGCCAGAACGCGATGTCGTCGGCGTTGGTCGGGCTGGCTTTGGGCGCGGGCGGCGCCGCGTCGAGCAGCGTTTCGAAGCGCGGTGCGGCAAGCGCAGAGGTTGCAGCCGCGGCGGTGCCGTACGGTTGCGACACCAGCAACTGGCAACCGTCGTGCTCGACGCTGGCGAGCGCATCGAGCACGTTGGGCAATAAGGGTTCCGAAACGATCGCCGCGCGTGCATGGCTGTGCGTCAGCATGTACGCGTAGTCGGCGGCGCCCAGCAGCGTGTTGGCGACGACCGGCACGATGCCCGCGTACAGCGCGCCGAGAAACGCGACCGGCAGCGACACGGTATCGAGCATCACCAGCAGCACGCGCTCCTCGGGGTGCACGCCGAGTGCCCGCAGCGCGCTGGCGCAGCGTCGCGCGCGTTGTTCGAGTTCTCCATAAGTCAGCGCGCCGTGATCGTCGAGATAGGCGGGCTTGCTCGCGCGCGCCTCGTTCAGCTGGAACAGATGCGCGGCGAAGTTGAACGACGGCGGCGGCGCGACCGGCTGCGGCTCGGCCTTTTCCAGCAGGGCTTCCATATGTCTCCTCCATCCGTGGGGCGCGGTCCGGCTGTTATGTGCTCGTGATCCGCTCGCTGCGAATTGCTCGGGTGATGTGGTCTGGGCTGCGAACTGTTCGCGTGGCGTGGCGTGGTGTGCGCGGCGCGCCGCTCACGCGCGCGTGAATTCGATCGCGCCTTGCGGCAGCAGATACAGCACCAGCGCCTGGCCGTTGGCGACCGTCGGCCGATGCGCGGAGCCGGGCCCGTACACGCACCAGCCGGCCGGGTGGCCATCGAACGTCGCGCCTTCGGTGAGCGGCATGATCAGGTCGATTTCGCCGTGCGGATGGACGTGGTGCGGACCGGCGATGTCCTGCATGTCGACGACGTCGACCGAAAAGCCGTGGGTCTCGGGCAGCGCCTTGAACACGCGGCCGTAGCGGATGCCGCCGCCTTCGCGGTTGCACATCCAGCCGCTGGCGATGCCGCTGCGGCACGCGCTGGCCAGTTGCTGGAAAGTCGGGCTGTCGGCGGGCCAGGTGTCGTTCAGCCACGCGGCGAGCCCGGCGTCGAGCGGCCGCCCGGCCAGTTGCCCGGTCACGCCTGCGATCAGGTGCTGGAAATCCTGTGGGGACATGCGAGCCTCCAGATGCGCGCGAGCGCGGGGTACGTGCCCCGTGCACCGGCACTTTCGTGCAGGCGTGCTGCCGCGCGGTCTCCATGACGCAGCCGGGCTTGCTCGGCTGCGCGCGATTGTTTGTTTGAATCTGCGTTTGGCGAAAATTAAACCGTTCACTTGCCGCCTGTCAAGCACTATAGTACATGCGTCAAAGTCGGGAGGTCGCCGAACATGAATCAAAAGTACTCTCCGGGAAAGCCCTCATCCGCGGAGGTCGATGATGCCGACCCGGGCCGCGTCGAGCACGGCGCGCAGCGAGATGAGCGCGAGGAGCGCGACCCGTTTCTGACCGCGATGGGCGAGCGCGTGCGCCTGCTGCGCGCGCGCCGCGGCATGACGCGCAAGACGCTGGCCGTCGAAACCGGTCTGTCCGAGCGGCATCTGGCGAATCTGGAGTCGGGGCTCGGCAATGCATCGGTGCTGGTGCTGCGCCAGCTTGCGGCGACGCTGAACTGTTCGTTGGCCGAAATAATCGGCGACGAAACCACTGCGTCGGCCGAATGGCTGCTGATCCGCGAACTGCTGCAGGGTCGCGACCAGGCGGCGCTGCAACGCGCGCGTGTCGCGCTGGCGCGGATGTTCGCGCAGGCGCCATGCGATCCGCGCCGCAACGAGCGCATCGCGCTGATCGGTCTGCGCGGCGCCGGCAAATCGACGCTCGGGCGGATGCTCGCGCAGGAGCACAAGGTGCCGTTTATCGAGCTGACGCGGGTGATCGAGCAACTGGCCGGTTGCTCGCCGGCGGAAATTCATTCGTTGTACGGAGCGAGTGCGTACCGGCGCTACGAGCAGCGCGCGCTCGACGCGGTGATCCATGAACACGAGCGCGCGGTGATCGCGTCGCCGGGCGGGCTGGTGTCCGAGGCGGGCACCTTCAACACGCTGCTGTCGCATTGCTTCACCGTGTGGTTGCAGGCGACGCCCGACGAACATATGCGCCGCGTCGTCGCGCAAGGCGATCTGCGGCCGATGTCGGGCAATCACGAGGCGATGGACGATCTCAAGCGCATCCTCGCCGGGCGCGCCGAACTGTACGCGCGTGCCGACCTCGTGTTCGACACCAGTGAACAGACGCTGGCTGACGCCTATCTGCAGTTGCGCGACCGGCTCGCCGCGCGGCTCGCGGCGTCGCCGATGCCGGTCGCGGACGACGCACGGGTGAACTGACAGCGGGGTGGGTGCGTCAGGGTTTGCCCGTAAAAATGCACTAAAGTGCTTTACTGGTTAAATTCAGTGCACTATTGTTCAAAAAAATTGCCTCGCATCGCTAGTCAGGAGACGCCCCATGTCCGCAGTCCAGCCCGCCGTCGCCCCGGTCGACTACCGCACCGACCCGTCGCAGTACCAGCACTGGAAGCTCAGTTTTAACGGCCCGGTCGCGACGCTCGGCATCGACATCGCCGAGGACCGCGGTATCCGCGACGGCTACAAGCTGAAGCTCAATTCGTACGATCTCGGCGTCGATATCGAGCTGCACGACGCGCTGCAACGGATCCGCTTCGAGCATCCGGAAGTGCGGACCGTGGTGGTGACGAGCCTGAAGGACCGGGTGTTCTGCTCGGGCGCGAACATCTTCATGCTCGGTTTGTCGTCGCACGCGTGGAAAGTCAACTTCTGCAAGTTCACCAACGAGACCCGCAACGGCCTCGAAGATTCGTCGCGTCATTCCGGGCTGAAATTTCTCGCCGCGGTGAACGGTTCGTGCGCGGGCGGCGGCTACGAACTCGCGCTCGCTTGCGACGAAATCTATCTGATCGACGACCGTTCGTCGTCCGTATCGTTGCCTGAAGTGCCGCTGCTCGGCGTGCTGCCCGGCACCGGCGGTCTCACTCGGGTGACCGACAAGCGCCACGTGCGCCACGATCGCGCGGATATCTTCTGCACGGTGGTCGAAGGCGTGCGCGGCGAGCGTGCGAAGGCGTGGCGTCTCGTCGATGAAGTCGTGAAGCCGAACCGGTTCGAGCAGGCGATTCAGGCACGCGCGCTCGAACTGGCCGCGCAAAGCGACCGGCCCGCCGATGCGCAAGGCGTCGCGCTCACGCGCATCGAACGCAGCGAGCGTGAGAACGGCCTGAGCTATTCAACCGTCGACGTGACGATCGATCGCGCGAAACGCGTCGCGACCTTCACCGCGCGCGCGCCGCAGGTCGCACCGCCTGCCGGCATCGACGCGATCGTCGCGGCCGGCGCGAACTGGTGGCCACTGCAGTTCGCGCGCGAACTCGACGACGCGATCCTGTCGATGCGCACCAACGAACTCGACATTGGCACCTGGGTGTTCAAGACCAGCGGCGACGCGGGCCATCTACTCGCGGCCGACGCGACGCTGCTGGAGCACAAGGATCACTGGTTCGTGCGCGAGACGATCGGCATGCTGCGCCGCACGCTCGCGCGTATCGACGTGTCGTCGCGCTCGCTGTTCGCGCTGATCGAACCGGGTTCGTGTTTCGCCGGCACGTTCGCCGAGATCGCGTTCGCCGCCGATCGCAGCTACATGGCCGCGCTCCCGGACCACGAGGACGACGAGCCGGCGTTGACGCTGTCGGAAGTCAACTTCGGTCTGTATCCGCTGGTTACGCATCAGTCGCGGCTCGCGCGGCGCTTTTACGAGGAGTCCGAACCGCTCGACGCGGTGCGCGCGCAACTCGGCCAGCCGCTCAGGCCGCTCGACGCCGAGCGCCTCGGTCTCGTCACCGCGGCGCCGGACGATATCGACTGGGCCGACGAAATCCGCATCGCGCTCGAGGAGCGCGCGGCGATGTCGCCGGATGCGCTGACCGGGCTCGAAGCGAATCTGCGCTTCAACGGACCGGAGACGATGGAGACGCGCATTTTCGGACGTCTCACCGCCTGGCAGAACTGGATTTTCAACCGGCCGAACGCGGTGGGCGAGAAGGGCGCGCTCAAGGTGTACGGCAAGGGCAGCAAAGCGCAATTCGATGTGTCGCGCGTCTGATTAAACGGTCCGAGGCCGGATGCGCGTGCAGGATGCGAGCAGCCTGCCGAACCGGCACAACCCGGACCGAAACCCGAAGCACACCTGAACACGCCGCCCGCCGCCACGCGCCTCTCGCCACGGCGGCTTTCGCACAGGAAACCGACCCATGTCCACGATCAACTACAGCGAAAAGATTCCGAACAACGTCAACCTGGCCGACGACCGCGCACTGCAACGCGCGCTCGAACAGTGGCAACCGAACTTTCTGTCGTGGTGGGGCGATATGGGCCCGGAAGGCTCGCACGGCTACGACGTGTATCTGCGCACCGCGACCAGCGTCGACGCCGGCGGCTGGGCGCATTTCGACTACGTGAAAATGCCCGAGTATCGTTGGGGCATTTTTCTCACGCCGGGCGACCAGGAGCGCAAGATCCATTTCGGCGAGCACAAGGGCGAAGCCGCGTGGCAGGACGTGCCGGGCGAGCATCGCGCGAATCTGCGCCGCATCATCGTCACGCAGGGCGACACCGAGCCGGCGTCCGTCGAGCAGCAGCGCCACCTCGGGCTCACCGCGCCGTCGCTGTACGATCTGCGCAACCTGTTCCAGGTCAATGTCGAGGAAGGCCGCCATCTGTGGGCGATGGTCTATCTGCTGCATCGCTATTTCGGCCGCGACGGTCGTGAGGAAGCCGAAGCATTGCTCGGCCGCCGTTCGGGCGACGACGACAATCCGCGCATTCTCGGCGCATTCAACGAGAAAACGCCGGACTGGCTCGCGTTTTACATGTTCACGTACTTCACCGACCGCGACGGCAAGTTCCAGCTGTCGGCGCTTGCCGAGTCAGGCTTCGATCCGCTCGCGCGTACCACGAAGTTCATGCTGACCGAGGAAGCGCATCATATGTTCGTCGGCGAATCGGGCGTGTCGCGCGTGATCCAGCGCACCGCGCAGGTGATGAACAAGCTCGGCACCGACGACGTCGCGAAGCTGCGCGCGGCCGGCGTGATCGATCTGCCGACGATCCAGCGCTATCTGAACTTCCACTACTCGGTGACGATCGACCTGTTCGGCGCCGATCATTCGTCGAATGCGGCGACGTTCTACAGTTCGGGCCTGAAGGGCCGCTACGAGGAAGGCAAGCGCGACGACGATCATCGACTGAACGAGCACAGCTACAAGCTGCTCGACGTGCAGGACGGCAAGCTGGTCGAGCGCGAGGTGCCGATGCTCAACGCGATGAACGAAGTGCTGCGCGACGACTACATCAAGGATTCGGTGGCCGGCGTCGGCCGCTGGAACAAGGTGCTGGAAAAGGCCGGCATCGATTTCCGCATGACGGTGCCGCACAAGGCGTTCAACCGGCAGATCGGCACCTTCGCGGGCACGCGCGTGTCACCCGACGGCCGCGTGCTCAGCGAGACCGAATGGGCCGCGAACGAGGCAAAGTGGCTCGCGACGCCGGAGGACCGCGCGTTCGTCGCGTCGCTGATGGGGCGCGTCGCCGAGCCGGGCAAGTTCGCGAACTGGATCGCGCCGCCGGCAATGGGCGTGAACCGCCAACCGGTCGATTTCGAATACGTGCGCTTCAACTGACGCGCGCGACCTGTCTTTGCAGTCGGAGGAAGTCATGAACGGCCCAGTGTCGATCGAAGTTCTGCGGCAGCATCTGATCGATCCGGAAATCTGCATTCGCTGCAACACCTGCGAAGAGACCTGTCCGATCGACGCGATCACGCACGACGACAACAACTACGTGGTCAGGGCGGATATCTGCAACGGCTGCATGGCCTGCGTGCCGCCGTGCCCGACCGGCGCGATCGACAACTGGCGCACCGTGCTGAAGGCCGACGCGTATTCGATCGACGAGCAATTCAAGTGGGACGTGCTGCCCGAACAGACCACGATGGCGGTGCCGCCGGCGGACGCGGCCGCGCCCGCCCAGGGCGACAGCACCGACGAAGCGGACGGCATCGAAGTCGACACGGTGCGCGGCGCGCTGGTGCCGCCGTGGTCGGCCGCGAAGCCGTACGTGAATCTGTACACGCACAAGAGCCCGACCAGCGCGACCGTGGTCGGCAACTACCGGCTGACCGATGCGGCTACTTCTAGCGATATCCATCACATCGTGCTCGATTTCGGCGCGATGCCGTTTCCGGTGCTCGAAGGGCAATCGATCGGCATTCTGCCGCCGGGCGCGAGCGCCGACGGCCGTGTGCATCATGCGCGCCAGTACTCGATCGCGAGCCCGCGCGACGGCGAGCGGCCCGGCTACAACAACGTGTCGCTGACGGTCAAACGGGTCGCGCAGCAGCACGGCGATGCGGTCGACGGCGTCTGCTCGAACTATCTGTGCGATCTGAAAAAGGGCGACACGGTCAGCGTGATCGGGCCGTTCGGCAGCACGTTTCTGATGCCTAATCATCCGAACTCGCATCTGCTGATGATCTGTACCGGCACCGGCTCCGCGCCGATGCGGGCAATGACCGAGTATCGCCGGCGCAAACGCCTGAAAGGCGCGACCGGCAAGCTGATGCTGTTTTTCGGCGCGCGCACCAAGGAGGAGCTGCCTTACTTCGGACCGCTGACGAATCTGCCGAAGGATTTCATCGACACCACGCTGGCGTTCTCGCGCACGGCCGGACAGGCGAAACGCTACGTGCAGGACGCGATGCGCGAGCGCGCGGCCGACGTCGCGAGTCTGCTGAAGGACGACAACACCTATATCTACGTGTGCGGTCTGAAGGGGATGGAGGACGGCGTGTTGCAGGCGCTGCGGGAGATCGCCGAACAGCAGCAGCTCGACTGGGACGCGCTGTGGGCGAAACTGAAGCGGGAAGGGCGCCTGCATCTGGAGACTTACTGAGCGGCGCGCGCCCGCGCGCTTCGCGTGGCTGCCGCGCTCCGCTTTGAAAAAGGTGGACGGTTTGCTACAGTCGGCCCACGTTGCGCCGTGCCCCGCAAGCGGCCGGCGCCGCAGCCGCTCACAGGTCGCCACCCCACGGAGTCATCGGATGAAGCCGCTTCGTTCCCTCGCGCTGGTCGCGTTGTTGCAGATCGCGCTCGCGCCGCCGGCGCACGCCGACGATCTCGCGCGGATCAAGGCCGCCGGCGTGCTGCGCATCGGCACCGAGGGCACCTACGCGCCGTTCAGCTATCACGACGAAACGGGCCGGCTAACCGGCTTCGACGTCGAACTCGGCAGCGCGATCGCGCAGCGGCTCGGCGTCGACGCGCAATTCATCGAGGGCAAATGGGACGGCATGATCGGCGGGCTCGACATGAACCGTTACGACGCGGTGATCAACGAAGTCGCGATCACCGACGAACGCAAGCTCAAATACGACTACTCGACGCCGTACATCACGTCGCATTCGGTGCTGATCGTCGCGTCGGACAACACCAGCATCCGCTCGTTCGACGACCTGAAAGGCCGTAAATCGGCCAACACGCTGAGCAGCGCGGTCGGCCGGATCGCGGCCGGGTATGGCGCGCAGGTGATTCCGGCGGCGGGTTTCGAAGACTCGATCGATCTCGTCATCGCGGGCCGCGTCGATGCGACGGTCAACGATTCGCTGTCGTTTCTCGATTACCGCAAGCGCCGGCCGGATGCCAAAGTAAAGGTCGTCGCGGTCGATCATTCGGCCGGCAGCGGGGACCGCGCCGGGGTGCTGATCCGCAAGGGCAGCCCGAAACTGCGCGCGGCGCTCGACGACGCGCTCGCGAGCCTGCGCAAAGACGGCACCTATCTGCGGATTTCGCAGAAGTACTTCGGCCGCGACGTCTATCAATGAATCGGCGCGTGATAAATCGCCAATAAAAAAGAGGGGGCGTGAAAACGCCCCCTCTGTCATTAGCGCGCCGTCTATCCGGCGCGCCGCTTCTTCTATCTCAGGTCCGAAGAACTCAGACCGTCGCGTCGCTCAGCGACGCGTCGAAGAAACGCTCCTGCGCATCCGCGCTCACGCGGGCATACGCACGGTTCACGCCGCTGATCACCGCGCGGATCGACGCGGTCACCAGGTTCGCATCGACACCGACGCCGAACGCGCTGCCCGACACATCCGCGCCGGCCATTTCGGCGATCGCGATCGCGCGGGCGTCCGCGCCCTGCGTGAGTGCGCGCTCTTCGTAGTGCTGAATGCGCACCGGCACGTCGAACGCATGCATCAGCGCGTCGAGCGGACCGTTGCCGGCGCCCGCCAGCACGCGCGGCGTGCCGTTGATTTCGACGTTCAGCTTGATGTGCTCGCGGCCGTCCTGCTCGGACAGGCTGTGGCTAATGTAACGGACCGGCTCGGCGGCATGCACGTATTCCTGCTGGAACAGTTCCCAGATCTGCGCGGGCGTGACTTCCTGGCCGCTGTCGTCGGTGTAGCGCTGCACGGCCGAGCTGAAGTCGACCTGCAGACGGCGCGGCAACACCACGCCGTAGCTCTGCTCGAGCAGATACGCGATGCCGCCCTTGCCCGACTGGCTGTTCACGCGGATCACCGAATCGTAGGTGCGGCCGAGGTCGCTCGGATCGATCGGCATGTACGGCACTTCCCAGATCGCGTCCGGCTTCTGCGCGGCGAAGCCCTTCTTGATCGCGTCCTGGTGCGAGCCCGAGAACGCGGTGAACACCAGATCGCCGACATACGGATGACGCGGATGCACCGGCAACTGCGTGCATTCCTCGGCGGTGCGGGCGACTTCGTTGATGTTCGAGAAATCGAGTTCCGGGTCGACGCCCTGGGTGTACAGGTTCAACGCGAGCGTGACGAGGTCGACGTTGCCGGTGCGCTCGCCGTTGCCGAACAGGCAGCCTTCGATACGATCGGCGCCGGCCATCACCGCGAGTTCGGCGGCGGCGACCGCGGTGCCGCGGTCGTTATGCGGGTGAACCGACACGATCAGCGAATCGCGGCGCTTGAGGTTGCGGTGCATCCATTCGACCTGGTCCGCGTAGACGTTCGGCGTGGCCATTTCGACGGTGGCCGGCAGGTTGACGATCGCCTTGTGCTGCGGCGTCGGTTCCCAGATGTCGAACACCGCGTCGCAGACTTCCTTCGCGAATTCGAGTTCGGTGCCGCTGAACACTTCCGGGCTGTATTGCAGCGTGAAGTGGGTGTCCGGCTGCGCGTCGGCGAGGCGCTTCATCGTGCGCGCGGCCTTCTGCGCGAGTTCGATCACGCCGCTCTTTTCGAGGCCGAACACGATCTTGCGGAATTCCGGCGCGGTCGCGTTGTACAGGTGGACGATCGCGCGCGGGGCGCCGCGCAACGATTCGAAGGTGCGCTCGATCAGATCGTCGCGTGCCTGGGTGAGCACTTCGATCGTCACGTCGTCGGGGATATGGCCGCCCTCGATCAGCTCGCGCACGAAGTTGAAATCGGTCTGCGATGCCGACGGAAACGCGACTTCGATTTCCTTGAAGCCGATCTGCACCAGCGTCTTGAACATGCGCATCTTGCGCTCGGCGTTCATCGGCTCGAACAGCGCCTGGTTGCCGTCGCGCAGGTCGGTACTCATCCAGATCGGCGCGCGCGTGATGGTGCGCGACGGCCACTGGCGGTCCGTCAAATTGATGGGCTTGAACGAGCGGTACTTGGTAGCAGGGTTTTTCAACATTTTCATCATCCGAGGGAGAGACCGGGGGAGCAGGTGTCGACCGGACGACGAAAACGCGAAACTGGGCCGCCGGTCGGAAACCGGGGCTGGGTCAGTTACTGGGGATTCAAGCGATGCTTCGGTGGATCAGAGAGAAGCGGACGCGCGCAGCAGCAGACCTAGCCCGGTAGAGCGGGCTAGTAGTAGCGATAGGGTGGTCTGGGCGCGGTACATAGAGCGCAATGGGAACACATTCGCGGCGGCGCGTCAAGCGCCGAAACGGCTGCGATGCCGCGCGACAAGGCCTAAGCTACAATGGCCGACGCTTGGCACAACGGACTTTCGATGAAAATTCGGCTCCTCCCTATCGCCTGTATCGCGAGCGCCGCCGCGCTGCTCGCGGGCTGCACGATCGCCACCCGCAACTCCAGCGCATGCGAGCAGCTGATGCGCGACAAACTCGCCGATCCGGCGACGGGGATGGCGGCCGATACGCTGCGGGTCAGCCACCGGGGCGCCGCGATTCGCGGCTCGCGCGTGGTGGTCGAGGGGGCGATCGAGCATCGGGCGGGTGTGCCGGATGCGGCCGCTTCCGACGCGCTCGCGGCTTCCGCGCCGCTGGCCGCATCGGCGCCGCACGCGGCCTCGGACCTCGAAGTGGCGGCGAAGCCCGCCACGCCGAAGAAGGTCAACACGCCGGCCGCGGCCGAGTGCACGTTCCACGGCGAAACACTCGACGTATTCCGTTGGCTCGCGCCGGCGCAACTGGCCGCGCCGGTCGAGCAGGCGGCCAGCGAAGCGGGCTAGGCCCGCCGCGCGCTCGCCGCGCCCCGCTCACGCAACCGCGCTGCGCTCCTTCACTGACTCACTTCAGAACGCGTAATACGGCCCGGCGCCCGCCGACGTATTGCGCGCCGCGATCGCCGTATACACCCGTTTGCCGTAGAAGAACGGCAGCCCCCAGCCGAAGCCCTGACTCGCGTTGCCGGCCAGATTGGCGAACGCGTTGTTCGCCGACGCGAACAGCGTGCTCGAATTGCCGACCGTGAACGACACCGTGCTCGACACTCCATCGGCGCCGGTGATCGACGCGCTCAACGCCTGCGTCGTGCTCGGGCAGAACCAGAAGCCGCACAGCGGGAATTGCGTCGAGCGGAAGAACAGCCCGTTCGAGCCGCTGTCGAGATAGCTCAGCGCATAGGTCTGGCCGCCGGTGCTGGTCGTCACGTAGCCGGTCGCCGCATTCGCCTTGAGCACGGTCGAGCCGCTCAGCGTGTTGTTCGCCTGGGTGTCGATGCCGAAGATCAGCGAGCCCGCCACGCTGAGCGCGCCGTCATCCGCGACGGCCGGCAGATCGATCACGACGCCGTTGTTGTCGAGCGCGAAGCTGCTGACCGGGTTGGTCACCTGCTGCGCGATCGGTTGCCGCGTCGCGGTGCAGCTGCCGCCCGTCGTGCAGCTGTAGTACCAGCGCGGCAGCGCCGCGTTCGAGCAGCCGCTGCCGCAGTCGACCGGGAACAGACCGACGCCGAGGATCCCGTTCGAATGCAGGCTCGCGACCGTCAGCAGCGCCGGACCCGCGTTCGCGCAGTCGGTCGGCGCGGCGGGCAGCGCGCTGTCGGCGATCACGTGAATCGGAATCGACGCGGCCAGCTGGCCCGCGAGGCGCACGTCGGCGTTGCGCAGCGAACCCCACGCGTAGCCGCTGCCGAACACCGCGCATTCGGCGCTGACGCCGCCGCCCGCCGCGAGCCTCGGCAGCGACAGGTTCGCCGGCAGCGCCGATGCGAGGATGCGCAGGCCGTTCGAGCCGGTGTCGACCTGGATATCGTCGATCGTCGCGCAGTTGCTGGTGCCGGTCTCGCAGACGGTGACGCTGGTCGTCAGCATGTTGCGGGTGTTGCCGGGCGACACGCCGACCGCGATCGGCTGCACGTTGGCCACGGTCGATTGCGGCACGCTGGTGGTTTGAGTCGTGTTGGTCGCGCTGGTCGAGCCGCTCGAGCTGGTGCCGCTGGACGAAGGCGTGGACGGCGTCGAGGTGGTTGACGAGCTGTCGCCGCCCCCGCCGCCGCACGCGGCAAGAGCCGCGCAGACGACGAGGAGCAGGGCGTGGAAACGCAGGGCGGATTTCATGGCGTGTGAGGACCGGTCGGGTGCACGGAAGGGCGCGTGCCGGCGCGCGAACGACGCGACGGCACGCGCGCGCGTTACTTACTGGATGTCGTCGGACGTCACGCCGGCGGGCAGCGCCGCCGGCAACCACGCCCGGCCGACGTAGCCGCGCATCGGCCCGCCGGACTCCACGATCACGTCGGAGCGCGCGACCCGCGACGCATGCAGGTTGCCGCTACCCGCCGCGGCGGCGGCGCCGGCCTGATACGAGTCCGCATATTTGCCGAGCAACGCGTGCAGGTCCGGCATCGTCGGGCCCTGCCATGCATAGGCGACGATCTGACCGGTACTGGTCGCGTATTCGTTGATTACCGTGTTGCCGGCGTCGGTCCACGTGCGCTCGCGCAGCGCGCCGTTGAGCACCGTACGCGGCGCGCTGGCGCCGGCCACGGCCCCGCTGGGCATCGTGCCGCCCAATTGCGCATGCGCGCTCGCGCAGCAGACGAGCACCGCGAGCGCCGCGGCGCTCACCGATCGGTTGAAACAGAGCTTGTACATGTGGCTTGTCCTCGAATTGCGTCCGGGCTTTATTGAGATAACGGATTTGTGAACCGCCCGGTTTTTTTAATTTTTTGTAGGCCGTGTTGGACACGTACCCCTGCACCTCGAAGCCGGGTGCATACCCGCCGAAAGCCTTTTCTGAAGCAGCTTCCGGCGAAAGTGTGAGAACTTTCCCACGTCAATCGGAAACTGTCATTTATTGTTAAATAACCCTCATAACAATACTGACAAAATGACAGGAACGGCCTTTTTTCCCGCAGTCGAAGGGTCGATGCGGTGCGCTTCGTCAAATCGCTTGCCAAGGTGTTTCACTCCGCCGTCGTCGAGGTCACTACGCGCTTGTCGGCATCGGCGGGCTTCGGCTTTAGCGCGGGCAAACCCCAGTTTTTGCACACGCTTCGCCGGGACCGGTAAAATGTTGGGTTGATCCACGGAAACTTGCCGTGGCGTAGCGGAAGGATTCCCCGAACATGACTGATCTTCGTCTTACCAAGCGGTTTGCAGTATTGCTGATGGCGGGCGGGCTGGTCGCCGGCTGTGGCACCTCGTCGCCGACCAAAATCGACTACAAGAGCGACTCGAAGTCGAAGCAGGCATCGCTTGCCGTGCCGCCGAACATGATCGACGAGACGGCCGATCAGCGTTCGCTGCCGCCGCAGGGCGGCGAAACGTCGTTGTCTACGTTGAAGCAGGTACAGGCGCAGGCGCCGGCGGGCGACGCGGTGGCGGTCGTGCCGCAGGTTCAGGGCATGCATATCCAGCGCGACGGCACCGAAAGCTGGCTCGTGATCGACAACAAGGCGCCCGATCAGGCATGGCCGCAAATCCGCCGTTTCTGGCAGGAGCAGGGCTTCCTGCTGGTGGTCGACCAGCGCGACAAGGGCGTGATGGAAACCGACTGGAACGAAACCCACGCGCAGATCGACAACGGCTTTATCCGCAATACGTTGTCCAAGGCAATGGGCAACAGCTACGTGACCTCGGAGCGCAACAAGTTCCGCACCCGTCTCGAGAAGGCGCCGAACGGCGGCACCTATGTGTTCGTCAGCCAGAAGGGCATGCGCGAGGCGATCACCGGCACCAACAAGGATTCGAGCGAATGGCAGCCGAAGCCGAACGATCCGGCGCTCGAGCAGGAATATCTGAAGCGCCTGATGGCCGCGCTCGGGCGCGCCGATTCGCGCTCGCAGGGCGACACGCAGAACGCGGAACTGTCGCCGGCCGGCGCGCAGGTCGCGCCTAACGCGGCGGGCACCGGCGCGAAGTCGGCCGCGGCCGCCACCGCGGCGCAGAACGTCGCACTCGCGGCCCAGCAGCCGATGCCGGACGATGCGGCGAGTACGTCCGCGCAGATGTCGTCGACCGAACTCTCGCTGGGCGAGCCGTATGACCGCGCGTGGCTGCGCGTCGGCCTCGCGCTCGACCGCAGCAACTTCACCGTCGACGATCGCGACGTGAGCCGTGGTCTGTACTTCGTGCGCTACGTCGATCCGAAGGACATGTCGTCGGCCGAGCAGGGCTTCTGGAGCCAGGTGTTCCACGGCAAGAAGGAAAAGGTCGCGAAGCAGTATCGCGTGAACGTGCGCGCGGTGACGCCGAACGAAACCCGCGTCGCCATCGTCGACGACAAGGGGCAGGTCGACGAAAGCCCGCAGGCCAAGCAGATCCTGAGTCTGATGGTCTATCAGCTGCACTGATGCGCATGGATGCGTGAGCCTCGCGGCTCGCGCTGCTGATTCGAAAAAAGCCCGGCTGAGCCGGGCTTTTTTTTCGTCCGCGCGCAGGTGGCGTCGGGCATTGCGTTGCGCAATTGCCCGCGTGCGAGCGCACACGTGAGCCCATGTAACGTGACGTTACCCCGGTGACGTAACTCGCCCGGACGCTCTCCGGCTGCTCCTCACGCGCGCTTTTCTGCCGCCCTGTAAGAAATATCTCAATAAAAATCAGTGGGTTGCAAACAATTCGCTGCGCCGCGCAATAACTGGCACACAAGCTGCTTTATAAGACTCATGGGGCCGGATGGGATGCCCGGCGTGAGTTAGCGGCCGGTTCCCCAACTGCGTTTCCCTCCGCCCATGGCGTAGGCCGAAGAGCCTGCGCTGAGCCGACAACGGCCGCGCGCGACGCGCGTGGCCCCGGTGGCCCCGTCGCCTATCCTCGTAGGGCGACGGTTTTTAGCCCGCACTCCAGGAGTGCGGGCTATTTTTTTGTGCGGGGGATGTTGCGTAGCCGCCGGCGCGGGAGAGGTTCAGGTGTCCGCGCGGCGCGTGCCGAACCACGGCAGGCGCTTGACTACGCCGGTTGCGAGCGCGGTGCCGGCCAGAATCACCGCGCAGCCTTCGAGCATCCCGGGCGAGATCGCTTCGCCGAGAAACAGCGCGCCCCACAGGATGCCGAAGATCGGAATCACGAAGGTCACGGCAATCGCGCGGGCCGGGCCGGCCACTGCGATCAGGTGGAAGAACAGCATGTACGCGACGCCGGTGCAG
Organism: Burkholderia sp. SRS-W-2-2016; assembly: GCF_001931485.1. Classification (GTDB taxonomy): domain Bacteria; phylum Pseudomonadota; class Gammaproteobacteria; order Burkholderiales; family Burkholderiaceae; genus Paraburkholderia. The sequence continues at coordinate 85,055 of NZ_MSDV01000037.1, read as the reverse complement.
GCCACCCCGAGCGCGATCACCGCGCCCCACGCGTGCAGCGAGATCGGTGCGGCCGGCCAGTAGATCACCGCGAGCGGCAGCAACACGATCGTCGCGCCGAGCATCGTGCCGGTCGCGACGGTCAGCGCGTCGACGCCGGTCAGGTAGCGCTTGGTGTAGTTGGCGGCGATCCCGTACAGCAGCGTCGCGGCGAGCGCGGCGCCGGCCGCGAGCGCGATGGTCGATGGCGCCGCGGACGAACCGGCCGGCGCCGCGATCTGATCCCACACCAGCATCAGCACGCCGAGAAAACCGACCGCCAGCCCGAGCGTGCGTAGCGCGCTCAGCTTGTCGCGCAGCCACAGGAAGCCGACCAGCGCGCCCCACAGCGGCGCGCTCGCATTGATCACCGAGGTCGCGCCGGCCGACAGCGTCAGCTCCGCATACGCGAACAGGCAGAACGGCGCGGCCGAATTGAGGATGCCGACCACCAGCAGCGGCAGCGCGCGGCTGCGCAGCAAGCTCGCGGACTGCCGCAGCGGGCGTCGCGCGATCAGCACCACGGCGAGAAACAGCGCGCCGATGCCGACGCGCAGCGCCATCAACGGAGCGACGCCGAAGTCGCTGACGCCGACGCGGATGAACAGGAACGACGCGCCCCACAGGGCGGCGAGAATCAGGAGTTGCAGCAGGTTTCTGGTGTTCATTGGGCAGGCGCCGCGCGCGGTTGAGTCGGGACGCCAGCGCATCGTAGCAGCGCAATCGCTCGAAACGTTTCAGCGTGGAATGAAACGGCAAGATACGGGAGATGGCGGCGTCGGTTGAGCTCGATCGTAAGCGTCGCGAGGGCACGCGCAAAACGAGCAATTCTCACCCGTATGTGAGAAAAATTGCGATCAGAGCGGGTGGCATTGTAGACGGTGCCGCGCTGCCGGTGGGGCAGCGCGGCTCAGCGTATGCGTGGCGCGTGATCGCCGCATGGCCGCCGCAGGCGATCAAAGCGGATGAGCGACGCGCAGCGTCAATGCGGAATCATCCATTGCAGGAAATTCTGCTGCGCCCACACCAGCAGACCGAGCAGCACCGTCAGCAGAATCGAGTGCTTGAAGGTCTTCGCGAACACCACGCCCTCCTTGCCCTTGAGCTCGGTGGTGGCGACGCCGGTCGAGATGTTCTGCGGCGAGATCATCTTGCCCATCACGCCGCCCGACGAATTGGTCGCCGCCATCAGCACCGGATTCAGGTTCAGCTGTTTGGCCGCCACCACCTGCAGATTGCCGAACAGCGCGTTGCCCGACGTGTCGCTGCCCGACAGGAACACCGCGACCCAGCCGAGGAACGCGGACACGAGCGGAAACACCGGCCCGACCGACGCGACCCCGAGCCCGAGCGTATAGGTGAGCCCCGAGTAGTTCATCAGATACGCGAGGCCGACGATCGTCGCGACGGTCAGAATCGCGATGCGCGTCTGTTCCCACGTGTCGGCGATCGCGCGGCCGAACTCGGCGACGCTCAGCCGCACGACCAGTGCGGTGATGATCGCCGCGACCAGGATCGCGGTGCCGGTCGCGAGCGGCTGGAAGTCCCACACCGCGCCGTACGGGGTGTTGTACAGCGTGATGAAGACGGCCTTGTCGAGCCCCGGCCACGGCACCTTGACGTCGCCGATCGTGAAGATCCGCGCGACCGTCCAGATGATCACGACGACCGACACGATGATCCACGGATACCAGCCCTGCGCGCCGCCGATGCGGCCGCGGGTATCGCCGGCCCGCTCGACGTCGACTGCGAATTGCGGATCGGCGGCCGGCTTCCACACGCGCAGAAACGCGACGGTGAGAATCAGCGACACGAGTGAGGACAGCACGTCGGTCAGGCTGTAGTTGACGAAGTTCGACACGACGAACTGGGTCAGCGCGAAGCTCAAGCCCGACACCAGCAGCACCGGCCAGATCCGCAGCATGTTGCGAAAGCCCGCGTACACGCCGATCACGTAGAACGGCAGCAGCACCGCGAAGAACGGCAACTGCCGGCCGACCATTTTGGCGAGCAGGTCCGACGGCAGGTGAGTAACCGCGCCGAGCACGGTGATCGGCACGCCGAGCGCGCCGAACGCGACCGGCGCGGTGTTGAAAATCAGCGTGAAGGTGAGCGCCTCGAGCGTCGGGAAGCCGAGCAGGATCAGCAGCGAACTGGTGATCGCGACCGGCGTGCCGAAGCCCGAAATGCCTTCGAGCAGCGCGCCGAACGAAAAGCCGACCACCACCAGCACGATGCGCCGGTCGTTCGGCAGGTTCTCGATCATCCACACACGAAACGCCTCGAAGCGTCCCGAGCGTTGCGCGATGTTGTACAGCAGGATCGCGGTGAACACGATCCACATCACCGGCCAGCACGCGAACACCGCGCCGGCCGCGACCGAGTTGAACGCGAGTCCGACCGGAAATTGCCAGACAAAAATCGCCACCACCAGACCGACGATCAGACCCGCGAGCGACGCCTGCCACGCGGGTCGACGGGCCCAGCCGAGCAGCGCGAGCACCGCGATGATCGGCAGCGCCGCGACCAGAAACGACGCGAGCAGCGAATTGCCGACCGGAGTGAGTAGTTGATGGAACATCACGTCTCCTTCGTTGTTGTTCGGATCGACGCGGCGGGACTGCGCAGGAAGGGCGCGTCGCGGTAACCGGGCGGACGCGCGCCAGAGAACTCGATGAAGCGGGCGCCGCCGGAGTTAAGCGGTTGCTGCATGAGGCTTTCCAAGGATAGAGCGCAATGTCGGCGAGTCAAGCCGGGAAAGTACGAGCGCGGCGGGGCGTGCCGGCGAGGGCGGGCGGCGTCGCGCTGACCGATGAGCAAGAGAAGCGCCTGAGCGTGCGGCAGCTCGCGCGGACGCGTCAATGCCAGTGGCCGTGTCCGTGCCCGCCCCAATGTCCCCCCCAATAGCCGCCGATACCGATCGCGATCGACGGACCGTACCAGCCGGGATAGCCGTAGTAAGCGGGGTATGGATAGACCGGCGGCGGGTAGTAGGCGGGATAGACCGGCGGCGCCACATAGACGGGCGGCGCGGCGACCGCATACGTGGGCGCGACGTCCTGCGCGCTGCCCGGCGCCGCGGTTTGTCCCTGCACCTGCGCTTGAGATTGCTGCGGATCGACCGGCTGGGCGGCCACCGTCGAGTAATACGACGTGTAATAGCCGGACGGATAGTAGCTGGCCGGGTAGTAATAACAGCCGGACAACGCGATGGCGCCGCCGACGGCTACGCACATCGCGCGAGTAGGGCGTCCGAATGCGCGGACAGAGCGGAGCGGAACGCGTGACGGCTGAAGAAAGTGCTGGAGAAAGTGCTGAAGAAAGCGCGCGCGAGCGGCGCGGACAGGATGAACGACGCGTGAATTCATGGCGCGCTCCCGATGACTCGATACCGCGTGACGCGGCATCACTGTCAAGAGCTTACGCTTTTGCGGCGGTAATGCAGTGGCAAAACCGTAACGGCGTATTGCGGTCCGACAGATGCGAAGGGCGGAAAGAAGGCGGCACGGTTTGCGCCGCGTTGAGTGGTCTGAAAATTTGCTTCGGTATCCTGTGTGAATCGACGGGCGTGTTCAGCATCGCGCGTGAACAGATGCGTGAATGCGTTCACGCACGATGCGCCCGCGCTTCTTACTTGCCGACCTGGTTGCCGATAATGCCGCCCGCCGCCGCGCCGCCCAGCGTCGACAGTGCATTGCCGCCGATCGCCGCGCCCGCGGCGCCGCCCACGCCCGCGCCGATGGCTGTGTCGCGTTGACGTCGGGTCATGCCGTCGCAGGCCGACAGACTGACCAGAAGGGTCGCGATGGTGGCGAGCGTACCGAGATGACGGATCGTTTTCATGATGCTGACTCCGTTTGTAGTTAGACACGTTTGATCAAGCGAATTCCCGTAGGCGCGACCGGCGAAAATTCACGACGACGCACACGTCGCGCTCCTTGCATTTGATCGTAGCCGCGAACGCCGTATCCAGATGTGTGCGCTTGTCAGCGCGGCGCCGCTTTGGTAATCAAATGTTTCCTGTGCATTAGCAGGTGGCGTGCCTGATCGCCGCGACATCGCATGGGCTGTGGAAATAAAAAAGCCCGCCATGCCGGCGGGCTTCGATACTGCGATGCTTGCGAAGCAGGTAATGCGAAACGCTTCGATGCGACGTGAAGCGTTACTGCCGCTGATAAATCTCCGCGCCCTGCTTGATGAACTCGATCGACTTCACTTCCATCCCTTTCTTCAGCGCTTCGTCGTCGCTCATCCCCTGTTGCGCGGCGAACTCGCGCACGTCCTGGGTGATCTTCATCGAGCAGAAGTGCGGGCCGCACATCGAGCAGAAATGCGCGACTTTCGCCGAGTCCTTCGGCAACGTTTCGTCGTGGAATTCGCGCGCCTTGTCCGGGTCGAGGCCGAGATTGAACTGGTCCTCCCAGCGGAATTCGAAGCGCGCCTTGCTCAACGCGTTGTCGCGTACCTGCGCGCCCGGGTGACCCTTCGCGAGGTCGGCCGCGTGCGCGGCGAGCTTGTACGTGATGATGCCGGTCTTCACGTCGTCCTTGTTCGGCAGTCCGAGGTGTTCCTTCGGCGTCACGTAGCACAGCATCGCGGTGCCGAACCAGCCGATCATCGCGGCGCCGATGCCCGAGGTGATGTGGTCGTAGCCGGGCGCGATATCGGTGGTGAGCGGCCCGAGCGTGTAGAACGGCGCCTCGTCGCACCAGTCGAGCTGCAGGTCCATGTTCTCCTTGATCAGCTGCATCGGCACGTGACCCGGGCCTTCGATCATCACCTGCACGTCGTGCTTCCACGCGATCTGCGTGAGTTCGCCGAGCGTCTTCAGCTCGCCGAGCTGCGCTTCGTCGTTCGCGTCGTAGATCGAGCCTGGGCGCAGGCCGTCGCCGAGCGAGAAGGCCACGTCGTACGCCTTCATGATTTCGCAGATCTCTTCGAAGTGCTCGTACAGGAAGCTTTCCTTGTGATGCGCGAGACACCACTTCGCCATGATCGAGCCGCCGCGCGACACGATGCCGGTCATCCGGTTTGCGGTCAGCGGCACGTATTGCAGACGCACGCCCGCGTGAATCGTGAAGTAGTCGACGCCTTGCTCGGCCTGCTCGATCAGCGTGTCGCGGAAGATTTCCCAGGTCAGGTCTTCAGCCTTGCCGTTGACCTTTTCGAGCGCCTGATAGATCGGTACCGTGCCGATCGGCACCGGGCTGTTGCGGATGATCCATTCGCGCGTTTCGTGGATGTGCTTGCCGGTCGACAGATCCATCACCGTGTCGCCGCCCCAGCGGATCGCCCACGTCATCTTGTCGACTTCCTCGCCGATCGACGAGGTCACCGCCGAGTTGCCGATGTTCGCGTTGATCTTCACGAGGAAGTTGCGGCCGATGATCATCGGCTCGCTTTCCGGGTGATTGATGTTGTTCGGGATGATCGCGCGGCCGCGCGCGACTTCCTCGCGCACGAATTCCGCGGTGATTTCGGCGAGGCCGTTCGGGCCGAACGCGCTCGCGCCGAACGCCTGGCCCGGGTGCTGGCGGCCCATCATCGCGGCGAGTTTGGTGCCGTTCGGACCGCTCGCCTTCAGGCTTTCCAGATACTCGGCGCGGCGCTGGTTCTCGCGAATCGCGATGTATTCCATCTCCGGCGTGACGATGCCCTGCTTCGCGTAGTGCATCTGCGAGACGTTCTTGCCGGCCTTCGCGCGGCGTGGCGTGCGATGCAGGCCGGGGAAGCGCAGTTGCGCGGTGGCCGGGTCGGCGGCGCGTTCGCGGCTGAAGCTGCTCGACAGACCGGTGAGCGGCTCGGTGTCGCCGCGCTCTTCGATCCACGCCTGACGCAGCGCCGGCAGACCGGCGCGGATGTCGATCTTCGCGTCCGGGTCGGAGTAGGGGCCCGACGTGTCATACACGTAGATCGGCGGATTCTTTTCGCCGCCGAAGCCGTCGGGCGTGTCGGCCTGCGAGATTTCGCGCATCGGCACGCGGATGTCGGGACGCGAGCCGGTCACGTAGACCTTACGGGAATTCGGCAGCGGCGCGACGGCCGCCTCGTCCACGTGGGCTTCGGCGGAAATGAATTTCGGATTGGCGTTCATGCGTGTCTCCATACAAAGCAAAGTGGGGCGGCTAAGCAGGAGACGAGACGGAAGTAGCCGGAGATCGCGTGAGAGATGAGGCGGGTGAGGCTGGAGTGCGAAATCCGTACGCTTCCCTGCGCTGGCATTATCCAGATCAGGTTCAAAGGGTATTTCTCACCCACGTCGCACGGACCTCCAGCTCCGCGCTACGCAGGACCCCCGCGTTAGCAGCGCACACAATACACTGCCTGCCCGCTATTTGGCAACCTGTCCGCTTATGGACCCAATGACACATTGGGTCGCGTTAGGATTCGTTCTATGCTTCTTTTGAGATAGGACCGGTCAGCGGTCTTACGGTGCAGCGACAGACGGCTTACAGCGTGAAGTCGTCGGCGGCTTCCGGCTGATAAAGGATCTTGTTCACCTTGAGCACCTTCTGGTCGCCGCTCGGCGGCGTGAAGCGGATGCTCTCGCCGCGGCGCGCGCCGAGCAGTGCGAGGCCGGCCGGCGAGAACACGTTCAGGCGTCCCTGCGCGAAGTCGGCGTTGGGCGGATAGACGACGGTCCACGTCATCTGCTCGCCGCTCGCCGTATCGATCAGGGTTGCTTGCGAGTTCATCGTGACGACGTCGGCGGGGATCTCGTGCGAGTCGACGATCACCGCGCGTTCGAGTACGTCGTCGAGCATGTCCTGCAGTTTCGCGTTGGCGGCGGCGTGTTTTTCGAGACGGGTGACGTCGAGTTCGGTCAGGTAGCAGGCTTTGGATTTCACGATGAGTACTCCAAATCAATCGGTGAGGGAAGGACACGCGTGGCAATACGCGCGGCGCGATCTGCGAATGGGGGCAGCCAGGGTGCGAACGAACCAGGCCCGGAGCCCGGCGACGTGGCCCCGGATCAGCGATGGGCTACGTCAGTGCGGGCGCCGGGCGGCGTGAAGCGGGAGCGTTCGGGACGCCTCGGCGCGGCTGTGCGGCGCGCCGGCCGGACGTGCGCCGACGCTTGCGCGGCAGCGGCGCAGGCGGGCGAGAGCACGGAAAGTCGGACGGCGCATAGGCGTTATGGACAGGACGAACAGTGTCGGAAAGGGGGCGCGGCGAACGGCGGCGAATAGCGCTGCAGCGATGCGGCAGTTGTGAAACGAAAGCTTGATGTTAGCACGCTGTCGCGCGCTTCTGTTTCGCGGTCACGCGTTCCGCGCGGTATGCGGTTCGCGCGAGCGGGGTGCAGTCGGCAAATGATGCGCGATGCGTTCAAGCCAGTCGAAAAAGCGTCGTTAATCAGTGTGCAGAGAAGGGCGCCGCTTCGCGAAGCGATTCGCGGGGCGGCGAGTGAGTGGCAAGTAAATGGCGTGTAAATGGCGCGAGGCGACTCGCGCCGACTGACAGAGAGAGGTGCGCATGAAAACGAAAAAAATGCAGACGCGAAGCGCCGCTCGTGCGGCGGTACTGGCGGCCTTGCTCGCGGCGCCGCTGGCGGCATCGGCGGCGGCGGGGGCCAATGGCGGGGTGATCCGCTTCGTCGGGGCGATCGTCGCGCCGCCGCTGCAGATCCGCGCCGATGCGGCGCAGATGACGGGCGGCGTCGCGAGCGTGACGGGGCAGGGCTTCGCGCGTACGGTGACGTTCAGCGCACCGCCGGGAGCGGCCGGCGGCGCGGATGTCGCGCTGGAGGTCGACGGCAAAACGCAGAGCGCCGAGCGGGTGGCGGCGCGCTTCGTCGACGGCAACGGTCGGGTCGGCGCGGCCCGCAACGGCCACTACGCGGTCGATCGCAGCGGCGGCGTGCTGTCGCTCAATGCAAAGCGCACCGACGTGGATACGCGCGTGACGGTGGTGGTCAGCTACGAGTAAGCGGGGGTTTCAAGGCGGGCGGCGGCTCGCTTTGCCGCCGCAAAAAGCGAAGCGCGGGAGCACCCGTGATCGCTCCCCAAGTCTTTAGCGATCCTGCCGATCCCGGGCCATTCCGGGCGATCCAGCCAGCCGGAAAACGCCGGACATCGAAGTAATCTGAAATCCCTATGAAGCCGGGGCTCCGTCCCCGGCTTTTCTGTTGCAAGTACGCCAAAAAGTTACGATTCTCCCGCCCGGCGCGTTGGGCGCTTACTGCATAATGCGGAGCCGCGCGGCGGCTTTTTCCAGCATTCCGCCGCGCGTCGCGCCGGTGCCGCATCGGGTCGTTTTGACCGATCCGGCGGCCGCGCTGCTTTCGGCGCGGCCCGCGCCTTTCACGTCTTCCCGTTCCACCACCATGCCCGCCAGCTTCGCCCGTCAGACCGCATCGCCGATGCGGTGTCCGCCGTCCCGCCCCGGTGGCGTTTGCACAGGCGCGCCGCGGCGCGCGCATTCGATCATGCGCGGGCTTGCGCGCACGAACCGGGCGGACTGAACGCATGTCGCTGCAATCCCCTGATTTTCTGCCGGACTGGCTGCGCCTGCCGCGCTCGCGCAATAGCCAGATCGCGCTTGCGCTCGCCGTCGTCTATTTCGTGTGGGGTTCGACCTATCTCGGCGTGCACGTCGCGCTCGGCTCGTTTCCGCCGCTGTTGATGTCGGGGCTGCGCAATCTGTTCGCCGGCCTCGGTCTGTTCGCGTTCGCGGTGCGGCGCAAGCCGGTCTGGCCGAGCGCCGCCGAAGTGCGCAACGCCGGCCTCGTCGGCACGATGCTGGTGGGCCTGTCGAGCGGCATGCTCGCGTACGGGATGCGCACGGTCGGCACCGGTACCGCGGCCGTGATGGTCGCGACCGTGCCGCTGTTCGCGACCGTGATCGCGGCGCTCGCCGGCCGCAAGATCGGCCGTGGCGAATGGGTCGCGGTCGGGCTCGGGCTGGTCGGCATCGCGATTCTCAGTCACGGCGACAACACGCCGGGCTCGGCCGGCGGCAGTCTGGCGATTCTGTGCGGCGCGCTGTTCTGGGCCGGCGGCGCGCAACTGGCCGCGCAACTGAAGCTGCCGTCGGATCTGTTTCTGTCGACCGCGCTGCAGATCGGGCTGGGCGGCGCGATGTCGACGGTGCTCGCGTTGATCTCCGGCGAACGGATGCTCGAACTGCATTTCCTGCCGGTGCTCGCGTTTCTGTATCTGGTGCTGATCGGTTCGATGGCCGCGTATGTCGCGTACGGCTTTCTGATCCGCCATACCAGCCCGATGATCGCGAGCAGCTGCATGTACGTGAATCCGGTCGTCGCGGTCGCGCTCGGCGCGCTGCTGCTCGGCGAAGAGGTCACCCGCTATACGGTGGTCGCGACGCTCGTGATTCTGCTGAGCGTCGGTTTGTCTTTCTGGTTCGACTACCGGAAGAAGGGCAGCGCGTAACAAGCCGGCGGCGCGGCCGTCGTCAAAGTCTTGCCGCCAGTTCCGCGCCTTCGCGAATCGCGCGCTTCGCATCGAGTTCGGTCGCGAGCTTCGCGCCGCCGATCACATGAAAGCGCGGGCCGCCCGTGCGCGCGCCGTCGGTCGAGGACGGCAACAGCTCGCGCAGCGAGTCCTGCCCCGCGCACACGACGATCGTATCGACATCGAGCCATTGCTCGACCCCGTCGCGCGCAATGCGCAGACCGCGCGCGCTGATCTCGCGATACTCGATGCCGCCGAGCATCTGCACACCGTTTCTTGCGAGCGTCGCCCGATGCACCCAGCCCGAGGTCTTGCCGAGACCCGCGCCGAGCTTGCCGGCCTTGCGTTGCAGTAGCCAGATCTGCCGCGGCGGCTGTGCGGGCACCGGCGGCTTCAGGCCGCCGCGCTCGCGTACCGCGAGGTCGACGCCCCATTCGTCGAGCCATGTATCGCGCGGCACCGGCAGCGGCTCGCCCGCGCGATGCAGCAGAAACTCGCTGACGTCGAAGCCGATCCCGCCCGCGCCGATCACCGCGACCCGCGCGCCGACCGGCGCGCCGCGCAGTACGTCGACATACGACAGCACGTTGGGTCCGTCGATCCCGGCGATCGACGGCCGGCGCGGCACGATGCCGGTCGCGACGATCACGTCGTCGTAACCGCCGGCCGCGAGCAGCGCCGCATCGACCCGCGTGCCGAGCCGCACGTCGACATGATGGCGCTGCAACTGGCTGCGGAAATAGCGGATCGTTTCGCTGAACTCTTCCTTGCCGGGCACGCGCATCGCGAGATTGAACTGGCCGCCGAGCACGTCGCTCGCTTCGAACAGCGTCACGCGATGACCGCGCTCGGCCGCTACCGTCGCCGCCGACAACCCGGCCGGCCCCGCGCCGACCACCGCGATCGAACGCGCGGCCTGCGCATTCGCGAGCGGCCGGTAGACGAGTTCGGTCTCGCGGCCCGCGCGCGGATTGACGAGGCAGCTCGCGCGCTGGTTTTTGAACGTGTGATCGAGGCAGGCCTGATTGCAGGCGATGCAGGTGTTGATTTCGTGCGCGCGCCCCTCGGCGACCTTCAGCACGAACTCCGGGTCGGCCAGCAGCGGCCGCGCCATCGACACCAGATCGGCCGCGCCGTCGGCGATCAGCGTGTCGCCGATCTCGGGCGTGTTGATGCGGTTCGATGCGATCACCGGCACGTTGACCGCGGCCTTCAGGCGCGCGCTGAGCGCGACGAACGCGGCGCGCGGCACGGACGTCACGATGGTGGGCACGCGCGCCTCGTGCCAGCCGATGCCGGTATTGAAGATCGTCACGCCGGCCGCTTCGAGCGCGCGCGCGACCTGCACGGTTTCATCCCACGTATTGCCGCCTTCGACCAGATCGATCAGCGACAGCCGGTACACGACGATAAAGCGCTCGCCGCACGTCGCGCGTACCCGTTCGACGATTTCGCGCGCGAGCCGCATCCGGTTCTCGAGGCTGCCGCCGTACTGATCGGTGCGCTGGTTGGTGCGCGGACACAGGAACTGGTTCAGCAGATAACCTTCGCTGCCCATGATCTCGACGCCGTCGTAGCCGGCGCGCTGCGCGAGCCGCGCGCAACGCGCGTAGTCGCGCACGGTTCTCGCGATGCCGGCGATGCTCAACGCGCGCGGTTTGAACTTGGAGATCGGCGACTTCAATCTCGATGCCGACACCACGAACGGCTGATAACCATAGCGTCCCGCATGCAGGATCTGCAGCGCGATCTTGCCGCCTTCGGCATGCACCGCTTCGGTCAGCAGCCGGTGATTGCGCAGATCGAATACCGAGTTCAGCGTGCCGCCGAACGGCAGCAGCCAGCCCTCGCGATTCGGCGAGATGCCGCCGGTAATGATCAGACCGACGCCGCCTTTGGCGCGTTCGCGAAAGTACGCGGCCAGTTGCGGGTAATGCCAGAAGCGGTCTTCCATGCCGGTATGCATCGAACCCATCACGACGCGATTGCGCAGCCGCGTGAAGCCGAGATCGAGTTCGGCGAGTAAGTGTTGGTAAGACATGCGGGAGCCGTGTAAGGAGGGAAGCCGCTCGAACGATACACCGCGCGTGTGTGCCTGGCCGCCGAGGAAAAATTCTAAATCGCGGCCGGGTGCGGCCACCCAAGACATTCGTGCGGCTGGCAAGCCCTTTGCGTGGCCGCGGCACACGCATTGCTCTTTGCGAGCATCCACCGGCACGGTGCTCGCTGTGACCAACGCATGGCGCGCGGTGCGGTTCGGATGGGGGAGGGCAACCGCGAGCTTCGCGGCGGCAGTCCGCATATCAATGGGCAAAGGGCGTAAAGCCCGACATCGAGACAGGTGAACATAATGAAAACGATCCGAACCATCGCGGCAGTGGTTGCGGCCGCATCGATTCTCAGCGCGTGTGGCGGCGGTGGCAGCGATGCCGGCAAGGAGCTTGGGCTGACCAATCCGCAGATCCACTTCATTCACGCGATTCCGGGCGGGCCGGCGGTCGACTTCCTCGTCAACGGCAGCGCGCCGTCCGGGCAGACCAACATCGCCTATAAAGGGGTGACCAATCTCACCAACATCAACACCGGTTCGACCACTGTCGCATATGCGGCCACCGGTTCGACGACCGCGCTCGCGAGCGGCACCTTCCCGAACGTCGCGAAAGGCCATGAGTACACGGTGCTCGCGTTGCCCGGACTGAGCGCGCCCGACATCGGCCTGATCGACGATCCGTTCGACAAGGGCCTGCTGACCAACGATGCGCGCGTGCGCGGCTTCAATGCATCGGCCAATGCGAGCAATCTCGATCTCTACCTGGTGCAGGCGGGCACCACCGACGTTTCGAACGTGTCGCCGACGATGGCCGGCGTATCGTTCAAGAACGCGGTGCCGGCGAGCGGCCAGGATTCGATCTACGTGTCGGGCGGGCAGTACGTGCTGATCGCGACGGTGTCCGGCAACAAGACGCCGGTGTTCCGCTCGTCGGCGTTCTCGCTTGCGAACAACGCGGACTGGCTGATTACGTCGGTGCCGATCGGCGGCGCGTTGAGCCAGTTGCTGCCGGGGCAGATTCATCTGCTGATCGCGCAGAACGGCAATACCAGCACGCCGAGCATCGAGTTGACGAATGCGCTGACCGGGGAGTGACGGCGGCACATGACGGGGGTTGACGGCGCGGGCGCCGGAAGCGCCCGGCGCGATGCGTGAACGATGAGTTCGCACGCGCTGCCGATAACAAGGACTGCGCAATAGCAGGCGCTGGAAGGACGGAACGGCGATCCCGCGCAAGCGGGTCGCCGTTCTGTTTTTATTGCCGGCTTCCTGTCGTGAGCCAACGCCGCGCACGAAAAAGCCCGCCGCGGTTTCCCGCGGCGGGCGCCTGGCAATCCTGCGTAAAACCCGGCGACGACGGGCGCGGCTCGCGCGCCCGCTGCGCCGTTATTTCGCCTTTTCGGCCGAGTTCGTCAGCGCGTTGCCACCCTTCGAAATATCCTCACCGGCCCCGGCCATCGTGTTGCAACCGGTGGCCAGCACGGCCGTTCCTGCAAGCAGAAGCACAGCGATCAGTCGAGTCATGAAAGTTCTCCTTGTCGAGAATGCATCGGTTGATGTCGTCCGACCGGGGACATGCCAGTCGATCAGGTTTTGATCCGGTCTCGAACCGGCCTGATTGCATGGTAAAAAAAGGGCGGTGGCGGCGCTGTCGGCGGCGCCGCGATTTTGTTGTAGGCGGGCTCCGGTGTTGGCGTCGGCGTCGTCCTACAGCGGGTCGCATCGCGGCGGCGCGCGGGCTTGCTATAGCGGGTTTTGCGGCGATGTAGGCGGGACTGCGGGCGGCACCACGGCCTGCGGTACATCGACGGACGGCGTCGCGGTGCTCGCGCTCGGCATCACGACGTCGATATCGGTGCCGTTGTGCGTGCCGCGACGAATCTCGAAGCGTCCGCCGTGCGCGGCGACCCGCTGGCGCATCCCGAGCAGCCCATGCGTGTGGGTGCGCTTCAGATCGGCCGGCATGATGCCCACGCCGTTGTCGGCGATATGCAGCGCGACCTCGCCGTCGTCGACCCGCAACGCAATCGATACCTTCGACGCCCGCGCATACTTCGCCGCATTTGTCAGGGACTCCTGAGCGACCCGGAAGAGCGCGATCTCGGTCTGTTCGTCGAGCTGGATATCGTCGGCCGGCAGATGCAGTTCGAGCGCCCAGCCGTTGCGCTGCGCGGCTTCGTCGGCGAGCGTGCGCAGCGCGGTGACGAGTCCGAAGTTGGCGAGCACGGTCGGGCGCATGTCTTCGATGATGCGGCGCTTCAGCGCGATCCCCTGGTCGAGATTGGCGAGCGCGCGCTTCAGCTTGTCGGCGAGTTCGGGTTCGCTGTCCTTCAGTTTGCGGCGCGCCCACGCGACATCCATCCGGCAAGCGGTCAGGATCGCGCCGAGTTCGTCGTGCAGCTCGCGCGCAAGCTGGGTCTTTTCGTTTTCGCTGACCGCCTGCAGATGCCAGCCGAGCGCTTCGAGCTGACGGGTCCGCTCATTGACCAGCTGATCCAGTTCTTCCTGCTGCGTGATCAGTTGACGCTGCGCGCGCGCCTGCCGGTCGATCTGGATGCCGAGATTGCGAAACAGCAGGATGAACAGCACGATGTTCAACGCGGACAGACCGGCCGCGCACAGCGTGGAGAGCCGCTGATCGGCGCGGCTCGCGGCCAGCGCGTGCTGCGCGCGCCGCTCTTCGTTGTCGCGCAGCAGCGTGAGCGTGCTGTCGATCAGCGACGCGTCGGCCGGATTCACACTGGCGGCTTCGCCGCATGCGCCCAGTTCGAGCGGGTGAGGCGCCGCGTGCTGCAGCGCGGCGGCGCCCGCGCCGATGCGCGCGTCGATCAGCGTGAGGATTTGCGTGAAGCTGGCGAGCTCCGCGCTGTCCGCGCGCCCGCCCCGGTAGAAGCGCTCCAGTTGCCGGGTGTTGTCGCGAATGCGCGCGGCGCTCGCGCAGAACGCCTGCGCGGACGCGTCGTCCTTCGTCAGAAGAAACTGGTTCTGGCGTGCGTCGAGGCGCGACAGCTCGCTCGCGAGCGTGCTCAGTTGCACGGTCACGTCGCGCGCTTCGAGCGCGGTTTCATATTCGGCGGTGATGCGCTGGCGCGCGGTCTCGAGAATCACCAGACCGCCGACGGTGATCACGATCGCGACCGTCATCGCGATCGCCCAGCTGCGGTTGCGCATCCAGTCGGCGAGCCGCGTCGCGCTCGTAGCGCTGCGCACTTCCGGCAGGTTCTGCACGTTCGACACGTTTAACTCCTTGGCGAGGATTGCGGCGTAACGCCGTCGTAATCCAATGTAAGCGGATTCTCACACGAAAAACGGCGAGCGTCGGAATGCGCGCGCCGCGCTGCATCGATAGCATGGACCCGATCGTTCAATCAATGTTTCGGGAGGGAACCATCATGTTGAAGTGGGCATTGATCTTCGCGGTCGTCGCCGTGATTGCCGGCGTTCTCGGCTTCACCGGGATCGCCGCCGGCGCCGCGGCTATCGCGAAGTTCCTGTTCTTCGTCTTCGTCGTGCTGTGCGTGGTGTTCCTCGTGCTGGGCTTCGTGGTGACGAAGAAAATCATCGATTAGCGACGCGGATTTTGCTCGTTGCCATCGCAAGCCGATAACAAAGGGAGAAACGCCATGCTTCACTATGCCATCGTGTTTTTCGTGATCGCGATTATCGCCGCGGTGTTCGGCTTTACCGGCATCGCGGCCGGCGCGGCCGAAATCGCGAAGATCCTGTTCTATATCTTCCTCGTCGTGTTCGTGGTCACGTTGCTGCTCGGCGTGTTCCGAACGTAGCGATAAAAATCGAATCCGCGCGGAGTACCTGCGAAGTACTCCGAACGCCGACAGTCCCCACCCGCGCGCCAGGCGCGATTCATGCTGGTGCGCGGGTTCCCCCAATACGGTTTAAGGAGAAGTTCGATGACGAAGCAATCTGGCGCCCAGGCGGGCGGTTCGTTTTCGATGGACCTGCAGAAGATTCGCGACGACGCGCGCAAGCACATGTCCGATGGTCCGGTAACCGCGACCTATGGCGCGGACCGCGAGACGGTGCTGAAGCTCCTGAACGACGCGCTCGCAACCGAACTCGTCTGCACGCTGCGCTACAAGCGGCATTACTTCATGGCAAAGGGCATCAACTCGGAGGCGGTGGCGACGGAATTCGCCGAGCATGCGAGCGAGGAGCAGGAGCATGCGGACCGGCTCGCCGAGCGGATCGTGCAGCTGGGCGGCGAGCCCGATTTCGCGCCGGACGGCATCAAGGGCCGCGCGCATTCGGAGTACAAGGAGGGCACCGACCTGACCGACATGATCCGCGAGAACCTGATTGCCGAGCGGATCGCGATCGATACGTATCGCGAGATCATCCGCTATCTGGGCGAGAAGGACGTGACCACGCGGCGGCTGTTCGAGGAAATCCTCGCGGTCGAGGAGGAGCATGCGGACGATATGGCCGACCTGCTGTCCGGGCGCGATTAACTCCGCGATTAACGTCGCGATTAACGCCGCGATTAACGCCGCAATCGACGGGGGCGCGTGAAGCGGCGACGGCCCGCGCCGCGCGTCGTCGCATCGCTTCGCGCGGACTTTATTCGCCGCCCGCGCGTTGTGCGGATCATTACAATGTCTGCTTCGGAGCGACGCTCTTTGCACGGACACCCAACCGATGATTCGAGTGCTGATAGCTGACGATCACGCGATCGTTCGAGGCGGTTTCAGACAGTTCGTCGCCGACGAGCCGGACATGTGCGTCGCCGCGGAGGCGGCCACCGGCGAGGAGGCGATCACTCTCGTACGCGAGCAGGCGTTCGACGTGGTGCTGCTCGATATCGCGATGCCCGACAAGAACGGCATCGACACGCTGCGCGTGATCAAGCAGGTACGCCCCGAGCAGGGGGTGCTGATTCTGTCCGGCTACCCGGAAAGCCAGTACGCGATCAACCTGCTGCGCGCGGGCGCGAACGGCTATCTGAACAAGGATTGCGAGCCCGACGAGATCGTCCGTGCGATCCGCTCGGTGGCGCGCGGACATCGCTATCTGTCGGAGGCGGTCGCCGATACGCTCGCCGACAATCTCGACAAACCCGCCGCGGGCCGGCCGCATGAAGCGTTGTCCGAGCGCGAATTCCAGATCTTCTGCAAGCTCGCGGCCGGGCAATTGCCGACCGAGATCGCCGAGGAACTGCATTTGTCGGTGAAGACGATCAGCACGTATCGCGCGCGCGTGCTGGAGAAGATGCGTCTGACGAACAACGCGGACCTCACCTATTACGCGATCAAGAACGGTTTGATCGAATGATGGACGAGCGAGACACGCCGATGAACAGCGAACCGAACCCTGTCGATGGATCAGCCGCTCGCACGCCGCTGCGCGTGCTGCTGATCGAGGATTCGCCGCTGATTCGGCGCTCTCTCGTGGAGGCGATCGATTCGTCGGGGGTGTTGCAGGTATCCGCGTATGCCGATTCCGCCGATCAGGCGATCGCGCTGCTCGACGCCGAGGCGTTCGATGCGGTGATCGTCGATCTGCAACTGAAGCAGGGTTCGGGGGTGCCGGTGCTCGCGTATCTGCAACGCGAGGGATTGATCGATTCGATGTTCGCGGCGGTGCTGACCAATCACGCGCTGCCCGCGTATCGCGCGCGTTGCGAGCAGTACGGGGTGCGCCACTTTTACGACAAATCGTTCGAGTTCGACCGGGTGCTCGACGCGTTGCATGAGTATGCGGCGGGGCGGGGCGACGGCGGGTGAGCGGCGCGACTAATTACTAGTCCCGATTAGTCCCGCTGCCACGCGCCGCGCTGCATCGCTTTTTCGAGCATGCCGAGCGTGAGTTCGCGGCCACCGGGTAGTTCACGCGCTTGGGCGCTGAACGGTGACCGCAACGAGGCTACGACGACGTCGCGCTTGCGCATGCGCGCTTCCTCGCTATTACCTGGCATTGCGATCAATTCCCCGCCCGCGCCGGCAGCCGCAAATGATTCCACGCGCCGAGCGCGATAAACACGATGCCCGCAATGCTCACGCCGAGCCAGCCGAACACCGGCCAGACGATCGCACCGACGCCCGAGCCCAACGCGCCGCCGATGAAATACGCGACCATGTACACCGTATTCACGCGGCTGCGCGCGTCGGGCTTCAGCGCGTAGATGCGCGACTGGTTCGAAATCTGCGCGGCCTGCACACCGATGTCGAGAATGATCACGCCGACCACCAGCCCGGCGATGCTCTTCGCCGATGCCCCGAAAATCACGAACGCGATCACGACCAGCACCAGCGACAGGGTGATGATCGTGCGTGGTCCGCGCCGGTCGGCGAACTTGCCGGCGAGCGGCGCGGCCAGCGCGCCCGCCGCGCCGACGATACCGAATAGTCCCGCGGCCTGCGGGCCGAGATGAAACGGCGCGCCCGCGAGCAGCAGCGCGAGCACCGACCAGAAGATGCTGAACGCACCGAACAGCGCGGCGCCGGTCAGCGACGCCTCGCGCAGCGCGCGATGCTCGACCACCAGATGCCACATCGACACCATCAGCTTGCCGTACGGCAGCGTCGAAGTCGGCTGACTCTTCGGCAAACGCAGAATGATCACGACCGCGAGCGCGACCAGCGCGAGCACCGACGCGCCGAACACCGCGCGCCAGCCGAAGTATTCGGCGACGATGCCCGACGCGGTCCGCGCGAGCAGGATGCCGAGCAGCAGACCGCTCATCACCATGCCGACCGCGTGACCGCGTTCGGACGGGGGCGCGAGTTCGGCCGAGAACGGCACCGCCTGCTGCGCGATCGTCGCGAGCACGCCGATCGCCAGACTCGCGACGATCAGCACCGCGAGCGTCGGCGCGGTCGCCGCGACGATCAACGCGACGCACATCCCGGCGATCTGCAACAGGATCAGCAGACGGCGGTCGAAGCGGTCGCCGAGCGGCGCGAGCAGCAGCATGCCGGCCGCGTAGCCGAGCTGCGTGACGGCCGGCACCGCGCCGACCCACGACGCGCTGCCCGGAAACGACTGCCGGAAGTTGTCGAGCAGCGGCTGGTTGTAATAGATGTTCGCGACCGAGATGCCGGCGATCGTCGCGAGCAGCAGCAACAGGCTGCGCAGCGACCGCGCGGAGGGAGCGGAAGTGGAGGCGTCGGGAGTGGACATGACAGAGGGGGATCGGCGGACCGGCCCATGCACGGTCCTCAAGCGTGCCGATCATACCGGAGCGGCGTGGTTCCTGCTGTCAACGATGTTGCGCCGCCAGATCGTTCATCCGGTCCGCCCGTTCGGTCGATCAGGCCGCTTTAGTCATGGAACGGATATGGTCCGTCGGCCGCATCGACATACGCGTGATGCGTGACGAGACCGGTCGCCGGCTCGTAGCGATGCAGCGCGTACGCGGGCGGCTCCATCACGAACGCCGACGGCGCGTGTTCGCGCAGATCGAGCGCGACCTGATGCGCGGGCGCCGGAATCGCGCTGGCGATCGTGCCGCCGAAGCGCACGAACATCGCGCGATGCACGTGACCGCACAGCACGCGCTCGACGTTCGGATGCTGGCCGATCAATGCCGCGAGTTTGTCCGCCGCCGCCTGGTCGACGCGCATTTCATCCATATGGCCGATTCCGCACGCGAACGGCGGATGATGCAGCGCGACCACGACCGGCTTGCCGCGCGCCGCGTCGAGCTGCTGGGCGAGCCAGCCGAGCCGCGCATCGCACAGCGTGCCGCCGCTTTGGCCGGGCACCATCGAATCGAGTGCGAGCACGCGCAGCGGGCCGACATCGACCCCGTACTGCACGAATTCGCCGCCGTCGCGCAGTTCCGCGCGCTCGGGAAACGCCGCGCGCAACGCGGCGCGTTCATCGTGATTGCCGACCATCAGGAAGTAGGGGATTTCGAGCGGCGCGAGCAGCGTCTTCAGGTGTGCGTACTGTTGCGGGTCGCCCTGATCGACGAGATCGCCGGTGATCAGCACCGCGTCGGGACGCGGCGCGAGCGCATTGAGCGCGGCGACGCAGCGCGTCAGATAGGCGGCGGTATCGACGCGGCGATACGCGAGAACGCCCGCTTGCTTGATATGCAGATCGCTAATTTGAGCCAGCAGCATGGTGGAAATCCTTCGGGTTTCTGCTTGTTGAGCGCCGCGAGCAGGCGCTGTTTTTAACGCTGTCTCTAAGATAGTGCAATCGGCGCGTCCGGATCGATCGGGATGCGGACCGCGGTGCAGCGAGGCAGTTCGATACGGTCGGCTACGTTGACGCCGAGCGGTTCCGGTGCGGCGCCGCCAATCGTCAGGCGGGCGCGTTCGCCGAGAAACGCGGTGCTTTCTATTAGCCCGCGTAACCGCGCGGCGAGCCGGTTGATCGTGCCGACCAATTGCGCGACCGTGCGATTCATCGGGATTGACCGGTTGGTGGTGTGGTGAGGCGGCTGGAGAGGGGCCGAGGGCGCTGGCGGGTCAGGGCGGTTGCCGGCGCGGTAATCGGCGCTGCAAAGGCGCTCTTGGGCGGTCCGGCAAGGCAATGGTAGAATTCGCGTCCACGCGGTTTTGCGACCCCCGCCGGGGTGATGAAATTGGTAAACATAGCGGACTTAAAATCCGCCGCTTCGCAGCTTGCCGGTTCGAGTCCGGTCCCCGGCACCACAATATCAGCAGGGTTTAGCGGATTCGACGGGGCCGCTTCAGATTTCGGCTGTGGGTCTTTCTGCCTTAAACCGGATTCTTTGTTTTCCATCCTTTTCCGCCCGCTTTCCCCACTGCCGCCGCCAGCCTCTCCGTGACCAGGTGCGAGTATCGCTTCGTCGATACGACGGACTTGTGTCCGAGAACTCCACCGACGGTGAAGAGATCGATTCCGGCATTGATCGTCTCAGATGCGGCGCCGTGCCGGAGATCGCCAACATAGCGATTCGCGCGTGGATGGAGATGATGCGCGGTTGACCGTTCTTCGAGCCGTCAGGTGAATATTCCTGCCGCCAAATCTTGGCTCGGAGAATCTCGCCGTTTGTGCCGCAACACCACTTCGCTTTTCACTACCGAATCGTCTGATATCGGGCGGAACACTTCTACTGTTGCTGTCGACTGCTGTCCATTTGCTGATTTCTGCTGTTTGGCCTGGTGGATCATATATCGCCTTCCCCGCTTTGCTGCGGGACGGTATGCTATCGCCCTTTCGGAGCCGGCTCGAAATTAGGTCGGTAATAAAACCGTATATCGACGCCGGCAAAAAACCGTATGAAACTCTGCATCATTGGCGGATCAAACTCAGTTCTCAAGGATGGCTATGTCCCTTTTCTTGTCGCCGCCCTTGAAAAATCGCTAGACAAAAAGATAGATCTGGTAAATCTGGCAATCGGTGGAACGTTCAGCCATTTTGGCCTTTGGCAGGTCACCGCGAAGGACAAACATCGATCAGCGGACGTCATCGTGGTTGAATACGCGCTCAATGACAGCGAGTTGTCGCGTTGGAGGATCGCCAAGCAATGGGCCCGCACGTACGAGGGACTGATTGCGAAGCTGCGTGCTGAAGTTCCCTCTGCTCAGATAGTGGCTCCGTTGCTGACCACGCAGAACATCTGGGATAACCCGACGTTCTCGGAGATCAACTCCGGAGTGGCTTTTATAAATGAGCGTTACGGCGTGACGACCGTAGACTGCAATCAAAAGCTATACGACAAGTCGATTGCTGGCGAGCTCACCCCGGCTGTTGACCTGTATCGAGACCCTTCGCACTATTCGAAAAAAGCACACTCACTGATCGGCGAAATGGTGGCTTCGACAGTTCTTCAAGGACATGGCCGGAGCTCCAATGCGAACGTTTTGCCTATCTCCAAGGGGCGGTACATCAATGCAAAGTCGGCTGTCAGGGAAGGCGTCTTCCGGAAAATATTCTCGCAGACAGAGAGGTTCGAAGCATTCTCGAACTCGCTGGTGAGCGAAGAAGCCTATCGGATCGAGCAAGGCGATACGGTAAGGTTCAAGATCAAGGGCACGCTGTTGGCGCTGATAGTAATATCAGTTCCGAATGATGGTGTTATCGATTTCAACTTTGGTGGTGAGAAGGTTTTGTTCTCCCTCAGAAGAACAGCGCTTGATGAAGGCAATTTCAAGTTTCTGGTGAACGTGTGCGTGCCCGACCAGTACTACAGAAATGCCACATGTGTATCCAAGGAATTCACCCCTGTGGAATTCAGGTTGGCATCACGAGAGCAGATCGCCGATAACAGCAAAACCATCATGATGCGCAACACCGCAAGGTTGCCCGATAACGTCAGTCACCAGCTATCAGTGGTGGATATCCTGTATGAAGGCGAGATCGTCATCGATTAAAGTCATCTGCTAGAAACAGCATTGCCTGCTAAGCCCGTCATCTCCTGACGGGCTTTTTCATTTCCAGGCTAACGCGTGCGGCTCATGCTGGACCGCGCAGCAAGCCGTCGCGATGGCTTGCTGTCGATGCAGCGTGCGCAATTGCTTCGCGGTTTTTGCGAAACCAGTCGATCCTGATGGTCGTTATAGGCTAAATATCAGTATCCCGAAATGGTTTCGATGGGCGAATGTTGGCTGGTTGATCTACGGCAGCGGAACTGGCCGTTTGTGAGGATGAGTGTCGAGGAACGCAATATTGCGCGACGGCCTTGATTCTCGCGCAGCAGGAGTGAAATATTCAAATGGCATTGATCTACGCGTTGCCAGTAAGGCTCACCCCGTCCAATGGATCTTGCTCGCTCACGTGTCGACGCCATCCATGCGAAACAGCGTACATCTGAGGTCCAGGAAACCGTTGATTAATGGCTCGCAGCGCAGGTATTCTTTGGTAAGGATTAGAAAATATAACCACCGGGGACGGGAATGAAAAAAACGATGATATTGGGAGCGATCGCCGCGTTGTGCCTGTCAGCCTGCGGCGGGGGGAGTGTCAATGAGGAGCCGTCGGTCACAGAGCCGCCGGCCCAGCCAGTCGCCAAGCCTCTGACAATCTCGATGTACGGCGAGCCGCTGGTGATGGGATACGCCTCGGCCACGCCGGTGAGAGCCAGTGCAGTTTCGAAGGACACCGCAACTGACAGTTATGTGACACGAACGGTGCAGTCCGTTCAGAACGCACTAACGGCGGACGGCATCACGGCGAGCGTGGCGGCGCAGGTGATGGACGGCACGACACTGCATCAGATCGTGACGGGCGAGAACAAGACGCTGCCGCCGACGAACGATCAATTCAAGAGCGATCCGGGCGACTGGATAGTCGTCAACTTCGATCTCGACGACATGTGGACGCCGGCGAGCGATCCCGCGCAGCAAGCCGCGCTCGACCAGTTCGTGCAGGATCTGACCGTGTTTGCGCAACGGGCTGCGCTCGCCGGTAAGCCGGTATTCGCGGTGATGCCGATCCGGACTTGCGAAACGGAGGATTCGGCCTCTGTGGGCTTGGCGGCCGCGCTTACCCGAGCCCAGAGCAACGGCGCGCCGGTTCAGTTGATCGGTCAGATCCCGCAGTCGTTCACGTTTGATTCGTCGGGTAAGGCGGTTTCGTCGCCTGATGTGACGCATCTCGCCCCGAATTGCGCCAGTCCCGATAATTATCTGCAAACCGAGCGCGTGCAGTCGGCCGCAGATTCGCTTGCCGCCCGCTACAAGAGTTCGTCGACCGCGGCAACCGCGGGCGCCGCTAGCGGGGCATCAGCCGCTGGGACTTAAACACCTGTTCGTCGGCATAAAGCCGGCTTTCGAGCCGGCATTTTTTGTTGGCTGCTCGCGACTGCGCGCCGCAAACGGACGCAAACGGACGCAAACCTGCGCTCGACCCACGCCGGGTAAAATGAGCGAAATCTCTCACGCCCATTCGCCAACTCTCGCGTCCACTATCAGGACACTCAGCCGCCGAAAGCCGCACCCCCCATGTCCCACCTCAAATACCTGACCGGCTACCCAGCACCGCTGCAAGACAAAGTGCGAGCGCTGATCGCCTCCAACCAGCTCGGCTCGTACATAGCAAAAAAGTATCCAGACACGCACGAGATCCAGACCGACCGCGCGCTCTATACCTACTGCGCTGACCTGAAACGCGAACACCTGCGCAGCGCCGAGCAGATCGACAAGGTCACCTACGACAGCAAGCTCGACGTCGTGCGTCATGCGCTCGGCCTGCACACGAGTATTTCGCGGGTGCAGGGCGGCAAGCTGAAAGCGAAGAAGGAAATCCGCATCGCGTCGCTATTCAAATCAGCGGCGCCGGAGTTTCTGAAGATGATCGTCGTGCACGAACTCGCTCATCTGAAAGAGAGCGATCACAACAAGGCGTTTTATCGACTGTGCGAGTTCATGCAGCCGGGGTACCACCAGATCGAATTCG
Organism: Burkholderia sp. SRS-W-2-2016; assembly: GCF_001931485.1. GTDB lineage: Bacteria > Pseudomonadota > Gammaproteobacteria > Burkholderiales > Burkholderiaceae > Paraburkholderia. The sequence continues at coordinate 61,244 of NZ_MSDV01000037.1, read as the reverse complement.
ATCTGCGTTTGTATCTGACGCATCGCGATCTGGCGAAGGCGAGCGCCTGAAACACGGGTCCCGCATTGCGCGGTGACCCGTCGCGAAACTCAGGCGGCCACCGCCTCCGACACTTCCACCGCCGACGCGCTCAACAGCACCGGAATCGACTTCGACGTCGGCGTTCCCGCGCCATCGGCGACAGAGGAGAGCGGCACCAGCGGATTGGTCTCCGGATAATAAGCGCCGAGACAGCCGCGCGGAATGTCGTACTCGACCAGCAGAAAACCATCCACGCGCCGCTCGATCCCATCGGCCCAAACACTCGTGATATCGACACGCTGACCGGCCGCGAAGCCGAGCATATCGAGGTCCTCCTGATTGGCGAACAGCACGCGCCGCTGTCCATACACGCCGCGATAGCGATCGTCGAGACCGTAAATCGTCGTGTTGTACTGATCATGCGAGCGTGTGGTCATCAGCGTCATCAGGCGTTCGCCGTATTGCTCGCGCGCCTGGTGAATCGGCGTGTCGAGCGCGATCGCGTGTGCGATGAACTGTGCCTTGCCGCTAGGCGTTTTCCACACGCGATTGCGCGACGCGACGCCCAGGTGAAAGCCGCCCGGATTTTTCAGCCGCTCGTTGTAATCCGCAAAGCCGTCGATCACCTTCGCGATACCGTCGCGGATCAGCGCGTAGTCGGCCGCCTGCGCGAGCCAGTCGACTTTCGCGCTGCCGAGCGTCGCATGCGCCATGCGCGCGACGATCGCTACTTCGGACAGCAGATTATCCGACGCCGGTTTGTTCATCCCGTACGAGATGTGCACCATGCTCATCGAATCCTCGACGCTCACGCCTTGGGACACGCCGTTCTGCAGATCGATTTCGGTGCGTCCGAGCGTCGGCAGGATCAGCGCGTCGCGGCCATGCACGAGGTGGCTGCGGTTCAGCTTGGTGGTCACGTGCACGGTCAGCTCGCACGCGCGCATCGCTTCCCACGTGCGCGGCGTATCCGGCGTCGCGATCGAGAAGTTGCCGCCGAGACCGATGAATACCTTCACCTTGCCGTCGAGCATCGCCTGAATCGTATTGACGACGTCGAGTCCATGCTCGCGCGGCGGCTCGAAATCGTAGACTGCGCCGAGCTGGTCGAGAAACGCCTGGGTCGGCTTTTCCTCGATGCCGACCGTGCGGTCGCCCTGCACGTTCGAATGACCGCGCACCGGGCACAGCCCCGCGCCGCGCCGGCCGATATTGCCGCGCATCATCATCAGGTTCGACAGCAGCTGCACGGTCGCGACCGAGTTCTTGTGCTGCGTGAGGCCCATCCCCCACGTCGAGATCACCGCGCGGCCTTTCACATAGATGTCCGCGAGCTTGAGCACATCGTCGAACGGCACACCCGCTTCGGCGACGATCGTGTCCCAGCGCTCGGCGCGCAGATCGGCGGCGAACGCCGCGAAGCCGACCGTGTGTTCGGCGATGAATTCGACATCGAGCACGCGCGGCAAGCCTGATGCGAGCGCTTCGTCGTCGAGTTCGAGCACGCGTTTGGCGACGCCCTTGATCAGCGCGAAATCGCCGCCGACCTTCGGGCGGATGAACACCGAGCTGATCTTCGTGCTGCCCATCGTCAGCATCTCGACCGGGTGCTGCGGGCTCGCGAAGCGTTCGAGTCCGCGTTCCTTCAGCGGATTGATCGACACGATGGTCGCGCCGCGCTTCGCGCATTCGCGCAGTTCGCCGAGCATGCGCGGATGGTTGGTTGCCGGGTTCTGACCGAAGATCAGCAGCGTGTCCGCGTGTTCGAAGTCGTCGAGCGTGACCGTGCCTTTGCCGATCCCGACCGTGTGCGGCAGTCCGCGGCTGGTCGCCTCGTGGCACATGTTCGAGCAGTCGGGGAAATTGTTGGTGCCGTACATGCGCACGAACAGCTGATACAGGAACGCGGCCTCGTTGCTCGCGCGGCCCGACGTGTAGAACGCCGCGCGGTCCGGATCGTCGAGCCGCTTCAGATGACTCGCGATCAGCTCGAACGCTTCGTCCCAGCCGATCGGCACGTAGCGGTCGCGCAGCGCGTCGTAGACGAGCGGGTCGGTCAGCCGGCCATGCTGTTCGAGTTCGAAGTCCGATTGCGTCATCAGTTCGGCGACGCTGTGCTCCTCGAAGAACGCGGGCGTCACGCGCTTGCTGGTCGCCTCGGCGGCCACCGCTTTCACGCCGTTCTCGCAGAACTCGAAGGTCGACGCGTGCTCGCGATCCGGCCACGCGCAACCGGGGCAGTCGAAGCCGTCGGGCTGGTTCTGCTTAAGCAGCGTGCGATAGTTGCCGCCCGCGACTTTTTCCTTCAGCAGGTTGATGGCGACGTACTTCAGCGCGCCCCAGCCGGCGGCGGGGTGCTTGTACGGTTCGATGCGCGGTTCAGTGCGAGATTCGACACGGGCTTCGGTGCGGGTTGCGGCGCGAACTTCGTTCTTCTTCATGGCGGTGACGGGAGGGACTCGAGAGGCTCTTTGAGCCGATACCCGCAAGCCTACTGTGTTCCACAAAGCGCGTCGGATACAGAAAATCGGAAAGAACAGGAGTACAGTTGCACAACTGTGCCTCAGGCTCGAACCTTGGGTGTTTGCAGCCCGCTCGCGCCACCGTCAAAACCGTCACGCCGCCTGTGAAACTCTACGAAAAACTCGCCGACGAAATCACCGAAGCCGTGCGTCGCGGCGTGTTCGCGGCCGGCGAGCGGATCGCGTCGGTGCGTCAGGCGAGCCAGCAGCATGGCGTCAGCATCAAGACCGTGCTGCACGCGTACGCGCTGCTGGAGAGCCGCGGCATCGTCGAGACGCGGCCGCAGTCCGGCTACTTCGTGCGGGACGATGCCGCCCGCGCGCTTGCCCCAGCGCCGGCGGCGTCGCGCACCGCTCGCAAAGCGCCGCCGCCGGTGCCCGCGACCGTCGATGTGAGCCGGCTGGTGCTGTCCACACTGCGCAGCATTCGCGCGCACGACGCGGTGCCGTTCGGCTCGCCGTACCCCGATCCGTCGCTGTTCCCGTGGCGGCGCATCAACCAGTACGCGAACGCGATCGCGCGGCGCCACGCGAGCTGGAACCTGATCGACGATCTGCCGCCCGGCAATCCGGAGCTGATCCGGCAGATCGCGCGGCGCTACGCGGAAAACGGCCTGCCGGTCGATCCGGGCGAGATCGTCATCACGCTCGGCGCGACCGAGGCGATCAATCTGAGCCTGCAGGCGGTCGCGAAGCCGGGCGACACGGTCGCGGTCGAATCGCCCACTTACTACGCGATGCTGCACGCGATCGAGCGTCTCGGCATGCGCGCGATCGAGGTGACCACCCATCCACAGCACGGGATCGATATCGATGCGCTCGCGAAGGTGATCGCGCGCCAGAAGATCGCGGCCTGCATGGTGATGCCGAACTTCCAGAATCCGCTCGGTTTCCGGATGCCCGACGAGCGCAAGCGGCAACTGGTCGAACTGCTCGCCGCGCACGAGATTCCGGCGATCGAAAACGACGTCTATCAGGAGCTTTATTTCGGCGATACGCGGCCGTCGTCGCTGAAAACTTTCGACACCAAAGGACTGGTGCTGCACTGCGCGTCGTTTTCGAAGAGCCTGAGCGCGTCGTACCGGATCGGCTGGGCGCTGCCGGGACGGTATCGCGCGCAGGTCGAGAAGCTGAAATTTCTGAATACGCTGACGACGCCGTCGGTACCGCAGGTCGCGGTCGCCGACTATCTGCGCCAGGACGGCTACGATCGTCATTTGCGGCATCTGCGGCGTGTGTACCGGCAGCAGGCGAGCATCATGAGCGCGCTGGTGCTGCGCTTTTTTCCGGTCGGCACGCGGGTGTCGACGCCGCAGGGCGGCTACGTGCTGTGGGTCGAACTGCCGCCGCAGGTCGATGCAATGCAGCTGTATCAGGCGGCGCTCGCGCGCGGCATCACGGTCGGACCGGGCTTGATGTTTTCGACGCGTAACGACTACCGGCATTTCATCCGGCTCAATTACAGCTATCCGTGGACCGCGCAGGCGGAAGCGGCGCTGAAGACGCTGGGCGAGCTGGTGAGCGCGATGGCGGCTGCGTGAGTGTGAATGGCACGCGGCATGCAGCGACGGCGTGTTAATTGACGCAACCGAAGGACGTGGCCAAAACCCAATTGAACGAGGAGACCCGCATGAGTGACGACGAAGACTTCGACCCGCAGCTTGCCGCGATTCTCGCGCAGCTATGGCGTGCGCATTGCGAGACGCCGGGGCGCGCGTGGTCGCTGGCGAAGCTGTCGAAGCAGGCGGGTGTGCCGATGAGCAGCTTGCGGCGTCAGTTGACCGCGCTCGCGGACGGCGGTCTCGTCACGACGCTGGTCAACGACGACGGCACCGGCGCCGCCAGCCTCAGCGAACTCGGCGCGGATCTGTGCGGCGAGCTGTTTGGGAATGGCGACGGAGGCGCGGGCGAGGGCGCCCGCACCGACGACAGCGACGACAGCGATGACGAAGGAGACGGCAGCGGGCCCGCCGGCGACGACGGCCCGGCCACGCCGCCCACGCTTCACTGAGCCGTGCCGCGCGGGACCAATCCGCGCCGCACCGGTGCGCGCGGTATTGGTCTGCGTGGCGCTAGTCCGCGCGGCACCAAACCCGCTACGCCACACCAGCCTCCGCGCCGCGCGTGCTTAAAGCTGACTCATCCCCCCATCGACAATGATCTCCGTGCCGACGATAAACGCCGACTCCGGCGCCGCGAGGTGCAGCACCGTCGACGCGAGTTCGTCCGGCGTGCCGAAGCGGCCGAGCGGCACTTGCGCGACGATCTGCGCGGCGGTTGCATCGAGCGTCGCGGCGTCGAGCCCGAGCTTGCCGTAGAGCGGCGTGCGCACCGGCCCGGGACTGATCACGTTGACCCGCACGCCCTGCGGCAGCAATTCCGCCGACAGCGTCTTTGCGAGCGAAATCAGCGCGGCCTTGCTCGCCGCATACACCGACGACGCCGGCATGCCGATGTGCGCGTTGATCGAGCCGTTCAGCACGATCGACGCCCCGCGGTTCAGCAGCGGCAGCAGCGCCTGAATCTGGAAGTACGCACCCTTCACGTTGATGTCGAAGGTCGCGTCCCACAGCGCTTCGTCGATCGCGGTGAACGGCGCGAGCTTCGCGATGCCGGCGTTGATGAACACCGCGTCGAGCCGCACGCCTTGCGCATCGAGCGCGGCGGCCAGCTCGCGGGCCGCGGCGACCGAACCGGCGTCGTTGCGAAGCGCGATCGCGTGATCGCCGAGCGCGGCCTTCGCGGTTTCGAGCGCATCGGCGTCGCGGCCGGTGATGATCGCGCGCGCGCCTTCACGCGCGAACGCTTGCGCCGCCGCGAAGCCGATACCGCTGCTGCCGCCGGTGACCAGAACAGTGCTGTTTTGAAAGCGGGTCATTTCATTTCTCCGAAAGAGTGAGGGTTGGTGATACGGATAATGCGCGCCAGCGACGTGCGTGCCGTACCACTTTCCCGATGGACTCGTTCGAAGTTTTCGCATGAGTTGGCGGGAGCCCGTCTTTGCGCCGGCTCCCGTTAGCTTAGGGTGCCGCGCCGCGCTCGCCGCGCGCTGATCATCGATTGGCGCTCGCCTGCAGCGCTGTGTCCGCAATCGACGGTGTCGCGGCCGCGCTCAGCGTGGCGACACCGCAGAACCAGTCGCCACCGTCCGGCCGATATTTCCACTTCCCGCCGTGCCGTCCGATCACGCTCGCGCACTGCTCGTTGACCACGAGACCCGGCTGCGCGGCCGTGCATTGCCGGAGCGGCGCGGCGCCGCCGGTCGCGGACGCGGTCGCGACCGCGGTTGCGGAATGCCGCGCGGCCGCCGGCAGGCTCGCCAGCAGTTGCCGCAATTCGTCGATCCGGGTCGTGTACCACGCTTGCAGACACGCGCTATCGCGGCAGTTCGTTTCGCGCCATGTCCACTTGCTGTCGCTGTCGTCGATAAACGCCCGGCGCTGCGTGACGCGCCGGCGTGCATTCCAGTACAGTTGGCCGAGCGTGTCGTCGAGCGCGGACAGCGCGGCGTCGCTGCAGATCAGGCGCTCGGTTGGCGAGCGGCCGCGCTGGCAGTCGAAGCTGGTGGCGTCGGCGCACGGCGGCGCGAGCAGCACGGCGGCGAGCACAAGTGGGCGGAGGAGGTTCATGGTGGTCCCGGCGGCGAGTCGATTGATGATGCCGTCGATGATCGGTCGCCCGGGCCCTGCGCGCACGCTCGAACAGCGCGGCAGTTCGGCCGGTTGTTACCAGATCTTGCCGCGCGGGGCGCGGGCGGGCACGCGCCGTGCAAACGCTAGCCGGGCCCGCCGGCGGCCGGGCGGCGCGCGGATGTCATTTGTGCGCCGCAACGTCTATATATAAGAAGGGGCGTGTCGGGGGAGTTCAGCAGCACCTTGATGCCGGCTGGTTCAAAGCGGCTTTCGAAAACGGGAGAAAGAATGAAACAAAAACTCGTTCTGGGTTGTTACGTGGCGGCGGGACTGCTGGCGCTGCCTGTTGCGGCCGATGCGCAGTCGCAGGCCTATACGACGAGCCGGGTCAACGTGCGCGCGGGTCCCGCATCCGATTACCCGATCGTCACGCAACTGCCCGGAGGCGTCCCGGTGTCCGTGATGGGGTGCCTGAGCAACTATCAGTGGTGCGACGTGGCCACGCCGAATGTGCGCGGCTGGGTTTATGCATCGCTGCTCAGTTCGCCGTATCAGGGCGGCAACGTGCCGCTGATGAACTACGGCGCGGCGATCGGCCTGCCGATTCTCGCGTTCTCGCTCTCCGATTACTGGGGCAATCATTACCGCGGCCAGCCGTGGTACGGCCAGCAGTCGCGCTGGGCGCGCCATGCGCCGCCGCCGGCGCCGCGGCCCGGCGCCGGGCACCCGCCGAACTGGCAGACGTTGCCGGGCCACGTCGGCGGACCGCCGCCGGGTCACGGCGGCGGGCGGCCGCAGGGTAACGCGGGTGGCCGGCCCCCGGGCAATGAAGGCAATCGACCGCCCGGCCATGCCGGTGGCCGCCCGCCCGGCGGGCAAGGTCCCGGCGGACAACCTCCCGGCCACGCGGGCAACCGGCCGGAAGGCGGGCCGCCGGGTAACGCGGGCAATCGCCCGCCGGGCGGCGGCGCGCAGGGTGGCGGTGGTAATCGTCCGCCGGGCGGTGGCGCGCAGGGCGGCGGTAATCGTCCGCCGGGCGGTGGCGGTGGCGGTGGAAACCACCCGCCTGGTGGCGGCAACAACTGATCCCGCGCACCCGCCGCGGCTGGCGGGTGCGTGACACCGCGGCTGGCCGCGGCGCTCCGGCGGCTAGCCGTTGCAGCGCCGCCCGGTCACGCGCCACCGGCCGCGCCTCGCGTCCCCGCCCGCTCTATCGCAGCACCACCGCAGAACCGCAGAACCGCAGAACCGCAGAACCGCAGAACCGCAACCCCGCAACACAGCAGAACCGCAGTACGATGTTTCCGCATCAACCGGCGGTTGCCCATTTCGCCCCGCAACCGTCGCGCGCGATGCATCGCGGATTTTTGAGCCGGGTTCGTGTAAACCCGGGTGTGCCACGAACACTAATTTGCCGATGTTCGGTTGGGGGGCGCATCTATGAGTTGCGAAGCGACATCACGTGGCATCACGGCAGCCGCGCCGGACGGCGTGCGCTACCGGCCTGAACGGGCCGAGCAGGTGCTCGCGTCCGAGCGCAGCGTATTGCGGCTGATCACCCGCAACACGCCATTGCCGGAACTGCTCGACGAAGTCTGCCGCCGCGCGGAAGCGCTGCTCGGTGCGGGCTCGGCCTGCTCGATCCTGCTGCTCGATCCCGACGGCCGCCATATGCGCGTCGGCGGCGCGCCGTCGCTGCCGCCGGTGTTGAGCGCCGCGATCGACGGCGCCGAGATCGGTCCGCGGGTCGGCTCGTGCGGCACCGCGATGTTCGAGCGGCGCCTCGTGATCGCCGACGACATCGAAACCGATCCGCTGTGGGAATCGTTCCGCGATCTCGCGTTGCCGTACGGGCTGCGCGCGTGCTGGTCGGTGCCGTTCGAGAACGACGTCGGCATCGTGCTCGGCGCGTTCGCGGTCTACTATCACGTCGCCCGCCGGCCCACCCCCGAGGAAGAGGCGATGCTGCGCGACATCGGCGGCAGCGTCGGTCTCGCGGTCCATCAGGACACGATGGCGCAGCGCCTCGCGCATAGCGAGGAGCGGCACCGGCTGGTGGTCGATCATCTGAGCGAGGGGATCGTCGTGCAGTCGCGCGCCGGCATCGTGCTGGCCTGCAATCCGAGCGCGCAACGGATGCTGCACGCGAGTCCGCAGTTCGTCGGCCGCCATATCGATACGGTGATCGCGCGCGCGTACAGCGAGGACGGCTGCCTGATCAATACCCCCGACCGCCCGGTCGCGCATGTGTTCGCGACCGGCCGGCCGATGCTCGGCGTGACCGTCGGCATCGAGTTGAGCGGCGGCGAGGTGGTGTGGATCACCGAAAACGTCGTGCCGATCCTGCGCCCCGGCGAGAGCGAGCCGGACTCGGTGCTGATTTCGTTTTCCGATATCGGCCCGGTGCGCGAGGCGCAGCGCCAGCTGAAATTTCTGGCCACCCGCGATTCGTTGACCGGGCTCTACAACCGCGCGTATCTGAGCGAGCGGATGCGCGATCTGTTCGCGTCGCGCGGCGCGGACGACGGCGCCGCCGAGCTTGCCAGCGTCGCGGTGCTGTTCGTCGATCTCGACGGCTTCAAGAAGGTCAACGACACCGCCGGTCACGAGGCCGGCGACGCGCTGCTGTGCAGCGTCGCCGAACGGCTGTCGGCGTGCGTCGGGCGCGGCGACACGCTGGCGCGGGTCGGCGGCGACGAGTTCGTGATCGTCGCGAGCGCGTACGGCAACACCGGCGAGCTGATCGGCCTTGCGCACCGGATCCTCGACATGATCGCGGTGCCGTTCGCGGTGGCCGGCAACGAGTACTACCTGGGCGCGTCGATCGGCATTAGCCTGTTTCCCGAGGACGGCCAGGACGTCGCGACGCTGATGCGCAACGCGGACTCGGCGATGTATCACGCGAAACAGCGCGGCCGCAACAACTTCCAGTTCTTCACCGCCGAGCTGAACCATCATCTGCAGCGCCGCTTCACGATCGAGCAGTCGCTGCGGCGCGCGCTCGCCGCCAACGAGCTGAGCCTCGTGTACCAGCCGATCGTCGATAGCCACAGCGGCCTGACGATCGGCGCCGAGGCGTTGCTGCGCTGGTACAACAACGAGCTCGGCAACGTGTCGCCGGGCGAATTCATTCCGGTCGCCGAGGACGCGGGCCTGATCGTCGAGATCGGCGAATGGGTGCTCGAACACGCGTGCCGGCAGGTCGCGCAATGGCGCCGCACGCTCGCGCCGCATCTGATCGTCGCGGTGAACCTGTCGCCGCGGCAGTTCACCGACGGGCTGCTCGAGCGGATCGAACGCTGCCTCGAACAGTCGGGGCTCGAACCGTCCGCGCTCGAACTCGAGATCACCGAGCGCCTCTTGATGAGCGACAGCGACGCGGTACTGCCGATGCTCAGCGCGCTGAGCGCGATGGGCGTGCGCATTTCGGTCGACGATTTCGGCACCGGTTATTCGTCGCTGTCGTATCTGAAGCGCTTTCCGCTGCATAACCTGAAGATCGACCGTTCGTTCGTTGCCGGGCTGCCCGATCACCGCGATTCGATCGCGATCACCCAGGCGGTCGTCGCGATGGCGCACTCGCTCGGCATGAACGTGACCGCCGAAGGGGTCGAGACGGCCGCGCAGGCGGCGTTTCTGCGCTCGATCGATTGCGACAAGCAGCAGGGCTATCTGTACAGCCGGCCGGTCGGCGCGAGCGCGTATGCGCGCACGCTGTGCGACGCGCGGCCGGCGGTCGGGATCGCGAAGGCGACCTGATGCGCATACCGCGCGCGGCGCCGGCTGCTCACGTGCCGGCGCGATTGTTCAGATTGCCGAACAACTGACTTCGCATTGCCGCTATTTATCGGCGGCGATGCGCTCCCTACAATTCATCCCATCGAAACGGTTAATCAGGCGTGCTGCCGAAGCGGCGGCCGCGCGATGGGAGTCATCATGTCGGAGTTGATCAGGAACCAGCTTTACCGGCCGTCGGTCGTGCTGCCGATGGTCGCGTTGATGCAGGTGATGGTGTCGCAGGACTTCAATCTCGGCCAGGTCGGCTGGGTGGTCGCGACGCGCGGCGCGCAGGCGGCGCTGCAACGCTCGCGCGAATTGATCTGCGCGGTGCACTGCCACGGGTGAGTTGCGCGCGGAAAAGGATAAGCAGTAATCCGAACTGATCGCGCGGCGGCCCACGCGCGGTAATCAACGGTACCCACCTCAACGAATTGCCCCGCAAAACGCGTATCGACTCGCGCATCGCGGCGCGTGGCACTAAGCGTAAGATGCTACGACCTGCACCCGCCCCGGGAGAGTCGCCATGCCACAGCACTTCGACGCAGTCGTGATCGGTACCGGACAGGGCGGCTCGCCGCTCGCGGTACGCCTAGCCCAGAGCGGCCGCCGGACCGCGGTGATCGAGCGGGGCGATTTCGGCGGGACCTGTGTGAATGTCGGCTGCACGCCGACCAAGTCGTATGTGGCGAGCGCTCGCGCTGCGCACGTTGCGCGTCACGCGGGCGAACTCGGCGTGCAGGTGGGCGGCTCGATCGGCGTCGATCTCGCGGCGGTCAAGGCGCGCAAGGATCGCATCATCGGCGAGTCGCGCGGCGGGGTCGAAAAATGGCTGCGCGGCACGCGCAATCTCACGGTGTTCAATGGGCACGCGCGCTTCACCGGCGCGCATACGCTCGCGATCAGCGGCCGCGATGGCCAGCTGCTGCACGAGCTGAGCGCCGACGAAATCTTCATCAATACCGGCGCGCGCGCGATCGTGCCGCCGCTCGAAGGAATCCAGCGGATTGCCCACTATACGAACTCCACGCTGCTGGAGCTGACCGAGCTGCCGGATCATCTGGTGATCGTCGGCGGCAGTTATATCGCGCTCGAATTCGCGCAGGCGTTTCGCCGCTTCGGCAGCCGCGTCAGCGTGTTGGTGCGCGGCGAGCGCGTGCTCAGCCGCGAGGATGCCGATTTCGCGGAGTCGGTGCGCACGGTGCTTGCGCGCGAGGGCATCGAGTTTCATTTCAACGTGCAGCCGACCCGGGTCGAGCCGCATCCGCATCGCGCGCCCGATGTGTGCATCGGCTTCGAGCAGAATCTGCCGGCAATGGAAGCGTCGCATCTGCTGTTCGCGACCGGCCGCAAGCCGAATACCGATGACCTCGGGCTCGACCTCGCCGGTATCGAGGTCGACCGGCACGGGATGATCGTCGTCGACGGTCAACTGCGCACCAGCGTGCGCGGCGTGTGGGCGATCGGCGACGTGAACGGTCGCGGCGCGTTCACGCATACCTCCTATGACGATTTCCAGATCGTCGCGGCCAATCTGCTCGACGGCGGCGCGCGCAGCGTCGATACGCGGATCATGGCGTACGCGGTGTTCGTCGATCCGCCGCTCGCGCGGGTCGGCATGTCGGAGGACGAGGTGCGCGCGAGCGGCCGCGACGCGCTGATCGCAACGATGCCGATGGTGCGGGTCGGCCGCGCGCGCGAGCGCGGCGAGACCGACGGCTTCATGAAGGTGCTCGCCGATGCGCACAGCAAGCAGATCCTCGGCGCGGCGATTCATGGGATCGAGGGCGACGAGGCGATTCACACGTTCATCGACATCATGAGCGCCGGCGCGCCGTACCCGACTTTGCAATACGCGATGCACGTGCATCCGACGATCAGCGAACTGGTGCCGACGCTGCTCGATGGCCTGAAGCCGTTGGAGCGGTGACGCGCGATCTATGAAACAGACACTCGACACCGGCAATCTGTTCGCTCACCTCGCCGCCATCGCCGGGCAGCAACCGTCATCGCCCGCCGATGAGCAGTTCGACACGCTGGTCGAGCGGGGCGGCGTGACGGTCGAGCGGATCGTCTCGACCGGGCAGGCGAGTCCGCCGGGCTTCTGGTACGACAGCCCGCGCGCCGAATGGGTCGTGCTGCTGAGCGGCGCGGCGACACTCGAATTCGACGGCGAGTCCGAGCCGCTGCGTCTGCGGCCCGGCGACCATGTACTGATCGAAGCGCATCGCCGTCACCGCGTCGCGTGGACCAGCGAGACGGAGCCCAGCATATGGCTCGCGGTGCATTACCCGCCCGACCCGGCGCGCTGAATGCGCGGGGCTGAGCGCATCGACAAAGCCGCGCGCGATCATCGATAATCGGCAGCGGCGCGGCCCGCGCGCAACGCGCGGGCTGTGCGCCTAACCGCATTCATCACTGGAACTCGCATGGGCAAGGGACGCATCGAAGCCTTCAGCGATGGCGTAATCGCCATCATCATCACGATCATGGTGCTCGAACTGAAGGTGCCCGAGGGCCACGATCTCGCCGCGTTGCGTCCGGTCGTGCCGGTGTTCTGCGCGTACGTGCTGAGCTTCATCTACGTCGGCATCTACTGGAACAACCACCATCACACGTTCCATGCGGTGCAGAAGGTCAACGGCCGCGTGCTGTGGGCGAATCTGCATCTGCTGTTCTGGCTGTCGTTGCTGCCGGCCGTCACTCACTGGATCGGCGAAAGCCATCTGGCCGCGTGGCCGACCGCGACCTACGGGATCGTGCTGCTGATGTCCGCGATCGCGTATTTCATCCTGATCCATATGCTGATCGCCGAGCACGGCAGGGACTCGGCGATCGCGCGGGCGGTCGGTGCCGACTTCAAGGGCAAGGTGTCGGTGGTGATCTATCTGATCGGTATCGGGCTTGCGTTCGTGCTGCCGTGGGTATCGGCGGTGTTGTATGCGCTCGCCGCCGCGTGGTGGTTCGTGCCGGACCGGCGCATCGAACACGTGATGGAAGCGTGAGCACGCTGCTCGCGACGAAACCATGACCGCCCGTTCGTCCTCTTCGTCACCTTCGTCACCTTCGTCACCTTCGTCACCTTCGTCAGCGACCCGCATCGGCCTGATCTCCGACACGCACAACCTCGTGCGCCCCGAAGCGCTGCACTACCTCGAAGGCTGCGACGCGATCGTTCACGCGGGCGATATCTGCAAGCCGGAGGTGCTCGACGCGCTCGCGCGAATCGCGCCGCTCACCGTCGTGCGCGGCAACAACGACACCGGCGAGTGGGCGACTTCGCTGCCGACCCATGCGCGGCTGAGCGTGCAGCAGGTGACGATTCTGGTCGTGCACGACATCGCCGACCTCGGCTGTGTGCCGCGCGACGAAGGTATCCGCGTAGTGGTGAGCGGCCATTCGCACAAGCCGTCGATCGTCGAGCGCGACGGCGTGCTGTTCGTCAATCCGGGCAGCGCCGGGCCGCGGCGTTTCAAGCTGCCGATCAGCGCGGGGATGCTGACGATCGAAAGCGCGCAGGTCAGCGCGAGTTTCGATGCGCTGCTGACGTGACATAAAAAAAGCCCGCACCGGCGAAAGCCGGGCGGGCTGTTTCGGTCAAACCGATCATCTCGATGGGGCCGGCGAACTTCGCCGGCCCGTTTTACGTTGGCGCCGCTGCGCTCGAATCGTTCGAACGCGTGGCGCCTTGGAACGCGGATGGCAGGCGGATGGCACGCGGCTGATTACGCGCGCATTGCCGCCGCCGCGAAACGCTCATCCATCTCTTCGGCTTCACGCTCGCCGCGCAGCACCGCATGCGCTTCGGCGCGCGACGCCACACACGGCGCCGAGCCGAGCAGCGGCTTGCGGGCGGTCTCGCGCAGCGCGAGCACCGACACGATGCCGATCAGCGACGCGCCCATCAGGTAGTACGCGGGCATCATCAGATTGCCGGTACGGTCGACCAGCCATGCGGTCACGAGCGGCGTGGTGCCGCCGAACAGCGACACGGAAATATTGAAGCCGATCGCGAGCGCGCCGTAACGGATGCGGGTCGGGAACAGCGCCGGCAGCGCCGACGGCATCACGCCGGTGAAACACGACAGCAGCACGCCGAGAATCATCAGCCCGCCGAACACCGGCAGCACCGTGCCCATGCGGATCAGCAGCAGCGCCGGAATCGACAGCACGAACAGGCCCACGCAGCCGAGCAGCATCACCGGCTTGCGGCCGACGGTGTCGGACAGGCGACCGGCGGCGAGCGTCATCGGCATCATCAGCACCATCACGAGCAGCACGAGGAACAGGCCGTGCGTTTCGTTGAAGTGCAGCGTCGCCGACAGATAACTCGGCAGATACGACAGCGCCATATAGTCGGTCACGTTGAAGATCAGCACGAGGCCGACGCACAGCAGGAGCGGCTTCCATTGCTGCGCGAGCAACTGGCCGAACGACTGCTGCGGCGCCGCGCGGTCTTCCGCTTCACGCTCTTCGGCCTGCTTCTTGAACGCGGGCGTTTCCTCGAGCTTCATACGGATATACAGACCGACCAGACCGAGCGGACCGGCGATCAGGAACGGCACGCGCCAACCCCACGACAACAGCGCATCGTGCGACAGCAGCGCGGTCAGCAACGCGACCGTGCCCGCGCCGAGCACGTAGCCGATCAGCGTGCCGAACTCGAGGAAGCTGCCCATGAAGCCGCGCCGCTTGTCGGTCGAGAATTCGGCGATGAAGGTCGCCGCGCCGCCGTACTCGCCGCCGGTCGAGAAACCTTGCACCAGACGCGCGACCAGCAGCAGCACCGGCGCGAGAATGCCGATCGTCGCGTAATCGGGGATCAGGCCGATCGCGAAGGTGCCGAGCGCCATCATGATCATCGTCATCGCCAGCACGCGCTGACGGCCGATGCGGTCGCCGAGCGGGCCGAACACCATGCCGCCGATCGGCCGCACGAGGAACGCGGCGGCGAACGTGCCGAAGGTCGCGATCAACTGCGCGGACGGGCTCGACGACGGGAAGAACACTTTGCCGAGCGTGACAGCGATGTAGCTGTACACGCCGAAATCGAACCATTCCATCGCGTTGCCGAGCGCCATTGCGCCGACGGCACGCTTGAGAAGGGAGTGATCGACGACGGTGATGTCGTCGAGGGACAGGCGTTGTTCTTGTTGGTGTCGCCAGAAGCCGTTGCTGGAAGCGGTCAAGGTTAAAACTCCAATGACTGCGACGAAACTCATGATGCGTTCCGCCACGGTTGCCGGGGGGAGTGCAATTTCGCGAGCAATGCAAGGCTGGCCGCGGCACCGGTGGCCCGGCGGCGGAACAGGAGGCGTCGAGAAAAAAAACCAACGCCCGTGCCTCGCGAACTGGTCGCGAAAGAACACTCGTCTGGATTGTGCTGACTTTGCACCTGCGTGGCCGTGGAAGGGGGGCAGGTACATGACGGACGCTGGATGGCCGACAGGCTCGACCCAGCGCCACTGGAAGGCTTGAAACGAAAAAGGCCGGTCTTGAATTTTTCCGCTTGCGCGGGGAAACGACCGACGAGCCTTCTTGTTTAAAAACAGCTCGATTCAGGTGGGGACACGCGCTGGATTGGGTGCGCGCAGCCGGTTTGAAACGAACGCGAATGAAGGTGAATTGCCGTTGAAACGACGCACATGTTAGCACGATGAGCGAGGATCGTGCAAACCGGGCTTTGCGGACACCCCCTGCGATGCCGCTCGATCCATTGCGGGGCGGGGCTTTCAGCGGGGTCGCATCGGTTTTAAAAGCGAACCGTTTAGAACATTTTTGACGCCGATTTTTGAGATGAAAGGCGAGGTGCGGGCGAGGTGCGGGCGAAACGCGGGCGAAAAAAATCCGCGCTCGCGGCGCGGATTTTTCGGTGGGCGCTGCGGGTGACGCGCCGGCTTACGCCGACGGCGGCACGAAGCCCGACGCGGTGTCCGCGCCTTCGCCGAAGAAGAACTTTTCGGTCTGCTTCATCAGGTATTGGCGCGCGCGCGGATCGGCCATGTTCAGGCGGTTTTCGTTGATCAGCATGGTCTGCTGCTTCAACCAGTCCTGCCACGCTTCTTTCGAAATGCTTTCGTAGATCCGCTTGCCGAGTTCGCCCGGCAGCGGCGGGAAATCGAGGCCTTCGGCTTCCTTGCCGAGCTTCGCGCATTGAACCATACGAGTCATGCTGTGCTTCTCCTGTAATCGATGTGGGGTGGGCAATCGCCAGTGCGGTGCAGATGGGGCCGCTTAGATATGTTTCATCAGCACCAGCGACTTGCGCTGCCAGTTATAGAGGCGGCGGCGGTCTTCGGGCAGATCGTCGACCGTGGCCTTGACGAAGCCGCGCTTGAGGAACCAGTGTTCGGTGCGGGTGGTGAGCACGAAAATACGCGTCAGGCCGCGCGCCCGCGCGCGTTGCTCGATGCGTTTGAGCAGGCGTTCGCCGTCGCCGGTGCCTTGCGCTTCGGGGGCGACCGTCAGGCACGCCATTTCGCCGATGCGCTCCTGCGAATACGGATACAGCGCCGCGCAGCCGAACAGCACGCCGTCGTGCTCGATCACCGAGAAATGATCGATGTCGCGCTCGATCTGGTGACGGCCGCGCCGTACCAGCGTGCCGTCCGCTTCGAGCGGCTCGATCAGCGCGAGAATGCCGCCGACGTCGTCCGGCGTCGCTTCGCGCAGACTTTCCAGATTCTCGTACGAGATCATCGTGCCGACGCCGTCGTGCAGGAACAGTTCGAGCAGCAGGCTGCCGTCGAGCGCGTACGGGATGATGTGCGCGCGCGGCACGCCACCGCGGCACGCGCGGATCGAATGCTTCAGATAGAACGCGGTGTCGCCGGTCAGTTCGCCGCTTTCGTGCAGCTTGTACGCGTCGTCGAGCGACAGTTCGCGGATCAGTTCCGCGCCTTCTTCACCGGGTTCCATCAGGCCCGGCGTTTCGGTCAGGAACACGATCTTGTCGGCGCGCAGCGCGATCGCGGCGGCCGACGCGACGTCTTCCATCGACAGATTGAACGCCTCGCCGGTCGGCGAGAAACCGAGCGGCGACAGCAGCACCAGCTTGCGGCTCGCGAGCGAATGACGGATCGAATCCGCGTCGATCTTGCGCACGAGGCCGGTGTGCTGGAAATCGACGCCGTCCAGAATGCCGACCGGCCGCGCGGTCACGAAGTTGCCCGACACCACGCTGATGTGCGCGTGCGCCATCGGCGTATTCGGCAAGCCCTGGCTGATCGCGGCCTCGATGTCCAGACGCACTTCGCCGGCCGCTTCTTTGGCCGATTCGAGCGCGCGGGCATCGGTGATGCGCATGCCGTGGGAGAACTCCGACTCGACGCCGTGAAGGCTCATCTGCTCCTCGACCTGCGGGCGCGAACCGTGCACCAGCACGATCTGGATGCCCATCGCCTGGAGCAGCGCGATGTCCGACACGAGCGCATTCAGCAAGCCCTGATGCACCACTTCGCCGCCGAAACCGACGACGAACGTCTTGTTGCGAAACGCGTGGATGTAAGGGGCGACTGAACGCATCCAGTCGACGAATTGCGCGTGCTGGGCGAGGGTTTCCGGTGTGCCGGCGGGGGCCGGAACGCTCGCGGGCGCGGGGACGAGGTCGGTTTGGGAATTCATGCCCGGGATTATAATGCGCCCCCATGTCGAATGTACCCAAAAGCCCTGCTGGGGCGAACGAGAAACCGGCGTCCGGCGCCGCGCAAAAGAACCCCGGTGATGCGTCGCGCAGCACTGTGCAGGGCACCGAATCCAACCCGCCGCGCGCGTCGCGCGAGCGGTCGGCCGCGTCGTTGTCCGCGCAGTTGTCCGAACTGAAAAATAATCTGGTGGTCGCGCGTGCGGCTGATCGGCCGTTGACCGGCGGCGCGGCGAAGTATGCCGATGCCGGTGGGCAGGCTGGTCAGGCTGGGAAGGCGGCGCAGGCTTCGAAGGTCGCGCCGGCGGCGCAAGCACAACCGCAACCGCGAGCGGAAAAGGCGCGGCGCGATGGTGGCCGTGAAGCCGGGCGGGATTCCGGGCGCGCGCAAGGCGGGCAGTCGCGGCACGCGCCCGCGACGACTGAGCAGACGTCTCCGGCGGTGAAGACGCATGAGCATGGCGGTCAGCGTCACGAACGCCGGGGCGAGGGCGGCCAGGGACAAGATGAAAGGCGAGAGTCGCGCAAAACGCACGAAGTGCGGGAGCCGCGTGCAGCCGCTGAACAGCGCGGAGCCGCCGAGCCTCGCATGCCGAATGCGCCGCGCGAGTCGCAGGAAACGCGCGAACCGCGCCCGCAGCACGAATCACGCACACCGGCCGAAGCTCGCAAGGCGAATGCATCGCGCGACGCGCAGGAAACGCGCGAACCGCGCACTCAACACGAACCACGCGCAACTGCCGAAGCTCGCAAGCCGAATGCGTCGCGCGGCGCGCAGGAAACGCGCGAACCGCGCACGCCGCACGAACGACGCACAACGGCCGAAGCTCGTCAGCAAAACGCACCACGTGAGGCGCGGGAAGCACGCGAACCGCGCGCTCAACACGAACCACACGCAACAGCCGAAGCTCGCAAGCCGGATGCACCGCGTGACGCGCAGCAAGCGCGCGAACCACGCACTCCGCACGAACGACGCACAACGGCTGAAGCACGTCAGCCGAACGCACCACGCGAGGCGCGGGAAGCACGCGAACCGCGCGCTCAACACGAACCGCGCGCAACAGCCGAAGCTCGCAAGCCGGATGCACCGCGCGACGCGCAGCAAGCGCGCGAACCCCGCAAACCGAACCCGCCACGCGAGCCCCGCGAGCCACGCCTCCCGCGCGTGATCACCCCCAACCCGATCCCGCCGATCACCTTCCCCGAAGCGCTGCCGGTCTCCGGCCGCCGCGACGAGATCGCGCGCGCGATCGCGCAAAACCAGGTCGTGATCGTGTCCGGCGAAACCGGCTCGGGCAAGACCACCCAGCTGCCGAAAATCTGCCTGACGCTGGGGCGTGGCCTCGGTGCCGGCGGCAGCGGCCTGATCGGCCACACGCAGCCGCGCCGGATCGCCGCGTCGGCGACCGGGCGGCGCATCGCCGAAGAACTCGGCACGCCGTTCGGCGAAGTGGTCGGCTACAAGGTGCGCTTCAACGACAACCTCGCCGCGGGCGCATCGGTCAAGCTGATGACCGACGGTATTCTGCTCGCCGAAACGCAGACCGATCCGCTGCTGAAGGCGTACGACACACTGATCATCGACGAAGCGCACGAGCGCAGCCTGAACATCGACTTCCTGCTCGGCTACCTGAAAGAGATCCTGCCGAAGCGCCCCGATCTGAAACTGATCGTGACGTCGGCGACGATCGACGCCGACCGCTTCGCGCGTCATTTCGGCAGCGACGACAAACCCGCGCCGGTGATCGAAGTGAGCGGCCGCCTGTATCCGGTCGAGGTCCGCTATCGCCCGGTCGTCGAGGACAGCCCGGCGGTGAAGAACGCGCAGGGCACCGCGAGCAGCGCGACTCCCGCGGGCCGCGAGCGCCCGAAAACCCAGCGCGAAGCCGATCGCGATCTGATGGAAGCGATCGTCGACGCGGTCGACGAGTTGTGCCGCGAAGGCCCCGGCGACGTGCTGGTGTTCCTGCCCGGCGAGCGCGAGATTCGCGACGCCGCCGAAGCGCTGCGCAAGCATCACCCGCCGCATACGGAAATCCTGCCGCTGTTCGCGCGTCTTTCCGCCGCCGAGCAGGAACGCGTGTTCCGCGCATCGAACGCGCGCCGCATCGTGCTCGCGACCAACGTCGCCGAAACCTCGCTGACGGTTCCCGGCATCCGCTACGTGGTCGACACCGGCCTCGCGCGCGTGAAGCGCTACTCGTACCGCAACAAGGTCGAGCAGCTGCAGGTCGAGTCGATTTCGCAGGCCGCCGCGAACCAGCGCGCGGGCCGTTGCGGGCGCGTCGCCGACGGCATCTGTATCCGTCTGTATGAGGAAAGCGACTACCAGGGCCGCGTGCGCTTCACCGATCCAGAGATTTTGCGTTCGTCGCTGGCATCGGTGATTCTGCGGATGAAGTCGCTGCATCTGACGGCGATCGAAACCTTCCCGTTCATCGAACCGCCGCCGGGCCGCGCGATTTCCGACGGCTATCAACTGCTGAACGAACTCGGCGCGGTCGACGACGACAACGACCTCACCCCGCTCGGCCGCGAACTCGCGCGCCTGCCGCTCGACCCGCGGGTCGGCCGGATGATTCTGGCGGCGCGCGACCAGCAGGCGCTGAAGGAAGTGCTGATCATCGCGAGCGCGCTGTCGGTGCAGGATCCGCGCGACCGCCCGATCGAAGCGCAGGAGCAGGCCGATCAGGCGCATCGCCGGTTCGCCGACGAGCGCTCCGAATTCCTGCAGTGGCTGAAAATCTGGAACTGGTTCGAAGAAGCGATCGCGCACAAGAAATCGAACCGCCAGTTGCAGGACGAATGCCGCAAGAATTTTCTGTCGCAACTGCGGCTGCGCGAATGGCGCGACGTGCACTCGCAACTGTTGACGGTGGTGCGCGAGCACGGCTGGCGGCTGAACGAAGCGGAAGCGACGTTCGAGCAGATTCATCTGGCACTGCTAACCGGTCTGCTCGGCAACCTCGGTCTGAAGGCCGACGATGAGCCGTACTACCTCGGCGCGCGCGGCATCAAGTTCTATCTGTGGCCGGGCTCGGCGCTGGTGAAAAAGGCCGGCAAGTGGGTGATGGCCGCCGAACTGGTCGAAACGAGCCGCCTGTACGCGCGCTGTATCGCGAAGATCGAGCCGGAGTGGGTCGAGAAGGTCGGCGCGCATCTGCTGAAGAAATCGCTGTCCGAGCCGCATTGGGAAAAGCGCCCGGCGCAGGTGTCCGCGTTCGAACGCGCGATGCTGTACGGGCTGCCGATCTATCACCGGCGCCGTGTCGCGTTCGGCAAGCAGGACCCGGCGCGAGCGCGCGAGCTGTTCATTCGCGGCGCGCTGGTCGAAGGCGAGTTCGACACGAAGCTCGCGTTCTTCGCGCACAACCGCAAGTTGCTCGCCGATATCGAGCAGCTCGAACACAAGTCGCGCCGCCAGGACGTGCTGGTCGACGACGAGCTGATTTTCGGCTTCTACGATCAGGCGCTGCCCGAGGGGATTCATACCGGCGCGTCGTTCGAGCGCTGGTATCGCGACGAGGTGAAAAAGAGCGGCCAGCCGGAGGACAAACTGCGGCTGCTGTATCTGTCGCGCGATGACCTGATGCGCCACGAAGCGGCCGGCGTGACGACCGAGCTGTTCCCGAAGCGGCTGACGATGGCCGGCATCGAAATGGCGCTCACCTATCACTTCGAGCCGGGCACGCCGCGCGACGGCGTGACGCTCGCGGTGCCGCTCTATGCGCTCAACCAGGTCGACGCGCGCCGCTGCGAATGGCTGGTGCCGGGGATGATCAAGGAAAAGGCGCAGTTGCTGCTGAAATCGCTGCCGCAGAAGCTGCGCCGGCACTGCGTGCCGCTGCCCGACTACGCGGCCGGCTTCGCCGAGCGGCACGGGATGCCGCGCTTCGGCGCGGGCGGCCTGCTCGAAGCGCTGATCGCCGACGTGCGCGAGCAGACCCAGGTCGCGATGAAGCAGTCCGACTTCAAGCTCGAGATGCTGCCCGCGCATCTGTTCATGAACTTCAAGGTGATCGACGAGCACGGCCGCCAGCTCGCGATGGGCCGCAACCTGTCGCAACTGCGCGCCGAACTCGGCGGCCAGGCGCAGCAGCATTTCCAGAAGCTGGTGTCGAGCGCGGCCGGCGCGGCGTTGGCCGATGCGGGCGGCGGCGGGGTGGCGACGCCCGCGCAGGCGGGTCAGGCAGCGCCGGCGGGTGCGACCGGCGCGGCGCGTTCGCCGTCGGGCGGCAAGGGCGCGAACGCGCCGCAAACCGCCGCGCAGGATGGCGCGCCCGGCACCGCGCTGTACGAAAACCTGACCACGTGGAATTTCGGCAAGCTGCCCGAACTGCTCGAAATCCGCCGCGGCGGGCAGACGCTGTTCGGCTATCCGGCGCTGGTCGATCGCGGCGCGCATTGCGACGTCGAGGTGTTCGATTCGCCGGAAGAGGCCGCGCGGATTCATCGCGCGGGCTTGCGCCGGCTGTTCGCGCTGCAACTGAAGGAGCCGATCAAGTATCTGGAGAAGAACCTGCCGGGTCTGCGCGAAATGGCGATGCAGTTCATGCCGCGCGGCACCCAGGAGGAACTGCGCGACCAGTTGGTCGACACCGCGCTCGATCGCGCCTGTCTGCAAGACCCGCTGCCGGACGACGACGCCAGTTTCCACACCCGCCGCGACGAAGGGCGCAGCCGCCTGACGCTGCTCGCGCAGGAAATCTCGCGGCTGGTCGGCCAGATCCTCGCCGAATACGCGAGCCTCGCGAAAAAGATGCTGCAGGCCAAGCCGTTCGCGGCCGCCTACGCGGATCTCCAGAGTCAGCTCGATGCGCTGATCGGCAAGCGCTTCATTATCGATACGCCGTATCCGCAGCTCGCGCATTTCCCGCGCTACCTGAAGGGGATCGCGCTGCGGATCGACAAGCTGCGCGCGGACCCGGCGCGCGACGCGCGCCAGTTCGCCGAATTCCAGCCGCTTCAGCAGCACTATCAACGCGCGGTGTCGCAGCGCGGCGGGGTGGTCGATCCGCGTCTCGCGGAATTTCGCTGGCTGCTCGAAGAACTGCGGATTTCGCTGTTCGCGCAGGAGCTGCGCACCCCGATGCCGGTGTCGGTGAAGCGGCTGCACAAGGTGTGGGAATCGATGCAGCGCTAGGGCGCGGGGCGCCCCGGCAAGCGGCGGCGCTCGTCGGGCGCCGGGTGCCGGGCGCGAGTGCGGCCCGCTCGCGGCAATGTAGAAAAAGCGCGGCGCTGCGCCCTTGTCGCTGGTCATCGTTTTCGACGCTCCGGCCACGATTTGCGTCAACCGCTCGGCGCGGCAAACGTTCTACAATGACAGTTGTTCTCCGAAGCGAGTTTTCATGCGTAAATTTTTTCTTCCCGGCTTGACTGCCACGTTCGCCGCGACCGCGGCGCTGGTCGCCGCCGCAGGCTTTTTTTCTCCGGCGGCCCACGCCAATAACGTGATCGTGCTCAATTCCGGCGAAGCCACGCTGAGTCTGATCGACGAGAACAGCCGCCAGGTCGTCGGCACGGTGCCCACCGGCAAGGAACCGCATCACCTGATGGCGACGCCGGACAATTCCTCGCTGATCGTCGCGAATTCGGTGTCGAACAATCTGATGTTCGTCGACCCGAAAACCGGGCAGTTGCAGCGCTGGGTCGAGAACATCGAGGACCCGTATCAGATCGGTTTCTCGCCGGACCGCAAGTGGCTCGTTACCACCGGCCTGCGGCTCGACCGCCTCGACATCTATCACTACGACAGCCAGAAGAACCAGATGACGCTGGCGTCGCGTCTGCCGCTCGCGGTGATGCCGAGCCACATGGCGTTCACGAACGACAGCAAAACGGTATTCGTCACGCTGCAGGTCTCGGGCGAGCTCGCCGCGATCGACCTCGCTACGCAAACCGTGAAGTGGAAGATGAAGGTCGGCAAGGTGCCGGCGGGTCTGTGGATGACGCCGGGCGAGAAGTATCTGCTGGTCGGCATGACCGGCGAGGATTACGTCGCGGTGGTCGACTGGCGCAACCAGAAGGTCGTCAAGACGATTCACACCGGCAAGGGCGCGCACAACTTCCGCTCGCTGGCGGACGGCAAGCACGTCGCGGTGTCGAACCGGGTCGCGAGCACGATCAGCATCATCGACGAAGACACGCTCACCAACGTCGGCGATATCACCGGCCTGATGCCGGGACCGGACGACATGGAACTTTCCGCCGACAAACGCTATCTGTGGGTTACGTTCCGCTTCGCGAAGCACATCGGCATCATCGATCTGAGCACGCGCAAGCTGATCCAGACGATCGCGGTGGGCCGCTCGCCGCACGGTATTTATTTCTTCAATCGCGCGCCGGTCACCTCGCCTAACGGTGCCTGACGAAGCTTCCGGGCGCCCGCCGGCTGATAGCAGCCAGGCGCCCGCGCGATACACGACGGACGCAGCAACCAGGCCAGCACCATGTTCCATCTGATTTTCTCTTCGCTCGACAGCTTCGTTTCAGCCATCCAGACATGGCTGTATGTCGACGTGGTGCAGCCGCTGCTGTTCCGTTTCAACCTGATGGACTACGACGAGGACACTTACGACGCGCTGTACTGGGTGATCGTCGGCGTGCTGGAAGTCCTCGCGATGTACGCGGTGCTGCGCCCGCTCGAGGCGCTGCGTCCGGTCGAGCGGTGGGAAAGCCGCAAGGCGGTGCGGGTCGACGTGCTGTACACGTGGATCGCCAAGCTCGGCATTCTGAATCTGTTCTTCTTCTTCGCGCTGCAACCGTTCTTCGACACCGTGCAGGGCTGGTTGCGGCTGCACGGCATCGCTAACGTCAGTCTCGACAACCTGTGGCCCGGCGTGACCACCCAGCCGCTCGTCACCTTCGTGATGTATCTGCTGGTGCTCGATTTCGCCGGCTACTGGTATCACCGCTGGCAGCACCGGATCGGCGTGTGGTGGGAGCTGCACGCGGTGCATCACAGCCAGCGCCAGATGTCGCTGTGGTCCGACGACCGCAACCATCTGCTCGACAATCTGTTGCAGGCGTCGTTTTTCGCGGTGATCGCGCTGGTGATCGGTGTGCCGCCGTCGCAGTTCGTCGTGCTGGTCGCGATCACCAATCTCGCGCAGAGCGTGCAGCACGCGAATATCCGGCTCCACTACGGCTGGCTCGGCGAACGGCTGCTGGTGAGCCCGACCTTCCACCGCCGTCATCATGCGATCGGTTACGGCCACGAAGGGCTCAAGTACGGCTGCAACTTCGGCGTGCTGTTTCCGTGGTGGGACATGCTGTTTCGCAGCGTGTCGTGGAGCCGCGAGATGGAGCCGACCGGCATCAGCGACCAGCTCGACGGCCGTCGTTATGGCGACGGTTTCTGGGCGCAGCACTGGCTCGCGTTCGCGCGCATCGGGCGACGCCTGTTCCCCGGCAAGCGCCACGCGTCCGGCAACGACGCCGCGGCTGTCTGACTGCCGTTTTAATCCTGTTTGATGACCCTCGCGAGCGCGTCGTTCGGCTGTCCCGGCGGCGCGTCCGGTGGTTTATGCTGTGCACGTTCGTGCGCATGCTTGCGCGCCCCGGCATCGCCGGCCGGCGCACCGCGCGTTTTCTTCCCAATCGTTTCGTTCGCAGGCACTGGCTCGCATGACTGATCTGTTGCGCTCGTTCGGACGCGCATTCGCAAGCGCGTTTCACCCGCGCATGCTGTGGCTGACTTTCAAACCGTTCATCGTCGCGACGGTCGGCTGGGGCATGATGCTGTGGTTCTTCTGGCAGACGCTGACCGGCGCGACCCGCGCGTGGCTCGACGACTGGTCGTTCACGGTCACGCTTTATCGCCTGTTCGACTGGCTCGGTTTTTCCGCGCTGCATGCGGTGATCGCGCCGTTCATCGTGATCGCGATGGCGATTCCGCTGATCGTCGTCACCGTGCTGCTGCTGATCGCGCTGCTGTCGATGCCCGCGGTGATCCGCTTTCTCGCCGCGCGCCACTTCCCCGAGCTGGAGATGCGCCGCGGCGGAACGTGGTACGGTAGCCTCGGTCAGGCGCTGTCGACCACTCTGGTCTGTCTGCTGCTGCTGGTCGTCACGTTGCCGCTGTGGCTCGTGCCGCCGTTCTTCGCGCTGATTCCGCCGCTGTTGTGGGGCTGGCTCACGTATCGGGTGATGTGCTACGACGCGCTCGCGCTCCATGCGAGCGCCGACGAACGCCGTGAGCTGGTGCGGCGCCATCGCTGGCCGCTGCTGCTGATCGGCATCGTCAGCGGGCTGCTCGGTTCGGTGCCGACGCTGCTGTGGGCATCGTCGGTGTGGCTCATCGTGCTGTTCCCGGTGATCACGACGGTGACGATCTGGATTTACGCGTTCATCCTCGTGTTCTCGGCGCTGTGGTTCGGCTACTACTGTCTGCGCGCACTGCAACGCATGCGCGCGGAGCATCAAGACGGCGCGTATCAGGTCGCGTCGGTTTCCTATCGATCAAACTAAAGAGGGCGGCAATGGCATTCGGCGTCATCATCATCGGCGATGAAATCCTGTCGGGCAGACGCGTCGACAAGCATCTGCCGAAGGTCATCGAGTTGCTCGGCGCGCGTGGTCTGTCGCTGGGCTGGGCGGAATACGTCGGCGACGATCCCGAGCGGATCGTCGCAACGCTGCGGCGCACGTTCGCATCGGGCGACATCGTGTTTTCGACCGGCGGCATCGGCGCGACCCCGGACGATCACACCCGCCAGTGCGCGGCGGCCGCGCTCGGCGTGCCGCTCGAACTGCATCCGGAGGCGGCGAAGCTGATTCAGGAGCGCATCCGCGACATGTATCAGCCGAAGGACGGCTCGCCGCTCGACCTCGATTCGCCGGAGAACCGTCACCGGCTGAACATGGGCACGTACCCGCAGGGCGCGGCGATCATCCCGAACGGCTACAACAAGATTCCCGGCTTTTCGATCCGCCATCACCATTTCGTGCCGGGCTTCCCGGTGATGGCGTGGCCGATGATCGAATGGGTGCTCGACACGTACTACGTGCACCTGCATCACACCACGCCGCACGCGGAGAAATCGCTGCTGGTGTTCGAGTTGCCGGAGTCGCGCGTGACGCCGCTGATGGAGAAGATCGAACGCGATTTTCCGGGCGTGCGGGTGTTCAGCCTGCCGAGCGTCGGCGACGCGGAACGCGGCGGCGTCTATGCGCGGCATCACATCGATCTCGGTGTGAAGGGCGAACCGGAAGCGGTCGCGGCGGCGTTCGTCAAATTGCGCGAAGGCGTGCATCTGCTCGGCGGCGATATCGTCGAGCCGGAAGCGGCCGCCGCGGCTGCGGCGGCGGGCAAGCCGCGTAGCTAGGCATGATGAAATAGCGGCCCGGGTTGCTGCAGCGCGCGATTGCCGCGCGTGACGACAGATTCGGGCAGCGCGGCGCCTCAGTGAAGCAGGCGATCCCGGCTTGAGATAAAGAGCCGCTTCAGTGCGCACCCGCCGCGCGACATATCAGTGTCACAGCACGCGCCGACGATGCATTCGATGTGTCGCCGGCGCGCGCCGTTTCCGGCACTGTCAGGCGCGGGCTATGACGCGTAGCTCGTGTTACGCGCCGATCCACGGCAAGCCGCGAAAACACCAACCCGACACCGTCTTCCGATGCCCCTGGCTGTCCTTGTCGCCTTCGAAGCCTTCCAGCAGGTCATACGCCTTCGTGAAGCCGGCCTGGGTCGCGGCGATCGCGGCGAGCTTCGAGCGCGCGGCGCTGCGGCACAGAAACAGCACCGGCGTGTCGGGCGACGCGACCTGCGCGAGTTGCTGGACGAACTCCTGATTCGGCACCGCGCCCGGATAGCGGGTCCATTCGACGTGCGCGTATTGCCCGTCGCCGGTCACCGGCCGGCCGACCCAGTCGAGCTCGGCGCGGGTGCGCACGTCGACGAGACGGGTGCGCGGGTCGAGTTGCAGCAGTTCGAACGCCTCGGCGGGCGATACCGCGCCCGCGTAGGGCAGTTGATTCTCGGTGCGGCGGGTGTCCGCCTGCGCGTACAGCTGTTCGAGCGTGCTCATGAGCGTCAATCTCCTTCGGACCAAATGAATATTCTAGCGCGCGGCATGCACGCTGAATGCGGCTGTGAGCCCGCCGCAGCGGGAAACGCAGCCGGTCGGTCTGACATTTGGGTGAGCGTGCCGATGCGCAAATCTGGTGCAATTTCCGGGAAATGCACCAAAATGGTAAGGTCCGGGTTTTCCAAAGCGGTGAATGCACGAAACTGGTGCGTCGTGCTGCGGGCGGATTGACCCGGGCGCTCATGCGGGCCGGATGCACCGCGCGCAGACCTAAGCGCGACAAGGCTGTGCGCTCGAAGCGGTGGGACGAGGTCAAAGGCTGGCACGCTATCTGCTTTATTGGTGCCGATCGATGCGACCCAGCAGATTTTCCTGCCTCGCGACGCCGTTTTCGGTGGACGCGCCGGGGCGTGTCAGCTAGATTGGGCGGCGGCTGAAATCCGCCGAATTTGTTAATCCAGGAGATAGGTTATGAGTAAATCCGTGGCCGACGTCATTCAACTCGTCAAAGACGAAGACGTCAAGTTTGTCGACTTCCGTTTCACCGACACGCGCGGTAAAGAGCAACACGTTTCGGTGCCGGCGTCGCATTTCGACGAAGACAAGTTTGAAAGCGGCCACGCTTTCGACGGTTCGTCCATCGCCGGCTGGAAGGGTATCGAAGCGTCGGACATGCTGCTGGTCCCCGATGCGAACACCGCCTTCATCGACCCGTTCTTCGAGGAGTCGACCCTCGTGCTGACCTGCGACGTCGTCGAACCGGCTGACGGCAAGGGCTACGAGCGCGACCCGCGCTCGCTCGCGAAGCGCGCCGAAGCGTACCTGAAGAGCTCGGGTCTGGGCGACACCGCGTTCTTCGGTCCGGAACCGGAATTCTTCATTTTCGACTCGGTCCAGTGGAACACGGATCAGTCGGGCTGCTTCCTGAAGATCGGTTCGGAAGAAGCGCCGTGGTCGTCGTCGAAGGAATTCGAAGGCGGCAACACCGGCCACCGTCCGGGCACCAAGGGCGGCTACTTCCCGGTCGCTCCGGTCGACACGTTCCAGGACATCCGTTCGGAAATGTGCCTGCTGCTCGAACAGATCGGCATCCCGGTCGAAGTGCACCACCACGAAGTGGCGGGTCAAGGCCAGAACGAAATCGGCACCAAGTTCTCGACGCTGGTTCAGCGCGCCGACTGGCTGCAGCAGATGAAGTACATCATCCACAACGTCGCGCACACGTACGGCAAGACGGCAACCTTCATGCCGAAGCCGATCGTCGGCGATAACGGCTCGGGCATGCACGTGCACCAGTCGATCTGGAAGGATGGTCAGAACCTGTTCGCGGGCAACGGCTACGCCGGCCTGTCGGAATTCGCGCTGTTCTACATCGGCGGCATCATCAAGCACGCTCGCGCGCTGAACGCGATCACGAACCCGGGTACCAACTCGTACAAGCGTCTCGTGCCGCACTTCGAAGCACCGGTCAAGCTCGCTTACTCGGCACGCAACCGCTCGGCATCGATCCGTATTCCGCACGTGTCGAATCCGAAGGGCCGTCGTATCGAAACGCGCTTCCCGGATCCGCTGGCCAATCCGTACCTGTGCTTCTCCGCGCTGATGATGGCGGGTCTGGACGGCGTGCAGAACAAGATTCACCCGGGCGAAGCCGCCGACAAGAACCTGTACGACCTGCCGCCGGAAGAGGATGCCAAGATCCCGACCGTGTGCGCCGGCCTCGACCAGGCTCTCGACGCACTCGACGCGGACCGCGAATTCCTGACGCGCGGTGGCGTGTTCACGGATTCGATGCTCGACGCGTACATCGAACTGAAGACGGGCGAGCTGCAGCGCTATCGTCAGTCGGTGCACCCGCTCGAATTCGAAATGTACTACTCGCTGTAAGCGGCCATTGCGCTTCGCCGGTCATACGGCGAAGCGCCTGGTCCGACGCTCGCGATCGGTCATAAAGGGACGGCGGCGCCGTCCCTTTTTCGTTACGAAGCGCTGCAAAGCCGCTCTTTCCGATTTATCACCATTTCCTACCGGCCAGACTGCAAGATGGTTCTGAAGAATCTGATCAAGGCAAGGAAAGGACACGAACAGACGCTGTCGGACGACGTGCCGCTTTTGAGCTCCGGCCTGCTGCCGGGCTTCGAGGCGCTGCCGACGGTGGTGCTGGTGCTCGAGAAGCGCACGCTGCGGGTCGCGTTCGCGAATCCGTCGGCCGAATCGATGCTGGAGATGTCGCGCCGCCAGCTCACGCAGATGGCGTGGCCGGACATCTTCTCGAACGCGGACGAACTGGTCGCGACGATCACCGCGATCGCCGCGCACCGTTTTCATGCGACCCATCTCGACGCGGTGCTCGAACGCCCGGGCCACGAACCGCTGCACGTGCATGCGATCGTCGGCTTTCTGGAAAGCGCGCAGGACTACGTGCTGCTGGAGCTGTTCGAGAACGAGCGGCATCTGCGCACCGACCGCGAAGAGCGCATCAACGACCTGACCGCGGTCAACAAGCAGTTGATCCGCAATCTCGCGCACGAAATCAAGAATCCGCTCGGCGGCATTCGCGGCGCCGCGCAGCTGCTCGAGTTCGAGCTCGGCGAGCGCGAACGCGACGAGTTGCGCGAGTACACCCAGGTCATCATCAAGGAGTCGGACCGGCTGCAGACACTGGTCGACCGTTTGCTGGAACCGCACCGGCATCCGCATATCGTCGGCGACGTGAACATTCACGAGGTCTGCGAGCGCGTGCGCCAGGTGATTCTCGCGGAGTTTCCGCGCGGCCTGACGATCGAGCGCGACTACGACGTCAGCGTGCCGGACCTGCGCGGCGACAAGGAGCAGTTGATCCAGGCACTCCTGAACATCGTGCGCAATGCGGCCGAGGCGCTGCGCGAGCGCATCTCGCAGGGCGACGCGAAGATCGAGTTGCGCACCCGCATCGCGCGCAAGATCACCATTTCAAAACGTCTGTGCAAGCTGGCACTGGACTTGCATGTGATCGATAACGGCCCGGGCATTCCGGACGAGATTCGCGACCGCATCTTCTATCCGCTCGTGTCGGGGCGCGAGGACGGCAGCGGTCTGGGTCTGACGCTCGCGCAGACCTTCGTGCAGCAGCATGAAGGTCTGATCGAAGTGGACAGCCGGCCGGGCCATACCGAGTTTCAGATTCTGCTGCCGCTCGACTACTGACTTCACAAGCACTCAAGACTTCTGACCGACCTATATGAAGCCGATCTGGATAGTAGACGACGATCAATCGATTCGCTGGGTGCTCGAAAAAGCGCTGGCCCGCGAAAACTTCGCGACCCGCAGCTTCGCGAACGTGCGCGAAGCGTCGGCCGCGCTCGATCACGACAGCCCGCAGGTGCTGGTCTCCGACATCCGGATGCCGGGCGGCTCCGGGCTCGAACTGCTGCAAACCGTGCGCGACAAGGTGCCGGGGCTGCCGGTCATCATCATGACCGCGTTCTCCGATCTCGATAGCGCGGTCGCCGCGTTTCAGGGCGGCGCGTTCGAGTATCTCGCCAAGCCGTTCGATATCGACAAGGCGGTCGAGCTGATCCGCCGCGCGGTCGACGAAAGCATGCGCGGCGAGCAGATCGTCGACGAGCGCGTCGCCGAGGCGCCCGAGATGCTCGGCCAGGCGCCGGCGATGCAGGACATGTTTCGCGCGATCGGGCGGCTGTCGCATTCGGCGGCGACCGTGCTCATTACCGGCGAATCAGGCACCGGGAAGGAACTGGTCGCGCGCGCGTTGCACCGACATAGCCCACGCGCGAACGGTCCGTTCATCGCGCTGAACACCGCGGCGATTCCGAAGGATCTGCTGGAGTCCGAACTGTTCGGCCACGAGCGCGGCGCGTTCACCGGCGCGCAGGCGATGCGCCAGGGGCGCTTCGAGCAGGCCGAGAACGGCACGCTGTTTCTCGACGAAATCGGCGACATGCCGTTCGATCTGCAGACGCGTCTGTTGCGGGTATTGTCGGACGGGCAGTTCTATCGGGTCGGCGGCCACAATCCGCTGCGCTCGAACGTGCGGGTGATCGCGGCGACTCATCAGAACCTCGAATCGCGCGTGCGTCAGGGGCTGTTCCGCGAGGACTTGTATCACCGGCTCAACGTGATCCGGCTGCGGCTGCCCGCGCTGCGCGAGCGCAGCGAGGACATTCCGCTGCTGACGCGCCACTTCCTGCAAAAGAGCGCGCGCGATCTCGGCGTCGAGCCGAAGCGCGTGTCCGACGAGGCGCTCGCGTATATGGCCGCGCTGCCGTTTCCGGGCAACGTGCGGCAACTGGAGAATCTCGCGAACTGGCTGACCGTGATGGCGCCCGCGCAGACGATCGAGATCAAGGATCTGCCGCCCGATCTCGGGCCGGCGTCGGTGGGCACGAGTGATCTGGCCGCGAGTGCGAACGCGGTCGCGGCGACCGACGGCAGCGCGCTGAACGGCGCTGCGTCGCTGGCCGGCGTGGGTCTCGGTGCGGGAGGCGCGGTGCATCCGCTGGGCGCGTCGGCGGTCTCGGCGGCGGCGGTCGCGAGTGCGCTGAGCGCGTGGGAAGGCGGGTTGCGCACCGAAGTCGCGCGGATGCTGCGCGAAAACGCGGCCGACGTGATGGACGAACTGGCGCGCCGCTTCGAAGCGGCGGTGATCCGCGAGGCGCTCGATTTCACGCGCGGCCGCAAGGTCGAGGCGGCCGAGCGGCTCGGGATCGGCCGCAATACGATCACGCGCAAGATTCAGGAACTGAATCTCGAACCGTGATGGCCGGCTTGAGTTGACGCGGCAGGCGAGGGCGGCGCAGGCCGCCTTCGTCGTTTTTGCGGGTCGCGCTCGCTTCGAATGCCGCGGCTCGCGGCGCGCCGCGCCTTCCCACCGGTCCATGCCGCGCGCAACAGGCATAATCAACGCTGTTCCGATTCGACAGCCGACGATGCCAGCTTCTTCTTCCGTGCCGTTCCAGTGGCCGCTTTCCCCTGATCCATTCCTGCCGCTCGAGGCGCTCTACGATCCCGACGCGCTCGCGTGGGTCGAAACGCAGAACGCGCGCACGCGCGCCGCGTGGTGCAGCGGCGCGGCGTTCGAGACTCTGAAGCGGCGCCTCGCCGATGCTTATCTGCCGCGCGAACGTCCGGTGATTCCGGACCGCTGGAAGGACTGGGCCTACGATCTGTGGCAGGACGAGCGCAATCCGCGCGGCATCTGGCGACGCACCACGTGGGCCGCCTGGCGGGCCGGCGCGCCGGTCTGGCAGAACCTGCTCGACTTCGACGCGCTCGGCGCGGCCGAAGGCACGCCGTGGGTCTGCGTCGATCTCGACATCCTCTATCCGGACGGCGATCGCGCGCTGATCACGATGTCGCCGGGCGGCTCCGATGCGGTCGTGATGCGCGAATTCGACCTCGACGCGCAGCGCTTCGTCGACGGCGGCTTCGCGATTGCGAAAGCCGGCAAGCACACCGCGTCATGGATCGATCGCGACACGCTGTACATCGGCTGGGACAACGGCCGCAAGACGCTCACGCGCTCCGGCTATCCGCGCGAAGTGCGGCGCTGGAGCCGCGGTAGTGCGCTCGCTGACGCGCCGGTGGTGTTTCGCGGCGAGTTCGACGATATCGGCGTCGACGCGCATTACGACCCGATCGACCGGCGCCATACGGTGACGAGCAGCGTCGACTTTTTCGATTCGCAGACCTATGCGCTCGATGCGGCGACCGGCGCATGGCGTCGCTACGAGGTGCCCGAGCACGTCGCGGTCGGCGCATGGCAGGGCTGGCTGCTGCTCGAACCGCGGCTCGACTGGGCGCGCGACGACGGCACGCATTTTCCGGGCGGCGCGCTGCTGGCGATTCGCGAGGACGCGTTCCTGCGCGGCGAGCGCGACGTGACGCCGTTGTTCATGCCGAACGAGCGGACCTCGGCCTGCGAGTGGTCGCACACGCGGCATCATCTGATCGTGTCGTATCTCGACGACGTGCGCAGCAAGACGCTGATCTGGACGCCGACGCAGCGCGACGACGGCACATGGCAGTGGCGCGAGCGGGTGTTCGCCGCGCACGGCGACGCGCAGGTGGACGTATCGCCGGTCGAATCGACGCTGAACGACGAGGTGTTCGTCGACACCGACGACTATCTGCAACCGCCGGCCTACTGGCTCACCGATCTGGCCGGCGACGAAGCGGCCGAATGGGAATTGCTCGACCGCTGGCCGACCCAGTTCGACGCGACGCGCTTCTGCGTGACGCGCGCTCACGCGGTATCGGCCGACGGCACGCGCGTGCCGTACACGGTGATCGGACCGAAGGACGCTGCATCGTCAGGAGAGCCAGGCAAGCCGCGGCCGTGTCTGCTGAGCGGCTATGGCGGTTTCGCGATTCCGTTGCTGCCGAGCTATCTGACCGGGCAGGGGATTGGCTGGCTGGAGCGCGGCGGCGTGTACGTGGTCGCGCATATTCGCGGCGGCGGCGAGTTCGGCACGCGCTGGCATACGGCCGCGCAAGGCGAGCATCGCCAGCGCGCATTCGACGATTTCATCGCGGTCGCCGAAGCGCTGAGCGCGACCGGCGTGACGAGCGCCGCGCAACTCGGCATTCAGGGCGGCAGCAACGGCGGCCTGCTGGTCGGCGCGTGCATGGTGCAGCGGCCCGAACTGTTCGGCGCGGTCGTGTGCGAAGTGCCGTTGCTCGATATGAGCCGCTATCACCTGCTGCATGCGGGCGCGTCGTGGATCGACGAATACGGCGACCCGGACGAAGCCGACGAAGCGCGCGTGCTCGCCGCGTATTCGCCGTATCACAACCTCGCGGCGGGCGTCGCGTATCCGCCGGTGCTGTTGATGACCTCGACCGCCGACGATCGCGTGCATCCCGGCCACGCGCGCAAGATGGCCGCGCGGATGCAGGCGCTGGGCGCGCCGCAGGTGTGGTATCGGGAGAATACGGAAGGCGGGCACGGCGGCTCCGATGAACTGGAGCAGGCCGAGCATGATGCGATGGTGTACGGCTTTCTGTGGGGTGTGTTGGGCGACGCGGCTGCCGCATAGGCGAGGAACGCGGGGACGCGCGCAGCTGCGCCGCTGTCCCGGAGCGTCAGCCCAGTTGCGCGAACACCGGCGCGTGATCCGACGGCTGTTCGAGCTTGCGCGGCGCCTTGTCGATATCGCACGCGGTGCAGATATCGGCGAGCGCCTTCGACAGCAGGATGTGGTCGATGCGCAGCCCCGCGTTGCGGCGGAACGCCATCATCCGGTAGTCCCACCACGAATAGATCTTTTCCTGCTGCTCGAACTGGCGGAACGCGTCGAGCAGACCGAGTCCGATCAGCCGCACGAACGCTGCGCGTTCTTCCGGCGACACGAGGTTCTGACCTTCCCATGCTTTCGGATCGTGCACGTCGCGATCTTCCGGCGCGATGTTGTAGTCGCCGAGCAACGCGAGCTTCGGATGCAGCGTCATCTCGGTCGCGAGCCAGTCGTGCAACGCGTCGAGCCAGCGCAGCTTGTACGCGAACTTTTCGGTGCCCGGCGCCTGGCCGTTCGGAAAATACGCGGAGATGATGCGCACGCCGTCGATGGTCGCCGCGATCACGCGCTGCTGCGGATCCTCGAAGCCGGGGATATTGCGCACGATGCTGCTTTCTTCGACGTGCAGGCCGTCGCGTACCAGAATGCCGACGCCGTTATAGGTTTTCTGCCCCGCGTACCAGCTCTGGTAGCCGATCTCGGCGAGTTCCGCGCGCGGGAATTTTTCGTCGGGGAGTTTCAGCTCCTGCAGGCACAGCACGTCGGTGCCGCTGCTCGCGAGCCAGTCGATCACGTGTTGCTGGCGGACTTTGAGGGAGTTGACGTTCCACGTCGCGATTTTCATGTCGTTCTCACTTTGTTGCGGAGCGGGGCTTGCTGGCTCGAGCCTCGCTTATTTGCTCTGACCGATCGCCGCGTAGTGCATCGCACATCGCAGTGCATCGCGCATGCATCACGGCGGCGATTCCAGGTTCCGATAGCCCCGCATCTTATCGTGCGCGAGCAGGGTGTGGGCGGATAACGGGCGACGGGGCGTGTCGCGTGCGAAGCGCCGCACGCGTGCACGCTACGCGCGCCGGAAGAAAAAGATTCGCACCAGTGTTTGACGTTTCGCGAAAGGTCCGATATAATCTTTTTTCTCTGACGCGGGGTGGAGCAGTCTGGCAGCTCGTCGGGCTCATAACCCGAAGGTCACAGGTTCAAATCCTGTCCCCGCAACCAAGTTTTGTTGAAAGCCCGCATAGCGCAAGCCATGCGGGCTTTTTGACTTTCAGCGTCAGCCGGCCCGGCCGGCCGGTTCATTCGACGTAGTGAATCCCCGGATACTCGATGGAAGGGGCGACGCCCGCCAGAAAAGCCAGCAACTGCCGGATCTCGGCGTCCTTCCTGGATCGCTCCGGCCACACCATGTAGTAACCGTCGCCGGTAGACACAGCGGTCGTGAACGGCAGCGCGAGCTGCCCATTCGTGATCGCGTCGGCGCACAAAGCGAGATCGCCGATCGAAATGCCGTGCCCGGCAATCGCCGCGGCATTGCTGTGTTCCAGCGTGTCGAAGACCTGACCGCGCGTCATATCGACATTGACGCCGAGGTTCGCGCGGGCCAGCCATCGTCGCCAGTCTCTCCTGTCGGGCGATGGATGGATGATTTCTCGCTCCGACAGGTCTACGCTGCCGTCGATCAACAGAGACGGCGCGCATATCGGAATCAACCATTCGTCGAACAGCTTCACGCTGCAGATGCCGGCCCCGAAGCCGCCGGAGCCGAGAAGAATGGCGCAGTCGTAAGGCTCGCTGAAAAAATCGACGGTATCGATGTCCATCCAGATACTCGACGTCTGAACGGCGATCCCGGGGTTCGTTTCCCGATAGGCGCGCAGCGCGGATAGCAGCCAACGCATTGTCAACGTCGGGGGTGCCTTGAGCCGAAGCACGCCGCGCTGACTCTGAAAGATCGCGCATGCTTCCTCGATCTGCTTGAAGCCATGTTTCAGCCCTTCCGCGAAGATTTGGCCCTGAGGGGTAACCAGCATGCGCGGCCCCTTTCGAGTGAATAGCTGGCAGTCGAAATAAGCCTCGAGCGTTTTGATGTGCTTGCTCACCGCGCTTTGAGTCAGGTGCAGCTCCTCTGCGGCGAGAGATGCCGCCCCTGTCCTGGCTGCGCTCTCGAATGCTCTGAGTGCGTACAGCGGCGGAAGCTGCCTGGTCATCGAGTGCTCCTTGATCATGAATTTTTCTCCTATTTAACAGGAGGACTTTCCATTTTTCAATCTTCATGTAAGCCGTCAATATCCCCGTAAGTTGGGTCTTCCAGAGGGTGACGATAAATGTGCGTGAAGATTGGACCAGGAGTAATAGTTGAGCGATGCGACAGCGCGGTGAGGGTGCGGAGGGAACGCGGGCGCGCCTATGAGGGCGGTTTTGTCCCCACCGGATTTGGCGTTATCGATGACGACAACAAGTTGGAACGGGGAACGTCTTGAACTTTGCTCTACTGTCCGTCTATTTGACGTCGATCACTTTGATGATCGCGGTACCGGGACCGGTTGTCGTCTACGTTCTGAATGCCGCCGCGCGTGGTGGATTCAGGCAGGCGCTATTGACGTCTCTCGGAGCGAACTGGGCATCGCTAGTACTGATCGCGATGGCCGCTCTCGTGATCATGGGTCTTTTCACCGTCGATCAGACATGGCTGTCGTGGATCAGTCTTGCAGGATGCGTTTTCCTTGCGTGGACGGCAATCAGGGGATTGCTCAGCGAACTTGCCTCCGCAAAGGACGCAAATCATCGTGTACCCGCCACGCCTTTAGCGAGGTTGAGTGGCGCGAAACAGATCCTTCACGGGTTCCTCATTGGAATCTCGAATCCGAAGGACATCATCTTTTTTATAGCGTTCTTCCCTCAATTCGTCGGCATCACAAGTCACCTCAAAACGAGTCTCGCGATCCTGACGGCGCTGTGGATTGTGTGTGATTTCCTGATTTTGCTGAGCTACGCCGTTGCGATGAGAAGCGGGATTTTTCAGCAGCGGCGCAAGTGGATTTCCATTCTGTCTTCCGGATTCCTGCTGGTCGTGGCGGTTGGGGCAGGCGTGTACACCCTCTTGCACGGTATGAGTGGAAACCTTGCCTGATGATCGAATCGACGATACCTTGACCGATAAGTCGAAGCCCGCATCACGCAAGCGATGCGGGCTTTTTGACTTTGACTTTCAGCGTGTCGTTTCAGACAAGTTCACGCCGGCCCGATCGCCCATTCCACCGCCGCCTGCGCATGCAACGCGGTCGTATCGAACACCGGCAGCACCGAATCCTCCGGTTTGATCAGCAGCGTGATTTCCGTGCAGCCGAGAATCACCGCCTGCGCGCCGCGCGCGGCCAGATGCTCGATCACGCGCTGATACACGCGGCGCGATTCGCCTTCCACATTGCCGTGACACAGCTCGTCGTAGATGATCCGATGCACGTCCGCGCGTTCGGCGTCGTCGGGCACCAGCGTGTCGAGGCCGAAGCGCTCGCGCAGCCGCCCGGTATAAAACTCCTGCTCCATCGTATAGCGGGTGCCGAGCAGGCCGACCCGTTCGACGCCCGCCGCGCGCAGCGCCTCGCCGGTCGGATCGGCGATGTGCAGGAACGGCACGCTGATCGCCCGCTCGATCGAATCGCACACGCGATGCATCGTGTTGGTCGCGAGGATCACCAGATCGGCGCCGCCGCGTTCGAGCTGGCTCGCGGCATCGGCCATCTGCTTGCCGAGCGCGGCCCAGTCGCCGGCACGCTGGTTCGCTTCGACCTCGGCGAAATCGACCGTCAGCAGCAGGCTGCGCGCGTTGTGATGGCCGCCGAGGCGCGCCTTCGCGTGACGGTTCAGCAGCCGGTAATACTCGGTGGACGACTCCCAGCTCATGCCGCCGATCACGCCGATCGTTTTCATCTGTACGCTCCGTGAATGCTTGCCCGAAACGGCGAGTATAGGCGCGTCGCGGCGTACGACGCCGGTACGGATCGCACCGCGCGCGCCGGTACGCCTCGGTGCAGTGATGAGCGGCCAGGGCCATCACGGAGCACACACACGACACGACCCGCGCGCGCTTTTCTGGCGCCGCTAGAATCGTAGCGAGTCCGAAGCGATCAACGGGAGCGATACATGGATCTGATCATCCGCCGCGCGACGCTACCGCGCAGCGCCGCGCAACTGCTGCCGCCGTCAAGGCAATCTCACGAGCCGGTCGATATCGGCATCGACGCCGGCCGCATCGTCGCGGTCGAGCCGTATCTGGCCGCGAGCGCGCGCGAAGAACTCGATGCGGCCGGCTCGCTCGTCACGCCGCCGTTCGTCGATCCGCATTTCCATATGGATGCGACGCTGTCGTACGGTCTGCCGCGCGTGAACGCGTCGGGCACGCTGCTCGAAGGGATCGCGCTATGGGGCGAGCTGAAGCCCGAGCTCACGCAGGACGCGCTGATCGAGCGCGCGCTGCAGTACTGCGACTGGGCGGTCGCGCGCGGCCTGCTGGCGATCCGCAGCCACGTCGACGTATGCGATTCGCGGCTGCTCGCGGTCGAGGCGCTACTGGAAGTGAAGCGTCGCGTCGCGCCGTATCTCGATCTGCAACTGGTCGCGTTTCCGCAGGATGGACTGCTGCGCAGCGCCGGCGCGTTCGATAACCTGAAGCGCGCGATCGGCATGGGCGTCGACGTGGTCGGCGGGATTCCGCATTTCGAGCGCACGATGGCCGACGGCGCGCAGTCGGTGCGCATGCTGTGCGAGTACGCGGCGCAGCAGGGCTTGCGGGTCGACATGCATTGCGACGAATCGGACGATCCGCTGTCGCGCCATATCGAAACGCTTGCGGCGGAAACGCACCGGCTCGGGTTGCATGGCCGCGTCGCCGGTTCGCATCTAACCTCGATGCATTCGATGGACAACTACTACGTGAGCAAGCTGCTGCCGCTGATGCGCGAGTCGGGCGTCGCCGCGATCGCGAATCCGCTGATCAACATCACGCTGCAGGGGCGCAGCGACAGCTATCCGAAACGGCGCGGGATGACCCGCGTGCCGGAGATGCTGGCCGCCGGGATCACCGTCGCGTTCGGCCACGACTGCGTGATGGACCCGTGGTACAGCCTCGGCTCGGGCGACATGCTCGAAGTCGCGCACATGGGGCTGCACGTCGCGCAGATGACGGGCATCGACGGGATGCGCGCGTGCTTCGACGCGGTGACCGTCAACGCGGCGCGGATTCTCGGTCTCGAAGGTTACGGGATCGCGCCCGGCTGCGCGGCCAATCTCGTGCTGCTCGATGCGCGCGACGAAATCGACGCGCTCCGTTTGCGCGCCGCGCGGCTCGCGGTCGTGAGCCGGGGCAGGGTGGTGAGCCGTGCGCCGGCCGCGCGGGCGTCGTTGTCGATCGAAGGGCGGCCGCGCGAGGTGGACTTCAAACTGCATCGCGCGTAGCGCGGTCGCATCGCGGTGAAACGCCAATAAAAAACCGGCGGCCTGCTCGCGCAGACCGCCGGTTTTCTTTGTCGCTACCGTTGCGTCAGTGTCTCAATGCGCGGCGCCCGGTGCCATCCCGTTGTGGCGCAGCAGCGCATCGATATTCGGCTCGCGGCCGCGGAACGCCTTGAACGATTCCATCGCCGGACGGCTGCCGCCAACCTCCAGAATCTCGCGACGATAGCGCATCCCGGTGCTCTGATCGAGCACGCTGCCGGCCGCCTGCGCGGCTTCCTCGAACGCCGCGTACGCATCCGCCGACAGCACCTCGGCCCACTTGTAGCTGTAGTAGCCGGCCGCGTAACCGCCCGCGAAAATATGGCTGAACGTATTCGGCCAGCGCGAGAACGGCGCCTGCGGCACCACGTGGAAGCGCTCGTTGATCTCGCGCGCGAGATCGTTCGCGCTGGTCGCGCCGTTCGCATCGAAGCCGGTGTGCAGCTGCATGTCGAACATCGAGAACACGATCTGCCGCAGCGTGCCGAGGCCGCTCTGGAAGTTCTTCGCGGCGAGCATCTTGTCGAACAGATCGCGCGGCAGCGGCTTCGCGGTATCGACGTGCGAAGTCATATCCGACAGCACGTCCCACTCCCAGCAGAAGTTCTCCATGAATTGCGACGGCAGTTCGACCGCGTCCCATTCGACGCCGTTGATACCCGACACGCCGAGTTCATCGACGCGCGTGAGCATGTGATGCAGGCCGTGGCCGAATTCGTGGAACAGCGTGATCACTTCGTCGTGCGTGAAGCAGGCGGGCTTGCCGCCGACCGGCGCCGAGAAGTTGCAGGTCAGATACGCGACCGGCGTTTGCACCGCGCCGTGCGCGAGCTTGTGACGGCCGCGCGCATCGTCCATCCATGCGCCGCCGCGCTTGCCTTCGCGCGCATACAGGTCGAGATAGAACTGCGCGACGAGACCGCCGTCCTGATTCTCGACACGGAAAAAGCGCACGTCCGGATGCCACACGGCCGCTTCATCGCGACGGATGCGCACGCCGAAGAGCGTCTCGGTGACCTTGAACAGGCCCTTGAACACCGCGTCTTCCGGGAAGTACTGCTTCACTTCGTTCTCGGAGAACGAATAGCGCTTCTGGCGCAGACGCTCGGCCGCGAAGGTCATGTCCCACGGCTGCAGATCGCTCATGCCGAGCTCGTTCGACGCGAATGCCTGCAGCTCCTGCCAGTCCTGCTCCGCATGCGGACGCGCGCGCGTCGCGAGATCTTCCAGGAAGGCCATCACCTGTGCCGGCGACTCGGCCATCTTCGGCGCGAGCGACACTTCGGCGAAGTTGTTGTAGCCGAGCATGCCGGCTTCTTCGGCGCGCAGCTTCAGTTCGTCGGCAAGCACCTGGGTGTTGTCCCACTCGGGTTTGCCGTTGCCGTATTGCGCGCCCAGTTCGGACGCGCGCGTCACGTACGCGCGGTACATCGCTTCGCGCATCGCGCGGTTTTCCGAGTACTGCATGACCGGGAAATACGACGGGAAGTGCAGCGTGAACTTGTAGCCGCTTTTGCCTTCGCGCTCGGCCGCTTCCTGCGCGGCCGCGATCACGTCCTCGGGCAGGCCGGCCAGTTGCGCTTCGTTGCCGGCTTCGACCGTGTACGCATACGCGTTGGTCGCGTCGAGCACGTGATCGGAAAACGCCTTCGACAGCGCCGCCTGGCGCTCCTGCAATTCGGCGAAACGCGGCTTCTGGTCTTCCGGCAGTTCGGCGCCCGACAGACGGAAATCGCGCAGCGCGTTGCCGAGGATCTTCTTGCGCTCGCTATTGAGCGCGGCGAATTCGTCGCTGGCGTTCAGCGTCTTGTACTTCTCGTAGAGCGCCAGATTCTGACCGACGCTCGACCAGAACTCGGTCACGCGCGGCAGGTTTTCGCCGTACACGGCGCGCAGCTCGGGGGTATCGGCGACCGCGTTCAGATGGCCGATCACGCTCCAGGCGCGCGACAGCGGTTCGGTCGCGCGTTCGACCGGTTCGACGACGTCGGCCCACGAGGCCGGCGTGGCCGGCAGCGCGGCGCGCTCGACCGCGGCGGCTGCGTTCGCGAGCAGCACGTCGAGCGCGGGTGTCACGTGTTCGGGTTGGATGTCGCCAAAGCGCGGCAGGTCGGAAAAATCGAGGAGCGGATTGTCTTGATGCGTGGCGGTAGTGGACATAGGGCTTCCTGTCTGACGCGGGTGAACGGGGCGGTGCGGCGGCGCTCGCGCGGAGCGTGCGGCAATGCTTGCCTGACGCGCGGCGGAGCGCGCATGGCGGCACCGGGTATGAACATTATTGGGGCGGGGTGAGCCGATTCCAATCCAGTCGCAGACAAATTAACAGATGTGGCCGCGGGCGGGGCGGATCGGCGCGGCGGCGCGCTTGCGCCTGTGCCTGCTCGGTGCTGCGAGTAGCGGGACGGCGCGTGCCGCAAGGACCCAAGGCGTGTTTCTGTGCGACAGCGAACAGTGCGGATGGCGGTCGTGGCACAAGCTGACGCCCTTCGCAGGCTTGGCGGTTTTGGACAGCCGGGCGGCGGCGTTTTACGTTCAGAGAACCCGATGAAACCGCTTTCGCACGCTCTCACGCGCAACGGCAACAACTTCGACCTCGTGCGACTGATGGCCGCCGTCGCGGTCGTCTATGGCCATTCGTACCTGCTGCAAGCGCCCGACGGCACCACCGACTGGGTGCTGAACGCGCTCGGCTTCGACGGTTTCGGCCCGCTCGGCGTCTATGCGTTTTTTCTGCTGAGCGGCATCCTCGTGACCGCCAGCTACAACCGCCAGCGCTCGGTGCCGCGCTTCGTCGCGCTGCGCATCGCGCGGCTCTGGCCGGCGGTCGCGCTCGGCTCGGTGGTGACGGTGTTCATCCTCGGACCGTTGTTCACGACGCTGCCGCTGCGCGAGTATTTCGCGAGCGGGATGACCTGGTCGAATCTCGATAACTTCTCGACGATCGTGCTGAAGTCCGGCTGGGCGCTGCCCGGCGTGTTCGAGCACAACCGCTTCGGGATCGACGTGAGCGCGCCGCTGTGGACGCTGCCGATAGAAGTGCGCTGTTATCTGATCGTGATCGTCACCGGTTTGCTCGGGCTGCTGTCGAGCCCGCGCGGCGCGTTGCTCGCGGCGGCGCTCGGCTTGCTGGCGTTTGCGCTG
The DNA here is from genome assembly GCF_001931485.1 of Burkholderia sp. SRS-W-2-2016. Classification (GTDB taxonomy): domain Bacteria; phylum Pseudomonadota; class Gammaproteobacteria; order Burkholderiales; family Burkholderiaceae; genus Paraburkholderia. The sequence goes on along the minus strand of NZ_MSDV01000037.1, from coordinate 17,966 downwards.
CGCCTGCATCTGCCGCCGCATCTGCAGATCGGCATGCGCAACTTCGCCGAGACGCCCGGTGGCTATTCGTTTTTTCCGGAGCCGTTCTTCATGCTCGGCATCGCGCTGTATGGGTGGCGCGAGCGGGTCAGTGTGAGCGGGCTCGTCGCGCTGGCGCTTGTACTGGTGTTCGCCGTGTTTCGCGATACCGCCGGCGCGCAGCCGCTGTTCTATCTGGCCTTCGCATACGGCGTGCTGTGGATCGGCACCACGCCGCTATTGCGGCGCTTCGTGCCGCGTCACGACTATTCGTACGGGATCTATCTGTACGGCTTCATGGTGCAGCAATGCATCGCGGCGCTCGCGCCGCAGCTGACTCACGGGATGTCGCTCGTGGTGGCCGGGCCGCTGATTCTGCTGTGCGCGGCGCTGTCGTGGCACTACGTGGAGCGGCCGGTGTTGACGTGGTGCCGCGCGCGGCTTGCGCCGCGGCGCGATGCGCCGGCGGCCGGTCTCGCGCGCGGCGATCAGGCCGCGCGCTAGCGCCCTGGTGCCTGAGTGCCTTAGCCCTGGTGGGTTAGGCTTGCGCGGCGTCCGCCGCGCGCTCGGCCGCTTCGATCGTGTTGACCAGCAGCATCGTGATCGTCATCGGGCCGACGCCGCCCGGCACCGGCGTGATGTAGCCGGCCACTTCCTTCACGCCCGCGAAGTCGACGTCGCCGCACAGCTTGCCGGCGTCGTCGCGATTCATGCCGACGTCGATCACGGTCGCGCCCGGCTTCACCATCTCGGCGGTCAGGATGTTGCGCAGGCCGGTCGCGGCGACCACGACATCGGCGTTGCGGGTGTGCGCGGCGAGGTCGCGCGTCTTGCTATGGCAGATCGTGACGGTCGCGCCCGCTTCGAGCAGCAGCAGCGCCATCGGCTTGCCGACGATGTTCGAGCGGCCGATCACCACCGCGTTCGCGCCCTTCAGATCGATGCCGTAAGCGTCGAACATCTTCATCACGCCGTACGGGGTGCACGGACGGAACAGCGGCTGACCGGTCATCAGCGCGCCGGCATTGGCGACGTGAAAGCCGTCGACGTCCTTCTCCGGCGCGATCGCCTCGATCACCTTGTGGCTGTCGATATGCTTGGGCAGCGGCAGTTGCACGAGGATGCCGTGGATCGACGGATCGCGATTCAGTTCGTCGATGCGCGCGAGCAGGTCGGCTTCGGACAGGTCGGCCGGATAGCGGTCGAACGACGAACCGAGGCCGTTGTCGTGGCAGGCCTTGACCTTGTTGCGCACGTAGACTTCGCTGGCCGGGTTGTCGCCGACCAGAATCACGGCGAGGCCCGGCTGATGGCCGCGGGCGGTGAGGGCGGCGGCGCGCGTGGCGACGTCGGCGCGCAAGGTCTTGGAGAGGGCGAGGCCGTCGATCAGTTTGGCAGTCATGGTCGGTCGAGCGTTGAGTCGAGAATGAATCGGGACAGGAGCGGATTGGCGCGGCGCGGTTGCAGTGTTCGCGTCGGCACGCTCAATGGCGCAATGATGGCGCAGTGCGTTGGCGCGTCGCGGCACGAATCTGTCGGTTCGCGGCAGGCATGCAACGGCGGGTTGGGGCAGCGCGACGGCAAAGTCGGACATTATACCGGCGCGGCGGCGGGCTTCCGCAGGGATTCGAGGCGGGGTGTGGCGAAGGTGAGGGGCGTGGCGGCGCTGTGAGATGGGCCGTGCAGATGCGAGGGGAGCGCGATGAGGCGCGGTGGGGACGCTATCGGGCTGGCGCCCGTCCGGCACGCGCAGCCCTTCCGATGAAGAAGCCGCGCGCGCCGCGGTGAGGATGCGCGCGCGGCTCAACTGCGCAACGCGCGCGCAACGACCGCGGTACTTACTGCGCGGCCTGCGGCTTGTTCGACAGCGCGAGTCGCAGCAGATCGGCGACCGTGTTGACGTTCAGCTTTTCCATGATGTTCGCGCGATGCGCTTCGACCGTCTTGATGCTGATCCCGAGGTCGTCGGCGATCTGCTTGTTCAGGCGGCCGGCGATGATCCGCTCGAGCACCTGATGCTCGCGCGCGGTCAGCTTGCCCAGCCGCTCGGCGGCGGCGCGCTGCTGCTGGACGCTGCTGCTTTCGCTGCGTGCCTTGTCGAGCATGCGTTCGACCAGCTTGCGCAGTTCGGCTTCGTCGAACGGCTTCTCGATGAAGTCCATCGCGCCTTTCTTCATCGTCGAGACCGCCATCGGCACGTCGCCGTGGCCGGTCACGAAGATGATCGGCAGCAGCGTGTTGTCGGCGATCAGGCGCTCCTGCAGCTCGAGCCCGCTCATGCCGGACATCCGCACGTCGAGGATCAGGCACGCGATCTGGCCCGGATGCTGGTGCGGCTGCCATGCGTCGAGGAACTGCTCGGCGCTCGAAAAGCACTGCACGCGGTAGCCGTTCGCCTCCAGCAGCCAGCGCAGCGAATCTCGCACGGCCTCGTCGTCGTCGACGACAAAGACGGTTTCCTGTGTGGTGACTGGGCTGTTCATAGCTCTCCCGTAACGGTTTGTGGTGTCGGCGCCTCGGACCCGCCGTTGCTCGGGCCGTCAGGCTCCCCAATGGGCAGACTGCAATGGAAGGTGGCGCCTGTGATGTGGCCGTCGGATTCGACGTTGTTGACCACCCACAGACGGCCGCGGTGCGATTCGATAATCGAACGGCAAATGTTCAGCCCCATGCCCATACCATCGGACTTGGTGCTGTAAAACGGTTCGAACAGGCGCTCGGCGGTTGCTTCGTCGACGCCCGGCCCCTGGTCGACGACGCTGATGCAGACAAAGCCGCCCTCGAGCCGCACGACCACCCGGATCACCGGATCGACCGCGTTCGGGCGGGCCTCGGCCATCGCCTCGGCGCCGTTCTTCAGCAGGTTGACCAGCACCTGCTCGATCAGCACCGGATCGACGTAGATCACCGGCAGGCGCGAGCGCAGATCGGTGACGATGCGAATCCGCCGCTTGCGTGCCTCGATCTCGGCGAGCCCGACCGCGTCCGCGACGATATCGGCGACGCGGGTCGCCTGGCGCTTCGGCTCGCTGCGCTTCACGAACTCGCGGATGCGCTTGATGATCATGCCGGCGCGCACCGCCTGCTGCGCGGTCTTTTCGAGCACGGGCAACAGGTTGTCGGGCGTCGTCCGACCGGATTTAACCAGTGCGACGGTCCCGGAGCAATAGTTGTTGATCGCGGCGAGCGGCTGATTCAGTTCGTGCGCGAGCGACGAGGCCATTTCGCCCATTGTCATCAGGCGGCTGGTGAACTGCAGCTTTTCGTCCTGCTGGCGCGACAGCTCCTGCGCCTGCTTGCGGGTCGTGATGTCGGTCGCGATCTGCATCTGCGCGAGATGGCCGTCGACCCACTGAATGTACTGGCGACGCACCTCGAACCATTTCTGGATGCCGGGGATATAGATTTCCTGCGCGTCGGCGGTGCTTTCGGTCAGCGCGGCGGCGGGCAGGCCGACATAGGTGTCGACCATGTCGATCGAATCGGACGACGCCTGCGAGCTGTCGAAACCGCCGCCCGCCAGTTCCAGATGGCCGTCCGGGCGAATCCCGAACAGGTGGCGGTAGTAGCGGTTCGCGAACAGCAGCTCGGCTTCGTCGGCGGCCAGCACGGAGACCGCCGCGTCGAGGCTTTCGAGCACGGTCGTGAAGCGCTCGTGGGCGGCGGCCAGTTCCTCGCGCGCGCGCTTCGGCTCGGTGATGTCGGTCATCGACGACATCCAGCCGGTCTGACGCCCCGAGCTGTCGATCAGCGGCGACACGTAGAGCCGCGCGTGGAAGGTCGAACTGTCCTTGCGGCGCACCCGCAACTCGAAGCCGGACGACGGCGCCTTGCCGCGCAGCGTCATGTCGAGCTGGCGCTGCATTTCCGGGTACGCGTCGCGCGGCCAGTACGCGAACGGCGCGCTCTTGCCGACGAGGTCGCTTTCATCCCAGCCGGTCATCCGGCAGAACGCCGGGTTCACGTGAGTGATGCGCCCGTGCATGTCGAGCACGCGCATGCCGATCAGCACCGAGTTTTCCATCGCGCGGCGGAAGAACGCTTCCGCGTACAGCGCCTGCTGCGCCTCGAAGCGCTGGCGGGTGTGTTTCCACAAACTCCACAGGCTCCACAGCACGAAGCAGGAGAGACCGGCGACCAGCCACACCAGCGTGTTGTTGGTGAAGTTGGTGATTTGCGGGAACGCGTACACGCGCACCGAAATGCCCTGGCCGGGCGGATCGAGCGGCAGGTCGTAGAACATGTCGCGCGGCAGGCGCGGGCGGGTCGACGTGGTGGTCAACTCGCGGTTGTTCACGTCGATGATCGAGATCTTGTATTTGGCCGACAGCTCGGGCGGGATATCGCGCTTCAGGATCCCTTCGACCGAGAACACCGCGGCGATCGTGCCGAGGAATTCGCGGTCGCGGAAGATCGGGGTTTGCAGCGTGATGAAGCCGTTGCCGAGGTCGTCGTAGATGAGCGGCGAATACACTTGGCGGCGGGTGTTGCGCGCTTCCGCGAAACCGGACTTGACCGCTTCGTCCATCTGCGCGTCGTTCGGGCGCGCGAGCCGCTGGCCCAGCACCGGCGGCGCCGCGTTCGGCCAGCGCGGCTGCTGCTGGCCGGTATACCAGTTCATGTAGAGGATTTCGGGGTGCCCCTGCATGATGTCCGTGGTGCTGACCTCGAACGAATGCTGGTCCGCATGGCCGGCGGCGAGATCCCGCGCGAGCGCCTGAATCTGTTCCTGCGCGCCGGTCATCGACAGGCGGATCTGCTGCTGCGCCCATGCCACGTTGCGGTACAGCGTGTCTTCCTGCTGTTGCTGCTCGCGCCGGTTCAGACTCCACAGAATCAGGCTCATGACGACCAGGAAAACCAGGATCGACAGCAGCGGCGTCAGCAAATACGAATTGGACCACCATGGGCCATGGTGCCAGCGAGGAGACGGCGACGAATCCGCTGGCGAACCGGCGGTGCGCGCCGAGCGTGAGAAAAGCCGTTCGGTCAACATGCGTGGCATTGTAGCGCAGCACGTCCCTGACAAATGACGCAAAAAAGCACGGAAAGTATCGTTAATCGGCGCAAACTAGCCGACTGATTCGTCGATTAGCAGTCAAATCAGGTTGCAGTGCAGCAATTTTCCGCATTATGAGAATCGATCTCGTAATTTGAAAATTTCCTTGCGCGGACGTCGGGACCCTTATTACAATCGGCCGGAGCTGCCGCGGTCGTTACTGCGTTCCGCGTGGTCTGTTCAAAGTGCGTTCCCCATACCCAGGAGACGAGCATGTCCGCTGTACCCGACGAAGTCATGAAATATGTCGCCGCCGAGAAAGACGACGATCCCCAGGAAACCGGCGAATGGCTGGAAGCGCTGGATGGCGTGATTTCTGCTGTTGGCCCTGACCGTGCCCACTACCTGATCGAGAAGCAGATCGAATTCGCGCGCGTGCATGGCGAACATCTGCCGTTCTCCGCCAACACCCCGTACATCAACACGATTCCCGTCGCGCGCCAGGCGAAAAACCCCGGCGACCAGGACATCGAACACCGGATCCGCTCGTACACCCGCTGGAATGCAATGGCGATGGTGCTGCGCGCCGGCAAGGAAACCAACGTCGGCGGCCACATCGCGTCGTTCGCGTCGGCCGCCACGCTGTACGACGTCGGCTACAACCACTTCTGGCATGCGCCGTCGGCAGAGCATGGCGGCGACCTCGTGTTCGTGCAGGGTCACTCGTCGCCGGGCGTCTACTCGCGCGCGTTCCTGCTCGGCCGCCTGACCGACAAGCAGCTCGACAACTTCCGTCAGGAAGTCGGCGGCGAGGGCATCTCGTCGTATCCGCATCCGTGGCTGATGCCGGACTTCTGGCAGTTCCCGACCGTGTCGATGGGTCTCGGCCCGATCATGGCGATCTACCAGGCGCGCTTCATGAAGTACCTGCAGGCGCGCGGCATCGCGAAGACCGACGGACGCAAGGTCTGGGCCTTCCTCGGCGACGGCGAAACGGACGAGCCGGAATCGCTCGGCGCGATCGGCATGGCCGGCCGCGAGCGTCTGGACAACCTCGTGTTCGTGATCAACTGCAACCTGCAGCGCCTCGACGGTCCGGTGCGCGGTAACGGCAAGATCATCCAGGAACTCGAAAGCGAATTCCGCGGCGCCGGCTGGAATGTCATCAAGGTGATCTGGGGCAGCCGCTGGGACGCATTGTTCCAGCGCGACAAGTCGGGCGCGCTGATGCGCCGGATGATGGAAGTCGTCGACGGCGAGTACCAGACCTACAAGTCGGAGTCGGGCGCGTTCGTGCGCGAGCACTTCTTCAACACGCCGGAACTGAAGGCGCTGGTCGCCGACTGGTCCGACGACGACATCTGGAATCTGAACCGCGGCGGTCACGATCCGCACAAGATCTACGCGGCATTCACCGAAGCATCGAACTCGCAGGGCCAGCCGACCGTCATCCTCGCGAAGACGATCAAGGGCTACGGGATGGGCGAAGCCGGTCAGGCGATGAACATCACCCACCAGCAGAAGAAGATGCAGGTGGAGCAGCTGAAGAAATTCCGCGACCAGTTCCGTCTGCCGATCACCGACGAGCAGATCGTCGACGTGCCGTACCTGACGTTCGAAGAAGGCTCGAAGGAGCTCGAGTACATGCGCCAGAAGCGCATGGACCTCGGCGGCTATCTGCCGGCGCGTCGCCAGAAGGCCGACTCGCTGCCGGTGCCGGAACTGTCGGCATTCGATCCGCTGCTCAAGGGCACCGGCGAAGGCCGCGAGATCTCCACGACGATGGCGTTCGTGCGGATCCTGAACATCCTGCTCAAGGACAAGGCGCTCGGCAAGCGCGTCGTGCCGATCGTGCCGGACGAGTCGCGTACCTTCGGTATGGAAGGCCTGTTCCGCCAGATCGGTATCTGGAATCAGGACGGCCAGAAGTACGTGCCGGAAGATTCCGACCAGCTGATGTTCTACCGTGAGTCGGAAACCGGTCAGATCCTGCAGGAAGGCATCAACGAAGCCGGCGGCATGGCCGACTGGATCGCAGCCGCGACGTCGTACTCGACGCACGGCGAGATCATGATCCCGTTCTACATCTTCTACTCGATGTTCGGCTTCCAGCGCATCGGCGACCTCGCATGGGCGGCGGGCGACATGCGTTCGCGCGGCTTCCTGCTGGGCGGCACCGCGGGCCGCACGACGCTGAACGGCGAAGGTCTGCAGCACGAAGACGGCCACTCGCTGCTGTGGGCCGCTTCGGTGCCGAACTGCATCAGCTACGACCCGACGTTCGGTTACGAACTCGCGGTCATCATGCAGGACGGTCTGCGCCGCATGGTCGCGGAGCAGGAGGACGTGTACTACTACGTCACGGTGATGAACGAGAACTACGAGCACCCGGCGATTCCGCAGGGCGACACCGTAGCCGCGGACATCATCAAGGGCATGTACTCGTTCCGCAAGGTCAGCGCCGACAAGAAGGCGCCGCACGTGCAGCTGATGGGCGCGGGCACGATCTTCAACGAAGTGATCGCCGCCGCCGACCTGCTGAAGAACGACTGGGGCGTCAACGCCGATCTGTGGAGCGTGCCGAGCTTCACCGAACTGGCGCGCGAAGGTCACGAAGTGCAGCGCTTCAACCTGCTGCACCCGACCGAAGAGAAGAAGCTCTCGCACGTCGAGAAGCTGCTCAAGGATGCGCCGGGCCCGGTGATCGCGTCGACCGACTACGTGCGCGCGCTGACCGAGCAGATCCGCGCGTTCGTGCCGCAACGCTTCGTCGTGCTGGGCACCGACGGCTATGGCCGCTCGGACACGCGTGAAAAGCTGCGTCACTTCTTCGAAGTCGATCGCTACTGGGTCACGGTCGCCGCGCTCAACGCGCTGGCGGACGAAGGCACGATCGAACGCAAGGTGGTCGCCGAGGCGCTCAAGAAGTACAACCTTGATCCCGCCAAACCCAACCCGATGACCGTCTAAGGCATCACCCGTGTGCCATGTCGCACACGTCCGCTCCTCGAACCGGGGGGCGGGCGGCGTGCGCGGCCCAGGAGACACTAACAATGAGTCAAGCGATCGAAGTCAAGGTGCCGGACATCGGCGATTACAAGGACATTCCTGTGATCGAGGTGCTGGTGAAGGCGGGTGATACCGTCGAGAAAGAGCAATCGCTCGTTACGCTGGAATCGGACAAGGCGACGATGGACGTGCCGAGTTCGGCGGCCGGCGTCGTCAAGGAAGTGAAGGTCAAGGTCGGCGACAACGTGTCGGAAGGCTCGCTGATCGTCGTGCTGGAAGCCGCGGGTGCGGCGGCTCCCGCCCCGGCACCGGCTGCCGCTGCGGCGCCTGCCGCGGCTCCGGCCGCCGCGCCCGCGGCGGGCGGCGGTACCCAGGAAGTCAAGGTCCCGGATATCGGCGACTACAAAGACATTCCCGTGATCGAGATCGCGGTGAAGGTCGGCGATCGGGTCGAGAAAGAGCAGTCGCTCGTCACGCTCGAATCCGACAAGGCGACGATGGACGTGCCGAGCTCGGCCGCCGGCGTCGTCAAGGAAGTGAAGGTCAAGGTTGGCGATACGGTGTCGGAAGGCTCGGTCATCGTCGTGATCGAAGCGGAAGGCGGCGCCGCGGCACCGGCTCCGGCCGCCGCGCCGAAGCAGGCAGAGAAGCCGTCCGACGCACCGGTCGCGCCGACCCCGGCACCGGCCGCGCCGTCCGCGCTCGCGCAGGCGCCGCTGATCCCGGCCGGCGAGGGCGGTTCGCGCCATCCGAGCCACGCGTCGCCGTCGGTGCGCAAGTTCGCGCGCGAACTCGGCGTCGACGTCGGTCAGGTCAAGGGCACGGGTCCGAAGGGCCGTATCACCCAGGCCGACGTGACCGCGTTCGTGAAGGGCGTGATGACCGGCCAGCGCGCCGCGCCGGCTGGTGCCGCGCCGGCCGCGGGCGGTGGTGGCGAGCTGAACCTGCTGCCGTGGCCGAAGGTCGACTTCACGAAGTTCGGTCCGGTCGATCCGAAGCCGTTGTCGCGCATCAAGAAGATCTCCGGCGCGAATCTGCACCGCAACTGGGTGATGATCCCGCACGTCACGAACAACGACGAAGCGGACATCACCGAGCTCGAAGCGCTGCGTGTGAAGCTGAACAAGGAAAACGAAAAGGCGGGCGTGAAGTTCACGATGCTCGCGTTCGTGATCAAGGCCTGCGTCGCGGCCCTGAAGAAATTCCCGACCTTCAACGCCAGCCTCGACGGCGATAACCTGGTGTTCAAGCAGTACTACCACATCGGTTTCGCGGCGGACACGCCGAACGGCCTCGTGGTGCCGGTGATCCGCGACGCGGACAAGAAGGGTTTGATCGACATCGCGAAGGAAATGGCCGATCTGTCGAAGGCCGCGCGCGAGGGCAAGCTCAAGCCGGACCAGATGCAGGGCGGCTGCTTCTCGATCTCGTCGCTGGGCGGGATCGGCGGCACGCATTTCACGCCGATCATCAACGCGCCTGAAGTCGCGATTCTCGGTCTGTCGCGCAGCGCGATGAAGCCGGTGTGGGACGGCAAGCAGTTCGTGCCGCGCCTGACGATGCCGCTGTCGCTGTCGTATGACCATCGCGTGATCGATGGGGCGGAAGCGGCGCGCTTCAATGCGTACCTGGGTGCGATTCTTGCCGATTTCCGGCGTGTGATTCTTTGACCGGCTGGTGAGCTGTAACGGCGCGGGTGCGGATCGTTTCGACTGATCCGCGTCGCGCCGTCCGCGCATTCGCGCGTGTTGCGCTCCGCAGGGGGCGCGACTCATCACCGATCAACAGGAGAAGGGGACACTATGAGTCTCGTCGAAGTAAAAGTGCCGGACATCGGTGACTTCAAGGACGTCGACGTCATCGAAGTCAATATCAAACCGGGCGACACCATCGAGAAAGAGCAGTCGCTGCTGACGCTCGAATCCGACAAGGCGTCGATGGAAGTGCCGAGCGATACCGCCGGCACCGTCAAGGAAGTGCGCATCAAGCCGGGCGACAAGGTCTCGCAGGGCACGGTGATCGCGCTGGTCGAGGCAGCGGCTGGCGGCGCGGCCGCCGCGGCTCCGGCGCCGGCTCCCGCCGCAGCGCCCGCGCCCGCTGCCGCACCGAAGGCCGCGGCGCCCGCGCCGCAAGCCGGCAGCTATGCGGGCGGCGCCGATATCGAATGCGACATGCTGGTGCTCGGTTCGGGCCCCGGCGGCTATTCGGCTGCGTTCCGCTCCGCCGACCTCGGCATGAAGACCGTGCTGGTCGAGCGTTATTCGACGCTCGGCGGCGTGTGTCTGAACGTCGGCTGTATTCCGTCGAAGGCGCTGCTGCACACCGCGCTCGTGATCGACGAAGCGGCGGATCTGGCGTCGCACGGCATCACGTTCGGCAAGCCGCAGATCGATCTCGACAAGCTGCGCGACTTCAAGTCGGGCGTCGTCAAGAAGCTGACCGGCGGTCTCGCCGGCATGGCGAAGGCGCGCAAGGTCGAAGTGGTCGTCGGTACCGGTTCGTTCGTCGATCCGTACCACATGGAAGTGCAGGGCGAGGGCGGCAAGAAGGTCGTCAAGTTCAAGCAGGCGATCATCGCCGCGGGTTCGGAAGCGGTGAAGCTGCCGTTCATTCCGCAAGATCCGCGTGTGGTGGATTCGACCGGCGCGCTCGAACTGCGCCAGATTCCGCAACGCATGCTGGTGATCGGCGGCGGCATCATCGGTCTGGAAATGGCGACCGTCTACTCGACGCTCGGCGCGCAGATCGACGTGGTCGAAATGCTCGACGGCCTGATGGCCGGCGCGGACCGCGATCTGGTCAAGGTCTGGGAGAAGTACAACAGCAAGCGTTTCGCCAACGTGATGCTGAAGACCAAGACCACCGCGGCCGAAGCGAAGGACGACGGCATCTACGTGACGTTCGAGGGTGAAAAAGCGCCGGCCGAACCGCAGCGCTACGACCTCGTGCTGGTGGCGGTCGGCCGTACGCCGAACGGCAAGCGCATCGGCGCGGACAAGGCCGGTGTCGCGGTGACCGATCGCGGCTTCATCGACGTCGACAAGCAGCAGCGCACCAACGTGCCGCACATCTTCGCGATCGGCGACATCGTCGGTCAGCCGATGCTCGCGCACAAGGCGGTGCACGAAGGTCACGTGGCGGCGGAAGCCGCGCATGGCGAGAAGGCGTACTTCGACGCGATGCAGATTCCGTCGGTTGCTTACACCGATCCGGAAGTGGCGTGGGCGGGCAAGACGGAAGACCAGCTGAAGGCCGAAGGTGTCAAGTTCGGCAAGGCGGTGTTCCCGTGGGCCGCATCGGGCCGCGCGATCGCCAACGGCCGCGACGAAGGCTTCACGAAGCTGCTGTTCGATGAGGAAACGCATCGCGTGATCGGCGGCGGTATCGTCGGTCTGAACGCGGGCGACCTGATCAGCGAAGTGTGCCTGGCGATCGAAATGGGCGCGGACGCGACGGATATCGGCAAGACGATCCATCCGCATCCGACGCTCGGCGAATCGGTCGGGATGGCCGCCGAGCTGTACGAAGGCGTCTGTACCGATCTGCCGCCGGTCAAGAAGAAGTAAAGCCAGCGGTTCCGCCTGCGTCGCGAGATACGGGCGGGGCAGGGCGGCAAATGCAAAACGGCGCGTTCCTTGCGGAGCGCGCCGTTTCTGTTTGGTGCGGTGTGTGCGTCTACGCGTGCGAACTCGGTTGCGAGTGCAGATGCCGGCCGGCGGACAAAAAAATCCCGGCGCGATGGCCGGGCAAACGATACGTCATTCGACGTATCGGAGCGTTCGGCCAATCACGCTGTATGAGCGGCAACGGCACGACGCTGTTGCTTGCGGTGACGCCGGCGCAGCGGCTGCGCTGGCTGGCGTAGAAACGACAACGCCAGGCCGAAGCCTGGCGTCGCGATGCCTGAACGCCGTAAAGCTTAGGCGGTCTTCTTGGCAGCGCGCGATGCTTGCGCAGCAGCTTGCGAAGCTGCCTTCGATGCGGCCGTTGCAGCTGCATTGAAGTTGCTTTCAGCGATTTCGACAGCCTGGCGGGTTGCCTTGTGGACCGTTTCGTACGTCGTGTTGGCGGCGGTGATAGCCGACTTCATCACGGCGACGGCGGTTTCCGAACCAGCCGGTGCGTTCTTCGCGACGTTTTCGACCAGAGCCTGGACCTTGCGGTTTTGCTCTTCGAATTGCGCTTCAGCGACGCGGGTGAATTCGCCTTGCGTTGCCGAGACGATTTCGTACACGTGACGGCCATACGACAGCGCCTTTTCGGCGACCGGCTGCGCGAGGCTCGCTTGCAGTGCCAGCAGTTCCTGCGCGTCCTTCACCGACAGCGCGCGCTGGGCGTTTTCCTGGCTTTCCGCCAGCGTCGACTTCACGACTTGCAGGTTCAGTTCAACCAGCTTTTCAACGCCTTCGAATGCCTTGGTCGTCAGACCGAACAGCGTTTCGAAGTTGGCTTTCTGGGCGGCGGCGAATTGTTCGGGGGTCAGCAGAGTCATCGTTTACGCTCCTGGATCGCGGTCGGTCTGTGCGGACCGCATTGGGTTGGTGGCGAGACGCAGTGGATCGTCTGCCCGGACCGCGATGTATTTGTGCATCGCAGCAATGGTTCCCATTTTAGGATGGTCACAAATAATGTCAAGCACTTTTTGTGCGCCGCACAATTCAGGGAAAACGCTAATAAAACAAGACCTTATGCAGTAGGCATGTCATACGGATGACAGGCGATGATTTTTTGTCGCACCGTTCCGGTGCGGGATAAAAGACTAGTTGGTGCGCGTGCCGGAAATTATTTTTCCCCACCAAAACGCATATGCAGGCAGGATAGCGTCTGGATGCTACGATTCGTCCCCTGAAAAAAGCCGTCATCACAAATTCGATGTAAACCACAAAGTGCTGCGGAACGTTAAGAAAGTGCGATAGTCGAACGCGCGTTAGCGACTTTCGGCAGACGCTTAACAGTGTGTGTCGCTTGCCCGCAACGCCTTCACCGCACGGCGGCGCGATACCCGCCGATGCACCGACCGTAGTTCCCCGGATCAAGGTTGTCTCGAAATTGCCGTTAAGCTGCAAGGATCTGCTCGATTCCATTGAGCGGCGGCAATAGCGAGGCATGGCTAGCGACGATCGCTTTTTTCGATCGATGCGCGGCACTTATTCGTGTTTTTACGATCGGAGCTTACAAGCCGGTTTAAGGAGCGCGTATAAGTGCTTCAAATTGCTAATTTTTCGTTGCTTTACTACACTTGCGGAAACCTCTCGCCGCTCCCTACTGAACACCCATGAAAACCGACATGTTTTCGTCGCTAAAAGTGCTCCACGGCGCGGCGCGCAACACCGCTCTGTCGGTGGCCGTGTCGCTGGCCGTCGCGGCAGCGTTCGCCGCGCCGGTCGACACTTTTGCAGCCACTTCTGCTGCAACCGCAAAAACCACCAAACACACGAAGGCCGCCAAAAAGGCAGCCCCGGCCACGGCTCCCGCGAAGGTGTCGAGCCGGGCCGCGAAGGCCGGCAAGAGCGCGGCCGTGAAAGCGGCCGCCGCCGATGACGACGCGCCGCGTGCCGGCGCCAAGCGCAAGCGCGTGTCGTTTACCGCCGCCAATGGCCGTCACCATTCGGCGGTGCGCCGGGTCGCGTACGAGCCGCGTCCGCCGACGGTCGGCCAGGCGTTCGGCCTGCACGACACGCCGGACGCGCTGATGCTGCGTTCGAGCGTCGCCTACGTGATCGACCAGAACACCGGCGAGCCGCTGTTCGACAAGAACTCGCACGCGGTGGTGCCGATCGCCTCGATCACGAAACTGATGACCGCGATGGTCGTGCTCGATTCGAAAGAGCCGATGACCGACCAGATCGAAGTCACCGACGAAGACCGCGACTACGAGAAGAACACCGGCTCGCGTCTGTCGGTCGGCTCGGTGCTGTCGCGCGAAGACATGCTGCATATCGCGCTGATGGCGTCGGAGAACCGCGCGGCGGCGTCGTTGTCGCGCTACTACCCGGGCGGCCGTCCGGCCTTCCTCGCGGCGATGAACGCGAAGGCGAGGCAACTCGGCATGACCGACACGCACTTCGAGAACTCGACCGGGTTGACGAGCCAGAACGTGTCGAGCGCGCGCGATCTGGTGAAGATGGTCAACGCGGCGTATCAATATCCGCTGATCCGCAAGTTCTCGACCGATCACAGCTACGAGGTGTACACCGGCAAGCGCTCGCTCGCTTACAACAGCACGAACGCGCTGGTGCGTAATCCGACGTGGGACATCGGTCTGCAGAAGACCGGCTTCATCAACGAAGCGGGCGAGTGTCTCGTGATGCAGGCGACCATCCACGGCCGGCCGACGGTCATGGTGCTGCTCGATTCGTCCGGCAAGTATTCGCGCTTCGCCGATGCGACGCGTCTGCGCACGTGGCTCGACAACGGCGGCGGCGAGCAACCGCGCATCACCAGCGCCGATGCCGGCGGCGCGGGGACCTGAAGCCTGCAGGTTCGGTAGCCGTAAAAGAAAAAGCCTCGCGGATGCGAGGCTTTTTTTATGCCGCCGGCAGGGGCGGAATGAGCGGGGCGCCGGTCACGAATGGTGGCTATGTCCGTGCCCGTGCCCGTGACCATGCCCATGATCCTGCTGCGGCTGGGGCCGATAGCCGAGCGATTCCGAAATCATCAGCGCGGTCTGGCTCAGCTGGCCCAGCCACGAATCCTGCAGACGGTCGGCCGGCGCCGACAGCGACAGACCCGCGACCAGCTTGCCGGTGTCGTCGTAGATGCCGGCGGCGATGCAGCGCACGCCGAGTTCGAGCTCTTCGTTATCGCGCGCGCAGGCCTGCTGGCGCACGTGCGACAGCTCGCGTTCGAGCTTGGCCAGATCGGTGATGCTGTTTTGCGTGTGACCCGACAGGCCGGTGCGCGTCGCGTACGCGCGCACGCGGGTCGCTTCGTCGGCGGCGAGGAACAGCTTGCCGACCGAGGTCAGGTGCAGCGGCGCGCGGCCGCCGATCGCCCGCACCACCTGCATGCCCGAGCGCTCCGAATACGCGCGCTCGATATAGACGATTTCGTCGCCCTGACGGACCGACAGATTGACGGTCTGGCCGGTCTGCCGATGCAGCTCGCGCATCGGCGTGAGCGCCGCGTCGCGGACCGACAGACGCGCCTTGACCAGATTGCCGAGTTCGAGCAGGCGCATGCCGAGACGGTAGGTGCCCGGATCCGACCGGTCGACCAGCCGGCACATCACCATGTCGTTCAGGATGCGGTGCGCGGTGGACGGGTGCAGTTCCGTGCGGAGGGCCAGCTCTTTCAGGCTGACCGGGTCGCTATGCGCCGCCAGTGCATCGAGCAGGCGCATCATGCGTTCGATCACCTGGATCGAAGTTTTGGGATCCGGGTTGGTATCGCTCATATGAGAATCGGTGGATGCGTCAAACAGCGAAAACTGATTGTATCTCGTATGGTGAAAAAAGCGAACGCGGTCGAAGGGTGCTTCGAATCCGCGTGAGCCGCGTCCTATGCCGTTCGGCCGTTGGTATTGCCGCGCCAAACAGCGGATAATCAGGCAAGTTTCCCCGAAGGAGGGCTCATGCGAGTCGGATTGTTCGTTACCTGCCTGATCGACCTGATGCGGCCCGAAATTGGTTTTTCGGTCATCAAGCTGATCGAAGGCGCCGGCTTCGAGGTCGTCGTGCCGCCCGCGCAAACCTGCTGCGGGCAGCCCGCGTACAACTCGGGCGACCGCCCCCTCGCACGCGATCTCGCCGAAAAAACGCTGCGCGAATTCGAACAGTTCGACTACGTGGTGGTCCCGTCCGGTTCGTGCGGCGGGATGATCCGCGCGCACTACGGCGATCTGTTCGGCGACGATCCCGAGCTGATGAACCGCTTCGGCCGCTTGCGCGCGAAGGTGTTCGAGCTGACCGATTTCCTCGTCAACGTCGCGAAGGTACAGCTGCAGCCGGGCGAGTTCGCCGGGCAGGTGACCTATCACGACTCGTGCTCCGGCTTGCGCGAACTCGGCGTGAAGAAGCAGCCGCGCGAGTTGCTCGCGCAGGTCGGCGTCGCGGTGACCGAGATGAAGGGCTGCGAGCATTGCTGCGGCTTCGGCGGCACGTTCGCGGTCAAATACGGCGATATCTCGACCGCGATCGTCGACGAAAAATGCGCGAACATCGCGGCGAGCGGCGCGGGCACCGTGGTGCTCGGCGACCTCGGCTGCATGCTCAATATCGAAGGGCGGCTGCGCCGCAACGGCGATTCGACCACCCGCGTGCTGCACATTGCGCAGGTGCTGGCCGGCGACGTGTAATCCCGCGCTCCGATCCGACTCCCTCAAGGCTGCCATGCAGATTCAATCGATGCAGTTCAAGGCTCGCGCCGGTCAGAAGCTCGCCGACCAGCGCCTGCAACAGAACCTGACCAAGCTGTCCACCAAGTTCGTGTCGGCGCGCGCGGACGCGATGACCGCGATCGACTTTCCGGCGACGCGCGCCGCGTTGAAGGAGCGCCGCAATCGCGCGCTCGACAATCTGGACGTATGGCTGGAAACCTTCGAGCGCGAGGCGACCCGGCGCGGCGTGACCGTGCTGTTCGCCGAGAGCACCCAGGACGCCGCGCGGCTGGTTGGCGAGATCGCGAGCCGGCACGACGTGAAGAAGGTGATCAAGACCAAGTCGATGGTCACCGAGGAAATGCGCCTGAACGAAGTGCTTGGGCAGATGGGCGTGCAGTCGATCGAAACCGATCTCGGCGAATACATTCTGCAGATCAACGACAACGAGCCGCCGAGCCACATCATCGCGCCGGTCGTGCACAAGGATAAGGACGAGATCGCCGACCTGTTCGCGAAGACCCACGGCCGGCCGCGTCTGACCGAGATCCCCGACATGACGCGCGAGGCGCGCGAAATGCTGCGCCCGCATTTTCTGAGTGCGGACATGGGCGTGACCGGCGGCAACTTCATCGTCGCGGAAACGGGCTCGGTGGTGGTCGTGACGAACGAGGGCAACGAAGGCATGTGCACGGTGATGCCGCGCGTGCACGTGGCGGTGACCGGCATCGAGAAGGTGCTGCCCACTCTGGAGGATCTCGCGACCGCGATGCGTCTGCTGCCGCGCTCGGCGACCGGTCAGGCGACCTCGAACTATTTCTCGATGCTGACCGGGCCGCGCGGCGCGGGCGATCAGGACGGGCCCGAGCATATGTATGTGGTGCTGGTCGACGGTGGGCGCACCGGGCTGATCGGCGGCGACTTTCAGGAGATGCTGCGCTGCATCCGCTGCGGCGCTTGCATGAATCATTGCCCGGTGTATCAGAAGGTCGGCGGCCATGCGTACGGCTGGGTCTATCCGGGGCCGATGGGCTCGGTGCTGACGCCGAGCTATGTCGGCATCGACAAGGCGCTCGACCTGCCGCAGGCCGCGACGCTGTGCGGCGAATGCAATAGCGTGTGTCCGGTCGGCATTCCGCTGTCGGATCTGTTGCGCAAGCTGCGCGAGAAACAGATGGAGCGACGTCTGCGGCCGTGGAAGGAGCGGGCGGGCCTCGCGCTGTGGGGCTGGTTCGCGTTACATCCGGATGCCTATGCGCTCGTGACCAAACTGGCGGTGCGGGTGCTGGAGCGCATGGGCGGGAGCAAGCGGTCGATCGCGAAACTGCCGCTCGGCGGCGCGGGCTGGACCAATACGCGCGAGATGCCGGCGCCGGTCGGACGAACTTTCAGGGAGCTGTATGCGGCGCAGCGCAGCCATATCGGCTGAGCGGGCGGTTCGGGTGGGAATGGTTTGAACGGCGGCGCGTGAGCGCGAAGCCGGTGAGGCGAGTGAGTGAGGCGAGTGAAACGGGCGGGGGGGGGGGGGGGGGGGGGGGGCCGCGGCGGGGGGGGGGGGGGGGGGGGGGGGGGGGCCGCGCGGGGGGGGGGGGCGCGGGGGGGGGGGGGGGGGGGGGGGGGGGG
>NZ_MSDV01000060.1 GCF_001931485.1 Burkholderia sp. SRS-W-2-2016 | reverse complement strand
CTCCCGGCCCACCGCCGCCTCCACCCGGCCCCTACGGCTGGTACGCCGATCCGGTGGCGGTCGGCGTTGCCGTGGGCGTCACGTCGGCGCTCGTGATCGGCACCGCGGTGGCGGCCTTGCCGCCGAGTTGCAGCGCGGTCGTGGTCAACGGCCTCACGTACCAGCATTGCGGAGCGACCTGGTATCAGCCGCAGTACGTCGGCACCAGCGTGCAATACATCGTGGTGAACGCGCCGCGTTGAACCGGCGAGCGGATCACCGGCGGCGATTATTTTCGAGGGCGGAACGTGGCGGATCCGAAGCCGCGCCGGCTATCCGCGGCGCTATTGCGGTTGATCGCGTATGTGTCGAGCGCCACGCCGGCCGACGCGCCGTCGCGCCGTCGCGATGGATCGATCCCGAAGACGGCCAGTTCGACCTGAGCAAGCGCACACGGCGGCGCCCGCTCGCGCCCGAACGCACGATCGTCGCGCTGCTGTGCGCGGGCATTCACGCCGCGTGCTTTGCGCAAACCGCCGCCGACGATGCAAACAAAAGCAATAACCCGCTGAATCTGGCCGCGTCGTTCAATCTGCAGAACTTCTACACGCCGAGCCTGTTCGGCGTAAGCAGCCACACCAACGACTTCCTGCTGCGTCCGACCATCCCGGTCGGACCGAACGGCTTGATCCCGGTGCCGCAGATTTTCCGTCTGACGGTGCCGGTCAGCACGCGTCCCGATCCGGCCGGCGGCTACAACACCGGGCTCGGCGACATCAATCTGTTCGACATCTTCCTGTTGCACGGCGGCGCGACCGAGATCGGCGTCGGTCCGCTCGTCACGCTGCCCACCGCGACCGATCGCACGCTCGGCACCGGCAAGTGGCAGGCGGGGCTCGCCGCGGTGGTCGTCAATGCGAGCCGGCAGCGTCTGCTCGGCGCGCTCGTGCAATGGCAACACTCGTTCGCCGGCCAGAGCAGCCGGCCGGACGTGCAGTCGCTGACGACCCAGCCGTTCGTGATCTGGAATCTGCCCGAAGGCTGGTACCTGCGCTCGACCGGCACATGGACGTTCGACCTTCAGCACGGCGATTACTACATCCCGCTGGGCCTCGGCGCGGGTAAGGCGTGGAAAAGCGGCTCGACGATCTACAACGCGTTCGTCGAGCCGCAGTACTCGGTCGCCCACTCGGGCAACGTGCCGAAGTGGCAGATCTTCGCGGGCTTGAACATGACGTTCGGAAAGTGACGGACCAACCGGGGAATGACGATGCAAACAGAGAAACGTTTCGCGTGGCGTGCCACGCTGCTGCCGTTGGCGCTGTCCATCGCGTTTAGCGCACCGGCCGCCGCGCAGTCGTCCGCTGTCAATGAGCGCGGCTGGCTGGGCACCGGCACGCTCGACACACGCTATGGCCAGTTCGATTTCAGCGGCGGCTATCCCAGCGCGGATGCCAGCCGCAAACTCGACGATCTGCTGGTATTGAATCGCGCGGTCGAAGTCTATCTCGCGCAAATGCCGGCGGTGTCGTGGTACCGGGTCTGGAAAGGTGTCGGCAGCGCGGCTCAGGGCGCGCCCAACCAGATCGTCGTGTGGGAACAGTTGATGAATGCGCGCACGCTGCTGCTGACCGGCAATTCGGAGACCGTGTACGCAGTGGGCGCGCTCGATCTGAAGCGCGACGGTCCCGTCGTGCTCGACGCACCGCCCAATCTGCTCGGCGGCCTGTCCGATCTGTGGCAAAGCGAGATCGTCGGGATCGGGCCGACCGGCGACGACAAGGGGCGCGGCGGCAAGTTTCTGATTCTGCCGCCGGACTGGCGCGGCACGCCGCCCGCGGGCTACATCGTGAAGCGCTCGCCGACTTATCGCGCGGTGCTCGGCTTGCGCGGTTTTCTGGTGGACGGCAAGCCCGATCGCGCGGTCGCGCTGATCAGATCGGCGCGGCTCTATCCGCTCGCGCGCGCATCCAATCCGCCGCCGATGACCTTCGTCAACGGCTCGAACACCGACATCGACACGCTCTTCAACGACAACTACCAGTACTTCGACGACCTCGCGACGATCGTCGCCAGCGAGCCGGCCGGCATCGTGCCGTCGCATGACCGCTTCATGCTCGCGTCGATCGGCATCGCGCACGACAAGCCGTTCGCGCCCGACAGCGCGCGTCACGCGCTGCTCGACGAAGCCGGCAAAC
This sequence comes from Burkholderia sp. SRS-W-2-2016, assembly GCF_001931485.1. Lineage (GTDB taxonomy): Bacteria > Pseudomonadota > Gammaproteobacteria > Burkholderiales > Burkholderiaceae > Paraburkholderia. The sequence continues at coordinate 112,378 of NZ_MSDV01000060.1, read as the reverse complement.
TCGGCGGCGCGATCGCCCGCAACAACACCTTCAACTCGACCGATCCCGCCCGCCTCGTCTACGCGGATCGCCGCTGGGAATGGGCCTTCGTCGGCGGCAGCGCGAGCTGGGATTCGCAGGGCTATCTGAACAGCGACCGGCGCGCGGGTTTTGCGTATCAGGCGATCGGCATGTCGCCCGCGATGGTTCAGCAGGTGGTCGGCGCCGGCTCGCAATACCTGGTCGTCTCGCGCGATTCGAACGGCGCGTATCTGGATGGCGGCAAGAGCTATCGGTTGCATCTGCCCGCGAACATACCGGCGAAGAACTTCTGGTCGGTGGTGGTCTACGACGCGCAGACCCGCTCGATGCTGGCCAACGGCCAGCCGTTCCCAACGGTCAGTCAATACACCGGGCCGGTCGTCAATGCCGACGGTTCGGTCGATATCTTCTTTGCCCCGCAGGCGCCCGCCGGCCATGAGAAGAACTGGGTCCGCACGCTGCCGGGCAAAGGATGGTTCCCGCTGGTGCGCTTCTACGGTCCGCTCAAGCCGTTCTTCGACAAGAGCTGGAAGCCCGATGACATTGTTCCGATGTCCTGAACGTCGCCGCACGGCATCGCTGTGATGCACACGAGCCGCTGCTTGCAGCGAACTTCGAACCCGGAGTGAGTATGTCGAGCCTGTTCAGAATGACTGAAGCTTCACGCGCATGCACCGTTCTCGCCGCTCTCGCCATCACGGCGCTTACGGCATGCAGCGCCGGCGCACCGCCGCCAGGTTACCGGATGACCACGCCGATCCCGCCGCAAATCACAACGCCGCCGGCGGTCGATACCCGCATCGGCAAGCTGTCGTATTTCGACGGCGTGCCCACCGCGCAGACCGCCGATCTCGTGTACGACAACCTCGTCTTCATGCGCGCGGTCGAGGCGTTTCTGAACGGCATCCCGGGCGCGTCGATGGCCGCGCTGCGCGCCGGTCTGCGCGAGGCCGGCGCGACCGGCAGCACGGTCGGCGTATTCGAATCGCTGGCGGATTCCCGATCGCTGTTTCTCACCGCGAACAGCGAAACCGTCTATTTCTTCAACTGGATGGATCTGAAGGACGGACCGGTCGTCGTCGAAACGCCGCCGAACATTCTCGGCGTGGTCGACGACTTCTGGTTCCGCTATGTCACCGACATGGGCAACGCCGGCCCCGACAAGGGCCGCGGCGGCAAGTATCTGTTCGTGCCGCCGGGCTATACCGGCGCGTTGCCCGCGAGCGGATACTTCGTCGTCAGATCGCCGACCTACGGCAACCTGCTGTTCGGCCGCGCGTTCATGAAGAACGGCGACCCGCGCCCCGGCGTGGCCGCGTTGAAGGCGGGCTTGCGCGTGTACCCGCTCGCGCGCGCCGCGCAACCGCCGGCCACCCGTTTCATCGATCTGTCCGGCAAGGTGATGAACACCGTGCACGCGAACACGATCCAGTTTTACGACGAGATCAACCAGATCGTTCAGGAAGAACCCGCGGGCGCGTATGGCCCGGACATGACCGGCCTGTTCGCGTCGATCGGCATGGTCAAAGGCAAGCCGTTCGCGCCGGATGAACGGATGCGGCGGATTCTCACCGATGCCGTGGCGGTCGGCAACGCGACCGCGCGCTCGATCGACTTCGCGAACCGCAACCCCGCCGCGCTGATTTATCCGGACCGGCACTGGACCACGCCGTTTATCGGCGGCAGCTACCAATGGCTGAACGACGGCGCGCGCAACTTCGATGCGCGCACGATGTTCTTCTACGCGGCGACGATCGACACGCCCGCGATGGCGGTGGCGATGCCCGGGATCGGTTCGCAGTACGCGGCGGCCAATACCGACGGCGCCGGACAGCCGCTCGACGGCGGCACGCAGTACGTGCTGCGCGTACCGGCCAACGTGCCCGTGAAGGACCTCTGGTCGGTGGTCGTGTACGACACGCAGACCCGCTCGATGCTGCAAACCGACCAGCAGTTCCCGAGCCTTTCCAGCGAAAAGAACCTGCAAAAGAATCCGGACGGTTCGGTCGATCTTTACTTCGGCCCACAGCCGCCCGCGGGACGGGAGTCGAACTGGATCCAGACGATACCCGGCAAGTCGTGGTTCACGATCTTTCGCCTGTATGGCCCGCTGCAGCCGTGGTTCGATCGAAGCTGGAAACTGCAGGACATCGTTCAATACAAGCCGCGGGCTTGACCGCCGGGGCCGGCTCGAACCTGATCGTCCGGATAGCGCCCGGGCGTCGCCGCGCCGCCCTAAGGGCAAGCCCCAGGCGCGATTTAGCCGGCCATTACCCGGCCTCTGCCGCCGCGCCTAAACTGGCGTCACTGCGCACGATACAAGCCACCCGCGTGGCGGATCGCGCAGACGGAGGAGACACCCGATGCCCAAGCTCATTCACACGATGATTCGCGTGCAGGACCTGTCGCGCTCGCTGGACTTCTACGACAAGGTGTTCGCTTTCAAGGTCTCGCACCGGCTCGACTTCCCCGAGTTCACCCTCGCCTATCTGCGCAACGACGAGGCCGACACCGAACTCGAACTCACCTGGAACAAGGGACGCGCCGAGCCGTACTCGCACGGCGACGGCTACGGTCATGTCGCGTTCGTCGTCGACGATGCGAAAGCCGATCGTCAGCGGCTACTCGACATGGGACTCGCGCCGAACGATCTGCGCGAATTTCATGCGGACGACGGCGCGCTGATCGCCCGCTACTTCTTTATTCAGGACCCCGACGGCTACAAGATCGAAGTACTGGAAAAGCACGGCCATTATCGTTAGCTATCCTGCACGGCGGCGCGCGTCGCCGACCCACGGCGCGAGACCAATAGAAACGGAGACAACCATGAACCCCACGATCATTCCGATCGCTCGCGACCCGGATGGGCACGCGCTCGATCCCGCGCTGCGCATCAAGCTCACGCGACGCGAACTGCTGAAAGGCACCGGCGTGCTGACCGGCACGCTGGCGCTGTCGTCCATCCTCGCGATGCTCGCGCCGAGCCGCGTATGGGCGCTCGAACTGCAAGGCCTCGACACCCATCAGGGCGACGTGCTGCTCGCGTTCACGCGTCAGATCTACCCGCATGCGACGCTCGACAACGCGGTCTACGCGCTCGTCGTCAAGGACCTTGACGGCAAGGCGCAAAAGGATCCGGCCGTGCGTCAGCAACTGGCCGACGGCGTCAAACAGCTGGACACCACCGCGGGAGGCGCCGACTGGTCCAAGCGCGACAGCGCGGCGCAAGCGCGCGACGTCGCCGCGCTGGCCGGCACGCCGTTCTTCACGACGGTGCGCAGCACCGCGGTCGTGTCGCTCTACGCGAATCCGCTCGCTTATCAGCACTTCGGCTACGGCGCGTCGGAGGGCGACGGCGGCTACCTGGACAAGGGTTTCAACAACCTGTCGTGGCTGCCCGATCCGCCGGCCGATGCCAGCGGCCCGATCCCGAAAGACAGCTAAGCGAGGAGACCGATCATGGATCTGAACCAGAAGCACTTTGCGCTTACCGACAGCAACGTGGTCGTCGTGATCGGTTCGGGCGCGGGCGGCGGGACGCTCGCGAACGAACTCGCGCAGAAAGGCATCGACGTGGTCGTACTGGAAGCCGGTGCGCTGCATACCCAGGCCGATTACGTGACCGACGAATGGGGCTCGTTCCAGCTGCTGTCGTGGCTCGACAAACGCACGACCTCGGGCAACTGGCGCATCGCGAAGGATTTTCCGAATCTGCCGACATGGATCTGCAAGACGGTGGGCGGCACCTCGACGCACTGGGCCGGCGCGAGTCTGCGCATCCAGCCGCACGAGTTCAAGGCGCGCACCGTGTACGGCGACATTCAGGGCGCGACGCTGCTCGACTGGCCGCTCACGCGCGCGGACCTCGATCCGTACTACGACCGCGCGGAAAAGAAGCTCGGCGTGACCCGCACCAACGGACTGCCGGGGCTGCCCGGCAACAACAACTTCAAGGTGATGTCGGCCGGCGCGATGAAGGTCGGCTACAAGCAGTGCAACACCGGCCATATGGCGATCAACAGCACCGTGCGCGACGATCGCAGTCACTGCTTTCAACGCGGCCTGTGTTTTCAGGGCTGCCGTACCGGCGCGAAATGGTCGACGCTGTATACGGAACTGCCGCGCGGCCAGGCGACCGGCCACCTCGAACTGCGTCCGCAAGCGCACGTGGTGCGGATCGAGCACGACGCGCGCGGCAAGGTGACCGGCGTGCTCTATTACGACGCGCAGGGCAAACTGCAACGCCAGAAAGCGCGCGTGGTCGCGGTCGCCGGCAACACGATCGAGACGCCGCGGCTATTGCTTAATTCGCATTCCGGAAAGTTCACGAAGGGCCTCGCGAACTCGTCCGACCAGGTGGGCCGCAACTATATGCGCCACACGACCGGCTCCGTGTACGCGACCTTCGACCAGAAGGTCGAGATGTACAAGGGCACGACGATGGCCGGCATCATCGAGGACGAGGCGCGCAACGATCCGAAGCGCGGCTTCGTCGGCGGCTATCACATGGAGACGGTGTCGCTCGGCTTGCCGTTCTATGCGGCGTTTCTGAATCCGGGCGCATGGGGGCCGTCGTTTACCGACGCGATGGACCACTACGCGAATACCGCCGGAATGTGGATCGTCGGCGAAGACATGCCGCGCGCGAATAATCGCGTGACGCTCAACGACAGCGTGAAAGACCAGTACGGCCAGCCGGTGCCGAACGTGCATTTCGACGACCACCCGAACGACGACGCGATGCGCGAGCACGCGTTCAAACAGGGTTCCGCGGTGTACGAAGCGGTCGGCGCGAAGACCGTGTACCGCGTGCCGCCCTATCCGTCGACGCACAACCTGGGCACCTGCCGGATGAGCGCGAAGCCGGAGGAAGGCGTGGTCAATGCGCATGGCCAGACGCATGACATCCGCAATCTGTTCGTGTCCGACGGCAGCCAGTTCACGACCGGCGCCGCCGAAAACCCGACGCTGACGATCGTCACGCTGGCGATCCGTCAGTCCGATTACATCGCGGAGCAGATGAAGCGCAGAACGATCTGATGAGGGATCGAAGAAGGCTCGCCCCGGTTGCGCCAACCCGCTTCAGCAACGCGGCGTTTGCGTGGCCGGGGCGCTCTGGCGTATGTTTATGGCCAGGCGTTTTTCCACTCGAGACTACCGGAGACCCACCATGTGCGGTATCTATGTCAACGCGGACCCGATCCTCTACGAAGCGCGCACGCGGTCGCTGCGCGTTCACGGCGTGATCACCACGGTCCGGCTGGAAAACCTGTTCTGGGACGTGCTGCAGGAAATCGCCGCGCGCGAAAACATGACCACCAGTCAGTTCGCGGTCAAACTGTATGACGAATTGATCGCGTTGCGCGGCGAGGCGCCGGCCAACTTCGCGTCGTTTTTGCGGGTCTGCTGTCTGCGCTATCTGTCGTTACAGACCACGAAGGAAGAGACGCCGGCGAGCGCGGTGGTGTCGGGCAGCGATTTGCGGCCGAGGATATTGAAGACGGTTTGAAGCGGGCCATGGCAAGCGGCCCGCTTCCAATACTTATTTCACCCAGCTATCCACCCGCTCCGAATGCGCGCTGATCCACTGATCGGCGGCGGCCGGCGGCTTCTGGCCGTTCTGCGTGGCCAGCATCACGGTATCGATCTCGCCCGGCTGCCACTGAAACTTCTTCAGGAATGCGACCACCGTCGGCGCCTTCTTCTCGAGTTCCGGATTGATCACGCTATCCACATGCTCCGCTTCGCCGAACACCTTCTTCGGGTCGTCGAGGAATTTCAGCTTGTACTTCGCGAACATCCAGTGCGGCTTCCAGCCGGTCACGATGATCGGCTTGCTGGCCGCTTCCGAGCGCGCCAGTTCCGCGGTCATCGCGCTGCCGGAACTCGGCATCAACTGATAGTCGAGGCCATAAGCCTTGATCGCCTCGCCGGCTTTCTGCATCACGCCCGCGCCGGCATCGATACCGACGATGCGCGCGCCGAACTCCGCCTTCTTCGCCTGCAGATCGCCGACGCTCTTCACGTCGACGTTATCCGGCACGATCAGGCCGATCTTCGCATCGTTGAAGTTCGGGCCGAGGTCGACCACCTTGTCCTTGAAGTTGTTCCAGTACGCGCCGTGCGTGACCGGCAGCCACGCGGACAGCGTCGCGTCGAGGTCGCCGCGCGCCACGCCCTGCCACATCACGCCGGCCGCGACCGGCACCAGCTTCACCGGATAGCCGAGGCGTTTTTCGATCACCTGCGCGGCCACGTTCGAGGTCGCGACGCTGTCGTCCCAGCCCTCCACGTAGCCGATCTTGATGGTCGGCTTCGAATCCGCCGACACGCTCACGCTAGCCGCCGCGAGCAGCGCGCCGAGCGCGCTCGCCACTACGATTTTTCCGATCAGTCTCATCGCCGCTTCTCCTGTCACCCGTTTACCTGTCTGGCCGAATGCCGTTTGCCCGCTCGCCGTTTGCCGTTTACTGTTTGCCGCTTTCCTTTTTTCCGCTGCCCCAGTCGCCGCGTCGGCGGTGTGACCGGTGCCCGTTTATTTAGAATCGCCAACCAGAATTGCCGGGTAGCGTTGTTTTACGACATCCAGTTGTCCGCACGCGACTTCCACGCGAATTCGCCGTTATTGTGTCGTTCCCGTATTACTTGTCGACCACCAGATCGGAGAGCGGCTTGCTGCAGCACAGCAGCACCATTCCCTGATCGATTTCGCGCTGACGGATGCCGCCCGCGTGCTTCATCGCGACTTCGCCGGAGACCAGCTTGACCTTGCAGGTGCCGCACATCCCCTGCGTGCACGACGACGGCAGACGCACGCCGGCTTTCTTCGCCGCATCGAGCACGTGCTGGTCATTGCCGCATTCGATCTCGCGATGACTGCGCGCGAAGCTCACCTTGAAGCGCGTTGCCGTTTCGACCGTTTCGACCGTTTCGGTCGTTTCAACCGTTTCAGCCGCTTCAACCGATACGGGCGCGGGTTCGAGGTTGCGTGCGTCCGCTGCCGTCTGCTCGAACTTCCCTGCCACCACGGGTGCTTCCGGAGTTGCAGTGGCTACGAGACCGGCCGCGCTATTCACGATCGCATCCGGCACCGCCTCGCCAGCGCGTACTTCCGGCAATAGCACCTCCACATCATCGCCACTGCCGAACGAAAAGCTTTCCTCGTGATAGTGCCGCCGATCGAAACCACCCTCGTCGAGCAGCTTGCGCACCGCCGCCATATACGGCGCCGGTCCGCAGGTAAACACTTCGCGCTCCAGAAAATCCGGCGCGATCAGTTTCAGCAACGGCAGCGTCAGAAACCCGGTCACGCCCGGCCAATTGGTGCGCGCGCCGACCCGCTCGCACACGAACGCGGTGCGGAAATTCGCCTGGTTCGCGGCGATCAGATCGAGTTCGCGCGCGAAGATGATGTCGTCCGGCGTGCGTGCGCTGTGCACGAATGCGATGTCGCTGTCCTCGCCGAGTTCGTGATGCGCGCGGCTCATCGACATCAGCGGAGTAATGCCCGAACCCGCCGACAGAAACAGATACTTGCGCGCCGGATGCCGCGCGCAGCTGAATTCGCCGGCCGGTCCGAGCACCCGCACCTGCATGCCCGCATGCAGGTTGTCGTGCAGCCAGTTCGACACCTTGCCGCCCGGCACCCGCTTCACGGTGATCGAAATGGTATGCGGACGGGTCGGCGGCGACGAGATCGTATAGCAGCGATTAATCGGCTCGCCGTCGATCTCCAGCTCCAGCGTAATGAACTGCCCCGGCTCGAACACGAATGCCCGCTCCGACGGCGCGCGAAAGAAAAAGCTCTTTACGTCGTGCGTTTCCTGCCGCACCTGGCAGCACACCAGCGTGTCGTCCGCGTCGCTGCTCCAGCGCGCGGGCAGCGCGTCCCAGAAGCGCGGTTGAGTGACGCGGCTCGGCGCGTCGAATGAAGTGAGCGCCGGGCCGGCTTGATGCAGCGTTGCCATCAACGGTCCGATGCCGGTCTGAAAGTTCGCCTGCTCGCGCATCATGGATCTCTCCTGCTCGTGGCTGCGAGGTCGCGCTCAGCGCACGAACGACACGACTTTCTCGTCGTGCACGACCTGCGGGTGGGCGTCGTAATCCGCGAGACGGCCGATATACCAGTCGCAGAACTTCTCGACCAGCCCTTCGGTGAACGGCGAATACGGTCCCGGCTGATACGCGCTGCTGCGCGCGCCGCGCTGCGAATACTCGACCAGCGTGCGGTCCTGGTCGTTGGTCGCGCGCCAGACCGCGGTCAGATTGTCGAGGTCGTAATCGATCCCTTCGCGCGCGTCCTTGTGCACCAGCCATTTGGTGCGCACCAGCGTTTTGCCCGCGGACAGCGGAATCACCGAAAAGCTCACGATATGGTCGCTCATGAAGTGATGCCACGAATTCGGCTGGGTCCAGAACGACAGCCCGCCGAGATCGGCCGACTCGAAACCGCCAAGCAGTTTCTTCGATGCGACCTTCGCGTCGAGCGTCTGCGATTCGCCGTCGCGATCGAGCGGCAGCCGCTGGGTGCGAAAGCCGGTCACCAGATCGGCGAGCCGGTCGATCTCCGCCGACGGCAACTGCATCGCTTCCCATTGCGCGGTGCGGCGCGCGACGGTTTCCTCGAACGCGGCCATGCCCTCTTCGTTGGCCGGCGTGCGCTGATAGCCGAAGCCGTATTCGTACAGCGAAATAGTCAGCTCCGGATGGTTCGCGACGCAGTGATAGCACTCGCGATTGTTCTCCATCGTCAGCTTCCAGTTGCCGTCCTCGACGATATCGATCGATGCGGCGATCTTGCAGCCGGCCAGATCGTGCGGCAGCAGATACGGCTCCATCGCCGCGCGCATCACCGAAAAATCGGCGGGCGGCGTATCGGCGAGACAGATGAAAATCAGGCCGGCGAGGTTCTCGACATGCACCGCTTTAAGACTATGTTTGCAGCGGTCGAACTGCTCGCCCATATGTTCGGCGAACATCAGATCGCCGTTCAGGTTGTAGGTCCAGCTGTGATACGGGCACACGATATTGCCGAGCGAGCCCTTGTCGTTATTGCACAGACGCGCGCCGCGATGGCGGCAGACGTTGTGAAACGCGCGCACCTGCAAGTCGTCGTCGCGTACGATCAGGATCGAATCGTCGCCGATCTCCACCGTCACGTAATCGCCGGGCTCGGGCACGTCGGGCTCGACCGCGACCTGAATCCAGTGCTGCCGGAAGATCGCGTCCATATCGAGCGCGAAGATGCTGTCGCTCGTATAGAACGGCGCTTCCAGCGTATAGCCCTGCTTGCGGCGTTCGATCATCGCGCGAACGTCTGCGGAAACTTTCATTGTGTGCTCCGTTGCGTGTCACGTCTGGCGCCGCGCCAGGCCCTCCTGGTCGCATGCTGGCCGGAACTGGAAATCAGTAGTCCACAAGCTGATGCTCGCGCAAATACGCGAGGATCACTTGCGCTTTTTCGACACAACTCCCTTCAATTACGACGCTGCCGCCACGGCTTTCGGTGGTGGTCGCCGACAGCATCCGCGCGTGGCCCGAGCGTTTTTCGGCGGCGGCGAGGCGCACCGGTTTCGCGCTCGCGGCGCGCACGGTCCAGGCGAGGTCGTCGGGGTTGCTGGTGGGTTGCGTTACCGCGGCTGCCGCGCTTGCGATCGTCCCTTCGCGCAGCCGCGCATACGCATACGACGGCGAGGCATTCGCGAGCGGATGCACGGCGATCAGCGCCGGCAGTTGCACTTCGACGCGACGGCGCACGCCTTTCGGCATGAACTGGCGGACTTCGGCGCAGCGCTCGCGCAACGTGATATCGACAGCCGCGCCGACCAGCGGCAGTCCCAATGCATGCGCGACGCGGTACGGCAGCATCCCGCTGTCGAACGCGCCTTCGGCGCGCGTGCCGGTCAAAATCAGGTCGTAGCCGTGCAGCCGTGCGGCGAGCGGTGCGAGCGGGTCCGCACCCGCCGCGACGTCGAGCACTTCGACGCTACGCGCGCCGAGCGCCAGATACTCCTTCAGCGCGGGGCTCGCCGCATCGCCCGCATGCAGCACGTCGAGCGTCGCGCCCCGCGTTTTCGCCAGTTGCAGCGCGAGCGTCAGCGCCGCCGCATCGTTGCGGCTATAGCGCGCGACGCCGCTGACCGGATGACGTCCAATCGACACCAGAACCGCGATCTTCATGCGAGTACTCCTTCGGCGAGCTTGCCCGGCTTCAATAACGCGGCCGACGTTCCGCGCGCGTCCCGCGCGGCGGCGGCGGCGTCGTTGAGCGCGGCGATGGTTTCGCGCGCGTCCGCGATCACGGTCAGGTTCGCGCGTTTCGCGATCGGCGCGCTCGCGTCGAGATTCACCGCGATCACATGGCGGCAATCCTTGATCCCTTGCAGATGCTGGACCGCGCCGGAGATGCCGAACGCGATATACACGCTCGCCTCGACTGTCTTGCCGGTCGCGCCGATCTGCTTGTCGCGGGTGAACTTGCCGTCGTCGACGGCGACGCGGCTCGCGCCGATTGCCGCGCCGAGCGTCGCCGCGAGCCGTTCGAACGCGGCGACGTCGCTGACGCCGTTGCCGGCCGACACGATGAAATCCGCCTCTTCGAGCGCGACTTGCGCGGCGTCGATTTCCTCGATGCCGAGATCGCGTATCGACGCGCGTTGTGCCGCTTGCGCCTGCGCATCCGCGTTGCGGTCGAAGCGCCACGCGACCCGCTCGCCCGCGCCGACGAACGGCAGCTTCGGATCGACCGCGTTCGGCGCGAGCAATACGACTTCAGGCAACGCGCGAACCGCGAACGAGGTCTGCGCATGCACATAAGTGGCGACGTGCGCGGCATCGATCTCGACCACATGAGTCGCGACGCTGGCATTGGCCGCCGCCGCGTAACGACGGCCGAGATCGCCGTCGCCGGTCGCGTTGTCGGGCACGAAGATATGAACCGGCGCATAGGTCGCGACGCACGCGGCCAGCGCGTTCAACTCTTCCGCCGGTGCATACGAGCGGCGGTCGAAGTCCGGTAACTCGATCAGCTTGTCCGCGCCGAGCGCGGCGGCGTCGCCGCTGAATTCGCCGAACACCAGCAGCACGACTTCGGTTTGCGCATCCGCAATCAGCGCGGCGGCCGCGAGCGTTTGGCGCGCGTGGTCATCGAGCGCGCCGCGATCCGCGTGCGCGGCGACCAGCAACGCATGTTGCGGCGATGCCGTGGTGCGGCGCGGCTTGCCTTGCTCGCGATGCCCGGCCGCGTGCTGTGTGCCGAACATTGCTGCATGCGTGTCGCCAGCCGCCACTCCTGCCGCGCCAGTCAAGCCGAGCGTAATGCGCCGCAGTCCTTGCGCGGTCACCGTGAACGGGCGGCGCGGATCGATTCGTTTGAGCGTATTCATCGCATTACTCCAGCGCCGCGGCCACCAGTTCGGCCACGTCCAGCACTTCCGGACGCGGTCCCACTACCCCTTCGAGCATCGCGGTGCAATTCGGGCAGCCGACCGCGACGATCTCGGCGCCGGTCGCGCGCGCGTCGTCGATACGGATGTCGGGAATCCGCCGCTTGCCGGGGATATCGGTCAACGGGGCGCCGCCGCCACCGCCGCAGCACCGGCCGCGCATGCCATGACGCTCCATCTCGACCACCTTGATGCCGATACTTTTCAGCACGCGGCGCGGCGCTTCCGTCTCGCCGTTGTAGCGGCCCAGATAGCACGGGTCGTGATAGGTGATCCGGCGTTCGGCCAGCGCTTCGACCGCGCGCGGCGTCAGCTTGCCTTTGGTCACCAGTTCATCGATCAGCGCGGTGTGATGCACGACCTCGTAATGACCGCCGAGCGCGCGATATTCGTTGCGCAGGCTGTGCAGCACGTGCGGATCGGCGGTGACGATACGGTCGAACGAGTACTGCGCGAGCGTGCCGATCAGCGCGTGCGCGAGTTGCTGGAATGTCGCTTCGTCGCCGAGCCGGCGCGCGGTGTCGCCGGTGTCGGTCTCGACGCCGCCCAATACCGCGTAGTCGATACCCGCGCGATTCAGCACCTTGACCAGCGCGCGCAGCGTGCGCTGATAACGCATGTCGAACGCGCCTTCGCCGGCGACCAGCAAGACATCGACATGACGGCCCGGCTGCGCGACCTGCACTTGCAGATCGACCGCCCAGTCGTAACGCGCGCCGATGTCGTAGCCGTTCGCGCTGCCGGTCTCGCGCAGATTCGCGAGCGTCGCCGGTCCCTTGCCGGGCACCGCGCCTTCAACCAGCGTCTGATTGCGGCGCATATCGACGATCGCATCGACGTGCTCGATCAGCATCGGGCACTCCTGCACGCACGCGCGGCAGGTGGTGCAGGACCACAGCGTGTCCGCTTCGATCAGGCTGGAAATCAGCGGCTTGCCCGGCGCGCCCGCATGTTTGCCGACTTCGATGCCGGGCGTCGGGCTGCCCGCGTAAGCGGCGTCGGTGCCGCCGACCATCCCGGTCACGAGATCCTGAATCAGCTTCTTCGGATTGAGCGGCTGGCCGGCCGCGAACGCCGGGCACGCGGCTTCGCATTTGCCGCATTGCACGCACGCATCGAAACTGAGCAGCTGGTTCCAGCGGAATTCGACCGGCTTGCCGACGCCGTATTCCTTCGCGTCGAGCTGCGGCAGCTTCAGCGCGGTGGGCGGCACCGCATCGTGCGAGTTCGCGTGGCGCGCGCTGGCGAAGTCCGCAAAGCGTTCCTGACGCGGATGAAACGCGAGATGCAGCAGCCCCGCCAACGCATGCTTCATCGGTCCGCCGCGCGCCGCGCCGAAGGTCATCGTGAACGCGCCCGCGGCGATCAGCAGCGCGACGAGCACCGCGAAGCCGCCGGACATCGCGCCGGCCGGCAGCAACATAAAGAGCGCGAGACCGAGCGCGAACGAGCCGAGCAACAATGGCAACTGGTCCCACGGCCCGCGCGAGAGCCGCGCGGGCGCCGCCTTCGCACCGTGACGGCGCCGCCACACGAACACGGTGCCGATCAGCATCGCCAGCGCGGCGATGAAAATCAGCCGGTCGAGCCACACCGAGTAGATCGCCAGACCGTAATTGACGAATACCAGCGCCATCGCAAGGATCGCGCCGCCGGCGGTCGCGACGTGAGTGCGGGCGATATACGGATCTCGCGCAACCACATGATGCAGATCGACGAAGTAGCGTTTCGGAATCGCCAGCAGATTGGCCCAGCCGAACGCGCCGGCGACGGTCGCGCGGCCTTCGCGCCAGTAGGCGGCCCGGCGCGCGAGCGCGAACGCAAGGCCGGCCACCGACACCCACAGCAGCACGGTGATGACAAACACGGGGCTCATCGTCAGAAGTCCTTGCAAAGACGCAGCGCGTCGTAGATCGCGCCGTGAATGTTGTGCATCGAGATGCAGTCGCCGACCCGGAACAGCAGGAAGCGGCCGTTGCCGAGTTCTTCGCTAAGACACGGTTGCGGCTCGGACGCGAACAGTTTGTGCACGTCGACCTGGCCGCGATTCAGCGATTCCGGCTTCAGCGTCCAGTACAGTTGATCGTTCGGGGTACTGCCGTTTTCGATCACGACCTGATCGACCGCGCGCTCTTCCTGCTCTTCGGTGTACTCGTTGCGGATCACCGCGATCTTCTTGCCGTCTTCCTCGTAGACCTTGTCGAGCCAGTAGTTCGGCGTGTGAATCACGCCCTGTGCATAGAGGCGCCGGTAGAAGATCGGGAACGTGGTGCCGCCGACGTCGTCGGCGACCTTCACGTCCGGCGTGACGATCTCGACATTGCCGCCGCGGCTGGAGATGAAATCGGCGACGCCGGCACCCGCATGCGTGCTGACGCCGTCATACACGAGCACGTTCTTGCCCGGCTCCACGCGCCCCGCCAGCACATCCCATGAACTGACCGCGAGCCCTTCATCGACACCCCACGCGGCGACTTGCGACGTGAACGCCGAACCGCCCGTGGCCAGCACGACGATGTCGGGCTTCTCGGCCATGATGGTTTGTTCGTCGGCGGCGACGCCGAGCCGGCGATCCACGCCGAGGCGCTTCGTTTCCATATCGAACCAGCGCACGATGCCGGCCATCTGCTCGCGCTGCGGCGCCTTCGCGGCCAGCATGATCTGCCCGCCGACGTAATCGTTCTTCTCGAACAGCACCACGTCATGACCGCGCGACTTCGCGACGCGCGCCGCTTCGAGTCCCGCCGGCCCCGCGCCGACCACCACGACCTTGCGTTTCGGCCCGCGCGTCTTCGCGATCACGTGCGGCATCGTCGCTTCGCGCGAGGTCGCCGCGTTCTGCACGCACAGCACGTCGAGCCCGTTGTACTGACGGTCGATGCAGTAGTTCGCGCCGACGCACTGCTTGATCTCGTCTTCGCGGCCATCGCGAATCTTGATCACCATATGCGGGTCGGCGATCTGCGCGCGCGTCATCCCAACCAGATCGACCATCCCGCTCGCCAGCAGCCGTTCGGCCTGGCCCGCGTCGCGAATGCTTTGCGCGTGCATCACCGGCACTTTCACGACCTGCTTGATACCGGCCGCCAGATGCACGAACGGCTCGGGCGGCAGCGCCATCGGCGGCATGCAGTTGGCGAGCGTGTTGTGGGTGTCCGCGCCGGAACCGATCACGCCGAGATAATCGATCAGACCGGTTTCGCTCATCGCCTGAGCGATTTCCTTCAGCTGCTGCTGATCGAGCCCGTCTTCGTGGAACTCGTCGCCGCACATCCGCAAGCCGACGCAGAAGTCCGCGCCGACCGCCGCGCGCACCGCCTGCAACACTTCGACGCCGAAACGCAGGCGGTTTTCGAGCGAGCCGCCCCATTCGTCGGTACGGAAGTTGGTGCGCGGGCTCCAGAACTGATCGATCAGATGCTGGTGCGCGGCGGAAATTTCGATGCCGTCCATCCCCGCGTCTTTCACCCGCTTCGCGGCGGTTGCGAAATCGCCGATGATCCGGCGGATTTCCTCGACCTCGATGATCTTCGCGTTGCCGCGATGCACCGGTTCGCGCACGCCGGACGGCGACATCAGATGCGGCCAGTGCTCGCCGTGAAACGCCGAGCGGCGTCCCATATGAGTAGCCTGAATCATGATCTTCGCGCCGTGCGTATGCATCGCTTCGGCGAGGCGCGCGAGCGGATCGACGATTCGGTCGGTGGACAGATTCACCGATTTCCACCAGCCTTGCGGGCTATCGATCGACACCGGGCTCGAGCCGCCGCAGATCGCGAGGCCAACGCCGCCCTTGGCCTTTTCCTCGTAGTAGCGGATATAACGGTCGCCGGGCAGCCCGCCCGGCTCCGCATAGACCTCCGCGTGCGCGGTACTGACGATGCGGTTGCGCAGTGTCAGCTGATTCAACGTGAGCGGCTTGAAAAGGTTCGGGTAACGCATCGCGATCGACCTCGGAATGGATAGCGGGTTGCGCCCGCCGGTTGCTGCTGGTGTTACGCCGCGAGCGGCGACACTTCGAACACGCAATGCTCGTGTCCCTCGGCCGCGCAGCGCGCTTCTTTCGATTGCGAGCGCGGGCCCTTCGTGACGCCGTCGGGCGCGCTGTCGTTGACCCAGTCCATCGCGCCGGCGAACCAGCCCGCGAACATGTAGCAGAGCTTGCCGCTCTTGCCCGGCTGCGCGAGCACGAACGACGAGTGGCGCAATTCGATCCGCGCATGCGAGCTGGCCGGATCGGCCTCGATGATCCTGAACAGCCCCCAGCCGCGTTGCGACAGACGGTTCAGGTAATGCTCGAATACCGCCATGCCGGTCAGGCCGTGCTGCTTCGCTTCCTTGTCGCACCAGAAGTACGCGGACTTGTAGCCGGCCTTGTAGAGAATCTCCGCGTAGGTATCGCGGCCGAGCGCTTCTTCGACCGCCGTATGGTTGTTGGTGAAGAAATGGCGCGGCACGTACAGCATCGGCAGCGAGTCGGTGGTCCAGACGCCGGTGTTCGGATCGACGTCGATCGGCAGTTGCGGTTGCATGGGGGAACTCCGTTATAGGTGCAGTGAAAGCGCGTAACGCGCGCAGTGGCCGTTCAGACTTTCCAGACTTCGCCGAACACCCGGACCCAGTTCTCGCCCATGATCTTGCGGATACGGGTCTCGCTCCAGCCGGCGCGTTCCATCGCGGCGGTCAGGTTCGGAAACTCGCCGATCGTGCGAATGCCTTCCGGATTGACGACCTTGCCGAAGTTGGTCAGCTGGCGATAACGGCCCTTGTCGTGCGTGATCCAGTCGAAGAACTCGGTGCTGTAGCCCTGGGTGAAGTCGGTGCCGATCCCGACCTGGTCTTCGCCGATCACGTTCACCACGTAGTCGATCGCTTCCAGATAGTCGTCGACGGTTGCGTCCGGGCCGCGCTTCAGGAACGGCGCGAACATCGTCACGCCGACGAAGCCGCCGGCCTCGGCGATCTCCTTCAACTGCTCGTCGCTCTTGTTGCGCGGATGTTCCTTCAGTCCGGACGGGCAGCAATGCGAATAGCAGACCGGCTTTTTCGACGCGGCAATCGCCTCGGACGAAGTTTTGCCGCCCACATGCGACAGGTCGACCATGATGCCGACCCGGTTCATCTCCTGGATCACTTCGCGGCCGTAACCGGACAGCCCGCCGTCGCGCTCGTAGCAGCCGGTGCCGACCAGGTTCTGCGTGTTGTAGCAAAGCTGCACCACGTTCACGCCGAGATCCTTGAACGCTTCGATATAGCCGAGGTTGTCCTCGAACGCATGGGCGTTCTGGAAACCGAAAATGATTCCGGTCTTGTTCTCTTTCTTCGCGCGCAGGATGTCGTCGGTCGTGCGCACCAGCGTCAGGATCTCGCTGTACTGGCGGATCTGCTGTTTCATTTCAGCAATGTTGTCGACGGTTTTCTGAAAGCTCTCCCATACCGATACCGTGCAGTTCACCGCGGTCACACCGCCTTTACGCATGTCCTCGAACACCGAGCGCTCGAACTTCGAAATGTTCAGACCGTCGATGATGATGCTGTTCTCGTGCAGTTGACTCATCGTTTGCTCCAACCGGATTCAGTAAATGGGAACACCGTTGCCTTGCGTCTATTCTTGACGGTCGGCCCGCGCGTCGATTTACGAATTCAGACGCGTTCTTTACCTTTTCCGCCATGCGCGTCCTTTTTCGACAAGTCGGCGGCAAACCGCCCGCTTGTCTGCCCGCTTATTGCCCGCCAGCCCGCGGGAAAACCCTTTCGGACACGCCCGCAAATAGCACTGTCGTGCGCCGTTCGGGTGCGTTTCCCGGGCGCGAATGCGCGCAACCGGTGCGAGTTCTTTCGGCGTTTAGTTAGCTATTCCAGGTTTTATGCTGAGCGCCCAGGGGTTTAGCCTGATGGCACGGGAGTTGCCCTGATACTCAAAATCTCAGTAGTCGCTCCTCCCCACAGCGACGCGATATTCATCTCAGGAATCACGATTCCCATGTCCACCGATCGCACGGCGTCGTTGTCGCATTTCGCCTTTATGCCGGTCCCCAACTTCACGATGATCGCGTTCACCAATGCGATCGAAGTACTGCGGATGGCGAACTATCTGACGGGGCAACCGCTGTACCGCTGGTCGATCGTCAGTCCCACCGGCGGCCCGGTAGCGGCGAGCAACGGTCTGTCGGTCGATACCGGGCCGGTCGAATGTGTCGGCCAGCCGGATATCGTGTTCGTGGTCGGCGGCATCGACGTGCAGCGCGCGACCACGCCCGAGCATCTGTCCGCGCTGCGCCGCTTCGCCCGCATGGGTTGCGTGCTCGGCAGTCTGTGCACGGGCACCTATGCGCTCGCGCGCGCCGGTCTGCTGGCCGGCTACGCGTGTGCGATTCACTGGGAGAACATGAGCGCGCTGAAAGAGGAGTTTCCCGATACGCGCTTTCTGAAAGAACTGTTCGTGGTCGATCGCGATCGCGTGACCTGTACCGGCGGCGTCGCGCCGCTCGACATGATGCTGAACCTGATCGCGCCGCGCGTCGGCACCGCGCGGGTCACGCAGATCGCCGAGCAGTTCATCGTCGAACACGTGCGCGACACCAGCGCGCAACAGAAGATGCCGCTGGTCGCGCGACTCGGCTCGGCCAACAAGTCGCTGTTCGAAGTGATTTCGCTGATGGAGAACAACATCGAGGAGCCGCTGTCGCGCGAAGAACTCGCGCGGCTCGCCGGCATGTCGCAGCGGCAATTGCAGCGGTTGTTCCGCGAGCATCTGGGGATGACGCCGACCCACTACTATCTGACGCTGCGCCTGCGCCGCGCGCGCGAGCTGCTATTGCAGACCGATATGTCGATCATGCACATCACGATGGCGTGCGGCTTCCAGTCGGCCTGCCACTTCTCGAAGAGCTATCGCGATGCGTTCGGCACCGCGCCGACGCGCGAGCGGCGTAATCAGGCGCCGTCGTTGGGGAGCGCGCCGCCGGTGCTGGCGGCGTGACGTAAGCGCTGCCGCGAGGCGGCCGGCAGCGCCTGACAGTCGAGCAACAGTCGAGCGAAAGTCGAGCGGCGACCCGCCGGCCGCCGCGCCGCTAACGCGAGCGTTAAATCACGCGGCCTTCTTCAACAACCCATGCGGGTCCAGCACAAACTTCTTCGGCGCGCCGCCGTCGAATTGCCGATAGCCTTCGGGCGCATCGTCGAGCGACACCACCGTCACGTTGACGATGTCGGCGATCGGCAGCCGGTCCCACAAAATCGCCTGCATCAGGTCGCGGTTGTATTTCATCACCGGCGTCTGTCCGGTATGGAACGAGTGCGACTTGGCCCAGCCGAGCCCGAAGCGCAGGCTCAGACTGCCGCGCCGCGCGGCGGCATCGCTCGAACCGGGATCGTCGGTCACGTACAGACCTGGAATGCCGATCGCGCCGGCCGCGCGCGTGATCTCCATCAGCGAATTGAGCACGGTGGCCGGCGCCTCTTCGTGCGAGCCGCTGCTGCCGTGACCGTGCGCTTCGAAGCCGACGCAGTCCACCGCGCAATCCACCTCGGGTTTGCGCAGGATCTGTTCGATCTGCTCGCCGAGCGTCGCGTCCTTCGCCAGATTGATGGTCTGAAAACCCATCTCGCGCGCGTGCGCGAGGCGCGCTTCGTTCATGTCGCCGACGATCGTGCAGGCCGCGCCGAGTAGCCGCGCCGACGCCGCGGCCGCCATCCCGACCGGTCCCGCGCCGGCGATATAGACGGTCGCCCCCGGCTTCACGCCGGCCATCACCGCGCCGTGATAACCGGTCGGCAGGATGTCCGACAGACAGGTCAGATCGCGAATCTTCGCCATCGCCTGCGCGCGGTCCGGAAATTTCAGCAGATTGAAGTCCGCGTACGGGACCATCACGTATTCGGCCTGGCCGCCGATCCAGCCGCCCATATCGACATACCCGTATGCGCCGCCGGCGCGCGACGGGTTCACATTCAGACACACTCCTGTGTGCTGCGATTTGCAGGTCGGGCAGCGTCCGCACGCGACATTGAACGGCACCGAGACCAGATCGCCGATCTGCAATGTTTCGACGTCGCGGCCGATTTCGATCACTTCGCCGGTGATCTCGTGGCCGAGTACGAGACCGACTTCGGCGGTCGTGCGGCCGCGCACCATATGCTGGTCGGAGCCGCAGATATTGGTGCTCACCACTTTCAGGATCACGCCGTGGCCGATCGCCCGGCCGCGCGGATCGACCATCTTCGGATAGTCGATCGACTGCACTTCCACCTTGCCCTGCCCCAGATACACGACGCCGCGATTGCTGCTCATTGTCTCGTCTCCATGTGCGTGAGCGGCGCGCCCGCGAAGTGCGCGGCGACGCCGTTCAACGAGCGTAATCGCGGTCCGCGCGCATACCTGTGCCGAACCCGACACGAGTTTGGCTGAAGCCGACATAACTTTTTCTTTACCCCCGCGCAACTAATCCTCGTTTGTCGGCGGATCGTAAAAGCGCGATAGTTCGCGCCTGCATTCGACACACATTCGACACACGCTTTCCGTTCAACCCTTTTGGAGGACCCGTTGCCGATGAAACACCCCGCGCTCAACCTGATCAGGACCGCCAGCTACGCGGCGTTTGCGCTCTGCATGATGTCGCCCGCGAGCCATGCGGCCGACGCCGCCGCGCGCCAGCTCAAACCCACCGTCGACGCGGCGATCCAGCCGCTGATGGAGAAATACCGGATCGCCGGGATGGCGGTCGGCGTGATCGAAGACGGCAAGCCGTACGTGTACAACTACGGGCTCGCGTCGACGCAAACCCGCAAGCCGGTGACCGACGCGACGCTGTTCGAGATCGGTTCGATCAGCAAGACCTTCACCGCGACGCTCGCATCCTATGCGCAACTGAACGGCAAGCTGTCGCTGACGGACGACACCGAGCGCTATCTGCCGACACTGCGCGGCCGGCCGTTCGGCAAGGTCAGTCTGCTCAATCTCGGCACGCATACGCCGGGCGGTCTGCCGCTGCAGGTGCCCGACGAGATCCATAACAACGCGCAATTGCTCGAGTACTTCCGCGACTGGCAACCCGCGCATCCGCCCGGCACGTTCCGCACTTATTCGAATCCGGGGATCGGCACGCTCGGGCTGATTACCGCGAAGAGCATGAATCAGGACTTTTCCGCGCTGATGGAGCAACGCGTGTTTCCGGCGCTCGGGATGAAGAGCAGCTATCTGCATGTGCCGGCCGCGAAAATGCCGGACTATGCGCAGGGCTATGCGAAAGACGACAAGCCGGTCCGCATGACCGGCGGCGTGCTGGCCGCCGAAGCGTACGGCATCCGCACCAACGCGGCCGACCTGTTGCGCTTCGTGCAGGCGAACATGAACCTGATCCCGCTCGACAACACCTGGCAGCAGGCGATCACCGCGACGCACACCGGCTACTTTCAGTCGAGCGTGTTCACACAGGATCTGATCTGGGAGCAGTATCCGTATCCGGTCGCGCTGAGCACGCTGGAAACCGGCAATAAGCTGGAGTTGATTCTGAACGGCACGCCGGCGACCGCGATCGACCCGCCGTTGCCGCCGCAGCAGAATGTGTGGATCAACAAGACGGGTTCGACGAATGGCTTCGGCGCGTATGTCGCGTTCGTGCCGCAACAGCGGATCGGCATCGTGATGCTGGCGAACCGCAATATTCCGAATGAAGCACGGGTCGAGGCCGCGCATCGGATTCTGACGGCGCTGGCCGGAGAGTCGAAACAAGGCGCGAAATAACGCAGCGACGCCTCTACGTCCGCAACCTCGCCCGCGCCGCGCCGGCAATCTGCGCGAGCGCTTCGGCGCTCAAACGCGCGGCGATCTTTTCGACGTAAGCATGATGGCGCGCTTCGAGCGGCGCGCCGAGTTGTTTCGCCAGCAGGTAGCGAATCAGCGCGATCCGCCGATGCCGCAACGCGATGCTTTGATCGAGCAGCGCAAGCGCGGCGCCGGCATCGCGCTGATCGCATGCGAGCGCGGTCAGCCGCGCGGTCGTAACGCGGGTCGAATTCATGGTGGACGGATAAAGCGGACGACTCGCGGCAAACGGCGGACGATGCGCTACGCACCGCCCACCGCTTGGCCGCGCATTCGCGCTCGACGACGCTCAGCCCTTCAGCGGCTCGGCTGCATCGAGCATGATCTTCACGAAGTAATCCGCGAAGCTGCGCCGCACGACGATATCGAAACTGTCCGCGCCGGTCGGCAGCAGCGTAATCGACGCCTTGAAATAGTGGCTCTGCGCGCACTGCCCGACGCCGAACAGCTTCGGATGCAGATCGAGCGGACAGCCGCGCGAGAGTACGTCGCGCGTGCGCGCGCCGCTGATTTCGAGCACCGTATAGCCGCTGCCGATATCGACCGCCGACGCGAACAGTCCGGCGAACGCCGCGCGCAGTTTCGCTTCGAGCGGCGCGGTGCGGGTCGCGTCGTGCGCGGCCGCCGAGCCGATCAGCCACTCGTCCGGGCCGAGCCACATGATCTGATAGCCGTTGCCGCGCGCGACCGTATTGGCCTTCTCGGGCGGCTTGCAGCCGATCACCTGTTCGACCGCGTTCATGAACGCCGCGTCGCGGGTATCGCCGCGCACGTTCACGAGTTCGAGAAACGGCCGCTCATTGAGCCGGAACGCGGCGGTCGCCGTAGCCTGATGCTGCTTGAGCAGCGCATCCACGCCCACCAGCGGCGACTCCTGCCACACACCGGTTTGCCGTCCAACTGCGCGGTCCACGATCGACACCGTGCTGCTAGTTTCATTCCACATGTTGACGTGCTCCTTCGCTGTCGTAGAACACCGAGCTGGTGATCTTCGCGCTGATCTGTTTGCCGCCCGCGAGCGGAATAGTGACCGCTTCGCCGATCCTGTCGAGGCCGCCCTTGACGACCGCCATCGCGATCGAGCGCTTCAGGATCGGGCTGAAATAGCTCGACGTCACGTGCCCGAGCATCGGCGCCATGTCGCCCTGGAACGGCCCGGCGACGATCTGCGCGCCTTCCGGCAGCACCAGCGACGCCTCCTGCGTCAACAGTCCGACCAGCTGCTTGCGCCCCGCCTTCGCGGTATCCGAGCGGCTCAGCGAACGCTTGCCGAGAAAGTCTTTCGACTTCGCGACCAGCCCGCCCATGCCGATATCGTTCGGCGTCATCGAGCCGTCGGTATCCTGACCGACGATGATGTAGCCCTTCTCCGCGCGCAGCACGTGCATCGTTTCGGTGCCGTACGGCGTGATGTCGAATTGCGCGCCCGCCGCCATCAACGCTTCCCACACCGCGCGCCCCACATTGGCCGGCACGTTCACTTCATACGCGAGTTCGCCCGAGAAGCTGATCCGCATCACGCGCGCCGCCACGCCGGCCACCGTGCCTTCGCGATAGGTCATGAACGGGAACGCCGCGTTCGCGAAGTCGATGTCCTCGCACACCTTCTGCAGCACCTTGCGGCTATTCGGGCCCACCACCGCGAAGGTCGCCCAGTGGTCGGTGACCGACGCGAGCCGCACCCGCATGTCGGGCCACTCGGTTTGCAACCAGCGTTCGAGCCACGTCAGCACGCGCGCCGCGCCGCCGGTCGTGGTCGTCATCATGTAGTGCTGTTCGGCGAGGCGCACCGTGACGCCGTCGTCGAAGATCATGCCGTTTTCGTCGAGCATCAGACCGTAGCGACACTTGCCCACTTCGAGCTTGGTCCACGGATTCGTATAGACCCAGTTCAGCAGCTTCGCGGCGTCGGGCCCTTGCAGGTCGATCTTGCCGAGCGTCGACGCATCGAGAATGCCGACACTGGTTCGCACTGCCAGCGATTCGCGCGCGACCGCCGCGTGCATGTCCTCGCCCGCCTTCGGGTAGTACCACGGGCGCTTCCAGTTGCCGACGTCCTCGAACGCGGCGCCGTGCTGCACGTGCCATTCGTGTACCGCGGTCTTGCGCACCGGATCGAGAAACTCGCCGAGTTCGCGGCCGGCGAAGGTGCCGAACGTGACCGGCGTGTAGTTCGGCCGGAACGTGGTCGTGCCGGTCTCGGGGATCGTCTTGCCGAGCGCCTGCGCGAGAATCGCCATCCCGTTGATGTTGCCGAGCTTGCCCTGATCGGTGCCGAAGCCCATCGCGGTATAGCGCTTCACGTGTTCGACCGATTCGAAGCCTTCGCGCGCGGCGAGGAAAATATCGGCCGCCGACACGTCGTTCTGGAAATCGACGAACTGCTTCGGTCCGCGCGTCGCCTGCTCGCGTCCCCCGACCAGCCACAACGGCTGCATCTTCGTTTCGGTCTGCTCGGCGACCTGCACCGCCTTCGGCCGCGTGACGATGTAGCCGGCCGCGCGCGCCGCCTCGGCGCCGGCGTCGAGTGCGAAGCGCATCCCGCTGGCCAGCGCGAAGTCGCCCGCGCATGCGCCGACGCTGGTTTCCGCCTGCATCGCCTTACCCGGCACGAAGCAGGCTTTTTCGTCATGCCAGTGCGCCTTGCCGCCCGACTGCGCGAACAGATGCAGCACCGGGCTCCAGCCGCCGGAGGTCGCCAGCAGATCGCACGACAGTTGGCCCTGGCTCGCGCCGACCTGGCCGTTCGCGTACGCCGCGAGGTCCACCGACGCGACCCGCAGCTTGCCGTGCGCGGCGGTCACCACCGTGCCGGCCAGCACCTTCACACCGTGACGGCGCGCGAGTGTCGGCAGCGTGCCCTTCGATTCGCCGGTACGCGGATCGACCACGGTCACCTGCGCGCCGGCCGCTTTCAGATCGAGCGCGCATTGATAGCCGTCGTCGTTATTCGTAAACACCACCGCGTTGCGGCCCGGCAGCACCGCATAGCGATGCAGATAGGTCGACACCGCCGACGCGAGCATCACGCCGGGCAGATCGTTGTTGCCGAAGACGATCGGCCGCTCGTGCGCGCCGGTCGCGAGAATCACGCGCTTCGCGCGAATCTTCCACAGCAGTTCGCGGGTGCCATTGCGTTGCGACACCGGCAGATGATCGGTGAGACGCTGCGTGACGGTGACGAGGTTGTGATCCTGATAGCCGAACGCGGTGCTGCGGCTCAGAATCCGCACGTCGGGCATCTGCCGCAATTCGTCCTCGATTTTCTGCACCCATTGCAGCGCCGGCTTGCCGTCGATCGTCGCCGGACACGACAGCAGCGAGCCGCCGAGTTCGGGCTGATCGTCGACCAGCGTCACGCGCGCGCCGGAACTCGCCGCCGCGTGCGCGGCCGCGAGGCCGCTCGGCCCGCCGCCGACCACCAGCACGTCGCAATGCGCAAAGCACTTGTCGTAGCGGTTCGCGTCGCGCTGGGTCGGCGCGGTGCCGAGACCGGCCGCGTCGCGAATCACTTCTTCGTACTTCGGCCAGAATTTGCGCGGCCACATGAAGGTCTTGTAGTAGAAGCCCGCCGGAATGAAGCGCGCGAACTTCTGGTTGATCGCCATGCGGTCTTTCTCGATGCTCGGCTTCGCGTTCACGCTGGTCGCGACGAGCCCCTGATACAGCTCCACTTCAGTGGCGCGCGCATTCGGCACCGTGTATGCGCCGGTTTCGAGCTGCACGACTGCGTTCGGTTCTTCGACGCCGGCGGTGATGATCCCGCGCGGCCGGTGATACTTCCAGCTGCGCGCGACGAAGCGCAGCCCGTTCGCGAGCAGCGCGGACGCCAGCGTGTCGCCCTGGTAGCCCTGATAGGTGACGCCGTTGAACGTGAAGCTCAGCGCGATCGCGCGATTGATGCGCCCGCCGTTCGGGAGTCGGTCGTTCTGGCTCATGATGCTTTGCCCTCTTGTGACTGGCCTGCCTGTACCTGATTAACCGCGGCTGTGTTCGTCGGTGCGTCCTGCGCGAGCAGCGGCCGCTCGAACGTGTCGTAACCCTGGAACGCGTAGCTGACGGTGTCGCGCTGCGCGATGAACCAGCGGCGGCACCCCTGGGTGTGCAGCCATTGCTCGCGGTGCACGCCGCGCGGGTTCTTGCGCATGAACAGGTAGTCGCCCCATTCCTTGTCGCTCAGTGTTTCGGGATTCAGCGGGCGGGCGATATCGGCTTCGCCGCCGCAGCTAAATTCGCTTTCGGCGCGCGGACCGCACCATGGGCATTCGATCAGCAGCATGTGGTATCTCCTTGTCGTTGCATCGGGCGGCGTTAGTGCGCGACCGCCGCGGCGCCGTGTTCGTCGATCAGGTGGCCGGTATAGAACCGGTCCAGCGAGAACGGCGCGTTCAGCGGATGCGGCTCGTCTCTGGCGATCGTGTGCGCATACGCCCAACCCGATCCCGGCGTCGCCTTGAAGCCGCCGGTCCCCCATCCACAGTTGAAATACAGGCCCTTCACGTCGGTCTTGCTGATGATCGGGCACGCATCCGGCGACACGTCGACGATGCCGCCCCACTGGCGGTTCATCCGCACCCGCGAAAACACCGGGAACATTTCGACGATCGCCTCCAGCGTGCCTTCGATGATGTGGAAGCTGCCGCGCTGGCCGAAGCCGGTGTACTGATCGACGCCCGCGCCGATCACCAGATCGCCCTTGTCGGACTGGCTGATATACGCGTGCACCGCGTTCGACATCACCACCGTATTGACGACCGGCTTGATCGGCTCGGACACCAGCGCCTGCAACGGATGGCTTTCGAGCGGCAGACGGATGCCGGCCATATCGGCGAGCGTCGAGGTATTGCCCGCCGCGACCACCGCGACTTTCTTCGCCTTGATGAAGCCTTTGGTCGTATCGACGCCGGTCACCTGGCTGCCGTTGCGGCGAATTCCGGTGACCTGGCAGTTCTGCACGATATCGACGCCGGCCTGATCCGCGCCGCGCGCATAGCCCCACGCGACCGCATCGTGACGCGCGACGCCGCCGCGCCGCTGGATCGACGCGCCGAGTACCGGGTAGCGGCTGTTCAGGTTGATCGTCGGTTCGATTTCCTTGATCTGCGCGGGCGTCAGGAATTCGGCGTCGACCCCGTTCAGGCGGTTCGCGTTCACGCGGCGCTCTGTGTCGCGCACGTCCTGCAGCGTATGCGCGAGATTCATCACGCCGCGCTGGCTGAACATCACGTTGTAGTTCAGATCCTGCGAGAGCCCTTCCCACAGCTTCATCGCTTTTTCGTACAGCGCCGCGGATTCGTCCCACAGGTAGTTCGAGCGCACGATCGTGGTATTGCGCGCGGTATTGCCGCCGCCGATCCAGCCTTTCTCGAGCACCGCGACGTTGCGCACGCCGTGCTCTTTCGCGAGGTAGTACGCGGTCGCCAGACCATGCCCGCCGCCGCCGACGATCACCACGTCGTACTCGGTTTTAGGCTCGGGACTGCGCCACTGCCGCTCCCAGTTCTCGTGGTACGACATCCCGTTGCGCAACAGGCTGAAGATCGAATAGCGGCTCATCGTGGTTCCTTTGGCGGTTTCGCTGGTGCGGTGTAACGGTTCAAAGCGGTTCAACAGCGGTTCAACATTCGATGACGTTCACGGCCAGCCCGCCGCGCGACGTCTCCTTGTACTTGGTTTTCATATCGGCGCCGGTTTCGCGCATCGTGCGGATCACGCTGTCGAGCGACACCACGTGCTTGCCGTCGCCCTTCATCGCCATGCGCGCGGCGTTGATCGCCTTGATCGCGCCCATCGCGTTGCGCTCGATGCACGGAATCTGCACGAGCCCGCCGACCGGGTCGCAGGTCATTCCCAGGTTGTGTTCCATGCCGATCTCGGCGGCGTTCTCGACCTGGGCCGCGGTGCCGCCCATTACCGCCGCGAGCGCGGCGGCGGCCATCGAGCAGGCGACGCCCACTTCGCCCTGGCAGCCCACTTCAGCGCCGGAGATCGACGCGGTCTCCTTGTAGATGATCCCGATCGCCGCGGCGGTCAGCAGAAATTCGACGATCCCGGCGTCGTTCGATGCATGCATGAACTTCACGTAGTAATGCAGCACCGCGGGGATCACGCCGGCCGCGCCGTTGGTCGGCGCGGTGACGACCCGGCCGCCGGCCGCGTTTTCCTCGTTGACGGCCATCGCGTACAGATTGACCCAGTCGAGCATCGACAGCGGATCACGCAGCGATTCTTCGGAGCGCGTGCGCAATTGCACGCACAGGTCGGCCGCGCGGCGCTTCACGTGCATCGGGCCGGGCAGCTCGCCGTGCGCCTTGCAGCCGCGCTCGACGCAGGCGGCCATCGTGCGCCAGATCGCCAGCAGTCCTTCACGCACCTCGTGCTCGGAGCGCGTCGCGCATTCGTTGGCCAGCGTGACCGCCGCGATCGACAGACCGCTTTCGCGGCATACGCGCATCAGGTCGTCGCCGGTGCGAAACGGGTACGGCACTTCCGCGCTCGCGCGCAGACCGTTCACGCGGTCGCCTTCGCGATTGATGACGAAGCCGCCGCCGATCGAGTAATACTCTTTCTCCACCAGTAACTGTCCGTTCTCGTCGAACGCCTGGAAGCGCATCCCGTTCGGATGCACGACGCTCGAACCGGGCGCGCCCGGCATCAGCTTGCGATAAAAGCCGAGATGCTCGCGCTCGTCGAAAGCAATCGTCTGCTTGCCGAGCAGGTTCAACTGTCTGGTCTCGCGGATCGCGCGCAGCCGCGGCTCGATCAGGTCCGGGTCGATCAGATCGGGCAGATTGCCTTCGAGGCCGAGCAGCACCGCCTTGTCGGTGCCGTGGCCCTTGCCGGTCGCGCCGAGCGAGCCGAACAGTTCGGCCCGGACGCGGCGCACGAAGCCGAGCAGGTTCGCATCCTCGATATGCGACGCGAAGCGGCACGCGGCGATCATCGGCCCGACCGTATGCGAGCTGGAGGGGCCGATGCCGATCTTGAACAGATCGAAGACGCTGACGTTCATAGCTGGGCCTTTGCGCGGGGCGTTGGGGCGTTGCGATGCCGGGTTGACTGTGCGCTTATTGGACCGCAGCCAGAAACCGGTCGATAGAACAAAAACGGCATCGCGCTGGGATAGCGCCGTCAATGCGGCTGTGGGCGGGGTTCGGGACCGGTTTGATCGAGTGTTGGGACGGCCGGCCGCGGGCCGGCGCCGGCGAATTTGTTCGCGCCGACGCGGTGCTATGCTTATTGCACGCATTTGCAGATGTTTTTTGGTTGCTGGTACGCTCCCGCTTTCTTTTTTGCCGACCGGCCGCGCGCATGAATCCCGCTGACTCGCTTCCCCTTCAATCGCTCGACGGCGCGCCGAAGCAGCGCATCCGCTTCGGCATCATCCTGCTGCCGAACTTCACGCTGACCGCATTCTCGGGTTTCGTCGATCTGCTGCGCCTGTCCGCCGACGAAGGCGACTTCAGCAAGCCGGTGCGCTGTTCATGGAGCGTGATCGGGGAAACCCTGGCTCCGGTGCGCGCGAGTTGCGGGATCCAGATCACGCCGTGGGAAACCTTCGACAGCGCCGAGCCGTTCGATTACGTGGTGGTGGTCGGCGGCCTGCTGCACTCGGGGCCGGCCACCAGCGACGCGACGCTCGCGTTTATCCGCCGCGCCGCCGCGCGCGATGCGACGCTGGTCGGCATGTGCACCGGCGTGTTCTCGCTGATGCGCGCGGGCGTGCTCGACGGCCACCGGATCTGCGTGAGCTGGTTTCACTACTGGGATTTCATCGAGCGCTTTCCGACCGTCGACGAAGAGATGCTGGTGGCCGACCGGCTGTTCGTGATCGACCGGCGGCGCATCACCTGCTCGGGCGGGCGCGCATCGATCGACGTCGCCGCCGCGATCCTGCTGCGCCATTTCGAAACCGCGACCGTGCAAAAGGCGCTGCGCATCCTGCTGGTCGACGACCTGCAGAAAGGCAACGCGCCGCAGCCGCATCCGCCGGGTCTCGCGCCGGCCGCGCATCCGAAGGTCAAGCGCGCGATCCTGCTGATGGAGCAGCACGTGGGCCGCGCGCTGTCGCTCGACGAACTCGCGCGCAAGCTCGACCTGTCGCCGCGCCAGCTCGAACGGCTGTTCAAGGCGCAGACCGGCAAGGCGCCGCAGGCATACGCGAAGCAGGTGCGGCTGCGCACCGCCGCGTGGCTGCTCACCAGTTCCGACAAGACCGTCGCCGATATCGCGTCGAGCTGCGGCTTTTCCGATGCGTCGCACCTGGGGCGCGAATTTCGCAAACAGTTCGGACTCCCGCCGGTCATGTATCGCGAGCAGCGCGGCACCGCCGCCGAGGTGGACGACGGCTCGGGCTACGACGAGACCTTCCCGGGCCGCGCGCAGGCGATCTGACGAAGCCGGTCTGTTCAAGCGCGGCTTAGCCGCCGCTGGTCTGGAATCCTGACAAAGCCGCCTTCGCGCGCAGCTCCGCGAAGCGGTCCACGGTCGGATTGAGCGCCCGTTCGGATTGATCGATCGCCCCCACCGAACTCGACGACGGTGCGGCGGGCGTCAGCGCACAGCGGCCGCCGAACGGCCCCTGCGGCACCGTGAACGCCGGGGCGTCGGTACGCGGCGCGGCGTTGAAATCGAGCGCATAGGCGAGATTGACGGTCGCCGGGTCGTTGCCGCGCACGCCGAGCGGCTGCAGGCCGAAGCGCCATTGCAGCAGCGCGTGAATCGAACTCGGATCGAACGGATAACGCGTGACCGTGCCAGCGGGCACGCGCGGGCCCAGCAGCGCGAGCGGCACCCGGAAGCCGAGCTTGCCGTCGTTGCCGAGCGCATGCTCGCTGTTGCTGATCGGCCGGGTCGGCGGCACCACGTGGTCGGCGAAACCGCCCCATTCGTCGTACACGATGATCATCAGCGTGCGGTTCCACGTCGGGCTCGTGCGCAGCGCTTCGTAGACCTGATCGAGAAACGCCTGGCCGTTGCGGATGTCAGCGTGCGGATGATCGTCGCCGGACACGCCGGCCAGCTCGCCCGCGAACGTCGGGTCGACCATGCAGAACGGCGGCAGCGTGCCGGTCGCCGCCTTGCTGAGAAAGTCCGTGAACGGCTTCGAAATGCCGAGATACCGGGTGCCGTACAGCGCGGTGAACGGCACGTCGCGATAGTAGTAATTGCAGCCGACATTGGCGTCGCTGAGCCGGTCCCAGATCGTCGCGAGCGAGCACGTGTCGATGCGCTCGTCGAGCCGGTCCGTCGCGCCGCTGTGCAGGTACAGGCGGTTCGGAAAGGTGCTGGTCAGGATCCCGCTGAAGTAGAAATCGCCGATCGTGTAGTGACTGGCGACCGCGTTGAAGAACGGCAGATCGGCCGACTCGTAGTAGCCGATCGGCAGCAGGTCGCCCTGGTGCGCGCTGGTGGCCGGCGTGAGCAGCCAGCCGTTCATCTCGCCCGACGCCAGTTGCGTGCGGGCGCCGTCGTAGCTGTGATTGGGGTCCTGGTATGCGCACGCCTGATAGCCGTACGCGGCATTCGCCGCGAGCGAAAACGGCGTTTGGGTCGCGCCGAACGCGTCCTTGAACTGCTGGCTGGCGGGCCGGCCCTCGGCGTTGGGAGCCCAGCCGAGGTAGTGATCGAACGAACGGTTTTCCATCGTGACCAGCACGATGAAGTCGACACCCGAGCTGGCCGGCGCGGGCAGCGCCGGGCGCGGCAGGCTGTAGCGGTCGGCGCCGTCGGGCGACGGCAGATCGGTGACCGACGGCGCGGGCGCGTCGCCGCCGTCCGAGATCCCGCCGCCCCCGCCGCCGCAACCCGATAGCGCGACGCCGCCGGCCACGGCGGCTACGCCGGCGAGAAAGCGGCGCCGGTCGTAGCCCTGATTCTGGTGAGTGTCGTCTCCCATCACACCTCTCCTGGTTCAGATGCGGCGCGGGCGATCGGTTGCGGCCTCGCTGCCGCGAAGCGGAACGCGCCCGTCGAGTGGAGGGTGGCGGGCTGCTGTTGGCAGCAAGCGGCGGGCCTGGGGGCGAGACGGAGACGTTATCCCACCACCCGCCGCTCAACACTCGGCGCATGCCCGAACTGCGCGCGATACGCCTTGCTGAAATGGCACGGCGAATGAAAACCGCACACCGCGGTCACCCGCGCGATCGACGCATCGGTATTGCGCAGCAGTTCGCGCGCGCGGCGCAGTCTCAAGCTCAGGTAGTAATGCGTCGGCGATACGTTCAGGAACATCTTGAACATCCGCTGCAAATGACGCTGCGACAGCTTGACGAGCCGCGCGAGTTCGTCGAGCGATAACGGCTCCTCGATATTCGCTTCCATCAGCCGCACCACTTCGACCAGTTCCGCGCGCGAAAAGCCGACCCGCGCATCGACCGGAATGTGCTGGTAGTCGGTCGAGCCGCGAATCCGCTCGACGATGAACTGCTCCGACACCTGCGCGGCCGCCGCCTGGCCGAGCCGCAAACCGACCAGATGCAGCATCAGATCGAGCGGCGCGGTGCCGCCGGTGCAGGTCAGCCGGTCGCGGTCGATCACGAACAGTTCGTCGGCGAACCGCACGTGCGGATAGCGCTGATGCAGCGGCGACATGTCCTCCCAATGCACGGTCGCGCGATAGCCGTCGAGCACGCCGGCCGCGAGCAGCGCGTACGGTCCGGTGCAGATCCCGCCGAGCGGCACCTGTTGCTCGGCGAGATCGCGCAGCAGCGCGACCACCGTATCGGTCACGTAATCGCGTACATGCCAGCCCGCGCAGACGAACAGCAGATCCGGCACGCCGGCCTCGGCGAGCGTGGTGGTCGGCTTCACCGTGATGCCGTTGCTCGCGGCGGCCGGTTCGCCGTCCGGCGTGATCACCGACCAGCGGTAGTGCTGCGCGCGGCCCACATAGTTCGCCATCCGAAGCACTTCGACCGCGCTCGTGAACGCGATCATCGAAAAGTTCGGCAAGGTCAGAAAGCCGACGTGCGCGACTTTCGCGAGCCGCGGGTCGGCCCCCTCGGCCCGGGTGGAGTCGACTGCGGTGAGCGTGTCGCGCTTCATCGGCGTGATCAGCCGTGTTGCGCGGCCGGCTCGCGGCGCACCTTCATCGCGCTGCGCAGCCCGGCGAACAGCGGCGCGCGTGCCTTGCCCGGCGCGCGGCCGAAGCTCTCGGTGATGCGGTCCAGAATGATCGCCAGCATCACCACCGACATCCCGCTCTCGAAACCGAGCCCGATATCGAGCCGCTGGATACTCGCGAGCACGTCGTTGCCGAGACCGCCCGCGCCGACCATCGACGCGATGATCACCATCGACAAAGCCATCATGATGGTCTGGTTCACGCCGGTCATCACCGACGGCAACGCATTCGGAAACTGCACCTTGTACAGCAGCTGCCACGGTGTGCAGCCGAACGCCTGCCCCGCCTCGACGATCTCGTGATTCACGTGCTTGATGCCGAGCGCGGTCAGACGCACCGCCGGCGGCATCGCGAAGATCACCGTCGACAGAATCCCCGGCACCCGGCCGAGGCCGAACAGCATCGCGGCCGGAATCAGGTAGACGAATGCGGGCATCGTCTGCATCAGATCGAGCACCGGGCGCACAATCATCTCGACCGTGCGGCTCTTCGCCATCCAGATGCCGAGCGGCACGCCGAGCAGAAGACTGATCACCGTCGACGACAGCGTGAGGCCGAGCGTGATCACCATCTGATCCCAGAAGCCGGTGCCGTAGATCAGCAGCAGCGCCGCCAGCGTGAACAGCGCGAAACGCCAGCCGACCCGCCATAAACCGACGCCGACGAAGAACGCCATCAGCGCCCACATCGGCACCGCCTGCAAACCGTGTTCGACCGCCGCGGCAAAACTTTCGATGACCTTGCCGATCGTGTCGAAGGTCTGCGCGTCGTGTTCGAGCAGATAGTGAACGCCGTGATCGACCCAGGCGCCGATCGGAATGATTTCAGACATGGGAACCTCGATGGCGCGAAAGAACGTTCAGCACGTTCGTCTTGTTGACCGAACCGCAATAGGAGCCGTCGGCTTCGACGACCGGCAGCGGCGCGCGGCTGGCCACCACGCGCTCGACCACATCGTTGAGCGGCGTGCTGCGATGAATGGACTCGATCTGATTGAGTTGCGGCGACGCGCTGCCGCTCGCGTCGCGGCACACGAAGCCGCGAATCCGCCGCGCGCCGTCGAGCACGAACGCGTAGTCGGCGCTGCCGTTGAGCGTCGCGGCGACGCTCGACGCGTCGATCTGCGGCGCGTGCATCAACGGCACCGCGTCGGTCTGCATCAGATCGCCGGCCGTCAGGTAGCGGCTCGTGTCGATCCCTTCGAAGAACGCGCGCACGTAGTCGTCGGCGGGGTTCTTGATGATTTCCTGCGGCGTGCCGATCTGCACTACGCGCCCGCCCTCCATGATCGCGATGCGGGTGCCGATGCGCATCGCCTCTTCGAGATCGTGCGACACGAACAGGATCGTGCGCTGCTGTTCGCGTTGCAGCTCCAGCAGCACGTTCTGCATTTCCTTGCGCTTGAGCGGATCGAGCGCGGAGAACGCCTCGTCCATGATCATCAGCGACGGATTCACCGCGAGCGCCCGCGCAAGTCCGACGCGCTGCTGCATGCCGCCCGACAGTTCGGACGGCAGCTTGTGCGCGAACGGCGCGAGGCCGACCTGCTCGAGCACGGTCATCGCGCGCGCTTCGCGCTCCTTGCGGCCGATGCCGGCCACCTCCAGCCCGAACGCCGCGTTCGACAGCACGTTGCGCTGCGGCATCAGCGCGAACGACTGGAACACCATGCTCATGTCCTTGCGGCGCACCGCGATCAGCTCGCCGCGCGGCACCGCGGCGACGTCGCGGCCATCGATGAGCACCTTGCCGGCGGTCGGCTCGACCAGCCGATTGATCAGGCGAATCAGCGTCGACTTGCCGGAGCCGGACAGGCCCATCAGCACGAAGATCTCGCCCTCCTGAACCTCGAACGACACGTTGTGTACGCCGACGATCTGACCGGTGCGCGCGAACACGTCTTCTTTCGTCGCGCCGCCGGCCAGCATCGCGAGCGCCTGTTTCGGATTACTGCCGAATACTTTGCACAGCCCTTCGACCACGACCTTGGGGGAATTCATCGGATGCTCTCCTGGCGTGCGGAGCGTTGTCCGCGCATTGACTACATAGTTGCCAGAAAAAAGTGTGGGTTGCCGACTAATTACGACAACCACATGAGGAAATGCGACACCTGACAGCCGTAAGGTGCGCCTTGACGGCAGGGAAAGCGTTGCCGGGCAAGGGCTTGAGGGTACCCGGCCGGCGCGCCGCCGCTCACGAAATCGACACCCCCAGCAAGCGCCCGACCCCGAACGTAAAGCCCGCCGCGATCAGGCCGATCACGATTTGCCGCAACGCGGAAAAAGCCGCGCCGCGGCCATTGAACAACGACGTGAACACGCCGATCGACGCGAGCGCCAGCATGCTGAGCACCACGCACTGAACGATCGCGCTGACGCCCTGGCTCCACAGAAACGGCAGCACCGGAAAGATCGCGCCGAGCGAGAACAGGCAGAACGACACACCCGCCGCCGACCACGGATTGCCGCCGAGCTCGGCCGGATCGAGGCCGAGTTCTTCGCGCGTGAGCGTGTCGAGAGCTTTGTCCCTGTTGCGCATCATCTGCGCGGCGACGCGTTTCGCCTCGTTCGCGTCGAGCCCTTTCGCGCGATAGATCAGCGCGAGTTCATGCTCCTCGGCTTCCGGCTGTTCGTCGATTTCTTCGGCCTCCTTGGCAATCTGCGTGCTCGCCAGTTCGCGCGCATTGGTGACCGACAGCCATTCGCCGAGCGCCATCGAACAGGCGCCGGCGATCAGTCCGGCGAGGCCGGTCAACAGGATCGTCTGGTTGCCGGTGCCCGCGCCCGCCACGCCCATGATCAGGCAGAAGTTCGACACGAGACCGTCGTTCGCGCCGAGCACCGCGGCGCGCAGATCGTTGCCCGACGCGGCGCTCTTGTGCCACGACTCGGCCACGGCGATGCGCGCGCCCGGGGCGAAAGTCGGATCGCCGCCGGCCAGCGTCTGCACCACGGCCGCGTGATGATGTTCGTCGGCCGACATGCGGCCCGCGTCGCGTTGGCCTCGATATTTATTGCGGTCCGCGTATTCGGCCGCGGCGAGCGTCGGCAACACGAAGTTCGCGCCGAACACGCGCACGAGGCCTTTCATCAGGCGCGTTTTCACCGCGTGTCCGTGACCCTTCGGCTGCACGCCGTGGGCCTTCAGCTTGTCGGCCCACACCTGCGCGTGACTATGCTCGGACTGCGCGAGGTCCTGATAAACCTGCTTGCGGGACTGATCGGGTTCGACGCTCGCGAGCGTCTCGTAGAGGGCGGCGCTGTGCAGTTCGTCGGAGAGATTCGCCTTGTAGCGCCTGACTTCATGCTTCGTTGCCATGATCTCGTGCGGTTCGGGTCGCGTTGTTCACGGCTCAGCGTAACCGATTCGAAAACCGCGGCACGAAAGGCCCTAAAACATGGGGTGAGCGAGAAGCAATCGTGTTTTTATCTGCGTACGGGAGGGGGCGAAGCGGGCCGGAATTCGACCGGGAATTTCGACTGGGATGACAGCATCATGAAGGCAGTGAAAACACCCGGCGCCCGCTCGATGACCGATGCGTTGCGCCGGGTCTGCCGAGCGCGCTTACTGGCTTGCGCCGACCTTCTTCTGCGCTTCCTGCAGCTTGTTCGGGTAGTTCGGATCGTTAGCCGCCGGCTGGTAGCCCGCGTCTTCGAGCTTCTTCAACTCGGCGTTCTTCTTCGCGCGAGCCTGTTTGCGAGCGGCCTTGTGTTCGGCCTTAAGCTCGGCCTTGGAGGGCTTCGCGGCGCTTGCGGCCGGCGCGGCGGCATCGGTGCCTTGCGCGCAGGCGAGCGGGATCGTACCGGCCATGAATGCGGCAGCCGAAATCCCAAGCATGATTCGTTTGATAGCGAAGCTCTTCATAACTGATTATCCCTTGCAATGAATTGGTAATAAGTTGTAGTCCAGCTGTAAAGCGAATGCACCATAACGGATCAACGTAGCCACCCTCGCGAATCCGTCTCTGGCAGCTTACAGGCAAATACGCGGAATTGGGATAGCGCTTTCGAAGCCTGTTGCGAAGGCTTGGTCGGCTGCACGCCACGTGCTTTTCAGTCACGACGTCGCATTGTGAGTGAATTCCGCTATGCAGAATATGCGAGAGCACGGGAATAAGCATTTCAAATCGGTAGATTCCATATTTCTTAATTCATTACAGCCACTTACCCGGTCTATAAAACGCCGCGCGCGATTTAGGTGTTTTCCCTATTTTGGCCTGCATTGCAGTTTTTCGGTCGGTTTCCCTCGTTGACATAGTCCGAACGATCGTGCGAAATTTCGCCCTGCACTTCGCGTGCAAACGGCTTGATTCGCTGCGGCGCATTCGCAGTGCCGAGCGCGCGCGTCATCTGTGATCAGGAGATCAGCACACCTACAAGAAGCGCGTTCGATCTGCGGCCCCCTCGTCAATCGATCGATATTTCGCATTCCTTATCCGATTGCGAGGGAAGCTCATTGCCCAGCGAAACCGCCCCGCAGCACAGCACCTGTTTCGCCGTTTATCCAATAACGTAAAAACAAGGAGACAGCAGCATGCCGGCAAGTCATCGCAACAGGGTGGGAGCCATTCTTGGTCTGGTGGGTGCATGTGCGCTGGGCGCGGCCCCGCATGCCGAGGCCCAAAGCAGCGTCACGCTGTTCGGGATCGTCGATGGATCGCTGCTTTATACGAGTAAAACGCTCAACGCGGCGACCGGCCAGAATGCCGGTCATCAATACTCGTTCACCGATAGCGGGCTGTCCGGCTCGCGCTTCGGGATGCGCGGCGTGGAAGATCTGGGCGGCGGCATGCGCGCGATCTTCATGCTCGAAAGCGGCTTCAGCGTGGCCAACGGTTCGTTCGACAACTCGAACGGCAATCTGTTCGGCCGCCAGGCGTGGGTCGGTATCGATGGCCGCTACGGTAACGTCAAGGCCGGCTTGCAGTTCTCGCCGTTCTTCCTCGCGATCTACGACGCCGATCCGCGCGAGATGGGCTACTTCGGCAGCGGTCTCATCACCTATCTGAACAACGTGTACGTGACCGGCCTGTTCAACCCGAACGGGATCTCGTACACGTCGCCGGAAATCGGCGGCTTGCAGGCGAGCGGCATGTTCGCGTTCGGCGGCGCCGCCGGCAACTTCCAGGCGGGGCGTCAGTACTCGGCGAGCCTGCGCTATCACTTCGGCGGCCTGACGCTCGATGGCGGGCTGTACAGCGGCAACGCGGGCGGCAGCGCGGCATCGATCGCGATTCCGAGCGTGGTCGCGTTCTGGGGACGCACGCTCGGCGCGCGCTACTCGTTCGACAACCTCACGTTGAAAGCGTCGTACACGCAATACAAGGTCGCCGGTTCGTTCAACAATCGCGTGTACTCGGGCGGCGCGAGCTACGGCATCACGCCGGCGCTGAATATCGATGCGGGTATCTGGGTCACGCGCGACGCGAACGACGGCTCGAACAATTCGATTCTCGCGTCGAGCGGGCTCACCTATTCGTTGTCCAAAGCAACGGTCACCTATGCGCAGGTCGGCTTCGTGACCAATCACGGCGGCATGCATACCGGGCTGTCGGTCAACAATGCGCTGAATCTGCCGACCGGCACAACCGCGGGCGTGAACGTCGGCATCCGCCATACGTTCTGAACGAGGCCTGCACCGCTCGCGGCACGCCCAAAAAAGAAACGGGCGACGCATGCCTGATCGGCATTGCGTCGCCCGCGGGTTACATCTCAAGCGCTGCTTAGAACTTCATCTTGAACGTGCCCTGCACGGTCTGGCTCGTGTTGCCGCCGCCGAACTTGCCGGCGTAGTTCAAGCCGAGCGTGGTCGCGTCGCTCACCTTGAAGTCCACACCCGCCTGCACCAGCGCCGCATTGCGCGCAATCGGCACACCGGCGACGGTGAACGGATCGCTGCCGGCAAACGCGAGCGTCGACTCGGGCACGGTGCTGCCGAACGCGCGCTGCCATGCGAGCGTGCCGTTCAGCGTGACCTTCGTCTTGCCGCCGAGCGCGAGGTCGGTCGAGCCGCGCACACCCACCGTCGAGAACGCGGTGTTGGTGTTGCCCGACTTGCCGGCCAACGCCGCCGCGCCGCCCTGTTCATTGAACCCGCTGTTGTGCAGATTCACATAGGCCAGGTTGACGAACGGCTCGATCGTCGCGGCCGGCAGTTTGAAGCTGTAGCCGACGTCGCCGAACACCTGCGCGGTGCGGGCGTTATAACCGCCGCTCAGACTGTCGGAATAGCCGACGAACGACGGCGAACGGCCGGTGTCGAGCGAATGCCAGGACACCGCCGCACCGCTTCGCAAGCCCAGGTTGCCCAACTGCGTGCCGCCATAAACGCCGAGGTGATAGTTATTGCTGCTGGCCGACGAATTGCGGTCGTCTACATTGAGGTCGCTATGGCTGTAACCGGCCAGCGCGCCGACTCGCCAACGTTCGCCAACGAGCGTGTCCGTGCCGATGAGGAAACCGCCGGTGGTGCTGCTCAGACGCGCGGCATTGCCGTCGCTACCGGTGTCGCCCCACGCACCGAACGCACGCGCCCACACCGCCGGCTCCGTTTCGCGAGCCGAGCAGCCGGCGTTGGCGCCGCCCGCCGTCGCGATGCCGCCATCACCGCCCGCCGCGCAGAAGCTCTGCCGCACGCGGCTGATCGCGGTGTCGCGGATATAGCGGCTGTCTTCGATCAACGCGGTCTTGACCGACGCGTGCAGCTCGCCCGACAACTGGTTGAACGCGAGACGCGCGTTTTCGTCGTTGCTCTGCATGCTGACCGCGTCCTTCATCGCGTTGCCGTCGGGCAGCGTCTGCAACGCAGCCGCGGTGGCGATTTCGTTGCGCGTGTTGGCGGCATCGACGAAGTTGCGGATCTTTACCGACTTCAGGTAGACGTTGTTCGCGTCGTACACACCGGTCAGCCCGTAGAACGCGCCGTTCAGATCGCCGCTCAGCGAGTAGGCGCCGGTCACGCCGTCGGTTGCGCTCAACACCGTGTACTGCGCGTTGAGCGGATACACGCCCGGCGCGATCTTCTCGACATTGAGCACCGCGCCCGGATCGATCGTCGCCGCGCCGTTCACGACGATCTGGTCGGTGGTGTTGTTCGACGGATCGACCTGCACCTGGTAGGTCGAGCCGGCGGCCTGCGAGAAGTCACCGTTCACGTGCAGCGTGCCGATCGAGTTGCCCGGCGAGATCGTGCCGCCCGACTCGATGCTCGTCTGGCCGAGCGTGCCGTTGCCGCCGAGCGTCGCATTGTTCTGCACGGTCACCGCCGAATTGCCGAGGTAACCGTTCACGCTGAGCAGGCCGTTCTGCACGGTGGTCGCGCCGGACAGGTTGCTGTCGCCGGTCAGATTGAGCGAGCCCGAGCCGGTTTTGGTCAGGCTGCCGGTGCCGTTGATCGCATTCGCGAAAGTGGCGGCGCTCGACTGGTCGATCACCAGCGCGCCGTCGTTGACGATCGCGCCCGAGCCGAAGCTCGCCGCCGAGCCGACCAGCGTGCCGTCGGCGATCGTGGTGCCGCCCGCGTAGCTGTTGGCCGCACCGAGCGTCAGCGTGGCGGCGCCGGTCTTCGTGACGCTGCCCGCGCCGTCGATCGTGCCCGCGAACGTCGTATCCAAGCTGTTATTGGCCGTCAGCACGGTCTGCGCCGACGAACCCAGGTTCACCGCACCTTCGCCCGCCAGGTTGTTCGCGGTCTGTGAGAAGTCGTTCAACGCCAGCGTCGCGCCGCTGTTGACCGTCACCGCCGAGCTGTCGGCAAACGCGTTGTCGATGCCGGTGGCGAGCGTGCCGCCGTTCACGGTGGTGGCGCCGGTGTAGGTGTTTTGCGCCGATAGCGTCAGCGTGCCGGCGCCGTTCTTGGTCAGGTCCGTGCCGTTCCAGCCGGTGGCCGACGCGGCCTGGTCGGACAGCACCGTGTCGGCGTTGAAGGTTTCGGTTGCGTTCGCGAGCGTGAAGCTGCCGTTGCCGTCGGTTGCGCCCGCCTCCCACTTCAGGCCGAAGCCGACGCCGTAGCTCAGGTTATCCGCGCTCTTCTGCGCGGCGAGCGTCAGATAGTCGACGGTGCTGGCCGCGCCGCCGAGGTCGACCGATGTGAAGTCGCCGGTGATGCCGTTGGCGGTTTGAATCACGTTGAACACGGAACCGGTCAGCGCGCTCGCCGATGCGGGCTCAGGCGTCGAGAAGCCGGTAACGTGCAGCGCGCCGTCCAGATTCGCGCTAGCCGCGCTGACGACCGGCGCGTTTGCGCCCACCAGAATGTTCAGCGTCGAATCGGCCGCCTGCGTGAAGGTGCCGCTCGCCGCGAGTTGCGACGCGCCGTCGATCGTCGTGGTCGCGCCGCTTTGCGTCGTGTAGTCGGTCACGGCGAACGCGCCGCTCTGGCTCAGTTGCAGCGTGCCGGCGTCGACCGATACCGCGCCCGCGCTCGTCGCCGCATTCAGCGTCGCGGTGCCGGCCCCGGTCTTCGTGAGGCTGCCGGTGCCCGACAGGTTGCCGGACAACGCGCCGCTGTCGGCGAAGTCGAGTTGCAGCGCCGCGTTGTTGGTGATCGCGCCGGTGCCGAGCGCGCTCGCGCTGGTCGCGACGAGCGCGCCGTCCGCGATCGTGGTGCCGCCGCTGTAGCTGTTGATACCGGTCAACGTCAGTTCGCCCGCGCCGGTCTTGGTCAGGCTGCCCGCGCCCGTGATCTCGCCGGACAGCGTCAGATCGGACGCGTTATTGGCCGTCAGCACCGCGTCAGCCGATGAACCGAGGTCCACAGAGCCCGCGCCCGACAACTCGTTGGCCGTCTGCGAATGGCCGTTCAACGCGAGCGTCGCGCCGCTGGCGATCGTTACGCTCGAACTGTCGGCGAACGCATTGTCGATGCCGGTAGCGAGCGTGCCGCCGTTGACCGTGGTCGCCCCCGTGTAGGTGTTCTGCTGCGACAGCGTCAGCGTGCCGGCGCCGTTCTTGGTCAGATCCGCGCCGTTCCAGCCGGTGGCCGACGCCGCCTGGTCGGACAACGCGACGTCGAGATTGAACGCCTCCGACGCATCCGTCAGTGTGAACGCGCCGTTGCCTTCGGTCGCGCCAGCGTTCCACGTCAGGCCAAGGCCGACGCCGTAGCTGAGGTTGTCCGCGCTTTTCTGCGTCGCGACCGACAGATAATCGACCGGGCTCGTCGCGCCGCCCACGCTCACCGACGAGAAGTCGCCGCTGATACCGTTCGTCGTACTGATCACGGTAATCGTCGAGTCCGTCACCTCGCTGGCCGAACCCGGCTGCGCGGCGCTAAAACCCGACACGTTCAGCGTGCCGCCGAGCGATGCGGTATCGGCCGTGATCAGCGGTCCGTTCTGGCTGCTGACGTTCACGCTGAGCACCGAGTCGGCCTGCTGCGTGAGCGCGTTGGCGATCTCGAGCTGGGAGTCGACGCCGAGCGTGGTCGCCGCGCCGCTGCCGGTGGTCAGGCTATCGGACACCGTGAACACGCCGTTCTGCTCGAACGCGAGCGTGCCGCCCGTGACGTTGACCGTGCCCGCGTCGGAGTTTGCCGCGGTCAGCGTCGCGGTGCCCGCGCCGGTCTTCAGCAGCGTGCCCGAGCCGTTGATCTGGTTGGCCAGCGTGCTGTCGTTCGCGAAGTCGAGCTGCAGGGTTCCGCTATTGGCAATCGCGCCGCTGCCGAGCGCGCTGCCGCTGGTTGCGCCCAGCGTGCCGCCCGAGATCGTCGTGCCGCCCGTGTAGGTGTTGGTGCCGGCGAGCGTCAGCGTACTGGTGCCGGTTTTGTTCAGGGCGCCCGAGCCGTCGATCACGCCCGAGAACGTGGTGGTGG
The DNA here is from genome assembly GCF_001931485.1 of Burkholderia sp. SRS-W-2-2016. Lineage (GTDB taxonomy): Bacteria > Pseudomonadota > Gammaproteobacteria > Burkholderiales > Burkholderiaceae > Paraburkholderia. Next base: position 70,152 of record NZ_MSDV01000060.1, on the reverse strand, counting down.
CGCTGCCGCCGGAAGTCAGGTCAGCCGTGCCGAGCAGCACCGAACCGATGCCGGACAGGCCGTTCGCGGTCTGGTCGAGGTTGTTCTGGCTCAGGTCCAGCGTGCCGTCGACTGCAACGGTGCCGCTGCCCGAAAACGCATTGGCGACAGTGCCGAGCAGCGTGGCGTCGCTCGCGACCACGGTCGCGCCGGTATAGCTGTTCGCGCCGTTCGACAGTTCGAGCGTGCCGCCGCCCTGCGCGGTGAGACCGCCGCTGCCGGCCAGCAGGCCCGTTACGTTCAGCGTGTTGCCGGCTTCGACGGTGGCCAGTGCATTGCCGTTAAGGTTGATGTTGCTGGTGGCCGCGAGCGTACCGCTGCCCGAAATCTGGCCGCCGTCGCTGACGTTGATGTTGTTCGCGTCGAGCGTGAAGAGGCCGCCGGCGACGTCGATCGTGCCGCCGCTTTGCAGGTTCAGCGTCTGCGCGCGCACGCTCGTTCCGTCGTTGCCCAGCAGCGTGCCCGCGGTGCTGTTGCCGGAGCTATCGGTGCCGGTGGTGATCGTGAAGGTGCCGCCCGATTTGCTGCCGTAATTGACGCCGTCGGCCAGCACGAAGTTACCGCCCTGCACCGATGTATTGGCCTGAATCGCCGAATCGTAATTCGTGGTCGCGCCGTTGTCGCCGTGGAAAACCACGTCGCCGTCGCCGGTCTTGTTGACCGTGACCGTCGAGCCCGCGATCGAGCCGAGCGGATCGTAGAACAGGATCTGATTGCCGGCCGCGGTATTCAGACTCAGCGTGCCCGACGAACCGAGATAGATCGCATTCGGCGTGCCGGTGCCCGCGACCGGCTGGTAGGACGAGTCGAACTGGACACCCTGTTCATTGCCCTGGAACACGATGTTGTCCGTCAGCGCGTTCAGCGCGACCGTGCCGGACTGCAGATAGATCGCGCCGCCGTTAGTGGACGCGTAGTTGTTGAGGAACTGGGTGCCCGATTGCAGGCTCACCAGCGCCGCGGCCGAATCGTAGTAGATCGCGCCGCCCGAGCCTTCGCCGGCGCCGCTGCCTGCCTTGATCGCGTAGTTGTTCTGGAAGATCGCGGCGTCGTTGAAGATGTAGCGGTAGTTGTACGACGCGCCGTTGCCGAACGCGCTGAGCGCGCCGCCGTACGCGGAGCCGCCCGCGCCGGTCGAGACGACATAGTTGCCGTCGAACAGCACGGGAGCGTTGAACTGCACAACCGACCCGCTCGAGCCGGGGTCGAGGTAGCCGATATTGATCGCGCCGCCGCGCGGATTGGTGACGCCGGTCTGCGCGCTGACGACGTGGTTGCCGGTGAACGTGGTGTCGCCGTTGAACGTGAGCGTGGACGCGCCGCCCCAGATGTCGATCGCGCCGCCGAAGCGGTATATCGCGGAGTTGTTGTTGAATACGGTGTTGCCGTTGAACGTCATCACACCGTTGTTCTGGTACATCGCGATGGCGCCGCCGTGGTTGTCGGTGGTGTTCGAGTCGAACGTGTAGTCGCCGTTTAACGTCATGTTGCCGGCGTACATCGAGATCACGCCGCCGCCGTCGCCGGTCGATACGTTGTTCGAGAACGTGACGCCATCGGCCCCATTGCCGGCATTCACGTTCATATACGTGCTGCCGGTCGTGCCGTTCAGATAGAACACGTTGCCGAAACCGCCCCGCAAGCCGTTGAACGTGACGTTGTTCAGGTTGATATTCGACGTATGCGCGCCGCCGTAGTCGTAGAAAATCGCATACGCCGAATTAGCGCTTTGTCCGACATTCAGATTTGAAAGCGTAATGGAATTATTATTGACCGCGCCAGTCAGGTTGAATACGTAACTACCGCTGCGCGTTACGGTATTGCCATTGCCGTCGAGCTCCAGCGTGGAATGAGCGGCCGTATTCAACAATACGGGGTTATTCCATGTCGAATTGGAATTGAGCGTAAAGCCATATGCGGAGGCGGACCAGTTCGTGCCGGCATTGAGATAAGTGCCGATATCGGTTCCCGCCGGAATTACCACCTGCGCCGATGCAAACGGCGCGGTCGCCAGCAGTGCAATCTGGGCGGCCGCCGCGGCGATCGGCTTTCTGACGAAAACACGCCCGATACGCGCGCTAGCGGCAATGGTATCGCTACCCGATTTAGACTTGCCGCTGCGCGCAACAAGTTCGGACACCGCAACCCACGCATTTAACGATCTATTCCAGATGCAGCGATAAGCCTTATTCATCTTTATGCCTGTTATACGAAAGAGCAAAAGGGTTCCCTCGGAGTCGCAATACGATCCGCCTGGGGGTATTCGGGGTTACTTGAGCATCGAAAGCTTGCACCATGCTTTCAATTTTTTTACGATCGTAACTTGTGGCTTGTCGTAGTGGGAATCGGACTAATCCGAATACAAACCCGATCCCCGGGGTTATATGACATTTATTGACAATGTCGATGTGAGGCGAAAAGCGCCGCAATATCGGTAAAAATTGCGTGAAAGGGTTGCCAAAACCGTGGCCCTTAAATGGCGCGTAAGGTGATTGGTATTGGCTGCACACTCGGAAAAGTACGATGCGCTTTCGGACTTTTCGCTATTTAACCGAGCGGCTTAATAGCAATAAAGACAACCGGACCCGATTTTTAAATGACCCAATTGCTGTGATCAAACGGCCAGCGCATATCGAATCGGGACCGCTTTAATCGGCGCGTTCCACTCGCCCATTCGCGTTAGAAAGTCGAACGCCAGCGCGATGTGTCGACAGACATGTGCGCCCCGTTCGATAGCTTCTGCATTGCAGAATAGGTAGCCCCGCGGTCCGCTCCATCAACGCGTCATTAGAACCCTGCCAGCCTTCCCCGCATCCGTACGATCTGCCGCGCCTTCCGCACGGATCGCAAGCACCGGCGCGGCTCATCGCATCGCCGCGCAATCGCTCGCCAGCGTCTCGCCTGCGTTCGTCAACCGCCTAAGTGACTTCCCTAATAATCTGCAATGCAGAACATGCGGGCGCAAAAACCTATTGACGAAAAGTGAACGCCCGTGCCAAATTTCTCTCGCACCACCGCGCCTTTTCGTGTTCGGCAATGCGCTACGAAAGCGCGCGGTTTCAAGCATCGGCGGTCGTGGTCCGGTTTGAACTTCGACCCGCGGCCGTCGCTCCGTCCGCAGCTGTCGCGTGTCGCCGCGCGGCATGCGCCGTAGTCGATGCAACGCACAGCGGTACGTCCAGTGGGAGGATGTCGAAGCGTGGATATGTTCTTGCAGCAGGTCCTCAACGGTTTGACGCTAGGCGGCATTTACAGCCTCGTCGCACTCGGTCTCACGCTGGTCTACGGCATTCTCGCGGTGCCGAACTTCGCGCACGGCGCGTTCTATATGGTCGGCGCGTTCGTGTCGTTCTTTCTGATCAGCCGCCTCGGCGTGAATTACTGGTTCGCGATGATCGGCTCGGGCCTCGCGGTCGCGCTGCTCGCGATCCTCGCCGAGCGCCTCGTGTTCCATCCGCTGCGCAAGTCTTCCGAGCTGCATCCGATGATCGCCGCGATCGGTCTGCTGCTGTTTCTCGAAGCCGGCGCGCAGGCGCTGTGGGGTGCCGATTTTCACCGGATGCCGACGCCTTATACCGGCATCGTCGAGCTGGGCAGCGTCAGCGCGCCGTTGCAGCGGCTGCTGATCATCGGCGCGGCTTTCGCGCTGGTCGCGCTGCTGCAACTGTTCCTGCGCTACACGGTGATCGGCGCCAGCGTGATCGCGATGGCGCAGGACCGCGAAGGCGCGTCGCTGATGGGCATCGACACCAACAAGGTGACGATGCTCACGTTCGGCATCTCGGGCCTGCTCGCGGCCGTCGCCGCCACCCTCTACGCGCCGATCAATCTGGTCTATCCCGCAATGGGCCAGCTGGTGATCCTGAAGGCCTTCGTGATCATCATTCTCGGCGGCATGGGCAGCGTGCCGGGCGCGATCGTCGGCGGGCTGATCATCGGCATGGCGGAGAGCTTCGGCGCCTTCTACATCTCGACCGACTACAAGGACATCATCGCGTTCGTGCTGCTGGTGGTGATTCTGTCGGTACGTCCCCAAGGACTCTTCACGAGGCAACTGCGCGCATCATGAAATTATTCGAGGGCAAGACGGGCTGGACGCTGCTATTCGCGCTCGGGCTCGCGTTTCCGTTCGCCGTGGCCAACGACTACATGCTGACCGTGATGTCCACCGCGTACATCTTCGCGCTGGCCACCGTGGGGCTGAACCTGATCACCGGCTACACCGGCCAGTTCAATCTCGCGCACGGCAGTTTCATGGCGCTCGGCGCGTATACCGTAGGTATCCTGACTGTCGATCATCAGGTGCCGTTCTGGCTCGCGTTCGTCGCCGCGGGCGTGGTGGTCGCGGTGTTCGGCGCGCTGGTCGGGCTGGTGTCGCTGCGTCTGCGCGGCCACTACTTTTCGATCTTCACGCTGTGCGTCGGCTACATCATGTTTCTCGTGATCGAGAAATGGGATTCGCTCACGCATGGGGTGACGGACATCATCGGCATTCCGGCGCCGTCGGGTTTCGGGCTGGTGTCGTTCGAGACGCCGCGCGCGCTCTATTACCTGACCTTCGCGTTTCTGGTGCTCGGCATGTGGCTGATGCACCGGATCGTCAATTCGCTGCTCGGCCGCACTTTCATGGCGATCCGCAACAGCGACGGACTCGCGCAATCGCTCGGCATCAATCTGATGCGCAACAAGGTGCTCGCGTTCGTGCTGTCGGTGATCTATGCGGGGCTCGCGGGCGGTCTGTATGCGGGCGCGGTGCGCTTCCTCGGCCCGGACCTCGCGGGCGTCGAACATACCTTCGACATGACGATGTACATGCTGGTCGGCGGCATCGGCACGCTGGCCGGTCCGCTGCTCGGCGCGCTGCTGGTGCCGTGGCTCACACAGTATCTGCAGTTCCTGCAGGAATACCGCTTCGTGGTGTTCGGCCCGATCCTGATTCTGCTGGTGATCTTTCTGCCCAACGGCATCGTCGGGCTGTATCACGCGCGCCAGCATAAGCGCGCGCGTCGCGCGGCGGCATCGAACGGCGGCGTCAATGCGGCGCAATCGTCGCGCGCGCCGCGGCCCACGCATGGAGACGGTCATGCTTGAAATCGACTCGCTCAGCAAACGCTTCGGCGGTCTCGTCGCGGTCGACGACGTCAGCACCCGCATCGAGGCCGGCAAGATCAACGCGATCATCGGGCCGAACGGCGCCGGCAAGACCACCTTCTTCAATCTGATCAGCGGCACGCATCTGCCCTCGTCCGGGCGCATCGTGTTCAAGGGCGAGGACGTGACCAGACTCGGCGCCGACCGGATGGCGCGGCTCGGCGTCGCGCGCACGTTCCAGTCGACCGCGCTGTTCGATCGCGCGACGGTGCTCGATAACCTGATCGTCGGTCACCGGCTGCGCACGCAATCGGGGCTGTGGGATGTGCTGCTGAATACGCGCCGACTACAACAGGAAGAACGGGTCTGTCGCGAGAAAGCCCGCGAAGCGCTCGACTTCGTCGGCCTCGCCGCGGTCGCCGAGCGGCTCGCCGGCGATATCTCGCAGGAAGAACGCAAGCGCGTCGCGTTCGCGCTCGCGCTCGCCACCGAGCCGAGCCTGATGCTGCTCGACGAGCCGGCCGGCGGCGTCAATCCTGAGGAAACCGAAGGACTGGCCGAACTGATCCGCAAACTGGTCAAGCACGGCATCACGGTATGCCTCGTCGAACACAAGATGAACATGATCATGAAGCTCGCGGACCGCATCATGGTGCTCAACTACGGGCGCAAGATCGCCGAGGGCACGCCGGCCGAAATTCGCGCGAACCCGGCCGTGATCGACGCTTACCTCGGGAGCGAGCATGCTGAAGTTTGACAACGTATCGCTCGATTACGGCAGTTTCCGCGCGCTCGACGGCATCAACCTGCATGCCGGCGACGGCGAACTCGTCGTGCTGCTCGGCGCCAACGGCGCGGGCAAGAGTTCGATCTTTCTGACCATGAGCGGGCTGCGCCGCGCGGCCGGCGGCAGCCTGCGCTTCGGCGATCGAGAACTGCTCGGGATGACGCCCGCGCAGATCGTCAGAAGCGGCGTGATCCAGTGCCCGGAAGGACGCAAGCTGTTTCCGGGCATGTCGGTGCTGAAGAATCTGACGCTCGGCGCGTACGTGCATCGCGGCGACCGCTCCGGCAACCGGCGCAATCTCGACCAGGTGTTCAGCCTGTTCCCGCTGCTCGCGGAGCGCAAGGATCACGCGGCCGGTTCGCTGTCCGGCGGCCAGCAGCAGATGGTCGCAATCGGCCGCGCGCTGATGGCGCGGCCCAAGGTGCTGCTGCTCGACGAGCCGTCGCTCGGCCTCGCGCCGCTGGTCGTCAAACAGGTGTTCGACGTGATCCAGCAGATCAATCGCGCGGGCACCACGGTGCTGCTTGCCGAACAGAACGCGTTCGCCGCGCTGAAGATCGCGCATCGCGCGTATGTGATCGAGAACGGCCGCATCGTGCTCGAAGGCGATCACGCGAGCCTGATGAACAACGAGGCGGTGCGGCGCGCGTATGTCGGCGGTTAGCGGCCGTTAGTTAGCGACGCTTCGCACCTCTACACATCTCATCCCGCAGAACGGGCAACCATCCCATGGAGACAGGTATGACGAAACAACGCTTGCGCGCTCGCACCGGACTGCTGGCGATCGCCGCGGCCGCCGCGCTGCTCGGCTCGGGCGCCGCGATGGCGCAGCAGGTCGTGCACATCGGCTTTTCGGGGCCGCTCAGCGGCGGCGCCGCAAAGTACGGCCAGGAAGTGCTCGACGGGATGCGGATGGCCGCCGACGACGTGAACCAGGCCGGCGTCGACGTGGCCGGCAAGAAGATCAAACTCGAAATCGTCCCGCTCGACGACAAATACAACCCGAGCGAAACCGCGATCAACGCGCGGCGGCTCGCCCAGGAACAGCAGGCCGCGGTCGTGCTGGTCCCGCATTCGGGCGGCGGCTTCGCGGTGCAGACCAGCAACGAGCAGCAGAAGCTGTTGCTGCTGTCGTACACCAGCGTGCCGCAGATCAGCGAACGCGGTAACAAGCTGACCGTGCGGATTCCGCCCGCGTTCACGTCGTATCTGGACTCGTTCATCAAGTACGAGATGAAGACCTACGGCAAGAAGGCCGCGCTCGCGGCGACCGATACCGACTACGGCAAGGTCTGGGTCGCCGCGTTCAAGCCCGCATGGGAAGCGGCCGGCGGCACGATCGTCGCGGACAACGCAATGTCGTATAACCGCGCGACCGACTTCTACAGCGGCGTGAGCCGCGTGCTCGCGGCGAAGCCGGACGTGATGTTCATCGGCGGACCGTCGGAGCCGACCGGTCTCGTCGCGCAGCAGGCGCGCGAACTCGGCTTCAAGGGCGGCTTCATCGTGATGGACCAGGCCAAGCTCGACGAGGTCGCGAAGGTCACCAACGGCTACGCGCCGCTGAACGGCGCGATCGGCGTGCTGCCGCTCGCCAACGAGACGACGCCGAACGCGAAGTCGTTCGTCGAACGTTTCCGCAAGACGCACAACGGACGCGATCCGAGCCAGGAGGTGTCGCTGAACTACACGGCCGTGTATGCGACTGCACTCGCGATGAAACTCGCCGGCACCACCAGCGATGCGACCGCGATCCGCAATCAGTTCGACAAGGCCGTGAAGGCGTTGCCGCCGCAGAACAATCCGCAGAGCGTGACCGGCGTCGACGATCGTGGCGGCTTCGTGATCGGCAATCCGCTCGCGGCGGTGATTCAGGGCGGCCAGTTGAAGGAGGCGTCGCTCAGTTCGTTGACGGCGGCGAAATAAGCGCTCTAGCCGAAGCAACCGCGAAAGCAGCAGCATGAAAAAGGCGCCGTGAATTTCACGGCGCCTTTGCTTTCTACAGCGGGCGGAAACCTCCCCGGTTCCGTTATCCCCGCTTCGCTTCGTTCGATTACCCCTTCAGCGCCGCAACGATCTGCTCGCGCACCTGCGGCCGCTCCGCAAACGGATCGGTCGGATTGCGCGGCGTCACGATATCTTCCGCGCGCGTTTTCACCGGGTTCAGCGCATGCGGGTGCGAGTAGATATAAAACTGCTCGTCGCGGATCGCGTCGAACACCATCGCCGCGACCGCTTCCGCGCTGACCTTGCCCGAGCTGACCGCCTTCTCGCTCAATGCGCGGGCCACGCGTTGCGACAGCGTCGGCGGTACGTCGTTCGACAGCTCGGCCGGACGGTTGCGTTGCGCGTTCGCGATGCCGGTCGGCACGAAGTACGGACACAGCACCGAACACGCGACCTGCTGCGTGACCAGCGACAGATCCTGATACAGCGATTCGGACAGCGCGACCACCGCGTGCTTCGACACGTTGTACGGCCCCATCAGCGGCGGTGCGAGCAGCCCCGCCATCGACGCGGTATTGACGATATGCCCGCGATAGCCGGCATCGCGCTTCGCGGCGTCAAGCATCAACGGCGTGAACGCGCGCACGCCGTGAATCACGCCCCACAGGTTGACGCCGAGCAGCCACTGCCAGTCGCGCTCGGTGTTTTCCCACACGAGCCCGCCGTTGCCGCCGACGCCCGCATTGTTGAACAGCAGATGCACGCCGCCGAATGTATCGAGCGTCGTGCGCGCGAGTGCGTCCACTGCTTCGCCGTTCGATACGTCGACGCGCCGCGCGATCGCCTGCGCGCCGGCCGCGGTGACTTCGGCGAGGGTTTCGTCGAGTGCGTCCTGCTGCACGTCGGCGAGCACGAGCCGCATGCCGAGCTTCGTGCCGAGCCGCGCGAACTCGCGGCCGAAGCCGGAGCCCGCGCCGGTGATGACCGCGACCTTTTCTGCGAAATTATTCATGCGTTGCCCCATTGCGGATGGATGTGGCCGGATAGAACTGCTCGCGCAACTCGCGCTTGAGCACCTTGCCGATCGCGCTGCGCGGCAGGCTGTCGAGAAAGTTCAGCGCAGACAGCCGCTGCATCTTGCCGACCCGCACGTTGACCCACGCGAGCAGCGCGGCCTCGTCGATCCGCGCGTGCGGGCGCCGCACCACGAAGGCGACCGGCGTCTCGCCCCACTGCTCCGACTGCGCGCCGACCACTGCTGCATCCGCGACCTCCGGATGCTGGCGCAATTCGCCTTCGAGATCGCTCGGGTAGACGTTGAAGCCGCCCGAAATGATCATGTCCTTCTTGCGATCGAGCAGCGTCAGAAAGCCGTCGGCATCGAAGCGGCCCATGTCGCCGGTGCGGATGAAGCGCTTGCCGTGCGGGTCGTACCATTCGGCGTCGGCGGTCTTGTCGGGCTGGCGGTAATAGCCGGTCATCATCGCCGGCGAATGGCCGACCACTTCGCCGACCTCGCCCATCGCGACCTCGTTGCCGCGCTCGTCGATCAGACGGATGTCGTGCCCGTCCATCGGCCGGCCGACCGAATGCAGTTTGTCCGGCCACTCGTCCGCTTCCAGCTGGCACGAACCGCCGCCCTCGGTCATCCCGTAGTACTCGGTCAACCGGCCGGGCCAGCGGCGCACGACGTCGGCCTTCAGGCTCGCCGCGAACGGCGCGCTGGTGCAGAACTTCGCCTGAAAACTCGACAGGTCGTAGCGGTCGAACTCCGGATGCGCCATCAGCCGCTGATACTGAACCGGCACCAGCATCGTGTGCGTGACGCGATGCCGTTGCGCCTGTTCGAGGTAGCGCGTCGTGTCGAACTTCGGCATCAGCACGACGGTGCCGCCGAACGTCAGCGTCGGCATGAAACTGACCAGCGTCGTGTTCGAATAGAGCGGCGTCGAGATCAGCGTGATCGCATCGGGTCCGTAGCCGCGTTGCACGCTGCGCAGCGCGTACGCCCAGCGCATCCCGTGCGATTGCACGATGCCCTTCGGCGTGCCGGTCGTGCCCGACGAATAGATGATGTTGAACGGCCACGCGGGATCGATCGTGACCGGCGTGGGCGTTGCGCCCGCAGGGGCGAGCCACGTGTCGAGCGCGATGCTGCCGGCGTGCGCGTCGAGCGCGACCGGCGTTGCGCTGATTTGCGCGGCGACCGGTTCGAGCAGGCGTTTGACCTCGGCGTCGAGAAACAGCAGCCGCGCGCCGGAATTGCCGATCATCCCGACCAGACTCGCCGCGCTCGAGGACGGCGCGAGCGGCGCCACCGCCGCGCCCGCGCGCAAGCCGCCGAGAAACGCGACCGCGTAGTCGATCGATGCGTTCGCGCACAACGCAATCGCGTCGCACGGCTGGATGCCGTCGCGCTGCAACGCGGCGGCGAAGCGGTCGACGCGCGCATCGAGCGCTGCATAGCTGAGTACTTCGTCGCCGCAGATCAGCGCCGGATGCTCGGCACGCTCGCTCGCGAAGCGCCGCAGCATGTCGGTGATGCAGACGAACGGTTGGTCCATCAAGCTGTCGAGCCAGTTCATTGCGTCGCGCCTCCGTTGCCTGCATCAACCGCATTGGCTGCCGCGGTCCGCGCGGCATCTTCTTCCTGCAGCTTGCGCCACAGAATCTTGCCGCTGCCCGACTTCGGCAGCGACGCGACGAATTCGACGATACGCGGCGCCTTGTATACAGCCATCTGCTCATGCGCCCAGTCGATGATTTCCTGCGCGCTGATATCGGCGGCGCGCGCCGGCGTCGGCACGACCAACGCCTTGACGGTCTCGCCGCGCTTCTCGTCCTTCACGCCGATCACGCAAACCTCGTGAATCGCCGGATGCCGGTACATCAGCGCTTCGACCTCGGCCGGCCAGACCTTGTAGCCCGACGCGTTGATCATCCGTTTGAGGCGGTCGGTCATGAAAAAGTAGCCATCCTCATCAATATGGCCGAGGTCGCCGGTGCGCAGAAAACGCTTGCCGTCGAGTTCGACGAATGCTTCGTCGGTCGCCTTCTGGTTGCGCCAGTAACCTTGCATCACCTGCGGCGCGTTGACGACGATCTCGCCGGTCTCGCCGCGCGGCACTTCCTGCAACGTGACGGGGTCGATCACCCGCGAGTCGACGTCGAACACCGGAATACCGAGGCACTGGGGCTTGGGCCGCTGCGGCGGGTTGATGTGGGTCCCCGCGATCGTCTCCGTCATCCCGTAGCCTTCCACATAATCGAGCCCGGTCAGCGCCTTCAGCTTCTTCGCGATCGCGTCGGGCATCGCCGCGCCGCCGCCGCGCGTGCCGGACAGGCTCGACAGATCGTATTCGCCGAGCCGCGGGTTCGACAGGAAATCGACCATCATCGTCGAGATCGATTGCCACGCGGTGATCCGGTAGCGCTGCATGCAGAACGCGGCCGCATCGCGATCCCAGCGCGACATCACGACGATCGTCACACCCGAGTACAGCGCGGAATTCATTCCGCCCTGCATGCCGGTCACGTGGAAAAACGGCAGCACCGACAGATGCACGCCGTCGGCCGCCGCGCCGAACCACACACAGCCGCCGAGCAGCGTGCTCATCACGCTGCGATGCGTATGCATGCAGCCCTTCGGCCGCCCTGTCGTGCCCGACGTGTACGGCATTACGCACAGATCGTCGGGGCCGGCGGTCAGCGGACCGGGCGCGATGCGTCGTTCGAGCACGTCCTGCCATGCGGTCACGCCCGCGCGCTCGATCCGCTTGCGCGGCGCCGCGACGAACTCGGGCACCGCGATCGGCGACGGCCGCTTCAGATAATCGCTATAGGTCGCGACGATCGCACGTTCGAGCCCCTGGCCGGGGCTGTTGCCGAGCAGCGGCTCGACGTTGTCGAACAGACACTGCGGCGCGATGATCGTGGTCGCGCCGCTGTCCTCGACGTAATGCGCGAGCTCCGCGCTCATGTTCATCGGATTGACCGGCACCACCACCGCGTTCGCACGCAGAATGCCGTAGTACGCGATGATCCATTGCGGGCTGTTCTGCATGTACAGCAGTACGCGATCGCCCGCCTGCACGCCGCATTCCTGCTGCAGAAAGCCGGCGAGCCGTTCGGCCTCGTCGCGGAACTCCGCGAACGTGACCGGCGTGTCGTAATAGACGATGAACGGTTTGTCGGGAAAACGCGTTGCCGATACTTCGGCGTTGTAGAAGATGTTGGTTTGCGGCAGCGTCAGATGCCGCGTCACTTGCGGTGGCCAATGCGGGAAATGGTGTTCGTTCATACGCGTCTCCGGCTTGTTCTATGTGCGCCCGCGGTACGTTTGCGCGCACGCTTCGAGGGGCGCGTCGGGGTCAAGCCCGGCCCCCCTCGCGATTCGATCAGCGCTTCAGATAGCGTCCGAGTTCCATGCTCGCAATCGCATTGCGATGCACTTCGTCGGGGCCGTCGGCAAAGCGCAGCGTGCGTGAACTCGCGTATGCGCGCGCGAGGCCGAAGTCGTCGCTGACCGCGCCGCCGCCGTGCGCCTGCATCGCCCAGTCGATCACCTGGCAGGCCATGTTCGGCGCGGCGACCTTGATCATCGCGATTTCCTGGCGCGCTTCCTTATTGCCGACCGTGTCCATCTTGTACGCGGCGTTCAGCACCAGAAAACGCGTCTGGTCGATCAGGATCCGCGCGTTGGCGATCCGTTCGCGCGTCACGCCCTGCTCCGCGATCGGCTTGCCGAACGCGACGCGGTCGAGCGAGCGGCGGCACATCGCTTCGAGCGCGCGCTCGGCGCGGCCGATCAGGCGCATGCAGTGATGGATGCGGCCCGGGCCGAGCCGGCCCTGGGCGATTTCGAAACCGCGTCCTTCGCCGAGCAGCATGTTGGTCGCGGGCACCCGCACGTTGTCGAAGACGATCTCCGCGTGGCCGTGCGGCGCGTCGTCGTAGCCGAACACCGGCAGATGACGCAGCACGTTGACGCCGGGGGTATCCATCGGCACGAGGATCATCGACTGCTGCTGATGGCGGCTCGCATGATCGGGATCGGACTTGCCCATGAAGATCAGGATCTTGCAGCGCGGATCGTTCGCGCCGGAGGTCCACCATTTGCGGCCGTTCAGCACGTAATGATCGCCGTCGCGCACGATGCTCGCGGCGATATTGGTCGCATCCGACGACGCGACTTCCGGCTCGGTCATCGCGAACGCCGAGCGGATCGTGCCGTCGAGCAGCGGCAACAGCCACTGCTGTTGCTGTTCGGGCGTTGCGTAACGCACCAGCGTTTCCATGTTGCCGGTGTCGGGCGCGGAGCAGTTGAACGGCTCGGCGCCGATATGCGAGCGCCCCATGATTTCGCACAGCGGCGCGTATTCGAGGTTGGTCAGGCCCGCGCCGTATTTCGACTCGGGCAGAAACAGGTTCCACAGGCCGGCGGCTTTGGCCTTTTCTTTCAGCTCTTCGATGATGGGCGCCGGCTGCCAGCGATTGCCCGCGTCGCGGGCCGCGTCCATCTGCGCTTCGAATACGGCTTCGGCGGGATAGACGTATTCGTCCATGAATGCGGTCAGGCGTTTCTGCAGGCTTCTGACTTTCTCCGAGTACTCGAAATTCATTCAGCGTCTCCACAGTTTGTTTTTCGTGCATGCATGCGCGCGCGAGCGGCTGCGCGAAGCGCGCCGCTTACCCCGCGCTCACCCACCGCGCGGGGTCGTACGAGTACTCAGATAATGATCGAGCCGCCGTCCACCGCCAGATACTGGCCGGTCACATGGCGCGAGGCCTCGCTGGCGAGAAACACCACCGGCCCCATCAGGTCCTCGTCGCCGCCCAGACGCCGCAACGGCGTGCGCGCAACGATCGTGTCCTCGAGTTTGTCGAGCAGTCCCGCGGACATTTTCGACGGGAAAAAGCCGGGGCAAATTGCATTGACGTTGATGTTGTACTTGCCCCATTCGGCGGCGAGCGCGCGCGTGAAGTTGATCGCGGCCGCCTTCGACGTGTTGTACGCAATCGTATTCATGCCCGGGGGCGAGCCCTTCAGCCCGGCCACCGACGCGACGTTGATGATCTTGCCCGCGCGGCGCGGGATCATGCTGCGCTTGCCGACTTCGCGCGCGAGGAAGAACGGCGCGTTGACGTTCAGGTTCATCACCTTGTGCCACGCGTCGTCCGGATACTCTTCGGCGGGCGCGCCCCAGGTGGCGCCCGCGTTGTTGATCAGAATGTCGATCTGGCCATGCGCGTTCATTACGTCGTCGACCAGCGCCGGAATGCCGTCGAAGCGCTGCAGATCGTTGACGATGGTGCGCGCGTCGATACCGCGCGAGTGCAGATGTTCTTTCGCTTCGGCGAGTTCGTCGGCCTTGCGCGCGGAGATCGCGATCTTGCAGCCCATTTCGCCGAGTGCCTCGGCCATTTGCAGACCGAGTCCGCGCGAGCCTCCGGTGATCAATGCAACCTTGCCGTCGAGGTTAAACAGGTCCTTCACTGACATGCGACGCTCCTCCAGTTGTTCTGCAATGCGGTTTTGAATTCCGAAATTGTTCGACAATCATACGTGCCGAAATTCAGCGTGTAAATAAAAGCACGATCATTCTTTTCGGGTATAAACTGGCACGCATCGCCGACGGAAGGTTCCTCAGGACTTACCCGTAGCGCGCGTGTTTCAAACGTTCATCAATGTCGATCCGACCTGCATACGCGAGCGCCCGCACCCCGCGTCACGCGATGCTGTTCCGCCTAGCGGCTTACCTTTGAATGGGCTTACATCGATGCAAGATGCGCAAATCATCAATACGCGGGATCTGGAATTCCAGCTGTTCGAAGTCCTCGAAGCCGAGACGTTGACGCAGCGCGCGCGTCACGCGGATCACAGCCGCGAGACCTTCAACGCGGCGCTCGAAACCGCGCATGCGGTCGCGGTCGAGAAATTCGCGCCGCACAATCGCCTGTCCGACGAACACGAGCCGCAGTTCGACGGCCAGCGCGTGAGCATCCCGCAGGAAGTGAAAGACGCGCTCGATGCGTTGCGCGCCACCGGCTTTCTCGCCGCCGGCAAGGACTACGAACTAGGCGGCATGCAGTTGCCGGCGGTGATGTCGTTCGCGTGTCTGTCGCTGTTCAAGAGCGCGAACATCGCGACCTCGTCTTACGCAATGCTAACGAGTGCGAATGCAAATGTAATCGAGCGCTTCGGCTCGGAAACGCAGAAGCGCAAGTACCTCGGCGCGCTGCTCGAAGGCCGCGCGTTCGGCACGATGGCGCTGACCGAACCGCAGGCGGGTTCGAGCCTGTCGGATCTGACCACCAGCGCGACGCCGAATGCGGATGGCACCTACTCGCTGCGCGGCAACAAGATCTTCATTTCGGGCGGCGACCACGAACTGAGCGAAAACATCGTGCATCTGGTGCTCGCGCGGATTCCGGGCGGGCCGCCCGGAGTCAAGGGCATTTCGCTCTTCACCGTGCCGAAGTTTCGCGTCAACGACGACGGCAGCCTCGGCGCGCGCAACGACGTCGCGCTCGCGGGTCTGATTCACAAGATGGGCTGGCGCGGCACCACGTCGACAATGCTGTCGTTCGGCGAGCATGGCGAGTGCGTCGGCGAACTGGTCGGCGAGCCGCATCATGGGCTCGCGTACATGTTCCATATGATGAACGAGGCGCGTATCGGCGTCGGTCTCGGCGCGGTGATGCTCGGCTATCGCGGCTACCTGGCCTCGCTCGACTACGCGCGCGAACGCCCGCAAGGACGCCACCCGACCAACAAGAATCCGCTCGATCCGCAACTGCCGCTGATCGAACACGCGGACGTGCGTCGCATGCTGCTCGCGCAAAAGGCCTATGTGGAAGGGGCTTACGCGCTGAGTCTGTATGCGGCGCGGCTGGTCGACGAACAGAACACCGGCGAGAGCGATGCCGCGCGCGCCGAAGCGGCGCTGCTGCTCGATCTGCTGACGCCGATCGTCAAGTCGTGGCCATCGCAATGGTGTCTCGAAGCGAACAGCCTCGCGATCCAGATTCACGGCGGCTACGGCTACACGCGCGAGTATCCGGTCGAGCAGTTCTATCGCGACAACCGCCTGAACATGATTCACGAAGGCACGCACGGGATTCAGGCGATCGACCTGCTCGGCCGCAAGGTCACGATGAAGCAAGGCGCCGCGCTGAAGCTGTTTTCCCGCGAACTGCAACGCACGATGGACGCCGCGCGCGAGCAGGAGCCGCTGAAGCAGCATGCCGATGCGCTCGCCGCCGCGTGGCGCGACGTGACGAGCACACTCGAAGCGCTGCTGCCCACGCTCGCGAGCGATGCCGACCGCGCGCTCGCCAATGCGAATGCGTTCCTCGAAGCGTTCGGTCATGTGGTCCTGGCGTGGACGTGGTTGCGCCAGGCGCTGGTCGCTCATGCCGCGCTGCCGCGCGCGAACGGCGCGGCGGATGAAGACTTCTATCGCGGCAAGCTGCACGCGTGCCAATGGTTCTTCCGTTGCGAACTGCCGCGCGTCGCCGCGATGCTGGCGCCGCTGCGCACGCTCGACGACACCACGCTCAGCATGTCGCCGCAGTGGTTCTAGTCGAGCCAGCTGGCCGCGCGGGATAGCCAGCGCGGCCACTGATAAACCGCACTATTTACCGCCCGCCTATCTGCGGAACCGGACCGCGCCGCCGCTCAATGCGACAGCGCGGTTTCCAGTTGCGAGACCACCTCGAGCAAACGCGGCCGCACTTCTTCGAGCAGAAATTCCTTCGACAGCTTGAACGCCGGCCCGCCCACGTTGATCGCCATGATCGGCAATTCGCCGCCCGGCTGGAACGCACGGGCAATGCCGTTCACTTCCTTCTGCCAGTCGCCGAACGAGGTCGTCACGCCGAGCGTGCGGTAATCGTCGAGCGCTTTTTCGATCCCGCGCCGGGTCTTCGGCCACGCGACATGATCGAGTTCGCGCACCTGCTCCATGAAACTGAGGCGCTCGTGTTCGGGCAGCGCCGCGAGCCACGCGCGGCCGATCGCCGAGGTCGCGACCGGAATGCGCGAGCCGACTTCGAGCGTCAGCGTCAATGCGACCGAGCCGCGGCAATTCTCGACGTAGATCATCGACAGCCGGTCGCGCGTGCCGAGCGACACGGTCGCGCCGCATACGTCCGCGAGTTCCTGCATCACCGGCCGCGCGATCTTGCGCACGTCCAGACGCGCGAGCATCGCGCTGCCGAGCGCGAGCGACGCGGTGCCGAGCCGGTACTTGCCACTCTCTTTCAGATGGATCAGATAGCCGAGCAGCGTCAGCGTATGCGTGAGTCGCGAGACCGTCGATTTCGGCAGCCGGCAGCGCGCGGCCAGCTCCTGGTTGCTCAGCGATTTATCGCCGGAACGGAAGCACGCGAGCACTTCGAGTCCACGCGCGAGCGCGGTGACGAAATGGCGATCGTCCTTATGCAATTCATGCGCGGTACGCATCGCGAGCGTGCCGGGCGCTTTCGCGGCGGCCAGCGAGGCGGCCGGAGAATCGTCGGCGTTGGGGAGGTCGGTGCCCGCATCGGCCGGGCTGTAGTTGATTTTATTCAAGAGGAAACGGGCTCCCCGAAGGCGGTGGCGGGCGTGAAAACCGGCACCTTGAAACGGATCTGGCGATCCGGGATGCAGAATTATAGTCTCAAATGCAGGCCGGCTTTAGCCGGTCGCGGGTCCGCGCAGCGGCCACCGCGAAGCATCACTGTCGTCGTGCGCGCCCCTGCTCCGCCCACTCGATGCGCATGCATCGCCGCATTTTCTTCGCGTCCGCGCGCCGCGTGGAGTATCGTTTAAGCGCGCCGGAGGCGCCGCAACGGCACTCTTCTATAAGACAGGCGTTTCCGCAGAGTCCAGACCTGCTCGACCCAGGCGCAGCATTTTTGCCGGCAACGAAGCGAACTCCATTTATCGAGGATGGTGAAAACGTGAAAACAGTCAATCTCTTGAAAGCACTCGGTATCGCGCTGTGCGTGGCGAGCGCGTCGAGCGTCTATGCCCAGGCGTCCGACGCGCAACCGCCCGCCGACACGGCCGCCGCGTCGGCCGCGAATCCGAAGGCCACGAAGCAGGCGGATCGCAAGCTCGGCCGCGACGTGCGGCGGGCGCTGTCGCGGACGTCCGGCTTCAATGTGTCGAACGTGTTCGTGCGGGCGCGCGGCGGCGCGGTGACGCTGACCGGCTCGGTGCCTCAGGGCAGCATGATCCAGCAGGCCGGCGACGTCGCCAAAACCGTGCCGGGCGTCACCTCGGTGGCCAACAAGCTCACCCTCAGTCCGCGCTCCGGCGGCGGGAGCGGCGGGAGCTGAGCGCCGGGCGGCGCTCGCCCGAGCGCTTGAATCTGCCTGAATCCGCTTGAATCCTCTGGAATCCGTCTGAATCCGCTTGGACGAGGCGCCGCCGTCAACGGTGCATGCGGCGCCTCCTCCTGATCCTCAACGACGCACCAACCCCACCACATAGCGGCACACCTCGGTGCCCGCATTGAAAAACTCGCATTCGACCGGCGCGCCCAGTTGCAGGCAGTCGCCCGCTTCGAGCCGATACGTCAGCACGCCTTCGCGAAACGTCAGGACTCCTTGCGTGACCCAGATCTGCTGATGCTGGAACACGAACGCATCGGACGGATACGGCACCCGCACGCCCACCGGCAATTCGATTTCGAGCAACTCCAGCACGCCGCCGGTCGGCGGTGAAATGCGCCGCCGCGTATAGCCGGTTTCGGGGTCTTCCCACAGCGACTGGTCCGCACGGCGCACGAGCCGCTCGCCGGTCTGCTCCGCGAGCGCGAGCAAGGTCGACAGCGTCAGCCCGAACGCGCCCGACAAGCGCCCGAGCACGGTCGCGGTCGGACTCGCCTCGCCGCGCTCGATCTTGCTGATCATCGCCTTGGACACCCCCGAGCGCTCGGCCAGCTCGCTGAGCGACCAGTTGCGCGCCTCGCGCTCGGTCTTGACGCGCGCGGAGATCGCCTGGCTGAGATCGATGGCGGAGGATTCGGACATGGCGGGTAGTCGGGGCGGAAATGAGTACCGCGAATTATATCGATGCGTCCCGGCGGCGGGCGTACGGCGCTCGCAACGCGTCGCTCAACTATGTCTTGCATAGTAATTTTTCGTCTACTATATTAAACGAAACCGCTTGACCGTCCGCCACTCTAGCCGGAACCCGCCATGCCGAAGGAAATCGTTCTCAACGCGTTTGACATGAACTGCGTAGGTCACATCCAGCAAGGTCTGTGGACCCATCCGCGCGATCAGTCCAGCCGCTACACCGATCTGCAGTACTGGACCGACTACGCGCGCAAGCTCGAAGCCGGCCTGTTCGACGGCATCTTCTTCGCCGACGTGGTGGGCGTCTACGACGTCTACGGCGGCAACCCGGACGCCGCGATCCGCGGCGCGGTGCAGGTGCCGGTCAACGACCCGACGCTGCTGATTCCGGCGATGGCCGCGGTCACCCGCCATCTGTCGTTCGGGGTCACGTCGAACCTGTCGGTCGAGCAGCCGTATCTGTTCGCGCGGCGGATGTCGACTCTCGATCATCTGACGCGCGGCCGGGTCGGCTGGAACATCGTGACCGGCTATCTGGACAGCGCGTCGCGCGCGATCGGCCTGACCGGCCAGATGGCGCACGACGACCGCTACGACCTCGCCGACGAATACATGGAGCTGGTCTACAAGCTGTGGGAATGCAGCTGGGAAGACGGCGCGGTACTGCGCGACCGCGAGCGAGGGGTGTATGCGGATGCATCGAAGGTGCATGTGATCCATCACCACGGCAAGCAGTATCGGGTCGATGCGATGCATCTGGCCGAGCCGTCGCCGCAGCGTACACCGGTGCTGTATCAGGCCGGCTCGTCCTCGCGCGGCAAGCAGTTCGCGGCGGCGCACGCGGAATGCGTGTTCGTCAACGGCCAGGCGAAGCCGGCGGTCAAGGCGATCGTCGACGATATCCGCGAGCATGCGGTGGCCGGCGGCCGGCGCGCCGACGACATCAAGGTACTGCTCGGCCAGACCGTGATCACCGGACGCACCGAGCGCGAAGCCGAGGAAAAGTATGCGGAGTACCGGCGCTATGTGAGCTCGGAGGCCGCGCTCGTGCATGCGGCGGCGTCACTCGGGATCGACTTCGCGCGCTACGACCTCGACGAGCCGATCGAGACCGGCAAGAGCCAGGCGATCGTGTCGAACGTCGAGGCGATGACGCGCGCGGCCGGCCCGCAATGGACCAAACGCAAGCTGCTCGAACAGATGGTGCTCGGCAGCCGGCAGCAGCCGCTGGTCGGCTCGGCTGACAGGATTGCTAACGAACTGATCGAGTGGACCGAACAGACAGGCGTCGACGGTTTCAATCTGTCGCGCACCGTCGTGCCCGAATGCTTCGACGATTTCATCGAGCTGGTGGTGCCGCTGCTGCAGGAGCGCGGCGCGTACAAGCGCGGGTATCGCGACGGCACGTTGCGCGAAAAGCTGTTCGGTCATGCGCGTTTGCCCGACAGCCATACGGCCGCGCGCTTCCGCTCGCCGGCCTGCGCGGCGGCGCCGGCTGACGCGGCATCGAACTGACTGACGAGAACTGACGAGGCGAGGCACCCATGCTTGACAAGAGCACGTTCCGCGAAGCGATGGCCGGGCTCGGCGCGGCCGTCAACATCATCACCAGCGACGGCGAAGCCGGGCTGGCCGGCTGCACCGCGTCGGCGGTCTGCGGTGTCACCGACGAGCCGCCCACGCTGCTCGTCTGCATCAATCGCAGCAGCCGCAATAACGCGGTGTTCCACGCGAACGGCAAGCTCTGCGTGAACGTGCTCGGCGCCGAGCAGCAGGCACTCGCCGCGCACTTCGCCACCGGCTCGCTGGCGATCGACGAGCGCTTCGCCGCCGCCAAATGGGAGCGTCTCGCGACCGGTGCGCCGGTGTTGCAGGACGCGCTCGCGTCGCTCGACTGCGAGATCGAGTCGGTCACCGAGGTCGGCACGCATACGGTGTTCTTCTGCGCGGTGAAGGCCGCGCGCACGCACGACGGCGCGCGCGACGCGCTGATCTATTACGGCCGTCGCTATCATCGGGTCGGCGCGGATTCGGTGCATACCGCGCATGCAATAGCGCGCGCGGCGTAGCGGGAGAACGACGCGCGCGGCACGCGTCGCACCGGCCGGTGAGGTATCCTTGCCGGTTCCTCGATCTCTCTCCTTCCCTGCCCGATGTCCGATTTCCCCTTCGACGCCGTACTGTTTGACTGCGACGGCGTACTGGTCGACTCCGAACCCATCACCAATCGCGTGCTCACCGAAATGCTCGGCGAGCTTGGCTGGCATCTGAGCGTCGAAGAAGCGATGCGCATTTTCGTCGGCAAAATGGTCAAGGACGACGCGCCGCTGATCGAAGCACGCACCGGCTTTGCGATCACGCCCGAGTGGCTCACGCAATTTCGCGCGCGGCGCAATGCGGCGCTCGACAGCGAGTTGCAGGCGATCGACGGCGCCGCCGATGCAGTGCGCGCGCTAAAGCAGACGCTGAATGGACGCATTGCGGTGGCGTCGGGCGCGGACCGCGTGAAGGTCGAGTTGCAGCTCGCTAAAGCGGGGATTCTCGACTGCTTCGAAGGGCGTATTTTTAGCGGCCATGAAATGCCGCGCAGCAAGCCGTTTCCCGATGTTTATCTCGCGGCCGCTGCTGCGTTGGGTGTCGATCCGAAACGTTGCGCGGTGGTGGAAGATACCGTGACCGGCGCGACCGCCGGTGTTGCGGCCGGTGCGACGGTGTTCGGTTATTGCCCGTCGCAACTCGGCCATAGCAGCGCGACCGCGTTGCATGGCGCGGGAGTCGTGCACGTGTTCAGGGATATGGCTGAGTTGCCGGGGTTGCTCGCGGGGTGGGTGCGCGCGTGATTGGTTGATTGGCTTCTCTGAGTCGGCTTTTCTGAGTCGGCAACGTGTTGGTGATGCGACGACACCTTGGCTGGCGCAAGTTGGCCGATGGCGGTCACTTTCCTGTGGATTCGACCGGGCGAATACTGTAGGTCTCCTGTACGCGGGGCTTTCCGGCGCATGGCATGGTGCGTGCGATTAAAGGCCCGAGCACGGCGATAACGTGCTCGTAGCCCTTCCACCCTTGCCGGAGATCCATCATGACCAGCCTTATTCTCAGCGACCTGTCCCACTGTGGCGAACTCGACCGCGCGGAAGCGCAAGCGGTACGCGGCGGTAATGCCTGCTACAAGCGCGAAGAGCCGCAGTGGTGTCACCCCGAACCGCCACGGGTCTGCGTCCCGCCGCGTTGGAACCCCTGCCCGCCGCCGGTGCACTATGGGTGCGAGCCGGTTCGTGCGCCGGGGTGCTATCCGCAGCCTTTGCATGTGGTGCCGTTGTAAGAGGCGGTTCCAGTTGCGTTTTCGGTGCAGCGCCGCGGCCCGCTTTCGGAATGAGCGGATCGCGGCGTTCGTTTGCACGCCTTTAGCTCTCCCATTTACCAACCAATCGGCCGGAGCTTCCGAAACTATCAGTGAGTTTCGAAGCGCATACGCACCGATTCCAACGCCACCGGCAAGCGCGCCGAGCGCGGTTTGCGCCTCGGCAGCTCGACGAATCCAAGCCGTCGATAAAGCGACGCCGCGCGCTCGTTGCTCACCAGCACGTCGAGCACGATGTCACGTTCGCTCACTTCGAGACCTCGCTGAGCTGCGACGTCTGCGCGTAAAGCGTGCTTGAATAACGCGCTAAAAACTCCCATGCCGCGCACGTCTTCGCTCGTTGCACAGTGCGCGATGAGCGTCTGCGCGCGTTTGGGTTTGGGCAATTCCGTTTCGAGCACGAGGCCGCGCAACAGCATCGGCACAGCGCGGAACAGTCCGAAATGGCGCGAGAGCGCCCACACGATATGAGCATCGTCCGCGAGGATGCGACGGCCGTCGTGCGCCGCCAGCACCGCTACAATCTCGCCTCGCGCATCAACTGCAACTTCATGCCGGCGCCACGAAAACCGTCCGGCCGAAAGTGCGAACGAGTATTCGAGAAACGCAATGCATCGTGCCGCCGGAACGCCTAGAAAAAACTCGAACTCGTGTTCACCGGACTCAAATACAAGCGGCGCGCAGGCTACTGCATCGCTTGCACGCGCCGGGCGAAACGTAAGATTGATGGACATATTCAAACGCCCTGCTTCTCGCGCCGATGTGCGCAGCGCTCCTGCCACGACCAATACAGCGCCATACCGAAGCCAACGCACGCGGTCACGTCGAGTGGAACCAAAAAGTAATTCGCGCTTCGCCATGCAGCCCAAACCGCCACGAGCGCGTAGAAAAACGTGAAAACCTCACCGGCGAGCAACACCGAGTTAATACGCGGCATGATCACGCCGTAGCCGTCCTTGCCCTTGGGCGTGCGATGAAAATCGCCGTGAACGCCAAACAGCGCGCGCACCCCGCCAGCGAAGTAATACCAGGCCATCGGAAGGAACATTGAGATATACAGATAGGTATCCCATACATCCCTCAGCACGTTAGGCTTGTTGCTGAAGCGCGCGCCTCTGCGCGCGCCGAACGCATTTTCCAGTCCCCACAACACGACAAGCGCGAAAAACGCGAGCGCGCCCCATCGCATACCCGCGCCGTCGAAATGCATTAAATAAGTCAACGGCAGGCTCAGCAACGTCAGTACATAAATCGACGCGAGCAGTACCGACGAAAACATCACGGAGATTGCGTGCATGCGTTTCATCAGCGGCATGCGCTGCGAGAGCATTTGCCTGATGTGTTTGAAACCGCTGTGAATCAGCCCCCTTCCCCAGCGTTCGCGCTGGATGCGATAGGCACTGATCGTCTCAGGCAATACCGACATCGATACGACATCGCGCAAATACGCGTATTTCCATTCGCCGAACTGGGCGCGATAGCCCAGATCGACATCTTCGGTCACCGTCGAAGCATTCCAGCCGCCCAACGCATCCACACACGTCCTGCGCCATACACACGAACTTCCGCTAAGCGACGCCATGTCGCCGTCTTCGCTCAGACCCACAGTCACGTATTGCTGATGCCCCATTTCCATCGCCTGAAAGCGGGTGAGAAACGACACGTCGCGATTTTCGTAACCAATGCCCGTCTGCAAAAAGCCCAGATGCGGGTCCTTGAAACAGGGGATCGTTTTGAGCAGGAAATCAGCGGGCGGCAGGAAATCCGCGTCGAAGATCGCAAAGAACTCGCCATGCGACTGCTGAATGCCGTTGACGAGATTACCCGCCTTATATCCTTTGCGATCGAGCCGCTTGACGAGACGAATGTCGACTCCCTTCGCCGCATGCCAATCCACGCGTCGACGTGCGAGTGCGGTAGTGCCATCCGACGAATCGTCAAGCACCAGAATTTCGAGCAATTCGCCCGGATAATCTAAACGGCACACCGCGTCGATCAGCCGCTCCACCACTTCGGATTCGTTTCGGACCGGCAATAACACGCTCACAGCCGGCCAGTTCTCCGTCTCGTTTCCAGCTTCAGCTTTAGCCGCCGCATGCACGAGTTCCGTCAACTTCCGCCGCTCGACCTTTTGCGAAATCAGGAATACCCGCAACTCGAGCAGTACGTACACGGCGAAATAGACGACCACGACGAGAAATACCGCCTGGCAAATCCACGAAAACAGCGCAAGCATCGTGATCAGTTCCTCAAAGTTTCACGACGGCGCAGATTTCCTCTAACCGATGTGCCCAGGTGTGATGCTCTCGCACGTATTTCGCACCGGCTTCGGCGCGATCCAGATCGTCCTGCGCCGGGCCATGACGCAGACGCCCGAACAGTTCGCGTGTCTCTTCGTAGGTGTTCACGACGTGGCAGAAATCGCGGAAATGACGCTCGACAGCCCGACTCGGGTTGGTTACCGCAATCCCGCCGCACGCGATAATTTCGAGCAGGCGACGGGAGAACATCGTTTCCGAGCTCGTGACCGAGTTGACGTTGAGCGATACCGCGTGCGACTTGTAGACATTGGCGGTCTCGCGATGCGCGACTTTCCCGTGCAAGCGCATCTGACTCGTCTTCGGAAAACGAAACTCGAGATGGCGCGACAGCCGGTCGTGATTGCGATCGAACACGTTGAGCGGCATCTCGTTGTGCTCGCAAATCTCGAACACCATGTCGAGAAAACGACGCCGCTCGTTCAGGATGCGCCGGTAATAACTGCCGGTAAAGCAGACTTCATTGCGCGTGAAATTGAAGCCCGTGAAGCTGTGAAATACCGGCTGAAACGGCATGATCAGCGAATTGACGGGTACGTGCGCCGGCACCTGCTGGCGATAACGTTCCAGACATTCCTCGTCGGTCGTGAAGACATAGTCGAACGACTTCGCGACGTCGATGAACGCGTCGAAGAATGGACCGTCGTCCTTGTTCCAGAACACCGTGGGAACGCCCGCCTTCCTCGCGAAATCGACCAGACGGAAAATCGCCTTCGGTTTGGTCAGGCGCAGCAACCTTGGCTGCTTCGCCAGTTCGTAGCGCCAGCTGCCGTCCACGCCGTGAAAAGCGGATTCGACCAGTACCAGATCCGGTTTCCAATGGCTGATCACGTCGCGGTAGTTCTTCGGCGTCATCACTCGAATCCGGCATTCCACGGACAGACAGTCGGCCGTGAAGTAATCCGTGACGAGCGCGATTTTCAGACGGCCAAAACGCCCGTGCCGCTCGGCATCCTCTGCGACCGTCGGGTGATCGTAGACGATCGAACCCAGTTTTCTAATAACCCTGCCGACCATTCCTCTTACCCCGTACGTCCCGGTAGTGCTTCAATGACAAAGTCGCGCCAGCAACGCTGCTTGGTCGCGTATTCTTTTGCTCGTTCGCCCAGCGCGGCAAGGGCCGCGCGATCACTCATTGCCGTCTCGATCACGCGTGCAAGATCGGTTGCATCGCCGGCCTTGAAAAACCATCCCGCCGGACGCTCGCCCATTTCGTCACGAAACACCGGCAGATCCGGCACGATGACCGGCTTGCTCATTGCCATCGCCTCGACGAGTTTGATCGGCGGCACGATTTCACAGACCTTGAACGGCTTGCGCGGAATACACACCAGCGCGCAGCGGCTCAGTGTTTCCTGCGCATTTTGCGGTGACATACGGCCCAGAAAGCGGATCTGCTCCGACAAGCCGAGCCGCTGCACCTGCGATTCGAGCGACGCACGCGCCTCGCCATCACCAATGAGACTGACCGAAATCCGCACGCCGCGTGTGCGCAGTTGCGCCACCGCGTCGATCAGCGTGTCGAGCCCCTCATAGGCCATCAACGAGCCTGCATAGCCGATCGTGTCATGCTGTATTTCATGCGACGCGAGCGACGCGAAGCGCTCGGGTTCGACGCAGTTGGGCAGCAGGAACATACGTTCCTTGTCGATTCCCCAGCGCGCACGCGCGAAGCGCCCCAACTGCTCCGAAATCACGAACACGCGGTCAGCATGGCGCGCGACGAGCCCTTCCAGCTGAAGGCCCTGCTTGAAACCCTGGCGCCCCTCGTAATGCGGCGTGCGCGAAATTCGCGTGAGTTCCCACAGGCCCCGCATTTCATACTGAAACGGAATGCCCAATTGGCGCGCGGCCAGCAAAGCCGGCAACGCGTTCACGTGATTGGACGCGGCGTGAATAATCGACACGCGATGTTGCTTCGCCTGCTGCGCGATTACGCGCGCCGCCTGCATCGCATACAGCAACACCGGCCGATTATTGGCGGGTCCCGCCGCGTGCAGATACTGTACTTCGCCCACCTGGGTCTGTTCGCTCAACGCGTCGTTCAGGCGATCGATTCGATCGAACGGATACCCTGGCCGCGTCATTGCATGCACACGCCCGCCCGCTGACGTCATCGCCCGAATCACCTCGTGCGTGCGGGTCGTGTAGCCGCTGGTGTGATACGGCAACGCGCTGGCCGCCACATACAGAAGCCCCCCGCCGTCGGCGTCGAACGACCGGGCGGGCGCACGCCGTTTTGCCTTGCGATCCAGCGTACGGACCGTTAGCCATCGGCTCAATCCCAGGTACGGTTCGCTTACGAACGTTTGCAGAGAATCGAATGCGCTGCTCATGCCCGCACGGTCCCCTGTGGCTTGAGTTCAGCGCGAGCGAGATCGACCGTTGCCGACATCTTGATCTTGCCGCGCGCGTGCAGATCGAGGAATTCGGCGGTCGTGATCACGTCGTAGTCTTTAGTCAACCGACGCAGAAGTTTGCGATAGCCCTCGACGCGCTGATCGTCGCGATAAGTCGCGTAGCCCTTTTCATCCCAGTACAACAGCGACCAGGAATGCAGCAGGAAAATGGAAAACGTCGGGCTGCCGCTGAACGCATCGAGCAGCAATTTGCCCCACCACGGACGGAAGCGGAAATAAGGCGATTCCGGATAGGTGAGGCGCGCCCACCATTCGTCTTTGCCCACTTTCGGCAAGATCTTCTTTTCCGTCATCGGCACTTCGATCACGCCGTT
This sequence comes from Burkholderia sp. SRS-W-2-2016, assembly GCF_001931485.1. Taxonomy (GTDB): domain Bacteria; phylum Pseudomonadota; class Gammaproteobacteria; order Burkholderiales; family Burkholderiaceae; genus Paraburkholderia. The sequence continues at coordinate 42,805 of NZ_MSDV01000060.1, read as the reverse complement.
CGACCACGCGTACGGCAGATTCGTCGGCTCGCTGAAAACGGCCTGTTTCGCGTGCACCGCGCACATCGAATTGTTGAACGACGCCTGCACGCCAGCGGCTTTGAGCGCGCGGATCGTGGCCGCATTCCAGCGGAACGAACCAGCCCGATGCGCAAGAATCGGCTTGCCGGTTTGCTCCGAGATAAGGCCGCCGAAATGCTTAATCACGAATTCCGCGCGTGCGTCGTCGGTATATTGATTCATATACTGCGGACGGCGCGGGAGCCCATGCTCGGCCCAGAACGAATCAGGCAAATATTCCGGGTGCGTGTGCAGTTGTACGTCCTGCCCTACAGAATCGAGCCAGCGCACGACTTCACGCGTTTCTTCCAGATACGACCATGCGCCGCATTGATCGACGAAATAGACGTGCTTGGCGCCGAACTCGTCGCCGATCTCCGCCATCTCGCGAATTCCAGCGGTTCCACGTTCGTGTACGCCCCACATGAGTCTCTTGACGTGATCGTGCGGCGCGCGCTTGGGCAGCGCTTCGGTATCGACCGTCAACATCGCATAGCGATTCTTTTGCATCTTTCCTAGCTCGATTTCAGCAATGCATGCCATTCCGCGTCGCTGGCCAAACCAGCACTCAGCGGCACGACCATTGCATCGCGATAGCGCCACGCGAGATATGCCTGCTTTCTCTGTTGTAGCGATGGGCCTTCGCCGCTCAATGACGGCACGTATTCCACCAGCCAACCCAGCCGGGAATAAAAGGCGAAATCGGCGATATCCGTCACCAGAACCGGCGCCAGATCATCACCGCCTTGAAGCTTCTTCGACAAGCCCTCGCACGCGGCGCGCAACTGATGACGATCGGCGCCGAGCGCCCAGATCATCACTGTCTTCACATCGGCAGAAACGGGCCTGTGCTTGAGGGTCGACAGCCACGGATATCGCGTCACGTGCGGCGAAATCAGACCTACCGACGCCAACAGACGGCGAATGCGCCGCCACACGCGCTCGTGCAACGTGGGCGGCGTTTTTTTCCCGAGCAGGTCGTAACGGGCGAGTAAATCCCAATCGGGTTTGGCTGCAAGCGCTCGAATCTGACGCCGCAATGCTTTGGTTTCCGCAATCACGCTCACCGCATGCGCTCCCGTCTTGCTGCCAAAGCGAGGATCTTTTCCGCGGCCAACCCAGCGCCATTCATCGGAATCGTTGCGCGTTCAGCGGGCGCGGCGCTCAGCATGCCAAGGAGTTTGCCGACCGCGGCCTCTCGTTCGTCGTCGGTTTCGCAGGCCGACACAACAGCCGGCACGACGTCGGCGACCATATGCGCGCGACGCACCTGGTCATCGGCGAGCTGTGCGTTCGGCACGAGTAGCGCGGGCACTCCCGCCTGCACGAGTTCGCAGCAGGTGTTGTAGCCGGCGGCGCCGACAAAGACGTCGAACGCACGCAAATAGCGCGCGAGCGGATAGACCGTCAGTGGCATCACGCCGGCCGGCAATTCGATGTCGCGCACCGAAATGGGCGCACGCACCCAAACCACCTTGAAGCCGGCCTTCTCGAACACACGAATCAGACCGTGCCCGATTCCCGCCACGTCCTTCAAATTGCCCGGGCCGAGCGCAAACAGCACGAAGCGGCCGTCCTGCGGAAGGTTCAACGCGTCGCGCGCTGTGGCGCGATCCAGCAACTCATCGTCGTCGAGCACGCACACGGGTGGTACCAATGCACGCGTGCCACCGCTTTCGAGCGGCCTCTCGCTTTCCTGCGCGCCCAATTCGCCGGGCTGGATCACGAGATCGAAACGCGACTCGTCCACGGCGACGGTTTTACCGCCTTCCTTGAGCAGACCTCGGTTCGACCAGACGAGCGCCGGCGAGCCGAACGTCTCGCACGTCGCCAGAAAGCCCTGAAACGGCCAGGTGCCGTCGAAGACGATCACATCGGGACGTACGCGTTCGAGCATCATGCCGAAGCGGACAGCCAGTTCGCTATTCCACGCAAACGTGGAACTCGCCGACCAGTACGGCGAAACGAAGTAATCCGCCTCAAATCCCATTTCTTCGATCAGTTCGATAGCCGAAGCCAGCGAAAAGAATACCGGTCGCGCACGACCGCGCAACCGCCGCGCATATGAAAGACAACGATTCAGATGGCCCATACCTGAGCCATTCACGTTGAAAAACAGAATGCGGGGAAGCTGCGAGCCGGTCGAGTCGTTGCGAGCCGGTTGCGGATCGTTCATGCGTCGCCGCCGAACAGATCTCGCGTGTACACCTTATCCGCCACGTCGGCCAGATCGGCCATCATGCGGTTTGCGACGATCACATCCGCCGAACGCTTGAACTCGGCCAGATCTTTCACGACCGTAGAGTTAAAGAACGTCGATTCGTGCATTGCCGGTTCGTAGACGATCACTTCGACGCCCTTCGCCTTGATGCGCTTCATCACGCCCTGAATGCTCGACGCGCGGAAATTGTCGGACCCGGCCTTCATCACCAGCCGGTAAATGCCGACCACTTTCGGTTTGCGCTTCAATACGCTTTCGGCAATGAAGTCCTTGCGCGTTCCGTTCGATTCGACGATCGCATGAATCAGGTTTTGCGGCACGTCGCTGTAATTCGCGAGCAGTTGCTTCGTGTCTTTCGGCAGACAGTAGCCGCCATAGCCGAAGCTCGGATTGTTGTAATGCGAGCCGATACGCGAATCCAGACACACACCCTGAATGATCTGGTGCGTGTCGAGGCCGTGTTGCGCGGCGTACGTGTCGAGCTCGTTGAAATACGCGACCCGCATCGCGAGGAAGGTGTTGGCGAACAGCTTGATCGCCTCTGCTTCCGTGCTGCCGGTGAAGAGCGTGGGGATGTCCTGCTTCAGCGCACCTTGCTTGAGCAGATTGGCGAAAACTTCCGCGCGCTCCGACCGCTCACCGACGACGATCCGCGACGGATGCAGGTTGTCGTAGAGCGCCTTGCCTTCACGCAGGAATTCCGGCGAGAAGATCAGATTTTTCGTGCCCAGCTTTTCGCGCGTGCGATCCGTATAGCCGACCGGAATGGTCGACTTGATCACCATGACCGCCTTCGGATTGATCTCCTTGACCTCGCGAACGACGCTTTCGATCGACCGGGTGTTGAAGTAATTCGTCTCCGGATCGTAGTCGGTCGGCGTGGCGATGATGACAAAGTCCGCGTTCGCGTAGGCCTCTTCTTTGCTCAGCGTAGCGCGGAAGTTAAGCGGCTTGTGCGCGAGGAATTCCTCGATCTCGACATCCTCGATCGGCGATTCCTTGCGGTTCAGCATCGCCACCTTCTCCGGGATGATGTCCAGAGCGATGACCTCGTTATGCTGAGCAAGCAGTACAGCGAGAGAGAGTCCGACGTACCCGGTGCCGGCGATTGCGATTTTCATTGACTTACCTTTTCAAGATCCTTTGAGCTCGTTCAAACCTTCGTTGAACGAGCAAGCCGAATTTGTACGTCAGAACGATCAGATTCGGCTGAGTACCTTCCGATTGACTACTTAAGCAACCATCTCATTCAAGACAGGAAGTCTGGAAAGAAACCGCTCCTTGCGCCGATCAAATTCCTGATGCATTCCCGGCTCAATCCGGTCCTTTGCCCAGTCCAATAGATGCGTCGCAAATTTCACCCAATTTTCACGGACATCGGCGAACTCCGAATACGGAGTCAATCGCTCCTGCGTATATCGCAATGCCTCGAACAACCCCATGCGGCGCTCGTCCATGACATTCGTGATCTGTGCTCGCTCTGCAAATTTTTTGTGCGTGCACACCTCAACGTCCACATATCCGATCTTCCGGGCTGAAACGATACTCAACCAATGGTAAGGAATGTCGTTGTGAACAATCGTAGGACCGAAAAAGACGTTCGCGTCGTGCAACAACTGTGTGCGGATCACCCGGTTCCACGGATAGTTAATCAACGCCGACAACGTAGCACGCTGCTCGGAAACGCTCTGTTGAGATGAAAGCGCCGCCCACAATTTCGCGTCGCTGTCGAACATTCCACGCGACTTACCTTGATCCACGTAATCAATGCGGTACTTGAAGAACGTAAGATCGTCCTCGTTCGCGATCGCAGCCTTGACGGCGGACACGAGAGCTGCCGCGTCAATCGTGTCATCCGCATCGAGGAAATACGTATAGGTACCTGTGCAAAGCGGAATCAGCATGTTACGGGCGCGCCCGGCGCCGCGGTTCCCCTGCTGGAACACATGGATATTCCCGTGGTCGCTTTCGTAAGACTGCAGAATCTCCAATGTCCCGTCAGTAGAGCCATCATCGATGCACAAAAGGTTGTAGCGCAAACCGTCAAGCCGCAATACAGAATCGATTGTTTCACGGATCACATCGGCTGCGTTGTAGGCGGCAATAACGATCGTCAAGTCAACGTCAGGATACGCTTGCGCATATTCCGAACGCTCCGCCTCAACCTTCGGTGCAATATCGCCGGGCGCCGGAGCGAGTTTGTTAATACGCTCCGCAAGCTGGCCTAGTCGCTTCTTGATGAGTGATTCGGCGGCTGGCTGCGATTGCCGTTTGACGATCCAGTTCGCCCCACGCCAGAAGCGCCACAACTCATCCGCTACGACATTACCGTCAATTAGCGACGAACTACCGGCATCGACGAACTTGCAGATTGAATTGAGGTGACTCGTCATCGCAGAAAGCTTGTACGCGTTCGACGACATCGTCTGCCCTTCCCGACCCATCCGGTGGTAACTAACGAGTTGCGAAGTCACGATCACACGCTTGGCACGAGTCAGAACGAACCAATGCAACGGATTATCTTCGTAAAAGTAGTCGCCTTCCGGGTACGCAATATTGTGCTCCTGCATGAAGGAGCGCTTGTAAATTTTTCTCCACGGCACTGCCGAAAGACGCAGCAGGCTCGGCGTTTCCGCCGCATTCACAAGTTGATTCAGCGGTCCTTCATAGCGCTTGCCATCATACGCAGGCGAGACCACACGTCCTTCTTCGGAAAATGTGCGGAAGTCGCCGATCACCACGTCGGCATCGAAATCACCCGCCGTCGCAAGCATCTGCGCGAACGCCTCTGCGGTTACCCAATCATCGCTATCGATGAATCCAATATATTGACCGCGCGCCATGCGCAAACCAATATTGCTCGGTATACCCGCGCCACCAAGTGTGTTGTGCTCCAGATGCACCGCACGAATGCGGGCATCCTGGCTTGCATGCATATCGATGATCTCACGGCATCCATCCGTCGACGCATCATTCACGATGATAAGTTCGAAGTCAGCACAATGCTGATTGAGCGCCGATACGATTGCCGTGTCGAGATAAGGCGCAACGTTATACACCGGCATGATGATCGACAGCAGCGGACAATCTGCTGAACTGTTTTGCACGCGCAGGCTCCGCGAACCCTCAATCGTGTCCCGTGCAACCTTGGACGACTGCTTGCTGTCGGGCACGTTGGACTGGCCGCGCCGTTGCGCGCGCTCAATCATTTGAATGTTGAATTGTGCGTGCGAAAACAATTGGGAGTCGGGCTTGATGCTTCTGTATTCCCGAAGAGCATTGTGCAGGTCTCCACTTCTCCAGAGCCTGTTGCCTCGCGAAATGCATGACGTCACGCCCTCCAACGAGTCAGCATTCTGCGGTGCTACGCTAGCGGCAGACTGCTGCGCCGGCGTGGAAAGAAGCGCATCCGGCACCTTGAATGGACGCTGTGCAGCTGGAAAAGGCATATAAAGCAGTTCCTTCAACTTCAACGACGCATCACTTCCCTTACCGGCAGCCGCGACGTTTGTGGCATGCCACCGCTTCCAGGATCGAGCATATTCACTCCGAACTGGTGACCAACCTTCCTTGTCGTTGACATCGATTCCGTGCGTGGGATGATTGGTCAAACTGCCCGGGTGCGAAAGAGCCAGAGCGACCGGCATTGACATCACAGGAGCATTCTTCTCGCCGTACACCAGTTTGAGGCGCTCAAAGTACTCCGTATCAGCGGCAAATCGCACCGAATCCCAATAGCCAACGCTTTCAACCGCCTGCTTCGTGCGCAACATGAGCGTTGCGACTGCGATGTGTTGGTACACTCCGCCCCAGCCAGACTTGAAGAGGAAATGGCCTCGCTCATTGACTCGTAGCCATTGACCAACGACAGCAACGTGTGCGGGATTGCTCTTGAGATGATTTACCGCCCATGCCAGCCTGTGCGGCAACGCGAAATCGTCCGAGTCGTGAACGGTAAAGAATTCACCTCGCGCCTGCTGGAGCGCCTGATTCCGATTTACGTATGCGCCCTGATTGGACGTATTTTCCACGAATCTAATCCGGGAATCGCTCTGCGCGAGGCGCCGTACAATGCTGGCCGTGCTGTCCGAACTACAATCATCAAAAATCAGCAACTCGAAATTCTCGTGCGACTGCGCCTGCAGAGAACGAATTGCGAGTTCAACGGTGGCCTCGGCGTTAAAGCACGACATGTGAATGGAGACAAGAGGACCAGCCTCGCGCTTCTGGCTGGTAGCCTCCAGGTTCATGTAAAGCGCCTCGCTTCCCCTCATCTGCTTCGGAAGTAGCGTCAGAGGAGGCAATGAGTGGGCTTGCAGATATTGATTGACGCGCGTCAGCCATTCTCCCCACCATCCCTGGCGCGAAGCGGTCGATATCGAATTTGCGCGAGCCAACCACAGCTCTGCCGGAGTCTTCGAAGGCGCTACGTCAGCAAACGCCTGGTTGACCAACGCTTCATCGCCCAATGCGCTCACTGCATGGGCTACGCGCAAGCGTTTCTGCAAGTCGGTCGACACGTCCGAATGAATTGTCTCTTTCGATGCCAGTTTGGCGCCGCCATCCGATTGATGCCTCAGCGCTTCGCGCACGAGTTCGATCTGCTCTGCAAATTGCGGCTTCCATTGCTGCAGCAGTTCGTAGACCAACCAGGCGTCTACGTAGCTGCCTTTCTCAAAGAGCCTATTTGCAGCAACTGCGAGGGAGACTAATCCGGCGTCACCAAAAGGTTTAAGAGTTTCTCGTATCGACAATGCTGACATATCCAATAAGACCTTCGATTATTCCTGGCACTACAACAGTTTCTTTCGGACTGCGCGAACGCGGCAGTACACACCGCCAACGCTCTTTCCCATTCATCTCAAACGCGGCCTCGTCTCATCTGAGATGAGTGAGGCGGCGCTTTCGTCAACGACCGATGTGATTAACTTCCGCGCTTGACGTAATTCAGAACGCTTTCCCAGTCGACGAAGCGTTTGTGCTCCGATTCTCCACACGAAATCTGGAGCGCAACTTTGGCCGCGTTGGGATCAACACAACCGGCCTCCACGAATGTCGGACCAGCCTCGCACGTATCCCAATTATGGGGCATGTACTCCTTTTCCCCGGCTTGCGCGCGAGCTTTATCGAATTTCACTTTGGAGTGAACGAACTCAACATGCGTCTTTTCACCCAAAGCATATGGCTCGACAAAACCAACCGCTCGCTTCAGAGATGCACCGGAAGGTGCCTGATAGTGGTACCAGTCGTGATTTCTTTGCTGTGCGACGCAAGCCAATGTTAACAATGGCTGCATGCCATACAGCTGATAGTGCATTGCATCTCGCTGCCCGAAATCGGTAGTCTCACCATCAGGCAAGAAGCTGCGATCCATTTGTTCCTGAAATCCGTCTGCGACCACCTTCCAGAGTTCATCGTCATGAACCACCGTGGCAATCAACCCCACCATCTTGAGTCTGTGGCTTTGCCAATTTTCCGTACGGTGTCTAGGATCATTCCAGAGGACGACCGCGCGGTTGTGCAGCCACCCATCGACGAAGGCTCTGTTTTGGGGAGTAAATTTCGGACGAAGGACGTCATATGCCACGACCAACGGCTCAAGTGTCGTCTCGTTGATCGGATCGCCGTCTGGCCTGTTACTTTGGGCCCAAGCCAAAATGTACTGACTTCCCTTGGTGGCGTATCTCTCGTCCTGACTGACTAGCCACACCCATGCCAAAGCGGATATTTTCGGCATGTCCTTTAAGGCCGCGATGGTCCTGACTTTTTCCGGATTCGATTGAAGCTTGCCTTCACTCACCAGTTGTGGAACAGGATTGGGAGTGTCGTTCAGAGCCTGATTCGCCATTCTGAACAATTTCTGGTATTGACCGCCCGCTTCCGGATCCTGCCGGACAAGGTCCCGCAAAGCCGGAACCTGCTTTGCATCCAGGCTAACCGGCCCTGCCCATGCGGGTGAGAGCGACAACACGCAAACACACAGTAGACTCTGAAAAAGCCGAGCGACCATCAATGACGTAGTCCTATTATCAGAAATTAAAATCAGCGACCTCACTAGTCTCGAGATCACTCGGCGAGAGATACTGCCTTGTATTTCGCAAAAGCAGAACCAATTACCTGGTGCATGTCATAGTATTTATACTCTGACAGGCGACCACCGAAGATTACGCCGCTCTCTTTTTCGGCCAGATCGCGGTACTTCGAATATCTTTCGCTGTTCAACGCGTCGCCAACGGGATAATAAGGCACCTTGTCACTTGACCAGGCGGCCGGAATTTCCTTGGTAACAACCGTCTTTTCACTCTTGTTTCCGGGCGTGAAATGCTTGTGCTCAATGATACGAGTCCATGGCACATTTTCATCGCCATAATTTACCACTGCATTGCCTTGATAATTCTCGGTATCTTCGACCCAGGTTTCAAAGTCTAGCGTCCGGTATTCGAGTTCACCAAACTTGCCGCCAAAGTAGTCGTCAATTTTTCCGGTAAACACGACTTTCTTCGCCATCGCGTTCCATTTATCACGGTCTCCGAGATAGTCCTCTCCGAGCTTGACTTCAATGCCGTCCAGCATCTTTTCAAACATGACCGTGTAACCATCTTCCGGAATACCCTGGTAGGTATCGTTAAAATAGTTATTGTCCCACGTAAGGCGCACAGGCAGTCGCTTGATAATTGAAGCGGGGAGTTCCTTCGGATCGCGCTGCCACTGCTTCGCCGTATACCCGCGAATGAGTTTTTCGTAGATATCGGTTCCGACTTGCGAAAGCGCCTGTTCTTCAAGATTTTGCGGGTCGCGACCATCCAGATCGAGTTTTTGCGAGGCGATCTTTTTCATCGCCTCGTCTGGCGTAGTCACACCCCACATATGATTAAACGTATACATGTTGAACGGAAGGGAATAAACCTTTCCATCCGAAATCGAAATTGGCTGATTTCTAAAATTGTTGAATCGCGAAAAACGATTTACAAACTGCCAAATTCGGTCGTCATTGCAATGGAAGATGTGAGGACCATACACATGGACGTGGATACCCTCCCGCTCCTCGGAATAGCAATTCCCCGCAATATGATTGCGCTTGTCGATAACAAGGCACGTCTTGCCATCGTCTGCAGCCAAACGTGCGAATGTTGCACCAAACATACCTGCGCCAACGACCAGATAATCATATTTCACGGCCTTCTCCTCTTGCTGCCTTGCCATCATCATTAATCTATTAAACCAAGCCAATTTAGCTTATCGAATTTTTCACACAAGTTTGCTGCGACACCATGTTAGCGCGCTCACAACCAACTTCAATCCCGGCCAATCGCACCAAGCCTTTTATTAATTTTCCACTTTCGAATCCCGCACACCCAGAGATAGTTCGTTAATTCGATCCTTCAGCTCGCCGATTTCTTTCATCAACTTCAGCGGATGAGCATTTGCGAATCTTTCGCTCATATATGCGATATTCGCACGACGCAACAGCGGAGAATCATTCATCCACTCTTCTTTTTGCTCATAAATCCGGAGTACTCGATAGCCAAATTCCTGAAGAAACTGATCGATTTCCGCAAAATAAGTTTGCTGCGTTCCAGTGCGATTAAAACCAACCTCAATGTATAAAACATCTACATTTTGACCAGCCAGCAATTGGCGAGCACTGCGCAGCACGTCAAGTTCCTTGCCTTCGACGTCAATCTTGAGCAGGTTTATCTTTCCGTCGGTGAAGATTGTGGACTGTTTGTCCAAACTGACGCAGGACGCAGTAAACATATCGCCGGAGACATTGGCGGAGTCGATCTCTGGCGCGATAGCCTTTGTCATCGTTTTGGCAGGAACGAACCTGTGCGTCTCGTGTGCCTCACTCACTGCGAGGTTATACGTGTGCACGACTGGCTTGTCCATGCCCGCTGTCTTTTTCAACAACTGCTGATAGCTAACCGGATTGGGCTCGAAAAGATGCGCCTCGTGAATTCGGAATTTCTCGATCGAGCGATTGAACTTCATAAAAACGTTGCCCATGTAGGCACCGACGTCCACGTAGATGATCGATTTGCCATTAAAGAACAATTCCAGGTCGGCAATCAGATCATCAATGTCCGCATCACCGCGGGTTTCACTGCCCACCGAGCTGCGCTTCTGCTTTTCCAGAAGAGATTTTTCTTGCTCAAGCTTTGCTTTCTCTTCCTTCAACGTCGTCACTTGCCGATTACGGTCCTCGGCGAGCTTCTGTTGCGCATCACGGCCCGCTTGCAGAGCCGTAGTTTGCTGTTCGAGGTCGGTCTGCGCCTGCTTCACAGCCTGCAGTTCGACATTTCGCGCTTCAGCAACCTTCACCTGCGAGTCGTGCTTCTCTTTTAGAGCGACTTTGTCCTGCTCGAGTTTAGCCTTCGCCTGTTTCAGCGCTTCCATTTCGATCTTGCGATCTTCGGCAAGGCGTGATTGAGCATCGCGCGCTTCGCTGAGCGACTGCTTTTCCTTCCTCAACTGATTCGCGGCGTGTTTCAAAGTGTCGATTTCTTTCACGCGCTCGACAACGACAGCCGATTGCAGCTCGTACTTGACAGTCAAAGACTGCTTTTCCTGCTCCATCAGCGTTTTCGCGAGCCGCAGCGCTTCAAGTTCGCGGTGACGCTCCTCGGCGATACGAAGTTCAACCTGGTGCCTCACAGCGAGCACCTGCTTCTCGTCCTCAATGGTCAATTTCGACAGTTTGACGGCCTCGAGTTCGCGGGCCCTCTCTTGTGCGAGCTCGCGCAGTTTTTCGTAACTGGATTCGAGTGCGCGCTTGTCCTGCTCCATACCCGCAGCCGATTTTTTCAGCGCTTCGATTTCGGACGCACGCTCTGCCGCGTCGCGCACTCGTGTTTCCAGTTGCACGTTAGCACTTTGCAGTCTCTCGCGCTCGGCAAGAACCTGCTCCAGTTCTGCCTGAATCCGATGTAGATTCGCCTGCAGCGACTCGTTATCGGTGCTCTTCTGAATCGACACATCGAGCGCCTCGTCCACTTGCGTCTGCAGTTGTACATTAGCGCTTTGCAAACTCTCGCGCTCGGCACGAACTTGCTCCAGTTCTCCCTGAATCCGATGTAGATTCACCAGCAGCAGTTCGTTGTCGCCGTTTCTCTGGATCGACACATCGAGCGTATCGCGCACTTGTGTCTCCAGTTGCACATTCGCGCTTTGCAGACTCTCGCGCTCGGCAAAAACCTGTGCCAGTTCTTCCTGGACCCGATGTAGATTCGCCAACAGCAACTCGTTATCGTCGCTCTTCTGGATCGACATATCGAGCGCATCGCGCAATCTGGTTTCGTTTTGATCGCATTGCGCGACCAGAACCGCATTCTCGTTCTGTAATTGCGATTTTGCGCGCTTGATCGCTTCGAGTTCGCGATTGCATTCGTCCAGCAAACGAACCTGCGCTTCGTAGCGTGCCGACAGCGCAACCTTTTCCTGCTCCAGCTTCGCCTTCGACTGCTTCAGCGCTGCGACTTCGCGCGCCCGGTCGGTTGCGAGCCGGGACTGTTGATCACGTTCGTGAGCGAGATTGCTCAACTGCTTGTCAGCAGCCGCGCGACGCTCTGCAAACGCGGTTTGCTGCTTTGCTTCACTGTCGCGCGCACGCTTTGCTTCATTGCGAAGTTGTTTGGCCTGACGAGCCTCAGACTCGCTGAATTGAACGTCGACAGGCAGCAATTCGAGCATGGCCTCCGCCTCGACGACCTCACCTGCTTCATGCAGCCGGAACGCCAGCCACTTCAGACGAAACGACTTTGGATCGAGGTCATACGCACGGCGAGCCGCTTCCGCCGCATTTGCCCGATCGCCTTTTCCGAGGTGCCGTGCGAGTGCGGTATAGCCTTGGGCCTGCATCGCCGGAGCGACGGACCGTGTGCCCATCGCCTTTTCGACCGCGTTGAACCCACCGCTTTGCCACGCAGCGATGATCTTGCTGAAATCTTTGCCGCCCAGCGCGGCGGGCGGTGTCCGGCGAGTCGATTGACGCCATATCCTGACGAGTTTGCCAGGCATCGAAAGAAGTGAACCAGGTGCGTCCACGCCCTCAATCAGAATATTGCCTAGTCGGGCATTCAACGCGTGATTCGATTCACGTTCATGAATCCTCTTCTGCGCCTCGACGAGCGCCCGCAGACGTCGATTTTCCGCGTGCATTTCCGGCAGTTCATCGGCAACCCAAACGCTCGCGATGGTGGACGCATTCGCCGCACCTGACTTCGAATCGGCCGTCATTTTGGGGACAGCAGGTTCGGCCCTTGAATAATTGCGCTCCAACTCCTCCTGGGCGTGATGAAGCTGAACGAGCAACAACTCGTTTTCCTGCTGAAGTTCCGTGACTCGGGATTCGAACTGTTCGTTAGTACCAGTATTGTTAGCCATGTTTCTTCTCCCAGACGCCGCGGGTATCGATGAGTTTTTGAAAACGAGTCAATTGCGGAGAGATGTTCTTGAACTGCGAGTGGTCGACGAGCAACACAAGGACACTCGCGCGCTCGATCGCGGCGCTCAAATCCATCTGCGCAACGCGACGGTCTGTCAGGCATTCAGGCAGACTTTCCAGATTCGGTTCGACCACAAAAACCTTGCCTGCATGACGATCTGCCAACGCCTCCGCGATATGCAGCGCCGGGCTTTCCCGCAAATCGTCGATGTCCGGTTTGAACGTAATACCGAAGCACGCAATGCTGATGTCCGTCGCCGTCATCCCGTGCGTTTTCAGTTCCGCAATTGCTTCATCGACTTTTTCAAGCACCCATTGGGGTTTTGTATCGTTGACGGAGCGCGCGGTCGCGATCAGCCTGGCCGTTTCCGGCGCATTGTTCACAATGAACCACGGATCGACGGCAATGCAATGACCGCCCACGCCACAACCCGGTTGCAGAATATTCACGCGCGGATGCCGGTTTGCAAGACGGATCAATTCCCACACATCGATGCCCTGGTCGTCGCAAATCATCGACAGCTCGTTGGCGAACGCAATGTTTACATCGCGGAAACTATTCTCGGCCAGCTTGCACATTTCGGCCGCACGCACCTGTGTCACCACGCATTCGCCGTGCACGAACGACTTGTAAAGCGCGACCGCTGCCTCCGAGCATTTGTGCGTCATGCCGCCGATCACCCGGTCGTTGGCAACGAGTTCGTGCACGATGCGCCCGGGCAACACCCGCTCCGGACAGTACGCGATGCGAATGTCGGAATCGTTGCCGGCCTGCTGGGGAAATATCAGGTCGGGACGCATCTCGGCCAGCCATTGCGCGAGTTTTTCCGTGGTACCCACCGGCGACGTGGATTCCAGAATGACGAGATTGCCTTTTGCAAGCACTGGCGCAATCGATCTGGCCGCGGCCTCGATGCAGCTCACGTCGGGCTTCTGCTCGGATGTCAACGGCGTCGGCACCGCGATCACGAACGCATCGGCGGGCTCGGCTTGCATGGTTGCGCGCAAATAACCGGCGCCCACCGCCGCCTGAACCAGAATGTCCAGTTCAGGTTCGACGATATGAATATTTCCGCGATTGATGGTATCGACGACATATTCGGAAACGTCGACACCGACCACTCGCATCTTGCGCGACGCGAACAACGTCGCCGTCGGCAAACCGATATAGCCCAGACCTATTATTGATATTGTATGCAAGATGCGTTCACCAGAATTTCGCGAATGCGCTGCGATGCTGCGCTGTCACACCGACCTTTTTCCCGACGCCCCGGTTGTTGTTCATCACTTCGACCCGAGGCGCCATTCGGTCGCCTGCGGTCGATGCTCCAACGACAGCCGGGGTACTTATTGCCTTTACCGACCTCAATCTACGTGATCGAGAATGATGCTTTCGAGCAGTTTGATCATGCCGATCAATACCAATGCGATCAGCAACGTAACGAATGCGTTGTAGATACGCCGCGGTTGCATCGGATAGCCTGGCATGGTGGGCGATTGCAGAATCGACACCATCTTCAGCGTTCGTGCTGCATCCATACGGCCTTGCTCTAATGCCGAAAGCGCGGTTTTGTATAGATCCTGCGCGAAAGTCACCTGCAACTGCAGCTGCTGGAATTCATCGATCGTTGAATTCAGTGTCTTGCTCGTCGGCGCCGCCAACTCGGCACGCTTTTGCGAAATCTGCTGATCCAACGCCGCGAGATTCTTCTTGAGCATCACTACCACAGGTTGATTCGGGCTCAGATTCTGCGGCAACGCGGCAAGCTGCGTCTGGACATCCGCCTTCTGCCCCTCCAGTCTCGCGATCAACGCATTGATGCTGTCCGCTGTCGACGCAGGCGCGACCAAGCCCTTCCGGTCCTGGAACGCCAGCAGGTTTTGCGATGCGTCCATGAGACGATCGTGCGCGAAGGTAACCTGCTTCTGCAAAAAGTCCACCTGAGACTGAGCGAGCTGGTGGCCCAGTGCGTTCATATGCTGCTCGCCGAACTCGACCATGAGGTCCACGATGGCTTGAGCGGTTTTCGCGTCGTAAGCTTGCACCTGAATTCGTACAACGCCGCTGTAGTCGTCGTATCCCACATCGATGCGATTGAGCCAGTACTGATAGAACCACTCCGCCGGCGCATCCTTGAACCACATACGCGAAATTGGATCACGGTGCCAGTTGCTGTAGTGCGCTCGAAGGTCCAGCTTTGCATCGATCTTTGCAAGCATGTCCTCCGAAAGCAGATATTCGAGCAATAGCAGCTGGTCGGCGGCATTGGCCCCTCCGACTGTGGAAAGCGCTACCGGAAGCGCCGCGCTCGGACCGCTAATCTGGTCCGTTCGTTGAATGATTACCGTCGCCTGAGAAACGTAACGATCGGACGCGATAAATAGCCAATAGGGAATGGATACGATCGCAAGGATCATCACCAACCGCATGATCAACTTGAATATGCGAACGGAAAGCAGTGCGCTTTTTGCTTTTTCGACGGCGGCAGCCCACCCGTTGCCGGTTCGAAAACTTTCAATTGCCAGTGGTTCTTTCATGGGAGAAGTTTGGCCTTATAGGCTTGCAGTCCATCAGCGAGATCGTCGAACCAGTGCGCGTGGCCCTCGTCGATCCAGATCGCCGACTGACAAAATTGTTTGAGTGTGGCCTCGTCGTGAGAAACCATAATTATGCTGGCTTTTTTGGCCATTCCTCTGAAGGCTTCGGCAGCTTTCTTTCTGAAACGAGCGTCGCCCGCCGCGGTTACCTCGTCAGAGATATAGACATCGAAATCGAACGCCAGAGATAGCGCGAATTGCAGCCGCGAGCGCATACCGGACGAATACGTGTGCACGGGTTCGTCGAACGAGTCGCCCAACTCGGCAAACTCCTGAATGAACGCCAGACGACTCGGAAGCTCGTCCTGGTGACCATGAACGCGGCAAACGAATTTCGAATTTTGTCGCCCCGTTAGCGTGCCTTCCAGCCCGCCTCCACCCATCGGCCATGAAACACGACATAACCGCGTGACTTTCCCTTTAGTTGGAAAATCAATGCCGCCGATGATCCGCAACAGCGTGGACTTGCCAGCGCCGTTGTGACCGATCAGGGCCACACTTCGACGCGGCGGGATCGTCATGGTGATGCCCTTTAATACCCATTTGCCGGCGCCGTGCTCAGTCAGGTAGCGCTTGTGGACGTTTTCGATCACTATCACCGCATCACCAACATTCTGAAATAGCGCTTATAGAGCGCTAACCCAACGAACATCAAGCCCAACGCCCAGGCGTAGAGATAAGCGAGACTGACGCCCTCGAGAGCGTGATAGGTCGGAAGAAACCCCAAGCGCATCAATTCGAGTCCGTTGACGATAGGGTTCGCAACGAACAGATACTGATAGGGTGCGGGCACGTACAGCGCAATCGGAAGCAGTGCACCGGAAATATAGTAAAGAGGCAGATAGATCAGTTTAAAGATGTGATCCAGCTCTGGAGCAAACCTCATTGCGACCGAGGTAACGAGACCAAAACCGAGTCCCAGCAGCCACAGTCCGACGAAGCTAACGATAACCAGCAAAGGATCAGCAGGGAGCAAAGGCGGATTCACCGCGTCACGCGTCATCCCGTGGCCGGTCGCTGCTGCGAGCGCAAAAATAATGAACGAGATCGGCAGCATCAGGAACATTTCAAGCGCAGCTCTTACGATCGCGACATCAAATGGCTTCACTTGCCGATAGGCAAAAAATGCCTTGTTCGAGTCGATACCGTGCAGCACCTGCGTCCAGGTGCGGCGCCAAAGAAGAAAGCCGCAGAATCCGGCGATGATCCACATGTTTATCGCCATCCCTCCGACCTGGCGAATGTGCATCGACTCGAAGCCGAACGCGTGGAGCGAAATGTAGATAATTGGCTCAATCAATAGCCAAAGCCACGCCGCCCGCGCCTCAAACAGACGATCGAGCGCCTCGCGCAAAAACATTGCACGCCAGACCGAAAACGTGACCTCGAACGGTGTACGAACTCTGACAGTCATAACCCGTTACTGGAAATCACGAGTAAACGCGACCGTTGGATCGGCAACCAGCACCACATACGTCAGGAACTTGCGGAACTCGGCGCCAGGCGAATTCGTCACGTAGATCACGTCGTGGTTCTGAACCGGGAAATTCTGCGTGACGAGGAACGCCGACGGATCGCGCAGATTGATTTCGTAGACGACAGGCACTTTACCGTTGGCCGTCTTGACCGAGGCGTCCTTGTTGTCCACCAGCTTCGCGTCCTCGAAGCGGAATACGAACACGCCGCGCGCATCCGCGCGGTTGTCGTTCAGGCCACCCGAACGGGCGAGCGCCTGCGCGAGCGAAATGCCCTGCGCCTCGAACGGAATTTCGTCGTTCTTGCCGGTCGCGCCGAGCACCGAGAACGTGTGCGGCTGGAACAGCGCGGTCACCACGTCGCCCGGCTTCAGTATCACGTTCTGCTTCGGATCGCGGATCACGGAGTCGAGCGCCATCGTCGCCGTGGTGTCGCCACGCGAAAGCTGCACTGCCATGTGGCTGACCGGCTGCTTCAAACCGCCGGCAAACGCGATCGCATCCAGCAGACGCTCGCCCTTCGGCGTCAGCGGCATCATCGCGCTTGTATTGACCTCGCCGACGATGGTCACATTCGACGCATTGTTTTTCTTGACCGCAACGAGTACCTGCGGCTGATTCGCCTTGCCCTTCAGATGGCTGACGATGCTGGACTCGATCTGCTCCGTGGTCCGGCCAGCCACGCCGATACGGCCCGCAAACGGAATCGAGATCGTGCCGTCGGCGGCAACCATCTGGGCCGGCAGCGTAACGCTCGTCGATGCGCCGCCACCCGGCGACGGCAGCGAAACCGGTGCCGACGAACCGAACAGCATCGCGGGCGGCGTTTCCCAGATCGTCACCTCGATGACATCACCCGGGCCGATCACATAGCTGTTGGCAATCTTGCTCGAAAAAGCAGCCGAAAACTGATCGAGTTGCTTCGCCGCAGCCAGCTTGCGCGTCACCGCGTCGTTGACATCCACCAACTGGATACCCTCGATACCCGGCGCGCTGCTCACTTCCTGAATCTGCTCGCGACTCGCGCCCGATCCAGGCAACCACGCGGGAAACGTCCCGCACCCCGAAAGCGTCAACACCACGGGCAGACACACTGCCAGAAAATTCTTCTTCATTGACCTATCAACTCAAGATTCGCTTCAACCCGCAGCCAACCGCGCCACCGCCGCCACCGTCCGGCTAATCTGCTCCGCCTCATGCGTCGAACAGATAAAAAACCGCAACCGCGCCGCCTTTTCCTCGACGGCCGGATAAAAGATCGGCTGCACGTTGATGCCTTCTTCGAACAGCGCATTCGCCCACTGCGCGGCCTTCACCGAACTGCCGGTAATCACCGGCACGACCGCATAGCCCGCGCTCGTGCCGACATTGAGCCCGGCCGCGCGCGCTTCGGCCAGAAACTGATGCCCGCGCGCACGCAACTGCGCAACCCGCTCCGGTTGTGCGCGCAAGCATTCCAACGCCGCAAGCGACGTCTCCGCAAGCGCCGGCGCAAGGCCCACGCTATATAAAAACCCCGGCGCAAGATTGCGCAGCATATCCGCAAGCGGCTGACATCCAGCGATAAATCCACCGCAGCCCGCGAGCGTCTTGCTCATGGTCCCCATCCACAGATCGACGCGCCCGGACGCGACATCGCAGTGCTCGCGAATGCCTCTGCCCGTCGCACCGAGCACGCCGAGCGAATGTGCTTCGTCGACCAGCAGAAACGCGCCGTGCCGCTCCTTCACGTCGCAAAAGCGCTGCAGATCGGGAAGGTCGCCGTCCATGCTGTACAGCCCTTCGATCGCGACCAGCACGTTGCGATACTCGCCGCGCACGCGCGTCAGCAATTCGTCGAGCGCCTGCCAATCGTTGTGCGCGAAACTCAGACGCTTCGCACCACTGAGCTGCGCGCCCTGCACGATGCTGTTGTGCGCGAGCGCATCGTGCACGATCAGATCGCCGGGCCCGAACAGCGAGCCGATCACGGTCACGTTGGTCGCATGGCCGCTCACGAACGCGACGCAGTCGTCGGTTTCATAGAAGTCGGCGAGAGCCCGCTCGAGCTCGCGATGCACGGGCCGTTCGCCCGCCACGATGCGGCTCGCCGACGCCGACGTGCCATACCGGTCGATCGCGGCCTTCGCACGCGCAGCAATAGCCGGATCGCCCGCGAAGCCGAGATAGCTGTAGTTCGCGAAGTTCACGTACTCGCGACCGTCGATCCGCGTCGTCGCGCCCGCAATGCCGTCGTGCACGCGAAAAAACGGCGACTCGACCCGCAGCGTCTCGCCCAGTTCGCGCATCAGCCGGACTTGCTGATACTGCGGCATCGCTTCGAAGCGGCTGCGCGCGGAAAGTGTCTGCGCAGCCTGTACCGCCCGCGCATCCGGCACGCCGGGCGCGGCGCCCGCATCGGTTGCACGTTCCAGCTGGCGCTTCAGTGCTTTCGCCGCCAGTTGCTGCCGCAGTGTGTCTCCGAGTCCCATGTATTCGATCCAGCCTGTATGTGCGGCGC
The DNA here is from genome assembly GCF_001931485.1 of Burkholderia sp. SRS-W-2-2016. Lineage (GTDB taxonomy): Bacteria > Pseudomonadota > Gammaproteobacteria > Burkholderiales > Burkholderiaceae > Paraburkholderia. The sequence goes on along the minus strand of NZ_MSDV01000060.1, from coordinate 23,507 downwards.
CGCTTACGCGTGCGCCTCGACCCACTCGTACGCGCCGGGCGTGCCCAGCAACGCGGCGAGCAGCCGGTAGTTCATTTCATGTGTCGGCCGCCGCGCGCTCACGTGACCGAGCAACGGCGCGCCCGCGAGCGCGAGATCGCCGACCAGATCCAGCACGCGATGCCGGACGAACTCGTCGGGCTGGCGCAGTCCGCCGACCACCCGCTTGCCGACGATCGCCGCGGTACACGAGAGCCGCGCGCCGCGCAGAATCGGCCAACCACGCAGATAGCCGACCACGATCGCGGGCACCGCCCATTTGATCTGTCCATACGAGCGCGACGACGCGATCTCATCGGCGAACGCGCGCGGCGTGAGCGTGCCGTGCCACTCCATGTCGCCGAAACCTTTGAGGTCGTTGTTATGCACGCTGAGCGCATAGTCGTCGGCCGGCTCGACCCGCATCTCGCGACGCGCCGCGCCTTCGCCGTCAGCGACGCTCACGCTTTTGAGCACGCGCAGGAACAGCTTCGGCTGCGCCAGCGCGGTACGCCCGCACGCGCGCAGCGCGTCGATCCAGGGCTGCGCGCTGCCGTCGAGAATCGGCACCTCTTCGGCGTCGAGTTCGACGACCGCGTGATCGATCTCGCACGCGAGCAGCGACGCGAGCAGATGCTCGACCGTGCGCACGCCGAGGCCGTCGCTGCCGTGCAGCATCGTGCACAGCGGCTGGCCGCGCCGCAGCGCCGGATCGGCGGCGACCGTACCGAGCGGGCGCCCCTTGTGAATGCGGCGAAACACGATCCCGTGCCGCTCGCCGTCGAGCCGCGCCGAAGCGGCCGGAAGAATGCGCACGTTCACGCGCCGTCCGGTGTGCAATCCATGTCCCGACAGTTCGAGCGGCCGCGCGAGCGTGCCTTCGCTCGCCTGCCAGCCCGCGGGCAGCTTTACTGCACGAACGCCGACGTCGACTGACATGACTGGTCTCCTTGTTGATCGTTCGATTGACCGGCATTGCCGCGATTGCGTTCGAGCAGCACGCGCGCCTCGTCTTCGCCCAGCGCGTGGCGCGCGGCCAGCGCGGCGACCGCGTCGGTCGCATCGTTCGACGCACCCTGGGCGCCGTCGCCCGCACTGTCGTCGAGCATGTCGACGATGCGCACGGCGAGCGTATGCACGGTCGCGCCTTCGGCAATCGCCATGATCGACAGCTTCACGCCGAACGATTCCTCGACCGCCATCCCGAGCTCCATGCCCATCAGCGAGTCCATCCCGAGTTCGAGCACCGAGCGGTCGAGCGCGACGCGCTCCGGCGACATGTGCAGAATGCGCGCGATGTGCGCACGCAACGCGGTCTCGACGAGCGCGACCGCTTCGGCCTTGGGCAAGCCGCGCAACTGTTCGAGCAGCGCGCCGTCTTCGCTCGTCGTCTCGGTGCCGCCGCCGGCTTGCAATGCCATGTAGCGGCGCGCCTGCGCCGCGGGCATCCCGCGCGCGATCGCCGCCCAGTCCAGACGCACGACCGCTTCGCCGGCCGCGCCGCTCGCCAGCGCGCGCCCGAGTGCCGTCAGCGCTTCGTCGGAGGTAATCGACGCGCCGCCGATGCGCGCCTGCAGCGCTTCACGCGTCACGCTGTTGCGCGCGAGGAAGCCGACGTCCTCGATCGGCCCCCATGCCATGAAGGTCGCGGGCAACCCGGCCGCACGGCGATGCGCGACCAGCGCTTCGAGGAAGCTGTTGGCCGCCACGTATGCGCCCTGGCCCGGATTGCCGAGACAGGTCGTCGCCGACGAATACAGCACGAAGAAGTCGAGCGCGCAACGACGCGTCGCGCGGTGCAGATTCCATGCGCCGGCCACCTTCGGTTCGAGCACGGCGAGCATGCGCGCGTCGTCGAGGTTGCGCAGCAGGCCGTCGTCGATGCGCATCGCCGAGTGCAGCACGCCCTTGAGCGGCGTGCCGCGCGCCTCGATGCTGTCGATCAGGCGATCGAGCGCCGCCGCGTCGGTCACGTCGCACGACGCCACGGTCACGCTCGCGCCATGCGTGTCGCGCAAGCGTTCGAGTTCCCGCTGCCGGGTCGCGTCGAGCGCGCCGCCGCGGCTGGCGAGCGTCACGTGACGCGCACCGCGCGCGATCATCCAGCGCGCGCTCGCGTAGCCGAGACCGCCCGTGCCGCCGACGACCAGATACGCCGCCTGCGGATCGAGCCGCGGCACCGGCTGCGCGACGCCACGCGTCGGCGCGGGGGTGCCCGAGCCATAAGTGACGAGCACCTTGCCGATCTGGCGTGCCTGCTGCATGTAGCGGAACGCCTCCTCCGCGCGCGCGGCGGGGAATGCGCGATACGGCAGCGGATGCAGCACGCCGTCCTCGAACAGCGCCATCACTTCCTCGAAGAGTGGCGTGGTGAGTTCGGGCAGTACGCCCATCAGCTGGTCGGCGTCGATGCCGAAATAGCTGATGTTGTTGCGGAACGGCCGCAGACCGATCTGGCTGTTCTCGTAGAAGTCGCGCTTGCCGAGTTCGAGAAAGCGGCCGAACGGGCGCAGCGTATCGATACCGCGCACCATCGCCTCGCCCGCGAGCGAGTTCAACACGATGTCGACGCCTTCGCCGTTGGTGCAGGCGCGCACGTCGTCGGCGAACGCGAGGCTGCGCGAGTCGAACACGCGATCGACGCCCAGCAGGCGCACGAACTCGCGCTTCTCGTCGGCACCGGCGGTCGCGAACACTTCCGCGCCAAGGTGACGGGCGATCTGGATCGCCGCGATGCCGACCCCGCCCGCGCCGCCGTGAATCAGCACGCGCTCGCCGCGGCGCAGCCGGGCCAGCTCGCACAGCGCGTAGTACGCGGTGAAGAAGGTGGTCGGAATCGTCGCGGCCGCTTCGAACGAAATCGCCGCGGGCTTGCGCGCGATCGCGCTAGCACGGGTGACCACGTGCGTCGCGAACGAAGCCGGCGCGAAACCGAGCACCGCGTCGCCGGGCACGAGGCCTTCGACGCCCGCGCCGACCCGCACGATACGGCCCGCCAGTTCCATACCGATCGTCGCGCCCGCGAAGCCGGTTTCGACCGCCTCGTCGGATAGCAGGCCCATCGAGTACATCACGTCGCGGAAGTTCAGACCGGTGGCCACCGGCGCGATCTCGACTTCGCCGGGATTCAGTTCGCGCGCCGGCAATGCAAACCATTCGAGGTTGCGCAGCGAACCGGGCATGTCGAACGCCAGCACCGCGGGTGCCGGACCGGCCGCCCGCTCAGCGGTGAATGCGTCATGCGGCGCCTGCCGCTGCGCCGTTTGCGCCGGCAGCATGCGCGGCACGTAGCGACCCTGTGCGGTAAGCAGCACTTCTTCTTCGCCGTCGTCGTGCAGCAGCGCGTGCGCCAGTTGCGGCACCGCCTCGCTAGCGGCGCCCGCGACGTCCAGCAGACGCAGCGCAAGCGCCGGGTATTCGTTCGCCATCACGCGACCGAGCCCCCACAGGCTCGCCTGCTCCGGTTGCGTCGCCGTGGCGGGCCCTTGCACGAACGGTGCGCCGCCGCGCGTGATCACGCACACGCGCGCCTGCGCGGCGACGCCGGCCGCATCGAGTTCGCGTGCGAGCGTGGCGAGCGCGAGCGCGCCGCCCTGCTGCGCGTGCATCACGTCGGCGCCGCTGGCGTCGTCGAGCGCTGCGAACGGCGCGACGAACACGATCTGCGTTTGCGGATTGCCGCGTTCGATCGAGGCAGCCGCTTCGCGCACGTTCGTCGTTGCCACCCGGCAGCCGCGACGCGCGAGTTCCTGCGCAAGCGCGGCGCCGAACGCGTCGTTGTCCGCTTGCACGAGCAGCCACGGCTGTTGCGCGGCCGGGCTGGCCTGCAGCTGTTGCGCAACGTCAGGCTTGCGCGCGACCAGCAGCGTCGGCGTGCCTTCCAGATCGAGATCCTGCTCCAGATGACGCGTGATGTCCTGCAGACCGGCGCGCTCGCACAGCGACTGCAGCGCGGCCGGCGCGAGCGCGCCGTAAGTCTGGGCCGCGACTTCGTGACCGGCGGTGCCGAACACGAGGTCGGAGAAACGGCTGCGGCGCGCGTCGGCGAGCACCACGATGCCGCCCGGCGCGAGCCGCCCGGCAATCGCCTGCAATGCGGCGAGCGGTTCGGCCTGTTCGCCGAGCATCCGGTTGACGACGATCACGTCGAACGGCGCGGCGTCGCGGCAATGCGCGAACAGCGCGTCGTTTTCGCCGAGCAGCAGCGTCTGCACATGGCTGTGCGCTTCCGCATCGAGCGCGGCAAGCTGCTGGTGGGTGCCCGCGAGCACGTGCTCGCACTGCGCCGCCGGCATGCCGAGGTCGAGCGGCTGAAGCACGTCGCCGCTGGTTGCGCCGATTTCCAGCACGCGCAGACGACGCTTGCGCGGCCACGCTGCCAGCGCCTCCTGCGTGCATGCGGCGAGCAGCGCGCGCGCATGCGACCACGTCGGCGACGCGTCGAAAAATTGCTCGACGAGGCTGCGCCCGGTCGGCGACAGCAACGCCGGCGCGGCGTCGGCACTGTCGCGGAGCACGCGCGGCAACGCCGCACCGACGTGCGCGAGCAGCGTCAGTTCGGCAACGTGCGCCGGCGAACTGGCCAGCACGTCGCGCCACAGCGCGTCGAGTTCGGGCATCGCCGCGCAAGCCGCGTCGTCGCGCACCAGACGCTCGCCTTCGAAACCGGCGAGTCCGTCTTCCACGACGATCTGCGCAAGGCGCGCGAGCAGCGGCGCGTTGGCCAGCGCGGGCAGCTTCGGCTGCGCGAACGCGCCGATCGCATCGAGCGCGTGCAACGCATACAGGCCCGCGAGCACGTCGAGCAGCGGCAATGTTTCGGTCAGGTGATTCGTGCGCTGCGCGCTGCCCTCGGGCGACGCGACACGCGCGCTCGCGCGCTCGAGCAGCGCAGCCGGCGCGGGCAGCGCGGCAGCCGTGAAGTCTTCCGGCAGCGGACGCGCTTCGAGCGCGTAAGCGAAGCGCGCCGGCGCGGCATGGCGCCGGCCCGTCAGGTCGACGCGGCGGAACCGGCACGCGGACAGGCGCGCGACGATCGCGTTAGTGGCGTCGAGGAATTCGAACGACGCGACGATCGAATGCGGGCTGCGGCGCTGCACACGCGCGAGCACGCGGCGCACCGAGTCGCCGCGCAGATAATCGACGCGGCCGATCTGAACCGGCACGAAGGCCGCTCGCGCGTCGCTGGTCGCCGCGCCGGCCTGGCCGAGCACCGCGAACAGCGGATGGAAACCGCTATCCATCAGCGCGGGATGCAGCAGCCAGCCGGCCAGCGCCTGGGCGCCGCCCAATGCCTTCGGCACCGCCAGTTCGGCCAGCGCATCGTCGCCTTGCACGTGGACCTTGCTCACCCAGCGGAACGCCGGACCGTAGCTCAAACCGATCGCATTCGTGCTTGCGTAGAGCGCGTCACCGTCCATCGCGGAGTTCGCTTCGACGCTCGCCAGCACCGACTCGTCGGCCACGCTCCGCGCATCCAGCGTGCTGCCGCTTTCGAGCAGACGGCCCGTCACGTTGAGATTCCACGGACCATCGCTCATGCGTTCGCGCGTTTGGATCGTAAACGACGCGGTGCGCGCATCGATCACGAAGCGGAACAGCTTGCCGTGCTGCGGCTGGAACACGACCGGCATGCGAATTTCGAGGTTCTCGAGCGCGACTTCCGCGGTGCCGAAAAACACCCGCGCCGCGGCCAGCGCCATTTCCACATAGCCGGCGCCCGGGAACGCGACGCCGCCATCGACGACGTGATCGGCGAGCATCGGCACGCGTTGCGGATCGAGCTGGTTTTCCCACCCGAACGCATGTTCGTGCAGGCGGTAGCCGAGCAGCGGATGATCGACGCGCCGGTTCACGAGGTTGTAGCCCTCGATGGTGGCGGTCTGCCAGTAGCGTTCGCGCTGCCACGGATAGGTCGGCAGCGTCGTCTGCGAGCCCTGCGGCGCGAGCGGCACGAAGCGGTCGAGATCGACGCGCGCGCCGTGCGCGACCGCCGCGAGGATCGAATGCGCGAGCATCTGCGCGCTGTCGTGATGACGCTTGAGCGTCGGCACGACCGCTCCCGCGAGATTGCGGCTCGCGAGGGTCTGCTTCACGTAGTGGCGCAGGATCGAGTGCGGTGCGATTTCGATGAACATCCGCACGCCCTTGTCGGCAAGACGCGCGAGCGCTTGACCGAACCGCACCGGCTCGCGGATGTTGCGCCACCAGTAACCGGCGTCGAGCGCGGTACCGGACAGCGTGTCGCCGGTGACGGTCGACACATAGCGCCTGGTGCCTTCGCGCGGCGCCAGATCGGCGAGACCCGCGCGCACCACCGGCTCGATCACGTCCATGCGGCTGCTATGGAACGCGTAATCGAGATCGAGCACCTGGAAGAAGCTGCCGTCCGCGGCGAGCGCCGCGCCGATCGCTTCGAGCCCCTCGGGCGAGCCGGCCAGCGTGACCGCTTCCGGGCTGTTGGTGCCGGCCAGTTCGACCGTCTGCGTGAGACCGAGACGGGCGATCAGATCGCGCGCGTCGGCTTCGCCAACGCCCACCGCCGCCATCTTGCCGGTGCCGCGCGTCAGACCCTGCGCGCCGCTGCGAATGCGGATCACGCGCACCGCCTCGGCGAGCGTCAGCGCACCGGCGGCCCACGCGGCCGCGATTTCGCCGACGCTATGGCCGACCGCCGCATCGCAATCGATACCGCGCGCTTCGAGTGCGCGCGTAATGCCGACCTGGATCGCGAACAGCAGCGGCTGCGCGTTTTCCGTCGCCGCGAGCCATTCGGCGCTCGCGCCCGCGCGCAGCACGTCGACCAGCGAGTCGCTGCCGTCGGCGCACCACAGCGCGTCGACTTCGTCGAGCGCCGCGCGAAATCCCGCGTCTTCCGCATAGAGCTGCTTGCCCATGCCGGCCCACTGACAGCCGTTGCCCGCATAGACGAACGCGACCTTGCTGGACGCCGCCACCGCCTGGCCTTGGGCGACGTAAGCCGGCAGCGCCTGCGCGGACGAGTCCGCAAGCATCCGCAGCGCGTCGCGGCCCGCTTCGAGATCCGGCGGTGCGATGACCGCGCGCTGCTCGTGCCATTCGCGGCGACGCGCGGCGCCGGCCGCGAGCGCGGCCCAATCGGCGCCGCCCTGCAGGCGCGCGAGGTAGCGCGCGGCGAGTGCGGCAAGCGCAGCCGGCGAGCGCGCGGTGAGGACGAGCGGCGCCAGCGGCGCATTCGCGTCCGCCTCCGCGTCCGCCTCCGGCGCGCTGGCCGTGGCAGGCGTGGCAGGCACGGCAGGTGCGGCAGGCGCGATGGGCGCGGACACGCCCCCCGCCTCGGCGAGCACGACGTGAGCATTGGTGCCGCCGAAGCCGAACGAGTTGACGCCGATCGTGAGCGGCGCGCCGTCGCGGCGCGCGAGCGGCGTGAATCGGTCGACCACGCGCAGGCGGCCGCCTTCGAAATCGATCGCGGGGTTCGGCTTTTCGAAATGCAGCGAGCGCGGCACCGCGCCATGCTTCAGGCACAGAATCGCCTTCAGCAGGCCGGCCATGCCCGACGCGGTTTCGAGGTGTCCGAGGTTGGTCTTGACCGAGCCGATCAGCAACGGATCGTCGGCCGGGCGAGCGCCCGAGACCGCTTCGATCAGCGCGCGCGCCTCGATCGGGTCGCCGACAGCGGTACCCGTGCCGTGCGCTTCCAGATAGGCGAGCGAGCGCGGATCGACGCCCGCGCGGCGATACACCGAGCGCAGCAGGTCGGCTTGCATCGCCGTCGTCGGCACGCTGATGCCGCCATGCGAATGGCCGTTTGAATTAACGCCTGAGCCGGCGATCACCGCGTGAATCGTGTCGCCGTCCGCGAGCGCGCGCTCGAGCGGTTTGAGCAGTACGAACGCACCGCCTTCGGCGCGCACATAGCCGTCGCCGGTTGCATCGAATGCACGGCAGCGGCCGCGCGGCGACAGCATCGACGCCTTCGAAAAACTCACGAAACCAAACGGGTGCAGCAGCAGATTGACACCGCCCGCGAGCGCCATTTCGGTCTCGCCCGACTGCAATGCCTGCACGGCCTGATGCAGCGCGACGATCGACGACGAGCAGGCGGTGTCCACCGACATGCTCGGCCCGCGCAGATCGAACAGATAGGACACGCGATTCGACGCGATGCTGAGCGTGTTGCCCGTCGCCGAGTACGCATCGATCCAGTTCAGATCGTCCATGCTGCGGTTGCCGTAGTCCATCGCCGCGGCGCCGACGAACACGCCGCAGTCGCGCCCGCGCATCTCCGCCGGACGCACACCGGCGTCCTCGAACGCTTCCCATGCGAGTTCGAGCAGCAGACGCTGCTGCGGATCCATCTGGTTTGCCTCGCGCGGCGACACGCCGAAAAACGCGGCATCGAAGCCGGCCACGTTATCGAGCACGCCCGCCGAGAACGTGTAGCTCTTGCCCGCTTCCTTTTTGGACGGATGCTGGTAGAACGCCGTGCCGAATCGATCGGCAGGCACGGCGGTCACTGCGTCGCGCTCATCGCACAGCAGTTGCCAGAAGTCTTCAGGCCCAGTCACTCCGCCGGGAAAGCGACACGCTATCCCAATAATCGCAATTTTTTTTTCAATCATCATGCCGGCATCTGCTGCAACTTGTTTCGCGAATCGGTTCCGACACGTTCCGCGGGCGTCATCGCGCGCTGTATCGTGGAACCGAGAGTCTCGACGCTCACATCCCGGCGCGTGCCGATGTCGCTGCCGAAATTGCGCCAAATAAAGTAGTCGCTGCGCGTCGGTTCCGTTTCGAGCGCGTCGAATACGGAAGACATGGCAGGAACGTGATCACCATAAAAACACAGGACGGTCGGCCGCTTGCGCTCGCGCAGATAAGCGGTCAACTTGCCGATCATCGCGTCCGCGTTTTCCACGTGCCGCAGATACGCGGTCAGATCGTGCCAGCGCGCGTCGTCTCCCAGCGTGTGCCGCGTCGCGGCTTCGCCGTGGGACACCGTCTCCAGATGCAAAGGCCCGTGATTCTCCATCGTGATCGCGAACGCGAACAGCGGTTTGTCATCACGGGTTTGCAGGAGAGCGATGAGTTTGTCCGCCACCGCCAGATCGCCGACGTAGGGCCCCACGCGAGCCGCGGCGTCGAAGTCCGCGATGTCCAGAAAGCGGTCGAAATGCATGTGCGCGAACGCGCGGCGACGGCCGAAGAAGTTCGCGTAGTACGGGTGCACCGCCACCGTCCGATAGCCGCCGCGGCTGAAATAACCCGCCAGCGACGCGCACGCCCGGCGCACGAACATATACGGATAAAAGCGCGCGTAACCGAGCGCGGCGGACGTCAGGCCGGTGAGCATCGCGAATTCGCTGCGCATCGTATTGGCACCCCAGGCCGGCACCGCCAGCTCGCCCTGCTCGAACGACTCGCGCCGTGCGCGATCGAAATGCGTATAAGGCGCGCCGCACACACCTCCGCCGAGCCGGCGAGCGTCGAAATACGACTCGCTCTGAATCACGATGACGTCCGGCTGAACGTCCGGACGACCCGACGAAAACGGGCCGGCAGCCGCCGCGCGAGCAAACGCGTGCCGTTGCGCGCGGCTCAAACCGTTGACCAGATAAGCCGTGAACGCAGCGAAGAAACCGAACCGGACTTGATCCGCAAAAGGCTGCAGCGTGAGCGGCAGGCGCCGCGCCAGCGCGATGCACACCGGCAGACAGATCAACGCAACGACGGCCGCGACACCTCGGTGCGCGAGTACCGTGGGTGGTTCGGCAATGAACGCGCCAACCGCGGCGGCAATGCCGGCGAGTACGAGGACGAGTTTTCCGAAACCGAGAAACGGCAAATACAGACGCGGGTGCGAGAAAACCTGGCTGAAGAGACTCAGGTCGCTGAAGACCAGCGGTTCGCGCAGTGACGCATATTTGGCATTGCCGACGACGGCGAGCACTCCAATCAGCACGAGCACGACGCCCGTCGAAAATAACGGCCGGCCCGTCAGCGCGATGCACCCCGCCGTCACGACGGCGAGCGCCACCAGATGCAACATCAGTGCAACGGGCGGCCGACGCAGCGACGATCTCGTGACGGAGATCGCCTCGACGGCAAAGGAGCATGCGACCAGCGCGGCCGCGATTGTCAAACCGGGCAGCACTTCACATATTCCGACGAGGGATCTGAAACAGGAAACCAAGGATTGCGTCCGCGACGGTCGCGGGCAACAAACGCAGCAACTTGAGACCGAGGGTCAAACTGAACGGAAACGCAATTTCCACGCGGCGCCGATGCAGGCGCGTCTTGATGAACAGCGCGGCTTTTTCGGCGCTCCACATGAACGGCTTGTTGCCGGGAAAAACGTCGCTCATCGCGGTTCGCACGAAACCGGGCATCACGACTGAAATGCCGATATGGTCGCGGGCGAGAACCGGACGCACGGAATCGCAGTACGCCACGAGCGCGGCTTTGCTCACGCAGTAGGCCGGCGAGATTGCCATCCCTCTCAAGCCGGCGAGCGAACTAACGATTGCAATCTGGCCGCGCTGCCGGGCGCGCATGCGCTCGATGGCAGGCAGCACCGCATGCAAAGCACCGTAGAGATTGGTATTGACAACTTCGGCGGTACGAGCGGTGCCTTCCCAGTCGTCCATTGAGCGCAGCGTGCTGGCGACACCGGCATTGGCGATCAGCAGGTCGATCGGGTGTTGTGCGTCGAACTCGAAAATCCACGCCTGCAGTGCGGCCGCATCACGAACGTCCACGCAGCCAGTCACGACTTCAGCGCCGCGCGCGCGACACTCCGCGGCGACCGCGTCCAGACGTTCGGCGTTTCGCGCGATTAATCCCAGCGCGATGCCTGGAGCGCTATAACTTAAGGCCAGCGCGCGCCCGAGTCCGGCACTAGCGCCAGTGACAACGACTACACGCGGCCCATTTGTACTCACTGGCCCCTCGATTTCACGCGATGTTGTTTTTGCATGATCTGTAAATGGAGTTATCCGTTTTCATTTTGCAACAGCACGCTTTGTTTAAAACGCGCGAATTGACATCGCAAACATGCGGGATTAGGACATCTACTGCTACCGCCAGCATCGCTTTGCGCCAGCCAAAGCGATGAAGCTGCAGAGCTAACGCTTGCAGCGCCGATTCCTTCACGATCTCAGATCGAGATGGGGGAGCAAAAAATACCGCGCAACCCGACTAATACTGGGCCGGCGGACACACTGAAAGAGACGAAATGGCAGGCTGGTAGCGCGCCGGGCGCAATGATACCGCAAGAGAATTCTTTCAGGCCATTACAATTTAGGATTTTTCCCCAAGTCGCGCCTTTGCAACAGGTATCAATTACCAACTGTTACAGCAAATATCACGAGCATTGCGTGACGAACAAACGTTTTCGTGGTTACACACCGCTTGCAGGTCGCCTACACTTTCAATTCCCTATCTCCTTTTCCGCCCTTTTCTATTGCAAATCATTTAATTATCTGGCAGAGCCGCAACGAATTAACGTCGAAGTAATGGCTGATATTGTTGTTCATCTACAGCAGCGCGATCGATCCGGATTTGACAATGAATATAGCGGTCACACTGACTCGCACGCGCAATACACCGTGCTTTCACGAGTCGCTTTTGTTCGCGAGTCCCTTGCTCAAATCACCAACAGGGATGGCCGCTAAAATACCGGCAGTAACCCTTTGTAATCACGCATGACCATTGCGATCAACGTCGCGGACAACGCCGGCAGCACTACGTCCAATACCTTGTAAGCATCCCATTGCCACGGCAGCCACCCGATCGACCAGGTATAGGCATGCGATTCGAAAGCGAGCGACTCCTCGGCACCCAGGGTTTCGAACTCGCACTCGAGCTTCTTTCTCGACCAGTACCAGACGATCACGGCCAGCGCGCCAATCCGAAAGTTCAGCAATAGCCCGATCGGCACCTGAACCAGCAATCCCTCGAGGCAGTGAGACAGGGACATGCGCCACCTCGCCGCCGCGAACCAGTCGAGCAGAGCATTCATCGGAAAGTCCTCCTTGTATCAGCATCCGGCGGCCCAGATTTCATTGGCGTCAGTGTAGCCGCGTTGCCGGCCTCCCTGCCCCTTCACGCGTCGCAGTGAACCGACAATGCCACGCTCTGCACGAACGCTTGCAACCCGCGCACCACCAGCCCCGCCCCAAATACAAAAAGCCCCGCAAGGACCAAGTCCTTGCGGGGCTTTTTCTTTCAGACTGAAACGCTAACGCGCTCGAGTCTTATCGCGACATCATATGCATGCTGACGTTGTGCATGACCCACAACGTCCCGCCGATCACGATCAGCGCGGTCAGCGCGGTGAACGCAAACGCGGTCACGTTCCAGCGCTGCGACGACGACGTGTTCATGTGCAGGAAGAACACCAGATGCACGATGATCTGCACGAAGGCGAGACCGGCGATCGCGAACAGCGCGTTCGAGCCCGTCAGCGTGCCGGTCATCACGATCGCGAAGGCCGCGACGGTCAGAATCACCGACAGCACGAAACCGGCCATATAGCTGCCGAAGCTGCCGTGGCCTCCTTCCGAGTGCGCGCCGTGGGCGCTATGGCTATGGTCCATTTAGATCACGCTCGCAAGATAAACAAAGGTGAAAACGCCGATCCAGACGACGTCCAGAAAGTGCCAGAAAAGGCTCAGGCACGTCAGACGGATCATGTCGCGCTCGGTCAGATCGCGATGACGCATCACCTGCAGGGCCAGCACCACCATCCAGATCAGGCCGAACGTCACGTGCAGGCCGTGCGTGCCGACCAGCGTGAAGAACGACGACAGGAACGCGCTACGGCTCGGACCCGCGCCTTCGGCGATCATGTGCGAGAACTCGCGCATTTCCAGCACCAGGAACGCGAGGCCCAGCAGGAACGTCACGCCCAGCCAGCCGAGCAGCGCACCCTTGCGGTTCTTGTGCGCGCCGAGCATCGCGAAGCCGTACGTGATACTGGAGAGCAGCAGCATCGCCGTTTCCAGCGCGACGCCCGGGATCTCGAACAGATCCTTACCGCTCGGACCACCGGCGAACTGATGGCTCATCACCGCGAACACTGCGAACAGCGCCGCGAAGATGATGCAGTCGGTCATCAGGTACAGCCAGAAACCGAACACCGAGTGCGACGGCGGATGGTCCGCGTCGTGATGATGATGCGGTTCAACCGCAATAGTCTTCTGTAACATCAGTCAACCTCCAGCGCGACCTGCGCACCGTTACCGGCGCCGGTCCTGGCGGCAGCACCGCCGCTGCGTTTCTCTTCGATCAGCGCGACAGTGTCGGCCGGAATGTAGTAGCCCTCGTTCTTCTGGAAGCTGTAGACGATCACGGTGCCGATCGCGCCGACCAGGCCGACGATCGCAAGCCACCAGATGTGCCACACAGCCGCAAAACCGAACGCCAGCGAGAACAGACCCACGATCAGACCCGCGGACGTATTCGACGGCATATGAATGTCGCGATACGGCGGCACGACTTGCGGACCCTTGCGCGATTTCATTTCGGTGAACGCGTCGAGCGATTGCACCACCGGGATATGCGCGAAGTTATAGGACGGCGGCGGCGAGCTGGTCGCCCATTCCAGCGTATGACCGTCCCACGGATCGCCCGTGAGGTCGCGGTTTTCCTTCAGGTTGCGATCGCGGATGCTGACCACCAGCTGCAGCAGCTGGCAGGCAATACCGATTGCGATCAGCACCGCGCCGAACGCGGCGACCATCAGCCACGGATGCCATGCCGGATTGTCGTAGTGATTCAGACGACGGGTCATGCCCATGAAACCGAGCACGTACAGCGGCGTGAACGCAACCCAGAAGCCGATCTGCCAGAACCAGAACGATGCCTTGCCGAGCTTCTCGTTCAGCTTGAAGCCGAACGCCTTCGGGAACCAGTAGTTGAAGCCGGCCAGATAACCGAACAGCACGCCACCGATAATCACGTTGTGGAAGTGAGCGATCAGGAACAGGCTGTTGTGCAGCACGAAGTCCGCGCCCGGGATCGCCATCATCACGCCGGTCATACCGCCGATCGTGAAAGTGATGATGAAGCCGATGGTCCACAGAACCGGCGTCGTGAACTGCAGACGGCCCTTGTAGATCGTGAACAGCCAGTTGAACACTTTGACGCCGGTCGGGATCGAGATGATCATCGTCGCGATACCGAAGAACGCATTCACGTCAGCGCCCGAACCCATCGTGAAGAAGTGGTGCAGCCACACGAGGAACGACAGCACCATGATCGCGCAGGTCGCCCACACCATCGTCTTGTAGCCGAACAGCGGCTTCTTCGCGTAGGTCGCGACGACTTCCGAGAAAATACCGAACGCCGGCAGGATCAGGATGTACACCTCGGGGTGACCCCATGCCCAGATCAGGTTCAGGTACAGCATCGCGTTGCCGCCGGCATCGTTCGTGAAGAAGTGCATGCCGAGGTAACGGTCGAGGCCGAGCAGCGCGAGCGTGACGGTCAGGATCGGGAACGACGCCATGATCAGCACGTTCGTGCACAGCGCGGTCCACGTGAACACCGGCATCTTCATGAACGTCATGCCGGGCGCGCGCATCTTCACGATGGTCACGAAGAAGTTCACACCGGTCAGCAGCGTACCGATACCGGAGAGCTGCAAGCTCCACAGGTAATAGTCGACACCGACACCGGGGCTGAACTGCAGTTCGGACAGCGGCGGATACGCAAGCCAGCCGGTCTGCGCGAATTCACCGATCACCAGCGAAATGTTGATCAGGATCGCGCTGACCGCCGTCATCCAGAAGCTCAGCGAGTTGATGAACGGGAACGCGACGTCGCGCGCGCCGATCTGCAGCGGCACGATCAGGTTCATCAGACCGACCATGAACGCCATCGCCATGAAGAAAATCATGATGACGCCGTGCGCGGTGAAGATCTGGTCGTAGTGATGCGGCGGCAGGAAGCCGGGCGACAGGTACGACAGCGCCAGTTGCATACGCATCATGATCGCGTCGGCGAAGCCGCGCAGCAGCATGATGAAAGCAATGACGATGTACATCACGCCAATCTTCTTGTGGTCGACCGAGGTCAGCCATTCGGTCCACAAGTAGCGCCACTTACCGAAGTACGTGATGGCGCCGAGCACGGCCAGCGCGGCGAGGATCATCCCCGCGCCCGCCGTTACGATGATTGGCTCGTGATACGGGATCGCATCGAGCGTTAGTTTTCCGAACATGCGTTACCCCTTAGGCGCACAGTTAGCGTCCTGCATGTTGTCGAGGACGTTGCCGTTGTTGTAGCGGGCGATGATGTTGTTGAAGAGCTTCGGATCGACCGTCGAGAAGTAACGCACCGGATCCTTTTCGCTCGGCTCGGACACCGCGTGATAGCGGTCCATGTCGAGACGGTCCGACGAAGCGCGCACCTTCGCGACCCACGCGTTGAACTCTTCAGGCGAAGTGGCGAGCGTGCGGAACTTCATGTCCGAGAAGCCCTTGCCGCTGAAGTTCGCCGCGGTGCCCGCGAAGTCGCCGGCGTGATCGGCGATCAGGTGCAGGCGCGTTTGCATGCCCGCCATCGCGTAGATCTGGCCGCCGAGTTGCGGGATGAAGAACGAGTTCATCACCGTGTCCGACGTAATGCGGAAATTCACTGGCGTACCGACCGGGATCGCCAGTTGATTGACCGAAGCGATGCCCAGGTCCGGATAGATGAACAGCCACTTCCAGTCGAGCGCGACGACTTCGACGTTGATCGGCTTGACCTGCGACTCGAGCGGGCGATACGGATCGAGCTCATGAGTCGTCCGCCACGTCAGCACGGCGAGGAACAGAATGATCAAAGTCGGAATCGTCCAGACGACGACTTCAACCGCGGTGGAATGCGTCCACCCCGGCTGGTAGTCGGCGTTCCTGTTCGACGCGCGATAACGCCACGCGAAAAACAGGGTGAGCGCGATCACCGGCACCACCACAATCAGCATGGCCCACGTCGAAGTCGCGATCAGATCGCGCTCCGCCACGCCCACACTGCCCTTCGGATTCAAAATATCGAGGTTGCTGCAACCCGACAGCAGCAACAAGAGGCTGGCGGAAAGAACGCTTGCCGGCCTGGTCAGAGCCCTTGCTTTCATATTCCTTGCCTCGTTTTTTTGACTTCAACGAACGTCATTCGACGGCTCTCCATTAATAAGCGCTCGCATAATAGGGGTGCCCTGATTGTCAATAAACACTCGATTTAGCAACGATCTATTGCGTTGCGACATCGTGTGACACGTTGTCGCAATTCCCCACACACCTGATCCTGCAAGCGTCGTTTGCGACGCCTTGAAACAAAGCATCGAAAAGTTGACGCGTCGCAAAGCCCCCTCAAATAAGCCCTCGAAAACCGCTGGACAGCGTGCGGCTTTGATGACCTAACGCCTTTCGTTTTCAATCAAGGAGGCGATGCGGACGCGCAAAAGCGCAAGAGCGCCGCCGCATCCCGACGCGCGGATGCGACAGCGGCTCTTGCGCCTTGTTCTATTAACCCGGGTTTTGCGCGGCGGCGGCAGCCGGCGCCGGTGTCGGCGTCGCAGCTTGAAGATGCTCGTTGCCGTCCGGCGTCGCATCGCCCGGCAGCGCGGAGCGTTCCGACTGCGCGAGCAGCGTGCCGACCGACGGGTCGATCGCATCGGTGAACGGTTTCGGATTGATACCGATCGCGAGCACCAGCAGCGCCATCGCGCCGAGCAGCGCGAATTCGCGCTTGCCGAGGTCCTTCAGATTGGCGACGCGCGCATTGGCGATCGCGCCGAAAATCACGCGCTTGTACATCCACAGCGTGTAGGCCGCGCTCAGCACCAGCGTGCTCGCGGCGATCGCGCCGATCCAGAAGTTGAAACGGATCGCGCCCATCAGCACCATGAATTCGCCGACGAAACCCGAAGTGCCCGGCAAGCCGATATTGGCCATCGAGAACAGCATCACGAACGCGGCGAAGCGCGGCATCGTGTTCGCGACGCCGCCGAATTCGGCGATCGACGCGGTCTTGGTGCGGTCGTGCAGCATGCCGGTACACAGCAGCATCGCGCCCGACACCACGCCGTACGAGATCATCTGCACGATCGCGCCGGCCTGGCCGAAGCGGTTGAAGACGAACAGGCCGAGCGTGACGAGGCCCATGTGCGCAACCGTCGAATACGCGAGCAGACGGCGCATGTCGGTTTGCACGAGTGCGAGCAGGCTCGCGTAGATCACCGCGACGAGCGACAGCGTGATCATCATCGGCGCGAAGAAGTGGCTCGCTTGCGGCGCGATCGGCAGCGCGAAACGCAGCAGACCGTAGCCGCCGATCTTCAGCATACCGATCATCACCGCGGCACCGGTCGGGCCGTCGAGGTGGACGTCGGGCAGCCACGTGTGCAGCGGCCACATCGGCACCTTCACGCCGAACGCGGCGAGGAAGCCGAGGAAGATCAGCGCCTGCGGCACCATGCCGAGTTGCGCCTCGCGCCACACCGCGAGGTCGAAGCTGTGGGTCTGCGCGAACAGATAGAGCAGCGACATCAGCATCATCAGCGAGCCGAGCAGCGACACGAAGAAGAACTTCACCGCCGCATACGTACGGTTCTTGTGACCGTAGGTGCCGATCAGCAGATACAGCGGAATCAGCGTCGCTTCGAACGCGATGAAGAACATCATCCCGTCCAGCGACGTGAACACGCCCTGCATGAAACCGGACAGCATCAGGAACGCGCCGAAGTACTGCGCGGTGCGCTGCGTGACCGACTCCCACGACGCGATCACGATGATGATCGTGGTCAGCGCGGTCAGCGCGACGAGCCACAGCGAAATCCCGTCGATCCCCACATGCCAGGCGATGTCGAACGTCGGCGACCAGCGGACGTTCTCGACGAACTGCATCGAGGTCACGTCGTTACGGAAGTTCGCGACGAGCGGGATCACCGGCAGGAAACCCGCCACCGCGCCGATCAGCGCGAGCCAGCGCGTGCGGTTACGCGCGGCGTCGGAGCCGGCGCGCAGCACCACGAGTCCGGCGACGATGGGAATCCAGATGAGAAGACTTAGGAGAGGCAATGGCATGTGCTCTGTCAAACTTTGATGTACAAAACGCCGCCTCAGCGCCACTGAAAACAGCTGGCGCTGAAATGGATATGTAAGCTGGAGTTCGCTGAAATGGACATGTAAACGGGTTTTCCGCTACACGTTTACCCGCGGTCATCTAACCAAGGGTGGGAGATTACCAAGATAAGGATATTTTTGCATCGCAACAGCGCGAGAATCCGCGCCACAATTTATTGTTGTGACGCGCACCCTTGCAAAACGCATGAAAATGTGCGCTTGCACATTGTTACAGATCGCTTGCGGGCGCTAAATTTTTTGGCCGCAAAAGGCGCGTAGTTCGATGGATTTGACAACTTTTAAGCGTTTGCTTTTTCCGGGGACGGAACGGGTGGAATGGATCCTGCTCTCCTCGCCTGTTTGAGAACTGCGTATTCACCGTCCAGGACAAAATTCCGGGGCTCGCGCGATAAAAAATTTTTTGCGCGGCCCTCTAAATCTGCCCGTGAATATCCGCGCAGAGCTGCTTCCGCGGGACCTTACGAACCGTCTGGGTCACCCTGCCGTCACGCCATCCAAACTTCCATTTTCCTTACAAAAAGCGAAGGCGCTCGGTCGGTTTGCTGCGCGAATCCGCGCGACAAGGCACACTCGTTCCGTCCGGCCGACGCCCCTCGTCGGCCACCCTTTTCCGGATCTTCCCGCATGACGCTTCCCGCCGACGCCGCCGCTCCCGCACTCGAATGTCGCGGTCTCAGCAAGCGTTACGGCAGCGGCCGCATCGTGCTCGCGCAGCTCGACTTCACGCTCGCGGCGGGCGAGTTCGTCGCGATCATGGGCGACTCGGGAGTCGGCAAATCGACGCTGCTCAATCTGATCGCCGGACTCGACCGCGCCGATAGCGGCAGCGTGATGATCGACGGCTGCGCGGTCGAGCAACTCGACGACAACGCCGCGACGCGTCTGCGCCGGCAAAAGCTCGGCTTCGTGTTCCAGGCGTTTCACGTGCTGCCGCATCTGACGCTCGCGCAGAACGTCGCGCTGCCGCTGCTGCTCAATGACCTGCCGGGCGCCGCCGCGCTCGAGATGCTGGCGGCGGTCGGTCTGGGCGGACGCGGCGACGCTTTTCCGCGCGAACTGTCCGGCGGCGAGCTGCAGCGCGTAGCGATCGCGCGTGCGCTCGTGCATCGTCCGTCCCTGATCCTCGCCGACGAACCGACCGGCAATCTCGACCCCGCCACCGCGCACGACGTGCTAGCGCTGTTCCGCGCGCAAAGCAAGGCGACCGGCGCGGCGACGATCATGGTCACGCATTCGGAGGCGGCCGCCGCGGTGGCCGATCGCGTGTTGATCCTCAGCGACGGCGGCTTGCACGCGGCGCCCGCACGAGCCGTTGCCCACGTTGCGCATGCCGCCGCCCGCTCGAACGACGATGGCCGCTGAACTTCGCCCGCTGCCGCGCACGCCCGGACATCGCGTGCTCGCGCGTTGGCTGCTCGGCGCCGAATGGCGCAGTCATCGGGCACGCGCGCTGGTCGCCATCGCCACGATCGCGCTGGGCGTCGCGCTCGGTTATGCGGTGCAGTTGATCAACAGCGCGGCGTTCAACGAATTCTCGGCGGCCACCCGCAGCTTGTCCGGTCAGGCCGACTTGCAGATACGCGGCGCCCAGCCCTTTATCGACGAGTCGATTTATCCACGGCTGGCGAATAGGCCCGGCGTCGCGCTGGCAAGTCCCGTGCTCACGTTCGATGTCACGGTGCCCGGGCAGCGCGACGCGCTGCCGGTGCTCGGCATCGACGTATTCAAGGCGAGTCGTATCACACCCGATCTGCTCGGCGTGCCGTCGCCGGACCAGCCGCTCGACACGCTATCGCCCGATGCGGTGTTTCTGTCGACCGCCGCGCAGCAATGGCTGAACGTCAAAACCGGAGATCGGCTAACGCTGCGCAGCGGGACCTCGAACGTGCAGTTGCGCATCGCGGGCGGACTCGGGCGTACGCGGCCGGGTCAGCGGCTCGCGGTGATGGATATCGCCGCCGCGCAATGGCGCTTCGGCAAAATCGGCAAGCTGTCGCGCGTCGACGTGCAGCTCGAACGCGGCATCGACCGGGAGCGCTTCAGGCGGGATCTGCAGGCGCGGCTCGGCAACGCGTGGGTTGTCGCCGAAACGCGCGACACCGAAAGCCGCACCGACCGCCTGTCGCGCGCGTATCGAATCAACATGAACGTGCTCGCGCTGGTCGCGCTGTTCACCGGCGCGTTCCTCGTGTTTTCGACGCAGGCGCTGAGTGTCGTGCGGCGTCGCTCGCAGTTCGCAATGCTGCGCGTGCTCGGCCTCACGCGTGCGCAGCTGTTGCGCCAGATTCTGCTGGAGGGTGCGTTGCTCGGGGTGCTCGGATCGCTGTGCGGACTCGTGCTCGGCTATGCGATGGCCAGCGGCGCGCTGCGCTTTTTCGGCAGCGATCTCGGCGGCGGCTATTTTCCCGGGGTGCAGCCGCGGGTCGGTTTCGAGCCGCTCGCGAGCGCGGTGTTTCTGTTGCTCGGCATCGCGGTGTCGGTGTTGGGCAGCATCGCGCCCGCAATCGATGCCGCGCGGGCCCGTCCGGCTGCGGCGCTCAAGGCCGGCGCCGAAGAAGGCGCACTGGCCCGGCTCGCGACGCCGTGGCCTGCGCTTGCCTGCCTGGCGATCGCCGGCGTTCTGACCCGGCTGCCGCCGTGGTTCGATACGCCGATTGCCGGTTATCTCGCGGTCGCGTTGCTGCTCGTCGGCGGCATCGCATTGATGCCGCGCGTGACCGCGCTGATCTTCGGCGCGACGAGCCGGGTGCGCGGCGCACGCGGCGGCGCCGGCGCGACGGGCACGCTGGCGATCGCGCGTCTCGCGAATGCGCCGGGGCAGGCATCGATCGCAATGGGCGGTGTGCTGTCGAGCTTCGCGCTGATCGTCGCGATGGCGATCATGGTGGCGAGCTTTCGCGTGTCCGTCGATGCGTGGGTCACGCATCTGCTGTCCGCGGATCTGTATGTGCGGGTAGCGTCCGGTGGCAATAGCAGCGACAGCGGCGGCTTGCAGCCCGGCGAACAGAAGCGGATCGCGGCAGTGGCCGGCATCAGAAGCGCCGCGTTTGCGCGCATCACCCATCTGACGCTCGATCCGGCACGACCGGACGTTGCGCTGCTTGCGCGCGAAATCGACGCGGCCGATCCCGGCGCGAATCTGCAGATGACCGGCGCGGTACTGTCGCCTGCCGCGCTTCACGCCGGCGAAATACCTGTTTGGGTCTCCGAAGCAATGGTCGATCTGTATGGATACCGGTTGGGTCAACGCGTACGGTTGCCGCTCGGCGCGCCTGGCCAGGTGTTCGTCGTAGCCGGTGTCTGGCGCGATTACGCGCGCCAGAGCGGCGCAATCCAGATGCGGCTTGCCGACTACCGGCGCTTGACCGGCGACACCACCGCCACCGATGTCGCCGTGACAGTCGCGCAAGGTACGCGCGTCGAACGCGTGATCGACGGGTTGCGGGCGCTGCCATTTGGCGCGTCGCTGGAGTTGTCGCAACCGGGTGACATCCGCGCGCGTACGCTGGTGATCTTCGATCGCAGCTTCGCGGTCACGTATCTGCTCGAGGCGGTGGCCATCGTGATCGGATTATTCGGCGTCGCCGCGACGTTTTCCGCGCAAACGCTCGCACGCGCCCGCGAGTTCGGGATGCTGCGCCACGTCGGTGTGACACGCATCCAGATCCTTGCGATTCTCGCGTCGGAAGGCGGCCTGCTCACCGCTTGCGGCATTGCACTCGGCTTCGCGCTCGGTTTCGCGATCAGCCTGATCCTCGTATTCGTCGTCAATCCGCAGTCGTTTCATTGGAGCATGTCGCTGCATGTGCCGTGGCTCGTGCTCGGCACGGTCGCGCTCGTGATGCTGATTCTGTCGTGCTCGACCGCGGTGGTCGCTGGACGCGGCGCGGTGTCGGTGGATGCGGTGCGCGCGGTGAAGGAGGATTGGTGATGCGCACGAAGATGTGCCGTTTGGCGGTGGATGTGCGGGACGCTCTATTCGGAGTACCGAGTACTGCTGCCCGCAGGAGCAGCGGTTCGATGCATCGCTCGCGTTACTCTCATCTTCCCCGCTTGCTGTATGTCGCTGCTGCCGTGGCGTCTACCGTCGCATTTACCGGCGTTTTTCCCGCCTTTGCCGCTGGCGGCGATGCACCCGCTTCCGCCCCGGCCGCCTTCGCCGCGGTCACGCCCGATCATCCGCTCAGCTTTCCCGCAGACACCGGCGCACACCCGGCTTTTCGCACCGAATGGTGGTATGCGACCGGCTGGCTCAACACGCCCGACAACCAGCCGCTCGGCTTTCAGATCACGTTCTTCCGTTCCGCGACGGGCCACGACACAGCCGATCCGAGCGCGTTTGCACCATCGCAACTGATCATCGCGCATGCGGCGTTGAGCGATCCGGCGATCGGACACCTAGTTCACGATCAGCGTATCGCTCGCGAGGGTTTCGGGCTCGCGTACGCGAAGCCCGCCAATACCGACGTCAAGCTCGACGGCTGGAAAATGACCCGCGCCGCGGATGGCCATTACGACGTCACTGTCGATGCGACCGGCTTCTCGTTGCATCTCGCGTTGACGCCGACGCAGGCACCGCTGCTTCAGGGCGAACGCGGTTACTCGCGCAAAGGACCGCGGCCGGAGCAGGCCAGCTATTACTACAGCGAGCCGCAATTGCGCGTGACCGGCAGCGTCGTACGGCCGGCGGTATCGCGCAACACGTCGCAGCACGCTACGACGGTGACAGGCACGGCATGGCTGGATCACGAATGGTCGAGCACCTACCTCGCCACCGATGCGGTTGGCTGGGATTGGGTGGGCGCCAATCTGAAGGACGGCGCGGCGCTGATGGCATTCAAGATGCGTCGCCGCGACGGCGGCGCTATCTGGGCGCACGCGACGCTTCGCCAGGCCGACGGGCGGATCACGAACTTCGCCCCCGATCAGGTCGACTTCACGCCTGTTCGCACGTGGCGCTCGCCGCGCACGGGCGCATCGTATCCCGTGTCGATGACGGTCAGGACCGGTGCGCTGACATGGCAACTCGATCCGCTGATGGACGATCAGGAACTCGATTCACGACAATCGACCGGTGCTGTGTATTGGGAAGGTGCGGCGCGAGTTAGCCGTGCAAATGCGGAGGTCGGGCACGCGTATCTGGAACTGACGGGCTACGCGGACGCGTTGCGGATGGGAAGGCAGTGACGACAGGAACCGCGACCGGTTCGCGTACCGTACCGTACGCAGTGGCCTTTTTCCGCTCGTAAACGCCAGAACCCCGGCACTCTTTCGGAGACACCGGGGTTCTGGACGTACTGCATAAGAAGCCTGACGATTACCTACTTTCACACGGGCAATCCGCACTATCATCGGCGTAGAGTCGTTTCACGGTCC
>NZ_MSDV01000020.1 GCF_001931485.1 Burkholderia sp. SRS-W-2-2016 | reverse complement strand
GTGGGGGTTTGGGGCGGGGTTCGGCGGATTTTTTCGGGTGTTTTGGGCGCGTTTTTGAGGCGTCTGGAGCCGTGCTGGGGTCTGGGCCTTCGGGCTTTTTCGCGCTTCGGGCTCGGGTTGCTTGAGGTGCTCGGGCCACAACAAAAACGCCCGGCAACACCAAAGTGTTCCGGGCGCCATCAATCGGCCAACAGCAAAAGAACAGCAGAACCGGCAAACGGCCTTACTTCTTCACCGCCCGCTGCCGCACCGCCTCGAACAGACACACGCCGCTCGCAACGGAAACGTTCAGACTCTCCACCGTCCCCGCCATCGGAATGCGCATGACGATGTCGCAGGTCTCCTGCGTCAGACGCCGCATCCCCTCGCCTTCCGCGCCCATCACGATCGCGACCGGACCATCGAGCTCCGTCTCGTAGACGCTCTTGCTGGCCTCGCCCGCCGTGCCGACGATCCACACGCCCGCGTCCTTCAGCTCGCGCAGCGCCCGCGCCAGATTCGTCACCGTGATGTACGGCACCGTATCGGCCGCGCCGCTCGCGACCTTCGCGGCGGTCGCATTCAGGCCGACCGCGCGATCACGCGGCGCGATCACCGCGTGCGCGCCGGCCGCGTCGGCGACCCGCAGGCAGGCGCCGAGATTGTGCGGATCGGTCACGCCGTCGAGCACCAGAATCAGCGGCGAGCCGCTGATGCCGTCGAGCAGTTCGGCGAGGTTCTGCGCGAGCGGCATATCGCCGGCGCGCGCGACCACACCCTGATGGCGCTCAGTGCGCGCGAGTCCCCACAGACGCGTTTCGTCGGCGGCGATCAGGCGCACGCCCGCTTCCTTCGCGACGTGCAGGAATTCGGTCATCCGCCGGTCCTTGCGCGTCGCGTCGTAATAGACATCCTCGACCGTCGACGCATCGTGCCGGATACGCGCGGTCACTGCGTGGAAACCGTATAAAACCTTGTGACGTGCCATGACTGAACAACCTTTGATTGGGCGCGCGTCAGTGCGCGCCGCTGTGATGAAGATAAAACCGGATACCTGTGCCGGGCTTTCCCGGTAGCCACGCGCATCGCGCCGCCCCAGCGTGCCCGCACCAAAAACATCGACACGATCAAACGCATACCGCGCGCAACCGGCACGCGTTCACGTGCCCGCTGCGCGCGGTATGGCGCTGCAACAGCTTCAGCGCTTCTTGCGTGCCGGCTTCGACGCCGCCTTCGGCGCGGCGCCGTGCTTCTTCGCCGCGCCGCGCGCCGCGCGTGCTTCCTTGACTGCCGCGCTCTGCGCCGGCGCGGCCTTCTTGCGCCGGGCGCCAGCCGCCCCGCCGTGCTCGGCCGGCGGCAGCGAACGCACGCGCGGACCCGCGCCGTCGCCGGCGTTCGCCGCGCTCTTGTCGACTGCTCCGCCGCGTACCATCGGCGGCTTGATCGGCGTATCGCGCACGAGGCGGAAGTCGATCTTGCGCGCATCGAGATCGACGCGGCTCACCTGTACCCGCACGCGATCCGACAGTCGATAGCGAATCCCGGTACGCTCGCCGCGCAACTCGTTCTTGATCTCGTCGTACTGGAAGTAGTCCGAACCGAGTTCCGTCACGTGCACGAGACCTTCGATAAACAGCGAATCGAGCTGCACGAAAATACCGAACGACGTAACGCCGTTGATCATCCCGCCATATTCTTCGCCGAGCTTGTCGCGCATGAAATAACACTTGAGCCACGCTTCGACGTCGCGCGATGCCTCATCCGCGCGTCGCTCGTTCGCCGAGCAGTGCAAGCCGAGTTCTTCCCAGATCGCGACGTTGTTCCCGCGTGCGCGTGGGCCGCGTTTTTCCTCGTCGGCCTGCTGCATCGCGCGGGCGCGCGGCGACAGCGCGGTATTGAGCTCGACGCCTTGCGACGGCTGCGGCTGATACTTGCGGCCCTGCAAGATCGCGTAGATCGCGCGATGCGTGAGCAGGTCGGGATAGCGGCGAATCGGGCTCGTGAAGTGCGCATACGCTTCATACGCGAGACCGAAGTGGCCGATGTTGTCGGGGCTGTAGACCGCCTGCTGCATCGAGCGCAGCAACATGGTTTGCAGCATCTGCGCGTCGGGCCGGTCGCGAATCTGCGCCATCAGCGCCGCGTAATCGCTCGCGTGCGGTGTGTCGCCGCCGCCGAGCGTCAGGCCCATTCCGCGCAGGAAGGTGCGCAGATTCTCGAGCTTTTCGGCGCCCGGCCCCGCGTGCACGCGGAACAGACCCGGATGCTTGTTGCGCTTGAGGAAATCGGCCGCGCACACGTTCGCGGCCAGCATGCATTCCTCGATCAGCTTGTGCGCATCGTTGCGGGTACGCGGCACGATCTGCTCGATCTTGCCCTGCGCGTTGCAGACGATATACGTCTCGGTCGTATCGAAGTCGATCGCGCCGCGCTTCTGGCGTGCCGCGAACAAAGCCTTGTACACGCCGTACAGATTCTGCAGTTGCGGCAGCAGCGCGGCGCGGCGGGTCGCCTCCGGTCCCTTGGTGTTTTTCAGCACCGCGGCGACTTCGGTATACGTGAGCCGCGCGGCCGAATGCATGACGCCCGGATAGAACTGGTACGCCTTCACGTCGCCGCGCGCGGTGACGATCATGTCGCACACCAGCACACAGCGGTCGACCTGCGGATTGAGCGAACACAGTCCGTTCGACAGCTTCTCCGGCAGCATCGGAATCACGCGGCGCGGGAAATACACCGACGTGCTGCGCTCGATCGCATCGGTATCGAGCCCGCTTTGCGGCTGCACGTAATGCGACACGTCCGCGATCGCGACGATCAGACGGAAGCCTTCGCCGCGGCCGACCTTGACCGGCTCGCAATAGACCGCGTCGTCGAAGTCGCGCGCGTCCTCGCCGTCGATCGTGACGAGCGGCACGTCGCGCAGATCGACGCGATGGCGAATGTCGACGGGACGCACTTCGTCGGGCAGGCGCGCGGCTTCGTCGAGCGCGGCGCCGCTGAACTCGTGCGGCACGCCGTATTTGCGCACCGCGATTTCGATTTCCATGCCGGGGTCGTCGATATCGCCGAGCACTTCGGCCACGCGGCCGAGCGGTTGCGAATGACGGCTCGGGAAATCGGTCAACTCGACCACCACCACCTGGCCGACCTTCGCCTTGCGGGTGTTCTGCGTAATCAGGATGTCGTGGCCGATGCGCTTGTCTTCGGGCGCGACGATCAGCGCGCCGTTCTCGTTCAGCAGCCGGCCGATCACGCGCTTGTTCGCGCGGTCGGTGACCTCGACGATGTGCCCTTCCGGCCGCCCGCGCCGGTCATAACCGACGATGCGCGCAAGCACGCGGTCGTTATGCATGACCTTCTGCATTTCGCCGTTGGGCAGGAACAGATCGTCCTGGCCGTCGTCGCGAATCAGGAAGCCGTAGCCGTCGCGATGGCCCTGCACGCGGCCCGCGACGAAATTCGACGGATGGGTCAACTGATAGAGATTGCGCTGATCGAGCCGGATCTGGCCATCGCGCTCCATCGCGCCGAGGCGCTTGAAAAATCCTTCGCGCTCCTGGCGCTTGATCGACAGCGCTTCGGCGATGTCGTTCGCGGCAAGCGGCGTTTCACTCGTGCGCAATACGCCGAGGATTTCTTCGCGGCTTGGAATCGGATACGGAAATTTGCTCAAGGGCTTGTCGATGGTTTTTTCTCGTTGCATGGACGTCGGTCGGCGCTGGGGTCCGGCCTGAAAAGGCGTTGGTGGCATGCGCGCAGTCGCTGAACTGCATCTGCATCGCGCCTGGGCTGCATCGTCATTGCACCTGCTGCTTGCTGCTCTACTGCGATTGCACCGCAAACCGCCCGGGCGGGACCCGGCTCGTTCAACGCCGAGTCGACGCGCGTACGGACACTCTATATCCGCATATACGTGCATACCTACATATATGTGAATGTGCCGACGAACTACTGCGAGGCATTCTAACACCCGTGTTGCCCGGCCAAGCGGGCCGTCGGTGGCGGTTCGCGGGCCGCTTGCGCCGATGCATTGCGGTGTTAAAAAGGTTTTGGCGAAACGCTTGACAGGTGTCAGATTCGAGCTATAATAGCGTTCTTTGCAGTTCATCACCTGCCCAGGTGGCGAAATTGGTAGACGCACTAGGTTCAGGTCCTAGCGGTGGCAACACTGTGGAGGTTCGAGTCCTCTCTTGGGCACCAGATTCGAAAAGTTGAGCCGCCTTCGGGCGGCTCTCTTTTTATGTAAGACCCGGCAATTGAAACCGCTGTTTGCGGTATCGAAAGTCGGATGAGCAGGACGGTGGTTCGGTAGCGATTGCATCACTTCGCTGCTGTTTCAACCGGGCGGATGAGAAAAGCAAGTTTGTTCGAAGTAGGGATTGACAAGCTTAAACATCACGCTAAAATAGCGGTCTAGCTTGAAGACGTGCCCAGGTGGCGGAATTGGTAGACGCACTAGGTTCAGGTCCTAGCGGTGGCAACACCGTGGAGGTTCGAGTCCTCTCCTGGGCACCAAGCTTTAGTATCGAGAAACCCCGTAAGATTTTTGTCTTACGGGGTTTTTTGTTTTTCGGCGTGCCGCCGGAGTTCGCTTCAACCGCGCTTCAACCGCTTTACGCGCTGCGCTGCATCGATCCCACCGACTTGCGATCGCGGCACCCGCCACGCGCCCTTACCTCTTCTCCGATCGAACATACCGGCCGACAGCGCTCGATAGCCGGCCTACTTTCTGCGCCGCTGATTCATCAGCTTCACGATATCGGTTGTCGGCCCGCTGGTAATCAGTCGAGGAAGGTCGTCCAGATGAACCCAGCGACACCTGGCGATTTCGTTACTCGGACGTGCTTTCGCGCGACTCGGAATTTCGCAGAAGAACACATGATGGTGCTTCTGCTTGCCGCGGAAGTCGAACAGGTGCTTGGCCGATCTTCCCGAGAGCCGGGTTTCTTCCTTCAGTTCTCTCAGGGCGGCATCCGAGCGATGCTCTCCACGCTTGAGAATTCCACCCGGCAAAGCCCACTTTGATTGATTACGTGCGACCAGAAGGATTCGCTTACCTCTGCGACAGATCACGGTTGCGCGCTTCTTCAAAACGAACTCCTACTTGTCTCTAGCCATTTTTGACGCGCGCTTTACGTACAGATGTATTGGGTGGCGCCAGATGGCTGATCATCCTAATACAGACAGCACGCGCCAGCAATCTCACAACGCGATTGCTGAGCACGCGACACGTCCGCCGGCATTTCATCAAATCGTCACAAATCCGGCGGTCGAAAACCGGCATGGTAAGGTCTCGGCAACTCGATATTTTTCGGACGCGAGACCGTAATGGATATGGACGCCGACTGGCGCTTGCCACGACCCAACGTACCTTTCAAAGTCGCCCGTCGTCCGAAAGGTTCTGCCCTTTCAAAAACAGACTCGATCGCCAGTACTTTTTCCTTATTGGCGGCGCCGGTCGTCGCCGAAGCAGTGCAAAGGGCCAGAGAACTTTCCACCGAAAGCGATGCAGAGGGATTTCACCAGCTTCGCGTCGCTTTCAGAAAACTTCGCGCGTTGTACTGGGCGTACTCGCCGTACCTCGGAGAAGAAGCGACCACCCAGGCCACCGAAGAATTCAGGCGTCTCGCGGCAGTGGCCGGCGAAACCCGCGATTGGGATATTGCCGGCGATCTCTTACGCGTTGCTCAGGAGTCCCGCGCATCGCTCGGACTGCTGGTGAGCGCGGCGCAAGAGAAGCGCGCACAGGCGGTGCTCGATAGCCGGACGCTGCTCAATAGCGACACCGTCGAACCGTTTCTGAACGACGCGCTGCTGCGCGCGCAAACCGTACTGCAAGCGTGTTGCAATGATCTGCCCGTTCAGGCGTTCGCCGAGGAACGGGTCCGTCTGGCGCAACGCGCGTTTGAGAAGCGCAGCCAACGCGCGGCGCGCAGCGAGACCGCTCACGAGGAAGAACTGCACGACGTGCGCAAGGCCGGCAAAAAACTCCGCTATCTACTCGAGTTCTTTCAACCCGTTATCAAAGGCGGACACGGTCGCACCATCAAGGCGTTGACATCGGTGCAGGACACGCTCGGCCAATTCAACGACATTGCCGCCAGCGCAACCCTGCTTCGCGGCGCGTCCTTCAGCGGCGTTCCGCCCGAAGTCGTGCAGGAATCGCTGCAATGGCTGGAAAAGCAGAAGTGCCGGCGTATGCGCGCGGCGTCGCGGCGGGTCCGGGCGCTTAGCGCCTGAGATAGAGCGGCGCGCCACCGCGAGTTCGATCGAACGGGCACCGCTCTTAATGGCGTTTTGCAGCGCTTCGGGTTATATATCCGGTTGCCCCGCAACGTCATAACAAAGGTCTCTCCGCGATGTCCGATACTCCAATCCCCGCCGCCGTCACTTTCGAACCACAGGCCGTCTCAACGCAGGCGAAGCGCAGCGCGATTTTCATCGTCATGACGATCAAGCCGGACGCAGCCAACCGCGCGACCGTGCGCGCCTGTTGCGCGGATATCGCCGGCCTCGTGCGCGCGGTCGGCAAACGCATCCCCGACGGCGGACTATCGTGCGTGTGCGCGTTCGGCTCCGCCGCATGGGACGTGCTGTTCGGCGCGCCCCGCCCGGCCGGCCTGCATCCGTTCCGCGAATTCGGTTCCGGCGAGCGTCACGCGCTGGCGACGCCCGGCGACATCCTGCTGCACATCCGCGCCGACCAGATGGACCTGTGTTTCGAGCTGGCCACGCATCTGATGAGCCGGCTCGGCGACGCGGTAACGACCGTCGATGAAGTGCACGGCTTTCGTTATTTCGATCAGCGCAGCATGGTCGGCTTTGTCGACGGCACCGAGAATCCGGTCGGCAACGAGGCGGTGCACTTCACCGTGGTCGGTGAAGAAGATCCCCAATTCGCCGGCGGCAGTTATGTGCTCGTGCAGAAATATCTGCACGATATGGCGGCCTGGAATGAGCTATCGGTCGAAGCGCAGGAACGCATCATCGGGCGCACCAAGCTCGACGATATCGAACTGGACGACGACGTGAAGCCGACTTCGTCGCATAGCTCGCTGACCACGCTCGACGAAAACGGAGAGGAAGTGAAAATTCTGCGCGACAACATGCCGTTCGGCCGGCCTGGCTCGGGCGAGTTCGGCACGTATTTCATCGGCTATGCGCGCTCGCCCGCGCCGATCGAACAGATGCTCGAGAACATGTTCGTCGGCCGGCCGCCGGGCAATTACGACCGGCTGCTCGATTTCAGCCGCGCGGTGACCGGCAGCCTGTTCTTCGTGCCGTCGGAGTCGCTGCTGGAGGCACTCGCGGAGCGCGATCCGAATGCGCCTGTGAACCGGGGCTGATCGGGTCCAACTCGCAACGGCGGGTTAGCCCGATCAGAATCGGCGCGCAGCGGTCAAAGCGCTGCGCGCGCACCGCCAAGCGACAACTTGCGTTGCGAGAGCGAGGCCAGCAGCGGCGACACGGTCCAATAGCCGAAGCGGTTGCCGCGCACCTGCCCGTAATGCGTGAGGCGCTCGACAATGCGATCGAGGCCGATCGCATCGGCCATGAAAACCGGCCCGCCCTTGTGGTCCGGAAAACCGTACCCGGCGGTCCACACCATGTCGATATCGCCGGGACGATAGGCGATGCCTTCTTCGAGAATCTTCGCGGCCTCGTTGATCAGCGGATAAAGCAGCCGCTCGACGATCTCCTGCCCGCCGATCTCAGTGCGCCGCGCGATGCCGTGACGCGCGGCCAGTTCCTGCGCGATGCGCGCGATCTGCGCATCGGCCACCGGCTTGCGGCCCTCGTAACGGTAGTAGCCCGCGCCGCTCTTCTGGCCGAAGCGGCCGAGCTCGAACAGCTCGCGCACCATCGCGCGATAGCTGTCGTCGGGCGGCAACCCGCCCGCCTTGCCGCATTCGATCACCACTTTCGCGCCGACATCGATCCCCGCCATATCGAGCATCCGGCACGGGCCCATCGCGAAACCGAGTGCCTCGACCGCGCCATCGATCTGCGCGGGGCTGGCCCCTTCCATCAGCAGGCATTCCGCTTCGCGCAGATAGACCTCGAGCATCCGGTTGCCGATGAACCCGTAGCACACGCCCGACACCACCGCGACCTTGCGAATCGTGCGCGCGAGTTGCATCACGGTGGCGAGCACGTCGGGCGCCGTGCGCGCGCCGCGCACCACTTCGAGCAAACGCATCACATGGGCGGGGCTGAAGAAATGCATGCCGACGAAATCCGCCGCGCGTCCGCTCGCTTCGGCCAGTTGATCGACATCGAGCGTCGACGTATTGGTCGCGATGATCGCGCCCGGCTTGCACACCGCGCCGAGCCGCGCGCAGACCTGCTTTTTCAGATCGATGTTTTCGAACACCGCTTCGATCACGAGATCGCAATCGGCCAGCGCGGTGTCGTCCAGCGAGCCCGACAACAAGGCCATCCGCTCTTCCACCTGCTGCGCGGTGAGCCGGCCTTTCGCCGCGCTCGCGTCGTAGTTGCCGCGAATCATGCCGAGGCCGCGTTCGAGCGCCGCCTGCGAGGTTTCGACCAGCACGGTCGGAATGCCGGCATTCGCGAAGTTCATCGCGATGCCCGCGCCCATCGTGCCGGCGCCGAGCACGCCGACCGAACGCACCGGCCGCAGCGGCGTATCGCGCGGCAAGCCGGGGATTTTCGCCGCTTGCCGCTCGGCGAAGAACAGATGGCGCATCGCTCGCGATTCGGGCGATACACGCAGCGCTTCGAACAACCGTGCCTCGACCGCCTCGCCTTCGGCGAACGGCAAACGCGATGCCTGCACCGCGTCGACGATCGCGCGCGCGGCCGGATAGAACGGTTTGCGGCGCAGTGCTTCGTCGCGAGCGTCTTCGAAGAAGTTTGCCGTGAGCCCGTCGCCTGGCACTTCTAACTCACTGATGCGGCGAGGCGCGGCACCCCGCGCGAGCAGCGCCGCGCTCAATGCGAGGCCCGCTTCCAGCGGTGCATCGTCACTCAGTTCATCGACGAGACCGATCCGCAGCGCGTCGGCCGCGCCGATGCTGCGCCCGCTCGCGATCAGATCGAGCGCCGCGGCCGCGCCCACCAGACGCGGCAGACGCTGCGTGCCGAGCGAGCCCGGCAGGATGCCGAGCTTGACCTCGGGCAGCCCGAACTGCGTGCGCGTTTGCGCGACCCGGTAGTGGCAGGCCAACGCGAGTTCCAGCCCGCCACCGAGCACCGTGCCATGTAATGCCGCAATCACCAGCCGGTCGAGTGCTTCGAGCCGGGCCAGAAAGCGGTTGAACGGCGCGGTCGAAAAGTCCGGCGACTCGAATGCGGCGATGTCGCCGCCCGCCACGAAGGTTCGTCCTGCGCCATAAACGACGAGTGCCTGATAGCTGCGATCGGCGTCGAAAGCATCGAGCGCGGCGACGAGCGCGCCGATCCCCGCCGGCGATATTGCATTGACCGGCGGGTTGTCGATGCACAGCAGTGCGATATCGCCGCGACGGCTGAGCGTTGCGTAGGGTGTCATTGATCTGCTCGCTTATAAGGTCATGCCGCCGGACACTTCGATCACCGCGCCATTGATGTAGCTGGCCTCGTCGCTCGCGAGAAACGCGTACACGTTGGCGATTTCGTCGGCCTGGCCGAGCCGGCGCAACGGCACCTGCTCGCGCATCTTCGCCAGCACTTCATCGGGTACGGTGGAGAGAATCGGCGTGTCGATAAAGCCGGGCGCAATCGCATTGACGCGAATTCCTTTCGGTCCGAGTTCGCGACTCCACGTTTTGGTGAAACCGATCACGCCGAACTTCGCGGCCGCGTAATTGGTCTGGCCGTAATTGCCGTAAATGCCGACCACCGAACTCGCATTCAGAATCACCCCGCCGCCGCGCTCGATCATTCCATCGACCACCGCCTGCGATGCATGAAACACGCTGCGCAGGTTCACGTCGATCACGTCGTCGAACTGCTCGAGCGTCATTTTCTGCAAACGGGCGTCGCGGGTAATGCCGGCATTGTTCACCAGCACGTCGATGCGCCCATAGCGCTCGCCAATCGCCGCGACCATCCGGTCCACCGCCGCGCGATCGGCGACGTCCAGCGTGAAACCGAGCGCGTCGGCGCCCGCGTCGCGGCACGCGTCGACCACCTTGTTCACCGCGTCCTCGCGCAGATCCGCGACGATCACGATCGCCCCTTCGCGCGCAAACTTGAGCGCGGTCGCCGCGCCAATGCCCTGCCCCGCGCCGGTGACGATGCTCACTTTCTGATTCAATCTCATTGTCTGTTCCCGTCCTCAACTGAAATCGATGCCACCTCACGCCACCTCGAACAACCCGGCCGCGCCCATTCCGCCGCCCACGCACATGCTGACGACCACGTATTTTTCACCGCGCCGTTTGCCTTCGATCAGCGCATGCCCGACCAGCCGCGCCCCGGTCATACCGTAAGGATGACCAATCGAAATACCGCCGCCGTTGACGTTGTAGATCGCCGGATCGATGCCGAGATGATCGCGGCAGAACAACGCCTGACACGCAAACGCCTCGTTCAATTCCCACAGGCCGATGTCGGCCACTTTAAGGCCATGCCGGGCGAGCAGCTTCGGTATCGCGTAGATCGGACCGATGCCCATTTCTTCCGGCGCACACCCCGCGACCGCGATGCCGCGATAGATGCCGAGCGGACTGAGTCCGCGGCGCTCGGCGAGCGAGCGTTCCATCACCACGCACGCCGACGCGCCATCGGATAACTGACTTGCGTTGCCGGCGGTCACCACGCCATCGGCAAGCACCGGTTTGAGACTCGCGAGCCCTTCGTAGCTGGTCTCCGGACGATTGCCTTCATCGCGCGCAAGCGTCACCTCGCGCGAGTGGACTTCGCCGCTGTGCCGGTCCGTGACGCTCATCGTCGTCGTGATCGGCACGATCTCCGCGTCCAGATAGCCGGCCGCCTGCGCGGCCGCGGTGCGTTGTTGGGACTGCAAACTGTAGCGGTCCGCGGCCTCGCGGCTGATGCCGTAGCGGGCCGACACGCACTCCGCCGTTTGCAGCATCGGCATATACGCGTGCGGTGCATGCGCTATGGCGTTCGGATCCTGCTCGCGGGCGCACCACGCGAAGTAGTCGTTCTGAACCGCGGAGATATTGTCGACGCCCCCGCCAATCGTGATGTCCATTCCATCGACCATCACCTGCTTGGCCGCGGTCGCAATCGCCATCAGGCCGGACGAACACTGGCGGTCCATCGTTTGCGCGGACACGGTCGCCGGAAATCCCGCCGCGAACACCGCATTGCGGGCGACGTTCATCGCCGACGTGCCGGCCGAAAGTACGCAGCCGATCACGACGTCCTCGACTTCAGCCGCATCGATCGACGCGCGCCGCACTGCGTGATCGAGCGCGTGCGCGAGCAGCGTCGGCGACTTCGTCTGGTTGAATGCCCCCTTGAACGCGCGGCCGATCGGCGTGCGCGCGGTGGAGACGATGACAGCTTCTCTCATGGAAATGCTTCTCCAACTTCAGTTAAATAGACGCGGCCCCGCCCTCCGCGAGCCACGCGCAAAGCCGCTTAAAACCGGTGCTGCAACGCAATCCGCACGCCGATCTGATGATCGGTGGTCGACGGGCTGAAGCCGGTAATCGACGCCACCGCGCTCTGACCCAGCGAATCGCGGCCCGTCGCGCGTTGCAGCACGGTCAGGAAGTACACGTCGGTGCGCTTGGACAGGTAATAGAACCCGCCCAGATCCAGCTGCAAATATTTCGCGCCGCCGTCGCCGTTGACCGAATTGCGGTCGGTGTAATGGAACGCGGTGCCGAGCAGCAGCGCGGGCGTCAGTTGCGATTTGACGCTCAGCTCGTAGTTCATGAACGAAGCGGTCCCGCTGTAGCCGAACGGATTGGGACCCGACGCGGAGCCGAGGCTGAAGTAGCGCGTATTGGTGACCACGAGGCCGACCGTGACCGGCTTGAACGCGTAGTTGATGCCGGCGCCGACGATCTGCGTGGTTTTCGCCGACGCGTAACCGGCATTGACCGGCGAGGCCTGCGGACTCGTCGCGGAACCGGGCGAGCCGATGTTGTTCACCGACGTCGAGCCTTTGTTCGGCGTGCTGCCGTACAGCGAGATATTCGGATCGCGCGCGTTCAGATAGCCGACCGCCGCCGAGATCGGGCCCTGCGAATACCCGGCGCCGATCGTGATGACCTGGTTCTGCGTGAAGCTGCCGGCCACGCCGCCGAGGCTGTACAGCACGCCGGCCGCCATCCCGTGATAGGTAGGCATTCTAAACTTTATCGCGTTGTTGAAACGGCTGGTATTCGACAGGCTATCCACGTCGTCCGGTTGCGCGCCCATGTAGCCCGACCATTGGCCGGTCGCGGTGAGCGGCTGGACAAAATCCGTATAGGTGTCGTACTGACGCCCGAGGGTCGCGGTGCCGAACCGCCCGGTCAAGCCGACATATGCCTGGCGGCCGAACTCGGCGCCGCCGGTGCCGAGCGCACCGCTATTGACGTTGAGCGCGCTTTCCAGCGTGAAAATCGCCTGCAGGCCGCCGCCCAGATCCTCGACACCGTGGATGCCCCAGCGGCTTCCGGCCGCGCCGTTCGCGGCGCCGTCGCTCAGCGCGATCTGACTGCCGCCGACCGGACCGTGACTGCCGACCGCGGTCTGGGTCTTGTTGACGTACGTGATGCCGGCGTCGAGCACGCCGTACAGCGTCACGCTGCTTTGGGCGTGGGCCGCACAGGCCGCCGCACCGGCAAGCCATGCGAGGTGGCGAATTTTCATCGATCTGTCTCCGTCTTTTGTATTAATCAACCTGCTCGATCAACCAACGATGCCGCGTTCGAACAGGCTGTCCACGCGGTCTTTATCCAGTCCGATCTGCTCCAGCCATTGACCGGTCTGCTCTCCTAATGAAGGCGCTTTGGCCGATTGCTGCCCGGCCCATTCACCGGACCGGAAACCGAGTCCGGGCGTGCGCATCCGGTACGGCCCCTGGTCGAAATCGGCGTGAGGCGCAAGCTCGCTGGTCGAATGTTCGGCGGACAGGTATTCGCCGATCGTGCGCACGCGCGCCGCCGGCACGCCGACTTCGTTCAACGCGACTTCCATCTGCGCGGCGGCCCGTTGCGCGAATGCGGCCGTGAGAACCTGCTGCGCCAGCGCCTCGTTGCGGGCGATCACGAAGCCGCCCGACGGCGCGTTGAATGCCTGCACGTCGATAATTGCGTCGTTCTCGCACAAGCCGTCCAGACCGAGCAGGTCGGCCAGCTTGCGAAATTGCGCCGGGGTGTTGGCCGCGATCGCCAACCAGCCGTCGCGACATTGATAGGTATTCGCGCCCGGACTGCCGGTAAAACCGCGATTGCCGATGCGCTCGGGTTCGACGCCGTCGGTCATGAAACTGCACGCGTGCGGATACATCAGCATCAGCGACGCGTCCGTCATCGAACAGTCGAGGTACTGCGCTTGGCCGGTGATATCGCGCATCCGCAGCGCGCCCATGATCGCGAGCGCGGCGATCATCCCGGTCGCCATATCGACGACCGGAAAACCGACTTTGGCCGGCGGGCACTCGGGCGAATCGCCGGACATCATCATCATTCCGGTCAGCGCCTGGATCACGTGGTCGTACGCGCCCCGCTTCGACCATTTGCTGTTTTGTCCAAAGCCGGAAATCGAGCAATAAATAACATCGGGATTGATCTTTTTAATCTCGTCGAAACCGAGACCGTATTTGCGCACGACGCCCGGCCGGAAGTTCTCGATGAACACGTCGGCGGATTCGGCGAGCGCCTTGACGATCGCGGCGCCTTCGGGCTGGCGGATATCGACCGCCATCGAGTGCTTGCCCGCATTGAACGCGGCGAATGCCGATGGCGTATCCGCACAATCGGGCTGGTTCTTCGACGCCTTCGAGCGCATCACGTCGCCGCCCGCCGGCGCTTCGATCTTGATCACCTCGGCGCCCAACTGGGCCAGGTAGAGCGACGCCATCGGTCCGGCGATCACGTGAGACATATCGATGATGCGTACGCCCTGCAGCGGTTTAAACATGGTTGCTTCCTGTGTTCTTGCGGAATTGAAACGGCTCACCTTGGCTCGCAACGCGCGAGCGCTCCCCTGGGCTAGCGTCAGCTAGCCTCGTCAGCAAATGCCGTGGATGAAGCGAATTCCGGCGTTATGCGCTCAGAACGTTGAACGTTTCGCGCCGGCCTGAATGAGTGTTGGGTGGTTAAAGCGCAGGACTGCGATCTGTGCGGCGGCGGGTACCGCGGACACTCCGCGGGCGCTCCCCGGACACTCCGCAGGCACTCAGACCCGGCCGCTCAGCACGGCCTCCGGATCGCTTTGCGCATGCTCACCGCGCGCGGCGAGCGGGATTTTGCGCTTGCTTGCCTCCGGATCGATCAGCCAGAAGCCGGCCAGCGCGGACACGATCAGCAACGCACCGGCGATCTCGAACGCGCTGTGGTAACCGGCCTCGACTCCCGCGGCGCGTTCGAGAAAGCGGCCCGTCATTGCCGGCGCGATCAATCCGGCGGTGGTGCCGATCGCGGACAGCGCGCACAGCAGAGTCGAACGCTGCGAATCCGGCGTAATTTCCGCGACCATCGCTACCGCCAGCACGAACGACACCTGCGGCAGATTCCACGCGAAAGCCAGAATGCCGGCCCGCACCATCGGCGCGAGAGGCAGCGTCAACGCGCCGACGGTCAGCACGCCGCTGAGCAACAGCAGAGCGCAGTTCAGCCAGCCGCGCGCGTACTTCGACAGCATCCCGCGCAATTGCAGACGCTGGCTCGATAACGACGTGACAAACAGAATCGGCATCCCGAGAAAGGAGAAAAACATGAAGGCCCAGCCGGTTGCAGAGTCGCCGAAATGCAGCACTGCGCGCATATACGACGGCACCCAGCTGAAGATCAGCGAGAACGCGAAATACGAAGTCCAGATAATGAGTGCCGCGCCGACGAAGGTCCGGTTGAAGAACAGGTGCAGATAGCGTGCGCGCAGCACGGTGGTCGCAGCCGACTTCAGGTTCAGGCTCGCGTACGGGCCGTCCTTGCCGAGGAAAATCCAGATCACGCCCCACACGAGGCTGGCGAGACTGAGTACCAGATACGCGCGATGCCAGTCGTACGCGACGATGATATGCGTGAGCAGCGGCCCCGACACCAGCAGTCCCGCGAACGCGCCCAGTGAAACGAAAGTACTGGGCAGATTGCGTTCGCGGTTCTCGAACCACGTGAAGGCGGAGTGATTGCACAACGGCGCCGACGGTCCCTCGCCGAAGCCGAGCAGAATTCTCGATGCGTACAGCGCGGACACCGACGTCACGAATGCAATCGGCAATTGCGCGAGCGTCCAGATGAATGCACAGATCAGCAAGAGCTTTTTGGAACTGATGGTTTCCGCAAGCTTGCCGAACAGAATCAGCGACAGCGAGAACAGATAGAAGAAGCTGCCGGCGAGTGTGCCGAACTGCGCGGGGCCGAGCCCGAGATCGCGCATGATCGCCGGCGCGGCAATGCCGAAGACCGCCTTGTCGCAGAAGTTGATCAGCATGAACGCGGTGAGCAATGCGACGATCACCCAGCGGCGCGCTCCGCGTACGTTCGCGTGGCTCATGAGCGGGCTCCGGTGGCGCGCTGCATCGAGCCGGCCCGCGCGTGGGGTGCAAATCCTGCGGTCAATCCGTCCATCCATGTCTCCAGTATTTTTTGGGCTGCGTGCTCGCGACGACTCACGCGATGTTGTTTTGAGCTGAGTCTACGTATCCGGGGCAATTACCGATACTGATATAATTTTATCTACCGAAAACCTTTTGGAATCACTATGCCGGCACTCGACGAAGACCGTCACGAAGGTTTGCGCCGCCTCGTCGGCCGGTTGAAATTCCGTCATCTGCAACTCCTGCTCACGCTCGCGGAAAGCGGCAGCCTGCACGCCGCGGCGCGGCTGCTCAACGTCACGCAACCGGCGTTGAGCAAGGCGCTGATCGAGGTCGAGCACGCGTTCGGGGTGCCCCTGTTCGCGCGTGACGCGCGCGGCGTCGCGCCGACCCAATATGGCGAGACGGTGCTGCGCGGCGCCAAACTGCTGCTCGGAGAACTCGACCGATTGCACAAGGAGACCTTGAGCGATACGCGAATTCTGTCGCTCAACGTCGGCGCGCCGCATTTCATCGCCCAAGGTTATTTGCCCGGCGTGGTCCGCCGCCTCACCGCTCTGGATCCATCGATCCGCCTGAAAATAGTGGAAGCCGCAGTGCCGGATCTATTCGTCAGATTGCAGGAAGGCGAGCTGGACTTTCTGATCAGTTCGCTGGACCTGCCGAGCATGCGGACCGAGACGCTCGACATTACCCGGCTGTTCGCGGCGAACATGGAAGTGATCGCCGCCGCCTCGCATCCGCTTGCCAGACGGCGCAGCGTGTCGTGGGAGCAACTCGGCAACGAGCGCTGGATTCTGCCGCCGGCGGATTCGCTGCTCACGCGCTCCGTCATCGAAATGTTCGGTCAGGCGGGACTCGCGGCGCCGGAGCCGATCATCACTTCCGCGCAACCGGCGACCAATCTGCAGCTGGTCGCCGAGAACGTCGGCATCAGCGTGTTGCCCTCGCCGATTCTGCGCAACCAGGCCGCGGGCGATCAGGTGAAAACGCTGCGGGTGTCGCCGCCGCTGCCGCATCGACCGGTCGCGCTGATCCGCCGTAAAGGACCCGCCGCGCGCTATCTGCCGCATCTGCTCGACGCATCGCAGGCGAGCGTCCAGGGTCTGGCCTGACATCGTCGCTCCGGACCGCCGGACCGCCGGACCGCCGGACAGCCGGACAGCCGGAGCGCCGCACCGCCCAAACACCAATGCGGCGCTATGACACGCGTTATCCGGTACGCATTGGTTTGAATCGCCCAGCCAGATACATCACAATGTGAGTCATCTGCGCAGTCAGCCGATCCCGCCCGAACTCGGACCGTCACACTGCGTCCCTGCGCGATTCAGCGCTCGAGCGCTGGCCAGAAGCCGGCGGGAGAAGCACGATGAAATCCGGCCATCACCTCGATCAAGCCACTCACGCCACTCACGTCACCAGACGCTGGCTGTTTCCATCGCTCGACCTGCCCGTGCTGCGGCTCGGCTTCCGGCCGTTTTATCTCGGCGGCGCAGCCTTCGGACTGCTGGCGATCGCGCTGTGGCTAGCCGCGCTGCACGGCTACGCCGGCGCCGGCCGCGCGCCCGCGATCAGCGGCGTGCTCTGGCATGTTCACGAAATGGTGTTCGGCTTCGTCGCCGCGATCGTGGTGGGCTTTCTGCTCACCGCGGTACGCGCGTGGACCTCGCGGGAGACCCCGCACGGCGCGCCGCTCGCAGCGTTGTGGCTGTTGTGGGCCGGCGGGCGTGTGCTGGTCTGGTCCGGGCCGCCGGTGCTGGCCGCATTCGTCGATACGGCTTTCCTGCCGGTGACCGGTCTCGTGCTATTGCGAATCCTGATTGCCGCGCGCAATCGTCATAATATTTTTCTACCGGTCGCGCTCGGACTGTTTGGCCTGTTGAATGGCCTTTTTCATTGGTGGGCATTGCATCAGCAGCCTGAGCTGGCGCTGCGCGCCGCTTATGCGGCGGTCGGACTGGCGGTCATGTTCGTTACCGTGATTGCCGGCCGGGTAATTCCGATGTTCACGGCCAACGCGATTCCCGGCTTCCCGATTAAACGCTGGAAGGCCGTGGAAACCCTCGCGATGCCGGTGGTCGTGCTGACCTTCATTGCCGATGCGCTCAATGCGCCCGCGCCATTGGTCGCCGTATTGGCCGGCAGTGCGGCGCTGATTCACGGCATCAGGATCGCCGGATGGCATTCATCGCGCGTCGGCGCGCGGCCAATTCTGTGGATTCTGCACGTCGCGTATGCGTGGATTCCGCTCGGCTTCGCGCTGCTCGCGCTCTCCGCCTTCAATCTGCTGTCCCACTCGCTCGCGATTCACGCACTGACGGTCGGCGCGATCGGCTGCGCGATCGTCGGCATGATCACCCGCACCGCGCTCGGCCACACCGGGCGCCCGCTGGTCGCCGGGCGCGTCGAGACCTGCGCTTACGCATTGATGATCGTGGCCGCGCTCACGCGCGTATTCGGGCCGTGGCTATCGGTTAGTACGACGATGCTGTGGATCGATATCGCAGGTGCCTGCTGGTGCGCGGCGTTCGCACTCTATCTGGCGAAATACACACGGTATCTAACTACTGTGCGAATTGACGGTAAAGCGGGTTAGCGCCCTGCTCCGCGGCGCTCGAATGGCATCGTAAATGGCCAATTCGCCCGCGAATGTCGGATTGAGCCGATTTTCTGTCTTTAGTGATATGAACATTCCACGTTCTATAAGCATTTTTTAATGCATTGGCATGCTTGCATTCTTTCCGTCCGCATTGAAGCGTTGATTCACTTTCAAAAGCGTCGAGCGACGCGAATTCGCTAAACGCAGAAGAGCGGATTTAGCTCTCCATGTATGTCGCATCAATGCGACAAGAAGAAGGCAATTCGACACTAATTAGATCTGGATCAAAATTACTACTAAATCTCGTATGAACTTTACTTCTTTACCGTAGCATCCTTTAATACCCCGGAGCATTCACCCGTCGACACAGGATCGCCATGAGCCATTTTCTGGACAGATTGCGTTATTTCACGACGACCCGCGCGCAGTTTTCCGACGGCCACGGCGCCGTCACCGACGAAGACAGAAAATGGGAAGACGCGTACCGTCAGCGCTGGCAGCACGACAAGATCGTGCGCTCCACCCACGGCGTGAATTGCACCGGCTCCTGCTCGTGGAAGATCTATGTGAAAGGCGGCATCGTCACGTGGGAGACCCAGCAGACCGATTACCCGCGCACCCGCCCCGACATGCCGAATCACGAACCGCGCGGCTGTTCGCGCGGCGCGTCGTATTCCTGGTATCTGTATAGCGCGAACCGCCTCAAATATCCGCTGGTGCGCAGCGCGCTCGTCAAGCTGTGGCGCGAACGGCGGCAAACGCTCGAACCGGTGGACGCGTGGCGCTCGATCGTCGAAGACGACACCGCGCGGCGCAGCTATCAGGTACGGCGCGGCCTCGGCGGCTTCATCCGTTCGAGCTGGGACGAGGTCAACGAGATCGTCGCCGCGGCCAACGTCTATACCGTCAAGCAGCACGGGCCCGATCGCGTGGTGGGCTTCTCGCCGATTCCCGCGATGTCGATGGTGTCGTACGCGGCCGGCTCGCGTTATCTGTCGCTGATCGGCGGCGTGTGTCTGAGCTTCTACGACTGGTATTGCGATCTGCCGCCGGCCTCGCCGCAGACCTGGGGCGAGCAGACCGACGTGCCCGAATCGGCCGACTGGTACAACTCCACGTTCATCATGATGTGGGGCTCCAACGTGCCGCAAACGCGCACACCGGACGCGCACTTCATGACCGAGGTCCGCTACAAGGGCACCAAGATCGTGTCGATCTTCCCGGACTACGCGGAAGGCGCGAAATTCGGCGACATCTGGCTGCATCCGAAGCAAGGCACCGACGCGGCGCTCGCGCTCGCGATGGGCCACGTGATCCTGAAGGAATTCCACCTCGCCGGCAAGAGCGACTACTTCGCCGACTATTGCCGCCGCTTCACCGACATGCCGTGCCTCGTGCGGCTGGTCGAACGCAACGGCCGCTACGTGCCGGAGCGCCTCGTGCGCGCATCGGACTTCGACGACGCGCTCGGCGAGACCAACAACCCCGACTGGAAGACCGCCGTGATCGACGCGTCGACCAACCGGATCGTCGCGCCGGTCGGCTCCGCCGGTTTTCGCTGGGGGCAGAAGGAAGGCGAAGACCAGGGTAAATGGAATCTGAAAGAAGAGTCGGCGGCGGGCGCGGAGATCGTGCCGCGTCTGACGCTCGTCGATTCGCACGACGAAGTGGTCGACGTGCTGTTCCCCTACTTCGGCAATATCCGCCATCCGCACTTCAACCACACGTCGCATGCGTCGGAACTGTCGCGCAGGATCGGCGCGCGCCGCATCGCGACGCGCCACGGCGAGCTGCTGGTCGCGACCGTCTACGACCTGTTCGTCGCGAACTACGGGCTCGATCAAGGGCTCGGCGGCGAGCACATCGCCGCCAGCTACGACGACGATGTGCCGTACACGCCCGCGTGGCAGGAAGCGATCACCGGCGTCAAACGCGCGGACGTGATCAACGTCGCGCGCCAGTTCGCGGAGAACGCGCACAAGACCCAGGGCAAGTCGATGGTGATCATCGGCGCGGGGATCAATCACTGGTTCCATATGGACATGTCGTACCGCGCGATCATCAACATGCTGATCATGTGCGGCTGTATCGGCAAATCGGGCGGCGGCTGGTCGCATTACGTCGGTCAGGAAAAACTGCGCCCGCAGACCGGCTGGACCGCGCTCGCGTTCGCGCTCGACTGGAACCGGCCGCCGCGTCAGATGAACGCGACGTCGTTCTTCTACGCGCATACCGATCAATGGCGCTACGACCCGATGGACCCGACCGCGCTACTGTCGCCGCTCGCCGACAAACGCGACTACCACGGCGCGCCGATCGACTACAACGTGCGCGCCGAACGGATGGGCTGGCTGCCGTCGGCACCGCAACTGTCCGTCAACCCGCTCGCAGTCGGCCGCAAGCTGAACGACCCGGCCCAGGCGGGTGCGCAGATCGCCGGCGAACTGAAATCCCGCAGCTTGCGAATGGCCTGCGAAGACCCGGACAGTCCTGCGAACTTCCCGCGCAATCTGTTCGTGTGGCGCTCGAACCTGCTCGGCTCGTCGGGCAAGGGCCACGAGTACTTCCTCAAGCACCTGCTCGGCACGACCAACGGCGTGCAAGGCGACGAGGTGTTCAAGTCCGGCCACGCGCGTCCGGAGGAAATCGCCTGGCATGACGAAGCGCCGCGCGGCAAGCTCGATCTGCTCGTCACGCTCGACTTCCGGATGTCGACCACCTGCATGTACTCGGATGTCGTGCTGCCGACCGCGACCTGGTACGAGAAGGACGACATGAATACGTCCGACATGCATCCGTTCATTCACCCGCTGTCG
Organism: Burkholderia sp. SRS-W-2-2016; assembly: GCF_001931485.1. Taxonomy (GTDB): domain Bacteria; phylum Pseudomonadota; class Gammaproteobacteria; order Burkholderiales; family Burkholderiaceae; genus Paraburkholderia. The sequence goes on along the minus strand of NZ_MSDV01000020.1, from coordinate 96,200 downwards.
GCCGCGGTCGATCCCGCGTGGCAATCGAAGAGCGACTGGGAAATCTTCAAGGGCATCGCGAAGCGTTTTTCGGAGTTGAGCGTGGGCCAGCTCGGCGTCGAACGCGATGTCGTACTCGCGCCGATCGCGCACGACAGCCCAGGCGAACTCGCGCAACCGTTCGAGGTACGCGACTGGAAGCACGGCGAATGCGAACCGCTGCCCGGCAAGACGATGCCGTCGGTGATCGTGGTCGAACGCGATTACCCGGCCACGTATGACCGCTTTACGTCGCTCGGCCCGCTGATGGACAAGCTCGGCAATGGCGGCAAAGGAATTTCCTGGGACACCAAAGAAGAAGTCGCGCTGCTCGGCGAACTCAATTACCGCGTGGCGGATGAGCAAGGCAATGGCACCGACAACGCGCCCGTCAACACCGCCACCGGCCGCCCCCGCATCGACACCGCGCTCGACGCGGCCGAAGTGATCCTGTCGCTCGCGCCCGAAACCAACGGCGCGGTCGCGGTCAAGGCATGGCAAGCAGTCTCGAAGCTGACCGGCATCGAGCACGCGCACCTGGCCGACGCGCGCGCGGACGAGAAGATCCGCTTTCGCGATATCCAGGCGCAGCCGCGCAAGATCATTTCGTCGCCGACCTGGAGCGGGATCGAATCGGAACACGTGTCGTACAACGCCGGTTACACCAATGTGCACGAGCTGATTCCGTGGCGCACGTTGAGCGGCCGTCAGCAGCTGTATCAGGACCACACGTGGATGCGTGCGTTCGGTGAATCGCTATGCGTGTACAAGCCGCCGATCGAAACCGGCAACTACGAAAAGATGCTCGGCGCGCGCTCGAACGGCAATCCGGAAATCGCGCTGAACTTCATCACGCCGCACCAGAAATGGGGGATTCACAGCACCTATACCGACAACCTGCTGATGCTCACGCTCTCGCGCGGCGGCCCGATCGTGTGGATGTCCGAGCATGACGCGAAGAGTATCGGCGTCGTCGATAACGACTGGATCGAGTGCTACAACGCGAACGGCGCGTTGTGCGCGCGGGCCGTTGTCAGCCAGCGCATTCCGCACGGAATGGTGATGATGTATCACGCGCAGGAGAAGATCGTGAATACACCGGGCTCGGAAATCACCGGCACGCGCGGCGGCATTCATAACTCGGTCACGCGCGTCGCGCTCAAGCCCACTCATATGATCGGCGGCTACGCGCAGCTCGCGTACGGCTTCAACTACTACGGCACGGTCGGCTCGAACCGCGACGAGTTCCTGATCGTGCGCAAGATGAAAAATGTCGACTGGCTCGACGACGCGCCGGCCGACCCCGTCAATCCCGCTACCGAACATAAACACCGTCAGGGAGAAACCTCATGAAGGTGCGTGCGCAAATCGCGATGGTGCTGAACCTCGATAAATGTATTGGCTGCCACACCTGTTCGGTCACGTGTAAAAACGTGTGGACGAGCCGCGAAGGAATGGAATACGCGTGGTTCAACAATGTGGAGACCAAACCCGGCATTGGCTATCCGAAAGACTGGGAGAACCAGGACCGCTGGCGCGGCGGCTGGAAACGCAAGGCCGACGGCAAGATCGAACCGCGCCTCGGTAGCAAGTGGCGACTGCTCGCGCAGATCTTCGCGAATCCACATCTGCCCGAGATCGACGACTACTACGAACCGTTCACGTTCGACTACGCGCATCTGCAGGACGCGGGCGATAGCAAGGCGATGCCGGTCGCGCGGCCGCGTTCGCTGATCAGCGGCGAGCGGCTCGAAAAGATCGAATGGGGGCCGAACTGGGAAGAGATTCTCGGCGGCGAATTCGACAAGCGCTCGAAAGACTACAACTTCGAGAACGTGCAGAAGGATATTTACGGGCAGTTCGAAAACACTTTCATGATGTATCTGCCGCGGCTGTGCGAGCACTGCCTGAACCCGGCCTGCGTCGCCGCGTGTCCGTCCGGCTCGATCTACAAGCGCGAGGAAGACGGCATCGTGCTGATCGATCAGGACAAGTGCCGCGGCTGGCGCATGTGCGTGTCCGGCTGCCCGTACAAGAAAATCTATTTCAACTGGCACAGCGGCAAGGCCGAAAAATGCATCTTCTGTTATCCGCGCATCGAGGTCGGGCAGCCGACCGTCTGCTCGGAAACCTGCGTGGGCCGCATCCGCTATCTCGGCGTGCTGCTGTACGACGCGGACCGGATCAGCGAGGCGGCCAGCGTCGAGAACGAAGCCGATCTGTATGAAGCGCAGCTATCGGTGTTTCTCGATCCTAACGATCCCGAGGTGATCGCGCAGGCCGAACGCGACGGCGTGCCGGCCGCGTGGCTCGACGGCGCGCGGCGCTCGCCGGTCTACAAGATGGCGATCGACTGGAAGATCGCGTTCCCGCTGCACCCCGAATACCGGACTCTGCCGATGGTCTGGTACGTGCCGCCGCTCTCGCCGATCAACGCGGCGGCCAATAGCGGCGAGCTCGGGATGAACGGCTATCTGCCCGATATCGAATCGCTGCGCATTCCGCTGCGCTATCTGGCCAATCTGCTGACCGCCGGCAAGGAAGAACCGGTGAAGCTCGCGCTCGAACGTCTGCTCGCGATGCGCGCGTTCATGCGCGCGCGCCACGTCGATCAGGTGGACGCGCCCGCCGTATTGCAGCAGGCGGGCCTGAGCGTCGCGCAGGTCGAGGACATGTACCGCTATCTGGCGATCGCGAACTACGAAGATCGTTTCGTGATCCCGACTTCGCACCGCGAGTATGCGGAAGACGCGTTCGACCTGCGCTCGTCGTGCGGCTTCTCGTTCGGCAACGGCTGCTCGGATGGCCGCTCCGAAGCGAGTCTGTTCACAACAAAAAAGAGCAACCGCAAGATTCCGATTCGTCAGGAGTTCTGATATGGGCGCCCGTGAAGCGAATCCACCCGGCGCGACGTACGCGGTGCTCGGCGCGCTGCTCGGCTATCCGGAGCAGCCGCTGCTCGATGCGTTGCCGGAAGCGCGCGAACTGCTGCGCGGCGAGCGCGCGCTCACCCGCGACGCGCGCGCCGGCCTCGACCAGTTCCTCGACCACTTTGCGCAACGCGATCTGTTCACGCTGCAGGAGAACTACGTCGCGCTATTCGATCGCGGCCGCGCGACCTCGCTGTATCTGTTCGAGCACGTGCACGGCGAATCGCGCGATCGCGGCCAGGCGATGGTCGATCTGAAGCGGATGTACGAGGAGCATGGCTTGTATCTTGGCGCGGGCGAGTTGCCCGACTATCTGCCGGTGTTCCTCGAATATCTGTCGCGTCTGCCTGCGGCCGATGCACGCTCGCTGCTCGCGGAAACCGGCGAGATCTTGCAGGCGATCACCGCGCATCTGGCCAAACGCGGCAGTCCGTACAGCCTCGTGGTCGGCGCGCTGTTGCCGCTCGCCGGCTGCGGCAAAGGCGAAAAACCCGACACGCTGAACGACGACGACGCGCAATCGCCGCCCTCGCCCGCCGACTACCGCGCGCTCGATGCCGCGTGGGCCGACGAGCCGGTGCGTTTCGTCGGCGCCGCGAATCCGGCCGGCGGCGAGAGCACGCCGATCCAGTTCTACGACAGCCGCCCCGGCTCCTCGGCGCCGGCGGGACAGTCCAACATCCGGGAGAAAAGATCGTGAGCGACTACCTGCATCAGTTCGTATTCGGCATCTACCCGTATATCTGTCTCGCGGTGCTGCTGCTCGGCTCTCTGGTGCGCTTCGACCGCGAGCAGTACACGTGGAAAAGCGATTCGTCGCAGATGCTGCGGCACGGCCAGTTGCGGCTCGGCAGCAATCTGTTTCATTGGGGTGTCCTGATCGTCGTCGGCGGTCATTTCGTCGGCTTTCTCGCGCCGCACTGGCTGGTGTCGCCGTTCATCTCCGCGTCGATGCACCAGTTGCTGGCGATGGTCGCCGGCGGCGCGGCCGGCGTCGTCGCGATCATCGGTCTGACGATCCTGATCTTCCGGCGCCTCGGCGACGTGCGGATCCGCCGCAATAGCCGCGTATCCGACATCGTGATCGTGCTGATGCTGTGGGTGCAGCTCGCGCTCGGTCTCGGCACCGTCGTGCTGTCGATGCGGCATATGGACGGCGTGATGTTCGAGCAGCTGACCGACTACGTGAAAGGCGTGGTGACGTTCCGGCCGAATATCGCCGGACTGCTGGTCGGCGTGCCGCTGACCTACCGGATTCATATCGCGCTCGGCTTCACGATCTTTCTGGTCACGCCGTTCACGCGGATGGTGCATATCTGGAGCGGCTTCGCGTCGCTCGCGTATCTGATCCGTCCGTATCAACTCGTGCGCAAGCGCTAAGGAGCCGGCGATGAGCACGATCGAACAAAGCACGGCTGCATCCGCAATCCAGCCGTTGAGCGTGAACGGCGTCACGATCGACGCCACCGCGATCGACGAAGAACTCACCCATCACGCCGATGCGCCCGACCCTCACACCGCCGCGCGGCACGCGCTCGCGATCCGCGAACTGCTGCGGCAACGCGCGCACGAGTTGCAGATGATCGGCGCCGACGCCACGCTCGACGATGAATCGCTCGACACGCTGCTCGCGCGCGAGCTGACCGTGCCGAGCGCGACCCGCGACGACTGCGAGCGCTACTACACGAGTCATCCGGCGAATTTCCGCCGCAACGACATCGTGTTCGCGAGCCACATTCTGTTCGCGGTGACCGAACAGACCCCGCTCGCGCTGATCCGCCAGAAAGCCGAGGCCACATTGCAGCAGGTATTAAGCACTCCGGCGAGTTTCGAGGACGCCGCGCGCGACCTGTCGAACTGTCCGTCCGCGAAAGTCGGCGGCAGCCTCGGGCAACTGCTGCGCGGCGACAGCGTGCCGGAATTCGAGCGCGCGCTATTCGACACCCAGGACACGGGCGTGCTGCCGCGGCTCGTGAACACGCGCTTCGGCTTTCATATCGTGCGTGTCGAGCGACGCGTGGACGGCGAGCGGCTCGCGTTCGAGTCGGTCGAAGCGGACATCGCCCGCTTTCTCGGCGAGCGCGTGCGCCACAAGGCGATCCAGCAATACGTGAGCGTGCTCGCATCGCGCGCGCGCATCGAAGGCGCCGATCTGGGCGCGGCCAACGGCCCGCTGGTTCAATAGACGAGGACAGCATGAGCGCACAAGGCGGCATGAACAATCTCGGCGCCACGCCGCGCGTCACCGCGCAGGCATGGTCGGTGTTGCTGGCGAGCACGCTCGCGTTTCTCGTCTGCTTCGTCGTGTGGATGATGTTCGGCGTACTGGGCGTCGAATTGCGCGACGAGCTGCAACTGAACAGCACCCAGTTCGGCCTGCTGACGTCGACGCCGGTGCTGACCGGCGCGCTGATGCGGTTGCCGCTCGGCGCGTGGACCGACCGCTTCGGCGGGCGCATCGTGATGACCGTGCTGCTGGTGGTGTGCGCGGTGCCGGTGTTCATCGTCAGCTATGCGACCGCGTTGTGGCAGTTTCTGCTGATCGGGCTCTTTCTCGGCTGCGTCGGCGCGTCGTTCGCGGTCGGCACGCCGTATGTCGCGCGTTTCTTTCCGCCCGAGCGGCGCGGTTTCGCGATGGGCTTTTTCGGCGCGGGCACGGTCGGCGCGGCGGTCAATCTGTTCGTCACCCCGCAGTTGCAGGCCGCGTTCGGCTGGCGCTTCGTGCCGCGCGTGTATGCGATCGCGCTGCTGGTGACCGCGGTGATCTTCTGGTTCGCGTCGGCGCGCGACCCCGGCGCCGGACGCGCGCAAGGCTCGTGGCTCGATTCGTTCAAGGTGCTGCGCAATCCGCATGTGTGGCGGCTGTGCCAGTACTACTCGATTACGTTCGGCGGCTTCACCGCGCTATCGCTTTGGATTCCGCAATATCTGAAGGCGGAGTTCGGGATGTCGCTGGTGATGGCGTCCGCGTTCGCCGCCGGCTTTTCGTTGCCGGGCTCGATCCTGCGCGCGGTCGGCGGCGGACTCGCCGACCGTTTCGGCGCGCACAGCGTCACGTGGTGGGGTTTATGGGTCGCGTGGATCTGCCTGTTCCTGCTGTCGTATCCGCCGACCGACTTCGTGATTCACACGCTCGACGGCACGGTGAGCTTGCGGATTCACACCACGCTGGTCGTGTTCGTACTGCTGACCTTCGTGCTCGGCGCGGTGTTCGCGTTCGGGATGGCGTCGACGTTCAAATACGTCGCCGACGATTTCTCGGACAACATGGGCGTGGTGACCGGAATCGTCGGTCTCGCGGGCGGGCTGGGCGGCTTTCTGCTGCCGATCATCTTCGGCGTGCTGCTCGACTTCTTCCGGATCCGCTCCACGTGTTTCATGTTTCTGTACGGGATCGTGTGGGTCTCGCTGATCCTGATCTATCTGTCCGAGGTCCGGCGCACGCCGATCACGGGGCCGGCCGCGAGTTAGCGCGGCTGTAGTCAGGCGGTAGCCAGGGGGTAGCCACATCGCTCGCCACCCTGCGCGGCATGGCGCTTGCTCACCTGCTGGCAGACTCTCTGCCAGCCGAGGACAGCATGCACCCTTCCTCCGACGACACCTATCGCGCCGGCGACCCGTCAACCGGCGGCGCGACGACACCCACCGGCTCGCCGTCCGTCCATCAGACCCGCGTCGCCTATCGCGGCACGCTGATCGCGGTCACCGCGTACCAGAACGCGCGTCACGCATGGATCGCCGACATTGCGCTGATCCGCGACGGCCAGCAGATGCAGTTGCCGGCCGGCATCGCGAACGCGCAGCCGATCACCCCCGAATGGTTGACCGAGGCCGAAGCGCTGCGGGCCGGCGTAGAACATGGCCGCTATCTGGTCGACCGGGCGCTGCCGGATCCGCGCGCGTGACCCGTCGTGAGCGGCTCGTCGTGAGTCGTCGGTAGTCGTCGCTACTCGTCCTTATCGAACCCGCCCGACGGCGGCCCGATCGTAATACCCGCGCCCGCGCCTTTGCGCGCGCCCGCCGGATAGGCATCGACCACGGTCTGCGGCGGACAGTCGGCGACACACCAGTTGGCCTCGCCGTCGCGCAAACATTGCATGAATCGATCCGCCTCCTCGCGCGAACGATACCCATAGATCTTGCTTTCGACCTGCACCTGCGTGTCCGATAGTCGCTTCGGCTGCGTGTCCATTGCCGCTCCTGGTTGAGTGGAAGGTCTCACGCTCGTAGCAACGCGCGCGCCTGCCCCGGGCGCCGCGGCGACTGCATCGCGCAAATCGTCCGCGTGCACCATCAGATCGCGGACCTGGCGCAGCGTCACATATTGATTGAGCACCGCGCGCCAGCGCGGCGCTTCGAGCAACTCGCGCCACACCGGTTCGAGGTCCGCGTCGGCGGCGGCGCGCTCGTCCGCGAGCGCACTCGCGAATTCCAGACTCGCCGGCGCCGACAGCAACTGCATCCGGCTCGCCGGATTCAGCACGCGCGGCGCGGTGTCGGCGGGCGCGTCGCAGCAATAGAGCACGGTTCGCGCGAGCGCCGCCTCGTCGGTGCGCAATGCGGCAAGCGACGCGCCGTTCAGTTGGACCGTGCCCTGCTGCGTCTGAAACGAGTAGACGGTGGCGGGGTCCGCGTGCGCCAGCAGCGTCAGACCGCGCAAAAGGCGCGGCAGATCGGTGGTGGCGGCGTCGACGGATGCTTTCGCTTCGACCAGCAGACATAGGTCCCACGTATCCGCAGCAGCCCCCGCAAGCGCATTGGGCGGCAACGCCCGCGTCCGCCGCAACAGCACCGCGTCCCATTCGGTTTTCGCGCGCTCGTGGCTGGCCGGGATCGTCGCCGGCACGCGCATCGAATTTACGACGCAGTACGAAGCGAAAGGCGGCTCTCCATCCTGCCGCTGGCACGCCTCGTTCAGTCGCCGCGCGAGCGTTTCGAGCGCGTCGCTCGCCAGCGCCTCGACCTCGGCGCCGCGCTGCTTCGCACTGACGCCGCGCGCGAGTGCGCTTGAGCTGCCGGGACGCGGCCCCTGTCGCTCCCACAGCGCCTGATAACCGCGCACCTGCTGGTCCGTCGCGAGCGCATCGAGGCGTTGCAAGCGCTGCAATTCGGCGCTGCCCAGCAGTTGCGCGAGGTTGCGCTGGAGCGCGGCGTCGTGGGCAAGTTCCGGCGCATCGAGCGCGGCTTGCAACGCGTCGCCGAACTGCGCCCACGCTTCGGCGAACGCCAGTGCGTGCAGCCGGCTCAGCGCGTCGCGCTGCGCTCCCGCGTCGAGCCTCTGCTGCTTGGCCGGATGCGCGATCCCATTGATGCTCGCGTGAATCTGGCGACGGTCCCGCTCCGCATGCGCGGCCAGCGACGCATATTCGCGCACTACCGCCGTGCGATGCCGCAGCAGCATCGCCTGAAACATCGGATCGCCGCCCTTCTCGCGCAGCGCCTCGCGGATCAGCCGCGCGAGCGCGCCGGTGAAAAGCCGTGCGTTCGATGGCTCGGGCGCCTCGCCGCGTGCAATCGCGTCGCGCGCCTCGTCGATCGCCAGCGCGAGCAGCGTCGCCGCGCTGGCCTGCTCAGTGGGCACGCACACGGCGGCAAGCGCCGGCAGGCGATAACGCCGCGCGACTGAGGTGAGCAGCGCAGCAAGCAGCGCGTCGGGCAACGAAGACGATGACGAAGGCGGCAACGACATGACGGCGACCTGGCAGAGGGATGGATGAAGGATAACGAAGGGTAGCGAAGAGCGGCGCGCGCTTCAAACGTCCCCCGCGGCACGCGCCGGGCCATCCGCGTAAAGAGCTGGCGCGCGTCGTGCTGTAGCTAACGCGCAAGGACCATCTTTACCGCGTCGATCGAGCGAAGCGCACCGGTTCGCGCGAGCGCCGCATGCAGAGGACACCATGCAGAAAACGCCACCGTACGCGTCGCCCCGCTCCACCGGCCGCTTCCGCCCGATCCACGTCGCGAGCGATACCGTCACCCGCTTCATGTCGGACCGCTGCCCGATGCTCGGCGCGAGCATCGCGTTCTACTCGGCGTTTTCACTGGCGCCGACCCTGCTGCTGGTGCTCGCGGTGATCGGCTGGATCTTCGGCCGCGACATCGCTCAGGGGCGCTTCTTCGCGCAGGTGCAGTTTCTGCTCGGCAAAGAAGCCGCGCAGGCGATGCAGGACATCGTCGTCCACGCGCATTACGCGGGCGGCAGCGGCATCGCCGCGGCGTTCTCGATCGCGCTGTTGCTGGTCGGCGCGTCGGCGACGTTCGGGTCGCTCAATACCGCGCTCGATATCGTGTTCGCCGCGCAGTCGCGCAAAGGAATCGCCGGGATCGCGCTGGTGCTGCGCGCGCGCCTCGTGTCGATCGGACTGCTGATCGGTCTGAGCTTTCTGCTGGTCGTGTCGCTGGTGCTCGATGCGGCGATCACCACGCTCGGCGGGATGATCTTCGGTAATTCGACGCTGGGCACGATCGCCCAGGTGGTGCAATCGCTATTCGGTTTTGTCATTCTCGCGCTCGGCCTGGGCGCGCTGATCAAGTGGCTGCCCGACACCTCGGTGCCGCTGCGGCCCGCGCTCGTCGGCGGCGCGGTGGCGAGCCTGCTGTTCACCGTGGGCCGGCATCTGTTCAGTCTTTATCTCGCGCATGCGGGCACCGCCGGCGTCTTCGGCGCGGCCGGCTCGCTGGCGGTGCTGATGATGTGGCTGTACTTCTGCGCGGTGGTGTTTCTGCTCGGCTCGGAAGTCACCGCCGCGCTGTGCCGCGCGAGCGGCAATGCCGGCCGTGTCGGCGGTGCTGATTAACCCGGCCCATTTCACATATGCTGAATGACGGGCAGCCGTAAAAGCCGAATTGACTTTACAAATAACAAACACAATAACCGACGTCTTTAATACAACAATTACATTTACCAGACATTAAGCATGCATTGCGGATTCAGCACGAAATTTGCTGTCGGGATTAACACCGATAAGCCCGGGCTGAATCATGCAAGCGCTTAACTCTCGGCGTACACTCGGCCACAGCCGCCTCGCATAAGGCGCAGCGGGCCGCGAGCCACCCGCGCTAAAACGCGGGTTTATGGAGACACAGGAGAACAATCAATGAGCTGGACTCGGGAACAAAGAAACGTCACGATCGCCGCGTATCTCGGCTGGACGCTCGACGCATTCGATTTCTTTCTGATGGTATTCGTGCTGAAAGATATCGCCCAGGAATTCAATACCGATATTCCGTCGGTCGCGGTCGCGATCATGCTGACGTTAATGATGCGTCCGCTCGGCGCGCTGATTTTCGGCTGGCTCGCCGACAAATACGGCCGCCGTCCGACGCTGATGGTCAATATCGCGTGTTTCTCGCTGCTCGAATTGCTGTCCGGTCTGTCGCCGAACCTGATGACGCTGCTGATCCTGCGCGCGCTGTTCGGTATCGCGATGGGCGGCGAATGGGGCGTCGGCGGCGCGCTGACAATGGAAACCGTGCCGCCGAAATCGCGCGGCATCGTCTCCGGGCTGTTGCAGGCCGGCTATCCGAGCGGCTATCTGCTCGCATCGATCGTGTTCGGCGTGTTCTATCAATACATCGGCTGGCGCGGGATGTTCTTCGTCGGCGTGCTGCCGGCGCTGCTGGTGCTGTATATCCGCGCGCACGTGCCGGAATCGCCCGCGTTCAAGACGCTCGAAAAACGCGCCCGTCCGGGTCTCGTCGCGACGCTCAAGCAGAATCTCGGTCTGTCGATCTACGCGATCATCCTGATGACCGCGTTCAACTTCTTCTCGCACGGCTCGCAGGATCTGTATCCGACCTTCCTGCGCGTACAGCATCAGTTCGACGCGCACACGGTGTCGTGGATCACGATCACGCTGAACCTCGGCGCGATCTGCGGCGGGCTGTTCTTCGGCTGGGCGTCGGAGAAGATCGGCCGCAAACGCGCGATCTTCATCTCCGCGCTGATCGCGCTGCCGGTGCTGCCGCTGTGGGCGTTCTCGAGCACGCCGGTGCTGCTCGCGCTCGGCGCGTTCCTGATGCAGATCTCGGTGCAAGGCGCGTGGGGCGTGATCCCGGTGCACCTGAACGAAATCTCGCCCGACGAAATCCGCGCGACCTTCCCCGGTCTCGTGTATCAGCTCGGCAATCTGATCGCGTCGGTCAACGGGCCGCTGCAATCGAAGATCGCCGAAATGCACGGCAACAACTATGCGCTGGTGATGGCGGTCGTGATCGGCATCGTCGCGATCGTGATCTGCGCGCTGATTCCGTTCAGCCGCGAGCGGCGCGGCATCGATATGACGCAGTCGGCGCGCGAGTTGAGCGCGCAGACGGCGGGCGGACACGCATGAGGTGAGCGCATGAGGTGAACGCATAAGGTGACGCATGAGGTTGGCGTGCGAAGGCCGCGGATGAAGCCCCCGCCAGCCTCACATCACCGAGCTTAAAGCGTTCGAACTAAACGGCTATTGTGCCGGCGCGTTCCAGGGCACAATAGCCGCCAAGGCGGTTCGAACCGCCACGACGCCACAGCGCGTCACCTATGCGCAACCCGCGGGTCGAACCGCGAGGGATGCGCGGCCAAACCAGATTGCCAGCCATACGAGGCCGTTCCGATTCGTTCGGAACGGCCTTTTTTATTTTCCGCGCGGAATCGACGAACCGCGCAGCCGGGAAAAGTCGACCCTCGTCAGGTCTTCTAGAGGAGTTAGTCGAGACGGACCCTTGATCGCCCCTATCCACTTTCCTTATCCTAAAAAAACGGTTGTTTCAAATACGAATTTGAATCGCTTGTTTGCGAGCCGGCAAGTCCGGCAACTGGGAGACGCAATATGGCAGTTCGCACAACAGGCCGGCACGCCGGCGATACCAAGTCCCGCATTCTCGACGCGGCCGAGACGCTGTTCATCGATTGCGGTTATGAAGCCATGTCGCTGCGGCAGATTACTTCGCGTGCCGAAGTGAATCTGGCGGCGGTCAACTATCACTTCGGCAGCAAGGAATCGCTGATTCACTCGATGCTGTCGCGGCGCCTGGACCGGCTCAACCAGGAGCGCCTGAAGCTGCTCGACCGCTTCGACGCGCTGCTCGGCGAGCGCCTGACCTGCGAGCACGTGCTCGGCGCGATGTTCATTCCGGCGCTGCGCCTGTCGCGCGATCCGCGCGTCGGCGGCAAGGCGTTTTTGCGTCTGCTCGGGCGCGCATACACCGATCCGTCGTCGTTCATCCGCGACTTTCTGAACGCGCATTACGAGTCGGTCGCGGTGCGTTTCTTCGATGCGTTCCAGCGCGCGCTGCCGCATCTGCCGCGCGAGGAACTCGGCTGGCGGCTGCACTTCGCGATCGGCGCGCTGTCCGGCGTGCTGGCCGGCACCGATACCGACAGCCTGCTGTCCGAGTTCTCGCAAGGCAAGTCGATGGACGATCTGCAGCTGATCGCGCGGCTCGCGTCGCTGATGGTCGCCGCGCTGAAGGCGCCGCTGCCGGACAGCTCGCAACTGGCCACGTTCGCCGCGGTGCTGGGCGATGCGGCCGACGGCAACGCGGACGGTCTGGACGGCGCGGCGGCCTGCGCGCAGCAAGGCACGCAGGCGCAAGCGCAGCAGGCGCAAGCGCAGCCGGAGCGGCACGACGGCGCCAATGGCACGACGCTCTCGCAGGCCGCCTCGAACGAGACCACGCAAGCGTCCCGCTCGATCGGCGGTGACGCGGCCGGCGACGGCACGCGCGGCGGCGCTATCGAAGCAGCGCCACTGGCGTTCCAGCACGCGTTGCACGGCACCGTGTGACGGCCTGCTCGCGCACGCATCGTGATGGACGGCTCCCGCCGGAGCCGTCCGCCCACCACCAGCACAACGGCCTGTCGCTGATGAAACCCGCTGACCCGCTGCCTACCCTGCCACGACGCCGACGTTGCACAGCCGAACGGCGTGCGCGCGCCGAACCGATCACACCCGCATCAAGCGCTCAACGCAGTCAGCACGGGCCCGCCGGATAACCCCACCCGCACCACGCAACACCCCGCCGCGCGGATGGCGCGGCAATTGCAACACCACCGATAAACAGATCGACAGAACGCGAGCCGTCCATGCTGTCGCGGATGCGTTCGCACGCCGTATCGAAACAGGAGGAAACGTCATGCCGTGGTTCATGCTCGCGCTCGTCGTCGCCGCGCTCGCCCTCGTCTACGTCCAGGCCCGCGCCGCCTGGTGGCTCGCCGCGCTGATCGTGTGGGTCGCGGCCGCGCACCTGAGCGGCGCGGCGGGTCCCGTGCTCACCACCGTGCTCGCGCTCGTGTTCGTGCTCCCCGCGCTGGTGCTGACGCTCAAGCCGCTGCGCCGCGCGTGGCTGACCCAACCCGTATTCGAGCTGTTCCGCAAGATCCTGCCGCAGATGTCGCCGACCGAGCGCGACGCGATCGAAGCCGGCACCGTCTGGTGGGACGCGCAACTGTTCTCGGGCCGCCCGCATTGGGACACGCTGCTCGGCTACGGCCCCGCCACGCTGACCGCCGAAGAACAATCGTTTCTCGACGTCGAATGCGAGCAGCTGTGCGACCTCGCGAACGACTGGGAAACCACGATGGTCTGGCAGGACCTGTCGCCGCAAACGTGGCACTTCGTCAAGGAGCGCGGCTTTCTCGGCATGATCATTCCGAAGCAGTACGGCGGCAAACAGTTCTCCGCGTACGCGCATTCGCAGGTCATCATGAAGCTCGCGACGCGCTGCTCGGCCGCGGCGGTGTCGGTGATGGTGCCGAACTCGCTCGGGCCCGCCGAACTGCTGATGCACTACGGCACCGAAGCGCAGAAAAACCACTATCTGCCGCGGCTCGCGCGCGGCGAGGACATCCCCTGCTTCGCACTGACGAGCCCGTACGCGGGCTCCGACGCGGCCGCGATTCCGGATGTCGGCATCGTCTGCAAGGGGATTCATGACGGCCGCGAAACGCTCGGTTTCCGGGTCACGTGGGACAAGCGCTACATCACGCTCGGGCCGATCGCGACCGTGCTCGGCCTCGCGTTCCGCGCGCTCGATCCCGACCATCTGCTCGGCGCGAACGACGAACCCGGCATCACCTGCGCGCTGATTCCGACCGACCACCCGGGCGTGAACATCGGCCGCCGGCACTGGCCGCTGAACGCGGTGTTCCAGAACGGCCCGAACTCGGGCAAGGACGTGTTCATTCCGCTCGACTGGGTGATCGGCGGGCGCGACCAGGTCGGTAACGGCTGGCGCATGCTGATGGAATGTCTGGCCGCGGGCCGGGCGATTTCGCTGCCGTCGTCGAATGTCGGGATGGCGAAGATCGCGGTGCGCGGCACCGGCGCGTACGCGGCGATCCGGCGGCAGTTCCGCACCGCCGTCGGCAAGTTCGAGGGCGTGCAGGAAGCGCTCGGCCGGATGGGCGGCAACCTGTACGTGATGGACGCCGCGCGCCGGCTGTCCGCGCATGCGGTCGACCTCGGCGAAAAGCCGTCGGTGATTTCGGCGATCGCCAAATACCACATCACCGAGCGCGCCCGCAGCGTGATCAACGACGGGATGGACGTCGCCGCCGGCAAGGGCATCTGCATGGGGCCGTCGAATTTTCTGGCGCGCGCGTATCAGCAGGTGCCGATCGCGATCACCGTCGAAGGCGCGAATATTCTGACGCGCTGCCTGATCATCTTCGGCCAGGGCGCGATCCGCTGTCATCCGTACGTGCTGAAGGAAATGAGCGCGACCCGGGAGCCGGATCGCGCGAAGGCGCTGCGCGAGTTCGACGCCGCATTCTTCGGACATCTGAGCTTTACGCTGTCGAACGTGGTGCGCAGCGTCGTCTATGGGTTCGGCGGCGGCGCGCTGATTCCGAAGCCGCGCCGCGCGCATGCGCCGCTGCATCCGTACTACCGCGCGGCCACCCGGCTTGCGACCGTGTTCGCGCTGCTCGCCGACGTGTCGATGTTCGTGCTCGGCGGCGATCTGAAGCGTCGCGAGCGCATCTCCGGGCGCCTCGGGGACGTGCTCTCGCAGCTCTATCTGATCTCGGCGACGCTCAAGCGTTTCGAAGACGAAGGCCGCCAGCAGGCCGACCTTGCGCTCGTGCGCTGGGGCGTCGAAGACTCGCTGTACAAGGCGCAGCACGCGCTCGACGGCGTGCTCGCGAACTATCCGAACCGGCTCGCCGCGACGCTGGTGCGGGTGCTCGCGTTCCCGTTCGGGCTGCCGCATCGCGAGCCGTCGGACCGGCTCGGCGGCGAGATCGCCGAACTGATGCAAACGCCGGGCGCCGCGCGCGAGCGGCTGGTGTCCGACTCGTACGTGCCGCATCCGGACGTCGATGCGCTCGGCTACGGCGAGCTGGTGTTCGCGCTGCAACCGCGCTTCACGCAGATCGACCAGAAGCTGCGCGACGCGGTCAAACAGGGGCTGCTCGAACCGATGCCGCAAAGCCTGCCGCAACTGGCCGCGTGGACCGAGCACGCGCAAAGCCAAGGTCTGCTCGACGCGGACGAGCGGCGCGTGCTCGACGACTACGCGCGCTTCGGCGCCGAGGTCGTGAAGGTCGACGATTTCCCGGCCGACTTCGACATGCTCGCGAGCCTGCAAAAACGCCGGGACGCGCTGGAGAAGTCGCTGGAGCTGGCGGCCTGACGCTGCGCCCGCAAGATAAAAAACCCGCGGCGCAGCACGGTAAAGACCACCGGAGGCGCGCAACTCAAGGCACACTGACACACGTCCGGCGCGGTTAAGCGTGGCTTGCGAGGGCCTTTTCAAAGGCTTTTTCAAAGCTCTCTCAAAGGCCCTTTCAACCGCCCCCGCGCCGGCGTGTCCAGCGGAGCAACAACAACATGAACGACTCCTACCTGAAGTTCGTCAACTCGCCGTTCGGCGCGCGGCTGGCCCGCTCGCTCGGGCTGCCCAAGCCCGAGGTGCTGCGCCGCTACCGCGCGGACCGGCCCGAGTTCGACGGCCTGATCGCGATCGGCGCGGGTCGCGAGCCGCAATTGTTCGACGCGCTCGCGAAGCTGGTCGCGAGCGTCGGGATGACCAGCGTCGCGCACGACAGCGCCCCGGGCTGGGTGCCGCTCGCCACCCGCCACGGTTTGATGACCGGCCGCTTCGAGCCGGCCGAAGCGGGCTCTTCCGGCACGCTCGCCGCGTTGCTGTTCGACGCGAGCGGGATCGAGGACAGCAGCCAGCTCGAACCGCTCTACCGCTTCTTTCACGACACGCTGCGCTCGCTCGGCAAATGCGCGCGGATCGTCGTGCTCGGCCGCCCGCCCGAAGCCTGCGCGAACCCGCGCCAATGGACCGCGCAGCGCGCGCTCGAAGGGCTCGTGCGCTCGCTCGGCAAGGAAGCGCGGCGCGGCAGCACCGCGAATCTGGTGTACGTCGCCGACGGCGCCGAGAACGGCCTCGACGCGACGCTGCGCTTTTTCCTGTCGCCGCGCTCGGCTTATGTGTCGGGTCAGGTGGTGCGGATCGAGGCTGGCGCGACAACCGCAACAGCAGCCCCCGCCCCGTTCGACTGGCGCCAGCCGCTCGCCGGCCGGCGCGCGCTCGTGACCGGCGCCGCGCGCGGGATCGGCGCGGCGATCGCCGAGGTGCTCGCGGCCGACGGCGCGCACGTCATTGGTCTCGACATCCCCAGCGCGCGCGACGCGCTCGACGCGACGATCCGCCAGCTGCACGGCACCGCACTCACATTCGACATCGCCGCGCCCGAAGCGCCCGCGCAGATCGCCGCCGCGCTCGACGAACTCGGCGTCGACATCGTCGTGCACAACGCCGGCATCACGAAGGACAAAACCATCGCGAAGATGACCGAAGCCGCGTGGCAAAGCGTGCTCGACATCAACCTCGGCGCGCAGGAACGCCTCGACGACGCGCTGCTCGCCGGCGGGATTCTGCGCGACGGCGGGCGCATCGTCGCGGTGTCGTCGATCAGCGGGATCGCCGGCAATCCCGGCCAGACCAATTACGCGACGTCGAAGGCCGGCGTGATCGGCCGCGTGCAGAGCATGGCGCCGCGGCTGCGCGCGCGCGGGATCACGATCAACGCGGTCGCGCCGGGCTTCATCGAAACGCAGATGACCGCGAAGATTCCACTGGCGATCCGCGAAGCCGGCCGGCGAATGAATTCGATGAGCCAGGGCGGCCAGCCGGTCGACGTCGCGCAGACCATCGCGTGGCTCGCGCAGCCGGGCAGCGCGGGCGTGACCGGCCAGGTCGTGCGGGTCTGCGGTCAAAGCCTGCTTGGCGCATGAGCGGCGCATAACTGGCGCATAACTGGCGCATGAGCGGCGCGTAATCGACGCACAACCCCGGCGCATGAGCGGCGCCTGAACGGGAGAACATGAGCATGGGCGAAGCGGGTGATCCGTTCGGCGGCCGCGATGGCGCGCCACCGCCGGGCGGCAGCGGCGCGCGGCCGAAGACCATCGTCGTCGAGACGCTGCCGGCGCCGGCCAAACTGTATGCGCGGGCGCTATCGGGCGTCGTCAAGCGCGGCCGCGAGAGCGCGTTGCCGGCGCTGCGGCTGGTGCGCCCGGCGGTCGCGCTCGACCCCGGCCCGATCTGGCGATATGCGCGCGTGTGCGGCTTTATCCCGGAGCACGGCGTGCCGCTCACCTACCCGCATCTGCTGGCGTTTCCGCTGCATCTCTTGATGCTGACCGATCCGGCCTTTCCGTGGTCGGCGCTCGGGCTCGTGCATCTGGCCAATCACGTGCGGCTGCGCCGGCCGCTCGCGTACAAGGAGCGACTGCGCATCGAGGTCGAATTCGGCGCGCTGCTGCGCCACGACAAGGGCCAGGCGTTCGTCGTGCATACCCGCATCTACCGGCGCGGCGAGGCGGTGTGGGACGGCGACAGCGTTTATCTGAAGCGCGCGGTGCCGGCGCTCGGCCATCCGCTCGCCGCGCTCGAGCCCGGCCCCGAAGCGCTGCAACGGCTCGCGCGCTGGCAGCTCGCGCCGCAACTGGGCCGCGACTACGCGAGCGTATCGGGCGACTACAACCCGATCCACATGAGCGCGCTGTCGGCGAAAGCGTTCGGCTTTCCGCGCGCGATCGCGCACGGGATGTGGACGCTGGCGCGCGCGGCTTCTTCGCTGCAGCCGCCGAAGCCGCTCGCCGAAGCGACGCTGAGCGCCGAATTCAAGCTGCCGATGCTGCTGCCCGGCGAGGTGTCGCTGTGGAGCGCGGCGCCGTCGCTGATCGAGCGGGATTTCGAAGTGCGCGATATCAACGGAGAAAAGCCGCATCTGCGCGGGCGCATGCAGTGGCGTTTGCAGTGACGGCCGCGATCCCGGCCGCCATCGCCGCCGCCATCGCCGCTGCTCTCACGCGCGCAGCAAAGCATTAAGCACGACCCGATAACCTGGACCGCCCCAAAGGAGCCGCCACATGCCCCACCCGCAACCCGCCGTGCGCCGCGTCGCCATCGTCGGGGGCAACCGGATCCCGTTTGCCCGCTCGAATACCGCGTACGCGAGCGCGTCGAATCAGGACATGCTGACCTTCACGCTGCAAGGCCTGATCGACCGCTACGACCTGCACGGCGTGCGCCTCGGTGAAGTCGCGGCGGGCGCGGTGATCAAGCACTCGCGCGACTTCAACCTGACGCGCGAGTCGGTGCTGTCCACCACGCTGGCGAAGGAAACCCCCGCGTACGACGTGCAGCAGGCCTGCGGCACCGGCCTCGAAGCGACCATCCTCGTCGCCAACAAGATCGCGCTCGGCCAGATCGAAGCGGGCATCGCGGGCGGCGTCGATACCACCTCCGATGCGCCGATCGGCGTCAACGAGCGGATGCGCAAGATCCTGCTCGAAGCGAATCGCGGCAAAAGCGCCGGCCAGCGGCTCGGCGCGCTCAGCAAGCTGCGCCCCGGGATGTTCTTCAAGCCGCTGCTGCCGAGGAACGGCGAGCCGCGCACCGGCCTGTCGATGGGCGAGCATTGCGAGCTGATGGCCAAGCGCTGGAACATCTCGCGCGAAGCCCAGGACGTGCTCGCGTACGACAGCCACCGCAAGCTCGCCGACGCGTACGCGCGCGGCTTCGTCAACGATCTGATGACGCCGTACAAGGGCCTCGCGCGCGACAACAACCTGCGCGCCGACCTGACGCTCGAAAAACTCGCGGGCCTGAAGCCGGTGTTCGACCGCGACGCCGGCACGCTGACCGCCGGCAATTCGACGCCGCTGACCGACGGCGCATCGGCGGTGCTGCTCGCGAGCGAAGCGTGGGCGGCCGAGCGCGGCCTGCCGGTGCTCGCGTATCTGAGCTGGTCGGAAACCGCCGCGGTCGACTTCTTCGACAAGCAGGAAGGCCTGCTGATGGCGCCGGTCCACGCGGTCCCGCGAATGCTCGCGCGCGCGGGGCTCACGCTGCAGGAGTTCGACTTCTACGAAATTCATGAGGCTTTCGCGGCGCAGGTGTTATGCACGCTCGCGGCGTGGCAGGATGACGAATATTGCCGTACGCAACTCGGCCTTGCGGGCGCGCTCGGCGCGATCGATCGCGCGAAGCTGAACGTGAACGGCAGCTCGCTCGCGACCGGCCATCCGTTCGCGGCGACCGGCGCGCGGATCGTCGCGGGCCTCGCGAAACTGCTCGCGCAGCTCGATAAACCGGCCGGCGGCGCGCGCGGTCTGATTTCGATCTGCGCGGCGGGCGGCCAGGGGGTGGTCGCGATTCTGGAACGCTAGCGCGCCACGCGACCCACCGGGATACCAACAAAGGCAACCACGGCTTCAGGAGACGACCGATGACCCAGCCCACCCAAGCCCCGCTCCCGGCCGCCGCCGGGGCCGCGCCGAACACCGACGGCATCTGGTACGCGTCGTACCCCGACGACGTGCCGCGCGAGATCGACGTCACGCAGTACGAATCGATCGGCCAGTTCTTCGACGAATGCACCGTGCAGTTCCGCGAGCGCGTCGCGTATGTGAGCGTCGGCGCGGACCTGACCTATGGCGAGCTGGGCCGCAAGGCGAACGCGTTCGCCGCGTATCTGCAAAGCATCGGCGTGCAGCCGGGCGAGCGCGTCGCGATCATGCTGCCGAACACGTTCCAGTACCCGGTCGCGCTGTTCGGCGCGCTGAAGGCGGGCGCGGTGGTCGTCAACGTCAATCCGCTCTACACGGTGCGCGAGCTCGCGCATCAGCTCAAGGACAGCGGCGCGCGCACGATCGTCGTGTTCGAGAACTTCGCGAAGACCGTCGAGGACGCGCTGCCCGGCACCCAGGTGCGCGACGTGATCGTCACCGGGCTCGGCGATCTGCTCGCCAATGGCCTCAATCCGAAAGGACGCCTGCTCAATTTCGTGATGCGTCATGTGAAGAAGATGGTGCCCGCCTATCAGCTGCCGCAGGCGGTGCCGCTGCTCGACGCGCTGTCCATCGGCTACGCGCGCACGCTCTCGCCGGTGCCGGTCAGCCACGACGACATCGCGTTCCTGCAATACACCGGCGGCACCACCGGGGTCGCGAAAGGCGCGATGCTCACGCATCGCAACATCATCGCGAATCTGCTGCAGGCGAAGGCGTGGGCCGCCGGGCAATTGTCGGGCGAGGTCGAAACGGTGCTCACGCCGCTGCCGCTTTATCACATCTACTCGCTGACCGTGAACGCGCTGATCTTCATGGGGCTCGGCGGGCGCAACATCCTGATCGCCAATCCGCGCGACATGAAGCGCGTGATGATGATCATCCGCCACGAGAAATTCACCGGCATGACCGCGGTGAATACGCTGTACAACGCGTTTCTCGACAACGAGGAGTTCTGCAAGCGCGACTTCTCCGATCTGAAGCTCGCGATGGCCGGCGGGATGGCGACCCAGAAAGCGGTCGCCGATCGCTTCAAGGCGGTGACCGGCAAACCGATCGTCGAAGGCTACGGGCTCACCGAGTGTTCGCCGATCGTGTCGATGAATCCGGTCGATCTGAGCAAGCTGCGCGACTTCGAAGGCTCGATCGGGCTGCCCGCGCCGTCGACCCAGGTGCGCTTCAGAAAGGACGACGGCAGCTGGGCCAATATCGGCGAGGCGGGCGAGCTGTGCGTGAAAGGTCCGCAGGTGATGAAGGGCTACTGGAATCGCCCCGACGAAACCGCGAAGGTGATCGACGAATCGGGCTGGCTCGCGACCGGCGATATCGGCGTAATGGATTCGCGCGGCTTTATCCGGCTGATCGACCGCAAGAAGGACATGATCCTCGTGTCGGGCTTTAACGTGTATCCGAACGAAATCGAGGACGTGATTGCCGCGCATCCGGACGTGCGCGAAGTCGCGGCGATCGGCGTGCCCGATCCGGCCCAGGGCGAACGCGTGAAGGTGTTCATCGTGCGGCGCTCGCCGACGCTGACCGCCGAGCAGGTGATCGCGCACTGCCGCAAGAATCTGACCGGCTACAAGGTGCCGAAGCTGGTCGAGTTCCGCGACGAGCTGCCGCAAACCAATGTCGGCAAAATCCTGCGCCGCGCGCTGCGCGACGAGGAACTCGCGAAACAGAAAGCGAACTGACTGGAATAAGGCTTGCGTGCCTGACGTTATGTCATCGCGGCCCGCGTGACGGCGCTTCGCGCGTTCGCGCCGGGTCGCGCTCGCCCGCGCCACTTTCTGGAGGAACGCATGAAGCACCGCCTGGACGTCCGCCCGCATCGCCCGCTCTCGCCTACGCACGCCGACCGCGACTCGCCGCGCGCCGCCGCGCTCGTTGAGGGGTCGACGCGGCGTGGCGCTTTCAGCGGCGTGGCCGGCTGCAAACGCCGGTTGCGCGGCGCGCTGCTCGCCGGCGCCGCACTTGTCTCGCTCGTCGCGATGCCGGCGGCGTTCGCGCAGAACGACGACCGCCCGCCGCCGCTCGATACCGCGAGCGCGGTCAAGGCGCCGGCCACCCCGCCCGCGCAGGTCGGCAAGCTGACGCTCGATCAGCAGGTCAAATGGCTGCGCGCCGCGCAGCAGAGCGGCGCGCTCGAAAAGCTCGACGACCAGCAACTGGTCGCGCTGTTCCAGTCGCTCGATCCGCTGACGTTGCCGCGCTATATCCAGGCGGGACCGAACGGTTATCCGTCGTACGAGTTCACGATGTCGCGCTCCGAGCGCATTCGCGGCCAATGGCCCGACAAGCCCGATCACATGCTGGTGCGGGTCACGCGCGAGCCGCTGCGGATCTATGCGAAGTGGTTGCCCGACGGCGCGCACGCGGGCCAGGAAATCATCTACGACGAATCGAAGCGCAGCGACAAAATGTACGGCCACCTGGGCGGCATCATGAACGTGATGCCTCTCTGGACCTCGCTGGACGGCGCGCTCGCGCGTTCGCAGTCCAATCACGCGGTGCGCGATCTCGGCACCGAGTACATCGCCGCGCAGTACCTGGCCGAAGGCAAAAAGTACGCGAAGACCGGCTTGCCGCGTTCGGTGCAGATCGAAGTGAAGACCATCGACGACGTGCGGGTGGTCGCGTTCACGTTCGAGACGCCGACCGGCCAGCCGGAGTTCTATGCGAAGAAGGAAACGCTGGGGCTCGATCTGCGGCATCCGTACTTTCGCAGCGTCGAGTCCTACGACAACGACGGCAAGCTGTTCGAGCGGATCGTGTTCGAGAGCATCACGCCGAAGAGTTTCGATGACGCGACGTTCGATCCGAAGAACAGTGCGTACAAGTTCTAGCGGCTGGCGGGCTGCGGGACGATGCTTTCGCGCGGCGTCAATGCGAACGCCACGTATTCGACCCGGCCGCCCGACATCGCGTGGCGCTGATGGCTGTGCTCGGTGAAGCGTCCGCTGCACAGCGCGAGATGGCTCAGCACGAAGTGATCGGACGCGCGCGTGATGCCGATTAGCGAAGCCGCGGGGCGCGCGGCCGGTGCCGCGGACGCGGTGGTAATGACGCTTGCAGCGGCGAGCAGCGGTGCGAGTTTTGTGAACCACAGCGCGCCGATGTCGTCGCCGGTTTCGAACACCGGCAAGCTGAACTGCCGCGCGTAACACGCGAGCAGATCGCCGGCCGCGAGCGTCGAATCGACGAGCGCCAACGCACGCGCGGTGGACGCACCGCCGGCGGCCGACGCAAACCACGGCCACGCGCCGCCCGCCGCGATCGCCAGCGACACACTGGTCAGCATGAAACCGCGTCGATCCATGATGTCCCCCCGGTTGCCGTTCGGGACCCGCGCTCACGTATATCCGCGCCGGTCCCGCCACCCGGCCGGCCAGATCCCCTGCTTGCCCGGCGCCAGAATGCCGTTCGGGTCGAGCGCATCCTTGATCGTTTCCGACAGCCGCAACAACGCGCCGTCGTTGAAGCTGTACTGCGCGGCCGCGAAGTCCATCACCGCCAGATGCGCGCGATATTGGCCGTAGCCCGCCGCGCGCGCGTCGCTCATCAGCGAGCGCAGCAGCGCGCCGGCCTGCTCGCGCTGGCGCGGGTCGTCGCGCGCGAAAATCGCCGCGAAGATGTGATGCAGATGCCGCGCGCCGGCGGTGAAGCCGCCGTAGTAATCGAAGCCGTATTCGGCCGCGCGCGTTTTCACCATCGTGTACTGGCGCAGCGCGTCGGCCCCGCTCGCCGGACAGATCGGCGAGAAATCGACATGCGCGCCCGCGCCGCCGCGCCAGTCGAGCATCCGGAACGCGCTCATCGCCGGGATGCCGGCCATGTTGCGGTCGCCGCCGCCGGTCGGCTGCGCATCGCCCGCATAGCGCGCCGCCATCAACCGCGCCCCCGGCACCGTCGAAAACGCGCGCTCGATCAGCGCATAACGCGCGTCGATCACTTCGGGCGCGCCGTATAGCGCGAAATGCAGATTCCAGCGGCCCACCCCGAGTTTTTCCAGCATCGCCGCCACCGCGCTCTCCGGCATCGCACCCGTGCCGTCGTACCACTGCCGGCGCGCGGACAGGCCGGCCGCGCGGCGCAAACCGCCCTCGATCACCGCGTGATTGCGGATCGTGCCGTCGAGCCGCAGCGGCCGCAGAATCTCGACGATCGCGGCCAGATCGGCCTCGTGCCGGAACTGGAATTCGCCGAGCAGATACGCGGGCGGCGCCGGCATCAGCCACACGCCGAGCTTCGTGACGATCCCGTAGTTCGACTGCATGAACATCGCATCGAACGACGGCCCGTAGCCCGGTTGATACAGCTGCCACGCGCCGCCGATTTCGATCCCGCCCATGCCGGTGCGCAGCACGTCGCCGTTCGCGAGCACCACTTCCATTCCGCATTGCGCGGCCGCGTGATCGCCGTAGTCGGTGTAGCCGAAGCCGCGTTCGAGCGTATTGCCGACCACGCTGCCCCAGCCGGCCGCGGGCGGATCGACCCACAGCTTGTAGCCGTGCTCGCGCAGATGCGCATACAGGTCGAAGTAGCTGACGCCGGGCTCGACCAGTGCGTAGGCGAGCGTTTCATCGACCGCGAGAATGCGGTTCAGCCGTTGCAGGTCGAGCACCACCGAGCCGCTCAGACGCGGCGCCGCGCCGCCGTACGCGAAGTTGCGTCCGGTCGACACGGTCCACAGCGGGATTCGATATTGATTGGCAATCCGTAGCAGTGCGCGGATTTCGTCGACCGATGCGGGCAGCAACGCGGCGCTCGCGGCGAACTCGCCGGGCGCGCCCGGCGCGAACGGATCGAGATAGGCGGCAAGACTCGAGTCGGACGTGAGCACCTGCGCATCGCCGACGATCGCGCGCCAGCCGGCCAGCGCCTGGTCGAACTGCGCGGCGGACAGGTTCGGCGGCAGGGTCTGGGGCACGGCGCCTCCTTGGCTACTGCTGCCACGCCTCCGGCTTGCCGCCGAGCGCGCTGCAGACATCGATGGCGATCGCGCGCAGCTTGCCCTCCGCAATCGCGCCCGACAACGCATAGCCCATGCCGTCGCTGACCCAGTAGAAGGTGCGCCGATTGCCGTCGCGCAACAGCCGGAACGCGGTCTGGTCCTGGGTGCCGCCGGCGACGTACAGCGTCAGGCGCGCGCCCGCCTGGTTCTCGTACATGAACTGCGCGGCGGGCCCCGCCTCGCCCGGCAGCAGCCGCCCGCCCACCAGCGAATAACCATACTCCTGCAACGACGGCACCGACAGCGGCCGGTTCAGACGTTTCGACAGCCAGTTGATCAGATGCGCCTCTTCGCTCGCGGCGACCTCGACCGGATGACGCCGCTCCGGCGAATAGACCGCATACGCGACGTCCGCGCGCTGCGCGAAGCCGGCCGGCTGCGCGCCGAAGCGGCCCCATGCGCCGCTCCACGCGCCGCCGGTCAGGCGCGGCGCGAGCGGCCCGAGGGCCAAGGTGAGGCCGGCGCCGGCGGCGAGCCAGCAGGCGGCCAGACCCACGCGCTGCCACCACGGGCGGGTGCGGCGCACGACGATATAGGTGGGCTCATCGGGTGACGGGGTGGGTCGCGCACGCACGGTGCCGTCGGCCGGCACCGCGGCGCGGTCGCGCTGGTAGGTCTCCTCGCGCGCCCCGCTCTCCTCGCGTGCCGCCGGTTGTTCCGTCGCTTGCGGCGTCTGTTGTGCCGCTTGTTGTGACGCTTGTTGCGCCGCTTGCGGTGTTGTTTGCTGTGGCGTTTGCTGTGGCGCCCGCACCCCGCACAACGCGCGCAGTGCCGCGTCCTGCGCGCGCCACGCGGCGACCCGCGCGGCGGCCCGCGGATGCGCGTCGAGCTGCGCGGCGATCGCGGCCCGCTGTGCGTCGGGCAATTCACCATCGACGTACGCCGACAGCGTGCGTAAATCGAGCCCTTCGGGCAGCCCGGAGTCGAGATCGTCGTTAGTCATTATGGATTTCTCACTACTTTCAGCGGCGCGGCCTTGTGGGCCTGCGTGTGGGCCTGGCCGGGGCCCTCGCCCGCCGCCCGCGGCAACGCGTGCGCGTCTTCGCCGAGCAATGCGCGCAGATGCTCGCGGGCCCGCGACAGCCGCGACATCACCGTGCCGATCGGCACGCCCAGCGCGCGCGACGCCTCCTGATACGACAGTTCCTCGACTCCCACCAGCAGCAGCACCTCACGCTGCTCGAGCGGCAGGCAGTACAGCGCGCGCTGCACGTCGCGCAGCACCAGCCCGTCGACTTCGCCGTGCGGCGCTTCGAGGTTGCGCCACGGCGCGCTTTCGTCGTCGACCGCGATCTCGCGACGGCCGCGCAACTGATCGATATACAGATGCCGCAGGATCGTCAGCAGCCACGCGCGCAGGTTGCTGTTCGGCCGGAACGCCGTCCAGCGCGCAAGCGCCCGCTCCGCCGTATCCTGCACGAGGTCGTCGGCCCAGGCGGGCTCGCCCGTCAGTGCGCGCGCATAGCGGCGCAACTGCGGGAGCCACGCGATCACTTCCGCTTCGAATGTCACCCGGCGCGCAATACGCGAGCGCGGCGCTAGTAGCCGCCGCCGCTACTGTTGCTGTTGCCGCTGCTGCTCGACGCGGCGCTGTCGTTATCGGCGGCGTTCGCGAGCGTGCCGCACGCGAGCGCGAGCAACACGAACAGTGCTGACAGAAGCTGGAATGCTCTCATCTGATCCTCCTCACGGATGCCCGGCGCCCGATTCGCGGATCGGCCAGGCGGGCGACGGATCGCGCGCTGCGATGCCGTCATATAGCGCTTAACGCGGGGGCGGCGCGGTTTATTCCAAAGTATTTTTTCGTGGCTCGCGAATGTGCGCCGTGCCCCGCGCGCCCGGCCTTTTCCGCCAGCGCTGCGGGCCGCGCCTGGAGAGCCCGGACGGACACGCCATTGACCAGCAGATTCGTAACTCAACGTTACAGTGCGCGCTTATCGGATGCTTATCTGCGCGCGAGCCGCTATAGTGGACAGAATTCGGACCAGCGACGCGTTCTGCCCCCACACAGGGTAGAATCGCGGCGAACCACCGTCTCTCTAACCAGAATTCTCCATGGCCTCCGCAGAATCGCATCCGCAAAACGACTTCATGAACGCCGCGCGCAAGGAACGAAAGCGCGTCGAGATCTATCTGGTCAACGGCATTCGCCTGACCGGCTGCATCGAGTCGTTCGATCAGTACCTGGTGATGCTGCGCACGCCGGTCGGCCTGCAAGGTATCTACAAGCGCGCGATCTCCACGATCCAGCTCGACACCGGCACGCGGCCGGCGCCGCGCACCGGCCGGCCGTCGCACGGCGAACACAGCGCGCGCGGCCCGCACGGCTCGCGCGAACACCGGGAGCCGCGTGAGCCGCGCGAATCGTATGGCGCGCCGTCGGAGCGCACGTCGTCGAACGAGCGCAGCGGCAATTCGGACGGCCCGGTGGTCGTCACGCGTCGCCGCCGTCTGTTCGGCACCGGCGGCGACGGTGGCAACCACGGCGGCAATCATGGCGGTAACCACGGCGGCGGCAGCTCCGGCGGCCATCACGAATAAGCGCGCGCAGCGTCGCGCGCTTCATCACCGCCGCATCACCAGTCCTATCCGGTAAGGCAGCGCCGATCAGTCCGCACCCGGACCGAGGCGCTGCAGGATTTTCTCCAGTCGTGCCAGCTGCCGTTCGGTCAGCTCGAATCTCCCCTTCACCGCCAGCACCCGCCGCCTCCAGTAGCCGGCGACGAATAGCTGCAGCGCCGGTTGCTGCGTGGCCCAATCCAGGTGTTCCAGTTCGGCTTCGACGACGTGACGCGCGTGCACCCGCCGCGCGGGCGCCGGCTGCGGCGTGTCGACCGGTTTCGTCCGGGTGACGGTCGGCCGGTAGCCGGCGAGATTTGCTTCGGCTTGCATTGCGTGCTCCGGTTGCATCGGTGAAAAACGGCGACACCCGGAAAACGAAGCGACCGGAGCCGGTTTCAAACGATGCATCCGGCGACGCGCACAACGACGCCGCACAACGACGCCGCCGCGAGCCGTCGAATCGAGCCGCGGGAATGAACAACGAGGGGAATGGGAAATCCCGAACGCGGGAACGCCGGGAAGCTGGCGCGCGTGGCGCGCCAGCGCGTCAAACCGTGACGCTTAATGCAGCGGCAGCCCGGTCTCGAGCTGGCGTTGCAGTTCGCGCACCTGACGCTGCGCGGCACGCAGCTGGTCCTGCGCTTGCGCCTTCTGCTGCGCGAGCACGGTCGCTTCGGCGCGCTTCTGCTGCTGCTGGCTCGCGACGATGCTCTGCTGCTGACGCGCGACGTCGAGGTCGGCCTGCAAGCGGCTCGCGCGCTCCTGCGACAGCGCGATCATCCGCTGCGTGAACGCCTTCTGCGCTTCGAGCTGGGTGCGACGGATTTCGACGTCCGACAGCTGCATGGTCTGCCGCACGAAATCCTTGTAGATCAGTTCCGCGCGCCCGACGTCCTGGGTCTTGATCACGCGCCAGAAGTTTTTCTGCTGGAACAGCGCGACGTAATAGGTCATTTCCTTGCCGTAGAACAGCAGGCTCGCGCCGTAGGTGCCGTTGTACGTGGTGCGCAGCTCGCTCAGTTCCGAGCCGCGGATCATCTGCTGCAGTTCCGCGACATTGCCCGCCGCCGATTGGCGGTTTTCATCCGGCGTCAGCGCCGTGGTCTCCCCCTGCCCGGCCTGCGAGGTGTCCGGCAAGGCGGTCGTGGTGCCCGGCTGGGACACGACCGCGCCGCTCGCGCCGCCATTCGATAAAGCCTGCGCGTGCGCGCCTTGTGCTGCCCCCAGCACGATGCATGCGGCCAGCGCAATCTCTCGAAGCTTCGACTTTCGGTCCATGAATTACCTGCTTGTTCGGTTTTTGTTTTATTAAAGCGGACGATTATTACTCACTTTCGCGAGTTTCGGGCTCTTCGTCGAAAATTTGGTATTTGCGCATCTTTTCCCACAAAACCTTGCGGCTAATACCGAGATAGAGCGCGGTGTCCTGACGGCGCCAGCCGTTCGCATCGAGCGCGGCGAGCACGCGATTGCGCTCCGCCATGTCCCATTTGCTGCGGTCGACCAGCACCTCGGCCACGCTCTCCGCCGGCACCGGCTGACTGCTGCGCGCGAGCGCCAGCAGCCGTTGCAGGCGCGCCGCATCCCACGCGCCGATCTGGCGCACCGTCACGCCGATCCGCTCGGCCAGATTGCGCAGCTCGCGCACGTTGCCGGGGAAATACGTGTCGGCGACCGCGTCGGCGAGCCAGTACGGCAGATCCGGCAGCGTCGCGAGCCGTTCGGCGCCGACCACCTGGGTGATGAACGCCTTGAAGATCGCGATCTTGTCGACCGCGCCGCGCTCTTCGAGCGACGGGATCTTCAACTCGATCACCGCGAGCCTGTAGTACATATCGGCACGGAAGGTGCCTTCTTTAACCAGTTGCGGCAGGCTTTTGTTGGTGGCCGCGACCAGCCGGAAATCGAGCTTGATCGGCGTGGCCGAACCGATCCGCGTGACCGCGCTGTCTTCCAGCACGCGCAGCAGCTTGACCTGCTGATAGAGCGGCAGATCGCCGATTTCGTCGAGGAACAGCGTGCCGCCGTCGGCCTGCTCGAAGTAGCCCTTGTGCGCGACCACCGCGCCAGTGAACGAGCCCTTCGAGTGACCGAAGAACAGCGACTCGAACAGGCCGTCCGGAATCGCGCCGCAGTTCACCGCGACGAACGGGCCCTGGCCGTAGCGGCTATGTTTTTCGTGCAGCAGCTGCGCGATGCGCTCCTTGCCGACGCCGGTCTCGCCGTGCACGAGCACGCTGGTGTCGCAGTCGGCGAAGGTGTCGACTTCGTGCAGCAGCGCCTGCATGCATTCCGAGTTCGCGATCATCGCGTCGGACTCGTGCGTCTTCGCGCTGTGCGCGCGCATCTGCAGCACGAGCTTGGTGACCATCCCGCGCAATTCGGCGCAGGTGAAGTCGAGCGGCAGGATGTGCGAGTACTCGGCCGGATAGGCGGCCGGATCGTGCTCGCGCGGCGCGGCGCCGACCCACACCACCGGGATGCCGTGCGCGGCCTGCCAGTCGCGCAGGATCAGCGCGCCGCTGTCGATCACCGACACGCTGATGATCGCGAGCGACGGCCGCAACGCGGTGCGCTCGGGGGAGATCGCGATATCGTCCGCGCGGATCACCTCGACGTCGAAGCTCGCCATGCAGCGCGCGACGCGGTCGACGATATCGGCCTTGCCCTCCCAGACGTAGATATCGAGTTCCTCGATTTTGGTGGCGGTTCTCATCTTGGAATCTTGGATAGGCTATTGGACCAGTTGCGGGACGCCGCAGGTCAGCGACATGTTGTGGACGGTGGCGGTGCCGATCTGCACGCCGAGGAGTTGCAGGACGGGGACGATCACGGTGTTGAGGAGGCTGAAGATCGGCTTGAGCAATGTCGACACGGCGCTGGTGACGGCGGAAAGAACATCCGAGAGCGCGCCTAGCAGGTCGGCGCCAAGTACGGTGAGGCTCAGCACGTTGTTCTGCCCCAACGCGGTCAGCAAGCCCGAGGTCAACGACGACAGGTCGCTGCCGAGCGCGTTCGAGTTGACGGTTCTGGTCACGTCGAAGCTGCCGGACGAACCGTTGATCACGAGCGTCGTCGCGCCGGGCGTCGCCTCTACACCGAGACCACTCAGGCGGAGGTTCGTGATCGGATGGCCGAACATGTCGGTGATCGAGATCACATCGATGCCGGACGGCTTCGTGACGGTTTGCGAGACCGGATCATAGCTGCACGTCGTGTTGCCGCCCAGACAAAGCAGCGCGACACCCGGCGTCACCTTAATGGTCGCGCTGGTGGCCGCCTTCGAGCTTTCGCAATCGATCGAACTCAATACCGCCACCGCGGGGGCCACCGCCAAAGTCAGCACGATCGGCTTGTTGAGCGCCGAGATATTGACCAGACCGAGGATGGGGATCGGCTTCGACAACAACGCCGGCAGACTGATGCCGAGCTTCAGCGAAGCCGCGCGCGCCATGGTTCGATAGCTGCCGTCGCTATTCGTGCCGCCCTCGCCCACCGCCAACGTCGGCGGATTGATCACCTGCAACGAAACCGCCGCAATCCCCGCGAGCCCCGCGGAAACATTGATCACCGGCCCCGCCGAACCATCCGGATTACTCTGCGCGATCTGCGCGGCCACCATCACCGCATCGAGCGCGTTGATCGTCGCGGTCGCCGCCGAATTCGCGTTCGCGAGCCCCAGCGCGAGCAGGCCCGGCGCCGACGTGCCGTTATCGCCGATCGCAATGTTCTGGCCGCCCGGCACATCCACCGCGAGCGCCTGCAGGATCGTCGCGTTGACGGTATCGCCGCCGGCCTGCAACGCCTTGACCATCGCCACCACGAGCTCGTCATACCTGACCGAGGTCTTCAGGAGCCCCTGCATCGACGCCGCGCCGAGCGCGACGCGCAGATTGTCGAGCTTGATATGCGCGCTCGCGAGACTCTGCGTATCGCCGACGCTCAGCGAAATACTGCTCTTCAGCAGTCCGCCGAGAATCGCATTGAGCAGCGCCGACTGCTGCGTATTCAACGACGCGATGCCGGTCCCGAGCGAAAACGCATCGATATTCGACGCCAGCGCGGTCGCGCTCGCGCTGACGCTGATCGACGGGCCGGTGAGGAAGAACATCGGCACCTTCTGCGTCAACTGCACCTGCACCGCGTTGAGCGGGTTGCCGTTGTTGCCGAAGTAGGTGTTGCTGCTCGTGTCCCAGCGGCCGCAGGTCGTGCTGATCGTGTAGTTGCCGCCGTCGGCGGTGAAGCCGTTGGCCTGCGCGTTCAGCTGCGCGGCGTTCTGCGCGCCGCCGCAACCGGACGGCGTGCTGATCACCTGGACGGCCGCCATCGCCGACATATCGGCGGTGCGCTGCAACGAGCGGCGCACGAAGTACACGTTGCCGACGTCGATCGCGCCGAGCGCGACGATCGCCAGACCGAGCGCGATCGCCGCGATCATCATGATCGAGCCGCGCTGCCGGCGCCGGCCGCCGCCGCAGCGCGCGCGCTCGATGGCGCCGCGCCGCGACCAGCCGCGCGCGTGCCGCGCCGTAGCCGTAGCCGCAGCCGCAGCCGCAGCCGTAGCCGTAGCCGCAGCCGTACCCGCAGCCTGCGCTACAGGCTCACGCGACACGCCGCTCGCGGCCGCGTGCGCCGCCCGGACCGGTTGTTCCGCACGCATGTCAGTTCAAGCCGCCCGATCCCGACCCGCCGCCGCCCGAGCTGCCGGAACCGCTGCCGCCACTGCCGCCGCTGCCGCCCGAGCTGAACGTCGAGCCGTAGTGCTCAGGAATCCTGTTCTTGAACGACTCCATATAACGCTTGTACGCGAGGCCGGCTTCGGCGCCGAGCATCGGTTGCGCGGGCGCCGCCTGCGCGTTGCTGCGCTGCAGGTCGAGCCAGGCGAGCGTCGACGGTCCGACGTCGCTCTTGCGCACCACCGGCTGCGCGTCCTGCTGCACCGGCTGCACCGGCTGCGCGGCCGCGCCTTCCTCGCCCGCGCTTTGCGCGAAGCCCGGCGTCGCGCCGAACGTCGCGCTCGCGACCACCGCCGCGACCGCCCCCACGCCTCGCATCGATGCGAGCCAACCCCGGATTGCCGTTCTGTTTGTCATGTCCACTCCCTGTATCGCTGACGAGCGCGCGCGCCTACTGCGCGAAACGCTGCAGCAGACGCGGCGCGGGCTCGCTGCCCATGCTCGCGACCGTGCGCGCATCCGCGGCGGGCCGCGCCTGCCCCTGTTCTTTTGCCGCCTCTTGCCCCTGATTCGGTGTCGCCCCCGGCGCCGGCGTCGCGCGCGCATGCGCGCGCCCGGCCGCGGCGATCTTCGCCGCATCGCCGCGGATCGCCGCGCGCACCTCCGGCGTGAACTGCTGCTGGTCCATCACCGCGAGCGCCTGCGCATCGCCGCCGCTCGCGAGCAGATACAGCACCACGTTCGCAACGATCTTCGGGCTCTTCTGATCGAGTTCGGCCGCCTGCATCAGCGGCACGCGCGCGCCGTCGATATCGCCGTCGCGCAATCGCGCATAGCCGAGGTCCGACAGCGTCGCCGGATCGGTCGGCGCGTGCTGCACCGCCTGCTGCAATTGCTGCGCGGCAGTCCCGAAGTCGCCGGCCGCGCCCGCCAGCAGCCCGAGCCCGCGATAACCGCGCGCCGCCAGCGGCGTCTTCAGCAACTCGCCATACGCGTTCGCGGCCGCGGCCGCTTGCCCCGTCATGCGCAGCGCGTCGGCGCGCAGCAGGATCGAATCGGGGCTCGCGCCGTACTGTTTGTCATACGCGTCGATATGCGCGAGCGACGCGAAATACAGTCCCTGCGACTGCATCTGGTCGATCAGCCCGAGGTACATGCCCGGTGTGTTCGGCGGGGGCGCCTTGTCGGCCTGCTGGGTCATCATCTCGCGCTCGGCCTGCGCCCCGACGCCGTAGCCGAGCGGCGTCTTCGATGCGCACGCGCCGATGAGCGTCAGCGCCGCAGCGGCCGCGCAAGCCGCGGCGACCCGCAGCGGTTGCCGGTACTGCCCGGAACGGAAAGAGTCGATCATCGCCAATCCTCAATGCTTCGCCGTGCGAAACGAATGCTGAACCGCCAGCACGCCCGGCCCGGCGGTCACGATCATCAGCGCCGGCAGCAGCGTGACGATCATCACGCCGGTCATCTTCACGGCCAGACGGCCGATGCGCTCGCGCAGCATCGCGCGGCGCGCTTCGCGCAACCGGTCGCCGAACTGCTTGAGCGGCTCCTGCACCGCGCCGCCGTGGCGGTCCACCTGCACCAGCAGGCGCACCACCGCGCGCAAATCCTCGTTGTCGTAACTCGACGACAGCCGGTTCAGCGACTGCTCGCGAGTGCGGCCGGTCGCGAACTGGCGCTGCGCGATTTCGAGCTCGCTCGCGAGCACCGGCAGCATCCCGCGAAACTCGGCGACGATCACCTGCAACGCCTGATCGAGCGACAGCCCGACGCCCTGCAACAGCCGCAGCAGATCGACCAGCAGCGGCAGTTCGTTGACGACGCCGTTGCGGCGCCGGCTCGCGCGCCGCGCCAGCACGAACTTCGGCAGCATGAAGCCGGCCATCGCCGCGGCCAGCACGAACGCGACGTAGCGCACGCCGGCCACGTGGCCGCTTAGCAGCACGCCGATCACGAGCGGCAGCACCAGCATGCCGGCCAGTCGCGCGATCAGGAACAGCCCGCGGCTGCGCGTATCGACGAAACCGCACTGTTCGAGCAGACGCCGCTCTTCCTCGGCGACCACCTGGCGGCCGAACGGCGTATCGAGCCAGCGCATGCCGGTGTGCGCGAAGCGCTCCAGCAGTCCCTTGAAACCTTGCGGCCGGGCCGCGCGCGGGGCCGGCTTCGCGCCGCCTTGCGCACCCTCGGCGCCGCGCGCGGCCGCGGCGAGCGCCGCGCTTTGCAATGCGCGTTCGTCGAGCGCCTGGCGCAGCGTGCGTTCGCTGCGCCGCACCGCCACCACCCGCGCGAGCACCAGAGCCGCGAGCAGCAGCGCGCCGAGCGCGGCCAGCAGCAGAGCGAGAACGACGAGTTGTTGAGCTTGCATCGTCAGTCCCTCAGGCGCGTCATGCGATACAGCAGATACGCGCCGACCAGTTGCAGGCCGAACGCGAGATAGACGAGCTGGCGTCCGGTCGGGTCGAACCACATCGACGCGAAATACTTCGGATTGGAAAGGATCAGGAAGCCGCCGATGCCGACCGGCAGCATCGCCAGCACCCATGAAGACAGGCGCGTTTCCGCCGACATCGCGACCAGTTCGCGCTCGGCCTGTTCGAGATCGCGCATGAACGACGCCATCCGTTCGAGCATCACGTCGGCGCGGCCGCCGTACTTGACCGACAGCCGCAGCACCGCGCCGACCAGTTCGAGTTCGCGCACGCCGTAGATCGCCGCGACCTGCGACAGCGCGCGATCGATTTCGACGCCGGTGCGCAGCATCCGCGACACGTAGTCGAGACAGTCGCGCAGCGGCGCGTCGGTGCTCTGCAACGCGGCCTGAAACGCGGCCGGCACGCTGTTGCCGAGCGTGATGAGCCGCACGATGCCGTCGAGAAACAGCGGCAGTTGCCGCACGATCAGCTGGCGGCGCTTGCCCGCGCGGATCGTCAGCAGGAAATAGAAACCCATCGCGCAGACCACCAGCGTCGCGCAGAACGCCATCAGGCCGCCCGCCAGCGCGGCCCAGCCGCACAGCGCGAGCACCAGCAGCGCGCCGAGCGTCAGCGGGCCTTTCGCATCGGCCAGACCCGCGCGGGTCAGCGCGTACAGCACGGTGAAGCGGGCCCGCGCGTACAGGTACTGCGCGCGCACGCGCCAGTCGGCGTTGGCCGCCGGCGGCTGCGGCGCGATCAATGGGGACGACGCGCGGGCCGCGGCCGCCGCACGCGGCGCGCCCTGCGGATTGCCCGTTGCAGCGCCGCTCATGCCGCCTACCCCACCAGCAGCCGCCGCGCCGGCCGGCAACGCAGCCGACGCCATCCGGCTATCGATATAGCGTGCGACGCTCGCCTGGCCTTTGCGTTGCGTGCCGCGCTGCCACAGCAGCAGCGCTAGCGCCGCGCACACGAGCGCGAGCGCCACGCAGACCAGGATCGCGCTAGACATTGAAGCCTCCGCCGAAGCCGCCGCCACCGCCGCCTCCGAAGCCGCCGCCAAAACCGCCGCCGAAGCCCTGCGCCGCGTCGCGGCCGCCCAGCGTCTGGCGGAAGCGCGCGAGTTTCGGCGAATGCGGATGAATGCCGAGCGACACCCAGTTATCGAGTTCCTCGCCCTCGGCCGTGACGATCGGCTCGTAGCGATACAGCTCCTGGGTCGCGATGATGTTGTCGGACAGACCGGTGACCTCGGTCACCGACAGGATCCGCCGCCGGCCGTTCGACAACCGGCCGATCTGCACGATGAAGTCGATCGCATTGGCGATCTGGCGGCGCAGGCTCGACTCGGTGCCCTGGAAGCCCGCGAAGCCGGCCAGCATTTCGAGCCGGTACAGACACTCGCGCGGCGAGCTAGCGTGCACGGTGCCCATCGACCCGTCGTGGCCGGTGTTCATCGCCTGCAGCATTTCGAGCACTTCGCCGCCGCGCACTTCGCCGACGATGATGCGGTCCGGCCGCATCCGCAGCGTATTGCGCAGCAGGTCGCGGATCGTCACGACGCCGGCGCCGTCGAAGCCGCCCGGACGGCTTTCGAGCCGCACCACGTGCGGGTGGTTCAGCGACAGCTCGGCGGTGTCCTCGATCGTCACGACCCGTTCGGCATCCGGAATATGGAACGCCAGCGCGTTCAGCAGCGAGGTCTTGCCCGAACTCGTGCCGCCCGCGACCAGCACGTTGCAGCGCGCGGCGACCGCCGCTTCGAGCAGCGCGCCGATCTCCGCGTTGTAGGTGCCGTTGGCGAGCAGATCGTCGGGCCGCATCGGATCCTTGCGGAATTTGCGGATCGACACGATCGGCCCGTCGATCGACAGCGGCTCGATCACCACGTTCACGCGGCCGCCGTTCGGCAGACGCGCGTCGACCATCGGGTTCGATTCGTCCAGACGCCGGCCGATCGGCGCGAGAATGCGCCGCACGATCCGCAGCAGGTGCGCGTTGTCGGCGAAGCGCACCTGGATGCGCGTGAGGATGCCGTGGCGCGACACGTACACGTCGTTGTAGCCGTTGATCAGGATATCTTCGACGGCCGGATCGGCGAGCAGGTCCTCGATCGGCCCGAAGCCGGCGAGCTCCTTGGTCAGCGCCTCGGCGATCAGCCGCACTTCGCTCTCGTTGATCGGAATGCGGCGCAGCCTGACGAAGCTGTCCATCTCGAGGTCGACGAACTGGTTGATCGCGTTACGCGACCAGCGGCCGAACTCGGAGCCGAGCTCCTCGATACGCGTGAGCAGATGCTCGTGCGCCGCGTTCTTGATGTCCTGGAACTGCTGGCTATGCGCGAACGTCGGCGCGTCGTCGGCAAACTGGATCTCTTTTGCCATCGTTAGGACCGCTTGGGAGTAGTGGGAATGAGGCGCTTGAGCGCACCGAGCGGCGACTTGCCGCGAGCGTGGCCGGCCGCCGCCTGCGCGCCGCCGAGCCGTTCGATCAGCGGTTCGAGCGCGCGCACGTACGGATCGCGCGGCGCGACGTCGACCAGCAGATGCCCCTGGTTGACCGCCTGGCCGAGCGGGATGCGCCGCTCGGGCAGCGTCGCGAGCAACGGCACCTCGAGACGCTGCGCGATCTGCGCGGCGGCGAGCCCGAGATCGGCATCGAACTTGTTGACGATCAGACGCACGCCCGCGATATCGACGCCCTCTTCGCGCAGCGCGTCGAGCACGCTGACCGCCGACACGATCGAGGCGACGCCCTGGTCGCACAGCAGCCAGGTTTCGTCGGCCGCCTGCACCACGTGCGCGATGAATTCGCTGTTGCTGAAACCGCCGAGGTCGATCAGCTGCTGGTCGAAGAACGCGCGCAGCCGGGTCAGCAAACCGATCGACGACGAGTACGACACCTCGCGCATGTCGGCCAGATTCGGCGGCAACGTGGTCAGCGCGAGACCGCTCGCGTGATGCGACAGCGCGGTATGCACGAAGGTCTGATCGAAGCGGCGCAGATTGCGCACCGCCTCGACGAAATTGAATTCGCTGCGGGTGTTCAGCAGCAGCGAGCCGTCGCCGGCCGGCAGGCCGAGATCGAGCAGCGCGGCCTGGCGCCCCTGGGCGACGTCGCGCCGCTGCATCAGCACGCCCAGATTCGCGGCCAGCGTGCTCACACCCATGCCGACGCGCGCGCCGAGCAGCGCGGTCACCTTGCCGTGGCGGCTGACCGGCTCGACGAGGTTGTCGAGCACCTGGCGCGCGATCCGCAGCGCGTCCTCGGGCGGCCCCGACAGGTCGATGAAGTCGCGCACCCCGGCGCGCAGCGCGGCCAGCGCGCTCTCGGGCTCGGCCAGCGAGCCGAGCGCGACGATCTGCAGCGCCGGATGATTCGCGCGCACCGCGCTCGCGGCCGCGCTCGCCGCCGCGCCGCGGCCGCACGAAAAGTCGACGAACACCAGCGACGGATTGAGCGTCGCAATGCGCTGGAGCAGCAGCGTCGGATCGAGCGTCGCGGCCTCGACCATGCCCGCGTTGACGAGCGTATTGGAGAGCCAATGCACGTGTTCGTCGGCAAGCGACGCGAACACGAAATGGTCGGTGATCGCCCGTTCAGTCAACGAATACGTTCTCGCGTTCATGTTGAACATCCTCTTGCGGCATCGGCTGCGAGGCCGCCGCGTCGTACTGCGTGCCGGTGCGCGCGCGGCCTGCCGCGCGTACCGGCGTCATTTCGAGAATCCCGGCACCGCGTCGCGCGGCGCCGCGAAGCCGCCGATCAGCGAACGCCACACCGGCGCGTTGCGCTGCTCGGACTGCTCGCCCGGCGTCGTCGGCAGGCTCGCGCCTTTCGCGAGCGGCGACACCAGGTGCGGCGTCACGATGATCACGAGTTCCCGTTCGTTCTGCTGATAGCTCATCTGCTTGAAGAACGCGCCGAGTACCGGCAGGTCGCCGAGCAGCGGCACCTTCGACACGTTCGACGCGGTCTCGCGATCGATCAGCCCGCCGATCACGAAGCTCTCGCCGTCGCCGAGTTCGACCGTGGTGTCGGCGCGCCGCGTGATGAACGCCGGCACCGACACGCTGCTGATCGTCACCGCGTGCGTGAAGTCGAGCTGGCTCGCCTCCGGCGCGACCTTCAGCGCGATCCGCTGCGGGCTCAGCACGGTCGGCGTGACGGTCAGCCCGATCCCGTACGACTTGTATTCGATCGAGGTCTCGCCGAGCGCCTGCGGCACCGGCACCGGCACTTCGCCGCCGGCGAGGAAGCTCGCGCTTTGCCCCGACAGCGCGACCAGCGTCGGCTCGGCCAGCACGCGCGCGAGGTTGTTGCCTTCCAGCAGGCTCAGGTTCGCGAACAGCCCGCGCGAGGCCGAGTTGAAGATCAGGTTGAAGGCCGACGAGATCGGCGTCGTGCTGGTCACGTCGAGCGCCGGGGTGCCGCCGCCCGTCACCGAAGTCAACGACGACGGCGCGAACGAACCGAACGTGAAGCCGTTGTTGTTCTTCGAGAAGTTGAAGCCGACTTCCTTGAGCACCGAGCGGCTGAACTCGACCACCCGCACGTCGACCTGCACGACCGCGCGGTTCGCGACCGTCGACGTGTCGAACACGGTGCCGTCCTTGCCGAGCGCGCCTTGCGCGGCGACCACCGCGCGCTGGTGCGATTCCATCGTCGCGGTCGAGCCGGACACCAGCGCGGTGCTGCCGAGCACCTTGACGCTCGGCGTATCGGCGCCGAGCAGCGAAGCGGCTGCCGGGGTGATCACGTTGACCGTGTAGTTCAGCGGCAGCTCGCGATCGCGGGTCCACACCATCAGGCTGGTGGTGCCGGCCGCCTTGCCGACCAGCAGCACGCCGCCGCGCTTGTCGCCCTTGACGATCAGCACGTCGGCCACGTTCGGGTCGCCGATCGCGACCCGCTGCAACGCATGGCCGACCGCGAGCTGACGCTGCGCGCCGACCGTCAGCTCGACGTTCTGCGACGCCGGGTTATACGCCGCCGCAGCGGACTCGCTGGTCTGCGGTTGGGTTTGCGACGCGCGCGTGGCCGCCGTCCGCTGCGCCGGCCCGGCCGCGTCGGTCGCCGCCGACACGCCCAGCAACGCCAGCCCGAGCCACGCAGCCTTCCTCAAAGCAAAAATCCGTTTTGTCATGTAGTTATGGACGCGACTGGCCGCCCGCTCCCTGAAACTGCTTACCAGGCGACCGTTTCGGCTCGCCCACCCCGTATCACTTCGATACCGCCTTTCGCGCCGCCCGTATTGCCCGCGACGCGGGTCGGCGCCATCGGTGCCGCTGTCGGCGCGCGCGGCGCCGCCGGCCGCGCGGCGCCGTTGCCGACTCCCGACAATGCGTCGAGCGCGACGCCGGCCGCCGCGCGGGTCGAATCCGGCAGCGGCTCGGCGCCCGCTCGCGCGGCAGTCTTCAGCACCGCCGGATAGGCCGGCAGCGAGTCCTGATCCAATACTTCGGGATCCTTCGGATTACGCAGTGCGAGGACCAGCCGGCCCGAACTCTCGGCGAGCGTCAGACGGTCGACGTCGGCGACCGGCACCGCCAGCACCGCGGTGCGCACCAGCCCGTTCGGATCGCCGCCGGCGTCGCTGGTGGTGGTCGCGCCGCCGAATGCGAGCACGCGCACTTTCGACAGCAGCAGCCGCGCCTGGGTCCGGTCGATCTCGGCGCCGCTGCCGGGATTGCCGTCGCGTTTCAGCGTGAAGAACACGTCGACGAAATTGCCCGGGCGCAGCCGGTTGCCGACCGCATTGCCTTCGTCGACGCGCACCGACAACGCGCGCTCGCCCGGCTCGATACGCTCGGCCAGACCCGACGACAGTTGCGCTTCGAGCACCGGCGAGTCGGGGCCGATGTCGGCGTTCGGCACGCGGCCGAGCAGTTGCGAAGGATCGGTGAACGCGCCGTTCGGATTGATCGGCAGCTTCTGCACGCGCAGCGCGTCGACGGTGATCGGCTTGCCGCCCGGCAGCGTGCGGGTCGCGACCACCACCGGGAAGCTCGCCTCGGCCACCGGCGCGGCCGCGACCGGCGCCGGACGGCGCGACAGCGACCACGCGAACAGACCGAGCAGCAGCGCGATCGCGATCAGGACACCGGCAAGAATTTTGGTCAGATTCGGCATGACAGGTCGTGCGAAAAACCGCGTCGGTTGAAAGGAACCCCGCGCGATACCCCGCGCGAAGCGTTGCGCCGCGCGCGTGCTGGCACACGTGCGGTCGCAACGAGGAAGGCCGGCGCATGCATCACTGGATGTTCTCCGGATTGAGTTGGACGGTGGCGTTGCCGTACAGCTTGTTCGGCAGAGCGATACCGAAGCCGGGCAAGGTCGGCACGAGCGGAGTCGCGCTGTAGTCGAAGCTCAGCGACACGCTGATGCATTGCATCGCGTTGCCCGGGCCGCAGCTCGTCGTGGTGGTCGTGCAATGCATCGACTGCACGAGCGTGGCCGCGACCAGTTTCGCGGCGTCGCATGCCGCGCTTGCGCGCCTGGTGAGCGCATCGCTCATCGACGAATTGCTCTGCCAGTTCAACGCGGCGCGCGCGCCCTCGGACGCGGCGAGCGTCAGGTTCTGCTGCGCGACGAGGATCAGGCTGTACGTGACGATCGCGTAGAGGATCACGAAGAACAGCGGGAACACCAGCGCGAATTCGATCGCCGCCATCCCGCGCTGGGTCCGTGCGCGGCGACTGAGCGTGCGCGGTGCGCGCTGTCTGTTGCGAGCGTTCATCACACTCTCCCGCCGGTCGTTTGCAGTACCAGCCAGAGCGTCGCCGCGACCGTCAGACAGGCTCCATACGGTGTCGACGCGCGGCCCGCCAGTTCGAAGGTCGCGCCGCCCCGCCCGCCCGCACCGGCGCGGCCGAGGCTCGCAAGCCGGGTACGCGTGACGATCAGCAGCCACAACGCGTGCACGCCGGCTGCGAGACTCGCGGCCATCCACAGTCCGGGCAGCGCGTGCATTCCGCACCATGCGCCGAGCACCGCGAAAACCTTGACGTCCGCGGCGCCCATCAGACCGAATGCGAAGAACGGCAACAGCGCGAGCAAACCGACCACCGCGCCGATTACCGACTGAATGAAGGTAGTGTGAAATGGATTGCCCGCGAATAACGCGCAGCCGAATGCCGCCGCTAATCCCGCAATCACAATTGAATTGGGAATACGCCTCGCGCGGCAGTCGCTTATTGCAACGACTACAGCCCAGGCGATAAATAAAACCATTCCCAAAGAGACGCTCATTTCGAACTCGACAGGCGAAGCAGTGCCATGCGAATTAATTATTCAATTCGCATTAATCAATACCGCTATTCGGCAAAGCGCAGGCAAGGCATTCGGAGCGATTACGCCGAATGCCTTGTGAGACGCTTATGGATTGCCCTTTAGGACGCCGGAGTGGTGCCGGTGATCTTGTTCGAAAGGTTGTCGAATACCGTGGTGAGGTTTGTACCCAGCGTAGTCACCGCTCCCGCGATGACCAGCACGATCAACCCCGCGATCAGCCCGTATTCGATGGCCGTCACGCCCTTGTTATCTCTCAGGAAGCGCTGTGTGAACTTTTTCATTTTGTACCCTCGGAACTTCTTTATTCGTTGTTTCGTGCTGCCTGTACGCTCGAACTCTACCGGCTTCATGGACCGTACTTCTCTCATTTCCGGTCCTGCCGATTGCGTCGAAGTCGCTCCACCCTGCAGCCGCCTTTGGCTAAAACAGATGTATTAGAGCTGTCTGTTCGATAACGCACCTCCCACATCAATTGTTTGATGCTTGCCGGATTTATAGCCGAACAAACATTTTTAAGCAATTGTCCGTTGCCTCGTTGCCGGAACTCTGTCTGTTTTTTGTCTCTACCAGAGTAACGGCAGTCCGTGCGCCAGACCACATAGGGCTAACCATAAGTTAGATTCGGTGCACTAATTAACTGTTTCAACAGCACGTTTCAAGCACGCGGGCCTCTCCCGCTCGAGCGCGTTACGCGCCGCGCCGTAACGGCGCGCACGGCTCGTTACGTTACGCAGCCCACACAAACGCATAAACACAGCGCTCTTTCCGTCGTCGCCGCGCACCGCGCCGTGTTTTCGGAAATCCCGCCGGGCCTTGCCCGATAACGCTTTGCGCGCAGCGCCGCAAAAAATCTCGACGTCGCCCGTGAGAAATGGCACGGCTCGTGCAGAGATTGGCCCGCAGCAACACCCAACAAACCATGCGATACGAGGGCGACATGAACATTCAAACGACCAACACGACTATTCGGGCAACCCTGATCGCGGCGAGCGTCGCCGCGATGCTGTCACTGGGCGCGTGCGGCGGCTCCGGCAGCCTCAGCACGGGCACCGGCAGCAGCGGCAGCGGCTCGGCCGGCGGCACGTTGTCGACCACCGGCAGCGGTTCGGCGGGCTCGGGCGGCTCCGGCGCGACGACCACCACGACCACCACGACCACCTCGAGCAGCACCGATTCGAGCACGTCGGGCACGGGCACCGACACCAGCACGAGCACGAATACGTCGACGGCGAAGAATGCGCTGGGCACGGTCGCCGATAACGGCGGCGGCGTGGTCAGCGATGTCGGTTCCACGGTCTCCAGCGTCGGTACGGTGATCGCGTCGCAAACGCTGCCGGGCCTCAGCTCGCAGACCACCCAGGCCGCCGGCAGCGTCGTGCAGGACGTCGGCGCCGCGGTGTCGACGCTCGGCAACGGCGTATCGCAAGGGCTCGGCCAGCTCGGCACCAACGGCAACGCGGTCGGTACCACGGTCGCCAGCGTCGGCGGCGCGGTCGGCAATGTCGGCAACGCAGTCAGCGACACCGGCACGCTCGTGACGAGTCTCGGCAGCGGCGCGCTGGCGCCTTTGTCCGCTGTCACGACGCCGCTCGGCAACGCGGTCAGCACGCTCGGCCAGACGGTCGCGAACGGCGGCGGCGTGCTCACCAACGTGCTGTCGACCGGTCCGGTCGAACAGGTCACGCAAACCCTCAGCACCGCGATCACGCCGATCACCTCGGTGGTGTCGTCGACCACCCAGACGGTCGGCAACGTCACGGGGCTCGGCGCGCCGGTCAACTCGCTGCTCGCGACGCTCGGCAGCGGCCTGAACAAGGCCGGCGTCACGGTCGCGTCGACCGGCAACAACCCGATCACGACCGCGCTCGGCAAGACCGTCAGCGATACCGGCACCGTGGTCGCGTCGGTCGGCGGCCTCGTGACCGGCAACAGCAGCAATCCGCTCAGCGCGGTAACGAGCGCGCTCGGCGGTCTGACGAGCGGCCTGTCCAGCGGCACCAGCAGCGGCTCCTTGAGCTCGCTCGGCGGCACGCTGACCAGCCTGACCGGCACGCTGAGCGGCGCGACCGGCAGCACCGGCAGCACCGGCGCGAGCAGCCCGCTGGCCCCGGTGACGACGCTGCTGTCGAGCGTGACCGGCACGCTCAGCGGCGCGACCGGCAGCACCGGCAGCACCGGCGCGAGCAGCGCGCTCGCACCGGTGACGAGCCTGCTGTCGAGCGTGACGGGTAGCGTCGGCAGCGCGACCGGCGGCACCGCTTCGACGACCGGCAGCTCCAGCAGCAGCCCGCTCGCTCCGGTCACCGGCCTGCTGTCGACGGTGACGACCACCCTCAGCAGCGCGACCGGCGGCACGAGCAGCCCGCTTGCCCC
This sequence comes from Burkholderia sp. SRS-W-2-2016, assembly GCF_001931485.1. GTDB lineage: Bacteria > Pseudomonadota > Gammaproteobacteria > Burkholderiales > Burkholderiaceae > Paraburkholderia. The sequence goes on along the minus strand of NZ_MSDV01000020.1, from coordinate 52,121 downwards.
GGTGACCGGTCTGCTGACCAGCGTCACCAGCACGCTGGGCAACGTGGCGACGACTGCCGCCACCACCACCAGCGCGGCAACGACCAGCGCCGCGACGACCACAACCGCGGCCACCACCACCGCGCTGTCGACGACCTCGACCAAGGGCACCGCGAGCAACGCGCTCGCGCCGGTGACGTCGCTGGTCGGCGGCCTGCTCGGCGGTCTGACGAAGAAGTAAGCGCTCTGCGCGACGCGCGCGGCGAGCTCACGCGAACGTGAGAGCGCCGCGCCGCCCGCATCGGCATCACGCGGCGCACCGCAACAGCCGCAGCCAATAAGCCCAAACAACACGGAGGAGCACCATGTCCACTCAACGTCTCTTTTCTCTCCAGAGCGCGTGCGCGACCGTGTCGTCGCTGCGTGCGCCGCTGATCGCCGTCGCGGTCGCGAGCCTGCTGTCCGCGTGCGGCGGCAGCACCGTCAGCGCGCCGCCGAGCGCGTCGAGCACCGGCAGCGGCAGCGGCGCGGGCACCGCCACCACGACCAGCACGACCGGCGCGCAAGGCACCAACGGTCTCGCGACCGCCGCCGCGCAAACCACCAGCGATCTCGGCAATACGATCGCGTCGCAAAGCATTCCCGGCGTCAGCTCGAAGGTCACCGAGGGGCTCGGCGATGCGGTGTCGAACACCGGCACCACGCTGAACGCACTCGCCGACGCGGTCAGCAACGGCCTGGGCCAGACCGGCAGCACCGCTAACCCGGTCGGCACCACGGTGGCCGGCCTCGGCTCGGTGGTCAGCTCGACCAGCGGCGTCGTGCAAGGCGTGAGCAACGCGGTCGACGGACTCGGCAGCGGCCAGTTGTCGGCGTTGGCGCCGCTCACCACCCCGCTCGCGAGCACGCTGGCGACGGCCGCCACCACGCTGAACGCGGGCGGCGCGACGCTTGGCAACGTGCTCGATTCATCGACCGTGCAGCAGGTCACCCAACCGCTCAGCACCGCGATCACGCCGCTCGTCACCAGCGCGGGCCTGATCACGCAGACGGTCGGCACCCAGACCGGCCTCGGCGTCCCGCTCAGCGGCGTGCTCGCACAGGTCGGCGGCGCGCTGGATACGGCGGGCGCGAAGGTCGGCTCGGCGACCGGTAACGCGCTCGGCAACGATGTCGGCATGCTGGTCAGCTCGCTCGGCAACACGGTGACCAATGCCGGCGGCCTCGTGAATCCGAACGGCCCGAACGGCGCGTATCCGGTTGCCGGTCTGCTGACGAGCCTCGTCGGCAGCACCAATGTGGCGGTCGCGAGCGGCACGTCGTCGAACGTCAATCCGCTGAGCGCGCTGCAGGGCTCGCTCGCGGGTCTCGGGCTCGGCAACGATCCGCTCGGTTCGCTGACCACGCTGCTCGGCGGCTCGCCGCTCGCGACGCTCAGCTCGACGGCAAGCGGCACCCCACTCGCTTCGTTGACGACCACATTGACGACCACGTTGAGCGGCACGCCGCTCGCTTCGCTGACCTCGACGCTCGGCGGCAGCGGCAGCACGTCGAATCCGCTGACGACGTTGACGGGCACGCTCAGCGGGTTGAGCAACAGCGGCTCGGGTAATAGCGCCAGCAGCTCGGCGCTCGCGCCGGTGACGTCGCTGGTCGGTCAGCTGACCACCACGGTGACGACGGTGACCGGCTCGCTGGGCACGTTGAGCGGCTCGAGCAGTTCATCGGCGTCGAGCACGTCCGGCAGCTCGGGCAATGCGGCCAGCGGCGTGACGACACTGCTTGGCAGCCTGTTGCCGGTCAGCCATAAGTAAGCGCTGGAAGAGTTGGACGATGCGCGCGCCGCGACGCGGGCGCGCATCGGGTGGTGTGGTTCTCGAACGCATGTCGCGCGGCGATGCACGGCTCAAGCTGGCCGCCGGGGTGACGTTATAGATGCAAACAGATGCACGCAGATGCAAGCGCCGCGAGTCCGCGGCGAGCGTGACATAAGCGAGCGCGACCCGCCCGGCCAGGCGGCGCGACCCGCAAAACAAGAACAGCATACGAGGGAAGTCCGATGACATTCGGGTATCGCAGTAACCGGCTTCACTGGAGCAGTTGGACCCTCGCGCTCGCGGCACTCGCGGCCGGCGCGACGCAGATGCAAGCCCACGCGCAAAGCCGCCCCGCCGGCGCGGTGGTCGGCGGCAATCCGCTCGATTCGCTGCCGCAGGTCAAAGCCCCCGACCGCGGTCCGAACGTGACCGTGCAGGTCGCGCCGCAAGCGCCCCAATTGCAGGAACTGCTGGCCCGCCATCTGACGCCGTCGCGCGTACAGGTCGAGGGCGTGAAGTCGATTCCGTTCGACGAAGTCGCGCAACGCTTCACGCCGCTCGTCGGCAAGGACGTCACGATCGGCCAGCTGATCGAAGTCGCGAACGGCGTGACGAAGCTGTACCAGGAGCGCGGCTACGCGCTGTCGATGGCCTTCATTCCCGCGCAGACCTTCGAAGGCGGCGTGGTGCGCGTGACCGTGGTGGAAGGCTATGTGTCGGCGGTGAAGATCACCGGCAATCCGGGGCCGGTCGAAGACAAGATCCGCGCGATCTCCGAGCACATCGTCGCCGACCGGCCGCTGCGGCGCGAAACCTTCGAACGCTTCATCCATGTGCTCGGGCTGATTCCGGGCATCAAGGTCACCGCCAACGTGCCGTCGCCGCAGAACACCGACGGCGCGACCACGCTCGAACTGGCCGTCGAGCGCAAGCCGTTCAACTTCAGCGCGGGCGTGAACTTCAATCAGCCCGGCGTGCAAGGTCTGCTGACCGCGACGTCCAACGGACTGACCGCGCTCGGCGAACAGTTAAGCATCTCGGCGCTGCTGCCGAAGGGCCGCGACAACGTCACCTATCTCGCCGCGCATGCGGGCGTGCCGATCGGCAGCAAGGGCCTGACCGGCAATATCGATGCGTCGCACTATCGCGGCAATCCGACCGACAACCCGGGCCTGCCCTCCTATGTGGAGCGCACGGTGATCAACGACAAGCTCGGCGGTTCGCTGTCCTATCCACTGATCCTCAGCGATTCGCGCAGTCTGTTCGGCACCGCGTCGGTCTATGCGTCGCACAACGAGGATCGTTATCACAACACGCAGACGGGCGCGCAGATCGGCCTGCGCTCGCAGGTGCGGGTGATGCAGTTGCAGGCCGACTACACCGCGGTCGATCCGGGCCAGGTGCGGCGCGCGAGTGTCAATGTCGCGAAGGCGTTCGATATTCTCGGCGCGTCGAAGGCCGGCGACTCGAACGTGCCGGGCACGGTGATCACGAACCCGGCGTCGCTGACTTTCGTGCGCACCGGCGCGAGCTTCTCGCAGAGCAACGAATGGCCGCTGAAGATCGGCACGTCGATTTCGCTGACCGGCCAGTACAGCGCGGTCTCGCTGCCGACCTCCGAACAGATCTCGTTCGGCGCGCAGCGTTTCGCGCAGGGCTATCAGCCCGGCGAGGCATCGGGCGATTCGGGCTGGGGCGCAATGTTCGAAGTCAACCGGCCGATCGCGCTCGGCTTCACGTATCTGCGCTCGTTCACGCCGTACGTGTCGTTCGACATGGCGCGCGTGTATCTGCATGCGGGCACGCCTTCGCCGTCGCACATGTCATCGATCGCGTTCGGCTTCCGCATTTCGGATGCGCGCTACTACAGCCTCGATCTGTCGGTCGCGAAGGCGGTCGGCGACGCGCCGGTCGAAAGTGCGTCGCGCAGTCCGCGCATCAACGCGACGTTCTCGTATCAGTTGAATTGAGCGCGCAGTCAATCGATGCGTGCGTCGGCGTGCCGCGTGCAGATTAGAAGTTCCACTATCAAACGGCACCGGGAGTTTCGCGTATTCTCGCTGACGATGTATGCGGCCCGCCGCGCGCATCGTCCCGCATCGCGCGAGGCCACGCCCGCAACGTCCTTCCGCGATGCCCATAACGCCGCGCGACCACGATCGCGCGTCTTTCATCAAGGAGGAAGGCAATGACGCAATTCACTCAACACGCTCGCACAGTCGCGCTGCGCACCGTCCGCCACGCGGCACTCGCCGGCGCGCTGCTCGCGAGCGCGGTCGGCGCGCTCGCGCAAACCACGTCGCCGGTCGGCACCTGGCAAACAATCGACGATCACACCGGCCAGCCGAAAGCGCTCGTGCAGATCACACAGGACGGCAACGGCGAACTGAGCGGCAAGGTCATCAAGGGGCTGAGCCCGAACGATCGACCGGATCGCCGCTGCACCGAATGCACCGACTCACGCAAGGATCAACCGATTCTCGGCATGACCATCATCGACAACATGAAGAAGGATGGCGACGCGTGGGACCACGGGCAGATTCTCGACCCGGAAAACGGCAAGCTCTATAAGTGCAAGATGCATCTCGAAGACGCGGGCAACAAGCTGGTGGTGCGCGGCTATATCGGCGTGGCGCTGCTCGGCCGCTCGCAGACGTGGGTCCGTCAGCAGTAACGTGCGACGGGCGCGGCAAGCGTTGGCTGGATTCGCGCGCTTGCCAAAGAGCTTGCGCTGAAGCGAGCGCTTCCCGCAAACGAAACCGGGCAACATGAAAAACGGCCGGCGATCATGATCGCGCGGCCGTTTTCTTTGGTGGCATAGCGTGCGTGAAAGATCTGCGCAGGCGCCCCGCGCAAAAAACCACCCTAAGCCGCCTGCCGGATCGAGCCCGCATGAACGAACGGCGCGCCCGGTTGAAGCGCGGCGCTGGCCGGCTTGCGCACCGCGGACTCGACCTGCAGCGGCGCGGACTCCACCTGAAACGGCACCGGCGGACGAACGCGGACTTTGCGCTTCGGCCGCGCGGGCACCCGCGTGCGCATGCGGGCATCCATCAAATCGCACAGATCCGCGCTCGCGCCGCCCAGCAGTTCTTCGATCACACGCCTGAGCACGCCGGCGTCGCGCCATGCCTTGAAGCGGCGATGACAGGTTTGATATGAAGGGTAACGGCGCGGCATCGACGACCAGCTCGCGCCGCTGTGCATCACCCACAGCACGCCATTGAGCACCGCGCGGGTGTCGGCCAGCGGCCGGCCGCGCATGTCTCTGCGCGGCCGCAGTTCGGGCAGCAACGGCTCGACGCTCAGCCATTGCTCTTCGGTCATCTCGCGGTACGGATTCATGGTTACTCCTTTGTCAGAACTACGACAAAAGATAGCCAGTCATCCACGCGCAGGCCATCAGACCATTCTGATTCCTGGAATGCCTTTTTGGGCAACCAGGTACACCAACCGGGAGCGCCTCCGCGCGGACGCCGCCCCGCCTGGAGTGCGACGGATCCGCCCAGGACGCGTCAGGTCAGCGACGTATCGACGATCCGGCGCGGCGCGTCGAGATATTCCTTCGACTGCATCTCGACGATGCGCGACACCGTGCGGGTGAATTCGTTGGCCATCGGACCGTCGAGATACAACTGCTCCGGCGGCACCGCGGCCGACATCAGCAGCTTGACCTTGTGGTCGTAGAACACGTCGATCAGCCACGTGAAGCGGCGCGCTTCGGAGGCCATCCGCACCGACATCTGCGGCACGTCCGACAGGATCACCGCATGAAAACGGCTCGCCAGTTCGAGGTAGTCGTTCTGCGAGCGCGGGCCGCCGCACAGCGTCGCGAAATCGAACCAGACGACGCCGTCCGCGCGACGCAGCGCCTTCAGCTCGCGCTTTTCGATATGCAGGATCGGGCTCTCGTCGGGCACCGCGGCGAGCTGCGAGAATGCGGCGCGCAGCGCCTTGCCGGCGGCGGCGTCGAGCGGCGTGTGATAGACCTCGACCTGGGCCAGCGTGCGGCGCCGGTAGTCGATGCCCGCATCGACGTTGATCACGTCGAGCTTCTGCTTGATCAGCTCGATCGCCGGCAACATGCGGTCGCGATGCAGACCGTCCGGGTACAGCGTGTCCGGTGCGTAGTTGGAGGTCAACACGAACTGCACGCCGTTCTCGAACAGCTTGTCGAGCAGGCGGTACAGGATCATCGCGTCGGCAATGTCCGACACGTGGAATTCGTCGAAACAGATCAACCGGTAGCGCTTCGAGATGCGGCGCGCGAGTTCGTCGAGCGGGTCCGCCTGGCCTTTCAACTCTTCCAGCTCGCGATGCACTTCGCGCATGAATTCGTGGAAATGCAGCCGCGTTTTACGCTGCACCGGCACGATCATGTAGAAGCTGTCCATCAGGAAGCTCTTGCCGCGGCCCACCCCGCCCCACATGTAGACGCCGCGCGGCTGGTCCGGATGGTTGATCAGTTTCTTGAACGCGTTCGAGCGGCGCGACTTGTATTCGACCCACTCTTCATAGCACCGCTGCAGACGGTCGACCGCCGCGCGCTGTGCCGGATCGGATTGATAACCCCGCGTCTGCAGTTCTTTTTCGTAGTATTCGGTGACGTTCATCGTATTGCTTGCTGCAAAAAGAAAGGCGGGAGGGAGTGAACCCCGCCCGCCTTTGGTGATGCCAAGGTTGCGTTCAGTCAGGCGTGCGCGATTACATGTTCAGCGCGCGCTTGTCGACGGCGAGTGCCGCTTCGCGCATGACTTCCGACAACGACGGGTGCGGATGGCAAATGCGGCCGATGTCTTCCGACGCCGCCTTGAACTCCATCGCCACCACGGCTTCCGCGATCAGGTCCGATGCGTTCGCCGAGATGATGTGCACGCCGAGCAGTTCGTCGGTCTTCGCGTCAGCGATCATCTTGACGAAACCGTCCGCCTTCGCGATGCCGAGCGCGCGGCCGTTCGCCATGAACGGGAACTGGCCGGTCTTGATCTCGCGGCCTTCGGCCTTCAGCTGCTGCTCGGTCTTGCCGACCCACGCGATTTCCGGTTCGGTGTAGATCACCCACGGCACGCAGTTGTAGTCGATGTGCGGCTTCTGACCGTCGATCACTTCGGCAACCAGCACGCCTTCGTCTTCGGCCTTGTGCGCGAGCATCGGGCCACGCACCACGTCGCCGATCGCGTACACGTTCGGCACCGACGTCGCGCAGTGGTCATCGACGTCGATGAAGCCACGCTCGTTGGCCTTCAGGCCGATCGATTCGAGGCCGAGGTTGTCGGTGTTCGGCACGCGGCCGACCGACACGATCAGGCGGTCGGCGTCGAGCGTCTGCGCGTTGCCGTCCTTGTCCGTGTAAGCGATCGACACGCCGTTCGCGCTGGTCTTCACTTCGCCGACCTTCACGCCGACGTGGATGTCCAGACCCTGCTTCTTGAACTGCTTGGCCGCTTCCTTCGCCAGCGCCTGGTCAGCCGCGCCGAGGAATTCCGGCAGCGCTTCGAGCACGGTCACGTCCGCGCCGAGGCGGCGCCACACCGAGCCGAGTTCCAGACCGATCACGCCCGCGCCGATCACGGCGAGCTTCTTCGGTACGGTGTCGAAGCTCAGTGCGCCTTCGTTGTCGGCGATCAGCTTGTTGTCGACCGGCATGCCCGGAAGATGACGCGCCTTCGAACCCGTCGCGATGATCACGTTCTTCGCGCTGACGACTTCGGTTTCGCCTTCGCCGCTGACTTCGATCTGCACGCCGGCGTCGGTGCGGCCGGTGAACTTGCCATGGCCCTTGAGCCACGTGATCTTGTTCTTGCGGAACAGGAATTCGATGCCCTTGGTCATCTTCTCGACGATGCCGTCCTTGCGGGCCAGCATTTTCGAGATATCGACCGACACGTCGCCCACGGTGATGCCGTGGTCAGCGAGGTGGTGCGACGCGTTTTCAAATTCTTCCGACGACGCGAGCAGCGCCTTCGACGGAATGCAACCGACGTTCAGGCAGGTGCCGCCGAGCTTCAGCGCGCCGGCCGGGTTCTTCCACTTTTCGATACATGCGACGGTCTTGCCGAGCTGCGCTGCGCGGATGGCGGCGATATAACCGCCAGGGCCGGCGCCGATCACGACGACGTCAAATTCTTTGGACATGACAATCCCTTTGATGGCGGAACGGCGCCGGGCCACTCGAGGTGGCGCGCGCCGTTCCGGTACTGCTGAATGCTTGAAGACTTACTGCGGATGACGCCGGCAAGCGATGGCCGGCCGGCGCCACTTTGGAACGTGCGCTTACAGGTCGAGCAGCAGGCGTGCCGGATCTTCCAGCGCGTCCTTCATTGCGACCAGCGACAGCACTGCTTCGCGGCCGTCGATGATGCGGTGGTCGTACGACAGCGCGAGGTAGTTCATCGGGCGGATCACGATCTGGCCGTTTTCGACCACAGCGCGTTCCTTGGTGGCGTGCACGCCGAGAATTGCCGACTGCGGCGGGTTGATGATCGGGGTCGACAGCATCGAGCCGAACACGCCGCCGTTCGAGATCGAGAACGTACCGCCGGTCATTTCTTCGATCGACAGCTTGCCGTCCTTGGCCTTCTGGCCGAATTCGGCGATCTTCTTCTCGATGTCGGCGAGGCTCAGCTGATCCGCGTTGCGCAGGATCGGCACCACCAGACCACGCGGCGAACCGACCGCGATACCGATGTCGAAGTAGCCGTGATAAACGATGTCGTTACCGTCGATCGACGCGTTCACCAGCGGGAACTTCTTCAGCGCGTGCACGGCCGCCTTCACGAAGAACGACATGAAGCCGAGCTTCACGCCATGTTCCTTCTCGAACTTGTCCTTGTACTTGTTGCGCAGGTCCATCACCGGAGCCATGTTCACTTCGTTGAACGTGGTCAGGATCGCGTTGGTTTGCTGCGACTCGAGCAGACGCTCGGCGATACGCGCACGCAGACGCGACATCGGCACGCGCTGTTCCGGACGGTCCTTCAGCCACTGGTCGGCCGATGCCGGTGCCTTGACGTCCGGCAGCGACGGCTTCGCAGCCTTCGGTGCGGCAGCCGGTGCCGGTGCAGCCTTGGCAGCCGGAGCGCCGGCGGTCAGCACGTCGCCCTTGGTGATGCGGCCGTCGCGGCCCGTGCCGGCGACGTCGCCAGCGCCCAGACCCTTCTCGGCCATCAGCTTGCCGGCAGCCGGCGAAGCAGCGGTGTTCGAGCCCGTTGCGACAGCAGCCTGAGCGGCCGGTGCGGCAGCAGCGGCGGCAACCGGAGCCGGCTTCACTTCGGCTTCGACAGCAGCGGCGCCAGCCTTGCCTTCGGTGTCAATCTTCGCGATCACCTGGTCGGCGACGACGGTGTCGCCGTCGTTCGAGATGACTTGCGCGAGCACGCCTGCCGACGGTGCCGGCACTTCGAGCACGACCTTGTCGGTCTCGATTTCGATGAGGATTTCGTCCTGAGCGACAGCCTCGCCGGGCTTCTTCTTCCACTGCAGCATCGTGGCTTCCGAGACCGACTCGGACAGCTGGGGAACCTTGACTTCAACAATAGCCATTATGAGTATCCTGAATACGTATCGGGTGACGGCGCTTGTTCACGACCGCCTGCGAACCATTGGCGCCGCGCCTGTACCTTCGTTGGTCCTTGAGCGCGGCGCGGGAAAGCGCTCAGCGCTTTCCCGGTTCGTCTGTTTCCTTATTTAGCGATCGACGCGCTCTTGAGGCGGCCGAAAGCGCCTTCGATCAGCGCCTTCTGCTGCTCGTAGTGCTTCGCGTAGTAGCCCACTGCCGGCGAAGCCGAAGCCGGACGGCCGCTGTATGCCAGCTTCTGCCCTTCCTTCATGCCTTCCTTCAGGTGGTGTTCGATGTAGAACCACGGGCCCTGATTCTGCGGCTCGTCCTGCACCCACACCACTTCCGTCGCGTTGTCGTACTTCTTCAGTTCTGCTTCGAACTGCTTGTGCGCGAACGGATAGAGCTGCTCGATACGGATGATCGCGACGTCGTTGGCCTTCGCTTCGCGGCGATGCGCAACCAGGTCGTAGTACACGCGGCCCGAGCAGGCGATCACGCGCTTGACCTTCTTCGCGTCGATCGACTCGTCGGTCTCGCCGAGCACCGGCTGGAACGAACCCTTCGCGAGTTCGGACAGATCCGACACGGCTTCCTTGTGACGCAGCAGCGACTTCGGCGTAGCGACGATCAGCGGCTTGCGGAACAGGCGGATCATCTGGCGACGCAGCAGGTGGAAGATCTGCGCCGGGGTGGTCGGCTGAACGACCTGCATGTTGTGGTCTGCGCACAGTTGCAGGAAACGCTCGATACGCGCCGACGAGTGCTCCGGACCCTGGCCTTCGTAGCCGTGCGGCAGCAACATGGTCAGGCCCGACACGCGGCCCCACTTCACTTCGCCCGACGAGATGAACTGGTCGATCACGACTTGCGCGCCGTTCACGAAGTCGCCGAACTGCGCTTCCCATGCAACGAACGTGTTCGGTTCAGCGGTCGAGTAACCGTATTCGAAGCCGAGCACTGCTTCTTCCGACAGCACCGAGTCGATCACCGTGAACTTCGCCTGACCTTCGGCGATGTTCTGCAGCGGCACGTAGGTGCCGTCGTTCCAGCGTTCGCGGTTCTGGTCGTGCAGCACCGCGTGACGGTGCGTGAACGTGCCGCGGCCCGAATCCTGACCGGTCAGGCGCACTGCGTAGCCCGATGCGACCAGCGATGCGAACGCGAGGTGTTCGCCCATGCCCCAGTCGAGCTTCGCGTCGCCGCGGCCCATCGCGCGACGGTCGTTGATCACGCGCTCGACGAGCGGGTGAACCTTGAAGCTTTCCGGGATCGTGGTGATGCGTTCGGCGAGGCGCTTCAGTTCCGCGAGCGGCACAGCCGTGTCGGCTGCGTCGGTCCACTTGCGATTCAGGAACGGCACCCAGTCCACCGCGTACTTGCTCTTGTAGTTCGAGAGCACCGGGTCGACCGTGTGATGGCCTTCGTCCATCGCCTTGCGGTAGGCCTTGACGAATTCGTCGCCTTCTTCCGCGGTGATCACGCCCTGCTGCACCAGCTTTTCAGCGTACAGCGCGCGCGTGCCCGGGTGCTTGGCGATCGTCTTGTACATCAGCGGCTGCGTGACCGCCGGGGTGTCCTGCTCGTTGTGACCCAGCTTACGGAAGCAGACGATGTCGACGACGACGTCCTTATGGAACTGCATCCGGAAGTCGATTGCGAGCTGGGTAGCCAGCACGACCGCTTCAGGATCGTCACCGTTCACGTGCAGCACCGGCGCTTCGATCATCTTGACGACGTCCGAGCAGTACAACGTGGAGCGCGAGTCGCGCGGGTCCGACGTCGTGAAGCCGATCTGGTTGTTGATGACGATGTGCAGCGTGCCGTGCGTGCCGTAACCGCGCGTTTGCGCGAGGTTCAGCGTTTCCATCACGACGCCCTGGCCAGCGAAAGCCGCGTCGCCGTGGATCTGCACCGGCAGAACCTGCACGCCGGACTCGTCGCCGCGACGGTCCATCCGCGCCTTCGCGGAACCTTCGACCACCGGGTTGACGATTTCGAGGTGCGACGGGTTGAACGCGAGCGACAGGTGAACCGGGCCGCCTTCCGTTGCGACGTCCGACGAGAAGCCCTTGTGGTACTTCACGTCGCCAGCCGGCAGATCGTCGACGTGCTTGCCTTCGAATTCGGCGAACAGGTCGGCCGGCATCTTGCCGAGCGTATTGACCAGCACGTTCAGACGGCCGCGGTGGGCCATGCCGATGACGATTTCCTGGACGCCGTTGGCGCCAGCGTGGCGGACCACTTCGTCCATCGACGCGATGAAGCTCTCGCCGCCTTCGAGCGAGAAGCGCTTCTGGCCGACGTACTTGGTGTGCAGGAAACGCTCGAGGCCTTCGGCGGCCGTCAGGCGGTTCAGGATGTGCTTCTTCTTGTCGTTGCTGAAGTTCGGCGTCGAACGGATCGATTCGAGGCGTTCCTTCCACCAGCGCTTCTGCTCCGGATCGCTGATGTACATGTACTCGGCGCCGATCGTGCCGCAGTACGTGTCGCGCAGTGCCTTGACGATGTCGCGCAGCGTGCCGCGCTCGAACCCGAAGTACAGATTCGTGGCGCTGAACTCCTGGTCCATATCGGCTTCGGTGAAGTCGTAGAACGCGGGTTCAAGTTCGGGGATCGCGGGACGTTCGCGGCGCTTCAGAGGATCGAGGTTGGCCCATTGCGAGCCGAGGAAGCGATATGCGCCGATGAGGGACTGGACGTAAACCTGTTTGCGGGCGGTAGCGAGGTCTTCGCCGCCGGCCGTTGCACGCGGCAGGAAGGCATTGGCCTTGGCGCGCTGGGCAAACGATTCGACGATCGGGCCGTGGGCCACGTCGTTGGCATTGCTGCCATCCGATGCGGGCACGTTCTGCAACGCATCGAAATAGCTGCGCCAGGTCTCGGGCACTGACGCCGGATTATCGAGATACGCTTCGTACATTTCTTCAACGTACGGAGCATTGCCGCCGAACAGATAAGAGTTCGACTGGAATTGCTTCATCATTTTTACGCTCACCTTTCTTCGAGCTTCTCGAGAAATAGCGGGTTACAGAACCTTCCGCGACACGGCCTGACCGTTTAGCGGATTGCGCGAATCAAGTCTTGCTTGGAAGGACCTAAAACTTTGCACCCGGGAGCATAGCACAGAACGAATAGCCCAGATAGCGAACAGCGTAGCCGCAAAGCCCCGTCATCACGGGGTTTTCAGCACTTACCGGGGATCTCTTCACGGCGTGAAACAGTGTTCTGCGGGAAGTGATGGGAAAGCGTTTGCGTGGTCGCGACCCAACAACACGCGGATCGCGAGATTGAATGCGCCAGAAACACAAAAGCCACCCGAGGGTGGCTTTCGTTCAACTGCTTCTACCTGAAATAGCGCAGCGCGCTTACTCGCTCGCAGCCTTGTTACGGCTCGCGCTACGGCGCTCGTGTTCCTTCAGGTGACGCTTGCGCAGACGGATCGATTGCGGCGTGACTTCGACCAGTTCGTCGTCGTCGATGAATTCGACCGCGTATTCGAGCGACAACTGGATCGGCGGCACCAGACGCACGGCTTCGTCGGTACCCGACGCACGCACGTTGGTCAGCTGCTTACCCTTGATCGGGTTCACGACGAGGTCATTATCGCGGCTGTGAATGCCGATGATCATGCCTTCGTACAGCGCGTCGCCCGGCGACACGAACATACGGCCGCGATCCTGCAGCTTCCACAGCGCGTAGGCGACAGCAGCGCCGTCGTCCTGCGAAATCAGCACGCCGTTACGACGCTCGCCGACCGCGCCGTCCTTGGCCGGCTGGTACGAGTCGAACGTGTGGCTCATCAGACCCGTGCCGCGCGTGAGCGTCAGGAATTCCGACTGGAAGCCGATCAGACCGCGCGCCGAAATACGGTACTCGAGACGGGTACGGCCGCGGCCGTCCGACGTCATGTCGAGCAGTTCGCCCTTGCGGCGGCCCAGCTCTTCCATCACGCCGCCCTGGTGGCCGTCTTCCATGTCGACGGTCAGGTTTTCGAACGGCTCGTGCGTGACGCCGTCGATTTCGGTCATCACGACGCGCGGACGCGACACGGCCAGCTCGTAGCCTTCACGGCGCATGTTTTCGACCAGAATGGTCAGGTGCAGCTCGCCGCGGCCCGACACTTCGAAAGTCGTTTCGTCGCCGGTGTCTTTCACGCGCAGCGCGACGTTGTGGTTCAGTTCCTTCGTCAGACGGTCGCGGATCTGGCGGCTCGTCACGAACTTGCCTTCACGGCCGGCGAGCGGCGACGAGTTGACGAGGAAGTTCATCGTCAGCGTCGGTTCGTCGACGGTGATCATCGGCAGCGCTTCCGGCTGTTCCGGCGAGCAGATCGTCACGCCAATGCCGATCTCTTCGATACCGTTGATCAGCACGATGTCGCCCGCTTCGGCCGAATCGACCTGGACGCGATCGAGACCCTTGAACGACAGCACCTGGTTGATCTTGCGGTTGATGATTTCGCCCTCGGGACCCGAGCGCACCACGACCTGCATACCCGGCTTGATGCGACCGCGGGTGATACGGCCAATACCGATACGGCCGACGTACGACGAGTAGTCGAGCGAGGTGATCTGCAGCTGCAGCGGCGCTTCCGGATCGGCCGGACGCACCGGCACGTGCTTCAGGATAGCTTCGAACAGCGGACGCATGTCGCCGTCGCGCACGTCGGCCGTCATGCCGGCGTAGCCGTTCAGACCCGATGCGTAGACGATCGGGAAGTCGAGCTGTTCGTCGTTCGCGCCCAGCTTGTCGAACAGATCGAAGGTCTGGTTGATAACCCAGTCCACCCGCGCGCCCGGACGGTCAACCTTGTTGACGACGACGATCGGCTTCAGACCGAGCGCGAGCGCCTTCTTGGTCACGAAACGCGTTTGCGGCATCGGGCCTTCGACCGCATCGACCAGCAGCAGCACCGAGTCGACCATCGACAGCACGCGCTCCACTTCACCGCCGAAGTCCGCGTGTCCCGGCGTGTCGACGATATTGATGTGTGTGCCTTCGTACTCGACCGCGCAGTTCTTCGACAGGATCGTGATGCCGCGCTCTTTTTCGATGTCGTTCGAATCCATCACGCGCTCGGCAACCTGCTGGTTGTCGCGGAACGTGGCGGTCTGGCGGAGGAGCTGGTCGACGAGCGTGGTCTTGCCGTGGTCGACGTGAGCAATGATGGCGATATTGCGTAGGGCGCGGGTCATAGGAAACCTGAAGACAGTTGGAGTGCGCCGCTTGCTGCCGCCTGCTGATACCGGCCGGAGGTTCAACCCGAAAGTTCAACCATCACCAACCCGAAACCACGACCAGCCCAAAGCGCACTTTTGGGAACCCAACATTATAGCATGGACAGATGATGCTTTCTGGTATTCCCGAATAGACCGTCGCCCTGCCCCGCTGCGAGACCCCGCGAAGCCACGCCCCACCGCGTTTTATGCGATCCGCACCCTTTCTTGCACAAGCGCGAAAAAATCCTTGCCTAAGCTGTAATAACGCTTGTCGCGTCAACCAACAGCCGACTATACTACTGCCTAGTCAACCATTGCATTCGCACGAGAATCATGACGGAGCCGTCCAACGAACCCACGCCGGACCTAAGCGAGTATCAGCTTGGCGAAAGCGTCGGCTATCTGCTCTCACGAGTGAAATCCACGATGTCGAATCTGGTCACGCAGCGCAGCATGGCCGAACTCGGCATCACCAGTCAGCAAGGCAGCATCCTGTTCATGGTGGCCAGCGGCAAGTGCCTGCTCGCCGCCGAACTCGCCCGCGAATACGGGATCGACGCCAGCGCCGTCACGCGGCTGATCGACCGGCTCGAGAAGCGCGGCCTGCTCACCCGGGTGCGCAGCAACGAAGACCGGCGCGTCGTGCGCCTCGCCCTGACCCCGGAAGGCCACGCGATCGCCGCCCGCATGCCGGGCATTTTCAATGGCGTGCTCGATAGCCTGCTGAACGGCTTCACCCCCGAGGAAGTGGGGTTTCTCAAAAGCATGCTGCGCCGCGTGCTCGTCAATTCCGGCGAACAGACGGGCCTTGCCCGTGACGCCGCAGGCAGTGTCGACAGCAAATCGTAAGAAATTACTTGCTGCGTCCATCATTACATTCCACTCAAAGAGTCGAACGATGAAATCCCTTTCCCTGTCCGCGCCCGCGCTGTCGAGCCGGGCCGCTGTCGCCGCCGCGGTGACAGCGCTCGCCCTCACGGGGTGCGCGAACTACTTCGGCGTGAAGAGCGACAAGCAGATCGCCGCGCCGACGCAGTACGAGTCGACCCGCAGCCTGCCGGGCGAAGGCGGCCAGTGGCCGTCGCTCGACTGGGCCGACCAGTTCGGCGACCCGCAGTTGTCCAAACTGATCGCCGAAGCGCTCGACGGCAGCCCGTCGATCGCGCAGGCTCAGGCGCGGCTCGCGAAGGCGTCGTCGTATATCGAAAGCTCGCGCTCCGCGCTGTTCCCGAAGGCCGACTTCAAGTACTCGTGGACCCGCGAGCTGTACTCCGAGAATGCGCTGTTCCCGCCCCCGTACGGCGGCACCTGGTATAGCGAAAACAACGTGCTCGCGAGCGCGTCGTGGGATCTCGACCTGTGGGGCAAGAACCGTCAGCGGCTCGGCCAGGCCGTGTCGCAGAAAATGGCCGCCGAGGCCGACATGCAGCAGGCGCGCGTGACGCTCGCCGCATCGGTCGCGAGCACCTACAACCAGCTCGCGCAGCTGTATGCGTTCCGCGACATCGCCCAGCACGAGATCGCGAACCGCCAGGACATCGGCCGCATTACCAATGACCGCGTCGGCGCCGGTCTCGACACCAACGTCGAGAAACAGACCGCGACCGGCAATATCGCGACCAGCCAGTCGAACCTGACCGACCTCGACGGCCAGATCACCGTCGTGCGCTACCAGCTGGGCGCGCTGCTCGGCAAGGGGCCGGACCGCGGCCTGCAGATCGACAAGCCGACGCTCGGCGGCGGCAACTCGGTCGCGCTGCCCGACAACATCCCCGCGGATCTCGTGTCGCGCCGCGCGGACATCGTCGCCGCCCGCTGGCAGGTCGAAGCCGCAATGCACGACGTGAAGGAAGCGAAGGCCGAGTTCTTCCCGGACGTGAACCTCGCGGCCGGCTTCGGCTTCGACGCGTTCGGCTGGGGCCGTTTCCTGACCGCATCGAGCCGTCAGATCCAGTTCGGCCCGGCGATCCATCTGCCGATCTTCGACGCCGGCGCGCTGCGCTCGCAACTGAAAGGCCGCTACGCCGACTTCGACCTCGACGTCGCGAACTACAACCAGACGCTGATCAACGCGCTGCAGGACGTGTCGACGCAAGTCTCGTCGATCCGCTCGATCGATCGCCAGGCGGGCGACGCGCAGCGCGCGCTCGATGCGTCGACCAAGGCGTACCAGCTTGCCGTGGTGCGCTACAAGGCCGGCCTGTCGCCGCAGCTGCAGGTGCTGACCGCGGACGAAAACCGGCTCGCCGCCGAGCAAACGGTGACGGGCCTGCAGATGCGTCGCCGCAGTCTGCAGATCAGCCTGATCAAGGCACTGGGCGGCGGCTTCGACGCAACGCAAACCGGCCTCGTGGTGCCGACCGACGCCCCGGCATCGGCGCCGGCCGCGCGCACCGCGTCGAACTGAGCGAGCCCGCGCCCTCTGCCGCACAGCCCGAATACCCGAATAAACGACGACGTTCAAAAGAACCCGGAGCACATCAATGAGCACCCCCCAGCAGCCCGCTACTCCACCGCAAGCGGCGAATAACGGCAAACGCAAGCGCATGATGACGCTGCTCGTCATCGTGATCCTGATCGCCGCGGTCGCTTACGGCCTGTACTACTTCCTCGTCGCGCGCTTCCACGAAGACACCGACGACGCCTATGTGAGCGGCAACGTCGTGCAGATCACGCCGCAGGTCACCGGCACCGTGATCGCGGTGAACGCCGACGACACGCAGATCGTCAAGGCCGGCGATCCGCTCGTCGTGCTCGATCCGGCCGACGCGCGCGTCGCGCTCGAACAGGCCGAAGCGAATCTTGCCCAGGTGGTGCGCCAGGTGCGCGGCCTGTTCGCCGACGACAGCCAGTACGAAGCGCAAGTGGTCGCCCGCCAGGCCGATCTGTCGCGCGCCCAGGACGACCTGAAGCGCCGCCAGGCGGTCGCGCAGACCGGCGCGGTCTCGCAGGAAGAAATCTCGCACGCCCGCGACACGGTGAAGTCCGCGCAGGCCGCGCTCGACGCCGCCAGGCAGCAGCTCGCCGCGAATCACGCGCTGACCGCGAACACCACGATCTCCGATCACCCGAACGTGCAGGCCGCCGCCGCGAAGGTCCGCGACGCGTACCTGAATCACGCACGCAACACGCTGCCGGCGCCGGTCACCGGCTATGTCGCGAAGCGCTCGGTGCAGGTCGGCCAGCGCGTGTCGCCGGGCACGCCGCTGATGGCGATCGTGCCGCTGCACGACGTGTGGGTCGACGCGAACTTCAAGGAAGTGCAGCTCAAGCATATGCGGATCGGCCAGCCGGTCGAACTGACCGCCGACGTGTACGGTTCGTCGGTGCCGTATCACGGCAAGGTGGTCGGCTTCTCGGCGGGTACGGGGTCGGCGTTCTCGCTGCTGCCGGCGCAGAACGCGACCGGTAACTGGATCAAGGTCGTGCAGCGTCTGCCGGTGCGTATCGCGCTCGATCCGCAGGAACTCGAGAAGCATCCGCTGCGTATCGGTCTGTCGATGCAGGCCGACGTGAACATCAAGGACGATACCGGCGGCCAGCTCGGCAACGCGTCGAACACCGCCTACCAGACCAACGTGTTCGACAAGTACGGCGCGGAAGCCGACGCGGTCATCGCCCGCATCATCGCGGAAAACGCGGGCGCGAACGGCGCGACGCCGAAGTCCACGCAAACCGGCGCGGCCGCGGCCAGGCCGGCGGCGAAGAGCTAAGCGGCCTGGACGATCAATAGAAGGCATTTTTAATGGCTCAGGCTCAGGCGCAAGCCCCTCATCCGCCGCTCGAGGGCGCGCAACTGGTGATCGGCACCATCGCGGTGTCGCTCGCCGTGTTCATGAACGTGCTGGACACGTCGATCGCGAACGTGTCGATTCCGTCGATTTCCGGCGACCTGGGCGTGTCGTCCGACCAGGGCACGTGGGTGATCACGTCGTTCGCGGTCGCCAACGCGATCTCGGTGCCGCTGACCGGCTGGCTCACCGACCGGGTCGGTCAGGTGCGGCTGTTCATGGCGTCGATCCTGCTGTTCGTGCTGTCGTCCTGGATGTGCGGACTGTCGCCGAACCTGCCGTTCCTGCTCGCGTCCCGCGTGCTGCAAGGGGCGGTCGCCGGCCCGATGATTCCGTTGTCGCAGACGCTGCTGCTCGCCAGCTATCCGCGCGCGAAGGCGCCAATGGCGCTATCGATGTGGGCGATGACCACACTGATCGCGCCGGTCGCCGGTCCGATTCTCGGCGGCTGGATTTCCGACAACATCTCGTGGCCGTGGATCTTCTACGTCAACATTCCGGTCGGCGCGGCCGCGGCGGCCGCCACCTGGGCGATCTTCCGCAACCGCGATTCGGTGATCAGAAAAGCGCCGATCGACGGAGTCGGTCTCGCTCTGCTGATCGTGTGGGTCGGCTCGCTGCAGGTGATGCTCGACAAGGGTAAAGACCTCGACTGGTTCTCGTCGACGACGATCGTCGTGCTCGGCCTCGTCGCGGTGATCGCGCTGGCGTTTTTTATCATCTGGGAACTGACGGCCGAGCATCCGGTGGTCGACCTGTCGCTGTTCAGCCGGCGCAATTTCACCGGCGGCACAATCGCGCTGTCGGTCGGTTACGGGCTTTACTTCGGCAATCTGGTGCTGTTGCCGCTGTGGCTACAAACCGATATCGGCTACACCGCGACCGAAGCCGGTCTGGTGATGGCGCCGGTCGGGGTGTTCGCGATTCTGCTGTCGCCGGTGACCGGCAAGTTTCTGCCGCGCACCGATCCGCGCTATATCGCGACGCTGGCGTTCCTGATCTTCGCGTTGAGTTTCTGGATGCGCTCGCGTTATACGACGGGCGTCGACACTCGCTCGCTGATGCTGCCCACGTTGATTCAGGGCATCGGCATGGCGGGCTTCTTCATTCCGCTCGTGTCGATCACGTTGTCGGGCTTGCCGGGCCATCGGATTCCGGCGGCGTCGGGGCTGTCGAATTTCGTGCGGATCATGTGCGGCGGGATCGGCACGTCGATCTTCCAGACCGCGTGGGACCACCGCACGATCATGCATCACGCGCAGCTCACCGAGCAGGCGAACGCGTACAACCCGGTGTTCGGGCAATCGATTCATCAGATGGGCGCCGCGGGCTACAGTCAGCCGCAGGCATACGGTCTGTTCAACTCGATGGTCACGCAGCAGGCCGCGCAGCTCGGCGTGAACGATCTGTTCTTTATCTCGGCCGGCATCTTTGTCGCGCTGATCGCGCTGATCTGGATCACGCGGCCGGAACGCGCGGGCGGTGGCGATGCGGGTGCGGCGGCGGCTGCGGCGCATTGAGCGCGTTGGCTGTTCAGTGAAGCGGATTTAGTCCAACTTTCCGCCTCAGCATAAAAAAAAGCGGGATCGCTATGAAGGCGATCCCGCTTTTTTGTTGCGCCCAATCTGAGCCAGACGATGAGCCCGCGCGTGGTGTTTAGCTTTCGGCGGTCACGACGAGGCGCTCGGGTGCCAGAACACCCTCGCCCGGCTTCGCCACGCCGAGCAGCCGTCCTTGCGCCGAATACACCCGGACCCGCGCGGCGTTCGCCGCGTCGGCGGTAATTGCCAGCGTCGACAGCTTCAGGCGCTGACCGTGCAGAAAGCGGCGCGTGTCGTCGTCGCTCAGGTTCACCTGCGGGAACGTCGACAGCAATGCATCGACCGGTTTCAGCCACGCATCGCGCTCGGCTTCGGTCGCGTCGGACAGTGCGTCGAGCGTGACCGAACCGTCGAGCGTCAGCGCGCCCACACCGGTGCGACGCAGCGCGACCAGATGCGCGCCGCAACCGAGCGCCTCGCCGATGTCCTCGGCGAGCGTGCGCACATAGGTGCCCTTGCTGCACGTAACGCGAAACGTCACGTCCGGCAGCGCGCACGCGATCAGCTCGAGCGCATGAATGGTGATCTGGCGCCCTTCCCGCTCGACCGTCTGGCCCGCGCGCGCATATTCATACAGCGGCTTGCCGTCGCGCTTGAGCGCCGAATACATCGGCGGCACCTGGGTAATTTCACCGATAAAGCGTGGCAACGCGGCTAGCACCGCAGCTTCGTCGCAGTCAACGGCGCGCGTCTCGAGCGCTTCGCCTTCGGCGTCACCGGTGGTCGTGCGAATACCGAGGCGCATCGTAGCCTCGTAGGTCTTGTCGGCTTCGAGCAGGTCCTGCGAAAACTTGGTGGCTTCGCCGAAACACAGCGGCAGCAGACCGGTGGCAAGCGGGTCGAGCGTGCCGGTGTGGCCCGCCTTTTTCGCCAGATAGAGACGCTTGGCGCGAATCAGCGCGTCGTTGCTCGACAGGCCGAGCGGCTTGTCGAGCAGCAGCACGCCGTCGAGCGCGCGACGCGGCACGCGGGGGCGTTGAGGTGCGGTCATGTCAGTGAGGCAAAGACTTCTTCGATGGATACGAACAACGGCGCCGCGCGTTGCTGAACACGCTCACGGCGCGGCGCGGCAAACGCTCAGTCTTCCTTCGCGCGGGTGGAATTCGCCTCGTCGATCAGACGCGACATTTCGACGGCGCGCTCGATCGTCTTGTCGTAGTGGAAATGCAGCGTCGGCACCGTATGGATGTGCAGGCGCTTGAACAGCAGATTGCGCAGATGGCCGGCCGCGTGCGTGAGCGCCTCGAGCGTCTGTTGCGGGTCGCCGGTCAGCGTCGTGAAGTAGACCTTCGCGTGCGCGTAGTCAGGCGTCAGCTCGACGCTCTGGAACGTAACGATGCCGATACGCGGATCCTTGACTTCGCGCAGCAGCTCGGCGAGGTCGCGCTGGATCTGATCGGCGATCTGCACGTTGCGGTTGGGGGAAGAACGTTTCTTGGTCATGGTGTTATGTGCTCCGTGATGACGGATGCAAAACGGGCGGAGCGGGCGTCAAGCCCGTTCCGCCCGTTGTTCAGTGCTGCATGAATTACAGCGTACGCGCGACTTCGGTGACTTCGAAGACTTCGAACTGATCGCCTTCGACGATGTCGTTGAAGTTCTTGATCGACATACCGCACTCGAAGCCCTGACGGACTTCCTTCACGTCGTCCTTGAAGCGCTTCAGCGAATCGAGCTCGCCGGTGAAGATGACGACGTTGTTGCGCAGCACGCGCACCGACGACGAGCGCTTGACGAAACCGTCCGTGACCATACAGCCGGCCACCGCGCCGACCTTCGGCACCTTGAAGACCTGACGCACTTCGACGGTACCGGTCACGACTTCGCGCTTCTCCGGTGCCAGCATGCCCGACATCGCCGCCTTCACTTCATCCACTGCGTCGTAGATGATGTTGTAGTAGCGGATATCGACGCCATTGGCTTCCGCGAGCTTGCGAGCCTGCGCATCCGCGCGGGTGTTGAAGCCGATGATGACCGCCTTCGACGCCGTCGCGAGGTTGACGTCCGACTCGCTGATCCCGCCGACCGCGCCGTGCACGATCTGCACGCGCACTTCGTCGGTGGACAGCTTCTGCAGCGACTGCACCAGCGCTTCCTGCGAACCCTGCACGTCGGCCTTGACGATCAGCGGCATGTACTGCACTTCGCCCTCGCCCATCTGCTCGAGCATGTTCTCGAGCTTCGCGGCCTGCTGCTTCGCCAGCTTGACGTCGCGGAACTTGCCCTGACGGAACAGCGCAACTTCACGCGCCTTGCGGTCGTCCGGCATCACGATCACTTCTTCGCCAGCCTGCGGCACTTCCGACAGACCCTGGATTTCGACCGGGATCGACGGACCAGCGGACTTGGTCGGCTTGCCGGTTTCGTCGAGCATAGCCCGCACGCGACCGTAGGCGCTGCCTGCCAGCACGACGTCGCCGCGATTGAGCGTACCCGACTGGACCAGGATCGTTGCAACCGGACCCTTACCCTTGTCGAGCTTCGCTTCGATCACGAGACCCTTGGCCGGCGCTTCGACCGGTGCCTTCAGTTCCAGCACTTCGGCCTGCAGCAGCACGTTTTCGAGCAGATCGTCGATGCCCGCGCCGGTCTTCGCCGACACCGGCACGAACGGCGAGTCGCCGCCGTACTCTTCCGGCACGACGCCTTCCGCGACGAGTTCCTGCTTCACGCGCTCCGGATTCGCGTCCGGCTTGTCGATCTTGTTGATCGCGACGACGAGCGGCACGCCGCCGGCCTTCGCGTGGGAGATCGCTTCCTTGGTCTGCGGCATCACGCCGTCGTCGGCGGCCACCACCAGAATCACGATGTCCGTTGCCTTCGCACCGCGGGCACGCATTGCCGTAAAGGCTTCGTGACCCGGCGTGTCGAGGAACGTGATCACGCCACGCGGCGTTTCGACGTGATAAGCGCCGATGTGCTGCGTAATGCCGCCCGCTTCACCGGCGGCAACCTTCGCGCGACGGATGTAGTCGAGCAGCGAGGTCTTGCCGTGGTCGACGTGACCCATCACCGTGACGACCGGCGGACGCGGCAACGCTTCCGCGTCGCTCACTTCGCCTTCGACCAGCATCGCTTCCGGATCGTCCAGCTTCGCCGCGACCGCGCGATGGCCCAGTTCCTCGACGATGATCATCGCCGTTTCCTGGTCCAGCATCTGGTTGATCGTGACCATCTGGCCGAGCTTCATCATCGACTTGATGACTTCCGACGCCTTCACCGCCATCTTGTGCGCGAGATCGGCAACCGTGATGGTTTCCGGCACGTGCACTTCACGCACGATCGGTTCGGTCGGCGCCTGGAACGTGGTGGACTGTTCCTGATGCTTGCCGCGGCCCTTCGGACCACCGCGCCAGCCACGATCGACACCGCCGCTGCTGTCGCCGCGAGTCTTGATGCCGCGACGCTTCGCTGCGTCGTCCTGCCAGCTGCCCTTGCCCGCACCCGGCTTCTTCTTGTCGCCAGCGGACGGCGCAGCCGTGGAGGCCGGAGCCGCCGCAGCCGGCTTCTTCGCGGCCGGACGTGCCGACGTTTCGCCTGCCGGACGCGCCGGCTTGTGCAGCGTGCCCTTGGCTTCGGCGGCCTTGGCCGGCTCGGCGGGCTTCGGTGCCGGTTCCGGCGCCTTCACCTGCGCCTTGCGCGGCGTGTTCATCATTTCGCGAATCGCGCGCGCTTCGGCTTCCGCCGCCGCACGGCGCTTGGCGATCTGCTCCTGCTCGGCGCGCGCCTTGTCGGCCGCCTGACGCGCAGCGTCTTCGGCCTTCTTCGCGGCTTCGCGTTGCGCGGCGCGCTCGGCTGCCGCGCGCTCTTCGTCCTGCTCGTTGCCCTTGGCTTCCGCGGCCGGCTGCGCGGCTTGCGCCGCCGCCTGCTGAGCCTTTTCGCGAGCCGCCGCTTCGGCTGCCGCCGCCGCGCGCTTCTTCGCTTCGTCTTCCGCGCGCTGACGCTCGGCTTCGGCCGCGCGTTCGCGTGCCTGACGCTCCGCTTCTTCGCGTTCGAGCTCTTCCTGACGCGCCTTCAGTTCCTGAGCCTGCTTTTCGAGCAGCTCGGCTTCGTGACGCGCTTCTTCCTCACGGCGCTGCAGTTCGAGATCTTCGACATCCGCGCCTTCGGCCACATGATTCGATGCGTCTCCGCCTTCCGCGACGGTTTCGTCACGGCGGACGAACGTGCGCTTCTTGCGCACCTCGACCTGAATGGTGCGAGCTTTGCCCGTCGCATCGGACTGCTTGATCTCCGACGTATGTCGGCGCGTCAGCGTGATCTTGCGCTTGTCGGCATCGTTCGAGCCATGCGACTTGCGCAAGTGATCGAGCAGACGCGCCTTGTCCGCCTCGGACAGGTTGTCGTCTTCGCTCGCCTTCTGGACGCCCGCTGCCTGCAGCTGCTCAAGCAGCACGCCTGCAGGCATTTTCAGTTCCGCGGCAAATTGGGCTACGTTGTTACTCGCCATTCATTCCTCTTAATGCAAGGACCGATTCCTTGCGGTTAGCATCGGGTCATGCGGCCTCGCGGCCGCGTTCAATTCAGTGCGCCATGGTCATTTCTCACTGGAACCAGTGTTCACGTGCTTTCATGATCAACGCCTTAGCGGCATCCTCTTCCATCCCGGTCATCTCGACCAGTTCATCCACGGCCAGCTCGGCGAGTTCGTCGCGCGTCTGCACCTGGTGTTCGGCCAGCTTCGCGAGCAGGTCGGCGTCCATGCCGTCCAGGCTCTTCAGGTCGAGTGCGACGTTTTCGACCTTCTCTTCATTCGCGATCGCCATCGTCAGCAGCGCGTCGCGCGAGCGGTTGCGCAGTTCGTGGACGGTGTCTTCGTCGAATGCTTCGATTTCGAGCATTTCGTTGAGCGGCACGTAGGCGATCTCTTCGAGACTCGTGAAGCCTTCGTCGATCAGGATGTCGGCGACTTCTTCGTCGACATCGAGACGCGCCATGAACAGGTCGCGCAGGACGCCGCGTTCCTGATTCTGCTTCTGCGCAGATTCATCCGGCGTCATGATGTTGATCTGCCAGCCGGTAAGTTCGCTGGCGAGTCGCACGTTCTGGCCGCTGCGGCCGATTGCGACCGCCAGTTCGTTCTCGTCGACGACGACGTCCATCGAGTGCTTTTCTTCATCGACGACGATCGACTGCACGGCTGCCGGCGCGAGCGCGCCGATTACGAACTGGGCAGGGTCTTCCGACCATAGCACGATGTCGACGTTTTCGCCACCGAGCTCGTTGCGCACGGCCTGCACGCGCGAACCGCGAATGCCGACGCAGGTGCCGATCGGATCGATGCGCTTGTCATAAGCGACCACGCCGATCTTCGCGCGCACGCCCGGATCGCGGGCGGCCGCCTTGATCTCCAGCAGACCCTGCTCGATTTCCGGCACTTCCATCTCGAACAGCTTCATCAGGAATTCCGGCGCGGTACGCGACAGCTCGATCTGCGGACCGCGCGCGGTGCGATCGACCTTCGCGATGTACGCGCGCACGCGGTCGCCCACGCGCAGGTTTTCCTTCGGGATCAGCTGGTCGCGGCGCAGCAGCGCTTCGACGCGGCCCGATTCGACGATGAAGTTGCCCTTGTCCAGGCGCTTCACCGAGCCGGTCATGATGTGCTCGCCGCGCTCGAGGAAGTCGTTCAGGATCTGCTCGCGCTCCGCGTCGCGCACCTTCTGCAGGATCACCTGCTTGGCGGCCTGCGCACCGATCCGGCCGAATTCGATCGACGGCACCGGCTCTTCGATGTACTCGTCGAGCTGGATGCTGGGTTGCTGCTCGCGCGCCTCGAACAACAGGATTTCCTGATCCGGTTCCTGCAGACCGGCTTCGTCCGGCACCACTTTCCAGCGGCGAAACGTTTCGTGTTCGCCGCTTTCACGGTCGATATGGACGCGGATGTCCGCATCTTCTTCGAAGAGTTTCTTGGAGGCCGAAGCGAGAGCCGCTTCGAGCGCGGCAAATACCACGTCCTTATCGACATTCTTCTCGCGTGCCAGCGCATCCACCAGCATCAACACTTCGCGACTCATTGTTTGCGGCTCCTAAAGTCAACTTTTGGAACAAGGCGCGCCTTGTCCATGTCCGCGAGCGTGAAATCGAGCATCGCGGCGCCTTCTTTTCCTTCAAATTCCAGACCGATCGTTTCGCCCTGCGGAGCATGCAGAATGCCCCGGTACGATTTCCGTCCGTCGAATGGCTTTTTCAGTGTGATAACCGCCTCGCTGCCCGCGAAGCGTTCAAAGTCCGCCAGTTTTTTCAGCGGGCGGTCGAGACCAGGCGACGAGACTTCGAGCCGCTCGTAATCGATATTTTCGACCGTCAGAACGTGCTGGAGCTGACGCGTGACTTTCTCGCAGTCTTCGATCGCAATGCCGGCCGGCTGGTCGATATAGATACACAACATGCCGCGCCCGGTGCGCTCGAGATCGACGAGCTCGTAGCCGAGTCCCACGACCGTGGTTTCAATCAGTTCCGTCAGTTGCACAGTGCCCTCTTAGATGTTCGCGCAGCGAGCCTCGCGCCTCTGCTGCAAACAACCAAGCGGGCCGCGCGCCAAGCCGGCGCACGTTCATGCGAACCCGAGATGCCGAACCACGAAGAACTGAGCGGCAAAAAAAAATGGGCTGAACGCCCATCATCTTATTGCCGGTGGTCGCACCTGAGCCGCACATTGAAACCGTACGCCCAGCGACTTCGCGATTGTAGCCTTTTTTCGGTTCAAACGCAATCTGCCGGATGCCGTGCAGCATGCATTTCCGCTTGATTTCATGGGAATCTTTGGCCGATATGGCTGCGATCCGCGGCTTTTGCAAGGCGGCCGGCAGTGCTGCGAAGCTGTGTCGGCAGGAGGCGGTAGATGCGTTGCTGCGATCCAGCCCTTATTGGGCTGCCACGTGCGTTCAATCGGCGCCAAAAGATCCGGAAGCTCGTCGAATGCGATACGTGGCGAAGCGCCATAAATACTTAAAGGCGAGTAACCGCCTCGCCTTTTTGCACGAGCAGTATTTCTGCTCGGAGCTTGTAGGAGCGCCACCCGGGCGCGACCACAGTGGTGGCCGTTTGCGGCCCGGCAGACGACGGCCACTCGCCGTGACCATCTCCGCCAGCGCCCGCAATCCCGCTTAACGGCCGCGCGAGCGACCCCGCGGCGCGCCTGCGCCGCCACGATTCGCGCCACCCGGATTCGTATTGCCGCCTGCACGATTGCCGTTGCCGCCACGATTACCGCCGGCACCGCGGTTGCCCGCATTGCCCGGCGCGCCGGCACGCTTGCCGCCGGCACCAGCACCGGCACCCGCGCCGGGACGCGCGCGATTGCCATTCGGCGACGGCGCGCGATTGCCGTCGACATCCCGGCCACGCTGACCGCCTGCGCCGCGATTGCCATAACCGCCGCCCAGGCCGCCGCCGAAGCCCGCGCCAGCGCCACCACCGCCACCGCCACCGAAACCACCGCCCGCCGCGCCGCGACGCCCCTGGCCACGCGGCTGCTGCTCGAACCGGCTATGCGACATCAGCACCGGCTCACGGTTGATGAAGCCCATCGAAGTCTGCATCGGATCCGGCTGACGGCGCTCCGGCGCCGCATTGCGACCGCCGCTGCGCTCTTCGGCCGGCGCCTTCAGGCCGACCGACGCCATCAGCGCGCGCACCTGATTGTCCTCGAGCTCTTCCCAGCGACCACGCTTCAGACCGCGCGGCAGCGAAATCGGGCCGTGACGCGTACGGATCAGCCGGCTCACCATCAGGCCGGCTGCTTCGAACATCCGGCGCACTTCGCGGTTACGGCCTTCGGCCAGCGCGACGTGATACCAGTGATTGGTGCCCTCGCCGCCGCCATCGCGAATGCGCAGGAAGTTCGCCGGACCGTCTTCGAGTTCGACGCCGTGCAGCAGCTTCTGGCGCATCCCTTCGGCGAGTTCGCCGACCACCCGCACCGCGTACTCGCGCTCGACGCTATAACGCGGATGCATGAAGCGGTTCGCGAGATCGCCCGAGGTGGTCAGCATCAGCAGACCTTCGGTGTTGAAGTCGAGACGGCCGACCGCGAGCCACTTGGCGGTTTTCATCGGCGGCAGCTTGTCGAACACCGACGGACGGCCTTCCGGATCCGCGTGACTGACGATTTCGCCGGTCGGTTTGTGGTACAGCAGCACGCGCGGCGGCTTGCTGGCCAGCTTGCGCTTGACCGGCTTGCCGTTGATGCGAACCTGGTCGGTCGGCATGATGCGCTGACCGATGTGGGCCGGCTCGCCGTTCACCGACACGCGGCCGGCGATGATCAGCTCTTCCATGTCGCGGCGCGAACCCATGCCCGCTTCGGCCAGCACCTTGTGCAGCTTCGGCGCGTCGTCGTCCGGCGACAGCACGCGTTTCGGGGCCGCGGCCTTGCCACGGCGCAGCATCGGCGCGCGCACGCCGCCCGTCGTGCTGTTGTCGGCGTCGAACGCCGGCGACGTCACGTACGAGAACAGATCGTCTTGAGGAGTCTCGGCGGCCGCGGGCGCATCGCCACCGCCGCGGCGGTTCTGGCGCTGACCGCCTTCGCGCGGCTGACGCTCGCGCTGCTGGCCTTCGCGGGGCGCGCCCTGCTTCGCGCCAGCTGCATTACGTCGGCCGCCCTGGCGCGCGCCCGCGTCCTTGCGCGGCATGCGCACCTGCGCGACGACCTCACCGTCCGGCGGCGCCTCGGTAACGACCGGCGCGCCCTGGGCGGGCGCGCCTTCGGCGGCCTTCGTCTTCGCCCCGGCGCGGCGTCGCGCGATCAGGCTGCGCGGCCCGCGACGCAGGCCGCGGCGCGGACGCTCTTCGCCGTCCGCTTCCGGATTCTGCGCCGGGCGCTCGCCCTCGCCGGCCGACGCTTGCGTGGTGCGCGCTTCGTCGGTCCGCGCCGACGGCACGGCGCGCTCGGATTCGGACGAATCGGTGTCGTGGGTATGTGTCAAAACAACCTCAAAGTGTCAGGTCGCGCGCGCCCATTGCGGGCGCGGCTAAAAAGTTCGGTTACGTCAGGCGCTGCGCGACTCGGTTTCGTCGTCGGTCAGAAAGCCTGCGTCCTGCGCGGCATCGCGGCGATCCTCGGGATCGTCGTGCGCCGCTTCGATCGGGTTCGGCTCGGCGACGTGCTCCGTATCGCGAGACACGCCCGAGTCGTGCGCGGGTGTTGCCGGATCGGTCTGGGGGACCGGATCGTGATGCTGCGCCGAGCCGGCGACGCTGGGCTGGGTCGCCGCGCGTGCCGGTTCAGTCTGTTCTGTTGCTTCTTGCTCCTGCGCCGCGCTATCCGGATCGGCAGCATCTGCCGTGCCGGTCGCGCCGGCGGGCTCCGCTGCCGGTTGCGAATCCGGCTCGCCTGCCGGTTCGGCTTGCGGCGCGTGTTCGAGCGTTTCGTCCGAAGCCGCGCTCTGCGCGTCGCCCTCGGCGAATTCAATCGCGTGCTGGCCCAGCAGATCGGCGTTCAGTTGCGCGGACGGATCCGCGAGCGGCGGCAATTCGTCGAGCGCCGTCAGGCCCAGGTCGTCCAGGAACTGCCGGGTAGTCGCGTACAGCGCGGGACGTCCCGGCACGTCGCGATGTCCGATCACTTCGATCCAGCCGCGATCCTCCAGCTGCTTGACGACCTGTGTATTCACCGTCACACCGCGAATTTCTTCGATATCGCCCCGCGTCACCGGTTGCCGGTAGGCAATGATCGCGAGCGTTTCGAGAACCGCGCGCGAATATTTCGGCGGTTTTTCCGGATGCAAACGATCCAGATACGAACGCATCGCGGGCTTGCTTTGAAACCGCCAGCCCGACGCCAGCCCGACCAGCTCCACACCGCGCCCAGACCAGTCCCGCTTAAGGTCTTCGAGCAAGGTCCGAACGGTGTCTGCCGACACGCCGTCGGCAAAGAGCTTGCGCAATTCGCCGAGCTTTAACGGCTCCTGCGCGCAGATCAAGGCAGTCTCGAGGACGATCTTCGCCTCTTGGGTATTCATGCAGCTAGGTCAGACCCTGTGGTCAAAGAACCGGATCAAACAGACGATGTGGAACTGAAGACGCGCTCGCCCGATTCTGATCGGTCATATTGATGGGAGCACGCACCGGGGGGCGGCGAACAGACTTATCGAGCCAGACCCAGCCGGACGGAGCAGCGATATTCCTGAAGGGAATCGCGTGACTGAGCGCCATATTACGCAAAAACGACCGGGGCGTAAAGCCGCATCAGCCGTGCATCGCTTGCCGCGAGCGGGCCGGCGAGCCCGTGCGGCAAGGTGTGTAACACGCCTGACGCGCGACAGGAAAACCCGCCGCGAGGGAAATTGCGGCGTGGGTGCGCACCCAAGCCGGCGCGCTTGCGGCGGTGGCGCGACCCGACCGCGGCCCGCGCCACCGTGCACAGCTGTCAGCGCAGACGCCCGTCAGCCGCGCGGGTGCCGCGCCAGAAACTGCCGCAGACGCTCGACGCCCGCATCCAGCCGCGCGGTATCGCACGCATAGCACCAGCGCACGAAACCCTCGCCCTGCGGCCCGAACGCGCTGCCCGGCGCGATGCCCAGCCCGACCTCGCGCACCATCGCCTTGCACAACTCGAGGCTGTGCGCCGAGCCCGGCATCGAAAAGAACAGATACATCGCGCCCAGCGGCGCCTTCACGTCGACGCCCGGCACCGCCGACAACGCGCGCACCAGGTGATCGCGCGAGGCCTTCAGGTCCTGCACCAGCTCCTGGGTGAAGCGCTCGCCCTGCTCGAGCGCGGCGATGCCCGCCTGCTGCACGAACGACGGCGCGCACGACGTGTTGTACTCGACCAGCTTCCCCAGGTCGTCCATCAACGCGGTCGGCGCGACGATCCAGCCCAGCCGCCAGCCGGTCATCAGCCACGCCTTCGAGAATGAGTTGACGCAGATCACCCGTTCATCGCGCGTCGCCAGATCGAGGAACGACGGCGCGGTGCGGGCGGCGCTCGCGGCCTCGGGGTAGTAAAGCCGCTCGTACACTTCGTCCGCGACGATCCAGATGCCGTACCGGCGGCAGTGCTCGAGCACGACGCGCTGATCATCGCGGCTCATCACCCAGCCGGTCGGATTATTCGGCGAGTTGATCATCAGCATCTTCGTGTCGGGCGTCAGCGCAGCCAGCAATTGCCCGAGGTCGAGCTGCCAGCCGTGCTCGCCGTAGCCGAGCGAAACCGTTTCGACGTGCGCGCCGAGAATCTTCGGAATCTCGACCAGATTGGGCCACAGCGGCGTCACCGCGACCACGCGGTCGCCCGCGCCGACCACCAGTTGCGCGGCGAGCATCAGCGCGTTGACGCCCGCGCTGGTGACCGCGATCTGCTCAGCGGAAGTCGCGCCGTGCAGTTCGCTCACATAGCCGGCCAGCGCGGCGCGCAACGGCGCGATGCCCAGGTTGTGGGTGTAGAAGGTCGCGCCGGCGGCGAGCGCGGTGCTCGCGGCGTCGCGGATGAAGGCCGGCGTCACGCGGTCGGACTCGCCGAACCAGAACGGCAGCACGTTCTCGACGCCGAAACCGGCGTTGGCGACTTCACGGATCTGCGACGGGCGCAGCGCGCGCACCGCGTCGCGTGCATTCGGGATGGAGGGCACAGGCAGGTCCAATTCGCTCATCGGGGCTTCCGGGGGGATGAAAAGATCAGATTCGGCGCACACGCTACCAGCGGGCGCCGCGGAGGCGCTAGTGTAGCGCGCGCCCCCGTCAGTTCAACTCCTCCGCCCGTCCGGGCAGTTGCCGGATCAGATCCCACACCGCTTCGGCGGCCGGCGACAGCGAGCGGTCGCGCCGCCGCACCAGTTCGACCCGCCGCTCCGCGCGCGGCACCAGCGGCCGCGCAACCAGCGACGCTCCCGCCGGCAGCGGCAGCGCGAGCCACGGCAACACGCTGATGCCGACGCCCGCTTCGACCAGCCCGAATACCGTCGCCGAATGCCCGAGCTCCTGCACCACGCTGGCGTTGACGCCCTGCGCCTGCATCGCGGCGTCGATGATCGGCCGGCTGCCGGATGCGTAATCGAGCATCACCAGCTGCTCGCCGTCGAGATCCTGCCACGCGACCTGTTCGAGGGCGGCGAGCGGATGGTCGTCGCGCGAGACCACGCAGAACGAGTCGGTCATCAGTGTCTCGCTGAGCAGATCGTCGTCGGCAAACGGGCCGATGATCACGCCGAAATCGACCTCGCCCGACTTCACCTTGCGCACCACGTCGCTTTGCACGTCGTCGCGCAAGCCGAGCGTCACATACGGAAACTGCCGCACGCACGCGGCCACGACCCGCGGCATCAAGCGGCACGCGACGGTCGGACTCGCCGCCACCACGACCCGGCCGCGGCGCTGCTCGCCGATTTCGCGGATCTCGCGCAACGCGTCGTCGAGATCCGACAGCAGGCGCGACACGCTCGACACCAGGTTGCCGCCGACATCGGTCAACTGCACCTCGCGCGTCGTACGATCGATCAGCTTCAGCCCGATCTCGCTTTCGAGTTCGCGCACACAGCGGCTGACCGCCGACTGCGTGAGCCCGATTTCATCGCCGGCCCGACTGAAGCTTTGCAGGCGCGCGACCTCAATGAAAACCCTTAGTTGTCGCAGCGTCACATTCATTTGCAGCCCTCATCAATAATGCAATTTGATGCGCATTGTACGGCCAAGCCCGTGCTGGGGTGGGCGTTTCGGCGTCTTCGCTGCAATGCAGCAAAAAGGCGCGGACGCACGCTGGCCGGGCCTGTCTGCACAAGATTGGTGATTGTCCCGATTTGCGAGATGGGTTTTTTGGATTCTTATACGGCCCTGGTCGGCGCCCGTGCTGGCCCGCCGCCACAAGGCTTTCAGGCAATCGGAATCAGATTGGCATAGTTCGTGCATTACGAGACGCACAGGGACGGCGCCATGATTTCCGGCTGGCTGGCAAAGCGTGGCAAGCCCGTTCCCTTTAACACTCGCCTATCGAGTCCCTGAAGAGTGCGCGGCGCGGGGCAGCGCACCGGAGTTAGCTTCGCTGAGGTGAAACATGATGCTGTTCGATGATTTGAGAGACAACGAGTGGGCGCTAGTCGAGGCTTTGTTCTGTGCCGAGCCGGCGCGGAGCGAACGGCGTGGCCGGCCGCGAGTGGAAGCGCGCGCGGTGGTTAATGCGGTGCTGTGGGTGCTGTCGACGGGCGAAGGCTGGTCCAAGCTGCCCGGCCGCTACCCGTCGCCGCCGACGTGCCGGCGACGCTTCGACGAGTGGCAAGCCGACGGCACGCTCGCTGAAATTGTGAAGCGGCTTGGCACCAGCGGCCGCGAAATTTCGCTGCGCGGCCGGATCGGCGCGACGGCGGCCAAACCGCCGGCACCGCCGAGTCGGGACCGTCTGCGCGGCGCATTCTGGACCAATCCGGAATCGTGGCGCGCGCCGGTCAAGATGGCCTGACGCGACACTGCCTTATACCGGGCGCCTGCGGGCGCCCGGTTTTTTATCGGCGCCGCCATCCGATCCGGTTAGCGTTCATCACCGGCGCGGCTTCGCGGTGCGCGCCCCTCTCCTGCCCGACACGCCCAAACGTGCTTCGGCGATCCCGCGGCGCCCTTTGGACGACCCATTGCGCACGACCTTCCCCACCTGTCGCCGGCGCTGCCTCTGACACCCGAAGCGAGCAAAACGCTCCGCGCGAAACATCCATTTACTATTAATTACAGCGTGCTTTCGCAACGCGGCATAAGTTTGTACCTATGCAAACAGACCTTGAGTCAATTGGCTTAGGGGGGAGCTTGGTATGAAACCAATGTCACTGCTGTTGTGCGGCATTGTGATTTCATCGATGGCCGCACCGGCATTCGCTCAACAACGCCCGCAAGGATGGAACTGGCGACCGGATCGACCGGCTACGCTGGAAGCGTGGCAGCAAAGCGAAGCGCGCAATCGCGACTTCACGCCGCCGGCGCCGCGCGGGGATCTGCGCGGGGATATCGCCAGCAACGTGCGGGCGCGGTCCGATGCGCCTCGCGATGAACCGCGGCGCCGTTGACGTGCCAGGCCGGACGGAAACGATGGATGCCGCGCGAAATACCGGAACGATCGCTGTCGCAACGCTGAATAAGCGGGGAACCACCTGGCGCCGCGCCAGTCTGATTCAACGCCATTAGCACAGCGTGGCAGTAGTAATTCCGGTACGCCCGTATCTTCGCGATACGGGCTTTTTTTTCGGGCGGAAGGGTATGCGAAACACCTTGGAGATCGGCCGGCGCGCACGCGCGGTCGCGCGCGACGGGAGAGCAGCGTATCGCTCCCCTGCCGCGCGCGGCAGCCGGTCAGCGGAACAGGCGGCCCGCCCAGGGGCGGTACGCCCTGGCGGACAACGAATCTGAACAGCGATGAACCCTGAGCTAAGGCCTTACCTCGACCGCCGCAACGGACTGCCGCTCGGCGGCCAGAACGTAATCGTTCATGCGTTGCGCGGTCCACGTGAGCAGACGCTCGTCGTGCTCGAGCCGCGCGAACTCGGCTTTGCCGCGCTCGGTGAGCACGGCGATGTCGACTGGGGCATGAAAGCCGGGGGCCGGTGCAACGGTGCGCTGTCTAACGGTATCCATCAGACCCAGCGCGCGGAGATATTGGAAGACACCGGGCCTTCTGGCCCAGGGAACCTGACGATATTGCGCTCGCCGCAGCGCTTCAAGTACGGCTTCGTTGGAATACGTGGTCATCTCACTTCTTTCTTAAAGTGCAGCTATGACACATCCGTGCCCACGCTTCACCGCGCCACCGGTGACGCGCGTGGCACCCGCTTCTGTCCGGAAGCTCGCCGCCCATGCGGCAGCGGATTCCCAGCAGATGCTGCCTGGTCTCGCTTTCGGAACCCCCGTCTGAACGTCGTGCTAGCGTTCTCTCTACGAACCGACGATGCAACCGCCGCGGCGCGATGGCAAGCCCGTAGATTTGTCCCGAAAGACATACGTTACCCCATTTAAATTGATTCTATTCATTTTATTAGCGCTTTTTTTTGCAGCAATCGTGCTGTGGAAAAGCGCCCGTCGCCCCCTTGTAATCTGCGCGCTTGCGCTGTTCTGGCTACTCGCGGCCGGCTGGCTGGCCGCGCCGCTGCTCGATCTCGCGCAACCGCAACGCAACAGTGCCGCGCCCGCGAAGTTTGCGCCCCACACCGCAATCATTCTGCTCGGCGGCGGCACGGTCTACGACGACGACCACGAGCTGGTGCCGCCACGCGACGTGCTCACGCGCATCGAAGTCACCGCGCAGAACTACGCCGCCTGCAAGCGCACCGCGCTCAGTTGCCAGGTGATCGTGAGCGGCGGCAATCCGCAGCGACACAGCGCGACCGAAGCCGACACCTACCTGCCCTACCTGCTGGATCGACAGGTGGCGCGCTCGGACATCGTGCTCGAAGCGACCAGCCGCACGACCTACGAAAACGCCCGCAACGTATCGGCCATTGTTGGCCAATCTCATTACGACACGTTGATACTTGTCACGTCCGCGTATCAGATGCCGCGCGCGCTGCTCGACTTCGAGCACTTCGGCGTCGAACCGCAGCCGCAGATCTCCAGCGCGCGCTCCGCCCGACTCGGCGTGCTGCCGCGCTTCGGCAATCTGGCGGTCGCCGAAATCGCGCTGCACGAGCTGGTCGGGATTGCGCAGTTTCATGTGTATAGCGCGATCGGCTGGTTCTGAGCAGCCGGTGCGGGAACGCGCGTTATTTAACCGTGCGAAGCATTTGCGGACGCGGCCGCCACGCGCTCGAACGCCAGGCCGAGATGGGGAGAGCCCCGCTGCGCAGGCCGGTTCGACGCATTGCGCATCGACGGCAATTACGAGATGTAACAAATGTTTAGCGCGGTTACAAACCCATCGGCTGGAGCGGAGTTTGCTGGATAGAATGCATTGTCTTTCCTGATGGACAGGCAATACTTGGGTCCACCACCACTCTACGGAGGTAACGATGAAGAAAGTGTCCCTGGCGATCCTGGTTTCCCTCTGTGCCGTAACGGGCGCGGCCTACGCGCAAGATGCCGGCATCAGAACCAGCACCGATCCGGCTAAGGCAGCGGACATCGAACAGCGCGCGCAAGACTTGCAAAATCGCCAGCAAGCGATGGACAGCGCGCCTGCCACGCCGGCCAAGCATCACAAGATGGCTCCGCACCATCACAACAAGAAGGCCCCCGACGCGGGCACCTAAGCCCACGTAACGGTCTCGCCGCGCGGTTCTCGCCGTGCAGGTGAAAAAGCCGAAGCCGGCATCGCCGGTTTCGGCTTTTTTGTTATCTGCCCGTTCCTCATGAAGACAGCACCGGCCGCCGCGGCTACGACGCGGCGCGAGCACGCCGGCTCACCCGCCTCGCCACCGCGCAAGGCCGCGGGCGCTCGGCTTTCGGTATGCTAAAGTCGCGCACCGCCCGGCGCCCCGCCGGCATCCCCTAACCCGTGCGCACTCAGGTGCGGAGGACAGCATGAGCAACATCCAGCTAGATATCGAATGGACCGAAGCAGCATCACGCAAGATCGAAAAACTGATGCCGCGCGGCGGTCAGGAAGCGTACCTCGCGCTGCCGCCCGTCGAATGCCTGCCGATGGAAGGCGACGTGCTGTTCCTCGGGCCGGCCGGCAAGCAGCAGCCGTTCATCGTCGCCGAGCGCCAGTATCACCATGACGGCGACGCTGACTGGACCATCATCCTGATTCTCGACGTGCCGCAAGCGTCGCACTAAAGCGCGGTCACGCGCGAGGCGGCAGGCCACGCGGCGCGCGGATGCGCGTCGCAGGCGCGCCGCCGACCATCACGCAATCTTCGACACGACGCGAATTTCCGCGTGCTCGACCCAGTCCGCAACCGCTACGCGGTACGCCTGGATATGCGCCGATTGCGCATGCGCGGCCAGCGCCTCCTGACTCGTCCAGCGTTCGACGAACACGAACCGGCGCGGCTCCTGCAGGTCGCGGTGCAAGTCGTACTGCAGCACGCCCTCTTCAGCGCGCGTCGGCCCGACGATACCTTCGAGGGCCACGCGCAGTTGCTCCTCATGGCCCGGCTTCGCCACCGAAATTGCGACCACCGCGATTTCCGCCATTACCTCATCTCCTTTTCAAGAAAAGCAGCAGCATAACCGTGCCGCGGTGAACCTGCCGATACGCCCGCCACCAGCACGGCTGCGCAACAATCCCGTCTCCGTCCGCCAGCGCGCCAGGGCTCTCAGGGCTACCTCGAACCGCGCCGGCCCGGCCAGCCGGAACGCGGCCGGAGCCCCGTCCCACAACTACGCAAGCCGCTATCGTGGGCCGCCCGCGGACGCATCATCCGTGCCTGGAATTTGGCGGGCGGGCACTTCCCGCCCTGTTACGCTCGGCATGTAGGGCAATGATTGTGATTGAGAATCGATCTCGCGCCGGCTCCGGCTCCGAACGGTTCGGCGAATTATTCGCAATGCATTGTCGGAAGGCCACGGGTGGCCGGTTTGCGGGCAATTTTCGGGCGTGGGTGTTTGTGATACCCCGCACATTGTTGCGCGCGCCAAACTGCTAGACTGATTTTGACCAATTCGCCGGAATCCAGCATGACTGGCATCGTCCTCCGCGTTCCCGGGCCGTATCCGCGTTGCCCCGGCGACGCTTCAGGCGAGCCGCCATTGCGCGCCGAATGGGTTTGCGCGCCCTCTCACCCGCTTGCCGCAACCATCCCATGTCAGCTCTCATGCCCGCGTCTATGCCATCCGTCAGCGAATTGAGTCTGAGCGGCCTGCTCCCGCATCTGGTTCGCGGCGAGTCCGGCTGGACCGCGACATGGCGCGCGCTGACCTTGCACAGCGTGTTTCAGCCGGTGCTGTCGGTCACCCATCAGTGCGTGGTCGGCTATGAGGGACTGCTGCGCGCATTCGATCCGGTCGGTCTGCCGGTCTCGCCGGAAGTGCTGTTTTCCGGCACCCGCTCGGCCGCCGAGGCGCGCGAGCTCGACCGCATCGCGCGCTGTCTGCATGTCGCGAACTTCATGGAGCAAGGCATCAGCACCGGCTGGCTGTTCCTGAACACGCGCCCGCAGGTGTTCGAGACCGGCTGGCCGCAGCGCGCGTTCATCGATGAACTGTCCGCGCATTTCGGGCTGCCGCAGGAGCGCATCGTGATCGAGGTGCTCGAGCAGCCGGCCGACGACGAATCCGCGGTCGCCAGCATGCTCGCCGCGTCGCAGCCGCGTGACTTCCTGATCGCGATCGACGATTTCGGCACCGGCTTTTCGAACTTCGACCGCGTGTGGCGCTTTCGCCCCGACATCGTCAAGCTCGACCGCTCGCTGGTCGCGCGCGCCGGCAAGCGCGAGGGCGACGAGTCGATGATCAGCCATCTGATCGCGATGCTGCATCAGTCGGGCACGCTGGTGCTGGCCGAAGGCGTCGAAACCGACGAAGAGCTGATGATCCTGATGCAGGCCGACGTCGATTTCGTGCAGGGCTTCTGGTTCGGTCTACCGAAGAGTTCGGTGCAGGCGGCCTGCACCAGGGTGCCGGAGCTGATCGCGTCGATCTGGAGCAAATTCGCCGACTACGAACGCGCGCATGCGAGCCATCAGCGGCTCGGCTTCGAGGGCTTCGCCGAGGCGGTGCTGGCCGCCGTCGATGTCTACAAAAGCACCGGCAATCTCGAACAGGCTGCGCAGCGCATCTGGCATCTGCCCGAGGCGCGCCGCGTGTTTCTCACCGACGGCCAGGGCGAGCAGACGCTGCCCTCGGTGACGGCCGCATCGGTGCCGCCCCCGCCGCGGCGGCTCGCGCCGCTCTATGCGGAGACCCGCAGCAACTGGTCGCGGCGCGCGTATTTCCGGCACGCGCTCGCCGCGCCGGGACGGGTCGCGATGATGGGTCCGCATTATTCGCTCGCCGATGGTCAGGACTGCTACACCGCGGCGATCGCGTTCGACAGCGGCGGCACCCACGTGCTGTGCGTCGATTTCGTGCCGGCGGCCGCGCCGCTCGCGGAGGTTCGCGCCAGCCGGCGCGGTAAGCGGTAGTCGACACGCCTGAGCAGTGGCAGTGAACGCTGGGAGCCGGTTCTGCGGCAAAGCCTACTCGTGAACCCGCCCCCGCCCCGACTTGACCTCGCTGCGCTTCGCCTTGCCCTCGAGCCGCCGCCGATTCGACGCGCGCGTCGGCCGGGTCGCGACACGCGTCTTGCGCGTCACGCTGACGCTTTCGATCAGCTCATCGAGCCGCGCGAGCGCCGCCGCGCGGTTCATCTCCTGAGTCCGGTGTTCCTGCGCCTTGATGATGACGACGCCGTCGCGCGTCAGCCGATGATCGGACAACGCCAGCAGGCGCATCTTCAACACCTCGGGCAGCGACGACGCCCGCACGTCGAAACGCAAATGGATCGCGCTCGATACCTTGTTGACGTTCTGGCCGCCCGCCCCTTGCGCGCGCACGGCGGTCAATTCGATTTCGTTCGGCGGGATCGGGTAGCGGGAGGTCATAGCTTGGGTCAGGTGGGGAGTCGTCAGTGTACAAGTGGTGCGCGGGACGGCCAACGCGACATACGTCAGATACGGGATACACGGCCCGCAAGCGCCGGTCCCTCGCCACGCCGCCGGCAACGAAAAACCATTTGCCGCGGCGCGTCCGCTCCATCGATACTGCCGCTTTCGCTTACAGCGTAAATTCGCATGAAAATCCGCCCGGGCTTCGTGCTCGAACTGGTCGTCAACTTCCTGCTGCCGTGGCTCGCATACCGGCTCGCGCGGCCGTAC
Source organism: Burkholderia sp. SRS-W-2-2016 (assembly GCF_001931485.1). Taxonomy (GTDB): domain Bacteria; phylum Pseudomonadota; class Gammaproteobacteria; order Burkholderiales; family Burkholderiaceae; genus Paraburkholderia. Next base: position 12,435 of record NZ_MSDV01000020.1, on the reverse strand, counting down.
GTCGGCGAGACCGGCGCGCTGATCGCGTCGGCGGTGCCGCCGCTCGTGTGGAGCGCAATCGAGCTCGCGCGCTTTCGCCGCGTCGATGCGCTCAGCGTGATGGTGCTCGCGGGCATCGTGCTGTCGGTCGCGGCGATGGCGCTCGGCGGCAACGCGCGCATGCTGCTGTTGCGCGAGTCGCTGATCTCCGGCGCGATCGGCGTGGTGTTCCTGCTGTCGCTGCCGATGCGCCGGCCGCTGATCTTCTATCTCGCCCGCGCGAGCGTCGCGCGCGAAATGGCCGGTGGCGCCGCTCACTTCGAGGCGCTGTGGCGCGAGCGCCCCGGCCTCGCATCGGCGATGCGCTTCATGACGCTGGTGTGGGGCATCGGACTCACCGCCGAAACCGCGCTGCGCGCATGGATGGCGCTGACGTGGCCGGTCGAACGCTTCCTCGTCGTGTCGCCGTTCATCGGCTACGGCATCTATGGCGGCCTCGCGTTGTGGACGCTGTGGTACCGGAAAACGATGCGCAGCCGGCTGCAGGACGGCGCGCCGGCGAGCGGCGTCGCCGGCTAGGCGCTCACCGCCGCGCATCCGCGATCCGCGCGGCCAGCCCCGAATCGCGCTGGGTCGGCGTCGCCACCGCCTGCACGAACACCGCGCGCGCGCCGATCACTTCGACCCGTTCGCGCGCGCGCGTGATCGCGGTGTACACCAGTTCGCGCGACAACACCCGGCTGAACGCGGCCGGCAACACCAGCACCGCGTGCTCGAACTCCGAACCCTGCGACTTGTGGACCGTCAGCGCGAACGCGGTATCGTGCGGCGGCAGCGCGGCCGGCGACACTGCCCGCACACCACCGTCGCCGCTGCGGAAATAGACCCGCAGCGCGCCGCCCGCGCCCGGCAGCGCAATCCCGATATCGCCGTTGAACAGCCCGAGCGCGTAGTCGTTGCGCGTGACCATCACCGGCCGGCCGGCGAACCATTGCGCGCCGACCGCGAGTGTGACGCCCGCCGCCCGGCGCACCTGGGCCGCCATCGCCGCATTCACCTGATCGACGCCGCGCGCGCCGAGCCGCGTCGCGCACAGAATCCGGAAGCGATTCAGCGCGTCGAACAGCGGCAGCGGATCGGGCGCGTCGCCGGCGAGCGCCGCGGCCAGTGCCCGCGCGTACGGCGCGAAGCCGGCCGCGAGTCGCGCGATCGTGCGCTCGGTCAGCGTCGTGTGCGCGTCCTCGTGCAACGCCGCCGCGCACGGTTCGACCGGGTCGATTTGCAGCACGCCGAGCGCGTCGCTGGGCGAGCCGTTGCGGATCGCCAGCGACAACCGGCCGATCGGCGATTCGAGTCCGAACCGGTAGTTGCGCTCGAGCCAGACTACGCAATCGGCGAGCGGATTGGCGCCGCGCGCGGGCTGCGCTGATTGCGCTGATTGCGCTGATTGCGCGATCCGTGTCGAGCGTACCGAGTGCGGTTGCGCTTCGGCCAGACCACCGTCCGCCTCGGCACCCTCATCGGCAAGCGCGTCGAACAGATCGCCGCCCGCGCCCGGCCGCTGATCGAACGCGGGCTCCAACGCTTCCGGCGGCACGAAGAAATCGTCCGGCGGCGCGTCGTCGAATTCACCCGCCGCGCGCGGCAACGCGTTCGCGAGCCGCGCCTCGTCGAGATCGAGCGCCTGCGCGACCCGCCGCAAGCCGCTCGGCGTCAGCGCCGGCCGCGCGCTCAGTTCGGCGAACACCGCGCCGGCCTCGACCGCCGCGAGCTGGTCCTTGTCGCCGAGCATCACGAGCCGCGTGTGCGGCGCGATCGCGTCGAGCAGATGGGTGGCCATCGCGACGTCGATCATCGACGCCTCGTCGATCACCACCACGTCGTACGGCAGCGGGTTGTCGCGATGATGCCGGAAGCGCCCGCCCGGCCCCGAGCCCAGCAGCCGATGCAGCGTGTACGAAGTCTGCGGCAAGCGTGCGGCAAGCGCCGGCGGCAAGTCGCCGGCGCGCGCGAGCAGCGCTTCCTGCATCCGTTGCGCGGCCTTGCCGGTCGGCGCGGCGAGCGCGATCCGCAGATCGGCGCGCGCATCGAGCAGACACGCGAGCACGCCGACCACGGTGGTGGTCTTGCCGGTGCCGGGGCCGCCGCTGACGATCGTCAGCCGCCCCGACAGCGCCATCACCGCCGCGACGCGTTGCCAGTCGACCTGGTCGTCCTTTGGCACCCCGAAATAGCGCAACAGACGTTCGCGCAACGCGGCGGGATCGCTGTCGAGAGCCGCACCCTGCTCGTCGCCCGCCGCATGCGCGACGAGCGCGCGCGCAAGGCGCCGCTCGTAATCGTAGTAACGCGCGAGATACAGCCGCCCCTGCGCATCGATCACGAGCGGCCGCAACGCGGCGGCCGGTTGCGCATCGTCGTGGCTCAGCACGCTCGCCATCCCGCTCGCGGACAGCGCCGCGCGCACTTCGGCGCTCGACGCATCGAAGCGGCGCGCGAGCGTCGCCAGCGGCACGCACACGTGCCCTTCGGCGGTCGCGCGGCTCGCCGCGAACGCGGCGCGCGCGGCCCACTTCACGATCTCGGTCGACGCGCCGCCGCGCCGCGCCAGCATCCCGATACGCCGCGCGAAACCTTCGGCCAGCGCAATGCTGAAGTCGGCCGGCGCGGGCAGATTGACGCCGATGTCTTCGAGCCCAAGCGGCGCCGGCACGTCCTGTTCGAGCATGCTCATGCGCCACCTCCGATCATCGCCGCATCGAGCAGCGCCACCAGTTCGAACGGCGCGCGCCGCACGTGCACGCCGGCCGCGCCGTCGGCATCGCGCCAGTCGGGCCGCACGCCGCGCACGAACAGATACAGGTAGCCGCCGATATGCGTGTCGTACGCATAGTTGCGCACCCGCGTCTTCAGATAGCGATGCAGCGCGACCGTATAAAGCAGCGCCTGCAGGTGGTACGCGTGGCTCGCCATCGCCGCTTCGAGCGGCGCGGCCGAGTAATCGGCGGCGCTATCGCCGAGATGGTTCGATTTCCAGTCGACGATCCAGAAGCGGCCGTCATGCTCGACGATCATGTCGATAAATCCTTTGACGAAGCCGCGCAGCACACCGGGCTCCAGCGCGACATCGGGGTAACCGTATTCGATCAGCAGCTCGCGCAGCGCCGGAAAATCGAGCGACGGCGCGGCGAACAGAAACTCCATTTCGTTCAGCCGGCGACGCGGATTCAGCTGCGCGAGCGTCATCCCCGGCACCAGCTCGGTCGAGACCACATCGGCCAGCAGCCGCTGCATCATCGCGGGCAAACGCACCGCGAGTTCCGGTTCGGCCGGCGCGGGCCGCTCGCGCAGCGCGCCGATGATCGCGTCGCGCCACGTGTCGGGATCGCTGAAATCGGCGAGTTCGAACATCCGGTGCAGACACTCGCCGGCCGCCGCGCCGCGCGGGAACCCGAGAATGTCGTCGTCCGCGTGGGTGGGCGCCGGCGTCGCCGGCAGCGGCGCGAGCAGCGGCGCCGCCTCCAGCGCGTCGACGATTTCATCGTGATCGGGCCGCACCTCTTCGTGCGGCGCCTGCACGTGCGCGTCGGCGCTCCTGCCGCCCGCCGCGATCAGTCCGCTGAAGCTCGCCATCCGCCACTGATCGCGCAGCGGCCGCCGGGTTGCGCGCGCCAGCAGATGCGCGCTCTGATCCTGCAAGGTTTCGAGCGGCACGCGGCGCGTCACTTCGGGCAGCGGCTGCAAGCTGATCGAGCCGCCGCCGAGCGCCTGCCAGCTGGCGGCGAGCGCCGCTTCGTCGGGCGGCTCCGCGAGCCAGGCGTCGAACGTGTGGCCCGCGCCGCCGATCAGCCAGTTCAGCACGCTGCGGCGCGACTCCTTGGTCGAGCGCGCCGACAGATAGGTGCCGGCGACCAGATAGCAGCGATACACCGCGCGCGTGAGCGCCACGTAGACGAGCCGCGCGCGCTCCGCCGCCTGCTCGCGCACCGCGTAACGCGACGCCCGCTCGGCCTCTTCGTCGTCGCAGCCGTAATGCAGCACCGCGTCGCCGCTGTCGTCGTGATATTCGCGCGCATCGGGCAAGCCCGACGACGGCGGTTCGCGCAAGCCGCCGTCGTTCAGGAACGGGCAGAACACGACCGCGTATTCGAGACCCTTCGACTTGTGCACGGTGACGATCTGCACCAGGTTGCGGTCCGATTCGAGCCGCAATTGCGCGTCTTCGCCGCCGCCCTGCTCGCGCTGCGCGGCGAGCCAGCGCAAGGTCGGCGCGATGCCCGGCTGGGTCGCCGCGCGCGCCTGCATCAGTTCGGCGAGGTGGTTCACGTTGGTCAGACGGCGCTCGCCATCCACACCGGCGACGAGCCGTTGCGCGACCCGCAACTCGCGCATCAGCGTGCGCCACATCACCGCGAAGCCGCGGTCGTGCCACAGCATCCGGTAGCGCGAGAAACGTTCGACCCAGCCCATCGCATCGGCGGCTTGCGTCGGATCGTCAGGCACCGCCGGCGCGTCCGCGACCTGGGTCAGACGCCATAGCGCGGCCGCGTCGAGCCCGAGCCAGTCGGTCGCGAGCGCGGCGCGCAGCCGGCGCAGATCGCCGGGGGTATCGATTGCCGCCAGCACGCGTTCGATCTGCTCAGCGTCGAGCGTCGCGAACACCGACGCCTGCGCGAGCTCCACGCTGCCGACGCCCCACGCCGCCAGCACCCGTTTGACGAGGCTGCCCTGCTTGTGGGTCTGCACCAGCACCGCGATATCGCCCGGCGCGAGCGCCCGTTCGCCGAGCGTCACCGCGCCGCCGCGCGCGCCGCGCAGCAGCCGCACGATCTCGGCCGCGCACGCCTCGCTCGCGGCGCGCTGCGCGTCGCGTTTGCTTAGCGCGGCGTCGCCTTGCGGCAATGTCCAGACGCGGAAATCGCGTTCGTCCGCGGCAACATCCGCATCGACGAACGGCGCGCGGCGCCGCTCGCCCGCGCGCACCGGCTGATAGTCGAGCCCGTCGAGCACGAACGCGCGCGGGTTCGCTTCGAACACCCGGTTGCACGCGTCGACGATCGGCGCGGTCGAGCGCTGGTTGACCGCCAGCGTGTAGCACGCGGAAGCCGACTCGCGCGCCGCCAGATAGGTGTGCAGATCGGCCGCGCGGAAGCTGTAGATCGCCTGCTTCGGATCGCCGACCAGAAACAGCGGCCCGGCCGGCGCGAAGATCCGGCTGAAGATCGCGAACTGCAACGGATCGGTATCCTGGAACTCGTCGATCAGCGCGGCCGGATAGCGGCTGCGCAGCGCCTCGGCGAGCCACGGATGCGCGGCCAGCGCGCGATACAGGTTCGCGAGCAGATCGTCGAACGACACCACCCGGCGGGTGCGTTTGCGCGCGACCAGTTCGACCGGCGCGTAGTCGAGCCACGTCTGCACCAGCGCGAGCCAGCGCGCGCGCTGCGCGGCTTCGGCCGCGACCACCGCCGCCGCGAGCGCCTCCGCGTGCTCGAAGAACGGATGCGCGGGCGGCTCGAACTTGACCTTGGTCGCCTTCTTCAACGCCGACACGGTCAGCTTCAACGCGGCGCGCGGCGGCGCCGCGTGGCAGTCGCCCTGCGCGAAGTAGTCGTTCCACGCGGCAATCGCGGCGCTAACGTGCTCGGGCTTGTGGCTGGTCTTGCTCAGACGCTCCTGCGCGTCGTTGAGCAGCGCGACGATCGCGTCGCGCTCGGCCTGCCACAGTTCGCACGCGGCGTCGAAGCCGGCCTGCGCATCGGCGCTCGCGCCATCGGCCGCGACATTGCCCCAGCGCAGCTGCGCGAGCGGCTTTTTCAGGCGTCGCGCGAGCTGCTCGTCGAGCGACGCGGGGCCCGCGCGTTTCGCGACCAGCCACGCGGCGAACGCCGGATGCGCGTGCGCGACCGGCTCGACCTGCTCGCGCCAGAAATCGGCGGCGAGCTCGAAGCGCAGCGCGGCGTCGTCGGCTTCCATCTCGAACGCGAACGGCATCGCGGCGGCGAACGGCGCCTCCTGCAACGCGCGTTGGCAGAACGCGTGGATCGTGTGGATCGCGGCCTGATCGAAGGTGCGCAGCGCGCGGCGCACGACCTTCAACGCGGCGTCGCGCTCAATGCCGTTTTCCGGCGCGAGCGTCGTTTCGAACAGCCGGCGCACGAACGGATCGCCGCCGTCGTCGTCCATCTCGATCGCGCGATGCAGCTCCGCGAGCCGGCCGCGAATCCGCTCATGCAGCTCGGCGGTCGCCGCCTTCGTGAACGTGACGACGAGGATCTGATCGGCGTTCAGGTTCTTTTCGAGCAGCAGGCGCACGTACAGCGCGCAGATATTCCACGTCTTGCCGGTGCCCGCCGATGCTTCGATCTGGTTCACGCCGTCGAGCGCGCACGCGAATACGTCGAGTTCGTCGGCGACCAGTGCCTGATGATGCAGCGCGTCGCTCATGACACGCTCCGCAGATGTTGCAGCAACGGCTTGTAGACCAGCGCGGCGAGGCTGCCGAACGGTTCGTCGAGCGTGAGCGGCGTGCCGCGCAGCGCGATGCGCAATGCCGGGTCGTCGGATTCGCCGCGCACGCGGTCGTTGATCCACACGCCTTGTGCAGCGGAGTCGCTCTCGCTGACCTTGGTCCACGCGCTCTTCGGGAAAAAGCGCAGCGGCAACCGGCGGCCCGCGCGATACAGCGCGACGAGCGGCGCGAGTTGTTCGAGCGGCGCGGCGACCGGCGCGAACTCGAAGCTCTCGCCGCTGCCATGCCAGACCGTGCGGCGCGGCCCCTGAGGCTGCGCCGCGCAATAGACCAGATGCGCGAGCCACGCGGACAGGTAGTCGCGCGCGGTGGCCTTGGCGTAACGAAAAATCACCTGTCCGGTTCCAGTCAGCAGATTCAGGGTGCCGCGCAATTGCAGCGGTGGTTGGGTTGCAGCGGTGGCAGCGGTGGCCTCCGCGGCCTCGCGCAGCGGCGCGTCGTACGCACCGAACAGCCGGATCGGGCCTTGGCCGTGAGCGGCGCTGTCGTCGAACGACGGCCAGCGCGGCTTGATCTCCAGCGCGAACGGCAGGCGCTCGACGCCCGACGCCACTTCGCGGCGCACCGCGAGCGCCAGTTGACGCAACGCGTTCAGTTCGCGCGAACGCCATACCGCGCCGGTCGCGCCGTTGGGCAGTTCGGGGCTTGCGGCGGCGACGCGCTGTACGCGGCCGAACATCGTGTCGTCGTCGGTATCGGTATCGAGCAGCACCGGCAGCAGACGGTCGGCGAGCGCGTCGCGGCCCGCGTAGTCGAGTTCGAACGGCTCGGTATCGAGCAGCTCGCCCTGCGCATCGGCGAGCGCGATGCCGAGGCGATCGCGCAGCAGCGCGCGCGCCGGATGACGCCAGAAACGCACGAAGTCGTCGAACTCGATTTCCCGCGTGTCTTCCGGCGGCAACGGCTGGTCGAAGAACGGCGCGGCGGGCGCATGCTGCGGTTCGGCGAGCAGCGTCGCGAGTTCGGCGCGGTCGGCGTCGTAAGTGAACAGATCGGGCTGCGCGGCGAAATAGTCCGATGCGAACGCCTGCAACGGATGCTCGACCAGGAACTCGCGCCGCGCGTGCTCGACCTCCGCGGGACTCGCGTGTTCGCCCGCCGACACCTGCGCGAGGTGGTCGAGCAGTTCATCGACCAGCGCGGCCGGCGGCAACGGCGCGTTGTCGCGAATGCTGCGGCCGGTGTACGAAATGAAGAGCCGCTCGCGCGCGGCCAGCAGCAGCTCGAGAAACAGATTGCGCTCGTCGTCGCGGCGCTGGCGGTCACCGGCCTTGCCGAACGCGGCCATCAGATCGAACTCGTCGGCCCGCGCGAGCGACGGCAGCACGCCGTCGTCCATGCCGACCAGACACACGACGCGGAACGGCAAGCCGCGCAAGCTGGTCAGCGATGAGAACGTCACGCTGCCCCACGGCACGCCGCCGCGCGCGGGGTCGTCGAGCGCTTCGCTGAGCGCGCTGCGCACCACCGACGCCGGCAACGGCACCTGCTGCGCGCCCGCCTGCATCGCGGCGCTCATCGCGTCGAGCGCATCGCGCACCGCCGCCAGCGAATCGGCGAACTCGACGCCGCCGTCGAAGCATTGGCCGAGCGTTTCGAGCAGCAGCTGCGACCACTCGGCCGGCGTGCGTTCGAGCGCGCAGTTCGCCGCGAAGCTCTCGACATCTTCAACGAAGCGCGACAGCCGGCCGAGCAGTTCCGCGCCCGAGCCGTCCGCGCCTTCGACCGGCAGCCACGCATCGACCGGCTCGCCGCCGGCCGGCATCGCGTAGCCGAGATAGAGCCGCGTCAGCGCATCGGCGAACGTATGGCGCGCGACCGGCACGTGCTCGCCGACCGGTTCGAGCGGCGCGAGCCCGCGCCGCGCGCCGGCCGCCGCGAGCCATTCCTGCGCGGCCTCCAAAGCGTTCGCATCGATCCCGTAGCGCACAGCGATCGCATCGACGCGCAGCCATTCGATCAGATCCGGCGCGCCGACGCTGCGCTCGGGCAGCGCGAGCCAGTCGAGCAGCAGACGCGCGACCGGGTTCGCCTGCGACGGCGGCAAGCCGGTGATCCGGTACGGAATGCGACGCGTGTCGCCGGCCGGCGTGGTGCCGAACACGGCGTCGATCAGCGGGCCGGCCGCGGCCAGATCCGAGACCGCGACCAGCACATCCGACGGCTGCAAGTCGTCGAATTCGTCGAACCAGCCGAGCAGGCGGTCGTGCAGCACTTCGAGCTGGCGCGACAGGCTGTGGCACACGTGCACCTCGATCCCGCGTTCGATCGGCAACTCTTCCGCGTCGCTCTCCGCGCGCAGTTCGAGGATGCCGTTCTGCACCGCGGCGAGCCAGCTCGGTTCGGGGTTCTCGCTGAACTCGCCGGTCTCCGCCGACGCCGCGCTTTCGGTCAGCTCGTGCAGCATATGCAGTTGCGCCTGGGTCTGGCGGCCCCATTCGGCCAGCAGCGGATGGCCGACTTCCTGATAGTCGAGCTTGCCGGCCGCGTCGAGCGCCTGCACGCGCCCTTCGCTGACCACGTCGAACCAGAACTCGCGGCACGGATTCATCACGTACAGGCGTACGTCGATCCAGCGCGACAACGCGCGTAGCAGCGCGACATGCAGCGGCGGCATGGTCGGCAGCGCGAACACGCTGACCGCCTCGGGCCACTGCGCTTTCGAAATCGCGTCGAGATCGAGCTTGCCGATTTCATCGAGGAAGCGATACGCGGGCGGCAGCGCGTTGACGGAACCGCGCGCGGCGCCGCTCGCTTCTTCCGCGCTTTGCGCCAGTTCGGCCAGCACCGCGCGCCACAACGCGGCCTGCCAGCGCTCGTCCTCGCGCGCCGACTCGCTCGCGCCGGTCAAACGGGGACCCGTGTCGTCGGGTGTGCCGCTCGCGAAGATCGAGCCGCCCTTCTGCCATTGCAGCAGCCACTCCGGGCGATAGGTCAGATAGTGGTCGAGCACGGTCGCGACGCGTCGCGCGAGTTCGTAGCGCATCGACGGATCGGCCGCGTCCAGATAGGTGCGCAGACGCGGCGACGCGTTCCACGGCAGCGCTTCGTCCGCGTCGGCGAGCAGCCGGTAGCAGCGCCACACGAGCCGGTCCGGCGCGAACGGCGAATGCTTCGGCACGTCGATCACGCCGCCGATCCGCGCCCACAGCCATTGCGCGAGATAACCGAAGTCGATGTTCGCGCAGATGCCCTGGCGCGCGGCGATATCGAGTTCGAGCCGCCGGCGCACGGCCGCGCTCGGCACGATCACCGGACGCGCGGTCCACGGGTCGGACGGCGCCTCTCCGAGGTCGTCGAGCAGCGCGCCGACCAGCGTTTCGTAGCGGTTCGAGTAGAAGAGTTGAAGCATGGATTCGGATCAGGCGGTGGCTGGCGAGCGGGGCCCGCAAGCCGCCGCCGGAATTGAAGCGACAGCATAACAAACCGCCCCGTCGGCGCATAACGCGGACCGCCGTCCAAGCAGGACCTTCAGCCCGACAGTCAGCCGAAGCTCTGGCTTACGTTTTCTATTGGCGAGCCAGACGGAAGCAATGACCGCGCCGCACTCCCCGTGGGTCAGTTTTGGACGAACATCAACAAGCAGAGAACCGCGCGGCCTTCATCTGCGCTTTCCGTGGCGACGCGCAATTCACCAGGCGTGCGCTCGTGGACGAGCACCGAGGCTAGCGGTGACACGAAAAGCGGCACCGCGTCCGGGTGCCGAAATTTCCCTCAAGGATCATGCCTTCAGTCTTCGCGGGTCGGACCACCATCCTCACGACCCATCACGACCCACGTCACCGGGCCTTCCTTGCCGTCGCGACCGATGCCCGCGGGGAACGTATCGCCCTCCTTGAAGAAGCGCTCCTGGACGAATGCCCCCGGCGATTCGAGAACCCCCCAGCGCCCTGCATGCGGGCATTGCTCGCCGGTTCGACGCGAGATATGCGGCTTCGGCGTGTCAGCGGCGCGGGCTGCGGCCTGTTGCTGGCGCGCGTAGTCCACCAGGTCCTTCGGATACACGAGATTGTCGCGATAGCTGCTGTCATCAATGTCCCACAGCACCGTCACCAGCGCGGCTTCCAGGCACCAGTAGCCGAAGTACAGGCCGTCCGTGTGCGCGCCATGCCAGTAAGCCGGCTTCATGCCTTTGTACCAGCCATCGACAAACTCATTGACCAGCGCGGGCCTCTCTTGTGGCGCTCTTACCGTCGCACTCGCGAGCGGGCGATACGGCACGGCATGGAGCACCACGCGAGGCGCTTCAACGTGCGTGCCAGTCAGTGCCTGCACTACGTTTTCGAAAAGGCCGTCACGCCCCCGGTTGTACTCCCGGGTCTTGTCCACCCAACCGATTATCTTGGGAATGAACTCGGAATGGCCCAGTAGCCTGCATAGCGCCAGCAGCCAGAACACATACACGTACGCGTCAAGCTGGGTAATCTCCAGTGTGTCAGCCACATTCTCGGGCGGGTTCTTACTGCGTGGCGAAACCTCGTGCTGAATGTAGATATCAAAGCGCTCGATAATCTCAGGTAACAGCGCCTTCAATTCTCCGACTGGAGAGCCTGCCGTGTACTGCAGGAGAAGCAATTGCAGACTCTTGGACGCTATTGCCCATCGGTTACTCGCATCGGCGCCGGGTGCCTTAGGCTTGTCTGAAGCCAGCGATTCACTTGCGAGTTCAATACCATAGCTATAGCTGTACTTATTATCCAGGTACGTCTTCTCATCCAGAAATTTCTGCCGCCGGGTTTTGTTGAAATCAGTCATTCGAAACTCTCAGATGTACTAGTACCAGGAGAAGGTGAGGCAGGCTGGGCTGGCTTGTCAATGTTCATTCCAGCCCTTACCACATCAATCAACACGAACAGCTTGGACGATGATCCGGTTGCGCCGGGGAGGCAAACGAAAATCCAACGCGCATATCGGCTATCACGAATCTTTTGTTCTTTTTTTAGACTAGCCTCTAGAGTCAGATTCCCAGCTCTAGTACCTCGGTTCAGAGCCTGAGGAATCCGTTCTTCAGTCCACGGCACACTCATCTGCGTGCCATCACAGGTTTCCCCCAGCCGCCGCTTTGTTTCCTTCTTTATACCCTCGGTATCGTCGGGATCGAAGCTCTTCGATATGTGCTTTGCTTCGAATACCACGAACAGCGGATAGGCTACCGGACTCGTCGCCTCCGGGCTGAGCATCTTGTATTCTGGCTTCGGCGGCCTCATGGTTTCAGGAATGAACACGAGCTTGCCTCCGGGTGGTGGCTCGCTCACGATATTCGGCATCGGGTTCGGTGCGCTCATATCGCCCTGCTTCTCGAACAGGCCGTCGAGGCCCCGGCCCTTCGGTGGATCGACAAGCCGTTTGTAGCGAAGCGACCTCTCCATCAGGACGTAGCCATCGTTCTCGCATTTCGCCCCGTTCTGCTTGTTGATTTCCGTCTGCGGCTTGCACTCGTTGTTGACCGTATTGACCTGGACAACGGTCTTCACCTGCGGCGCAGGAATCGCCAGCTTCTTCTGACGCGCATAGGTTTCCTGCTGCCGGCGGATTTTTTCCAGCTCCTCGTCTTCCCCTTCGTTCAGACCCGGTGAATAGGTAAGCAGTGCAATCCCGGCAATGACTGGCAGCGATGTCAGTTTCGTCAATATCCGCGTCAGGACCGATGCTTCCGCTTCCGCTGCGGCGGGAAGTACGGGGTTGGGCACGTCGAAGACGGGGGGACTTCTCAGCCACGGCGAATTGTCGGGAGCCACAAAAGCAACCAGGCTCGATGCCGCCCGTAGCTTGTCGTCTTCCTCCTTCAGCACCTTCAACCACGCCTGAGTCTCGGCCTGAGCATTCTTCCCGCCCCCCGACCAGTCGAACGATTCGACGTACTGCTTCGCGTCACCGTAAGCCTGACTGTGCATGAAGGCCCGCACGTCCGGCCAGGTTCCACC
>NZ_MSDV01000022.1 GCF_001931485.1 Burkholderia sp. SRS-W-2-2016 | reverse complement strand
CCCGAACAGGACCGTGAAACGACTCTACGCCGATGATAGTGCGGATTGCCCGTGTGAAAGTAGGTAATCGTCAGGCTCCTTATGCTGTATGTCCAGAACCCCGGTGTCTCCCAGCGAGAACCGGGGTTTTGGCCGTTGATTTGCAGTAGAAACTGCCTCCGTGGGGGTGCGGCTAAAAACTTGGACTGGTTATGCCACGATTCCAAGACTTTCCCGGTATTCGAGTGGGCTCAGGGAGCCGAGCGAGACCTTGATCCGGGTCGCGTTGTACCAGCGGATATACGAGTCAAGGACCTCAGTGAAGTCATCAACCGTCATAGCCAGTCACGAGGATAGAACAGTTCCGTTTGAGCCGGCCGAAGAAACCTTCACAGGCCGCGTTATCAGGTGAGCATCCTCTGCGTGACATGGAGCAAACAAGTCTGGTATCGCGCATCCGCGATAACCATCCTGGCCAACGATAGTGCGCACCGCGATCGGAGTGGACCACCGGCCGATCATCACTATCAGCGGTCAACTCGATGGCCGAATCCAGCATGGTATTGACGAGTTCAGCATCTGGCCGCGTGCCGATCGTCCAACTCACGACAAGACCGTCGAAGCAGTCGATCAGCGGCGACGGATGGACCTTGCCCGTCGGGATCTGGAATTCGGTGATGTCGGTAAGCCATTTCTGATTAGGAGCGGCCGCATGGAAATCGCGATTGATGAGGTTCTCTGGCGCGGGGCTGATTTCTCCACGATAGGAGCCGTAGCGGCGTCGTCTGGTTGTAGCAGCAGTCAGACCTTCCTGCCGCATTAAACGTCGCACGACCTTCTCCGAGATGAATACCTGGTGCCTGCCTAGTGCTGCGCGGATCCGGCGATAGCCGTAGCAGCGGTAATTGAGCTCGAAGATGTTTGCGATGACGCCACGTGCGGCTGCATACTTGTCTGCCAATAGCAGGCGTCCACGATGATAGAAGTAGGAACTGCGGGCAAGCCCCAGCACGGAAAGCAACTCCGGTAACGCATAGGTTTGCTTCAGGGCGTCAATCCGCTTCTGTTCGGCTGAATACCTTGGCGCAACACGAACATAGCCGGCTCGCAAATCATGACACTGTTCGTATTCGCGGTGCCAGGCCTTCAGCGAATTCTTTGTCGGGGAACCCAGCTGCCTGATGGTCGCCCTGATGCGCTTGCCTAACTTCAGATACAGCCGAACTGCTCGAATGCGCTCTTCGTATGAGTACACGGACTACCTCCAGGTAGTCCAAGATTTTGTCCGCACCCCCCTATTCATCAACAATCGGCAAGCATCATCAGATTTTCTCTATTTGCCAGATTCGGTCAACCTGACGAATAAGGCGTTTCAGACCATCCTTAACAGCTTTCAATTCCACCAATGAGTAACTATACCCTTACTATTAAAGTCGATGAATAGCTGGTGTGCATAGCCGCTTCCATTCGCCGCCTTTTCATTCTGGGCAGAATTCATGACCGTTTTAGCGCCATTAACCCTTCTGTTGGCCCCATTAACTTGATCACTAACAGCGCCTACACCATTTTGGGCTGTAGGCAACCCCATTTGGGATAAACCAGATGTGATTCCGCTAAGCATCCCACCCATACGCTCCATGGCATTTGGAGTGGATGCAGAACTTTCATTGTAGAACCAGGTTTCTCTGCCATCATCTTTAGTCTGCTTTGAATTCGAATTTCCATAAAGCGCAACCACTTCGGCTTGTGTGGTTTTTCCTACCACAATGTGCTGCCTAATATAGCTCGGGGAAAATTTATCCGCTTGATTGTCGGTGCTTGATGGCATTTGTGTGCAGGCTGTGGTGCTTGCCAAAATCGAAATTGCAAGAAGCGTAATCAATGATTTCATGAGTTAAGTCCCGGAAAATTTTATTTAAATATTAGACTGGAAAAAAGATTTGTCTTTTCATAAAAGGCTGAATAAAGATATAGGCGGTAATTTGATCGAACTTCAGGACGTTCGACTCGGAGAAAGGATCGACCCTAGTCAATGCGCATGTGGATTTCCATAGTTATGATGATCGAGCGACAAATGGTCGACCAACGTCAAATTCATCAGGACGACATGCCTAACGGCATGGCGGCAAGACAGAAATCGACCACGTCCTAATACGGATTAAAAAATTGTTATTAATAAAATTAACTGGCGGTGACCTCTACCTTGGTAAGGTATGGCACTACGCAAGATGGATGCAATGAAATAAATGCAAATTTTGCAATCGTTAACGCTCGTTAGCGGGCCCGGTGTCAAGCGAGCAAACAACAGCCTTGACTGTCCGCGCAGCCGATTTCGCATTGCACTGACCGAATGCAGTAGCCGAGAGCACCGTGGGCATTGTCAGGTTGATGGACAGGCGGCTGTATCCAGGACGTGCACGATTGCAGTGCTGACCGATAACACTGAACTCGTGGCCGAGAATATCGGCTACTGATGCCCACCTATCGCGAATCTCTTCGGCAAAAATGTGTTCGCATCCGCATCTTTCAACGCGGCGAAGCCACCTGTGGGCGTTCGGTCTGTGCTCGGCTGGTGGATTTGCCGCTCGACGGAGCATTCGAAACTAAGATACCTCGATTGCTTTTCCTATCGACTGGAGAGGGGACATATAACACGGGCAGCAAGGATAGTGCTACAGGATGCTGAATACGCGATTGCGCGGCACACCGAGACGCTGCAAGCTGAAGAATTCCGCGCCAGTTGGTTTGACGTTATAGGATTCCCGGACGACGGTGGCCTGATTCAGGAAGCGCTCGATGAAGCTAGTGACGCCACGCGCTCCTGTATGGCGGGACGCAAGGCTGAACAAGCCGGACGCGTCAAAGCGTGAGCCTGCACCGTCGCAGCAGGTGATGAATTGGCGATGGGTGAGCTGGCCAAGGTGTTGGGTGCTGTGGACATGGAGGCCGACTGGTTGGAGGTGCCTGAGCAGGCGTCTACTCCATTACCATCGCCTGGTATGTGAATCCGGAATCAATAGCTCAAACCCGCCAGAACTCTTCGAGCCTGGCGGGTTTTTCTTTGCCTGCGGGGTGCGGGCTACATGCAGCGGTGGAGTCGCTCAGTCGTTCAGTTGCGACTCGACGTTCAGGACGATCCGTGCGACCGGGTTGGCCTCGGCGGACTGCGGAGCGAATTTGATCTGGGCGAACGTAACGACGCCGAGAGCGACGACCAGGAGCGCTCCAGACGCGGCGATGCGGGGAAGATATTTCACAGAGACCTCATTTTGATGGCTAACAGGAACTGGCGAAGCTGACAGGCGCGTCGGATCACCTTCAGCAGCATGTCTGTCCGCAACCGGGCAACGCCGGACGCGGTCGTCAGATCGCATTTGCCGATCGGACGAGGATTGTGCGGTGCACTATAACATCTATCGGACGGAGATTGTGCAGTGCAATATAAAGGGTTTTCCCGCGTGTGCAGTGCGACAGGTCCCGCGGATGCCTAATTGTTTAAGCGTTTGATGATTGAAAGTTTTCTGTAAGCGGTAACGTGCCGTCACGCCAGGTATTGCGAAGGCGGTGCTGTCAGTTGCGACGGGCCTTCAATGTATGGATGATCATTCCGATCAGGCGCTGGCCGGTGGCAACAGCACAACTGGCATTGCGCGCCGGCCATTTCTTCAGGAACGACACGGTCCCCCATGGTTCAGGCATTGAAACCGACAACGGAACAGCAGGCGATTCTGGATGCTGTTCCGTGCGGCAGTAACATGAAAATCAAGGCGTACGCCGGAGCGGGAAAGACTTCGACACTGCGTCTGGTGGCAAACCAGCTTGGCGGTCAGCACGGTGTTTACCTGGCGTTCAATCGCGAGATCGCCGACCACGCAAGGCGCGGCTTTCCCCGCAACGTTTCAACTGGAACCATTCACTCGCTGGCATACAGATCTGTCCCGCCCGCGCTTGCGAAGCGGGTGAATATCCCGGAAGAGCCACCGCACGAGCTGGCGTCCCGCCATGGCCTCGGTCCGGTGGAGGTCCCACTTGTTACAGGAAAGACGGTCGAGCTGACCGCGTTCGAACTGGGTCGGATGATTGTCGATGGGCTGGGCCGGTTCTGCCGTTCCGCGGACGACGTACCGCTAGCGAGTCATGTCCCCGTCGACGAGAAGATCGACGAAAGGGCCGCCGCCTGGCTCCGTGAGGGTCTTCGTCCGTACGTGGCGCGGCTGTGGGGCGAAAGCACCGATCCGCGCGGTCGCAGCGCAATCATTCCTGACGTCTACCTGAAGGTCTGGGCGCAGTCAGATCCCCGTATCGAATCCGACTTCATCCTGTTCGATGAAGCACAGGATAGCGACGAGGTGATGTTGTGGATCTTGAGTCGACAGTCACACGCCCAGATCGTCTACGTGGGGGATCCCTACCAGCAGATTTACGAATGGCGTGGCGCTGTGAACGCGATGGCACAAATTGAAGCGCCCGAGCATGCGTTGACCGAATCGTTCCGCTTTGGTCCCACGATTGCGGCATTGGCCAGCCGGCTACTTGGACTGATGGGCGAGCAGGTGCCCGTGCGGGGGCAGGATTCTATTAACTCGATTGGCGTCGAAGACCCATTGGATGCGCCGCCGGTCGACGCGATCCTCTGTCGCAAGAATGTGTCGGCGATCTGGCATTTCGCGTCCGGCATTGAGGCGGGGCACAAACCATCTATCCGTATGAGCCCCGCTGAAATCGTGGCCTACGCTGACGGCGCAGATGCCTTGCTTGCCGGACGCCGGGCATTCAGACCCGCAGCGTTTTCGCTCTTCGAAACCTGGAAAGATGCCCAGTCGTTCGCCCGAAGCACGGCCGGCGCGGACCTGTTGCCCATCGTGCGCATCGTCGATGAACTTGGGACCGGTTACCTGCGATCGCTGGCACTGCGGGTTACGCCTGAAGCTGGCGCAGATTACGTCATTTCCACGGTGCATCGGGCCAAGGGCCTTGAATGGAAGCGGGTCAAGGTGACCAATGATTTTTTGTACAGGACCGTGGATGGACGTCTGACGGTGGACGACGATGAACTGCGTCTTCTGTACGTTGCTTTTACCCGGGCAAGACATCTTCTGGACGTGTCTGAGCTTCGCGAGATCCTCCTGCGCCTGTTTGCTTCGCAACGGGCATGATCCATCGACGGTCTATCTGTTGGCATTCACCATTGCCGCTGGTCATGTCAGTAGTTGACTAGCGAGATTTCATCTTCTTAGGCTAGTCGAGCGGCGCAATTGCTCGACGAAACCTGAAAGAAGCGAATGTCGGTAATCTTTCCGTTGTCGTTCACGAGGATGTTCACGCGATCGGGTCGATCTTCTTCTGTGCGCGGCAACAATGCCGATGGTCGTTCCTCACCGGACATGCTAGGATTTTCTCCAAACAAAACCGGAGACTGCCATGCCATTCATTTGCGAAAATGTCGAGTGTCGTGCCGTGCTGGCTCGCGGGCAGGTTAGATCCCGTCACGAGGACGGGGGGTGGTGCTTCTACTGCCCGGATTGCAACACCAGGAGCGAGTTAAACGATATCGGCGTGCCTGGCGGTCCTGTCGCGTTGGTTCAGCCTGAAAGATCTGACCTTCCGCACAAGGTCATAGCGACTGCGCGAGTAGTGGAGGACGGCAGGTACGCCGCGCAGCTGCGCGTTCAGAGGGCCCTTGGTATGAAAGGAACCTACGCAGCCGAGGAACATTGGGATCAGCTTGGTGTGTTCGTCGACGCGGAAGAGGCGGTGGCGCATGCGAAGTCTTTTGCAAGAGACCTGCTGCAGCGAGCGACCTAGTGGAGAGTGGCGCGTCAGAATACACTGCGCCGATCAATGAGGAAACCTTCAAGGCGTGCCCCGAGGACCGGGCGAGAACCGGTGGTCGCGTCCGCACCGCAGAAAGCCATTCAGCTTTCGGTGCGCTCGCTACCACCACTCGCCGCGAGTTTCACCAATAGTCGGGCAGCCTCGTTGCCGTGAGATAGAGCGCGCAGCGCAAGGGAGAGAGCCAGTTGTGCGTCGTGCGAAACTGCGCTGCGATCCTGATCGAAGATCTTGATGGCGTGGCGCATATGTTGCGCCGCCTGCCGGTGAAGGTCCACGGCTGCTGCATGGTGTTTTGCCACGTCCGCCGCGCTTATGCTTGAGCCGCTCGATAGAGGCGTGGTTGATGGCGCGTTGGCGCTGTGCGCGCCAGCGTCTTGCGCCTCGTCGATCGCAAGCAGTGTATGGCCATGTGCCAATACAGCCTGATGTCCGGCGTGGCCAGGATCCCGGCTGTCTTCGAAATGCCGTGATGCCTCCTGGTGATGTCGTGCGGCATGCTCGTGGTGCGATGCCGCGGATTCAAGATGTCCCTTCTTGCTGTGCTTCGTGTTCATTCCGGTTCCTTTGCGACTTCAGATCGATGTCGTGTGGCGACCGGTTCGAAGTCTGAGCGGCAGGTCGCGGCAACGCCCTAATCTACACTTACTTTTCCGTTCCGTGGCAGTTGACTGATTCCTCGCGGCGCGCGAACAAAACCGCTGATTTTTCCCAACTTGCCAGCGCTCCATTCCGGGAGCACTCGAGCCGCACTTAACCGGCTGCACCTGGCCGCACAGTCGTCCGAAACGCTAGCCGGGCGGACGTCCGGAAAAAAACGGCCCGCGTGCGGCGGGCCGGAATCGATGCGTGGAGATACCCAAGGGCTACTAACTAATCAGCCAGCTTCACTCATGGTAGCCCCAACCCGGACATCGTCATGCGCATCACGCTTAAGCAGATCGAGAGCGACATCGACGATCATGTCTTCCTGCCCCCCGACCATCTTGCGTCGGCCGAGCTCGACCAGAATATCGACAGTCTTGAGCCCATACTTGTTGGCAGCAACTTCAGCATGCCGCAAGAAACTGGAATAAACCCCGGCATAACCAAGAGCGAGCGTCTCCCGATCCACGCGGACAGGCCGATCCTGCAACGGCCGCACCAGATCGTCGGCCGCATCCATCAGGCGATAAAGATCGCAACCGTGATTCCAACCCTGGCGTTCAGCCGCGGCGATAAACACCTCGAGCGGCGCATTCCCAGCGCCAGCCCCCATCCCCGCGAGACTCGCATCGATCCGGTCGCAGCCTTCCTCGACCGCGACCAATGAATTAGCCACCCCAAGGCTCAGATTGTGATGCGCATGCATGCCCGTCTGCGTGTCGGCCTTGAGCACATCCTTGAACGCGCGAAAACGATCGCGGATATCGTTCATTCCCAGCGCGCCACCCGAATCGACCACATACACGCAACTCGCGCCATAACTCTCCATCAGCTTCGCCTGTTCGGCGAGCTTCTGCGGCGTGGTCATATGGCTCATCATCAGAAAGCCGACCGGATCCATCCCGAGTTCGCGCGCGAATTCCAGATGCTGACGCGACACATCCGCTTCCGTGCAATGCGTAGCGACCCGCACCACTCGCGCACCGGCATCGTACGCATTGCGCAGATCGTGCATCGTGCCGATGCCTGGCAGCAGCAGTGTCGCGATCTTCGCGTTCTTCACGCTCTCGGCCGCTGCGGCGATCCACTCCACGTCGCTATGCGCGCCAAAACCATAATTGAAGCTGGAACCTTCGACACCATCGCCATGCGCGACTTCAATGCTATCGACACCCGCCTGATCGAGCGCGGCCGCGATCGTCTTCACATGAGCGATGCTGTACTGATGGCGAATCGCATGGCTGCCGTCACGCAGCGTGACGTCGGAGATATAGAGCTTTTTGTCGATCGTTGTCATTACGCGGCCTCCTTGTGTCCACGCGCGATGCCGGCCGCAATGCGACGGCGCGCCATCATATCGGCGCATGCGAGCGCGGCCGACGTCATGATGTCGAGATTGCCCGCATACGCAGGCAGGTAGTGAGCGGCGCCTTCCACTTCGAGAAACACCGAAGTCTTCAGCCCATGCTTCAAGCCGAGGCCGGGCACGTTCAGCGGCTGATCGGGCGAAATCACGTCGAACTGCACCTTCTGCTTCAGACGATAACCCGGCACATAAGCCTGCACGCTCGCGACCATCCGCGCGATGCTGTCTTCGATCGCCTGCTGGTCCGCCAGATCGGACAGCACGAACACGGTGTCGCGCATGATCAACGGCGGCTCGGCCGGATTCAGCACGATGATCGCCTTGCCGCGCGTCGCGCCGCCGAGCGTTTCGATCGCGCTGCGGGTCGTTTCGGTGAACTCATCGATGTTCGCGCGCGTGCCCGGGCCCGCCGATTTGCTCGCGATCGAAGCGACGATTTCCGCGTAGTGCACCTTGGCGACGCGCGAGACCGCCGCCACCATCGGAATGGTCGCCTGGCCCCCGCAGGTAACCATGTTCATGTTGGTCGCGTTCTCGGCTTCGAGGTTGATCGCGGGGATCACGTACGGACCGATCGCCGCCGGCGTCAGGTCGATCACCTGCACGCCATGCTGCTGCAGCACGTCGTTGTGACGCTTGTGCGCGCCGGCCGAGGTCGCATCGAACACGATGTCGATGTCCTTGAAGAGATCGAGCTTCAGCAGCCCGTCGAGGCCTTCGGCGGTCGTCGTCACGCCGAGCCGCGCGGCCCGTGCGAGGCCGTCCGATTGCGGATCGACACCGACCATCGCGCTCATTTCGAGGTGCTGACTATTGCGCATCACCTTGATCATCAGATCGGTGCCGATATTGCCGGACCCGATGATCGCCACTTTTACCTTACCTGTCATATTCACTCCGGACTCATGCTTGATGCTTCAGGTTGCGTGCTCGGGGTCGAGCGGCGCGCGCGCCGGTGCTCCACGGCCGCGCGCCGCCAGCGCGTCAACCCCTGACGTGAAAGCCCGCGCTGCCGAGCTGTTCCATCTCGACCGACACATACTGGCCCGGCTTGATCCATTCCGCCGGCGTGGCGCCGCCCGCCATCACGATCCAGCCCGCCTGCAGCGGCTCGCCCGCCTGCGCGGAGAGCCGCGCGGCGGCCACCAGCGAGCGCAGCGGCTGGCCGAGCAGCGCGGCGGTCGAACCGACCTGCACGACCTTGCCGTCGATGTTCAACGTCAGGCCCAGGTTGCTGAAGTCGGTACGCGGATCGCGCCACGCGCCGATCACGAAGCCGCTCGACGACGCGTTGTCCGCGATCACTTCGGGCAGCGTGAATTTGAAGTCCTTGTAGCGCGAGTCGATGATCTCCAGCGCGGGCGCGATCGCCTCGACGGCCGCGAGCGCCTGCGGCCCGGTCACGTCGCCGTCGAGCGAATGCTTGAGCACGAACGCGATTTCCGGTTCGACGCGCGGATGCACGAAGCGCGAGAAATCGATCGTGCTGCCTTCCTCGATCTGCATGCCGGCGGTCAGGCGTCCCCAGATCACGTCGGACAGGCCCATCTGCACCATCTTCGCGCGGCTCGTGAAACCCATCTTCACGCCGACGCGGCGTTCGCCGCGCGCCACCCGCCGCTGGATCGACGCGGACTGAATCTGATAGGCCTCGTCGAGCGACAGGCGGCCTTCGGGGTCGAATTGCGAGACTTCGGTGGCGGTGCGCGCTGCGTCGTCGAGCAGCGTCGCGTATTCGTTAATCTGGCTCATTGACGTGCCTCGTTCGCGGAAGTGGGGTTGGCGTCGAACACGGCTCGCACCGAGCCCAGTCCGTTGATGCGCGCCTCGAAGATGTCGCCGGGCGCGACCGCGACCATCGGGCCGAGCGCGCCGGACAGCACGAGGTCGCCCGCTTTCAGCGGGGTGCCGACCGCGGCCATCGTGCGCGCGAGCCAGACCACCGCGTTGATCGGATTGCCGAGGCAGGCGGCGCCCGCGCCGACCGACACCGGTTCGCCGCGCCGCTCCATCACCATCCCGCACAGACGCAGATCGAAATCGGCGAGCTTGCGCGGCCGGTTGCCGAGCACGAAGGCCGACGACGACGCGTTGTCCGCGATCGTGTCGGTAATGCGGATGTTCCAGTTGGCGATCCGGCTGCCGACGATTTCGAGCGCCGGCAATGCGTAGTCGATCGCGTTCAGCACGTCGAGCTGGCCCGGATTGCGCTGGTTCAGATCGCGGCCGATCACGAACGCGATCTCCGCTTCGATCTTCGGCTGCGTGAGGATCGACGCCGGAATCGGTTCGCCGTCGCCGTAGCCCATGTCGTCGAACAGCATGCCGAAATCGGGCTGATCGACGCCGAGCTGCTTCTGCACCGCGACCGAGGTCAGGCCGATCTTGCAGCCGACCACGCGGCGGCCGGCGGCGATGCGCCGCTCGGTGTTTACGCGCTGGATCGCGTAAGCATCGTCGATGCTCATCTGTTCGTAGGTCTCGCGCAGCGGCGCGATGTAGGCGCCGCTACGTTCGGCGTCGACCAGCGCGCGCGCCGCGGTTTCGATCTGTTGGGGTGTCATTTGGCCTTCTCCTGGGCGGCGGCGATTTCGTCCTTGGTCTGATCGCCGACGGCCCAATGGTTGGCCGGCGTCAGCGTTGCGTAGACGCGAATCGAATTGAGCGGCGCGCCGAGCGTTTCGTGCACGGTGCGCGCGACGGCTTTGACGCACGCCTTGATCGCGGCGTCGTCACGTCCTTCGACGAGGGAAATATGAACGATTGGCATGCTGGGTTCCTGGTTGCGCGAGCACGGAGGAAGCGGCGGCACGTTGCGCGAACGATGCGGCAACGCGGCG
The DNA here is from genome assembly GCF_001931485.1 of Burkholderia sp. SRS-W-2-2016. Taxonomy (GTDB): domain Bacteria; phylum Pseudomonadota; class Gammaproteobacteria; order Burkholderiales; family Burkholderiaceae; genus Paraburkholderia. The sequence goes on along the minus strand of NZ_MSDV01000022.1, from coordinate 111,004 downwards.
GCGCCATCGGAATCGGCTGCCATGATCGCGGTTTTGGCGGCATACCGTCCAATACTGTTTTTTGAAAATCTGATACCGTTCCGGTATGGCTTGACCCGCACGCTCACGCAAGGAAATGAACCGATGGAACTGAAGCAGATGCGCTATTTCCTCGCGCTGGCCGAGGAGTTGAATTTCGGCCGCGCGGCCGAGCGGCTGCATATCGCGCAGCCGCCGCTCACGCGCAACATCCGCGCGCTCGAAGAGGAACTGGGCACGCCGCTGTTCATCCGCACCAGCAAGGGCGCGGAGCTGACCGAGGCGGGGCGCGCGCTGCTGGAGGAGGTGCCGAACATCCTCGCGCTGTCGCGGCGCGCGGAGGAACAGACCCAGCTGGCGGGCCAGGGTTATACGGGACGGCTCGACGTCGGCATTTTCAGTTCGGGGATTCTGAACGTGATCCCTCGTCTGCTCGCCGACTTTCACACCGAGCGGCCGGCGGTGAAGATCGGTTTGCACAATATGTCGAAGGCCGAGCAGATCGCGGCGCTGCGCGAGCGGCGCATCACGATCGGCTTTAACCGGCTGGTGCCGAACGAGGCCGACATCGCGGTCGACTGGGTGCAGCGCGAGTCGTATCTGATCGCGCTGTATGAAGGGCATCCGCTGTGCGAGAAGAAAACCATCACGCTGCGCGACCTCGATAACGAGCGGATGATTCTCTACCCGAACGCGCCGGTGCACGGGCTCGCGCAGGAGGTCGCGGCGGCGTTTCGCGCGGACGGCGTGCGGCTGCGGGTCGAGCAGGAAGTGGAGGACGTGGTGACCTGTATCGCGCTGGTGGCGAGCCGTTTCGGCGTGTGCGTGACGACCGAGTCGGCGGTCAATCTGCGGCTGCCGGGCGTCGTGTACCGGCCGCTCAGATCGACGCGCTTGCGCGAGATCGAGTTGAGCTGTCTGTACCGGCGCGACGATAGCTCGCCGATTCTGCAGGCGTTTCTGAAGCTGATCCGCGCGTCGCGCGGGAAGGCGGGCAGGGCGCGGGCGGCGGCGACTTAGCGGCGCTCGTTGTTCCGCTTGCGCGCGTTCTGCTCAACACCCGCTCGTTTACTGCGACGCGGCGGCCGGTGCGGATGCCGGATGATCGGTCTTGTGCGTCTGCCCGGCGGGTTCGTTCTTCGCTTTACGCGCCTTTTGCTGCGCGGCCCGCTGCGTGTCCTGCATCTGTTTGGTCGCGCTCATACCCATCTGTGCGTAAGCCGCGGTGGACCACATCGCATTCGCGATGACGAATGCCGCAATCGCCGGCACGACGGTATAAAACCTGTTCATCTCGTTCCCCTAACTAACTACGCGTCGCTTCGAAAGTGCGCGTCGCTTCAGAATTTGTTGCGCTGGCTCGGATCGAATACCGGGTCCGGCTGCTTCTGCGTTTGCCTGAGCACGCCCTGCGGGTCGAAATAGAAATTGAAGATCATGTGGTAGATGTTGCTTTCCATGTACCGGTACGACCACACCTCGCGCTCCATCCGCTTGAAATACGCGGTCTCGAACGGCCGGCCGAACGCGACCAGCACGTCGTTGCGGGTCCATTTGTTGACCTCTGCGCGATAGAACTCCTGTTCCTGAAGTACTTGCTGCACACGGGTCGTCTTGCCCGATGCATCGATATCGACGGCGGTGGTCGTGGTGCCCATCGGCTGCGTGGGCCACATCAGACGCTTGCCGCCGTCGGGCAGATCATAGGTTTCCTTCGGAGGACCAAGCGTCGCGATTACCGTCTGCTGATCCATGCCGGTCTGTACGCGCTGCTGCGGCTGCGCGCACGCGCCGAGCAGGAGCGTAAGCGTGAGCGCGACCGCGCACGCGCACGGCGACGACGACGCAAAAGTAATGCGCTGTTTCATAGGTCTCTCCCGCGTTTGTGCATGGCGTGGGTGGCGGCTGTCACGTGACCGTCAAGTGATCGTCACATGAAAATCCCGCGCGAAACATACGCAAATCGTACGCGAATCGCACGCGGCGAACACCGCACCAGGCTCAAACGTGCCACGCGCGGCCGGGCGGCAAATCGGACCAAGGTCCGATAGGCAAGCGGGCAGCGCGCGACTAGGCTGAGAGTTGCAGCCGGAAAGCGTGAAAGCCAGAGAACCCTGGAACCTGAGAACCGCACAGCGCGAAAACCGCCTACGGCATCGGCAATACCGACGGCCGTCGCGAGGCTCGCCGCGCTCCGGCACCTTCCCATCGCTACACCGCGTCGTTGCAGCGCGCCCGACGCTGCGCCGTTTCAAGCCGGGCCCGCGCCGCACGGACAGGAGACGTCAGGATGAGCGCACCAACCGCTTCAGACGCTTCGCTTCGCACGCCGCTATCCGGCGACGAACTCGCCCGCATCGACGCGTGGTGGCGAGCCTGCAATTACCTGTCGGTCGGCATGATTTATCTGCGGGACAATCCGCTGCTGCGCGAGCCGCTCGTGGCCGAACACGTCAAACACCGGCTGCTCGGCCACTGGGGCGCGAGCCCGGCGCTGTCGTTCGTGTGGGCGCATCTGAACCGCGTGATCAAACGCGACGACCTCGACGTGATTTTCATGGCCGGCCCCGGCCACGGCGCGCCGGGCGTACTCGGTCCCGCTTATCTGGAGGGCACCTATTCGGAGGTGTATCCGGACAAGAGCGAAGACGTCGAGGGGATGCAGAAGTTTTTCAAGCAGTTCTCGTTTCCGGGCCATATCGGCTCGCATGTGACGCCCGAGACGCCCGGCTCGATCCACGAAGGCGGTGAGCTTGGCTACAGCCTGTCGCACGCTTACGGCGCCGCGCTCGACAACCCCGATCTGCTGGTCGCCTGCGTGATCGGCGACGGCGAGGCCGAAACCGGGCCGCTCGCGACCGCGTGGCATTCGAACAAGTTCATCAACCCCGCGCGCGACGGCACCGTGCTGCCGATCCTGAACCTGAACGGCTACAAGATCGCCAATCCGACGATTCTTTCGCGCATCAGCCACCGTGAACTGAAAGCGCTGTTCGAGGGCTACGGTTATACGCCGCATTTCGTCGAAGGCTCGGACCCCGCGCAACTGCACCAGAAGATGGCCGCGACGCTCGATACCGTGCTCGCCGAGATTCGCGCGATTCACGACTGCGCGCGCGCCGATGGCGCGACCCCCGAGCGGCCGCTGTGGCCGATGATCGTGTTGCGGACCCCGAAGGGTTGGACCGGGCCGAAGGAAATCAACGGCCATAAGGTGGAGGGCACGTGGCGCTCGCACCAGGTGCCGTTTTCCGACGTGCGCGGCAATCCGGCGAATCTGGCGCTGCTGGAAAGCTGGCTGCGCAGCTATAAACCGGCCGAACTGTTCGACGGCGACGGCCGCCTGCTGGCCGAACTGCGCGAACTCGCACCGCGCGGACCGCGCCGGATGAGCGCCAATCCGCACGCGAACGGCGGCCTGCTGCGCCGCGAATTGAAGCTGCCGGACTTTCGCGACTACGCGGTCGAGGTCACGCACGCGGGCGCGGTGCTGCGCGAGAACACGCAGCCGCTCGGCCAGTTCCTGCGCGACACGATGCGCTGCAATATGCGCACCTTCCGCGTGTTCGGCCCGGACGAAACCGCGTCCAACCGCCTGCAATCGATCTACGAGGTCAGCAAGAAAGTGTGGATGGCCGACCGGCTGCCGGAAGACGACGACGGCGGCGAACTCGCGCCCGACGGCCGGGTGATGGAGATGCTCTCCGAGCACACGCTGATGGGCTGGCTCGAAGGTTATCTGCTGTCCGTCCGGCGCGGCTTTTTCCACACGTACGAAGCGTTCGCGCATGTGGTGGACTCGATGTTCAACCAGCACGCGAAATGGCTGGACGTGTGCAAGAACCACGTGCCGTGGCGCGCGTCGGTGGCGTCGCAGAACATCCTGCTGTCGTCGACGGTGTGGCGTCAGGATCACAACGGCTTTTCGCATCAGGACCCGGGCTTTATCGATCTGGTCACCAACAAGAGTCCGTCGGTGACGCGGGTGTATTTGCCGCCGGATGCGAACACGCTGCTCGTCGTCGCGAACGAATGCCTGCGCTCGACCGACTGCATCAACGTGATCGTCGCGGACAAGCAGAAGCACCTGCAATTCACCACGATCGACGAAGCGGTCGTGCATTGCGCGAAGGGGATGGGCGTATGGCGTCGTGCGAGTAACGACGAGAACGCCGAGCCGGATGCGGTAATGGCCTCGTGCGGCGACGTCGCTACCCAGGAAGCGCTCGCGGCCACCGCGATTTTGCGCGAGCGTCTGCCAGAGTTGAGATTGCGTTTCGTGAACGTGGTCGATCTGTTCCGGATGCAGCCGGTGAGCGAGCATCCGCACGGCTCCAGCGAGCGCGAGTTCGACAGCCTGTTTACCGTCGATAAACCGGTGATCTTCAATTTTCACGGCTATCCGTGGCTGATTCACAAGCTCGCGTACCGGTTCCGCAACCACGAGAATCTGCACGTGCGCGGCTACACCGAAAAGGGCAACATCAACACGCCGCTCGAACTGGCGATCCTGAACAAGGTCGACCGCTTCAACCTCGTGCTCGACGTGCTCGACCGGGTGCCGCGGTTGCAGGGCAGGACCGCGCATCTGCGCGAAGACATGAGGAACGCGATCATCCTCAATCTGAATTACGCGCACGAGCACGGCACCGATCGCACCGAAATCTCCGAATGGACGTGGCCGTATTGAAGCGGGCGCTGCATTTAGCCGGTTAATCGAACCGCTTTATCGGACAGCTGTATCGCACCGCTTCACGCTGGCGTCACCGCACCGGGAGTCATCGCCATGCAAGCCCCTCAGCATTCGCTGCGCGTCGAACTGATCGCACCACTGTCGGGCGTGATGGTGCCGCTCGACAGCGTGCCCGACCCGGTCTTCGCGGGCAAGATGGTCGGCGACGGCGTGTCGATCGATCCGACTTCGGACGAACTGCTCGCGCCGCTGGCCGGCAAGATCACGCTGCTGCACGCGTCCCATCACGCGGTGACGATCACCGCCGACAACGGTCTCGAAGTACTGCTGCATATCGGGCTCGACACCGTGCTGCTGCGCGGCGAGGGCTTCCAGCCGCTGGTGAAGCAGGGCGACTCGGTCGCGGCGGGCGCGCCGCTGATCCGCTTCGATCCTGTGGTGGTCGGCGCGAAGGCGGCCAGTCTGCTCACGCAGATGGTGATCGCGAACGGCGAGCGGGTCGCGCGCTACCTGCCCGCGCAAGGGATCGTCAGCGCCGGCACCGACGTCGCGTTGTACCTCGAACTGGTCGCCGGCAGCGCGGCGGGGCAGGCGCCGGACCCGAGCGGCACGGTGCTGTCGGGCGAAATCACGCTGCCGAATCCGGCGGGTCTGCATGCGCGGCCCGCCGCGGTGGTCGCCGCCGAAGCGAAGAAATTCCAGTCTGAGATCCGGCTGTTGCGCCCGGGCGGCACCAGTGTGAATGCGAAGTCGGTCGTCGCGATCATGGGGTTCGCGACCCAGTTCGGCGACAAGCTGCGCGTCGAGGCGCGTGGTCCCGATGCGGCCGAGGCGGCGAGCCGGCTCGCGCGTCTGCTGGCCGAGGGCTCCGGTGAAGAGCCTGGCGCCGCGCCGGCGGCGGCGGTGAATGGTGCTGCGGCGAGTGCAACAGCGAATGCAATCGGAACCGCTGCGGCGAATGCAGTGGCGCCCGCACCGGCCTCCATTCCCGCCGCCGCGCGCGACGCCAACGAATTCTCCGGCGTATCCGCATCGCCAGGCCTCGCGGTCGGCCATGTCGTGCAGTTTCGCCAGCAGGTGATCGAGGTGCGCGAAGCGGGCGAGTCGCCGCCACGCGAACGCGCGCAACTCGAAGCGGCCCGCCACCAGGCGCGTCAACAGATCGAGGCGCTGAAGGCGACGCTCGCCGATCCATCGAAGGCGCAGATTCTCGCCGCCCATCTCGAACTGCTCGACGATCCCGACCTGAACGACATCGCGATCGCTCATATCAGTGCGGGCAAGAGCGCGGCATTCGCGTGGCGCGAAGCGTTCCAGCGCCACGCGAGCACGCTGGAAAAGCTCGACAATCCGCTGCTGCGCGAACGCGCCGGCGATATCCGCGACGTGGGCCGCCGGGTCCTCGCGTTGCTCGCGGGCGCGACCCAGGCGAGCATCGACGTGCCGGCCGAGTCGATCCTGATCGCGGAAGAACTGTCGCCGTCGGATACCACCTCGCTCGATCGCAGCAAGGTACTCGGCTTTTGCACCACGAGCGGCGGCGCGACCAGCCACGTCGCGATTCTCGCGCGCTCGCTCGGCATCCCGGCGATCTGCGGGATCGACGAACGCGCGCTCGACCTCGCCGACGGCACGCCGGTCGTGCTCGACGGTTCGCGCGGCAGCCTGCGGCGCAACCCGAGCGCCGACGAACTCGCAAAGGCGCGCGAGCGCATCGAACGCCAGGCCGCCCGACGCGAGCAGGAGCAACTGGCGGCGGGCAAGCTCGCGATGACCGCCGACGGCCACCGCATCGAAGTCGTCGCCAACATCCGCAACGCGCAGGAAGCGCGCGACGCGGTCGCAGCCGGCGCCGAAGGTGTCGGGCTGCTGCGCTCGGAGTTCCTGTTCGACGCGCGCGACACCGCGCCGACCGAAGACGAACAGGCCGCCGAATACTGCGCGGTCGCCGAAGCGCTGGGGCGCGACCGGACGCTGGTGGTGCGCACGCTCGATGTCGGCGGCGACAAACCGCTGTCGTATCTGCCGCTGCCGAAGGAAGACAATCCGTTTCTCGGTTTGCGCGGCGTGCGGGTGAGCCTCGCGCGTCCCGACATTTTTCGCACGCAATTGCGCGCGATTCTGCGCGCGGCGCCGCTCGGCAAACTGCATGTGATGTTCCCGATGATCGCCGCGATCGAGGAGGTCCTCGCGGCGCGCAAGATCCTGCTCGAAGAAGCCGGCGAGCGCGCAACCGAGGTCAAGGTCGGCGTGATGATCGAGGTGCCGGCCGCGGCGCTGATCGCCGAGCCGCTCGCTCGCGAAGTCGATTTCTTTTCGATCGGCACCAACGATCTCACGCAATACACGCTCGCGATGGACCGCGGCCATCCGCAACTCGCGAAGCAGGCCGACGCGCTGCATCCGGCGGTGCTGCGGCTGATCGGCATGACGGTCGACGGCGCGCACCAGCACGGCAAGTGGGTCGGCATTTGCGGCGGGATTGCATCCGATGCGATGGCCGTGCCGGTGCTCGCGGGTCTCGGCATCGATGAACTGTCGGTCAGCATTCCGGCGGTCGGTTCGATCAAGGCGCAGCTCGCGCGGATCACGATGGACGAAGCGCGTCAGCTCGCGGCCGAAGTGCTGCGGCTGGGCACCGCCGCCGAAGTGCGCGCGCATCTTGCCCGCTTCGCCGAATGAGCATCGGTTGAGCGGATCACGAGGAGACCAGCCATGTTCTCGCAGGCATTCGGAGTGTTGCAGAAGGTCGGCAAATCGCTGATGCTGCCGGTCGCGGTGCTGCCGGTGGCCGGGCTGCTGCTCGGTCTGGGCGCGACCGACTTTCACGGTTACGTGCCGGCCGCCGTGCTCGCGCTGATGAAGAACTCGGGCGACGTGATCTTCGCGAACCTGCCGCTGATCTTCGCGGTCGGCGTCGCGCTCGGCTTTACCGAAAACGACGGCGTGTCCGGCATCGCCGCGACGATCGGCTATCTGGTGATGACCGCGACGCTCGGCGTGATCGCGAAGATCGAGGGGATCGAGACCGACACGATCATGGGCATTCCGTCGATCCAGACCGGCGTGTTCGGCGGGATCCTCGCCGGCGGCCTCGCCGCGTGGATGTTCAACCGCTACTACAGGATCACGTTGCCCGCGTATCTCGGCTTCTTCGCCGGCAAGCGTTTCGTGCCGATCGTGACCGCGATCGGCGCGATCGTGCTCGGCGCGATCCTGTCGTTCATCTGGCCGCCGATCGGCAGCGGCATCCGCGCGTTTTCGCACTGGGCCGCGGTGTCGGATCCGCGGATGGCGGCGACCGTGTACGGCTTCGTCGAGCGACTGTTGATTCCGTTCGGACTGCATCACATCTGGAACGTGCCGTTCTTCTTCGAAATGGGCAGCTACCTCGATCCGAGCACCGGCAAGACCGTGCACGGCGACATCACCCGTTATTTCGCGGGCGATCCGACCGCCGGTATTCTCGCAGGCGCGTTCCTGTTCAAGATGTTCGGGCTGCCGGCCGCCGCGATCGCGATCTGGCATTGCGCGAAGCCGGAGAAGAAGGTGGCGGTCGGCGGGATGATGGTGTCGGCCGCGCTGACCTCGTTTCTCACCGGCATCACCGAGCCGATCGAATTCGCGTTCCTGTTCGTCGCGCCGGTCCTGTACCTGATTCACGCGTGCCTCGCGGCGTCCGCGCAGTTCGTCGCCAATACGCTGGGGATGCGGATGGGCTTCACGTTCTCGCAGGGCGGCATCGACTTTCTGATGTTCAACCTGATCGGCGGCAAGGCGACGCATGCGTGGTACGTGTTCATCCTCGGTCCGATTTATGCGGTCATCTACTACGGCGTGTTCCGCTTCGTGATTCAGCGCTTCAATCTGAAAACGCCGGGACGTGAGGACGATGCGGTCGAAACGCAGGCGGTCACCTCAGGCGGCGTGGGCGGACGCTCGCGCGAGCTGGTGCTGGCTTTTGGGGGCCGCTCGAATATCACGAGTCTCGATGCCTGTATCACGCGCCTGCGGATTTCGGTCAAAGACCCGGCGCGGGTCGACGAACACAAGCTCAAGGCGCTCGGTGCCGCCGGCGTGGTGCGGGTCGGCAACGGCGTGCAGGCGATCTTCGGGCCGCTGTCGGAGAACATGAAGACCGATATGCAGGAGTACCTGAAGACCGCGGGAAGCGAAGCGGATTTGCCGGCGGTGGGTGCGGTTGGCGATGTGGCGGCAGCGGGCGCCGCTGTTGGCGCTGGCGCTGTAGCGGTTGCGGGCACGGCGGCGGCCGCAGCCACTGCCACTGCTACTACCACCGCCGAGACCGCACAACAAACCTCACCCGACGAGACCGCGCGCGCCCAGCAGATTCGCGCGGCATTGGGCGGCGCGGCCAACATCAGGAAACTCGACGCGCTGGCCGCGACCCGCCTGCGCGTCGAAGTACTGGACGCATCGCGGATCGACGCGGCCGCGCTGACCGCCGCGGGCGTGGCCGCGACCCAGGCGTTGAAGAACGGCGCGCTCGATCTGATCGTGGGGCTCAGCGCGGCGAGACTCGCGGGCGCGATGCGTTAGCAGGCAAGCAGGCAGCGGACAGCGGACAGCGGGCAGCGGGCAGCGCGGGCGTGCTAATGCCCGCAGGCTGCCGAACCGGAGCGGAGTACCAGCATGAGCGACATTCCCGCGACCTCCACGGTCGCGCAGCACGGCGCGGCGATGAACGACGCGACCTCTGAGTCAGCCACGGCGCCGTTTCATCAGGACGTCATACGAAATCTGATCTGCCGTCAGGCGCGCTACCCGGACGTCGCGACCCCGCACGACTGGTACATGGCGCTCGCGTACAGCGTGCAGGGCCGCATGCTGGCGCGCTGGGCCGCGTCCACCAAAACCTACGCGGCGCGCGACGTGAAAGTCGCGTGCTATCTGTCGGCGGAATTCCTGATCGGTCCGCAACTGGGCAATAGTCTGCTGAACCTTGGTATGCAGGCCGAAGCGCGCGACGCGATGCGCGCGCTCGGCCAGGACCTCGACGCACTGCTCGCGCTCGAAGAAGAACCGGGACTCGGCAACGGCGGCCTCGGGCGCCTCGCCGCCTGCTATCTGGACTCGCTCGCGACGCTCGAAATCCCCGCGATCGGCTACGGCATCCGCTACGAGTTCGGCATCTTCGATCAGCAGATTCGCGACGGCTGGCAGGTCGAATGCACGGACAAGTGGTTGCAGAAGGGCAACCCGTGGGAAATCGTGCGTCACGATGTCGGCTATTACGTGTCGTTCGGCGGCCACACCGAGAGCACGACCGATGCCGAAGGCCGCTTGCGGGTGCGCTGGATTCCGTCGCGCCAGGTGAAAGGCGTCGCCTGCGATATGCCGATGCAGGGCTATCGGGTGAACACCTGCAACATGTTGCGTCTGTGGAAGAGCGAAGCGGTCGAATCGTTCGACTTTCAGGACTTCAACGCGGGGCAGTACTACCAGGCGGTCGAGGAAAAGGTCGTGTCGGAGACGCTGTCAAAAGTGCTTTATCCGAACGACGAGCCCGATGCCGGCAAGCGCCTGCGTCTCGCGCAGCAGTACTTTTTCGTGTCGTGCTCGCTGCAGGACATGCTGCGCCTGATGGATGCGAAGGGCACGTCGATCGACCGTTTCGCCGATCTGTTCGCCGCGCAGCTGAACGACACGCATCCATCGATCGCGGTCGCCGAACTGATGCGTCTGCTGATCGACGAGCGGCTGCTGTCATGGGATGCCGCGTGGGATCTCACACAACGCACGCTCGCGTACACGAATCACACGCTGTTGCCCGAAGCGCTCGAAACGTGGGGCTTGCCGCTGTTCGCAAACCTGCTGCCGCGCCCGCTCGAAATCATCTACGAGATCAACCGGCGCTTTCTCGACGACGTGCGGCGCCGCTATCCGGGCGACGACGCGCGCGTCACGCGGATGTCGCTGATCGACGAAACCGGCTCGAAGAAGGTGCGCATGGCGCATCTGGCGAGCGTCGGCAGTCATTCGGTCAACGGGGTGGCCGCGCTGCATTCGGACTTGCTCAAGCTCACCGTGCTGCGCGATTTCGCCGGGATGTATCCGGAGCGTTTTCTGAACGTGACCAACGGCGTCACGCCGCGACGCTTTCTGATGCTAAGCAATCCGGGCCTCGCGCGGCTGCTCGATACGACGATCGGCACCGACTGGACCCGCGACCTCGCCCGCCTCGACGCGCTCGCCGCGCATGCCGACGACCCCGCGTTCCACGACGCGTGGCGCGCGATCCGGCGCGACAACAAGGCGGCACTGGCCGCGCGTATCGAAACCGCGACGGGCATCACGGTCGACCCCGACGCGCTGTTCGATATCCAGGTGAAGCGCATCCACGAATACAAGCGCCAGCATCTGAACGCGCTGTACATCATCGATCTGTATAGCCGGCTGCGCCGCAATCCAAACCTCGACGTCGCGCCGCGCTGCTTCGTGTTCGGCGGCAAGGCCGCACCCGGTTACGCGATGGCCAAACTGATGATCCGTCTGATCAACGGGATCGCCGAAGTGGTGAACAACGATGCGGCGCTCAATGGCCGGCTCAAAGTGGTCTTCTATCCGGACTTCAACGTGAAGAACGGCCACTGGATCTATCCGGCCGCCGATCTTTCCGAGCAGATTTCGACGGCCGGCAAGGAAGCGTCCGGCACCGGCAACATGAAGTTCATGATCAACGGCGCGCTGACGATCGGCACGCTCGACGGCGCGAACGTCGAGATTCGCGAAGAAGCGGGCGCGGAGAACTTTTTCCTGTTCGGTCTGACCGCGCAGCAGGTGGAAGAACTGAAGGCGTCCGGCTATCGTCCCGCCGACTACCTGCAACGCAGCGACGCGTTGCGCGACGCGCTCGAACAGATCGCGCAAGGGCGCTTCTCGCGCGGCGACAAGGACATGTTCCGGCCGCTGCTCGATAACCTCGTGCACCACGATCCGTTTCTGGTGCTCGCCGATTTCGCCGCCTACGTGGAGTGTCAGGAGCGCGTGAGCGACGCATGGCGCGACGCGCGGCAATGGACCCGGATGTCGATCATGAACACCGCGCGCTCGGGCAAGTTCTCGTCGGATCGCGCGATCGCCGAGTATTGCGCGCGCATCTGGAACACGCGCGCGGTGAGGATCGATCTTGCTCAGCCCTGAAGCATCCGCGCCGGCGCGCTATCGCACCCGGCCCGGCTCGCGCTTTCCGCCCGGCGCGACGGTCGTGCCGGACGGCGTGAACTTCTGCGTGTTCTGCCGGTACGCGACGCGCGTCGAACTGCTGCTGTACGCGGCGCCGGACAGCGTCGAGCCGTTTCAGGTCGTCGCGCTCAGCGGCGACGCGAATCACCCCTATTTTTACTGGCATGTGCTGGTCGAGGATCTGCCGCTGCGCTGCTGCTATACGTGGCGCGCGTACGGCCCGCTCGGCGTGCCGCAGATGAGCGACGAGGCCGCCAGCCGCAAGGAACTGCTCGACCCGCAGGCGCGCGGCGTCAGCGACCGGCTGTATTCGCGCGAGCTGGCAACGCAGGCCCAGGAGCCGCAAGCGGCGGTCGCGGCCGGCTCGCTCAGAGGCATCGTCACCGAACCGCTGCCGCGCCGCGCGGACGACATCGCGATCCGCACGCTCGACGACGCGATCATCTACGAGCTGCATGTGGGCGGCTTCACGCGGCATCCGTCGAGCGGGGTCCGGCATCCGGGCACTTTCGCGGGCCTGATCGAGAAAATCCCTTATTTGAAGGCACTCGGCGTCACCCATGTCGAGCTGCTGCCGGTGATGGCGTACGACGAACAGGATGTGCCGGCCCAGGTCGCCGCGCTCGGCCTGTCCAATTACTGGGGCTACAGCACGCATAGTTTTTACTGCGCGCATCCGCGCTATTGCGTCGACCCGGCGCGCGCGCCGCAGGAATTTCGCGCGTTGGTCGACGCGTTGCACGAGGCCGGCATTCGCGTGCTGCTCGACGTGGTGTTCAACCACACCGCCGAAGCGGGCAAGAACGGTCCGGTGATCCACTTCAAGGTGTTCGGCAACGACGCGTTCTACCTAGTCGATCCGAATCACCCGCAGCACTATCTCGACTACACCGGCTGCGGCAACACGGTCAACTGCAATCATCCGATGGTGACCGCGTTCATCGTGCGCTGCCTCGAATACTGGGTGCGCGAACTCGGAGTGGACGGTTTCCGCTTCGATCTGGCGAGCGTGTTCGCGCGCGGCGAGAACGGCCAGTTGCTGCACGTGCCGCCGTTGCCGTGGGTGATGGAGGCGTCGTCGATTCTCGCGCGCGTGCCGCTGATCGCCGAAGCGTGGGATGCCGGCGGCCTGTATCAGGTCGGCGCGTTTCCGGGCATGGCGTGGGCCGAATGGAACGGCCGCTACCGCGACATGGTTCGCCGCTACGTGCGCGGCGAGCCGGGTCTTGTCGGCGAGCTGTGCACCTGCATCGCGGGCAGCGCCGATCTGTATCAGGACGACGGCCGGCTGCCGGCGAACAGCATCAACTTCGTCACCTGTCACGACGGTTTTACGCTGAACGATCTGGTCAGCTACGACGCGAAGCATAACGAAGCAAACGGCGACGATAACCGCGACGGCTGCAACGACAACCTGTCGTGGAACTGCGGCGCCGAAGGCGAGACCGGCGACCGCGAGATCGTCGCGTTGCGGTTGCGCCAGGCGCGCAATCTGCTCGCGATCCTGCTGCTCAGCCGCGGCGTACCGATGCTGCTGGCCGGCGACGAAACGCTGCGCACGCAGCGCGGCAACAACAACGCGTACTGTCAGGACAACGAGATTTCATGGTTCGACTGGAATTGTTCCGCCGACGCGCTCGACATGCTGCGCTTCGTGCGCGGAATGATCGCGCTGCGCAAACGCCACCCGAGCCTGCGCGGGCGCCGCTTTCTGACCGGGCGCCCCGCGCCGGGTCAGAGCCAGCCGGACATCGCGTGGCACGGCGAACGGCTCGACGCGCCGCCGTGGGGCGATCCGGCGGCGCGCCTCGTCGCGTTCACGCTTGCGGGCACGGTGAGCGGCGAGCCGATGTTGCACGTCGTCCTGAATATGAACGCCGACGCCCGCGACGCGGCGTTGCCCGCGGCGGACGGCGCGAGCTGGCGGCGCGTCGTCGATACGGCCGAGGCGGCGCCGCGCGATTGCTGCGTGACGGAGCTCGGCACCGCGCGTGTCGAGACGAGTGTCTGCCGCGTGGAAGCGCGCAGCGTCGTCGTGTTCGAAGCGGGGTGACCGCGCTGTCGTCTCGCGCCGCATTGCCGGGTCCATCGTTAGGAGGGGCGGTATGGAAGCAGTCCGAACTTTCCTCGACAGTCAGCCGCTGTTCGCGCTGTTTCTGACCATCGCGCTCGGCTACCTGATCGGCGAGGTCAACATCAAGGGCGTCGCGCTCGGCTCCGGCGCCGTGCTGTTCGTCGGGCTGGCGGTCGGCGCGTTCGCGCCGAAATCCACGCCGCCGGCATTGCTGGGCACGCTCGGGTTGCTGCTGTTTCTATACGGGATCGGCATTCAGTACGGCGCGCAGTTCTTTCGCGGGCTGACCAGCCGCGAGGGCGCGAAGGCGAACGCGGCCGCCTGTCTCGGCGTGATCGCGTCGGGCCTCGTCGCGTGCGGGTTGATCCGCTTCGGCATCACGCTTGCCGATGCGCTCGGGATGTTCGCGGGCAGCGGCACCAGCACCGCGAGCCTGCAGGTCGCGATCGCGTCGATGAAAAGCAACGACGCGGCGGTCGCGTATAGCGTCGCCTATCCGTTCGGCGTGGCCGGGCCGATCCTGTTCATCTACGCGCTCAGCGTCGCGTTGAAGGTCAAGATCGCGAAGCCGCCCGCGAAGCTGATGGAGACCGCGGAAATCGCGCTGCGCAACGCGAGTCTGTTCGGTTTGCGGCTCGCGGAGTTGTCGACCCGCCTGCCGGCCGGCGTCGCGATCGCGGCGGTGCGGCGCGCGCATCACAACCAGCTGCCGAGCGAAGATTTCACGCTGCGCGCCGACGACGTGCTGCTCGCGACCGCCACCGAACGCCGCCTGCTCGACGAAGCCACCGCGCTATGCGGCGAACTCCAACCCGGAAGAATGGCGAGTCATCGCGAGGACCTCGACTATATGCGCGTGTTCGCATCGAACCCGGCGGTGGTCGGCATCGCGCTCGGCAATCTGCGCTTTCCGGACGGCGTGAACTGCTCGATCGCGCACGTGCGGCGCGGCGACGCCGATCTGCTGTCGACGCCCGACCTGATCCTCGAGGCGGGCGACCGCGTCGGCCTGCTGGTCAACCGCGCGCATCAGGCGACGGTGCGCGCGTTCTTCGGCGATTCGATCAAGACCACCGCCGACCTCAGTTTCATTTGCCTGGGCATCGGCGCGGCCGTGGGGCTGCTGGTCGGCGCGATTCCGCTGCGCCTGCCGGGGCTGAGCGCGTTCAGTCTGGGTCTCGCGGGCTTGCTGCTGGTCGCGTTGTGTCTGGGCAAGGCGCGCCGCAGTGGACCGTTCGTGTGGGTGATGCCGCTGTCCGCGAATCTGGTGCTGCGCAATCTCGGGCTGACGATCTTTCTCGCCCAGGTCGGCATCGCGTGCGGACCGAAGTTCATCGCGACCGTGGGCAGCGCCGGGCCGCTGCTGCTGCTCTACGGCGCGATCACGCTGCTGGTGCTGGTCGGCGTGACGGCGGCGTGCTGCCTGTGGCTGTTCCGGCTGCCGTTCGATACGTCGGTCGGTGTGATCTGCGGCGCGACCGGCAATCCGGCGATTCTCGCGTTCGCGAACCGGATCGCGCCGACCGAACAGCCCGACGTCATGTACGCGATGATTTTTCCGTCGATGACCATCGTCAAGGTGCTGTTCGTGCAGATCGCGATTTCGATCGCGGCGGGTTAGAGATGAACCACGCGCACGGCGGTCCGATTTCGATTCGATAAGGAGTCCATCATGGAAGTGGCGATATTCAGCTCGACGCGCTACGAGCGCCAGTATCTCGACGCGGCCAACCAGGCCGGCCAGCACCGGCTGCAATACTTCGACGTCGCGCTGGAGATGGACAGCGTCGGTCTCGCGGCGGGCTACGGCGCGGTCTGCGTGTTCGTCAACGACCGCGCCGACGCGCAGGTGCTGGAGGCGCTGCACAAAGGCGGCACGCGGCTGCTCGCATTGCGTTGCACGGGCTTTAACAATGTCGATCTCGAGGCCGCCGCGCGGCTCGGCATGAAAGTGGTGCGGGTCGTCACGTACTCGCCGAACTCGGTCGCGGAACACGCGGTTGCGCTGCTGCTCGCGATCAACCGCAAGGTTCACCGCGCGTACAACCGCACGCGCGACGCGAATTTCTCGCTCGACGGCCTGACCGGCTTCGACCTGTGCGGCAAGACCGTGGCGGTGGTCGGCACCGGCAAGATCGGCTGCGTGTTTGCGAAGATCATGCTCGGCTTCGGCTGCGAGGTGATCGGTTTCGATCCGTATCCATCGAAGGAATTCGAGGCGTTGGGGCTGCGCTATGTGAAGCCGGGCGAGATCGGCGAGAAGGCCGACATCATTTCGCTGCATTGCCCGCTCACGCCGGCGACGCATCACATCATCAACGCGAAAACGCTGGAGCGCGCGAAGCCGGGCGCGATCCTGATCAACACCAGCCGCGGCGGGCTGGTCGATACCGAGGCGGTGATCGACGCGCTCAAGAGCGGCCAGCTCGGCGGTCTCGGGATCGACGTGTACGAACAGGAGGCGGATCTGTTTTTCCGCGACCTGTCGAGCGAGATCATCACCGACGACGTGTTCCAGCGCCTCGTGTCGTTTCCGAACGTGATCGTCACCGGCCATCAGGCCTATCTGACGCGCGAGGCGCTGACGACCATCTGCGAAACGACGCTCGCCAGCATCGCCGCGTTCGAACACGGGCAGCCGCTGGAGAACGAGGTGAAGGCAGCGTAGCGGCGTACGCTACATCGTCGGCAGCACGGTCGGCGATTCGAGGTGGCTTTCCACCCGCCTGATGCCGGGCACGTTTTCGGCCGCGATGCGGATCGCGCGCTTTTCCTCTTCGGACTCGATCACGCCCCACAGATGCGCGACGCCGTCCTGGACGATCACGCCGTGCTTCGCGAGTCCCCAGCGTTGCCCTTGCATTTCCGCGACGATCGCGTCGCGCAGGCTTGCATCGTCATGCGTGCCGGAATCGACGATCGGCTCGACGCTGGCCAGCGCGCGAATCAGATTCGAGCGGCTGACGATGCCGACGAGGCGGCCGTCGCGCAGCACCGGCACGCGCTTCAGATGGCGGCGCTCCATCAGATCGGCGATCTGCTGCAACGGCATGTCGTCGGGAATCGAGATCACGTGTTCGCACATCACGTCGCCGACGCAATGCCCATGCTCGCGCACGTAGCGGGCGGCTTCCTCGCGCGAAGATGACAGCAGTTCGAGCCACCATCGGCGCTTCGCGTGGCCGGTGCCGTTTTCCACCCGGTGCAGCAGATCGCCCTGGCTGACGATGCCGATGAGCTGGCCGTCGGCGTCGAGCACCGGCATGCCGCTGATGTGATGGTCGACGAACAGTTTTGCTGCGTCGTGGATCGTCATGTCCGGGGTGGCGGTCACGACGGTGGAGGTCATGATGTCGGCTGCGCGCATGTTGGTCCCCTTGCGGGCCGCGACGCGTCCTCAACTGCTGCACCCGTCGCGCGATTCCGGCAGACGCACCGGCGGCGGTTCGCCCGGTGCTGAGGCGCCTGGATAAACAGAGGCCTGCGAAAAATCGACACGCACTGAGTGTAGGTTAACTTTGCTGCGTAGTATGCGCGGCGCGGAAGGTTTTGCCGCTTCGTCATAGGACACAACAGGTTCGAGGCAAACCG
Organism: Burkholderia sp. SRS-W-2-2016; assembly: GCF_001931485.1. Lineage (GTDB taxonomy): Bacteria > Pseudomonadota > Gammaproteobacteria > Burkholderiales > Burkholderiaceae > Paraburkholderia. Next base: position 93,422 of record NZ_MSDV01000022.1, on the reverse strand, counting down.
TTTTCAGCACATAAATAACAGTACAGTTGGTTCCAACCGCGATTTTTCGCATTGCGTTGCAGCAATTGCGTCACAACGTGGAGCGATTCCGCAGAACACGATGCCGTCGACTTGTCGAGATCGGACATTTGTCCGATTCCGTTGCGGTGCCCGACCGGAGATCATTGTCGCGTTGGAACCTCAAGCAAGCCACGACGCACCCGACCTCGCGCGCCAGGACGGCGAGCAAAGTATTGCAACGTCGGCGTCCGCATCCATTTATAACGAACCGCCCCATGCTGAAATTCTGTCTCTATAGATCGCGTTTTCTGATTGCGCCGCTCGCTGCGGTCCTGCAGTTCGCCGTGCCTCCGTCCGGGAGTGTTGCGGCAGTCAACCAGCCGTTTCTTCCGCTACTCGATATGACGGTTGCGCGCCTGCATATTGCGCGGCAAGTGGCGTTGTCGAAGTGGGACTCGCATAAGCCGGTCGAAGATTTGCCGCGCGAGGCGGATGTGATCCGCGCGGCCTCCGAAGAGGCGCGTGCGCTCGGTCTGCCGGCGGAACTGGCAATGCGTTTCTTCGCTGACCAGATTGAAGCCAATAAACTCGTGCAATACGGGTTGATTGCGCAATGGCATCGAGCAGGACGCGCGCCCGACGACAAACGCGTCGACCTGACGACAGACGTTCGCCCGAAACTGGACCGGTTGCAGCAAGGCATTATTCAAGCACTGGTCGATACGAAGAGCTTGCGTGCGCAACCCGATTGCAATACCCAATTGGCGCGAGCGACGCAAGAATATATCGCTAGTCACGCACTGGATCCGCTGTATGCGATGGCGATGGATCGGGCGCTCGCGCGTGTGTGTCTGGACCACTTTCCGTCAATGTAATTGCGGTTCACGCCGGCGCCCAGTGCCCTGGCTCTTGATGCCATTGACGTAGCGGGTTTGCTGACCCGAACGCCCGCAGGCGTCTGGAAGCGACCCTGAGCGCTGTTTAGTACAAGTGTTTCCATATTGAAATTTCTTTCGATGTAAGACTTTGTCAGGCGGGCGCCCAAGGCCGATGGTGATCGAGGACGTAATGAACGCCATGCGCCAGCACCCACTCGCGGCTCTCTGTTCGCGAGGCCGTGGGCGATAGCGGGGGAAGGTCTTGTCTATAAATCGCGACTCGATCTCATCGACGATCTGAAGGCCGGGAGACTGATGGAGTTATTTCCGCCGGAGTACTGTGAGCCTTCGCCGTTGCACTTGATTTGCGCCCGCCGTGAGCAACTGACGCCGGCGATTAATGAATTGAGTGCCTTCCTGCGGGAGCGCTGCGCTGCATTGCTTGCCAGCCACCCCTCCGGTGTTTCCCGATCTGCGCAATGAAGCTTGTCCCTTTCTCGGCGTCTCGACTTCACGGATGCACTCGTTGGCGGAAGCTACTCGGCTGAATGAAACGCGCGCGCCGCTGTCGCGCGAAATTGCTTAGGTGTCCGGGAGGTTGTCAAAAGAATCGCGGATAGATTAAACGCTGCAAGGCGCCGTAAGCTTCCCGACACTTACCACAGCGCAATCGTCGGCTGTCGCGCGGTAAGGTCGTCCGCGTTGTCGCCCCCGCGACGTTCGAACAAGGACAGCTAGATGAAAGGCAGGCTCGCAGCGCTCACGCTCGCCGTGTGCGCGCTTGGCGTATCTCTAACGGCTCACGCGCAATCGTCCGCCGGCGATGGCGGCAATCGCCCGCCGCCGCCGTGCTTCGACCATCCGCCCGGACCGCCGCCGTCGGACGCGGGCTCCGGCCGTCCGCCGCCACCACCGCGCGATGGCGACGGCAACGGCAATCAGCCGCCGAAAGGACCGCCGCCCGATTGCGGCCGGCCGTCGAACTAAAGCGGCGGCAGGCAAAAATCACCCACGCGTAACAACGCAAAAGCGGTACGGCAACGCGAATCGCCGTACCGCTATCAGTCAACCAGTCAATTAATCAGTCAATTAATCAGTCAAACAGAACCGCTCAGCGCATCAGCGCGCCGACTCGGTTTCCGCAAACCCCGCCGCATCATCAGCCTGCTTGCCATGCCCGCCGAACACCCCGAGCGCCAGCATCGACATCCCCGCGAACACAGCCGGCACGCCGACCACGAGGAACAGCGCCGGCATCGACATACCGGCCGCGAGCATCGCGCCGCCCGACAGCGAGCCGACCACCGAACCGATCCGGCCGATCCCGTTGGCCCAGCTCACACCGGTCGCGCGGCAGTCGGTCGGATAGAACGCCGCCGACAGCGCATTCGCGCCGACCTGCGAGCCCGACACGCAGAAGCCCGCGCCGAACACCGCGAGCGCGGCGAGCCACGGCGTCGCGGTCAGCGTGCCGATCGCCGCGGTGAACACGCCGGCGAGCGCGTAGCTGATCGCCAGCACGTAGTGCGGGTTGATGCGGTCCATCAGCCAGCCGAGCACGATCGCGCCGATCGTGCCGCCGACCTGGAACATCGCGGTGACGAGCGCGGCGGTTTGCAGCGACACGCCGGTGCTACGCAGCAGCATCGGCAGCCAGCTCGACAGCAGATAGATCACCAGCAGGCTCATGAAGAACGTGAACCACAGCAGCACGGTGCCGCGCAGCAGATCCGGACGGAACAGGCGCGCGATCGGCGAGCCGGCCGCCTTGCCGTGCGACGTGACGAAGCTCGCGCCCGTGAAATCCTCGTGCGGCGCGATGCGTTGCAGGATCGCGGTAATTTCCGGCGCGGGACGGCCGGCCGCCGCGAGATAGCGCACCGACTCCGGCAGGAAGCGCGCGAGCACCGGCAGCAACAGCAGCGGCACGACGCCGCCCGCCAGCAGCACCGAGTGCCAGCCGTAGTGTTCGATCAGCGCGGCCGCGGCGAAACCGCCGAGCGCGGAGCCGACCGTGAAGCCGCAGAACATCGTCGTGACGAGGAACGAGCGGCGCGCGGCCGGGCAGTACTCGGAGGTCAGCGTGATCGCGTTGGGCATCGCCGCGCCCAGTCCCATTCCGGTCAGAAAGCGCAGCACGACCAGCATCGTCAGCGAGGTCGAGAACGCGGACGCGACGCTGGCGATACCGAAGCCGAACACGCACAGCAACAGCATCCGCTTGCGGCCAATGCGGTCGGCGATCGGCCCGAACAGCAGCGCGCCCGCCATCAGGCCGGCGAGGCCGGCGCCGAGCGCCGGCGCGAGTTCGGCCGGGCTCAGCTGCCATTGCGCGCGGATCGCGGGCGCGATGAAGCCGATCGCGGCGGTATCGAAGCCGTCGATCGCGACGATCAGAAAACAGAGAACGACGATCAGCACCTGAAACGGCGAAATGCCGTTGCGGTCGATCATCTCGGTCACGTTGACGAGCCGCGCGGATTGCGGCGGCTGCGAGTGTGCGCTGTAAGCGGTCATGGGTGTCTCCAGTGGTTTTTATCGGTTGATCCGGGATCGCGTCAGGCCACGTAGTCGGGCTGGCGTTGCGGCTCGGCCGCGCTGAAGGCCGGATGTTCGAGCGCGTGCCGATAGATCGCGAGCGCGCGCGGAAAGTCGCCCAGATCGCAGCCCATCCGGTGCGCGTTGGCGATCTGCGGGACGAGGCAGCAATCGGCGAGCGTCGGTTGCGCGCCGAAGCACCACGGACCGGTGTTCGAGCGCGCGAGCAGACGTTCGACCGCGGCCATCCCTTCGGCGACCCAGTGGCGATACCACGCGTCTTTCTGCTCGGTCGTGACCTTCAGCACGTCCTGCAGATAGCGCAGCACGCGCAGGTTGTTGACCGGGTGGATATCGCAGGAAATCAGGTTCGCGAATTCCAGCACCCGCGCGCGCTCGAGCGGGTCCGCCGGAATCAGGCGCGGCTCCGGAAACACGGCGTCCAGATAGTCGATGATCGCGAGCGACTGGCCGAGCTGAAACTCTCCGTCGACCAGCGCCGGCACCGCCGCCGACGGATTGATGTCGGCCACGTAGTGCGCGTCGCGATTGGCGCCGACGCGGATGTTGACCGGCACGCATTCGTAGTCGACGCCCTTCAGCGCGAGCGCGATGCGAACCCGGTAGGACGTCGAACTATTGAAGAAACTGTAGAGCTGCACGATGACTCCTGTTTCGCTGGGAACGGCGGCTCACACCACTTTCACGGTCAGTTCGCCGAGACGTTCGACACCGACCGTCATCGTCTCGCCGCGCTTCACCGCGCCGACGCCTTCGGGCGTGCCGGTGTAGATCAGATCGCCCGGTTCGAGGCGGAAGAACTTCGACAGATCGGCGACCGTCTCCGCGACCGACCAGATCAGATGCGATACGTCGCTCTTCTGACGGGTTGCGCCGTTCACGTTCAGCCACAGCGCGCCTTGTTCGAAGTGACCGACGTCGCTCGCGCGATGGATCGGGCCGATCGGCGCGGAGCGATCGAACGCCTTGCCGATTTCCCAGGGCCGGCCCATCTCGCGCATCTTCATCTGCAGATCGCGGCGGGTCATGTCGAGGCCGACCGCGTAGCCCCATACGTGCGAGAGCGCGTCGTCGAGCGCGATGTCCGCGCCGCCCTTGCCGATCACCGCGACCAGTTCGGCTTCGTAGTGGTAGTTCTCCGTTTGCGACGGATACGCGAGTTCGAGCGTGTCGCCGTAATTGACCGGCCCCACCGAGTCGCCCGGCTTGCAGAAGAAGAACGGCGGCTCGCGATCCGGATCGAAGCCCATCTCGCGCGCATGCGCCGCGTAGTTGCGGCCGACGCAGTAGACACGGCGCACCGCGATCTGCTCGTCGCCGCCGGCGACGGGAACGGCGACGGGCGCTTCAGGGGTAAAGACGAATGTCATGGTTCGGGTCTCGCTTGCTCGGAATTGAAAAAAGGGGCGCGCCGGGCCACCGGCGCACGGCTGGCCGTCTGCTCGCGCGGGTTCGGGGAGTGCTGGCGCGGCCGGGTTGGCGCGTGGCGTCGTGACGCTGCCCGGTCGCGCGAGAAGGTTCAGTTGCGCTGCTCGCGCAGCAGGTTCAGCGCGGCCAGCACCGGCCGGTCCGAATAGCTGAACAGCACGCTATCGGCCGACGCCGACAAACGCACCGGCTGCCACGACGGCACGACGAACACGTCGTGCGGTTCGAACGCGAATTCCTCGTCGCCGATCCACGCGTTGCCGCGGCCCTCGACCACGCAATAGACGGTCGCGTCGGTGCTCTGATATGAACGGCCGGCGAAGCCCGCCGGCAGAAACTGCATGAAGGTCGCGATGGTCGGCATCGGCCAGCCGCCGGTGGCCGGATTGACGTAGCGCAGCTTCACGCCGTCCCACTCGTCGAGTTCGCCGTTGCGATAGAGCGCATCGAGCGCCTCGCGGCTGCGTTCATACGGATAACTGAAGATCGGCGAAGTCGGGTCGGTCGCGCGATGACGAACCGGCGCCATGTTGTGGCCGAAGCGCGCGAAGCTGTCGCCCTCGGCGCGCGCGACCGGTTGAGTGGCGTGCGGATAGTTCTCCGCGAAGCCGGCGTCCAGATGCGCGACGAGCGGGATGTCGAGACCGTCGAGCCAGACCACCGGCTCGCCGCCTTCGTCGGCCGATGGATTGCCGTGGTCGTGCCACGTCCACGACGGCGTGATGATGAAGTCGCCCGGATGCATCGTGGTGCGCTCGCCGTTCACCGCGGTCCACGCGCCGCGCCCTTCGACGATAAAGCGCAGCGCCGACTGCGTATGCCGGTGGCTCGGCGCGATTTCGCCGGGCAGGATCAGTTGCAGACCGGCATACAGGTTCGGCGTCATGCTCGACTTGCCGGGCAGCCCGGGGTTTTCCAGCACCAGCACCCGGCGCACCGCTTCCTCGGCGCTGATTACCGCGCCCGCCTGCATCACCAGATCGCGGATTTGCGCGTACTTCCAGATCGCCGGCTGCGCGCTCGGCTGCGGCTCTTTGGGCACGAGGTTGTGCAATGACTCCCACAACGGCGCCAGGCGCTGTTGCGCAATCGATTCGTAATAGGCGGCGCGTTGTTCGCGTTGGGTGGGTGCGTTCATGCGTGTCTCCGTGCAACCCGTCCGGTTGCTGTTTTCGGCTTCGCTGGCTCCCGCGTGGCGCGGATCGGCGGCCGGAAATCTGATCGTTGCGTAGTTATAAGGCAGCGAGGTATAACGCGTAAAATAACGAAATATTCTTATCTATAACTATTTGGACATACCTGACGGAGACGCGACGACATGGACTGGACTCACCGGCTGCGTTTGCGGCATCTGCAAGTGCTGCTCAGTCTCGCGGAGACCGGCAATCTGAGCCAATCCGCGGTGGCGCTGAACTCGTCCCAACCCGGTCTTTCGAAGTGGCTCAAGGAGCTGGAGGAAGACGTCGGCCTGCCGCTGTTCGAGCGGCATGCGCGCGGTTTGCGGCCGACGGTCTACGGCGACGCGCTGATCCAGCATGCGCGGCGCATTGAAGCGCGCCTCGACAACGCGCGCGACGACATGCAGGCATTGCGCGACGGCGGCAGCGGCCTCGTGACGATCGGCACCTCCGGGGTGGCCGCGGCCGATACGGTGCCGCGCGCGGTTGCGCGGCTGCTGCAGCAGATCCCGCGCGCGCAGGTACGGCTACAGGAAAGCACGATGAACGAATTGCTGCCGCAACTGGCGCGCGGCGAGCTGGACATCGCGGTGGGCCGCTCGGCGGCGCCTAACGACAATCCCGAGATCTGCGTCGAGACGCTCTATATGGAGCCGATCAATCTGGTCGCGCGGCCCGGCCATCCGCTGGTCGGGCGCGGGCCGCTCGGCTGGAACGACGTGTTCGACTATCCGTGGATCGTCTGGCCGCAGGGCACGCCGGTGCGCAACGCGATGGAACAGGCGCTCGCCGAAGCGGGGCGCACGATGGCGAACCATCATTTTGTCGAGTCGAATTCGTCGATTCTGAACATCACGCTGCTCAATCACACCGATTTGCTCGGCGTCGCGTCGCATCGTTCGGCGCTGCGCTTCGAGCGGCTCAACACGATTCGTATTCTGCCGATCGAACTGGCCGGCGCGGCCGCGGTGTCGATGTACTGGCGCGCGGAGAACATGGATCGCGCGGCGGTCGCGCTGGCGATCGAGAGTCTGCGCGAATGCGCGCGCGGTCTGCCGGGCGAAGCCGATTACGGCGAACCCGTGCGCGGCGCCAGAACCGTTACAGCCAGCGCGGATCGCGCGTGAACGCGACGGTCAGCCAGCGGTCCGGACCGGACTCGCCGATCGCGCGCGAGATGCGGTCGCGGATCTGGTCGAGCTGGCGCACGCCGGCATGCTCCATCGCCTCGGGCAGCACGATGTGCACTTCGACGAAGAGCCCCCGGCCGACCCGCGTCGCGTAGTGCGAGTGGCGGACGAAGCCGTAGTCCACGGTCAGTTGCTGCATCAGTTCGCGCAACTCGTGTTCCAGTTCCGGCGGGGTAATCAGCAGCACTTCCTTGACCGCGGCGATTACGGTGCCGAGCGGCATCGGAATCAGCGCGAGCGTCAGGACCGCGAGTACGCCGGGGTCGATGAACGGCGTCAGATGGCCGTGGCCGAGCCGTTCGAGCAGCCACGCGACCGAGAACGCGACCAGCAGCGCCGAGCTGATGCAGGCCGACATCAGCCAGCTTTTGATGTCGAGGCCGATCAGCTCGGATTCGATCACGCGATTCACGCGCCGCTCGCGCCAGAACATGAAGAAGCAGAACGCGGCGACCACCACCGCGTAGAAAATGCCCCAGCCGAATTCGAGTTCGTGGCCGCCTTCGAGCAGACCCTTGACCGCGTTGATGAACGCGTAGAAGCACAGGACCGACAGCACGCTGCCGTTGAGCACCAGCACCAGCGGTTCGATATGCCAGAAGCCGTGCTGGAAGCGTCGGCTGGTTTCCTGTTTGAGCAGCCGCGTGACCAGCAGCGACAGGCTGCACATGGCGGCGTCGAGCGCGGAGAACATGCCGTCGAAGATGATCGCCAGCGAGCCGCTCAGAATCCCGAACGCGATCCCGAGCGCCGCGATCAGCACCGTGCACAGCAATGATTGTCTGAGGATGCGCTGTTCGAGGTCCGTGCCTTTCATGATGGGGCTCGCCCGGTAGTGAAAGAGGTGGAGTGCTGAAGTATATCGGGACGGAGTGGGGCGGATAACGGGTTGGCGAAGTCTCGTATGAGTTTATTAACGCAACTAACTGTCAAGTTCTTGCGACCTTGGCGACGAAGGTCAAAACCCCATCAGCTCGCAATGGACCGGGCCGAATCTAGCTTACTTTTTGCTGTCTGTTGAAGCTGCGAGGATTAAAGTGCTTGCTAGCAAATTCATGGAAGCGATCATGCGAGTCGAAAAATGGGAAGCGGCCTGGCGGTTCGGCTCCCTGCGGGCGTCGTTGATGAACTCGGTCTGAAGGAGGGCGACCACGTCGAGATTCATGCCCACCATTCCGGCGCGATCTCGATCAGCAGCAAGCCGACCGTGACTGAGCGGATCGAGCGTCTGCGTAAGTACCGCGGCCGGCTGCCTGCCGATTTCAAGTTCGAGCGAGAGACACTTGGCGGAAGTGGCAACAATGAATGACGGTTGAGGCATCGACACGATTTGCCGTAGAGCGATTGCGAAGTTCTCCGCAGCAAAGGTCAAATCACCTCCTTCAACTCCCTCACCAACGCCCCCGTCACCCCCATCTTTCCATGCTGCGCGCGCTCCAGCATCCCGACGTGGCGCTTCACGCCCGCCTCGGGCAGCGGCACGACCCGCAGCGCGTCGTCGCGGGTCCACGATGAGCGGCGCAGCAGCGGCACCACCGCGATGCCGATCCCCTGGCGCACCAGTTCCGCGATCCCTTCCAGCGAATTCAGCTCGAGAAACTCGTTGACCTTGAAGCGCTGCTTGCGCAACGCCCGGTCGATCAGCGCGCCGGTGCGCTGCGTACGATCGAAGCGCAGAAAACGCTGCGACTTCAGCAACTCGGCGGGCGGCGCGTCGGCCACATTCGTATTGACGAGCAACACCACCGGCTCCGAGTAGACCGGCGTCCATTGCACGCTGGCCGGCCGGCGGCCCGGCGTATCGATGATCACCGCCGCGTCGATCTCGCCCGAATCGACACGCGCGGCGAGGTCGACGGATTTCGCGGCGGTGATCCGCACGTCGAGATTCGGCCGCGTCATCTTCAGATGCGCGGCCGCTTCGGCCAGCGCGCCGACCACCGATTCGACCGCGCCGATTGTCACCGGCCCGACATCCTTTTCCAACCCGCCGGCGGTCATCCGCATCGCCTCATAGACGGCGAGCAGTTGCTGCGCGTGCGGCAGCAGGTTCTTGCCCATCGCGTTGAGCAGCACCTTGCGGCCGCTGCGGTCGAACAGTTCGTGTTTGAACTCGGTTTCGAGCGCGCGCATCTGCATGCTGACCGCCGACTGCGTGAGCGCCATCTGCTCGGCGGCAATCGCGAACGAGCCGTGTCGCGCGACGGCGACGAAAGTGCGGAGAAAACGGATCGTGCTCATCAACCGGCCTCTACATGGATAAAAGCAAAACCGCGCGAGCCGCGGCAGCGCGCGCCGACACATCAAATTTCTTGATGTAAATAACAATAAATTTTAGCTTTCCTTGATGTAAGCGGCTATGGACAATGGACGGCAAAACATCAGGCGAGATCGCGCGCGAGCCGGCCGCCGTACACAAGGAGACAGGAATGGATGTATCCGTTCAACGACGCGAGTCCGCCGCGTCGCCGTTCGCCGCCCCCACGGCGAAACCGTTCGACGCGCGCGTGATCGTCGTCGCGACCATCGGCAATGCGCTCGAATGGTTCGACTTCACGGTCTTCTCGTTCTTCGCGGCGATCATCGCGAAACAGTTTTTCCCGAGCGACAACCCGACCGCGTCGCTGCTCGCCGCGTGGACCACCTTCGGCGTCGGCTTTCTGACCCGTCCGCTCGGCGGCATCGTGCTCGGCAATTACGCGGACCGGCATGGCCGCAAGTCCGCGCTGGTCGTGACGATCTCGCTGATGGCGGTGGGCGTCGGCATCATCGCGCTGGCGCCGACCTATTCGCAGATCGGCATCTTCGCGCCGATCCTGATGCTGATCGGCCGGTTTTTTCAGGGCTTTTCGGCGGGCGGCGAGGTGGGCAGCGCGACCGCGTTTCTGGTCGAGCATGCGCCGGTCGAACGGCGCGGCGTGTACGGCAGCTTCCAGATGATCAGCCAGGCGTGCAGCATGCTGCTCGGCGCGCTGACCGGCGTCGCGCTCACGCGTCTGCTGAGCACGCAGCAGCTCGAAGATTTCGGCTGGCGGATTCCATTCATGCTCGGTCTGCTGATCGTGCCGGTCGGTCTCTACGTGCGCTCGAAGCTCGACGAATCGCCGGTGTTCAAGCAGCACGCCCAGCACGCTCAACGCGCGCCGAGCGCGAAGGCGCCGTTCCTTGAATCGATCGCCGTGCATTGGCGCGCGATTCTGGCCGGCTTCGGCCTCACGGTGTACGGCACCATCGGCACGTACATCTTCTATTACTACATGCCGAGCTACGCGACGAAGACGCTCGACATCCCGTTCGCGAGCAGCGTGATCGCGTCGTGCTGCGCGGCGATCGCGTATATCGCGGCGACCTTCGCGTCCGGCTGGATCTCGGACAAGGTCGGCCGCAAGAAGCCGATGATCGCGTCGACGCTGCTGAGCCTCGTGATCTCGTATCCGCTGTTCGCGATGCTGACCAGCCACCCGACGCTGCCGGTGCTGATCTTCGTGCAGTGCTGCCTGATGGCGTCGCTCGGTCTGTTCCAGGGCTCGTATTGCGCGTTCGTCTGCGAACTGTTCCCGGCGCACGTGCGCTCGACCGGCATGGCGATCGGCTACAACTTCGCGGTGATGATCTTCGGCGGCTTTGCCGGCGCGATCGCGACGCTGCTGATCAAGATCACCGACGACAAACTCGCCGTCGTCTATTACGGGCTGTTCGGCTGCGTGATCGGTCTGGTCACGATCGCGCTGCTGAAAGACCGCTCGAAACAGCCGCTGATGTAATTCCTCGCACGGCCATTCAATCGACAAGGACACCCAATGAAAATCATCCCCGAAATTGCTCACGCCAATACCGGCATCCAGGCGATCCGCCGCGACATCCACGCGCATCCGGAGCTGTGCTACGAAGAACACCGCACCGCCGACGTGGTCGCGCGCCAGCTCGAAGCGTGGGGTATCGAAGTGACCCGCGGGCTCGGCAAGACCGGCGTGGTCGGCGTGCTGCGCAACGGCTCGAGCCGCAAGGCGATCGGCCTGCGCGCGGACATGGACGCGCTGCCGATCCAGGAGCTGAACACGTTCGAACATGCGTCTCAGCACCCGGGCAAGATGCACGCGTGCGGCCACGACGGCCATACCGCGATGCTGCTCGGCGCCGCGCAGTATCTGTCGCAGCATCGCAATTTCGACGGCACCGTGGTGTTCATTTTCCAGCCGGCGGAAGAGGGCGGCGGCGGCGCGAAGGCGATGATCGAAGACGGGCTGTTCGAGCGTTTCCCGGTCGATGCGGTGTACGCGCTGCACAACTGGCCCGGCATGCCGGCCGGCGAATTCGGCGCGCGGGTCGGCGCGACCCAGGCGTCGAGCAACGAATTCCGTATCACCGTGAAAGGCGTCGGCGCGCACGCGGCGATTCCGCACAACGGCATCGATCCGGTGTTCACCGCAATGCAGATCGGCACCGGCCTGCAAAGCATCATGACGCGCAACAAGCGGCCGATCGACGCCGCCGTGCTGTCGATCACGCAGATCAACGCGGGTGAGGCGGTCAACGTGATCCCCGATACCGCGACGCTGGCCGGCACCGTGCGCACGTTCTCGGTCGAGGTGCTCGATCTGATCGAAAGCCGCATGAAGCAGCTGGCCGAAGCGACCGCGCTCGCGTACGGCTGCTCGGTCGAGTTCTCGTTCCGCCGCAACTATCCGCCGACCGTCAACACCGAGAAGGAAACCCATTTCGCGCTCGGCGTGATGCAGCAGATCGTCGGCAACGAGCACGTCGAAACCAATATCGATCCGACGATGGGCGCCGAAGACTTCTCGTTCATGCTGCTGGAAAAGCCGGGCTGCTACGCGTATATCGGCAACGGTAGCGGCGAGCATCGCGATCATGGCCACGGGCTCGGGCCGTGCATGCTGCACAACACCAGCTACGATTTCAACGACGACGTACTGTCGCTCGGTTCGACCTACTGGGTGCGTTTGACCGAAGCGTTCCTGACGGCGGCGTAAGTCACGCGGCCCTGACTCCCGACACTGGAGATGCGATGAATCCATCGTCGTTTTTTACCGCGTCGTATGCGGACGCGCGGCGGCTGTATTTGCACAGCGCCGCCGAAATCGCGGCGCGGGTAGACAGTCACGTGATCCCCGCGCAGCGTGGTCTCGCCGGCGAGGAACTGGCAATCGACGTCGTGCGTCTCGGGCCGGCGAGCGCGCGTCGCCTGCTGGTGCTGACATCGGGCACGCATGGCGTGGAAGGTTTTTGCGGCTCGGCCGCGCAGATCGCGCTCTTGCACGACCGGCCGCTGCACGCGTTGCTCGAGAAGTTGAACGTCGCGATTCTGGTCGTCCATGCGATCAACCCGTACGGCTTCTCGTATCTGAGCCGCACGAACGAGGACAACGTCGACCTGAATCGCAACAGCATCGATTTCGCGCAGCCGTTGCCGGTCAATCCCGCGTACGACGATCTGCGCGCATTGCTGGTGCCGCCCGCGTGGCCGCCGTCAGCGGAGAACGCGGCGGCGATTACCAGGTACATCGAAGAGCGCGGCGAGGCCGCGTATCAACAGGCGCTGACGATCGGCCAGTATCGCCACGCGGACGGGATGTTCTTCGGCGGCGCGCGCACCGTGTGGAGCACGCGGCTATTGCAGACGCTGCTCGAACAGTACGGCGGCGCGTGCGACAGCATCGGCTGGATCGATTTTCATACCGGGCTCGGGCCGTACGGGCACGGCGAGAAAATCTGCGTGGGCCAACTGGCCGCCGATGAATTGCAGCGCGCCCGCGCATGGTGGGGCGCCGATGTGACGAGTCCGCTCGACGGCACGTCGGTCGCAGCCAATGTCGCGGGGCCGTTGCTCGATACGCTGCGCCGTACGAGCACGCATGCCCGAACCACCGCGATTGCGATCGAGTACGGCACGGTGCCGCTCGTCGACATGCTGCATCGGCTGCGCGCCGATGCGTGGGTGCGCCGGCATCCCGATGCGGATCCGCAAAAACTCGATGCGATCCGCGCGGAGATTCGCGCGGGTTTCTACTGCGAGGACGATGTGTGGCGCGGGCTGATTCTCGGTCAGGCGCGCGCCGCGATCCTGCAAGGGGTGACCGGCCTGTCGCGCGAGCCGGTTATCGCGTAGGTCACGCGCAGGCGGTAGCGGCGGGCAGTTCCGCGAGATACAGCGCGGGCTGGCCGTCGCAATCGGACGTGAACAGCACGCTGCGGTTATCCGGCGCAAACGACGGATGCGGATGCGTGACCTGGCGATTGCCGTCCAGCACCTTCCACGACGTGTTGTGCGCGGCGATGCGGCGGGTCGTGCGCGTCGCCGGTTCGAACAGGTACAGGTACGGATCGTTCTCGATCGTATGCGCGCCGGTGTCGGCGACATCGACCGGCGTGTCGGAGCCGTCGCCGACCAGCAGCGAGCCGTCGTGATTGCTCATCAGATGCGAGCACGGCGGCATTTCCATCAGCTCGACGTCGGCGCCGCTCTGCGGATCGAAGCTGCGGATATAGCGGCGCGGATCGCCCTTGCGGTACGACACGTAAATCATCCGGCTGCCGTCCGGCACCCAGAATTCATGCGTGCAGCTCTCGCCTTCCGCGTGTTCGTGGACCTTGCGCAGATTGGCGCCGTCTTCGTCCACCAGCCACATCCGCGTGTCGATCAGATCGTGCGGCCCTTCATGGCAGAACGCGACGGTGTGATCGTCGAACGGCCGATAGATCGGATGTCCTAACCATTGGTTGGTCTCGTGGATCACGCTGCGCGAGCCGTCGCGCAGGTCGATGCTGAGCAGCCGGCAGCGCGGCTGTTTGAAATAGAACTCGTGAAACTTGCGCCAGTCGGTCAGCGGCATGTAGTCGGACGCGGCGATCTCGATGCCGACCACCTTGTTGCACGCTGAATTCGCGACCCACGTGCCATAGCCGACGTAATCGTCCGGCACTTCGTAGACCACCGTTTCTTCCAATGTACTCAGATCGAGCCGGTGTAGACGGCGGTCGTTCTTTACGTAGTACAGCTGCGTATCGTCGGGCGACAGAAAGCCGCCGAACGTGTTGTCGCCCGGGCCTTCGGTCAGTTGCGTCGCGACACCGGTCGGCAGATCCAGCAGCCAGTAATTCCAGTGACCGTCGAAGCCGCCGCCGAACAGCAGACGCTGGCCGTCGTTGCTGAAGCACTTCTGATAGAAGTAGTTGCGATGACAGGTCACCTCCGGCGGCGTGAGCCGCGTGACCTTCGCGCCGGTCAGCGGATCGGTGCGTTCGGTGTAGTGCAGTTGCAGCGTGTTGCCCTTGCTCATAGTCAGTCCTTCGGAACGGCGCGCGCGGCGTGCTTGTCGCGCGTACGGTTCCATGCGTTTCGTTTATTCGATTTTCGCGGTGAGGGTCGTTGCCCTCACGCGCTCTCAGGTTCTTCGCGGCTTTCTCTCAGGTTCCCCGCGGTGCTTTTCTCAGGTGCGCGAGCGCGTCATCTCGCCTTTCACGTTGTCTTTGGCATTGCGGCGCTGCTCGACCGCGGCCATCCGGTTCGCACTGGCCGAGTAATACAGCCACGCGCCCGGAATCAGCAGGATCGCGCCGCAGATCAGGAACACGAAGCGGCCGTTCATCCCGTTGGGCAGCAGCGCGAGCGCCATGATGCCGACCGCGGCGAGGCACACGAGCCGGCCGAGCAGTGCGCGCTGACGATGCTCGCGCTGGCTGTCGGCGGCGGCGTCGCTCTGGTCGGCTTCGACCGGCGTGTCCCAGCGCTGGAACAGGTCGCGCCGTTCGGCGGCGCGCGCGGCGTCCTTCTCGGTATAGAACAGGCGCGTCGACACGAAGAAGCCGCCGGTGATCACCACATGCGCGGCGAGCACGATCGACACCCGCAGATCCGCCCATTCGCGCCCGCTCAGCTTGATGCCGAACCAGCCTTCGATCGTGCTCTGACCGATCACCATGCCGAACACGTACGACACCACGAGGCCGACCAGCAGCGTCGCCCAGCCCGACCAGTCGGGCGTCTTGCGGATCACGAAGCCGAGCATCGCCGGCACCGCGAGCGGGAACGTGACCATCGCGCTCAGCGTGACGAGGATGTCGAACAACGTCATTCCGTGCACCGCGTTGATCGCCATGCCGACCCCGACCACCATCAGGCCGAACACCAGCGAAGCGAGTTTCGACGCGACCATCAGTTCTTTTTCGCTGGCCGCCGGACGCAGCACGGTGCGATAGAAATTGCGCACGAAGAACCCGGCGTTACGGTTGATGCCCGCGTCCATCGCCGACATCGACGCGGCGAACATCGCCGCCATCAGCAGGCCGAGCATCCCGGCCGGCATGAACTTCGACACGAACGCGACGAACACCGCTTCGCGCGCATCGTGGCCGAGCATGCCGAAATCGCCGGCGAAATCGGGCATCCGGTAGTGCATGAACCACGCCGGCACGAACCACACGAGCGGCCCGAGAATGCTCAGCACGCAGGTCAGCAGCGCACCCTTGCGCGCATGTTCGCTGTCCTTCGCGCAGATATAGCGATACGAGTTCAACCCGTTGTTCATCATGAAAATCTGCTTGACGACGATCATCACGACCCACACCGCGAACAGCCCCGCATACGCATAGCCGTGACCGATCCAGAACGTATCGTTGAAGCTGCCGATGATCGGCGTGATGCCGCCCGCGTTGCCGAGCGCGACGATCGCGCAGGTGAACGTGACGGCCATCACGATCAGCATCTGCAGATAGTCGGAGGCGACCATCACCCATGCGCCGCCGGCGAGCGCCATCGCGATCACCACCAGCCCGGTGCCGACGATCACGGTGCCGACCGGCAGATGAAACACCGCGCCGGTGATGATCGCCAGACCGTTCAGCCATTGCCCGGCCGACAGCAGCCCGTCGAGCACGCTGAGCCACACGAAGCTCTGTTCGCTGGTGCGGCCGAAGCGCGAGCGCAGCGCTTCGGTCGCGGTCACGACGCGCATCTGCCGGAAGCGCGGCGCGAAGTACAGGTAGTTGCTCAGATAGCCGACCGCGTTGGCCAGATACAGCACGACGATCGCGAAACCGTCGTTGAACGCCTTCGATGCCGCGCCGGTAAACGTCCACGCGGAGAACTGCGTCATGAACGCGGTCGCGCCGACCATCCACCACAGCACCTTGCCGCCGCCGCTGAAATAGTCGCTGGTGTTCCGGTTGAAGGAACGGAACGACAGGGTGATCGCGATCAGAAAGCCGATATACGCGACCACGACGAGAATATTGATGTCCATGCGTTGCTCCGCGTGAAGCCTGCTCAGAAGTAGTGAATGATGCCGAGGGACACACCCTGCTGATCCTTGCCGGGGCTTTGCACGCCCATCGGTTTGATGCCGTAGATCGCGTTCGACGCGTTCCTGAGCGCGACCAGCTGTCCGTACAGCGCGGTGCGTTTGGACATGTCGTAGCGGGCGGTGAAGACGATGTGCTGCGCGCCGGTGTCCGGGCCTTTCTTGACCGCGCCGACCGACGCGCCGGTCGGCGCGCTGCCGTAGCCGCTGCCGGCGATCCCGTAGTTCAGCTCGAAGCCCCACGGTCCCGGCGTATAGCGCGCGACGAGGCCGAGCATGTTCTGGCGGATGTTCTGGCGCTGCGCGTTGACCTCGTAATTGAGCTGCTGGACGATGCCGCCGAAGTAGACCGACTGCGTGAGCTGATAGCCGGCGACGATCTCGGCCGCGTAGCTGTTCTGGCCGGGACCGAGCACGCCGTAGTCGCCCTCGAAGCCGATCGCCGCCTGCAATCGCCCGCTCACGTAGTTCAGCGAGCCGGACCACACGTGCGGCGCGCCGAGGCCGCCGTTGTGGACGTCCTGGTCGTACGCGTAGTACTGCACCGCGCCGAAAACCGGCCCGAAATGCGGCGAGTCGTAGCGGATCGAGGTCGGGTATTTGATGTCGAAGCAGCCTTGCGCTTTCGTATAGCCGGCGGTGCCTTTCATCGCGATGCCGCAGTTCGACCACAGCACCGTGGTGATGCCGAGCCCCTGGGTTTCGGCGAGCGTGTCGCCGAATATCCCGTGGCGGTCGTACGGCGCCTGGAAGCGGCCCATCCGCAGCGAGCCGAAGGTCTTGCTGGCGAGGCCGACGAAGGTTTCGCGGCCGCCGAAGGTGCCGGTGCCGTCGGTCGTGCTGAACGCGCTCTCGACCTGAAACACCGCCTTGAGGTCCGGGGTCAGCGTCTCCGAGCCGCGAAAGCCCCATGCGGAGCCGTAGTTGGCCATCCGCACGCTGGCGGGATTGCCGCCGCCCGTGACCCAGTCGACCGAGTTGATGAAGCGTCCATAGAAATTGACCGAATCGCCGCCGGCGGGCGAGTAGGCCTTGTCGGTCCAGCCCGAGAACTGCACCGGCGTCTCCTGGGCCAGCAGTTCGGGCGAATACGTAGCGGCCAGCTGGCCGATGCACAGTGCGAGAGCCGTGCATGTTCTATTTGCGATCGACATCCTGATTCACTTGCGTTCACGTTGGAAGGTCGTGCCCGGCCGCTGTTGTTGCTGCGAGCGGCCGGACGGGTGTCTGTTTGCACCGGTTGCTGGATGACTTGTTTTTATTTATTCGTCATCGTACAACCGACAACGAACATTATCAGTCATCGAACAACTGCCTCAATAGCGGTATACCCTCGCGAGTGATTTAGAGATGCGGTGGGGGTGTTGAGGGCGCTCGCCGTGTCGCGCCGGCGTCCGCCCGGGCCTTCAGTTGCCCTGCACCGTATGCGCGGCGATGTACTCGAAGTCGATGTCCTCGCCGAGCCCCGGCGCCTGCGACAGATGCACGAAACCGTCCGTATCCATCGGATCGGCGAGGCTGCGCAGGTAGGCGGGCGGCGTGTCGTAGTCGAGGAACGGATGCAGCAGCCCGCGCTCGTACCAGCGGCAGTTCGCGATCGCCGCGGTGACGGCCAGGTTGGCCGCGCCGTTGCCGTGAACCTCGCAGTTCATCCCGAAGGATTCGGCCAGGTGCGCGACCTTGAGCGTCGGCGAGATGCCGCCGACCCCGGCCACCCCGGCGCGCAGGATGTCGCACGCGTTGCCGGCGATCCAGTCGGCGCGCAGATGATGTTTGCCCGACATCGACTCCGGCCCGACGATCGGGATGTCGAGCTGGTCGGCGAGCCACTTGTACGAGGCCATGCTCTGTTCGTCCATCATCTCCTCGAACCACGCGAAATTCAGTTGTTCGAGCGCGCGGCCGATCCGCAGCGCGTCGGTGCGGCTGTACCAGTGGTAGCCGTCGAGCATCAGCGCGATGTCCGGGCCGACCGCCTCGCGCACCGCCGCGCACGCGCGGATGTCCATCGTTACGTCGGGCGCGAACGAGACCGGCGGCATCCACGTATGCAGCTTGATGGCCTTGTAGCCGCGCGCGACCAGCTTCTCGGCGAAGCGCGCGTAGTCGTCGGGGGTGGCGAGCCCGCCGGCCAGCTCGTCGCCGCACATCGTGCTGCCGTAGGCCGGCACCTTGTCGCGATAGCCGCCGATCAGCCGGTACACGGGCGTGTTCAGCGCGCGCCCGGCCAGATCCCACAGCGCCTGATCGACGACCGCGAGCGCGCGGTCGGTCAGTTGCCCGGCGCTGCCGCGCTGGCGGTGCGCGAGCTCCCGCCAGATGGCCTCGCGCTGGAACGGGTGACGGCCGCCCAGCACCCGCCGCACGTGCGCGGCGAGCAGTTCTTCGCGGATCACCTCGGGCGGGCCGAACGCGTGGCCGGCGGCGCCGTCGTCGGTCTGAATGGTCAGCAGCGCCATCTGCGCCTGCCGTTCGTCGCCCGGATGCGAATGGCCGCCGCTGTCGACGGCGCGCCGCGTGGGATAGGTAAACACGGTGCGCGTCACGCGTTCGATCTTCATGGGTCGGTTCCTCGGAGGTTGGAATCCCGTCCGCCGCGGCGCGCGCGGGCGTCCGGACGGCGAGCGGAGATCGCCGGCGCGCGGCGCCAGCGGTATACTCGGTAGATCAACTACTGTCAGTCATCGTATGACGGACAATTTACCACAACGCATTTGGACGACTCAATGAATTCTCCGTTGCCCGTACGCCGCACGCGGCGGCGTGCCGAAAACGTGTTCGACTGGCTCAGCGAGCAGATCCGCAGCGGCGCGCTGAAGCCGGGCGACCAGTTGCCGACCGAGTTCGAGCTGATGCGCAGCCAGGAAGTGAGCCGCGCGGTCGCGCGCGAAGCGGTGCAGCGGCTGCGGATGTCGGGTTTGATCGAGACGCGCCAGGGAATGGGCAGCTACGTGCTCGACGCGGGCGCGCCGGCGCCGACCGTCGAACTGACGCCCGCCGCCGCGCGCACGCGCCGCGACGTGCTGGCGATTCTGGAGCTACGTATCTGTATCGAGACGGAAAGCGCGGGTCTCGCCGCGCAGCGCGCGTCGCGCCAGGACCTCGCGGCGATCAAGCTCGCGCTCGACGAACTCGAAGCGCACGCGAGCGCCGGCGTCGATGCGGCGCCGTACGACTTCCAGTTTCATATCCAGATTGCGCGCGCGACCGGCAATCCGTTTTTCGTCGATGTGCTGTCGCAGCTCGATCCGTCGTTCGCGCCGCGCCCGCGGCTCGATCCGTCGAACTACGCGAGCCGCGTGAACAGCGAACACGCGAATATCTACGAAGCGATTTCACGCGGCGACGTGGATGGCGCGCGCGCGGCGATGTACATGCACCTGTCCAATAGCCGCGCGCGCTTGAAGAGTGCGGAGGGCACTCAGTAAAGCGTGTCGCCGGTTTGCCGCATGGGATCGGGCGATTGCTGCGTGAGCCGCAGCACGCCGGACTGGTCGAAATAGAAGTTGTACAGCAG
Source organism: Burkholderia sp. SRS-W-2-2016 (assembly GCF_001931485.1). Lineage (GTDB taxonomy): Bacteria > Pseudomonadota > Gammaproteobacteria > Burkholderiales > Burkholderiaceae > Paraburkholderia. The sequence continues at coordinate 73,352 of NZ_MSDV01000022.1, read as the reverse complement.
ATGCCAGACGCCGCTGTCCTGATAGCGATAGCTCCACACTTCCTCGTTCAGGCGCGGCAGCGTTTTCTTCTCGGCGGGGCGGCCGAAATGCACCAGTACGTCTTCGCGCGTCCAGCTGCCGACTTTCGCCTGGTTGAATTCGCCCGGTTGCAGCACCTGGCGCACGCTCTCGATCCTGTTGTCCGCCGATACATCCGCGGCGACCGTCGTATAGCCGAGCGGCTGGGTCGGCCACATCAGGCGCTTGCCGCCGTCGGGCAGGTTGTAGGTTTCGGCCGGGTGGCCTAGCCGGGTGGTCAGCAGCGCGGCGTCGTCGCCGGGCTGGAATGCGGTCAGCGGCTGCGCGCAGGCGCCGAGCAGGGTCGCGGCAAGCAACGCCGTTGCGCGGGTTGTTGCCCTGCTCGCTACAGCGGACGCGATACCGCGTCGCTTTGCGGTTGCAATGACCGCTGTGCTGCCGTCGCAATCGCCTTCAGTATGGTTCAGCATGACGCCCCTCCATCGGTGATGACATCGCCCGTTCGACAGGTTACGACGAACGGAGTTTGCGCGCCGGCGCGGCCGGCTGCCGGTTCTGGCCACCGCTATCGGACGCTGCGGATTCCTGAGTTTCCATTGCGCTGCCCGCTATTTTCGCCGCGATCTTGCGCGACGCGTCGACCAGCCGCTTCAGATGTTTCGCGGCCATTTCCTCAGTCTTGAACAGCCGTTCGATCCACACGATATTGATGCACGCGGCCACCGTGCCGTCCGGCAGCATGATCGGCACCGCGATCGCGGATAGTCCGTCGTTGTACGCGCTGCGGCTTTTGTCGTACGAGCCGCCGAAATTGCGATCGCGCACGCCGTAGCCGGCCTGGCGCGTGTCGCGCAGCATCTGTGCGACATAGCGGCGATTGCCGGCCAGCTCGTCGCCGGCGCGCGGGTGGGCGCGCAACGTCGCGAGGATGTCTTCGCGTTCGTCGTCCGGGCAATACGCGAGATACGCGCGCCCGACCGCCGAGCGCAGGATGTTGATCTCGTAGCCCATCTTGTCGCGATTGACGACGAAGTACGACTGCGGACGGTTCGACTCGCACAACTCCATCGTCGTGCCGCGCCGTACCGCGAGATCGGACGGCCACAGGATGCTCGCTTGCAGCTGTTCGAGTTCCGGCGCCGCGCATTCGATCACATGATTGGCCCGGTCGATGCGCCGCGCGCGCTCGTGCAGCGTATAGCTCGGACGAAACAGCCCGTCCGCGAGACGCTGCCAGATCAGCCCCTGGCGCTCCAGCGTCAGAAGAATGCGCAGCAGCGTCGCCTTCGGAATGCCGGTGCGCAAATGCAGGTCGTGCAGGCTCGCGCTCTGCATCTCCTGCAGCGTCTTCAGCGTGACCAGCCCGCGCTCGAGCGCATCGATCGTCTTGACTTTCGGAGACCACATCGCCAATTCCCGTGCGTTTCACTGGGTGAAATGTTAGTCGAAATCGCTCGGTAATGTCGACGCGTTGATCTACCTTAGCTCCACCTGAAGGAGATCAAAACGATGGAGACAGTCCGCAACATCCTGTTCGTGATGTGCGATCAACTGCGCTGGGATTATCTGTCCTGCTACGGACACCCGACGCTCGCCACGCCGAATATCGACGCGCTCGCGCAGCGCGGCGTGCGTTTCGAACGCGCGTATGTGCAGAGCCCCGTATGCGGGCCGTCGCGCATGTCGTACTACACCGGCCGCTATGTCGCGAGTCATCGCGCGTACTGGAATTTCGTGCCGCTGCCGGTCGGCGAGCTGACGATCGGCGATTATCTGCGTCCGCACGGGATGCGCGTCGCGCTGGCCGGCAAAACCCATATGGTTGCGGATACCGCCGGCATGCAGCGGCTCGGGATGGAGAAGGGTTCGGAGCGCGCGGTGCTGGTCGAGGAATGCGGCTTCGAGCCGTACGATCGCGACGACGGCATTCATCCCGGCCTGTTCGGCAAACGCGTCGCCACGCCGTATTGCGAGTACCTGCGCGGCAAAGGCTACGCAGGCGACAATCCCTGGCATGACTACGCGAATTCGGCGCAAGGCCCGGACGGCGAAATTCTCAGCGGCTGGAAGATGCGCCACGCGTCGTTGCCGGCCAATATCGACGAGAAGGATTCCGAAACGCCGTACATGATCGATCGCGCGATGTCGTTCATCCGCGAGCAGGGCGACGCGCCGTGGTTCCTGCATCTGAGCCTGATCAAGCCGCACTGGCCGTATATCGTGCCCGCGCCGTACAACGACATGTACGGTCCCGACGACGTGAAGCCGGTCGCGCGTACCGCAGCCGAGCGCGACAACCCGCATCCGGTGTACGACGCGTTCATGCAGCACGACGAAAGCCTGAGCTTCTCGCGCGACGAAGTGCGCAACACGGTCGTGCCGACCTACATGGGCCTCGTCAAGCAGATCGACGATCACCTCGGCCGGCTGTTCGACTTCCTGCGCGAAACCGGCCGCGACCAGGACACGCTGATCGTGTTCACCAGCGACCACGGCGACTATCTCGGCGATCACTGGCTCGGCGAAAAAGAGCTGTTTCACGATGCGTCCGCGCGCGTGCCGCTGATCGTCGTCGATCCGCGCCGCGCGGCCGATGCGACGCGCGGCACCGTCGAGACCCGGCTCGTCGAGGCGATCGATCTCGTGCCCACCTTTCTCGACGCATGCGGCGTGGAGATTCCTGCCCATATCGTCGAGGGCCGCTCGTTGCAGCCGCTGCTGCACGGCGCGGATGCGAACACGCCGTGGCGCGAGATGGTCTTCAGCGAGTTCGACTACTCGTTCCGCTCGCGCACCCGTACGCGGCTCGGCCGCGAACTCGACGGCTGCCGTTGCTTCATGGCCTGCGACGGGCGCTGGAAATACGTGTACTACGACGGCTTTCGCCCGCAGCTGTTCGATCTCGAGAACGACCCGGACGAACTGGTCGATCTCGGCAACCACAGTGCGCACGCGGCGGTCAGGACGCGGATGCACGAAGCGCTGTTCGACTGGTTGCGGCATCGCACGTTGCGGCAGACCGCGCCGGCGCGGATGGTCGAGCGCTGGACCGAGGTGTCGGAGAAGGGCGGCATTCTGCTCGGCGACTGGTAATCACACCGCTCGGCTCGCGGCAGGCAGTTAATAAGGAATCGCGAACAACCGCATCAAGCGGCATCCGCATCACGCATCAAGCAGCAGGCATCAGGGAGAGAGGTAGTAGCAGTACCGCGGCATCAGCCGCAACAACGGGCACCGGCCCCGGCAGCACCCCCCGCGCGCTGTCAGCCCCGTCAGAGGGCAGCACGCGCGGGCGCCGGTAAAACTATTTCAATAGCTGGAGACAACTCATGGTCCGCCTTATCGCAGTCGCCTTCGCGGTGCTGTGGATCGCGTTGCCGGCCGTCGTGCGCGCACAGACGACGCTGGTCATCAACGCGTTCCTGCCGCCTCAACACATTTTCAACGTCGCCGTGATGAAGCCCTGGGCCGCCGACGTCGAACGCGCCACCCAGGGCCGCGTGAAGATCGTGTTTCCGCCGACCAGTATCGGCTCGCCGCAGCAGCAGTGGGACGTGGTCAGAAAACGCATCGTCGATGGCGCGTACATCTTCAACGGGATGATCCAGAACAAGGCCAGCCTCGTGCAGCTCGCGCACCTGCCGCTCGGTTCGTCGACCGCCGAGGCGATGTCGGTGTCGCTGTGGCGCACCTACCGGAAATATTTCGAGCCGGCCGACCAGTATCGCGACGTGCATCTGCTCGCGCTGGCCGTGTTTCCGGCCGGCGAGATCTACGGGCTGCATCGTCCGGTTACGTCGCTCGATTCGATTCATGGCGTGAAATTCTGGGCGCTGCCCGGCGTCGCGTCGACGCTGATGGATCGCGCCGGCGCCGGCGTGGTCGCGACCCCGGCCGCGAAGATGAGCGAGCTGGTGGCGGGCGGCACCGTCGACGGCTTCGCCGGCATCCCCGAGATGGACGCCGCGCGCTTTAACGTACTGCGCTATGCGCGCTACGAAACCTCGGTGCCCGGCGGCGTCACCGCGCCCGGCTTCTCGCTGTTCGTGAACCGCGAGGTGTGGGACTCGATCGCGCCGGCCGATCGCGACGCGATCACCGCGTTGTCGGGCGAAGCGTTCGCGCGCCGCATGGCCGCGCTCGACAAGGTCAACCGCCAGGCGCGCGCCGAAGCCGTCGCGCAGGGGCTGAAGCTGATCGAGCCGAGCCCCGCGTTCCTCGACAGTCTGCGCGGTCTCGCTCAGCCGCTCGACCGCGCATGGCTCGCGAATGCCGCGCGTTTGCATGTCGACGGTCCCGCCGCGCTCGCGTACTACCGCTCGGTTGCCCAACAGGAGGCGCAATGATTCCGTCACAGCAATCCGATCCGCTGAACACGATGGCGACGCGCCGCGGCGTCGCGCTCGACAAAGGCTGCGCGACCCGCTGGCTGCGCCGCGTGCTCGGCGCGATCGTCGCGGTGGTGCTGTGCGTGATCATGGGCCTCACGTTCTGCGACGTGTTCATGCGCTACTGGTTCTCCGCACCGATTCGCGGCGCGTCGGAGATGGTGCGCTTCGCGATGGCGATCCTGATCTTCTCGGCGTTTCCGCTCGTCACGCTCGATCAGCAGCACATCACCGTGAATCTGCTGCAAGGCAAGCTCGGCCGCGTCGGCAGCTGGGTGCAGCAGCTGTTCGTGCTGCTGGTCAGCGCGCTCGCGCTGGCGATCATGACGTGGCAGCTCGCGAGCGACGGCGCCGATCTCTCGCACAACCGCCTCACCACCACCGTGCTCGAATGGCCGCTCGCGCCGCTTTCGTACTACATGAGCGCGCTGGCCGGCGTCACGCTGATCGTGCTCGTCGCGCTCACGCTCGTTCATCTGACCGCACTGCTGCGCCGGGAGGCCGCATGACACTCGCCCTGACCGCATTTTTCGCCGTGCTGCTGCTCGCCTTCGTCGGCGTGCCGCTCGGCTTCGCGATGCTCGGCATCGGCGTCGGCTTCTTCGCGCTGATCCGCGGCTGGGAACCGGCGCTCGCGATGGCCGGCATGACGATCGCCGATCTCGCCGCCAACGAGAACCTGTCGGTACTCCCGATGTTCATCCTGATGGGCACCTTCATCTACAAGGCCGATCTCGCGGAGGAACTGTACGACGCGGCCAACGCGTGGATCGGTCACCTGAAGGGCGGCCTCGCGCATGCGACGGTGCTGGCCTGCGCGGGCTTCGCGTCGATGTCGGGCAGCTCGATCGCGACCGCCGCGACGATGACCAAGGTCGCGATGCCGTCGATGCGCCGCCATCGCTACGCGGACAGTCTCGCGGCCGGCTGCGTGAGTTCGGGCGGCACGCTGGGCGCGCTGATTCCGCCGAGCTTTCCGCTGCTGATTTACGGTGTGCTGACCGATCAGGACATCGGCAAGCTGTTCATCGCCGGGATCGGGCCGGGGCTGCTGCTCGGCACGCTGTTCCTGCTGTCGATCTGGTGGACCGTGCGGCGCGATCCGAGCAAGGGGCCCGAGGGCGTGCGGGTCGACTGGCCGACGCGGTTTCGCAAGCTCGGCAAGATCTGGGGCGTGCTCGCGCTGTTCATCCTGGTGGTCGGCGGTCTGTATAGCGGCATCTTCACGGCGACCGAAGCGTCGAGCATCGGCGCGTGCGGCGCGCTCGTGTTCGCAACGCTGCGCCGCAAGCTGAACGGCAAGCTGCTGCTCGAATCGCTGGTCGAGGCCGGCAAGACCACCGCGATGATCTTCGCGATCGCGTTCGGCGGGATGATCTTCGCGAACTTCATCACGCTGTCGGGACTGACCGCGACGCTGGTCGCGTGGATTCATGCGCTGCATCTGCCGCTGCTCGGCGTGATCGCGGTAATCACCGTGATCTACGTGGTGCTCGGCTCGCTGATGGAAGCGCTCGCGATGATGCTGCTGACGATCCCCGTGTTCGCCGCGATCGTCCAGCCGCTCGGCGCGAACATGATCTGGTTCGGCATCTACGTCGCGATGATGATGGAGATCGGCATGATCCATCCGCCGGTCGGCATGAACATCTTCATGGTCAAGACGATGCTGCCCGATCTGTCGATCCGGACCATCTTCCGCGGCACGATTCCGTTCCTGGTCGCCAATGTCGTCGCGCTGGTCGCGGTGATTCTGGTGCCGGGGATCGCGCTCGGGCTGGTGGGGCTGATGCGATGAACTGCAACGGCTGGGGCCGCTGTAGCGGCAGGGGGCGCTGGATCTGGCGGCCGCGGCAGTTGCAGCGCTTGCGCAATGCGCTGCGCAGGCGGGTTTATCGGCTGGTGCGGCGCTGAGGGCAGCGGTAGCGCGATGCCTGCGCCGTAGCGGCAAGGCGGGCCGGGCGGGGCGGGGAATCAGCTGGCGAGGCGCGCTGTGCGGCTCGCGCGGCGACCCACCGCCCGCCGCCCGCGCGCGCGTCTACCCGGGCTTGTCCTGGGGGGCCTCGCCACACCGCCGGCGGGCGTAGGCCGCGCCGCGCGGACCCTCATCCACGCTCGTTCCCGCGCCATTCGCCGGGATTATTCGCGATTCGCAAATGCCGCATTCGGCGCTTGTCCCGTACCTGATGCGGCGCGCTTGCGCCAATCTTCGCAACGTCGCCGCCGCCTCGGCCATCGCGTCGATCCTGGATCGATCGCGCATCACGCAGCGCGGCGCGGCATCTCGCACTGAATTCGACGAACCCGGCGCCGCTGATCGCGGCAGCGAATGCCAGGCCGCGCACAGCGGCCGGCTCATGGAGACACAAATGAAATCGAACGATTGGGACGTGGCCTACGAATGGAAGGCCGTCGCGCTGCTGGCGCTGGGCTTCGGCCTCGTCGGGCTCGACCGCTGGCTGATCGCGCCGCTCTTTCCGTCCATCATGAAGGACCTGAATCTGACCGCGCAGGACGTCGGCAACTGCATCGGCATTCTCGGGTTGTCGTGGGGGATTTTCGCGGCGCTGATGGGCGGCATCTCCGACAAGATCGGCCGCCGCAAGGTGCTGATTCCGTCGATCATCGCGTTTTCGCTGCTATCGGGCTTCTCCGGCATCGCCGGCGGGCTGACCAGCCTGCTCGCGATGCGCGCGCTGATGGGCGTCGCCGAGGGCTCGTTCTGTCCGACCAGCTTCGCGGCGACCGCCGACGCATCGCATCCGAAGCGGCGCGGCTTTAACCTGGGGCTGCAGCAAAGCGGTTTCGCGCTGTTCGGCCTCGCGCTCGCGCCGATCATCGCGACGCAACTGCTCAACGTGATGTCGTGGCGCGGCGTGTTCGCGCTGGTGTCGGTGCCGGGCCTGATTCTCGGCGTGCTGATGTACTTCGTGATCCGCGAGCCGAAGGCGGCCGCGGACGCACCGGCGCGAGCTTCGGCGCATGGCGGATCGCACAGTAGTGCGGCGGCGCCCGCCGCGCGCGGCAACTGGCGCGACGTGCTGAAGAGCCGCAACATCCCGGTCGCGATGGCCGCGCTGTTCTGCGCGATGACCGGCGTGTTCGTGCTCGGCGCGATGCTGCCGCTGTATCTGACCGAGTATCTGTCGCTCGATACGCAGCGGATGGGCGTGGTCGTGTCGGCGATCGGCTTCGGCGGTTTCATCGGCCAGTTCGGCTTGCCGGGGCTGTCGGATCTGATCGGGCGTCGCCCCGCGAGTATCGTCGGTTTCGCCGGCACCGCGGTGATGCTGTATCTGTTTCGCGGCCTTGGCGCGCAGCCGGTGCAATTGTTCGCGGTTCTGTTCGTCGCGTCGTTCTTCACGCTCGGGCTGGTGTCGCTGCTGTCCGGACCGGTGGCCACCGAGGCCGCGCCGCTCGGGATGATCTCGACCGCGATCGGGATCGTCGTCGGTGCGGGCGAGATTTTCGGCGGCGGTATTGCGCCGGCGATCGCGGGCTTCGTCGCGACTCACTTCGGGATCCAGAATATTTTGTGGCTGCCGATCTGCGCGGTGCTGCTCGGCATCGTGGTGAGCCTGCTGCTCGAAGAGACCGCGCCGGCCAGATTGCGGCGGCGTGGCGGCGCGCCGGCGCTCGAATTGCCGGCGAGCGAGTAAGCCGCATGACGACCGCGCTGCGTTCGGTCAGCGAGGCTGCAATAGAGGCCCGCAAGCGGGCCGCTATTGCTGAAAACGCTGCACATCCACGCGCGCGAGCCCGGCTACACTGACGGGCAACTCGCGTGGACAAGGACCCAGCATGGACCGTTTTCTGAGTATCGAAGCATTTGTACGGGTGGCGGAGACCAGCAGCTTCGCCGAGGCGGCGCGGCAGTTGGGCGTAACGAGTTCGGTGATCACCACGCGGATCCAGCAGCTGGAGAAGTTCGTCAACGCGCCGCTGTTTCATCGCAGTACCCGGCATGTGCGGCTCTCGGACGTCGGCGAGGCGTTCTATCGCGAGTGCGCGGAGGTGGTCGGGCGCGTGAACGAGCTGACCGACCAGATGCGCGAGCTGCGCGCGACGCCGACCGGGCGCCTGCGCATCCAGATGCTGCCGGGCTTCGCGCTCGGCCACTTCGGCGCGCCGCTGGCCGAATTCAACCGCCGCTATCCGGGCATCCAGCTCGACGTGATCGTCAACGACCGCGTCGTCGATCCGATCGAAGAAGGCTTCGACGTCGCGTTCCAGATCTTTCCGCCGATCGCCGAATCGCTGATCGAGCGGCGTCTGTTCAAGGTGCGGCGGCTGTTCTGCGCGACGCCTGCTTATGTGGCCGAGCATGGCGCGCCGCAGCATCCGCGCGAATTGCTGCAACACACCACCGCCCTTTACTCCGGCTACCCGTCGCGCAATCGCTGGACGATGACGCGCGGCGACGAGGCCGTCGAGATCGAACTGCCCGGGATGATCCGTTCGAACTCCGTGCATCTGCTGCGCGATTACGCGCTGACCGGCGGCGGCGTGGTGTGCCTGCCGACGCTGGTCGCGAGCGCGGCGCTGCTCGACGGCTCGCTGGTGCCGATTCTGACCGACTACACGCTGTCGCCGCTGAACTTCGCGGCCGTGTATCCCGCTACCCAACGACAGGCGCTCAAAGTGCGGGCGCTGGTCGAGTTTCTGGCCGAGTACCTGGGTCCCGAACCCGAGTGGGACCGGCCGCTCATCGAGCGCGGCTGGGTGACGTAACCCAGCCGGGCGAACGGCATGGCGCGCCGCGATTATTTGGAAAGCGCGAATGCTGTAATCGCCCGATCGCCGGTTGTTGCGATCCCGCCGTGCTCCTACAGTTGAAGCCAACGCCACCCGCTTGCCTCGATGCGAAGCAGACGCGGTGCGATAACTCTGACAGGAGACAGCAATGACCGAAGCGCAATTCCATACCGTGTTTGGCTCGCTCGACGGCTACCGCAAGGGCGAGATCGAAATCACCACCGGCGACGCCCGCCACTACGTGTTCTCCAACGTGTTCGAAGTCGCCGCGAAGTCGGCGCCGTACGAGAAAGTCGTGGTCGGCAAGAACCTCGACTACGTGATCGAGGTGCTGCGCACCGAAGGTCAATCGCCGTGGTTCGCGTGCGCGCACGACGAGTTCGCGATCCAGATGGACGGTGAAGTACGGATCGATTTCATCAAGCTCGATACCCCGCCGCAAAGCGGCAACGGCACGGTCAGCGCCGGCGCCGGTGCGCAACCCGCCGGCCGCGCGATGGGCCACGTGGTGCTGCGGCGCGGTCATCAGTCGCTGCTGCCGGCCGGCTGCGCGTACCGCTTCACCGCGCAGAAGCCGGGCGCCGCGCTGGTGCAGACGATGGCCGGCGAGCTGTCGGTGCAGAAGTGGGCCGATATCTGCCTGCATTGATACGCATCCCGAACGATCATCCGCCCCATCAGGAGACAGAACATGGCATCCCTCGACACCCTCGATCATCCGGCCGGCTTCGCCGCCGACACCGTCCGCGCGAGCGCACCCGACGCGGTGACCGGCTATCGCCGCTTCACGCTCGGCGCGTTCGAATTCATGCGCGACGAGTACTTCGTCAAGATTCAATGGCCGGCCAAAGGCCAGACCCGCACCCACGCGGTACCCGCCGACGCATTCCTGCGCGCGATGATGCGCGACGTCGCGTGGGGCTTCTTCTACGGCTGGGTCAACTTCGACCACGTGTTCGGCACGCGTAACCACTACGGCAAGGTCGACATGTACGCGGGTTCGTTCAACGGCATCATGAAGGAAGCGGGCGTCGATTATTCGGAGACCTTCGAAACGCCGACCATCATGGCGACCTTCAAGGCGATCCTGCACGACTGGACCAACGAAGGCTTCGATCCGTTCGCCGCGCCCGAGGAAACCGGCACTGCGTTCGGCCGCAAGCACGGCGAGAACGAAGCGGCGATCGAGCGCTCGCGGATTGCGACGCGCCGTATGCCGGGCCTCGAAGGCGACTCGCCGCTGCGCAACGATCTGCCGGTCAACCGCGCGTTCGCCGACGTGACTCAGGACGAACCGGAAGTGCACGTCGAGCCCGGCTTCGAGGGCCAGCTGCACGCGTTCAATCTGTTCAAGTACCTGTCGCGCTCGGATGTCACGTGGAATCCGTCGGTTACGTCGGTGTGCGGCCAGAGCCTGTTCTGCCCGACCACCGAGGAATACATCCTGCCGGTGTTCCACGGCAACGACCGGGTCGAGTGGTTCCTGCAACTGTCGGACGAAATTGTCTGGGATATCGGCGACAAGAACACCGGCGCGCCGCGCGCGCGGATCACGATGCGCGCGGGCGATATCTGCGCGATGCCGGCCGATATCCGTCACCAGGGTTATTCGACCAAGCGCTCGATGCTACTGGTGTGGGAGAACGCGACGCCGAATCTGCCGAAGCGTTATGAGAGCGGCGAACTGAAGCCGTATCCGGTCGATTTCTGAGCTTCTGAGCTTCTGAGCTTCTGAGCTTCTGAGCTTCTGAACGCGCGGTTTCTTCCGCGCGTTGTCCGAGCATCAATCTGCACCTCAGGCGCGGCCCAGCCGCGCCCGCCTTTCCCGAGGACTCTTCATGCAAACCCAATTGTTCATCGACGGCCGCTTCACCGACGCCGTCGAAGGCGGCACGATCGACGTGCTCAATCCGCACGACGGCTCGCTGATTACGAAGATCGCCGCGGCCACCGCCGCCGACGTCGATCTCGCGGTAGCCGCCGCGACCCGCGCGTTCCCGAAGTGGGCCGCGCTGCCCGCCGCCGAACGCGGCCGCCTGCTGCTGAAACTCGCCGACGCGATCGAAGCGAACGCCGAAGAACTCGCGCAACTCGAATCGCTCGACACCGGTCACCCGATCCGCGATTCGCGCGGCCTCGACGTGCCGCGCACCGCCGCGTGCTTCCGCTACTTCGGCGGGATGGCCGACAAGCTGCAAGGCTCGGTGATCCCGGTCGAAACCGGTTTCCTGAACTACGTGCAGCGCGCGCCGATCGGCGTGGTCGGGCAGATCGTGCCGTGGAATTTCCCGCTGATGTTCACCAGCTGGAAGATGGGCCCGGCGCTCGCGGCCGGCAATACGGTGGTGTTGAAGCCGTCGGAGATCACGCCGCTGTCGACGCTGCGGATTGTCGAGCTGATGGCCGAGGTCGGTTTTCCGGCGGGCGTCGTCAATATCGTCGCCGGCTATGGGCATACCGCCGGGCAGCGGCTCGCCGAACATCCGGGCGTCGGCAAGATCGCGTTCACCGGTTCGACCGCGACCGGCCGGCGCATCGTCGAGGCATCGCAGGGCAATCTGAAGCGCGTGCAGCTCGAACTGGGCGGCAAGGGCGCGAACATCGTGTTCGACGACGCGAATCTCGACGCCGCGATCAACGGCGCCGCGTGGGCGATCTTCCACAACCAGGGGCAGGCGTGTATCGCCGGCTCGCGGCTGGTGCTGCACGAGCGCATCGCCGATCAGTTCCTCGAACGATTCGTGTCGCTTGCATCGTCGATCCGGCTCGGCAATCCGCTCGACCCGAACACCGAAATGGGACCGCTGACGTCGAAGCAGCATCAGGAACGTGTGCTGCAATTCGTCGATGTCGCGCGTCAACAAGGCGGCCGCGTATTGACCGGCGGCAGCGCGCCTCAGGATGCCGCGCTCGCGAACGGCTACTACGTGCGTCCGACCATCGTCGAAGCGGCGAGCACGAAAGACCGCGTCGCGCAGGAAGAAGTGTTCGGCCCGTTCGTCACGGTGCTGCGTTTCGGCAGCGACGAAGAAGCGCTGGCGATCGCGAACGGCACCGAATACGGTCTCGGCAGCGGTCTGTGGACCCGCGATCTGTCGCGCGCGCACAAGATGGCCGCGCAGATTAACGCGGGCATGTGCTGGGTCAACTGCTACAAGCGCGTGAATCCGGGCAGCCCGTTCGGCGGCGTCGGTCAGTCGGGCTACGGCCGCGAGATGGGCTTCGAGGCGATGCACGACTACACCGAAGCGCGGTCGGTGTGGGTCAACGTCGACGGTCAGGTGCCGCCGCATTTCAAACGCTGAGGTGCGTATGGAGCGCTTCGTCTATCAGGGCACGCCGTCGCGCGTGGTGTTCGAATGGGGCGGGCTCGCCGCGCTGCCCGCCGAAATCGAACGGCTCGGCGCGCGGCGCGCGCTGATCCTCGCGACGCCCGAGCAGCATGCATTGGCCGATGAAGTCGCGCGCGTGCTCGGCGCGCGCGCGGCCGGCGTGCACGCCGAAGCGGTGATGCATGTGCCGGTCGAAGTCGCGCGGGCGGCGCGCGATAAGGCCGCCGCGCTCGATGCCGATTGCTGTGTCGCGGTGGGCGGCGGGTCGACGGTCGGGCTCGGTAAAGCGATTGCGCTCGAATCGTCGCTGCCGATCCTCGCGGTGCCGACCACCTACGCGGGCTCCGAGATGACGCCGATCTACGGCCTCACCGAAGGACGTCTGAAGCGCACCGGCCGCGATATGCGCGTGCTGCCGCGCACCGTGATTTACGATCCGTCGCTGACGTTGACGCTGCCCGCGCCTATTTCGGCGGCGTCGGGCATCAATGCGATGGCGCACGCGGTCGAGGCGCTGTATGCGGAAGACGCGAACCCGGTGATCAGTCTGATGGCCGAGGAAGCAATCCGCGCGCTCGGCGAAGCGCTGCCGGTAATCGTGCGCTCGCCGTCCGATCGCGAAGCGCGCAGCCGCGCGCTGTATGGCGCATGGCTCGCGGGCACTTGTCTCGGCGCGGTCGGGATGGCGCTGCACCACAAGCTTTGTCATACGCTCGGCGGCACGTTCAATCTGCCGCACGCGCAGACCCATGCGGCGATGCTGCCGCATACCGCGCACTACAACCACACCGCCGCCGCGGATGCGCTGACGCGCGTCGCGCGCGCGCTCGGCGGCACGCAGGCGGCCGATGCGGGGCCGCTGCTGTTCGAGTTGAATCGCAAGCTGGGGATTCCGGCCGCGCTGGAACAGATTGGGATGCCCGAGCAGGGACTCGACGAAGCGGCCGATCTCGCCTGCAAGAATCCGTATGCGAACCCGCGGCCGGTGGAGCGCGCGGCGATTCGCGCGTTGCTGCAACGCGCGTGGCAGGGAGCGGAGCCGGCGTGAGCGGCGCTGTATCGCGACGTACCGCGCCCCGTCGCGCTGCCGAAAACAATCATGGAGGAAGACATGTCGACCGATAACAAGGACACCGAACAGGCGTTGACCGAGCAGGTCGTCGCGAGCTTCGCGAACACGCCCGACGAACGGCTGCGCACAATGATGCAGGCGCTCGTGCGGCACATGCATGCATTCGTGCGCGAAGTCGAACCGACCGAAGCGGAATGGATGACGGCGATCCGCTTCCTGACCGACACCGGCAAGATGTGCGACGACGTCGTGCGTCAGGAATTTATTCTGCTGTCCGATACATTGGGCGTATCGATGCTGGTCGATGCGATCAACCACCGTCTTGCGACCGGCGCGACCGACACCACCGTGTTCGGCCCGTTCTACATTCAAGGGATGCCCGAGCGCGCGTACGGCGAGAACATCGCGCTGAGCCCGGGCACGCCGGCACTCGTGCACGGCCGTGTAACGTCGACCGACGGCGCGCCGCTCGCCAATGCGGTGCTCGACGTATGGCAGACCGCCGAGAACGGCATGTACTCCGGTCAGGACACCGAACAGCCGCACGGCAATCTGCGCGGCCGCTTCCGTACCGACGCCGAAGGCCGCTACGCGATCTCGACGATCGTGCCGGTCAGCTATCCGATTCCGACCGACGGTCCGGTGGGCCGCATGCTCAACGCGACCGGGCGGCACCCTTGGCGGCCCGCGCATCTGCACTTCATGATCGACGCGCCCGGTCATCGCACGCTGGTCACGCACGTGTTCGATCACGAGGACGAATATCTGGGCTCGGATGCGGTGTTCGGCGTGAAGCCGTCGTTGCTGGTCGATTATTGCGAGCGGCCCGCGGATCACGAACTCGCACGGCGCTTCGGTTTCGACGGCCCGTTCCGCGAAGCGCGCTACGACTTCGTACTCGACCGGAGCGCCTGACGATGGGACGTTATTTCGCGGTCTTCGCCACCGATAAACCCGGCATGCGCGACGTGCGCGAACGGGTGCGGCCGGTGCATCGGACGTGGCTGCGCGGCGACTCGCATCGCGGCGTGTTCGTGCGCCTCGGCGGTCCGACGCTGGCGCCGCAATGCGATGCGATGAACGGCACGTTGCTGGTCGTCGAAGCGGAGCGGATCGACGACGTGATGGAGTTCATGAGCCACGACCCGTATATGCAGGCGGGTCTGTTCGACCGCGTCGAGATCCGGCCGTGGGACTGGAGTCTCGGCAACCCCGAGCGGAGAGTGTGAGCGATGAACGCGACGGCGCTATGTGCGGTCGATGACGTGCCCGACGGCGGCGCGCGCGTGGTCGATGCGCCCGAGGCCGGCGGGTCGGTGGTGATCGTGCGGCGCGGCGGGCAGGTGTGGGCGTATGCGAACCGCTGTCCGCATTTTTCGGTGCCGCTCGATTTCGAGCCGGGCGATGTGATGTGCTACCGCTCGCAGGTGCTGATGTGCGCGCATCACAGCGCGTTGTTCCGGTTCGAGGATGGGCACTGTATCGATGGGCCTTGTATGGGGGCCGGGTTGGATGTGGTTCGGGTGCGGGTGGAGGCGGGCACGCGCGTGGTACTGGATCGGTGAGCGAGCGGCTGGCCCGGGGCTACAATAGCGGTTCGATGCTGGAGTTCCAGCGTCCAATACTCTCTCCTAGCGCTTCCGATACTTCTCCGTGGCCCGCAACGATTCAGCAAACCAGGCTCACTTTTGGTGGCACGCGCGCACGCCGGGCCTGAGCCTGATGCGGGCCGATTTCACGACTCAGCAATACGCGCCCCACACGCACGATGGGTTCGTCATTGCGATTACGGAGTCGGGCGGCTCGGTTTTCAAAAGCCGCGGCGTGACCGATGAAGCGCGGACTTCCACGCTGCTCGTCTTCAATCCGGCAGAGGCCCACTCGGGATGGATGGGATGGAGCGAGCGTTGGCGGTATCGGTCGCTCTATCTTGCCGAATCGGCGATCGCTACCGTCACGGATGGCCTCGGAATCGAGGAGTCGCCGTACTTCATACGAAACCTCTTCGACGACCCGGATCTCATCGCCTCCTTTCTGAAGCTGCACGTTTCCCTCGAGGACGGGAAGGATGTTTTTCGTGAGCGCGAACTGCTTTTCTCCACGTTCGGCCAGCTTTACGAACGCCATGGCTGCGGCGGCGGGCGCATCGAGCCGGCGCCGCGCGACAAGGCGCTGCTGCGCGTCGTAACCGATCTGGTCAACGATCGATACGCCGATGAACTGCTGCTGGAGGACCTGAGTGCCGCGGTCGGCCTGACTCCGTTCCAGCTCATTGGTCTTTTCAAACGCTGCCTCGGCTTGACGCCGCACCTGTATCTCACGCAGGTGAGACTCACGAACGCACGCCATTACCTCGCGCAGGGACTGCCGATCGCGCACGTGGCCGCGCTGACCGGGTTTTATGACCAGAGCGCGCTGACCAAAAACTTCAAGCGCTGTTATGGCATCACACCGCAGCAGTTCGCGGCAGCCGCTGCTGACGGGCGCCGGCACTGAAGGCGCGCGGCGCTGCAATTTTTGCCAATACGCCGGCCGCAACTCTCTGAACAATGGGGCTTTCGAATCAATCTGGAAGTCGCCATGGCCGTATTCGTCTGCGAGCGCCCCGTCGCTCGCCCCTTTTCTGATCGACTCATTACGTCCTCGCAGCGGTCGCAGGGGCAATGCGTCTGCAATCGACAAAACAATCGACAAAACGCGACGGGATCGCGGTCATGAGCGCGAATACCCGGAAGACGGCACGCGTGCAATTGCGGCGCTCATTGGGCTTGCGCGGCGCGGTGGCGGTGGGAGTCGGTGGAACGATCGGAGGCGGCATTTTCGTTCTCGTCGGCCAGACGGCCGCGCTGGCAGGGCCGGCTGCGCTGCTGTCGTTTGCTCTCGCATTCGTCGCATCGCTGGTGATCGCACTGCCTTACGCGGAGTTGGCCTGCCGGTTTCCGCACGCTGGAGGCGGCTATGCATTCGTGCGTCAGGTACTCGGAAGCCGCTGGGGCTTTCTGATGGGATGGGTATTCTGGGGCTCGTACGTGTTCGTGAGCGGGTATGTGACGCTCGGGTTCGGCGGGTACCTGAATGCGCTGACGGGCGTGCCGCAAGTTTGGTCCGCGGTTGCGCTCGTGCTGGCGTGCATACTGATCAACGCACGCGGGGTCGAAATAGCGGGCAAGGTTCAGGTGCTGGTTATTGGCCTCGCGATAGTTGGCCTGCTTGGCTTTGCGATGGCCGGAGCGCATGCGATTGAACTCACCCGCTTCAGCCCGTGGGCGCCGCATGGCG
This sequence comes from Burkholderia sp. SRS-W-2-2016, assembly GCF_001931485.1. Taxonomy (GTDB): domain Bacteria; phylum Pseudomonadota; class Gammaproteobacteria; order Burkholderiales; family Burkholderiaceae; genus Paraburkholderia. The sequence goes on along the minus strand of NZ_MSDV01000022.1, from coordinate 56,507 downwards.
TCACGGGGATCCTGTCGGGCGCTCTGATTGCTTTTCTCGCGTTTGGCGGCTTCGATATGGTTGCGGCTGCGGGAGAAGAAATCGAGCGGCCGGAGAAGAACCTGCCGCGCGCAATCCTGATCACGCTCGCGATCGTGCTCGGCATCTATCTGCTGGTTGCATTTACTGCTTTGGGAACCGTTGACTGGTACACGCTGGGCGCTTCCCCGGCGCCGCTCAGCGAGGCCGCGCAGCATTTCCTTGGGGATCGGGGCGGCCGTCTGGTTGCGGTGATTGCGGTGGTGACGACCGCCGCGACCGCAAACGCGGTGCTGGTCGTCACATCGCGGATCAGTTTCGCAATGGCGCGCGACGGTCTGTTGCCGTCTCCACTCGCGTACGTGCATCCGAAAACCGGCACGCCCCAGGTCGCCGTGCTGGTGAGCGGGGGCATGTTGATACTGATGGCGCTATTCGGCTCGTCGGCGAGTGCGACGTCGATCGGTGGCTTTCTTTATGTGCTGCATTTCGTGCCGCCGCTGCTCGTGCTGATGAAACTGCGGACAACTAAAAGCGCTTCGCCGGCATTCAGGACGCCGCTGCCCCATGTACTGTTGCCATTAGCGTTGGGTATGACAGTGTTGTTGCTGGTCGCAAGCGGTACAAAGGGAATTGTTGGGGGAGCGTTGTGGCTTGCTATTGGAGCGGCAGTTGCATGGGTCGGGCGGTGGACGGTTGAAGTTGGGGTTGGGAAATGAGGGGATGTTGATTTTGTTGGGCGGTGAACGTGTTCAATTTTCTTTGAGCATGGCTGGACGCACACGGCCGCGATACGCGCCCGAATTCGCTTCATAGTGCTTCAACTGCCTAAAGATCTTTCTTCACTCAGAACACGCTGCACCGCCGGTCTATTACAGACATGTTCGTACCATGCCTGAAGATGACGGTACGAACTGAAGTCAATATTCGCGTTGTAGACAGACTTCATCCATGCAGCCTTACCCCACCCCGTCAGCGCGAATAGATAGGCATCGGCGATGGTGAAAATGTCTCCCATCAGAAACTGCTTGCCGGATAGCTGTTGATTAATCCATTCGTATCTGCGTTCGAGCTTTGGTCTGGCAGTCTCGATCCACTTTCCGGCTGCGACGGCATAGAGAAGTGGAATGAAGCCTTTATGAATTTCAGACGTCAGAAAGTTAAGCCATTCGAGCAGTCGATAGCGTTCCATCGTGCCGTACGCGGGCGCCAATCCTGTTTCGGGGCGCTGGTCCGCAAGATATTGCGCGATGACCGGTCCTTCGCGCAGAACCGTGCCGTTCTCTAGTTGCAGGAGGGGCACGTAGCCCAACTCGGCAAGGTCGTAGTAGCTGGTTCCGTCCTCCAGCAAATGCTTGCGGGCATCGACTTTAATGATGTCCGCACTCAATCCGGCTTCCTGCAAGACGATGCAAATCGCCTGCGAGCAACTGCCGGGTGCGTGATATAGCTTCATGCATTTTTCCTCATGATCGAAACGGTATGTCGCCGCCGATATGGCGTGGCAGCTAATATCGCGCACCAAGGATAAAAAGAGAAGAAGGCAGAAGTTTGTGATATAGGTACAAAAAATATACTTACCCGGGAAAACGATGAAGAGAAGTGCAACTGGATGTTCGGTCGAAGAGGCAATGCGCTTGCTGGGTGGTCGCTGGCGCCTACTGCTCGTGTCGTACCTGCTTGACGGGCCGAAGCGGTTTAATGATCTGCGCAGGGACGTCCCGGGAATATCCCAGCGTATGTTGACGCTTGATTTGCGTGCCTTGGAGCAGGTGGGTCTGGTTCAGCGAACCGTGTTCGCCGAAGTCCCCGTCAAAGTGGAGTACCGGCTTACCGAGGATGGTCAGCGGTTGAAACCTGTCGTCGAGGTCATGCGCGATTTTGGCCTTTGGCTTAAGAGTCGCCCGGAACTGGAGCATTTCATGATTTGAGTCCGCCTCGATGAGCCGCAGTGCCGCGAAGTGTGATCGACCGCACACGATGCGGATCGAACGATCGATTTGGATGAGGTCGAAGCCTCAGATCTCGCGCACTGCCTTTTCATTCGGCTTTGCCGACGAATACCCCTGCACGCTCAGCAAATGCTCGCGTACACACCGCGCGGCAGCGTCCGCATCGCGCGCCTTGAGTGCATTGACGATGGCCTGATGCTGTTGCGCAAAAAACTGCCGCGTGTCTTGTGCGACGGTTTTTTCGCGCAGGTCGGGTTTGACACGCATGCCGTTGATCACCTCCATCAACGCGATGAGCGCCGGGTTACGCGTCGCCTGGCTGATCAACAGATGGAAACGATGATCCCATTGTTGCCATTCGTCGTCATTTTTCGCGGCTGCGTTTTTCCGCGCGCACTTCTCCAACTCCTGCAGATCGTCGCCGGTCGCCTTCGTCGCGGCAAGCGCCGCTAGCGCGGGCTCGAACAGAAGGCGCATTTCGGCGATGTCCGCCGGGCTGGTGCGCGCGCGCAAGCCCCGCAACGACGGCTCGAACTTCGTCGGCCGCGCGCCCAGATAGGTGCCGCGGCCGACGCCTCGCCACACCCGCCCAGATGCCTCGAGAGAAGCGAGCACCAGCCGCAACTCGCGGCGGCTGACGCTCAGCTCCTCGGCTAGCTTCCGTTCGGCCGGCAGCGTGTCGCCGTCCTTCAACTGATGCTCGTCAATGTAGCTGAGCAGCGCATTCAGTATCTGTGCGTTCATACCCGTCTCTGAACCATTAGAAATTGGTTCAAACAATAGCAGGTTATTTGTAATGCTGGAGCAACGGGTTAACCCCCGGTGTAATCCCATGACGTTGGCCATAGACTTTCGGTTTGAGTGAACCATTTATATATTGGTTCAATTGCAGAACGGAGTCGCAATGTCATTTACTACCCGCCCGGAACTGATCGGCACATTCGGCATGGTGGCCTCGACGCACTGGCTAGCGAGCGCGTCGGCGATGGCCGTCCTCGAAAAAGGCGGTAACGCGTTCGATGCCGCCGCTGCCGCCGGCTTCGTGCTGCAGATCGTCGAGCCGCATCTGAATGGTCCCGGCGGCGAGTTGCCTGTCGTGTTCTATAGCGCGCGCGAGGACCGGGTGCGGGTGCTGTGCGGACAAGGCGTGACGCCCGCCGCGATGACCATCGAGCGGATGCGCAAGATGGGGCTCGATGTCGTCCCGGGCACCGGTCTGCTGCCCGCGGTCGTGCCGGGCGCCTTCGGCGGCTGGATGACCTTGCTGCGCGACTACGGCCAGTTGCAACTGGAAGACGTGCTCAGCTACGCGATCGGCTACGCGGAAAACGGCTATCCGGTGCTGCCGCGCATGGCGTCGTCGATCCTCGCGATTCAGGACTTTTTCCGCACCGAATGGACGACCTCCGCTGAACAATGGCTGCGCAATGGCGAAGCGCCGAAGCCGAACCATCTGTTCGCCAATCCCGCGATCGCCGAAACCTACAAGCGCATCCTGCGCGAAGCGAATACCCGCAGCGACCGCGCCGAACAGTGCGAACGCGCGCACGCCGCGTTTTATCGCGGCTTCGTCGCCGATGCGATCGATCAGTACTTCCGCTCGACCGCGGTGCTCGATACGTCCGGCCAGCGCAATCACGGCCTGCTCGATGCGGGCGATCTGGCGCGTTGGGAGCCGACTTACGAAGACCCGGTGTCGTATGACTACGCGGGCCTGCGAGTGCACAAGACGGGGCCGTGGGGCCAGGGACCGATGTTCCTGCAACAGCTCGCACTGCTGAAGGGTTTCGATCTCGCCGCGATGGATCCGCTCGGACCCGACTTCGTCCATACGGTGATCGAATGCTCGAAGCTCGCGTTTGCCGATCGCGAAGTGTTCTACGGCGACCCGAATTTTTCTCACGTGCCGATGGATGTGCTGCTCAGCGATGCGTACAACGATGACCGCCGCCGGCTGATCGACCCGCAACGCGCGTCGCTCGAATTCCGTCCCGGTCTGCTCGGCGACAGCGCACAGCGCGCCGCGCGCATCGTCGCGAATGCCGGCCGTGAGCAGGCGGGCGGCTTCGGCCAGGGCGAACCGACGTTCGCGCCGTTGCCCGAATTGCGCGGCGATACCGTGCATCTCGACGTCGTCGATCGCTGGGGCAACATGGTGTCGGCCACGCCTTCGGGCGGCTGGCTGCAGGCATCGCCGGCGGTGCCCGGTCTTGGTTTTAACATCACCACGCGTGCGCAGATGTTCTGGATGGAGGAAGGTCTGCCGTCCTCGCTCGGCCCGGGCCGCCGTCCGCGCACCACGCTGTCGCCCACGCTCGTCACGCGCGACGGCAAGCCGTACGCGGCGTTTGGCACGCCCGGTGGCGACCAGCAGGATCAGTGGTCGCTGCAGCTGTTCCTCAAGCACGTGCATGGCGGGATGAACTTCCAGGCCGCCGCCGATGCGCCGTCGTTCCAGACCGCGCACTTCCCCGGCTCGTTCTATCCGCGCGCGATGCAGCTCGGCAAGATGTCCGCCGAAGCGCGTTTCCCGGAGAGTACTTTCGCCGAATTGCGCGCGCGCGGCCACGATCTGACCGTCGCCGAACCGTGGGCGCTGGGCCGCGTATGCGCGGTCGGCATCCGCAATGGCCTGATGCGCGGCGCGGCCACGCCGCGTCAGATGCAGGCTTATGCGATCGGACGATAGACGTCCAGCGCGTCGATCGTAGAGGAGAACAAGCCGTGTCCGCCGTTGCCGCCCGTCTTGAAAGACTGCCACTGTCGAGCTTCCATCGCAGACTCCTGCTGATCGGCGGGTTGGGATACATGTTCGACGGACTCGATTCGTCGTCGCTTGCGTTTCTATTGCCGGTGGTCAGCAAGCTGTGGCATCTGACGAGCGCCGAAACCGGCCTCGTCGCGAGCAGTACTTACATCGGCTACTTCTTCGGCGCGTTTTTGTCGGGCGTGCTTGCGGACGTGATCGGACGCCGCCGCATCATGATGAGCGCGCTCGCGATCTACTGCGTCGCATCGCTCGCGAGCGCCACCGCGCAGGACTGGCATACGTTCTTCGCGCTGCGTGTGGTGGCCGGCTTCGGCTCGGGCGCGGAGACCGTGGTGATCGCACCGTTCCTCGCCGAATTCGTGCCACGGCGTTATCGCGGGATGTTCTGCGGTGCGCTGGTCGGCTTCATGTCGTTCGGCTACCTGACTTCTTCCATTCTCGGCTTCGCGGTGGTGCGCAACTTCGCCGATGGCTGGCGCTATCTCGCGATCATTACGTCGCTGCCGGTCGTGATGCTGCTGTGGTGGCGCAGAACTTTGCCCGAATCGCCGCGTTGGCTCGAAAGCCAGGGGCGCGCGGCCGAGGCGGATAGCATCGTCAGTCAGATAGAAGCGTGGTTCGCGCGGAAGGGCATTGCGTTCGCACCCGTGAGCTCGGTTAGCGCGGTTAGCGCGGTTAGCCCGGTTAGCGCGGTTAGCCCGGTGGGCGCGGCTACCGCTGTCGCGGCGGCGAAGACCGGCGGCAGTGCGTGGCGCAATGTACTCGCGCTGTGGTCGCCGCGTCTCGCGCGCACCACCGCGGTCAGCTGGCTGATGTGGTTCTCGGTCGCCTTCGCTTATTACTCGTTCTTCTCGTGGATTCCGAGTCTGCTCGTCAAGGAAGGTCTCACGATCACGAAGAGCTTCGGCTATTCGATTGCGATTTACGGCGCGCAGATTCCCGGTTACTTCTCGGCCGCATGGCTCAATGAAAAGATCGGCCGTAAAGCGGTGGTCGCTTCGTATATGACGCTCGGCGGTATCGCGGCCATTACGCTCGCGTTTTCGCACACCGGTATGCAGATCATGGTCGCGGGCATTGCGTTGTCGTTCTTCATGAACGGCGCATTCGCGGGCGTCTATGCGTATACGCCGGAAGTGTTCCCGACTGCGGTTCGCACGACCGGCACCGGTTCGTCGTCTTCGTTCGGTCGCATCGGTTCGGTCAGCGCGCCGATTCTGGTCGGCCTCGTTTATCCGGTGCTCGGCTTCCTCGGCGTGTTCGCGATGACCACGACAGTGCTGCTGATCGGCGCGTGCGTGGTGTTTTTCCTCGGCATCGAAACACGCAACCGTTCGCTCGAAGATATCGAAGCGAGTGAAGGCGAGCCCGCTCATCACGTGTCCGGCCAATTGAATTCGACCGGTATGCATCGCTGAACCTTTCACGACTTCATCCAGACTTCATTGCAACCGATGCAACTCAATCCGACAGTACCCGCAACATCGGACACGCAGGCGATCGGCGTCGCCGATCTCGAGCGACTCGCGATGGCGATCCGGATGGACGATCAGCCGCTCGAACTGTTCCGTGCGGTTCATGCGGTGGCGGCCAGCACGATAGGCCTGAGCCTCATCACGATCATGTGCTACGACGCGCAGCGCCAGGAAGTGGAACGCGTCTATTCGAATATGCCGGACGTTTATCCGCTGGGCGGCCGCAAGAAAAAGCAGGGCACCGCGTGGGCGAAACAGATTCTGCAGGATCTCAAGCCGTTTCGCGCGACGACCTCGCAAGGCATTCGTGAAGCATTCGACGATCACGCGGTGATGAACGACCTGGGCCTCGGATCGATTCTGAACATTCCGATCGCGTACGACGGTGTCTGCATCGGCACAATGAACCTCACCCACAAGGAAGGCTGGTACAGGAGCGACCATGAACGTGTGGGACTCCTGATAGGCGCGTTCCTTGTCCCCGCACTACTCAAGCAGATTAGTGGACTTTCCGCTGGCATCGCTCTTTCATGAAAACGCAATCCGATCTGCAGCAGTACCAAACCGGGATACAACGCACCGCGACGGGAAGCCGCTGGCTGCTGGTGTTTGCGCTCGGCTATCTCGCGCTGATGGCCGATGGCGCCGACGTGATGATGTACGGTCTCACGCTGTCGCGCATCAAGGACGAGTTCGGGCTGACGAATGTCCAGGCCGGCGCGCTGGGGAGCCTGACGTTGCTCGGTATGGCGATTGGCGGGATTGTCGGCGGCTGGGCCAGCGACCGGCTCGGGCGCGTGCGGGTCGTCGCGTGGGCGCTCGGGCTGTTTTCGCTCGGCGCGGGGATGCTCGGTTTCACGCACAGCTTCGTCGAATTCGCGGCGGTCCGCTTTATCAGTTCGTTGGGCATCGGATGTATGGTGCTGGTCACGACGCTGGTGGCCGAGTATGTCCCTACCGAGCGGCGCTCGCTGATTCTCGGCATGCTGCAGACCGGCATTTCCGCCGGCTATATCGTGGTGATTGCACTCAGCAACTGGATCCTGCCGCACTACGGCTGGCGCATGTTGTACTACGTATCGGCGGTGCCGTTATTGCTGGCGTTCGTGATCAAATTCGCGGTGCCGGAGCCGGCCGCATGGCTTGCGACTCGCACCGGCCGCGCGGGCCGAACGGGCGGCGCGGGCGGCAAGCGCCTGCTCGACAATCGTTACGCGTTGATCTTCAGCGACCCCCAGGCGCGCATGATGTTTATTCTGTGGACGCTCGCGTCGGTTTTCGTGCTGTCCGGGTTCTATGGGCTGAACAACTGGCTGCCTACATACCTCGAAAAAGAACTGCACCTCAAGTTCAGCTCGCTGACCGGCTATATGATCGGCACCTATGTGGTCGCGTTCATCGGCAAGATTTTCGCGGGCTGGCTCGGTGACCGCTGGAGCCGGCGCGGCGTGTATGTGCTCGGCTGCATCGGCGCGGCGCTATTCCTGCCGGTGATCATCTTCTGGCACACCCGCGAGAACATTGCGATGCTGATGCTGTTCTTCGGCTTTTTGTACGGCGTGCCGCTCGGCACGATCGGCACGTTCATGTCGGAAAGCTTCGCGACTTCGGTGCGGGGTACGGCGGTGGGTGGGTCCTACAACCTGGGGCGATTTTTGTCGGGCGCGGCGCCGATTATTATCGGTTTTATCGCGACGCAGTTTTCTATCGGTCTCGGGTTTCTCGTGGTGGGGGCGGTTTTCTTTTTGAGCGGCGTTACTGCGCTGTTCGTTCCGGATCGACTTCACGATACCCAGCAGTAAATTCGAGGCGTCGGGATGCCGCCGCTGACGCATCGCTCGAAACAGGCTTGCGCTCGGGCACTGTTGCGGCGCGACGCATAGATCAATCCCATAGCTATAACCCGTGGTTGAAAACTGCATCGGCAAGGTTGTCGCTTCAGGCCAGGGGTAGTTGCGGCGTCAACCAAATGAGCGAACGCTCCTCGAACAAAGCGCTTCAGATAGGTGTTTGCCCGCATTCTTACGGAAGCCGCTTGAAGGAAAACTAGTCGCGACTTATCGTGCATATCCTGTGTATACATCCCTGCAGCGCGGCAGTCGCGCCGTGCTAACCACATCGAAGATCAGGGCCGATACCGCTCAGGTCTCAATCACTTCGGAGAACCCATGTCATCCGCCGAATACCTGCAAGGTGCGTGCGTGTGGAACGGTGTCGAGATGTACGAAAACCCTCGATGGGTCAGAGACTTTCCGCCGGCCGTGCTGGACGAAATTGACATCGCCGTTCGCAAGTCGGCCGATATCGACTGGACCGACGTCGACCGCGATAACTTTCCGCTGCCGGGCGCGCAGGCGTTCTTCGACAACGTGCGCGAAGAACTCGAAAACGGCTCCGGGATGGTGAAAATCCGCGGCCTCGATGTCGGCCGCTATGACCAGCAGCAGTTGCGCCGCATCTGGTATGCGCTGGGCCGTCATCTCGGCACGCCGATGTTCCAGAACCGCCGCGGCGAGTTGATGCGCGAGATCAAGGACGAAGGCGCGGGCGTCGGCGCCAAACTCTATGGTTCGACCGTGGACGCGACGGGCAAGGAGTTTCTATCGTCCGGCGCGCGCACGCTGTCGCCCGGCGAATTGCGCTTTCATACCGACCGCTGCGACGTGGTTGGTTTGCTGTGCGTGCGCCAGGCATCGGAAGGGGGCGTGAGCAAGCTCGCGAGCAGCGCGACCGTCTACAACGAAATGCTCAAACGCCGGCCGGATCTGCATGCGCTGCTGTGCCGCCCGATTCCACGCAGCCGCTTCGGCGAAGAAGCCGGCGGCCAGTACGTGACTTACGATCTGCCGGTGTTCGGCGTACGCGACGGTAAGCTCACGAGTCACTTTTCGCTGACGTACATCGAGAATGCGCAATTGCTGTCGAGCGTGCGCAAGCTGACCGATGCGGAGCACGAAGCGCTGCGGATGCTGCTGCAAATCGCGCAGGAACAGTGCTTCGAAATGCGCTTCGCCCCTGGAGATATCCAGCTTCTGAACAACCATATCGTCTATCACGGGCGCACCGCGTTCAAGGACGATGCAACGACCGGCCAGGACCGGATGCTGATGAGGCTGTGGTTGTCGGTACCCAACTCGCGCGCGTTGCCCGAAGATCATGCGGTGCTGTGGGGCGATGTGTCGGGCGGCATGCCGCATGGCGGCATCGCGCAGCCCGCGACGCCTTGCATGGCTTGAGCGCAGCGCGTGTCCCGATCTCGCTTTGCTGTCGTAGTCGGCGATCTGTAGACGTGTAGCTGGTCGTTGAAGAAGCAGTACCCCACAAATGAGGAGACTAACGTGACGCGAAGCAGCATGCCTCTCGCAGAAAAACGTACAACGTGGCTTCACCGGGCGGCGGTGTGCGTCGCTTTGAGTGCCATCACCGCCACTGCATTCGCCGCGCAGGATTTTGGCAAATGCGAAGTCAGCGGGCAGAAGGGCTCCGTCAAGCTGACGACTGTCGTTCCGGGCACGCTGTCGGTGCGGCCGGTTCTCGGTGTGCCGGGCTGGTGGAATGGCGACTCGCTCGACACGATCAAGGACGGCTTCGAGTACTGCATGGCCGCCAACATGGCGTATCGTGCGGGTCTCGACCGTGTGGTCCTGGTGAGCCGCTCGTTCCAGCAGATCCTGACCGGAAAATCGGAAGGCTTCGATATCGCGCTGAGCGAAATCACGATCACCGAGCCGCGCAAGCAGGTCGTGAATTTCACCGAGCCGTACTTCAATTCCGACCAGGGCATTCTGGTCAAAGCCGGCACCAAGGTCGACAGGAAGAATCTCGCGAGTCTTCGCTATGCGGTTGAACGGGGCACCACCGCGTACGACTACATCGTCCAGAACGTGAAGCCCACCGAGGCGCCGAAGGTGTTCAACGATCCGCCGTCGATGTACACCGCGCTCGCCGCGGGTCAGGTCGATGCAGTGATCTACGACACGCCGAACGTGCTGTTGCGCGCGAAGAATTCGAATGGCGCGCTGGAAGTGGTCGGCCGTTTCGATACCGGTGAGAAGTGGGGCGGCCTCGTCAACAAGGATTCGCCGAATCTCGCGGCCTTCAACCAGTTGATCGAGGGGATGAAGAAAGACGGCACGCTGGACAAGCTGAGCGCGAAGTACCTGACGCCGGAGCTCGGTACGGACCCGACCAAAGTGCCGGTGCTGAACCCCTAAGCGACTCGACCCGGCATTCAACCAACGAGCCTGAACCATGAGTAATGCAACGCGACAGTCGGGCGACGTGATCCCGGGCCCCGCCGGCAATGGACGTCGTTTGAAGATGGGGCGCGCGCCGAGCGTGCCCACGTCACTTCTGCTCGCATCGATCGCGGCGGTCGCGCTCGTCGTGGCGGGAAGCTGGTACACGGTCGCCGCGATGCGTGCGTCGTTCCTCGCCGCTCATTTCGATGGCGCGTGGGTCAATGCACTTGCCGTGGTTCTCGCAGTGCTGTCGATCGCGGTGGTCGTGCCGGTGGTCCGGGCGCTCAAGGCGAGCGCCCGGATTCGCGACGCGGCCGCGCGCCGCGATCTCGCGGAAGCACGCGCCGCTCGCTCCGACGCTCGTGATCAGTGCTTCATCGCGTTGGGCTATGCGTTGGCGCAATTGGTGGTAGTCGTCGTCTGTCAGTTCTTTCTGGTCAACCATCAGGCGGTCGCCAAGACGTTTTTCGCGGTGCCCCTGATGGTGAAGACATTCCCATTAGTGCTTGCCGCGTTCTGGATGAACGTCAAGATCTCGATCGTTACCGAAGTGCTGGTGTTGATCTGGGGCTTGATCGTCGCGCTCGCGATGTTCGCGCCCGGCATCGCGGGCAAGCCGGTTCGTCTGATCGCCACCGCCTATGTCGATATTTTTCGCGCGGTGCCCGCGGTGCTGGTGATCTACCTGGTCGGTTTCGGCATTCCGCTGACCGGCATTCCGGTAGTCAAAGATTTTTCGCTGACGGTGTTCGTCATTGTCGCGTTGACGTTGACCGTCGGCGCGTACGTGGCCGAAATTTATCGCGCCGGCATTCTGAGCATTCACTGGAGCCAGAACGCCGCCGCGCGTTCTCTCGGCCTGTCGCATTTTCAGACCTTGCGCTTCGTGATCGTGCCGCAGGGCATCCGGCAGATTATTCCACCGCTGCTCAATTCCTTTATCTCGTTGCAGAAAGATACCGCGCTGGTGTCGGTGGTCGGCGTAATCGATTCGTTCAATCAGTCGATGTTGATTGCGTCGAATTACTACAATCTTTCCGCGGTCAGCACCGTGGCGCTGCTTTTCATCGTCGTATCGATTCCGCAAACCCGCTTCGTCGAGCGGATGATGTGGCGCGACCGCGCGCGCATGCGTGCCGGTGAAGCCTGAGGGAGACTCCATGTCGTTTATCGACATTCGCGATATTTCGAAATCGTATGGTGAGGTGTCGGTCATCAAGCGCCTCGCGATGACGGTCGACGAGCATGACGTCGTGTGCCTGATCGGTCCGTCCGGGTCGGGAAAGTCGACGCTGCTGCGCTGTATCAACGGTCTCGAGTTGATCGACGACGGCGAAATACTGGTCCACGGTGACCGGATCACGGGCCCGGGCGTCGACGTCGATGCGTTGCGTCGCGACATCGGCATCGTGTTTCAGGGCTATAACCTGTTCCCGCATATGAGCGTGCTGGAGAACGTGACGCTCGCGCCGATTCGCGTTCTGAAGCAGAAGAAGGAAGAGGCGCAAGAGCGCGCGATGACGCTGCTCAAGCGCGTTGGTCTCGCGCACAAGGCAAAAGAATATCCGGACCGGCTCTCGGGCGGACAGCAGCAGCGCGTCGCGATCGTGCGCGCGCTAGCGATGGATCCGATGGTGCTGTTGCTCGATGAAATTACGTCCGCACTGGACCCGGAACTGGTTTCCGAGGTGCTGAACATCGTGCGCGATCTCGCGAGCGAAGGAATGACGATGTTGCTCGCGACGCACGAGATGGGCTTCGCGCGCGAAGTTTCGTCGAAGGTCTGTTTTCTGTGCGACGGCGCCGTGTATGAAGAGGGGCCGCCGGAACAGATCTTCGGCGATCCGACGCGCGACAGAACGCGCGCGTTTCTGAAGAGCATTCGCGAAGCCAAGCGCATCTAGGCAAGATCGACCGGTAGATCGGATCCGCGTGCCGGTTCTCTCGGGGCTGCCTCGGGCACATCAACCTCCTCGATACATGGGATCGATGGAGTCGCCCCCGGGAACGCGTTTGCCGGACTGCGACGGCGTCGGCACGCTACCGTTGGCGCCGCCATTGGTTTTGTGAACCACGCTGGCGTGATGCAACGGCATCGTTTTACCGCTTTGCGTTGCTGTCGCCGCGCTGCCGGAGCGACAAGGCACGGAGGCGCCCGCGAAAGCAAGCGCAGCCAGCGTTGCTGAGCATGCGACGAAAAGGTAAGCGACAGTTTTCGCAACTGGCTGGTTAGGCGAGTTCATGATGGCCCCTCACAGTGGTGTATCCGGCACTGCGGCAATACCGGTGCCCATAGACGATAGACGGCCGACGATGTCAAAAAATGAACAATGTGCGCCGCGAGGACAACCGCATCGGAGCGACGCTACAGACGAAAAATCGGATCCAGCGGGAACGGGTGCGCCGGCTTGGCATCACGCCCAACCGCACCTGCCCCCCAACGCCGCAAAGACTGCATGGCGCGCGAAGCGCCAGTAGAAACCACGCCGCCTGACCACCTCGCGCGCCTGCGCCGACGCCGTTTCCGCGGCAGCTACATGCCGGCGCGCCGCACCGCCCATCCGCGCAAACACTTGACAACGCAAATTTGTACTGAGACGGTATACAAAATACTGAACAGTGAGCGCCCATGTCAGAACTCGTAAAGAACGTCGCCCGCGCCGGAACGGCACAGACCGCTGAAGCCTGGCGCTATGCGTCGGCTGCGCGCGCGGCGGCAGCGCTGCGCCGCCGCGAAGTCAGTTCCCAGGAGCTGGTTGCCGCGTGCGAAGCGGCGTGGCGCGAGGCCAACCCGCGGGTCAACGCCGTCGTGCTGAGCGACTTCGAGCGCGCGCACGCCATCGCGAGGCAGCGCGACGAGGAACTCGCGACGGGCCGCCCGCGCGGTCCATTGCACGGCGTGCCGTTCACGATCAAGGAGTCCTTCGACGTCGCCGGCTGGCCGACCACGGTGGGCGATCCCGCGTTTCGCGACAACATCGCCGCGCGCGATGCCGCGGTCGTGCAACGTTTGAGCGATGCCGGCGCGGTGCTGCTCGGCAAGACCAACGTGCCGCTGTGGCTGCGCGACTGGCAAAGCTACAACGATATCTACGGCACCACGCGCAATCCGCATGATCTCGCGCGCACGCCGGGCGGTTCGTCGGGCGGCAGCGCGGCGGCGGTGAGTACCGGCCAGGCGTTTTTCGATGTGGGCTCCGACATCGGCTCGTCGATCCGCAACCCCGCGCACTATTGCGGCATCTACTCGCACAAGAGCACGCACGGCCTCGTGTCGCTCGACGGACATGGCTTGCCGGGCGGCGTCGCGTGTCCCGACATCAACGTTGCCGGACCGCTTGCGCGCAGTGCGAACGATCTCGCGCTGGTGCTCGAAGCGATCATGGGCCCGCCGCCCGATGCCGCGTGCGCGGTGCGGTTCGAGCTGCCGCGCTGCGATACGAAGAGTCTCGATCAGATCCGCTTCGGCGTATTGAGCAACCATCCGGTAGCGCCGGTGGATGCCGAAGTCGAGCGCTGCATCGTCGAGCTTGGCCGCGCGCTCGAGCGGCGCGGCGCGCAAGTGTTGTGGGATGCGCGTCCGCAACTGGACGCCGCGCAGTTGCTGCGCACCTACACGCTGCTGCTGCGCGCATCGACGTGCGGCTATCTCGGCGACGAAGCCTTCGCGAGCGCGCTCGCCGCCGCGGACGCCGCCAATCCCGCCGACACGACCTACGCGTCGCTGCAATACACGGGCGCGGCGATGCGTCATCGCGACTGGCTGAAATTGCAGCCGCTGCGCGAGAAATATGCGGCGGCGTGGCGCGAGCTTTTCACGCGCGTCGATGTGTTGCTATGTCCGGCAGCGGCGACGGCGGCGTTCACGCTCGACGAAGAGGGCGCTCCGTGGCAGCGCACGCTCGATGTGAATGGCGAGCCGCAGCCGCTCACCACCCAGTTGTTCTGGGCCGGGCACTCGGGTCTGTGCGGTCTGCCGTCGACGGTCGCGCCAGCGGGGCGCACTGCGAGCGGCCTGCCGGTCGGCGTGCAGATTGTCGCGCCGCTCTATCACGACCTGCGCTCGATTCAGGTGGCAAGCCTGCTCGAAGCGGAAGGTTATGCCGCCTACGCACCGCCCGTTGCACTGTGAACAAAGCCGTCAAGCGCTGATCCCACGCGCCCAACCCGACTCACTCGATCGCACAAGGAGCCCACGCTCATGTCCTGGTTCACCTCGCTGTCGAAAAACGAAAAGAAGGCGTTTGCCGGCGCGTTCGTCGGTCACGCGGTGGATGTCTACGACTTCATGATCTATTCGTTCCTCATCCCCGTGCTGATGCAGACCTGGCACATGAGCAAGGCGATGGCGGGCAGCATCGTCACGTGGACCTTGATCGCGTCGCTGGTCGGCGCGATCGGCGCCGGCCTGCTCGCCGACCGATACGGCCGCGTGCGCATCCTGCGCTGGACCATCGCGCTGTTCGCGCTGTCGTGCTTCGCGTGCGGGTTCGCGAATTCGCCGACCCAGCTCGCCGTACTGCGCGCGGTGCAGGGGCTCGGGTTCGGCGGCGAGTCGTCGCTGTGCATGGTGCTGGTCACGGAGATGATCCGCAATCCCGCGCATCGCGGGAAATTCTCGGGCTTCACGGCGAGTAGCTATTCGTTCGGCTGGGCCGGCGCCGCGCTCGCGTATAGCGTGCTGTTCAACTGGCTGCCGCCGGACTGGGCGTGGCGAGCGAGTCTGTTCGTCGGCATTCTGCCCGCGCTGCTGGTGGTGTGGCTGCGGCGCAATCTGCGCGAGCCGGAATCGTTCAACCGTACGCTCGCTGCGCGCCGCAACACCAGCGCGGGCGAGGCGTTGCGCGCGGTGTTCAGCGGCCGGCTCGCCGCGCGTACGTTGTGGTGCAGCCTGTTGTCGGGCGGCATGCTGGGCTCCTACTACGCGATCGCGACGTGGATGCCGATGTGGCTCAAGTCGGAGCGCGGCCTGTCAGTGACGGGCACGGGCGCGTGGCTCGCCGTGACGATCGGCGGCTCGCTGGCCGGTTACGCGCTGGGCGCATGGGCGACGGACCGCTTCGGACGACGCCCCACGTACATCCTGTTTGCGGCGGGCGCGTTCGCGATGAGCATCGCGTACATGATGATCGACGCGCCCACGCCGGTCATGCTGCTGATCGGTTTTCTGCTCGGCGTGCTGATGCAGGGGACGTTCGCCGGCGTGGCCGCGACCATCGCCGAGACGTATCCGGACGCGATCCGCGCGACCGGCTATGGCGTCGCGTACAACGTGGGACGCGTGATCGGCTCGGTGTTCCCGTTCGCGGCCGGCTGGCTCGCGAGCGGCCATCTCACGCTGACGCTGGCGATTCCGCTCGTGGCTGGCGTCGGCTATTGCTTCGTGGTGCTCGCCGCGCTGATGTTGCCGGAGACCAACGGCATCGCGCTCGACGCCGTCGAAGCCGATGCAGCCGCGACCGGCGCGCCCGCGCACTCCGCCGCGGCGGGTCAGGCCATCACCTCGACGGGCACGTCGCGTTGATCCGGCGTCGAGCAAGCGGAGCAATAAAACGCGAAATTTTTATTGTCCATTTGTTTTCGACATTAATGTATACAGAATACTAAAAATGAACGGTGCGGCAGGAGAGGTCATGAGCACCGTCCTGGGAGTGGCAGGTCTTTCAATGAAAAATCAAGGAACCCCTGGATGAACAAGACTTTCTGGAGCGCGGCAGGACTTGCATGCCTTTCTGTCACGGCGCACGCGCAAAGCAGCGTCACGCTGTACGGGCTGATCGACGCAGCGGTGATTTACACGAGCAATCAGGACGGTGGCCGCTCGTATGCGATGGCGAGCGGCTCGACGCGCGGCAGCCGCGTCGGCTTTCTCGGCTCGGAAGATCTGGGCGGCGGCTCGCGGGCGATTTTCCGGCTTGAAAACGGTTTCGACGTGACGGACGGCTCGCTCGGCCAGGGCGGCCTGATGTTCGGCCGCCAGGCCTACGTGGGCCTCGAAAACGATCGCTGGGGCCGCGTCACGCTCGGCCGCCAGTACGAGTCGATGGTCGATTACGTCGCGCAACTCACCGCGGCGGACTGGGCGGTCTACATGGAGCACCCCGGCGACATGGACTTGACCAACCGCGGCGTGCGTGTGAACAACGCGGTGCGCTACGCCAACAGTTTCGGCGGCTTCACCGGCAGCGCGATGTACAGCTTCGGCGGCCAGCCCGGCAGCTTCGGCCGCCGGAGCATGTGGAGCCTGGGCGGCAGCTACGAGAACGGCCCGCTCTATACCGGCTTCGGCATGACTTACGCGCGCCAGCCGGGCGAACTGTCGCCGGGCACATTCTGGAAGGACACCAATTCGGCGGTAGGCGAATATGCGCTCGCCGCGCATTCGTTCCTCACCGTGGGCGGCGGCGCGTCGTACAGGCTCGGCAAGGCCAAAATCAGCGCCGACGTCACGCACGTCGAGTACCAGCAGGGCTTCGAAGGGCAGGACGTCAATTTCATGAATTATGAAGTGAACGGCATGTACTACTTCACGCCGGCGCTGTCGGCGGGCCTGGGCGTCACGTACACGGACGGCTCCGTCGACGCCAACAATTCCGATCCGCGCTACATCCAGTACAACGCGGTGGTGAACTACTCGCTGTCCAAGCGCACCCAGCTTTACGCGTTCGCGACGCTGCAACGCGCGCTTGGCGATGCCCAGGTTGCGCAGGTCTCGCAGTTCATCTCGGCGTCGAGCAGCAATACGCAATCGGCGGCGGGCATCGGTTTGCGTCATTCGTTCTAGGCGCACACCAGGATTTATGCGGAGTTGGATTCTCCGCAGTTAATGTATACAGTGTACTAAGTTCGTGAACGTCAAAAGTTGACGGGCAACTCATCCAAAGAAGGAGTACGACATGGCAGAACTGATGGACCGCGAAACTTTCCGCGCGGCACTCGAAGAAGCGATCAAGGGAAAGAGCGCGAACAAGGCGCCGTTCAGTATCGCGTGGGCGAGCGGCAAGCTGACGCGCGCGCATCTCGCGCGCTGGGCCGAGAACCACTACCACTACGTCGGGCCGTTCGCCGACTACCTCGGCTATCTGTACGCGCGCACGCCGGATCACATGACCGAGGCGAAAGACTTCCTGCTCGCGAACATGTACGAAGAGGAAATCGGCGGCGACCGTCATACGGACCTGCTGATCCGCTTCGCCCAGGCGTGCGGTACGACGCGCGAACGCGTGGTCGATCCCGACAACATGTCGCCGACCACGCGCGGTCTGCAAGGCTGGTGCTATTCGGTGGCGATGCGCGAAGAGCCGGTGGTGGCGGTCGCGGCGCTGGTGGTCGGGCTGGAGTCGCAGGTGCCATCGATTTACCGCAAGCAGACGCCGACGCTGCGCGATCTCTACAAGTTCACGGATGAGGAAGTCGAGTTCTTCGACCTGCACATCGTGTCCGACGAGATTCACGGCGAGCGCGGCTATCAGATCGTGCTCGAACACGCGAACACGCCGGAGCTGCAACAGCGTTGCCTGAAGATTTGCGAAGTGGGCGCGCAGATGCGTCTGCTGTACACCACGGCGCTCTATTACGACTACGTCGAAAAAGAGATCCCGCTGCCCGAACTGGGCCTCGCGGCCTGAAGCAAGCGGCGCCTTTCCGGGGCCGATCCAGGGCCGATCCAGGGCCGATCCAGGGCCGATCCAGGGCCGATCCAGGGCCGATCCAGGGCCGATGCGCGGCCGGCGCGCGTTTTTTGATGCCCGCCGCGCGTCGGCCCGTCATGGGCAAACCAGATCACTTTTGCAGGGCCGTTGCAGACATGACAAACGTACCGACGTTTCAGAACTACATCGACGGCGAATGGTGTGCGAGCCTCACCGGCGCCACCTTCGATAACCTCAACCCGGCCGATACGCGCGACGTGGTCGGCCGCTTTCAGGCTTCGTCGCAAGACGATGCGCACGCGGCCGTGCGCGCCGCGGCGGCCGCGTTCGGCGCGTGGAAGCGCCGCACGCCGGGCGCGCGCGCGAAGATCCTGCTCGACGCCGCCGCGTATCTGGAGCAGAACGCCGCGCGTTTCGGCGAAGAACTGACGCGCGAAGAGGGCAAGCAGAAAGCGCTCGCGAAGGACGAGTTCATGCGCGCGGCGCAGACGCTGCGCTACTACGCGATCGAAGCGCAGTCGTATGGCGGCGAAACATTCCCGAGCGACGACGCCGCGTCGATGGTCTACACCGTGCGCGAGCCGCTTGGTGTGGTAACCGTGATTTCGCCGTGGAACTTCCCGGTGTCGATTCCCGCGCGCAAGATCGCGCCCGCCCTGATCTGCGGCAACACGGTCGTGTTCAAGCCCGCATCGGATGCGCCGTTGAGCGGTTTGCGGCTGGCCGAAGCGTTCGTCGAAGCGGGCATCCCGAAGGGCGTGCTCAATTTCGTCACGGGCAGTGCGAGCGCGGTCGGGCCCGTGCTGGTCGGCGCGCGTGAAGTGCGGGCCGTTTCGTTTACCGGTTCCACCTCGGCGGGCGAACAGATTCACCGCGCCGCGTCGCTCTCGACGCGCACGCAGATGGAGTTGGGCGGCAAGAACCCGCTGATCGTGCTCGATGCGGGCGACCTCGATCTCGCCGTCGAGCTCACGATCAAAGGCGGCTTCTCGCTAACAGGCCAGGCCTGCACCGGCACGAGCCGGGTGCTGGTGGCGCGTGAGATTCGCGCGGCGTTCGTCGAGCGGCTGGCGGCAAAGACCGCCGCGTTGAAGGTTGGCAGCGGCATGCAGCCGGGCATCGACATCGGCCCGCTTGCGACCGCGGGGCAACTGCGCACGGTGCTCGACTACATCGAAACCGGCAAGCGTGAAGCGACGCTCGTATGCGGCGGCGAGCAACTGAGCGACGGCGATTTCGCGCACGGCTATTTCGTCATGCCGACGATCTTCACCGACGTGCCACGCGATGCGCGCATCGCACGTGAAGAAATCTTCGGGCCGGTGATCGCGGTGATCGACGTCGACGATTACGACGACGCCATCGCGGTGGCGAACGACAGCGAATACGGCCTTGCCGCCGCGCTCGTCACACGCGACGCGACGCTGATGCACCGCTTCGCCAGCGACATCGAAGCGGGCACCGTGAAGATCAACCGCACGACGACGGGCAATCTCGTCAACGCGCCGTTCGGCGGACTCAAGCGTTCCAGTACGGCGACCTTCCGCGAATCTGGCCGCGACGGGCTCGAATTTTATCTGCAGACCAAGACCGTTTATCGCGGCATCTAACCGGCAAATTTTCTGACCATGAAATCATTCTTCAAACTCGAACTGGCCGAAGCGCGCCTGATGGTCGCGGCGGCGCTCGCCCGTTCGCAGGCGATCGGCGTGTGCGAATCCATCTGCGTGTGCGACGAAGGCGGCTTTCCGCTCGCGCTCGAACGCATGGACGGCGGCCGCGTGACGGGTCCGCAGATCGCGTGGAACAAGGCCTTCACCGCGGCGGGCCACAAGCGCTCGACGCATCTGTTCACGACGCCGCCCAACGGTCCGGCGCTGCCGGGCAACGAAGCGTTCGGCATTCAATGGAGCTTCGAGGGACGCTTCGCGGCGTTCGTCGGCGGCTTTCCGATCGTGGTCGATCAGCAGGTGGTCGGCGGCATCGGGTTGTCGG
Organism: Burkholderia sp. SRS-W-2-2016; assembly: GCF_001931485.1. Classification (GTDB taxonomy): domain Bacteria; phylum Pseudomonadota; class Gammaproteobacteria; order Burkholderiales; family Burkholderiaceae; genus Paraburkholderia. Next base: position 36,404 of record NZ_MSDV01000022.1, on the reverse strand, counting down.
GCGGCAACGGCGAGCAGGACACCCAGGCGGGCCTCGCCGGTCTCGCCGCACTGCGCGACGCGTTGCGCGAAAGCGGCCACGAAGTGCTCGTGCAAGCCGACCTCAAGCTGTGAATGCGAGGGCCATCGTGAGCTATCGGATTACCTGGATCGAAGCGCAGCGTAGTTTCGACGCGACCAGCGACGAAACAGTACTCGAAGCCGCGCAGCGCGCAGGCGTGACGCTGCCGTCCGAATGCGCGTTCGGCGGTTGCGGCACGTGTCGCGTGAAGCTGGTGGCGGGCAGCGTGAATTACGTGGAGCCGCCGCTCGCGTTGTCGCCGGAAGAAGCCGCCGAGGGTTATGCGCTGATGTGCCAGGCGCATGCGCTCGCGGACCTCGAAATCAGCACCGAGCGCGTGCTTGCCGCGCCGGTGCCGCCGCAAAGGCACAGGGCGACGGTGCTGGGCGTGCAGGCAATGAGTGGCGACGTCACGCGTCTCGTGCTCGCGCTCGATCACGCGGCGCCGCTCGCGTTCAGGCCGGGCCAGTATCTGAACGTGCTGCTCGGTGAAGCGGGAGCGCGCAGCTTCTCGATGGCCTCGCGTCCGGACGATGGGCACATCGAACTGCACATCCGGCGCATCGACGGCGGCTACTTCACGCAGGACCTGCTGGGTCGAATGCGTGCCGGCGACACGCTCGACATCGACGCGCCGCTCGGTGGCTTCGGCTATCACGAGGAGGACTACCGGCCAATCGCGATGGTCGCGACGGGCACCGGCATCGCGCCGTTGCGCAGCATGCTCGCGTCGATGCTCGACACTGGACAGTCGCCGCCGATCGATCTCTACTGGGGCGCGCGTACGCAGCACGAGCTGTATCTGCACGACGAACTCGCGCAACTCGCCGCGATGCACGAAGACTTCCGCTACGTGCCGGTGCTCTCGCGCGCGAACGATAGCTGGTCCGGCGCGCGCGGCTACGTGCAGCACGCGGTGCTCGACGATCACCCCGATCTGTCCGGGCACGCGCTGTATCTGTGCGGATCGCCCGCGATGATCGCGGACGCGCGCAGCGCGTTCGTCGCCCATGGCGCGAGCGTGCGCTACCTCTACGCGGACAGCTTCACGTTCCAGCACCCGCAATGTGTGGACGCTGACGCAACAGACTGAAGCCGCAAAAAGGGCGCATGAGAGGGCGCGTGAGCAAGGGCCAGATGCCAACCGCTCCCGTTTCCGTTGCAGCGCCGACAAAAATCATCGCGGCTTTTTTGGCCGCGAGCCGCAGCAAATAGTATTGACACAACATAACGCTCTTTCGTCCCCGACCTCCTATTGAGCTGAGGCTTCCCATGCACTCAATCGCTGTTCTAACGCCAGCACACTTCTGGTATCTGGCTGGCGTTGTCGCGATCATCGCGACGATGATCTTCCGTGCAAATGTGGTCGTGCCCGCGATTCTCGCGACTTTCGCGGTGGCGTTCGCGTGGTCCGGCAAGCTGCTGGTCGGCTTCCAGGCCATCTTCATGGGCAGCCTGACGGCAGCGCATGAGCTGTTCAATATCTTCCTCGTGATCGCGCTGATGACGGCGCTGCTGAACGGCCTGCGCGAACTCGGCGCGGATGTGCGGATGGTGCGGCCGTTCAAACGCATCATGTTCAACGGGCACGCGGCGTTTTTCATTCTCGCGCTGATTACGTATCTGATCTCGCTGTTTTTCTGGCCGACCCCCGCGGTGCCGCTCGTCGGGGCGATCCTGATTCCGGCTGCCGTCTATGCGGGCTTGCCGCCGCTCGGCGCCGCCGCCGCAATTGCCATCGCGGGGCAGGGGATGGCGCTGTCGTCGGACTATGTGATCAAGGTCGCGCCGGGCATCAGCGCGCGGGCCGCTGGCGCGGACATGCTCGCGGTCGCGAATACCGCGTTCGGGTTGTCGTTGATCGTCGGCTTCGTTGCGCTCGGGATGACGTGGTTCTTCGTCGTGCGTGGTCGTGTGAAGGCGCCGTCGGCGGCAAATCTCAGCGTGTGGGAAACGCAGGGCCGGGTCACCGCCGACGGTGAACCGGAGCATCAAGGCAGCTTCGCGAAGGTCGAACTGGCGCGCGGCACGAGCGGCAATCTCGCGGCTGAACATGAAGGCGCTTGTTCGGCGCACAGGGAAGGCGAGGGCGCGCTCGCGGCGATGTCGATCGCGCCGATGGCGCAAGGCGGCGCGGCATTGCAGATGTCGCCGCTCGCCGCCGACGTGCTGCTCGATCGCCGCGAACTGTGGTCGAAGGTATTCGCGCTCGCCACGCCGCTCGCGTTCCTCGCGGTGGTGGTCGTGATGATGCGGCCGGACATGGTCGGCTCGGGCGCGATTCGCGGCGGCGACGCGGCCGCGCTGATCGGCGGGATGGCGGCCGTGCTGATGATGCTCGCGACCCTGTCGCACGGACGCAAAGGCTTTCTGGACCGCACGGCCGAGCACATCATCGAAGGCTTCGTGTTCGCGTTCAAGGCGATGGGCGCGGTGCTGCCGATCGCGGGCTTCTTCTTCGTCGGCGATGCGAGCACGGCGGGACCGATCCTCGGCGCGGCGGCGGGCGCGCATGTGCCGTCGTTCCTGTTCGAACTCGTGCAGGCGTGCAGCCAGGTTATTCCGCAGAACCCGCTGTTCGTGTCGTTCGGCGTTCTGCTGATGGGGATGATTACCGGGATCGACGGTTCGGGCTTCGCGGGTTTGCCGCTGACGGGTTCGCTCTCCGGTGCACTTGCGCCGATGGTCCACCTGCCCGCTGCAACGCTCGCGGCGATCGGCCAGATGGGCGCGGTGTGGACGGGCGGCGGCACGCTGGTCGCGTGGTCGTCGCTGATCGCGGTCACGGGCTTCGCGCGGGTGCCGGTGCTCGACGCGGTGCGGGCTCTGTTTCTGCCCGTCGTGTGCGGTCTCGTGATCGCCACGCTCGCGGCCGTGATGTTCGCTTGAGGAAGGCTGCCCATGTCATTGCTCGGGTTTTCGCAGGACTTCGCGGCGGGCTTCCTGCACTATGCGCCCGCCGTGTTGCAGATCGTTTTCATCAATGTTCTTCTCGGCGGCGACAACGCGATTGCGATCGCTCTCGCGTGCCGCTCGCTGCCGTCGCACCAGCGGCGCGCGGGCGTCTGGATCGGCACGAGCATCGGCATTGTGCTGCGCTTCGCGATGGTCTACGCGATCGGCTTCCTGCTCGCGATTCCGTACATGCATGTGGTCGCGGGCTTACTGCTCGCGTGGATCGGCATGCAGTTGCTGCGCGAGGACGGCGTGGCGCAGGCCGAAGCCGGCGACGCGCCCGCGGCGAAGGCGCTCTGGCGCGTGGTCGCGCTGATCCTGTTCGCCGACTTCGCGATGAGCCTCGATAACGGACTCGCGACGGCAGCGGTGGCTGAGACGTTGCCGGCCGGATCGCGAGTCGCGGTCGTGCTCGCGGGGCTGACGGTGGGCGCGCCGGCTATCGCGTTGGGCAGTGCTGTGATGCTGCGCGTGATCGAGCGGTTTCCGCTGGTGATCTGGCTGGGTTCCGCGCTGCTCGGCTGGATCGCCGCCGATATGCTGCTCGCGGATTCGCACGTTGCTCGGGTGTTGCGCGATGTAGCGGACGCGCTGGGCGACGGTGCGGGCAACGAGTGGCTGGTCCGCGTGCTGGTGTGCGTTGCGGTCGCGGCGTTCGTGCTGTTCGTGCCGTTCATGCAGCGGGTCGGATTGAGGCGCTGGCGCGCGGGGTGAGGTTGCCGGTGAGTTGCCGGTCACGCCGAAGATGCAGTGAAGCAAATCACGTTGGAAACATGGCCCGGCTCACCCGCCGGGCCATTTCACGCCGGCCTCAGCGGTTGAGCTCCATAAACCGCCGATACGCCAGCGCCGCGAGCGCGACATCCTGAAGCCCGATCCCCACCGCCTTGTACACGATGATCTCGTCGTCACGCTGACGGGCGAGCGCATCGTGTTCGAGCACGTCGCCCAGTTCAACCACCTTCGACCAGTCCACCACGCCGAGCGCGGCCAGCACGAGATCGCCCGCTTCGTCGCGCGACTGATCGCGCAACTCCACGACGATGCGGCTCGCGCGTGACAGCGCGGTATCGTCCACCTCGCGCGCGTGCGGCAGGCTCGAGCCGATCGCGGCGACGAGCGCGCCCGGCATCAGCGCGTTGCCATCGAACAGCGGTGCGGTCGCGCGCGTTGCCGTGACGATCACTTCGGCGCCGTCGAGGGCCCGTGCGCTGTCCATTGCGCTCGCCGTCACGCCGCGCGCGCGATGCGTTTCGTTGAGCGCGTGCGCAAGCTGTGCGTCGCCTTCCAATCCGACGATCCGAAGCGCCTTCAACTCCGTGAACGTCGCCAGCGCGTGCGCATGCGCGCGGCCTTGCACGCCGGTGCCGAAGATCGCGGCAGTGCGCGCGCCGCGGCGCGCGAGACGCCGCACTGCGAGCACGGTGGTCGCGGCGGTGCGCAGGCGCGTGATCGCGTTCGCGTCGAGCGTGGCAAGGCATTGGCCATCGGACGCGCGGAACAGGATGATCGCGAAATTGAACTGGCCGCGAATCGTCGTGTAGACCTTTGCGCCGGCGACATCGGCGTCGGGCAGCACCGCGCCGAGTGTAGAGAGCTTGGTCCCGCCCGCTTCGGTTCGCACGCGCCGCTGAACGGCGGCGGCCCCGCGCGCGTGTTGGCGAAAGGCGCTTTCCAGTGCGGGGATCGCGTGTGCGAAGTCGATCAGTTCGTCTATTTGCGCGTCGGTCAGATGAATCATGGGTTGGTGTCCGTTGTTAAATGGTGAATTGGAAGTATACGGTATACGTTAATGCCAACGAGGGCTAGGGGAAAATCCGCTAGCCCCATCAGCGCAAGGCATTCGTGCGCACATTGAGTGACCGGCCATGCTCAGTGTTTTTATAACGGTATACAATGTTCAAAAAAGCTGTACACTAAGCCCATCGCCTTCGCACTCGAGCGAAGGGTCCGTAGTTTGGTCGCAGGAGGAGGCATGCCAGTCGTCGTGTTCCACAGGAACGCAGAGGTTCATCAGGCAGAGGTGAAGGAAAACACCAATCTTGTCGTGCGCGCGGGCATCAGGCAGTTTCCGTTTCCGCATTTGCGCTACGAGTGCGGGATGGGCAAATGCGCGCGCTGCGCGTGTCGCGTGCTGGCGGGCGGCGAGCATTTGCCGCCGCCGAACTGGAAGGAGAAAAAGCAGTTGGGCGCGCGGCTCGACGAGGGCTACCGGCTCGCGTGCCAGCTGTGGATCGAGCACGACATCGAACTGGCGCAGGACGACCTGCCCGTCGAGCCGTGAACTTCAACCTTCACGCGGAGCGCGCGGGCATGCGTCCGCAACGGGGACATCGCATGTACATCGTACTCACGAGCCGGCCGGGCCAATACCGCAGCGAGCCGGCGCCGGACATCACCCCGGTCGAAACGCACGACTACTTCTACGGCGCGCGGCACATCGCCGAATTCGTCGTCGCGCAACTTGAAGGAGACTCGCGCGTGCGCATCGTCGAGGAAACGGTGCCGCAGACGGTGAATCTCGTGCCGACGAAATTCTTCGAAAAGTTCGCGACGCTCGGCGACGCGCTCCAATCAATCCAGGACCTGACCGGTCACGGCCACGAAGAGGCGCGTGTGAGCCGGCGCAATAACTGAGGATTCCGGAATCGCAATGGTGCAGATCACTTTCATGAGCAATGGCGGCAAGACCGTCGAGGCGCCCGCCAATAGCAACCTGTTGCGCGTGTCGCTGCGCGAGCAGGGCGGCATTCCGTTCAAATGCGGCGGCGGGCTGTGCGGCACCTGCAAATGCAAGGTCGAAGCGGGCCGCGAACATACCGACGACGTCAAGCAGAAGGAGCGCCGTCACCTGAGCCCCGAGGAACTGGCGAGCGGTTACCGGATGGCGTGCCAGACGTTCGTCAACGGCAACGTGAGCGTGTCATGGTGAGCCGCGCCGACGACGATCCCGCGTTCACGCCGTTCGGCCCGTTTGCTCCGGAGCAACGTCAGCGCATGCTCGCGCTGGGGCCGAGCTGGAACGACGACATCATCGCCAATCGCAAGGCGGTGATCGATTGCTACACGCCGCTCGTGATGGCCGCGCCGATGGATGGAACGCGCGTCGAGCGTGACCTTGCGTATGGCGCGCATTCGCGCCAGGTGCTCGACGTGTTCGAGCCGCTTGACGCACCCGCCGATACGCCGCGCGAAGCCGTACTGTTCGTGCATGGCGGCGCGTTCGTGCGCGGCAGCAAAAGCGTGAACGGCGCGATCTACGACAACGTGTGCCACTGGTTCGCGCGCCAGGGCTTCGTCGCGGTGAACGTCGAATACCGTCTCGCCGATGAAGCGCCGTGGCCGGGCGGCGCGCAGGACGTGGCCAGCGCGCTCGGCTGGCTGCGCGAGCATGCGGCGCGCTGGCGCATCGACCCCGCACGCATCTTCGTGATCGGCCATTCGGCGGGCGGCGCGCACGCCGCGAGTTGCCTGTTCGATCCCGCTCTCGCGGACAGCGCCGGGCCGCGAGATGTGGCCGGTCTCGTGCTGATCAGCGCGCGTCTCGTTGCCGACGTCGATCCGCGCAATCCGAACGCGGGCCCGGTGCGCGCGTATTTCGGCGCCGACGAATCGCGCTACGCGGAGCGCTCGCCGCTCACGCACGCGGCATGTTGCGCGGTGCCGGTGATGATCGCGGTGGCCGAATACGAAAACCGCTTCCTCGATGACTACGGTGCCGCGTTCTTTCGTGAATTGCTGCGCCATCGCGGCGTGCCGCCGCGCTTCGTGCAGATGCGCGGCCACAACCACACGTCGATCGTCGCGCATTTCAATTCCGGCGAGGAATATCTGGGACGCGAGATTCTCGCGTTCATGGCGTCGGTGCCGCGTTGAGCGGGCGCGATGGTTGACGGCGCGCAGCGGATTCGCGTTTCGTATCATGTCTACAGTCTACGAAAACACCGGCGCTGCTAGAATTGCGCCAATAGTTGGAGCAACGGTCAGACGTGGAGAGTCAACATGGTACGGGGAGCCATCAGCGCAAACGGGCGTGAGCCGATCATGCACAAGCAGCTTTCGGAGCTGGTGATCGCCCGCTTGCGTGAGTCGATTACAACCGGTGAGTACGCGCCCGGCGACAGGCTGGTCGAAGGCCGGATCGCGGAGGAGCTCGAAGTGTCGCGCGTGCCCGTGCGCGAAGCGCTGCGCGCGCTGGCGGCGGAAGGGCTCGTCGAAGTGCGCCCGCGGCATGGCGCGGTGGTTGCGTCGCTCGATCCTTCGGCGGCGCGCGAGATGGTGCAGATCCGCGCGACCCTCGAAGGACTCAACGCGCGCCTCGCCGCCGAGCATTGCACGCCGGAACTCGTCGCTCAGATCGAGGCGGTGCTCCAGGAGGGCAGCGCGAAGGTGGCGGCAGGCGAGACCACGGGTCTGCTCGAACTGAACGCGCGCTTTCACGACCTGCTGTACGCGGCCGGCGCCAATTCGATGCTGTCGGACCTGATGCGCTCGCTGCGCGACCGTACGCGCATGCTGTTCGTGAATGCGAACGACGAAGAGGTGCGCGTCACCTGGCACGAACACGTGGCGATCCTGCACGCGGTGCAATCTGGCGATGCGGCGCTCGCGGCGTTGCTTGCCGAGCGCCATGTGACGCGCGCGGCGCAGCATTATCTCGAGCGTGTTGCGCGCTGACGGATTGCAGGATCCCGTGTATCCAATGGCATCACTGCCGACACGTTGCCGCTCGCCCGAAAACCCACCGCAAGCGGCCTACAACGCCGGAATCACCTCCGGAAACTCAAGGTGATACTCCACACGCTTGACGCCCGGCACGCTCTCGGCGGCAGTGCGGATGGCCCGCTTTTCCTCGACGGATTCGACCACCCCGCGTAGATGCACGACACCATCCTTCACGCGTACGCCGTGTTTGGGCAGCCGCCAGCTCTGCCCTTGCATGGTCCGGACTATCGCTTCGCGCAGGCTGGCATCGTCGCGCGAAGCTAATTCCACGACCGGCGCAACGCGCGCGAGTGCGCGGATCAGGTTCGAGCGACTCACATTTCCGATCAGCGTGCCGCTCTTCAGCACCGGCACGCTGTCGAGACATCGACGTTCCATCAGGTCCGCGATCTGCTGGAGCGGCATCTCCCCCGAAATCGAAACCACCTCTTCGCACATCACGTCGCCCACGACGCGCCCGTGCTCTTTCAGATACCTCGCGGCCTGAGCGCGAGGGGACGACAACAGCAGTTCGAGCCACCACTGGCGCTTGCCGTGGCAGGTGCCGTTCTCCACCCGATGCAGAAGATCGCGTTCGCCGACGGTACCGACAACCTGTCCGTTCTCGTCGACGACCGGCATGCTCCCGAGATGGTTTTCGACCAGCAGTGTTGCCGCTTCGTGGACCGTCATGTCCGCTGTGGCGGTGATGACGGATGCGGTCATGATGTCTTGCGCGCGCATAGTCGCTCTCCCTGCGTGTTTGCGACGGGGCCTCGTCTGGTGCTCAGACCGCCCCGGCCCGATCGCCCCGGCTGTGCTATCGGGCCGCGAGTGAACAATAAAGATCCGGCATGCAAAGGGCAATCGAGTCGTCCACGGCAGGCTGCTGAGAAAACGGAATCCGCGCTGAGTCGAAGCGCGGAAACGGCGTGTTTCCCGACGTGCGGAGCACCACGGCGGAGTCGTCCAGCCCGGAATCGAAATCGGCGTTAGCGGTCGCGGCAATACAGCACTGGAACCCCGCGGCGGCCGTCGCCGTGAGCACGCAGGAGGTTAGAACGGTTGTGACCCGGCTCGGGTAGCTCATGTCGAGACTCCTCAAAAGGTCATTGCAAAAAGAGCCCGTAACAAATCGCGACGCAGGCGATACCCCTCGCGAGCGCAGCACGTTCAAGGCGGGCGCGCTGCAGTGCGATGAAGGCATGGGACTAATCGTAGATTGTTCGCCGATACCCGAACATAACCTGAACAGGTGATCCGGCAACGCCAGCGCCCGCAGTTCGCTATCTCAGCTTGCCGAGCCACAGCGCGGTGAGCGTCGAGCGACTTCCGACGTTGAATTTGGTGTAGATCGACTTGATATGCACATGCGTCGTGTTCGGACTCTGGTCGAGCAGCTGCGCGATCTGCTTTTCCGAGCGTCCGTCGAGTAGTCCCAGCAGCACCCGGCGCTCGGTCGACGTAAGGGGAGCGTCCGCGATCAGCAGGCCGTGGCTCAGCAGTTGCTGCCGGCAATACCATCTCAGCCCATGCATCACGAAGCACAGAAGCTCGAGATCCGGCGCGCAGAAGCGGGGTGCCTGCACATCGCGAAACACGAAGATGTGAATCCGTACATCGTCGTTGAGCGAGCAGCGCATCTGGATGCTGTCGCCGTGACCCACTTCGAGGTAGTGGCGGCGATAGTGCTCACCTTCGAACCATTCCGCGGGCATGGCCTCGAAGAGCAGGTTGGCGCGGAACGGCTCGTTCCCCGCCGCGGCCACCACATGTGACGAGTCGACCTTGCCGGTCCAGAGCGTGTCGAACTGCTCCTGCACGGAAGCGACCATCGCGGGTACCGGATGCAGGAGTCGAACCAGGCGTGGACGCCAGCCGAACAAAGGATCGTTCGGCGAGGGCGAAGGCAATCGCACGACTACGGCCCAAAGCGCATTGCGTGCCGCGACCATCGCACAGAGCGTGGTGAGCAGATGGGTCAGCGCGGCATCGCCATCGGCTGCGGAGAACTCGGCCAGCCGGTCCCACAGTGCGAAGACGTCATCGTGGACTGCTGGCCTGGCTGAATTCGCGAATGGGTGCATGTCGTCCCCACGCAGAACGGGCGGATCATGCATCTTCGGCGATCTTTGCCTCGCCTGACAAGGTCATTCGTGCGGCGACATGATTCGCCGGGCGCGATGTTCGTTCGCTGCATGCTGAACCGCATTGCTGGTTTGAGTGCTTGAATGTTTGAGTGATGGATCCGTACCACAATCGCGAACACCATAATTTTTCAGTCGTCGCAGAATCGACATCTCATGTATTAACCGTGCATAAAAAGAGAACCACGGGAACCCGGTTATCAATCCGTCTGTGCGATACAGGACATGCGGAACGCGGTGAAAGTCAGGACAACACCTTAGCCGTAATCTTCTGCACTTGTTCTATTCTCGATTACGGCTCCGAACACAGTCATCACCCGGCATCGTTTATTCCTTACGCGAAGAGCGTATGACCAGGCATCCGGTGATGCAGTCGGTGTTTCGGGCGGTCGCGTTTTACTGACCGCTGGCTGGTCTGATTCACTACACAGACTGCGCCCGCCGATATTGCGCACATGCTTACCACAATCTTGTCAGCCAGTTCGGCATGCAAGCCTCGCTGAGCGGACGAGGAAACTGCTTCGACTACGCATCGATCAAATCATGTTGGGGCACGCTGAAGAGCGAGTCGTCCCGGCGTCGGTGGTTCGCAAGTCGGCAGCGGGCGCAGCAAGAGATCACGGAATACATCGAGATCTTTTATAACCGGCAGCGGACACAAGGGCAGCTTGACCATCTGTCTGCCGCGGTTTTCATGCAGCGTTTCTACCTGAGCAGGATCGCTGCTACAACCCGCAGGCGTCCGCGGATTGCGATCGACCTAATCGACTCTTCGTGCCATGAATCCACGCGATAAATCTACTACTGCGCCGCAACTCACCCGTCCTGCGCACGCGGCATACATCGACGGTTTGCGTGCGATCGCAGTGTTGTCGGTCATTGTTTATCACCTGTACTCGCGGTGGTTACCCGGCGGGCTTACCGGGGTCGACATCTTCTTCGTCGTTTCCGGGTTTGTTGTAAGCGCATCCGTTGGAAACCTCGAATCGATGCGGTTTTCGCGCTTTGTGTTTTATTTCTATGCGCGTCGAGTGCAGCGGATCGTGCCGGCGCTCGTGGTGTGCCTGCTGGTGACCGGTCTGTTTTCAGCGCTATTCATTCCAAATGCGTGGCTGAGCGATACCAACAAATACACCGGCTTCTTCGCTTTCTTTGGATTGAGCAATGTGGTGCTCGCGTTTATCGGTGACGACTATTTTTCGCCACGCGCCGAATTCAACCCGTACTTGCATACGTGGTCGCTTGGCGTGGAAGAACAGTTTTATCTGATCTTCCCGTTGCTTTTCTTCATGTGGGTGAGCAAACGTCCGAGAAAGACACTTTGCGTTGTTCTGTTCGCCGGCGGATTCGCTCTTTCCCTGTTGTGCGCATGGTGGCTTTCGAGGCGAAATGAAGGGCTCAATTTTTACCTGATTCCAGGGCGTTTCTGGGAATTGGCCGCCGGGATCGTGCTTTACCAGTTGCTCGCGCTCGCGAAGCGCCCGGTGGGAGTGATCGACCGCAATGGGACGCTGGGTTCGACGGCTCTGCTCGCTGGTTCGCTGCTGCTGCTGGCAGCCGGTTTCGAGCTCGTGCGCCCTGAGCAGCTTCCTTTTCCGGGAGCGCTGCTGCCGGTTGCCGGCACACTCGGCGTACTGTACGCGCTGCACGGAAGAGCGCCGGGGGATTGGCTGCACAAGCTGCTCATTTCGCGAGCGGTGACGTTCGTCGGCAAGATCTCATATTCGCTTTATCTCTGGCACTGGCCTGTAATCGTGCTGCTGCGCTGGACGACCGGGATCGACAGGCCGGTCTGGCGCGCGCTCGCGGCCGTACTGACTTTCGCGCTGGCGACCGCGTCCTGGTACTACGTCGAGAATCCCGCGCGGCGTTCGGCGCTCCTGAAAGGCATGCGGCGTCCCGCTGTCGTCGGGGTGGGCCTGGCTACGTTGACGGGCGGAGCGCTGCTCTGGGGCGGCATCCAGGTCGCCCAACTGAAACTGGATATGTCGCTCAGCGTGGTGTCGCAACGTGCCGACGACTGGTATCCGAGCCGCCCCCTCGAAGCCCGCGATGACGGATGTCTGGACACGTGGAACAGGACGAAGCTCAACGGGGGGCCCGTATGGACCTATTCACGTGCCGGATGTTCGCTTCCGGCGGCCTATCGCGGGCGCCTGTACGTGATCGGCGATTCGCACGCGATGGCCTACAACAGGATGTTGCGCGAATTCGCCCGGGATACTGGCGTGAAGGTCTTCGCGTACAACAATGGAGGCTGTCCGTTCATGGCGTTGCTGCCGCGCAAACAGGATGAGGTGGCGAGCTGTGCGCCGGGGATGGATGCGGCGCTCGCTCAGATCGAGGCGCAGGTCGGGCCCGGTGACGTGGTCTTCCTGCCTTCGCTGCGGCTGCCGCGTTTCTCCGACGAGTGGGCCCGCTTCGACGACTCGAGCGCGTGGGACTACATGTTCGGTCCAGAGGCCGTGCAAAGCCGGGTAGACGGCGTGCGAGAGGCCATTCCGATCTTGCGGAAACTGGCGGCCAAAGGGGCGAAGGTCGTCCTGGAGGGGCCGACACCCGAGTTTCGGAGTCAGCCGTTCCGATGCTCGGACTGGTTCAATCGCGACAATCCCATCTGTTCCGGCGGCGATCGCATCGCCCGCGCGGATCTGGAATCCTTGCGGGCGCCGGTGCTCGAATCCTACGCGCACATCGTGCGGGCGGTTCCCGAAGCTCAGGTATGGGACCCGTTGCCACTTCTGTGCCCGGATTCGGACTGCTTGACGCACACCGCCGACGGCCGGCCGCTCGTCTTCGATGGCGATCACCTCAGCGGCTATGCGAACAGGCTTCTGTTGCCGAGCTTCAAGCAACTTGTCAGCAAGCTGATGGAAGCGGGGCCCGCGAGCTGAGGCGGGCAAGCGTTCCCGCTCCGTTCCGCGGTCGGCCGCCGCAGCGGCTCCGTTCAGGCGCCGCGTCCGGCAATCCTTACACGACCGAAAAATCCAGCCGGCATCGGTAATCTGGTAGAAACCTTGTCGTCTATCGAATGTATGGTTAACACCAATTTAATCGTAAACGAACAAAAAGGAACATCTATCGGCATCGCGCCTCGCAACGCCTCATCCCGCCTGATTGCCTCGCCAGGCATCCGCAGCACCGGAGACGCATCAAAAGAACGGAGGGCGATTTGGTCTTGGAACTGGAGCGGGTGACAGTCGTTTCGGGCGCCCAGACCCATCTGTACGGCGTCGATCTGCGGCTCGTGCCCGGCGCGGTCAACGTGCTGCTGGGCCCGACGCAGGCGGGCAAAACCACATTGATGCGGGTGATGGCGGGGCTCGACCGTCCCGCTTCGGGCCGCGTGCTCGCCGACGAGCGCGACGTGACCGGTGTCAGCGTCCGCCAGCGCAATCTCGCGATGGTCTATCAGCAGTTCATCAACTATCCGGCGATGACGGTGTTCGACAACATCGCGTCGCCGCTCCAGCTTCAGAAGCTGCCCGCCGACGAAATCAAACGGCGCGTGCACGAAGTCGCCGCCAAGCTGCATATCGGTCATCTGCTCGAACGGCGTCCGGCGGAACTGTCCGGCGGCCAGCAGCAGCGCTGCGCGCTGGCGCGGGCGCTGGTCAAGCGCTCGTCGCTGGTGCTGCTCGACGAACCGCTCGTCAATCTCGACTACAAGCTGCGCGAGGAATTGCGCGTCGAACTGTCGACGCTGTTTGCGGACGGCAAAACCACGGTCGTCTATGCGACCACCGAACCGCTCGAAGCGCTGCTGCTCGGCGGCTACACGGCGATCGTCGACAAAGGGCGCGTGCTCCAATATGGGCCGACGCTCGACGTGTACAACGCGCCCGCCAATGTCGGCGTCGCCGCGGTGTTCAACGACCCGCCGATGAACATGCTGGCGAGCGAGCTGACCGCGAACGGCACCGCGCGCCTGCCGATCGGCATCGACGTGCCGCTCGAACGCGCCGGCAAGCAGGCCGCGTCCGGCGACGGCACGGTTCACATCGGCATCCGTCCGGGCCATCTGCGGCTCGCGCCGCGCACGCCGCACTCGGTCGCGGTGCCCTGCCGGCTTGAACTGGCCGAGCTGAGCGGCTCCGAAACCTACCTGCACCTGCGCACGCTGCAAGGCGGCGTCGCACTGGTCGCGCAACTGCAGGGCGTGCATCAGATCGAGCTGGGCACGCAACTCGACGTCTACATCGACCCCGACGAGCTGTTCGTATTCGACGCGGACACCAGGCTGCTGTACGGCCCGGAGGCGGCTCATGGCGCGCATTGAGTTCCAGAATCTCGCGCACGCGTACGCTCCGAACCCCGCCACGCTCGATGACTACGCGTTGCAGCCGATGAGCATGACGTGGGAAGACGGCGGTGCATATGCACTGCTCGGGCCGTCCGGCTGCGGCAAGACCACGCTGCTCAACATCGTTTCCGGACTCGTGCGGCCGTCGGAAGGCAAGGTGCTGTTCGACGGTCGCGACATCACCGCGCTCAGTCCGCGCGAACGCAACATCGCGCAGGTGTTCCAGTTCCCGGTGATCTACGACACGATGAGCGTGTTCGACAATCTCGCGTTTCCGCTGCGCAACCGGAAGATGCCGGAGCGCGACGTAAAGGTGCGCGTCCACGAGGTGGCGGAGCTGCTCGACATGACGCGCGAATTGACGCGCAAGGCGAACAATCTGTCGGCGGATGCGAAGCAGAAGATTTCCCTCGGACGGGGACTCGTGCGCAAGGACGTCGCCGCGATCCTGTTCGACGAACCCTTGACCGTGATCGACCCGCATATGAAGTGGGTGCTGCGCCGTCAACTGAAAAAGATCCACCATCAACTGAAGCTGACGCTGATCTACGTGACGCACGATCAGGTCGAGGCGCTGACGTTCGCCGACGAAGTGGTCGTGATGACGAACGGCCGCGTCGTGCAGAAGGGCGGTCCCGACGCGCTGTTTCTGCGGCCCGATCATACGTTTGTCGGCTATTTCATCGGCAGCCCGGGAATGAATCTGTGCCCGGTCGATCTGGACGCGGACGGTATCAGGCTCGGCACGCAGCGTCTGCAACTCGATCCCCACACACTCGATTTACTGAAGCACGCGAACGGCACGCTGACGCTCGGCATTCGCCCGGAGTTCGTGCGGGTCGTCAATCACGGCGAGCCGGGCGCGGTGCAGGCGGCGGTGGTGCGCGTGCAGCAACTCGGCAACTATCAACTGCTCACGGTGCAATGCGATAGCCAGACTCTGCGGGCCAAGATCGAACCGCATGTGCGGATCGACGAAGGTTCCGTCTGGCTGAAGCTGGCCACGCCGGACACCGTTTTCTTCAGCAACGACGAAAGGATCGCGCGATGAACAAGCCGGTCAACCAGAAGGCGTGGCTGCTGGTGATACCGGTGTTCATCTGCGTCGCGTTTTCCGCGATTTTGCCGCTGATGACGGTGGTGAACTACGCGGTGCAGGACATCATCAGTCCGACGCAGCATGTGTTCGTCGGCACCGAGTGGTTCCGCGCGATCATCAACGACGCCGACCTGCGCGGCGCGCTCGGGCGGCAGATCATTTTCTCCGCGTGCGTGCTGCTGCTGGAAATTCCGCTCGGCGTCGGCCTCGCACTGGCGATGCCCGCGTCGGGCTGGCGCGCGTCGGTCACGCTGGTCGTGCTTGCGATGCCGCTGCTGATTCCGTGGAATGTCGTCGGCACGATCTGGCAGATTTTCGGGCGTCCCGATATCGGTCTGCTCGGTTATACGCTGAACCGCATGGGCATCGACTACAACTACACGGCGAGCCCCGCCGCCGCGTGGATCACGGTGCTGGTGATGGACGTCTGGCATTGGACACCGCTCGTCGCGCTGCTCTGCTATGCCGGCTTGCGCGCGATTCCCGATGCGTTCTATCGCGCGGCGGAGATAGACGGCGCGAGCCGCTTCGCGGTTTTCCGCTATATCGAGTTGCCGAGAATGCGCGGCGTGCTGATGATCGCGGTGCTGCTGCGCTTCATGGACAGCTTCATGATCTATACCGAGCCGTTCGTGCTGACGGGCGGAGGGCCGGGCGATTCGACCACATTCCTGTCGCAGTACCTGACGCAAAAAGCGGTCGGGCAATTCGACCTCGGGCCGGCGGCGGCATTCTCGCTGATCTACTTCCTGATCATCCTGCTGCTGTGTTTCGTCCTTTACAACTGGATGGAGCGCGTCGGCAAAGGCGGCCCCGCAACGACGGGAGAAGAGCATGGGCAATAACCGCTGGATGCGAATCGTCGTGATGACGGTGTATATCGTGTTCTCGCTGTTCCCGCTCTACTGGATGCTGTCCATCTCGCTGCGGATGAACGAGGAGACCATGTCGGCGTTCGCGGTCTGGCCGCATCACGTGACGCTCGAGAATTACCGCGTGATCTTCACCGACCCGTCGTGGTACTGGGGCTATATCAACTCGATCATCTACGTGCTGATGAACACGGTGATGTCCGTGCTGGTCGCGCTGCCTGCCGCGTATGCGTTCTCGCGCTACCGGTTTCTCGGCGACAAGCACATGTTCTTCTGGCTGCTGACCAACCGGATGACGCCGCCCGCCGTGTTCCTGCTGCCGTTCTTTCAGCTTTATTCGAGCGTCGGTCTGATGGACACGTATATCGCGGTCGCGCTCGCGCACATGCTGTTCAACGTGCCGCTCGCGGTGTGGATACTCGAAGGTTTCATGTCGGGCGTGCCGAGCGAAATCGACGAAACCGCGTACATCGACGGCTATACGTTTCCCGCGTTCTTCGTGAAGATCTTTTTGCCGCTGATCCGTTCGGGCGTCGGCGTGACGGCGTTCTTCTGCTTCATGTTCAGCTGGGTCGAGCTATTGCTCGCGCGCACGCTGACCACGGTCAACGCGAAGCCGATCGCCGCGGTGATGACGCGCACGGTTTCGGCCGCGGGAATGGATTGGGGCGTGCTGTCGGCGGCGGGCGTGCTGACCGTCGTGCCGGGCGCGCTCGTCATCTACTTCGTGCGCAACTACATCGCGAAGGGCTTTGCGATGGGGAGAGTGTGATGCTGACGTGGATGTACTGGACGCCCGAAGTGGCGGTCTTTTTCGCGTGCATCGTGGTGATGCTCGCGGGGATGACCGTGTGGGAAATCCGCTCGCCGACCATCGAACGCAAAGGCTTCCTGCCGATCAGCACCACGCGCGGCGACCGGCTCTTTATCGGGCTGCTGATCGCCGCGTACATCAACCTCGCGTGGATCGGCATCAGCGCGGAAAACGCGAGCGCGTGGCCCGGTTTCGTGGTCTCGATGCTCGTCCTGCTCATCGTCATGTGGAAGGGTTGAACGGTTTTGCGATTCGAAGACTTGCGTATCTGGACAGACCGGTTCCGTTGATGCCCCTTGCGGACTCCGGCAGTTGGCCCAAGGGGTTCGGAGACACTGGAGGCAGCCATGCATCTGAGGAGACGGAGGCTCACGCTCGCCGTGGCAGGAATCGTCGCGGCGGGCTTTGTGAGCCACAGCGCGATCGCCGGCACGGCCGAAGCGCAGAAGTGGGTGGACAGCGAGTTCCAGCCGAGCACGCTGTCGAAGCAGCAGCAGATGGACGAGATGAAGTGGTTCATCGACACGGGCGCCAAACTGAAGGCGGCGGGCGTCAAGGAAGTGCACGTGGTGTCCGAAACGCTCGACACGCACATGTACGAATCGAAAACGCTGGCCAAGGCGTTCACCGAGATCACCGGCATTCCGGTCAAGCACGACATCATCCAGGAAGGCGACGTCGTCGAGAAACTGCAAACGTCGATGCAATCGGGCCAGAGCATTTACGACGGCTGGATTTCCGACTCGGATCTGATCGGCACGCACTATCGCTACGGCGTGATCATGCCGCTGTCCGACTATATGGCCGGCGAAGGCAAGCAGTACACGAACCCGGGGCTCGACGTGAAGGACTTCATCGGCACGAGTTTCACCACCGCGCCGGACAAGAAGCTCTATCAGTTGCCCGACCAGCAGTTCGCGAACCTCTACTGGTTCCGCGCCGACTGGTTCGCGCGCAAGGATCTTCAGGACAAGTTCAAGGCGAAGTACGGCTACGAGCTCGGCGTGCCGGTGAACTGGTCCGCGTATGAAGATATCGCGGAGTTCTTCACCAACGACGTGAAGACGATCGACGGCGAAAAGGTCTACGGCCATATGGATTACGGCAAGAAAGACCCGTCGCTGGGATGGCGCTTTACCGATGCGTGGCTGTCGATGGCGGGCGAAGCCGACAAGGGCATCCCGAACGGCCTGCCGGTCGACGAGTGGGGCATTCGCGTTACGCCGGACGGCTGTCACGCGGTGGGTGCGTCAGTCTCGCGCGGCGGCGGCACCAACAGTCCGGCGGCCGTTTTCGCGACCACGAAGTACATCGACTGGTTGAAGAAATATGCGCCGCCCGAAGCGTCCGGCATGACCTTCAACGAAGCGGGGCCGGTGCCCGCGCAAGGCCGGATTGCGCAACAGGTGTTCTGGTATAGCGCGTTCACCGCGTCGATGCTGCGGCCCGGCACCGTGACCAACGCGGACGGCACGCCGAAATGGCGGATGGCGCCGTCGCCGCACGGCCCGTACTGGAAGGAAGGCATGCAGAACGGCTACCAGGACGTCGGCTCGTGGACCTTCTTCAAGTCGACGCCGCCGAACCAGCGGGCTGCCGCGTGGCTGTACGCGCAGTTCGTCACGTCGAAGACGGTGTCGCTGAAGAAGTCGATTGTCGGGCTCACGTTCATTCGCGATTCCGACATTCACAGCGAGTTCTTCACGAAGAACGCGGACAAATACGGCGGGCTGATCGAGTTCTATCGCAGCCCGGCGCGCGTGGCGTGGACACCGACCGGCAACAACGTGCCCGACTATCCGAAGATGGCGCAACTCTGGTGGAAGAATGTCGCCACTGCCGTGGCCGGAGAGAAGACGCCGCAAGCCGCGATGGACAATCTCGCGAAGGAAATGGACCAGGTGTTGGCGCGTTTGCAGCGCGCGGGCATGAAAGTCTGCGCGCCCGAGTTGAACGCGGAAAGCGATCCGGCCAAATGGTTGTCGGATCAGCATGCGCCGTGGAAGAAGCTCGCCAACGAGAAGCCGAAGGGCGAAACGGTCAAGTACGAGGAGTTGCTCAGCGCGTGGAAACAGGGGAGGGTGCGGTAGCCGTAGACACGCCGGATCGTGCGGGAGGGATCGGCCAACATTGCACGCTGGCTTGATCCCAACCCTCAGGAACAGGAAATTCTGTCAGCCATACCTTTGATCATCTCCAGATAGAAAAAGTACCTCTTCCGATCGTCGGCAAATCTCATCCTCAAATGACGAACCAGTTGGTCTACCGTACCGGTAAAGTTGCGATACCGGCACATTACGCCGTCGTTGTGAGCATAGACGCTAACCAGTTCGCTATCGGGACCGACATCCGTTATCGACGTCACACCGCGATCCACGCTGTGAATAAGCCGACCTGCCATTAGCGCTTCTCCAGGATAGTGGTCGAATTTAAAAAAAGCCCCGTGGCCGAAAAGCATCACGGGGCTTTTTCTTATGCCTGCGCTGTCGACCGGCGATCAGTCTTCGGTCGGGATACTGCGGCCAAAGTGAGAGGCGAGAGCCGCGAACCCGCCCGAGATAACGAGCGGAATCGCGAAGCAGAGGAACGTGATCGGCAGCGACGTATTTGCCGCCAGAAGTGCGCCGCCGGCCAGCGGCCCGATGATTGCGCCACCACGGCCAATGCCCGCCATCCAGCCGATACCCGAGCTACGCAGGCGTGCCGGGTACAGTTGAGCCGCCAGCGAGTAGAACGCGCTGAAACCGCCGTACAGCGTAAAGCCGAGGCCGAACGCACTGATCAGGATGGCGGTCAGCGGCAAGGGCTGCGCGAAGATCATCATCAGCACCGCGCAGAAGACGAAGAAGATGGCGATCAGGTTACCGACCGGGCGACGAACAGCGAGCGCACCGATGATGATGTCGCCGCACACACCGCCCATGTTGACGAGCGAACCCGCCCAGATTGCATTCGTATGGCTCAGACCCGCGGCAACCGCGATCTTCGGAACCCAGCTGGCGACGAAATACAGAACGCCATAGCTGAGAAACGTTGCGATCCAGATCGCGAGCGTGGCATTGCGCAGCTTGGCACTCAGCACTTCCGCCGGCTTCGGCAGGTTACCGATCGTGCGTTGCGGCAGCACCGTAATCGCCGGCCAGTCCAGACGCTTACGCAGTGCATTGCTGCGTTCGAGCGCGCCCTTCGGTTGACGTACTTCGAGGAATGCCACCGATTCCGGCAGACAGAACGCAACGATCGGCACCGTGACAGCGGTGATCAAACCAGCACCGATGAACGTGGCTTGCCAGCCGAAAGCAGGGATCGCATAAATACAGACGATACCGGTCAGCACTGCGCCAATCGGATAACCCGCCTGGAAAATGCCGACCGCGACGGTGCGACGACCTTCCGGTGCGTACTCGCTAACGAGTGCCGCAACCGACGCGAGCAGCGTACCCAGACCGAGGCCCGCGATAAAGCGCGCGACGATGAACAGGTTCAGATCGTGCGTCAAGCCTGAGCCGAACGAGCCGAGCGCCATTGCGATGAGCGAGAACAGAACGATCGGACGACGACCCATCGTATCCGCGAACGGCGCGATACAGAGACAGCCGACGAGCATGCCGGCCATGCCCGCACTGAAGACCACGCCAAGCGTTGCGAAGCCGATGTGCCAATCCGCGGCCATTGCCGGTGCGGCGTAGGACATGACAAGCAGGTCCATCCCGTCGAGGCCGTTGATGAAGCTACAGATCGCGACCACGACTACCTGGAGGGTTGTCCAGTGCACCCGGTTGGTTCCCTGCTGGTTTTGTATGGAGACGGCACTCATAATTTTGACTCTGGAAAAGTTGTTTCAATACCCACCAGTAGTGGGCGCAAAATTCGGGGATAACGATTCAAAGATCCAAAACGAGTTTTGGGCTCGATGCACGCGAGCAGCAAGGCATGAATTGATCGTTGGCCGCCTTTTCTTCGTCCGTCAGATAGCTGTCACGGTGATCGGGGATCCCGTCGATTACCTTCGTGACACAGGTCCCGCAAATGCCCTGCTCGCACGAAACGGGAATCTCGATCCCTTCTTTGGCCAACGCTTCGGTTACGGTCTCCCCGTCGGGAATCACGAAGCTCTTACCGCTACGATTGAGGACGACCGTGAACTCTTCGCCGGCAGGCGCCGCTTCGGATCTGGAGAAGAATTCCTGGTGGAGCTGAGCGGGTGCGATATCCGCTGCCTGCGCCTCCTTGATCACCCAATCGATAAAGCCCGCGGGACCGCACACGTAGATATGGGTGTCCTTCGGCTGATTGGAGAACAGCTGCTTCGGATCGAACGCCGGGCCTTCACTGTCGAGATAGAGATTTGAGTTTCCGGACAATGCGCCGTCTTTCAACAGCTCGTGAAAAGCCATTCGCTCGGGAGACCGGCCGCAATAGTGCAGTTGAAAATTCCGGCCCAGCCCGGCAAGGCGGTGAGCCATCGACAACAGCGGCGTAATACCAATGCCGCCCGCGATCAGCAGCGTCGATCCGGCCTCCTCGACGAGCTTGAAGTTGTTCCGCGGACGGCTGATAGTCAGCACATCGCCAACCTGAAGGAGCTCGTGCACCGCCTCGGAACCACCGCGAGACTGCGGCTCTTTCAGAACCGCCAGTCGATAGGCGGAGTTGTCGGCGGGATTGCCATACAGGGAGTACTGTCGCACCAGGCCATTAGGCAGATGCACGTCTATGTGCGACCCCGCCTCGAATGCGGGCAGTTCATCGCCCTCGCGAGCCGACAGGTCGAACGAGACAATGGCTTCGGCCTCTGCGTGTTTGCGCATGAGCGTAACTTGCAGCGTTTGCTCGCCCACGTTACGCTCCCTGCGGAACAAAGTTAGCCGCGCTCCAGCCGCCATCGATCGTCAGCACGTGGCCATTCACATACCCGGATTCATCCGAGCAGAGGAACGCGATCACGTTGGCGACGTCTTCAGCCGTGCCCAGACGCGTGTACGGCGTCGTTTCGACCATCAGCTTGCGGAAGTATTCGCT
Organism: Burkholderia sp. SRS-W-2-2016; assembly: GCF_001931485.1. GTDB lineage: Bacteria > Pseudomonadota > Gammaproteobacteria > Burkholderiales > Burkholderiaceae > Paraburkholderia. The sequence goes on along the minus strand of NZ_MSDV01000022.1, from coordinate 14,428 downwards.
GGTTTCCAGCCGGCCTTTCACCATGTCCGTCACGATGACGCCGGGGGCGACCGCATTGACACGGATACCCGTGGGACCATAGTCGGCAACCATCTGGCGCGTGAGGCCCATTAAAGCGGCCTTGGTCGCCGCATACGACGAGGCGTTCGGATTGCCCATCAGACCGAACGTCGAGGCGACGTTCACAATCGTGGCGCCAGCCTTCATGACACCGAGCGCTGCGCGCGTAAAACGGAACACGCTGCGCAGGTTGATGTTCATGAAGCGGTCGAATTCTTCGTCGGTCGTCAGGTGAACTGGTTTGGCGATCCCGATTCCCGCATTGTTGACCAACGCATCCACACGGCCAAACTTGTCCATTGCGGTGGCTATCGTCGTGTCAGGCGCGTCCGCCGAAGTCACGTCGAGTTCAAGAATTTCGACCTGATCGGGCGCTTCGCTCCTGAGCGTGGCCAACCCATCGGCCTGACGATCAACCGCCACCACCTTCACGCCATTACGCATCAAGCGCAGTGCAGTCGCACGTCCAATTCCCTGGGCCGCACCCGTAACGATTGCTACCTTGTCTTTCTCGCTATTCAACACTGCATTCATGTCTCCACCTGATATCAGAAAAACAGATTTAGATGTGTTCGGGCGAAGTTGATTGGAATTTTATGGCGCGCCCAAATAGACGGATTACTCATGAGCATGACTAATGAGTACCGTCGTAGATCTTATCCAGACACTTCTCTCTTATGCCTTTTCAGCCTCGAGCATTTTCTCGAGCATCCGGTGAAGCTGAATGTAGCCGCGGTCAATGCCGATCACGCTCTGCGGCGGCAGGTTCCCTTGCTCAACGCGCGCCTGGATACCTTCGACCACCTCGATATCCTCCGCGAAAGCGGCGATGCCTTGCTGTCGCAGCTTTTCCTTCACTTGCTCATCGCCGACGCCGACGTTGGTGACGAGGAACCAGAAGTAGTGCGTGGTACTTTCGGTTTCCGGGGTCATGAAATCGAAACCACGAATGCTGTAGACCTTGCGTTCGTCGCCTTCCGGGACAGCCGGCGCCTCAGTGAGCGTATCTTCTTTCATCACGACACTCTTCCAGTCGCCGGTCTCGACCACGCCGGTTTCAATGACGCACAGCGACGGCGGCGACACGCGATAGACCTGATAGCGGTCCATCTTTTCCGGCAGATCGGCCTTTATCGTGCGGAAGATCGGCGGCACGTTCGCCTTCGGAACCATGCGGCTCACGGTCACGAAGCCGTTATGGCTTGCCGTATCGACCGGGTATTCCGCTTCGTTACCCGAAGAAAAAATGGTCGGGTGAACGAACGGCACGTGCGACGGGTCGAGCAGGTTGTCGAGCATCAGCTTGTAGCTGCCCTTGTAATAGATACGCTCGCCTTTGATCTGGTGCCACTGATCGGTGCGCAACTGCGGGATGTCGATAATCTTTTCCGGATCCGCAAGTTCCGGATCGCCCATCCAGATCCACAGCCAGCCCCAGCGCTCGACCATCGGAAAGGAGCGGACCTTGGCCGATTTCGGAATCTGTTCCTGACCCGGGATGCGTTCGCATTTTCCGGAACAGCCGAACACCATCCCGTGATAGCCGCACTGGATGGAGTCGCCCTTGAGCACCCCTTTCGACAGCGGGTAGTAGCGGTGGGGACACGCGTCTTCCAGCGCAACCGGCTCGCCTTTCTCGGTCCGGTACATGACGACCGGCGTGTTCAGGAATTTGCGGGACATCAGTTCCCGGGTGACTTCCTCAGCCCATGCGGCGACATACCATGTATTTTTGACAAACATTTCGTTATACCCGGGGATCGTGAATCAGATTAGAGATTGCTGGTCGACAGACTCTCTTGCCCCGCGTCCAGCATATGCGAGAGCATGTCCAGGCGCGGATGCATGGGCTTCGCATAGGCCGTGCGGCTTTGCGTGAGGCGCAGGGCGAGCATTGATTCCGCGATCTTGTAGCTCAGCGGGCCCGGGTTGATGATCGGAACCGGCAGACGCGATTGCAGCCATCCGTGCGACTGATGCATCGTGGTCGAGCCGAGAATGAGCACGTCCGCGCCATCCTCTTCGACAGCGCGAAGAGCCGCCTTCTCCAGAAGCGGGAAGACGTCCTCTTCCTTGCCGGAAAGCAGATTCTGGTTATCGGGCGTCACTTCGATCGCGCGGACGGAAGCGCATTTGTGATGCAGGCCGAGTTCATCCAGCGCTTTCTTGTAGAGCGGCTTCCAGCGGCTGGCCATTGTGAGGACCGAGAATTTATCCCCGAGCATGAGTGCGGTGAGCATCGACACTTTTCCCGGCCCGAACACCGGAATGTCGAGCACCGAACGCAGGGCCGCAACGCCCGAATCGCTCATGGTGTCGATACACACGGCATCGAATCCTTCTTCCTGTGCGCGGCAACCGGCCTCGAAGTTCGCGACATCGGCGAGCGCGAAATCGTGGTGGCTGGAGTAGTTCATCGGGCCGGCTTTGACCGCCCGGTACTCGAAACGAATGTCGTCGCCGAATTGCAGGCCCTGCAACTGCGACTCACGAAGAAGCAGGTTGTCGGCGGACATGGCGAAAGGCACGACCACGAGAACGCGGCGCACACGCTTTTCGGAAGAGGGCGTCATGGAAGAGTGGGAAATGAAGTATTCGATATGGAGAGGATCAGGGGCGACCCCGTACTGGTCTATCCGGCCAATACGGGGCGCCAACCCTGTCCGCAATTCAGGGACTCAGGCGGGCTGCTGGCCCTTCCACGCATCGAGAATCTCGCTGCCGGTCGCGGACCAGACGCCGCGATGGCGCATGATGTGCTCCAGCGCTTCTTCGAGTGCGCGGATGCGATACGGCTGACCGATCACCCACGGATGGAGCGAAATCGCCATCACGCGACCATTGTCCGGGCGCGCTTCGCGATACAACACGTCGAACTGGTCGATCAGCTGATCGCGGAAGTCGTCCTCGGTGTGATGGTTCTGCACCAGAATGGTCGTGTCGTCGATGTCGATCGGGTGCGGCATCGCATGCAACGTTCCCGCGCGCGTGTTCATCGCATACGGCATATCGTCGTTAACCCAGTCGCAAACATAATCGACGCCTGCCTCACGCAACAGATCAGGCGTGTTCCACGATTCCGACTTGGCCGGCGACAGCCAACCGCGTACTTTCTGACCACTTGCTTTGCGCAGAATCTCCAGCGATTGCTGAATGAGCGCGCGTTCGTCTTCTTCGGCAAGGCCGCCGTGGTGGAGATGGTCCATGTCCAGCCCGTTGGCGATGATTTCCCAGCCGCGCTCGACGCACGCCTTGACCAGCGCGGGGTAACGCACGGCCACAGCCGCATTCATGGCCGCGCTCGCGCGAATCCCATGTTGCTCCAGCGCCTTCATGATGCGGAAAATACCGACTCGATTGCCGTAGTCGCGCAGCGTGTAATGGCGCAGGTCGGGGTAAGCCGTCTGCATCGCACCGGGCGGCTTGAACGGCTGTCCCTTCATGTCGAGCGGAAACCACTCCAGAGCGGGAATCACCCACAGCGCGACGCGGGCATCATTGGGCCACGCGACGCCCGGACGATCGGGCAACATGGACCAGTCATAGCGCTGGTGGTCCATGCCGTACTTGCGCAGCGGATATTCGAGATGTTCCTGCGGCAGTGAGCTCATGGGGCTTCTCCGACTGCGTGAGCGGCCTTTGCGAAGGCGTCGTAATAGTGTTCGTTGTAGTACTGCGCGATTTCGCGACCGGTGGCGAGCCACACCTTGTCGTGGCTCGTGATGTACTGCAGCGCTTCTTCGAAGGCCGCGAGACGATACGGCTGGCCGATCAGATAGGGGTGCAGAGGAATGCACATCACCGTGCCCGATTCCTCACCCTCGCGATAGAGGCGATCGAACTGTCGCTTGATGATGTCGCCATAGCGGCGCGGAGAGACCTGATTGACGTTGTAGACAATCGTGTCGTTCATCTCCAGCGAATACGGAATGCTCGCGAGTCGGCCCTTGCTCGTTTTCACCGGCCCCGGTTGATCGTCGTGAAACAGGTCGCACACATAGGTGAGACCCATTTCCGCGACCAGATCGAGCGTGCGATCCGTGTAGGTCAGCGCGGGCGAGAGCCAGCCGTCGAGTTTTTGCCCCGTGTGCTTGCGGATGGTGTCGATCGAGTCCTGGATGACAGCGCGTTCCTGTTCCTCGCTCATACCCATCATGTAGCGCGTGTTGTACGTGCCGTGCGAATAGAACTCCCAGCCGTTCTCGGCGCAAGCGGCGATCACTTCCGGGTGGTGTTCACACATGGCGACGTTCAGAGAGACGCTGCCTCGCATGTTGCAGCGCTTCATCACGTCCAGCATGCGCCAGAAGCCCACGCGGTTGCCATAGTCGCGGTAGGAGTAGTTCTGAATATCCGGCGCCGGACGCGACCAGGCGCCACGGGACGGATTACGCGGTGGATTGAGTTCGTAGAACTCGACATTGGGCGCGACCCAGAAAGCGACACGCGCACCGCCAGGCCAGCGGATCTGCGGTCGGTTCTCATAGGGCAGGTAATCGTAGAAAGCGGGATCGCGCTTCATCATTCACCCTTTGCCGGAATTTTGGCAATCTGCTCCAGCACTTCGGCCACGGGCAGAACATCGGCGTATTTCACGGCCATGTCGTACAGGTTGGCGAAGTGCGGGCTTTCATGCTTGTCGGCCACGCACTCTTCGGGAACGATGGTGCGGAAGCTGCGTTGCAAGCTGTCGATCACCGTGGCGCGCACGCAACCAGAGGTCGAGCCGCCCGTGACGATCACGGTGTCCACGCCGTGGAACGTGAAAATCGAAGACAGATTGGTTTCGAAGAACGCCGAGGCCATGCGCTTGTTGACGATGATGTCCCGCTTACGATCGATCACCAGGCGGTCATCGAATTCGGAGCGGCGGCTATCGACCTTGATGTTCTGCAGCGAGTCGGGCGTGTTGCTGCGCGTGCCCCAGATCCCGCAGTCTTCGCCCGATTCCATATAAGCGACATAAGTCCACACGACCGGAAAGCCTTTCGCGCGGAATGCCGCGGCGAGTTGATTCGTGTATTCCATCTGCTTCGGATCGGTCTCGTAGGCCGTCGCGAATTCACCGACGCTGGTATAGGCCTTCTGCGGATCCACGTTAATCAGCGCGGGCATGCGGCCAAAGCCGAAACGCTTGCGCGTGGGGTTTGCCTTGAACTCGGCGAACAGTTGACGGGCGGTCTTATCGGAAGATTGCATGCGTAGGTTCTCGAAGGTTTGTACAGGACGCCTGATAGACAGAGCGCATGAAGATCACATTGCCGCATGTTGTGCGTGCATTATTATTCTGTCAATAGAACATTTACCTGAGGCGCATCACGTTGGCGTTGTGCGGTCATCTAATGTTGCGGGATTTCAAGCTGCATTTCGTGCCCGGATATTTCCTGAAGGGCAGCCGATGCATCATCGATCAGCCGGGCGGCGCAGCATCTCCAGCCAGCTCGCGAAGCTGGCTTCATCGCCGCACTTTGCATCGCCCAGGGTCAGCGTGCTGTTGAGCAGCGCATCGGCATGCGAACGCGGCCAGACTCGTTCGCACAAGTCGAGGAACTTGTTTTCCAGTTCGCGGGTGGTGTAGGGCGACGTGTCATCGCCGCGATTGACGCCGACTTCGGCTTCGTGAATCTGGCCGTTGCTGTCGAATACGCGAACCCGCGCAGGGCGTTCCTGCGGCAGTCGTGCCGTCATCGACGGATCTTCGACGACGGATACCCTGGAAGCCAGGGCGAGCACATCCGGATTGCGAATCGCGTCCTGCGTGAAACTGGACAGACCGCTGCTGCCGTTGACGATGCGTGTGGCTACTGCGAACGGCACCGAGAACTTGGCGCCGAGTGTGTTACGAGGTGCGGGATCGGTGAGTTCGGCCGCGTACTTGTAGGTCGTTACTTCGATCGACGAAATATCGGCTGCCGCCGGGAGGGTGCCGCGTTCGGCAAGAATGTCGAGTGCATCCAGCGTGCCATGGTTGTACCGGCAGCACGAATGCAGCTTGAAGTAGTTCTGCATGAGGTGCCATTCTTCGCGTATGCCGCGAAGCAGCTTGACCCGGTCGTAATGCTCCGAAACGATCTCGCCGAACAGGGACGCGGGGCCATCTGCTTCACCCTGAAAACCGCACAGCACGAGTTGTGCGGCCAGCAGCCCGTTGCTATTCGAGAGGCCGGCATAGAGGTTGCGGACCAGTCCACCTTGCAGCATCGTTTTCTTTGACGTGGCGATGGTCATCGACGACGCCACGTTCAGGCTCTCGCGCACAGTGCCGGCATCGGCGCCGAGCGCACGCGCGCTACCCGCCGCGGCGCCGAGCGTGCCCCACGTTCCGTGCACATGCATAGCGTCACGCAACCGCACCGCGGCACCAAAACGTGAGCCGATTTCGTAGCCGACGGCCAGAGCCGCGAGAAAGCGATGTGCGTCAGCGCCCTGGGTTTCGCTTGTTGCGAGCACGGCGGGAAGCACATGGATGGACGGATGACCACGCGAAAACCGATTGCCCTCATCCATTTCCAGGAAGGTTCCGGCGGTTCCGTTAATCAATGCGGCTTCCATCGGACTGGCCTTTGCGCCCAGGCCCACCAGCGTCGCCCCGTTTCCGCGGGAAACGCGTTGCGCCATCGCGCGCAGTTCGGGCTCGGCCGAGCCGCCGACGATCGCGCCTAAAGTGTCCGCAAGTACCCAGCCCAGTTGTTGGCGCACATCTTGAGGGAGGTTTGCGTATTGCAGATCGGCACCGAACGTGCCGAGTTGATCGAGATACTCCATGTCGTCTCCTCGCTGATATAGATGAATCCAGGCGGTTGTTGCTTGACAGTCTAGCAACAATGTCCTATCGTTGGAACAATAAACTTTTATTCAGCGGTTCATGAAATCACGCGACCCGAACGAACTCGGGCGCGACCCGAAACTGCACAAGAATTACTTGGGACTCAGAGTGAAACGCACCACACAAGCGCGCTCTTCGCAGGCCGTAACGGCAAAATCAGCAGCGGGCTCAATGCCGCTCCCGAAATACCACCAGATCTACCTTGTCCTGCGTCAGCAACTGGACGAGGGTCTGTATGTCGATGGCGTTCCGCCTGAAGTCGAACTGGCGCAACGGTTTGGCGTCGGTCGCGTAACCGTGCGACGCGCGTTGGAGCAACTGGTCAACGAAGGCCTGATTATTCGCGAGGCGGGGCGCGGCACGTGGCCGGCTCCGCGTAGCGAACAGCAGGAGGCGGCGGCACAAGGCGATCACCCGAATCTGAGGCTGGGCGGCCTGCTGAACAACATCGTCCAGGCGAGCCGGAAGACCTCCATCAAGGTGCTGGAATGGAGCGTGATTCACGCTTCGCCCGCACTTGCTCAGGCGTTACAGATTGCCGAAGGCGCCAGCGTGCGAAAGATCGTGCGCGTCCGTAGCACGAATGCCGGCCCTGTATCGTTTATCACCAGCTATTTGCCTGTCGAGCGTGCAACGGGTTTCACACGTGCCGACGTAGCGCGCCGGCCGGTTCTCGAGCTGCTGGAGGAATCTGGCGTGGAATGGGGGCGTGCGCGTCAGACGATCTCCGCGAGTCAAGCCGATGCAACGGTTGCGACCGAGCTGGACGTCTCAATCGGCGCGGCGCTGCTATCGGTGCGTCGACTGGTGTACGACAGCAACGATCAGCCCGTGCAGTTGCTTCACGGTCTGTATAGGCCGGACCGTTACGAGTATCAAATGGAATTGACCCGATTGGGTGACATCGATGCCCGCGTCGTAGAGAGCGAAATATCGCCATAAAGCAGTTAATGTAAATCAGGATCGGGCATCTATCAGGATGCCCGCGAGAAGCACTACCGACCACATCGAACGCTTTTGATTCATATGACTCTTCCTGCCACGTTGGCCCAGAAGTTAATCGCCCGGGCCAGCGGCCGTTCCCATGTGACACCGGGCGAAATCGTAAACTGCAAAGTTGATCTCGCGATGTTCCATGATTCATCAGGGCCGCGTCGCCTGAAACCCATGCTGGAAGAATTGGGCGCCCAGGTATGGGACAAATCGCGGATCGTCCTCGTCATGGATCATTACGTGCCTGCTCGCGACGAAGATTCCCTCCGTATCGTGCGTATTGCGCGGGACTGGGCCGCTGAGCAAAAACTGCCTAATGTCTACGATAGTGAAGGCATCTGCCACGTGGTGCTTCCGCAGAAGGGGCACATTCGGCCTTCCATGTTCTGTGTCGGTGGCGATTCGCATTCGCCTACGGGCGGCGCATTCGGTGCATATATGTTCGGTGTCGGAAGTACCGAAATGCTCGGCGTCGTGGTCACCGGAGAAATCTGGGTGCGTGTTCCGCAGACCATTCGCATGCAGTGGGATGGACGCTTGCCGGCCGGTGTGACCGCCAAGGACATGGCGTTACATATGATTGCCCGCTTCGGGATGAATGGCGGGAAGTATCAAGCAATTGAGTTCTGCGGCGAGGCGGTGCGTGCGCTGTCGATGCAGGAGCGCATGACGTTATCGAATATGAGTGCGGAGATGGGCTCTCAGGTGGGACTCATCGCACCTGATGAGACCACGCGCGAGTGGCTGCGCGGTGTCGGTGTGGATCAGGTCGAAATCGATCAGTGGCAAACCGACGAGGGCGCCGACGCGACGACGCACCGTTTCAATGCCGCCGAACTGACGCCTCAGGTGGCGGCTCCTCATAGCCCGGCCAACACCCGTCCGGTCGATGCTTATCAGGATGTGGCCGTGCAAGCGGCCTATATCGGTGCTTGTACCGGTGCCAAACTCGACGATCTGCGCGCCGCGGCAAAAGTTCTGGCTGGTCAGCGCGCAGCGGCCGGCGTACGGCTACTCGTTGCGCCGGCCAGCATTCAGGATCAGCAACAGGCCGAGGCAGAAGGCGTGATGGAAGTACTGCGGCAGGCAGGCGCCGAAGTGCTGCCCACCGCGTGTGGGGCGTGTTCAGGTTATGGCGGCAGCATCCCCGACAACGCAAACGTGATTGCGACGACGGCCCGCAATTTCAAGGGGCGTATGGGATCGGCAAGCGCTCAGGTGTACCTGGCATCTCCCTATACCGTTGCCGCATCGGCCTTGCGAGGCCGCATCACTGACCCGCGGGAGTTGCTGGCATGAGTACGAACAATATTCAGAATGCGCGGGTTTGGGCGGTGGGCCCGGACATCGATACCGACCAGCTGGCTCCCGGCGCATACATGAAGTTAGGCCTGGAAGGCATTGCGCCTCATTGTCTGGAAGTGGTTCGCCCGGAATTCGCCGCGCAGGTGCGTCCGGGAGACGTCATCGCGGCGGGTCCGAACTTCGGTATCGGTTCTTCCCGTGAACAGGCGGCGGGTGCGCTCGTGCGACTCGGCGTGCGAGCGGTTATCGCGCCATCGTTTAACGGCCTGTACTTCCGCAACGCATTCAACTTGGGACTCCTGCTGATTACGTGTGCGGATGCCGGTCTGTTGCGCGATGGTGAAACCGTGGACCTGAGTCTCGACGGGACGAGTCCCGTGGTGCATCGCGCAGATGGCCAAACCCTGGACTGCGAGCCCATCCCCGCATTTCTGCTTGAAATGGTGGCTGCTGGCGGTCTGCTCAATCAACTGCGGGCGCGCTTTGGCAAAGCCCCGAGTGAACTCTGAAATGACATTCAATTTTTCTGAACATCCCGCACGTATTGTCCGCGCTTCCCAGATGCCAGAGGAGACGCCTGTCGTTCCCGCAGTCATTGTCGGCTCAGGTGCCTGTGGTCTGACTTCAGCCATTCGACTTCGCGAAGCCGGCATTGATTGTCTGCTGCTGGAACGCGATTCCGTGCCCAGCGGCTCGACCGCACTGTCTTCGGGGTTCATTCCGGCGGCGGAGACGCGGCTTCAGCGGGAGTTGGGCATCGAGGACTCGCAAGTCCTGTTCGCGGAGGACGTGACGGAGAAGGCCCATGGACAAGCTGCGCCTCATCTGGTTCAGGCCTATACGCGCGGCGTAACCGAAGCGATTGACACGTTCGAGCGTCTCGGCGTCAAGCTTGAAATTCTCGACGGTTTTCTCTATCCGGGCCACCGCGCACGGCGTATGCATACGACGCCCGAGCGCACGGGCGCGGCGTTGATGGCGTGTCTGGAACGTACCGCTACAACCGCCGGCGCAGACGTGTTGGTGGAATCGGTCGTGCGTGAACTCTGGCTCGATGAGAACGATCGGGTCCTGGGTGTCGGCTACGCATCGCCGGACGGCACGATCGCCTATGTCGCGTGCGAACTTCTGATCCTGGCCTGCAACGGCTTCGGCGGTAATACCGCGATGGTGCGAGAACTTCTTCCGGCCATGGGTGAGGCCACGTTCGCCGGTCATACCGGCAATGACGGCTCAGCGATCGCATGGGGCAAAGCTCTCGATGCGCGACTTGCAGACCTTGGAGGCTACCAGGGGCACGGTTCCTGGATCACGCCCCAAGGCGCGCTGATGACGTGGGCCGTGATGATGGAAGGCGGCGTGCAGATCAATGCACGTGGCGAGCGCTTCCACAACGAGAACAATGGCTATTCCGAAGCCGCGACCGGCGTGCTCGCTCAGCCCGGTACCGTCGCCTGGAATGTCTTCGATGAACCGGTGCTGGCACTCGCTCGCACATTCCCCGACTACGTTGAAGCAGAGAAGGCCGGCGCACTGCGCACCGCAAAGGATGTTCCGGAACTGGCGGCGCTGATCGGTTGCGACGTGGAAACGCTGCAGAAAACGCTCGATGGAATCGCGAACGGTGTTACGGACTCCTTCGGTCGCACTTTCAAGCGTCCGCTGCAAGGCCCGTACTACGCCGTGAAGGTGACGGGCGCGCTGTTCCATACACAAGGTGGCCTCGACGTCGATGCGCAATGTCGTGTGCTCCGTGAGGACGGCTCGCCGTTCCCGAATCTGCTGGCTGCCGGTGGTGCTGCGCGCGGCGTATCGGGCAATGAGGTATGGGGTTACCTGTCCGGCAACGGTCTGCTCAGCGCCGTTGGTGGCGGCTGGGTGGCTGGCGCGACGGCTGCGGCACAAATCGAGGGCTGAACATCATGACAAACAAAAACTTGAAAGAGCAACTGCGTGGGAATGAGGCGGTGCTCGCCCCCGGTGTCTATGACGCGTTCACTGCGCTGATTGCCGAGCAGGCGGGCTTCGGTGCGCTTTATCTGTCGGGCGCATCGATCGCTTATACGCGTTTGGGCCGCTCGGATATAGGCCTGACGACCGCGACTGAAGTGGCCGACACCTTGGCGCGTATCACCGAGCGCGTTACCACACCCGTTATCGTGGACGGCGATACGGGCTTTGGAAACGCACTCAACACTCAGCGCACCGTACGGGCGTTCGAGCGTGCAGGTGCCGCGATGATCCAGCTTGAAGATCAGACCTTCCCGAAGCGCTGCGGTCATCTGAATGGCAAGGGGGTTATTCCGGCAGCCGAGATGTGCGGCAAGCTGCGCGCGGCTCTCGATGCCCGTCATTCGGAGCAGACCCTGATCCTCGCTCGCACCGATGCATTGGCTGTCGAAGGCTTCGAGGCAGCATTGGAGCGTGCCGAGGCCTATCTGGCCTGCGGTGTGGACGCACTTTTCATCGAGGCACTACGTACTCCCGAGCAGATGAAGGCGGCTTGCGAACGGTTTGCACACCGCGTTCCTCTGCTGGCGAATATGGTCGAAGGCGGAAAGACGCCGGTGAAGAGTGCGGACGAATTGAGTTCAATCGGCTTTCGGATCGTGATTTTCCCAGGAGGCACCGCGCGTGCGGCGGCTTTTATGTTGCGCGACTACTATGGCAGCCTGCGTCAGGAACGTACTACTCTGCCCTGGCGCGATCGTATGCTCGATTTCGATTCACTCAACGAAATGATTGGAACTCCGGAATTGATGGCGCTCGGACAAAAATACGAGAACGGGCTCTGACATAGATTTGAATTGCGAGATGGTGCTGTTCGGGTGCCATCTCCTTGCCTATCTCCCGGCCTGGACGCATCGAAGCCGGTGAGGATCGAAAAAATATCTCGTTGAAATGATACGTTTCAATATGGCGTAATCCTGATAGATAGGATAACGAATGTTGCTTTAATCACATTTATTTGCAGTACTAAAACTAACTAAACGATACTCTGGAGACGCAGGATGAAGAAGTTGGCTTTGGCGGTGTTGGGCGTAGTACCCTTGTTGGCGAATGCTCAATCGTCGGTGACACTCTACGGTATTCTGGATGAGGGGATCCATTTCCAGAATAACGTAGCAGGCGGAAAAAAAGTTTCGATGGACTCGCTGTCGGGTCCGTTCGGCAGCCGTTGGGGTCTCACGGGCGCGGAGGATCTCGGCGGCGGTATTCAAGCCATTTTCACCCTCGAATCCGGTATCAATATACCCACCGGGCAGTCGGCGCAGGGCGGAACCCTGTTCGGTCGTCAGGCGTTCGTCGGGGTTAAGAGTGCGCAGTACGGTAGCGTGACCTTGGGTCGTCAATACGACATGGTTTTCTATTTTCCGGAGTTTCTCGCCGGATATGCGCTGATGGGTGGCCCGACTTCAGTGCACCCGGGGGATCTGGATAACGCGGCAAACACGGTTCGCTGGAACAATACTGTTCGCTACATGAGCCCGTCATTTGGCGGTTTCACGTTCGGCGGCTTGTACAGCCTCGGCGGTGTCCCGGGTGACTTCACGTCGCAAAGTGGTTATTCGGTAGGCGCAGGCTATGCGAACGGCGGATTCAAGGTCGCCGCGGCATACCAGTTCTTCAAGAATCCGACGGCTACCGCCGGAAAAGGTTTGTTTACCGATAACCAGAGCGGTGTGTCGAATCTGACGGGTTCGCTGAACTCGGGGTATCAGGTCGCTCAGTCGTACCAGGTAGCGATGATCGCGGCCAACTACGCGATCACCGACAAGTGGACGGTTGCCGGCTCATATTCGAACACTGAATATGGAAATCTCGGTGCCAGTTTTCTCAAAAACGCGGCGAAATTCCATAATTTCGATATCGCAATCTCGTACAAGTTCACGCCGTTTCTTTCGTCCGGACTTGCATACGACTACCTGAAGGGTACGGCTGTCGGGAAAACAGGCAATAGCAACTTGGGCAACCAGCATTACAATCAAATCTCGTGGGCGACGAACTATGTTCTGTCGAAGCGTACCGAGGTTTACGGCGCTATTGGTTACCAGATCGGCTCGGGGACAAACTCGCTCGGGCAGAGCGCGGTGGCTAATATCAGCAGTCTCGGCGACTCCTCCACGAACAAGCAGGTGCTCGTTCGACTCGCTATGCGTCATCGCTTCTAAATTGAAAGCCGCTTAATGCGAATTTTCATTTGGAGCGGCGAGGTGATGTAACAGTCAGCATAATCTGTCGCCCCTGACGGCCCAGTCTGGAGTTAATCGGATCTGGGCTGTTTTATTTTATTCATTTTAGTTAATTGAAATGAATTATGGAATTTGAGAAAAATATAAATATCATTGTCCCATCATATTATTAATATAACAATATTGAAGTTTTTTTGGCCGCGGCTATACTGGGATGCCTGACCCTATGTTGCTGTTCTCATCGGCGGAGGGGATGTGGATATCAAACGTTATGGGTATATCGCGGGCTTACTGATGCTTCTCACCGGCCCCGTCTTCGGTCAGACGAATGAGCCGAACGTGCCGCAAACGGCCTTACAGCAGCAACCGCTTTCCCGGTCAGAAGTTAGACAACAGTTCGTGGATCTATGGTCAGTGGGATATCGGCCAGCAGAGCCCGCTCCGTGGTACCCACACGATATTCAGGAGGCCCAACGACGCGTGGCCTGCAAACGCGGAGAGCAACAGGCGGGAGCCGCTGAAGCTGAATGGATACGTCGCTGCAATATCAACGTTCCGATTAACAACATCACCATCGGCCGCTAATGGCTGTGTAAATCAATCGCGTGTAGAGTTATTGGAGAAAGTAGCGTACGCGCCGAACACTCGGAAAGCGTTGGCTGAGCTGATTGAAGCGGCTGGGCAGAAGCGAAGGAAGATGTGCGGTGCCGAGAGAATTGATCGGCGATCGACGCTGCGAGGGCGAAAAATCCGCAGATCGTGAGCGATGGCGGCGGGGTGCTCTGCAAGACGCTTGGGTTTTCGGCGAGCAAGGGCAGGGCCGAAATCTCGTCTTGCAGAATCGACCCTCGCTCTACAGAAGTCAGCCGAGTTCCTTGGCGAGTTCCGGCACGACGGTGAACAGATCGCCGACGAGGCTGTAATCCGCGACGCTGAAAATCGGCGCTTCTTCGTCCTTGTTGATCGCGACGATGACCTTCGAGTCCTTCATCCCGGCCAGATGCTGGATCGCACCCGAGATGCCGACCGCGACATACAACTGCGGTGCGAC
>NZ_MSDV01000042.1 GCF_001931485.1 Burkholderia sp. SRS-W-2-2016 | reverse complement strand
TCCCGCCGGTTACGGAAAAGAACGGTGGCGCGGCGCTGGGCCTGAAGGCCGACGCGTACAAGGACATCGAGTTCAACCTCACGATCACGCCGCTGGTGCAGGGCAAGGACAACCAGCTGGTCTACCGTCTGCGCGCTTCGGCCGAAGCGTAATGGCCGGGGCGGCGGCGTGGCGACACGCCGCCGTCCGCTGCGTTGCCTGACTCATCCAATACCCCCTTCAGATCCTCGTGCGTGGCGCTTGCCATCCACGAGGATTTGTCACGTATTGCCCATCTTTTTTAGCGGTCAGCTGCGTGGCTGGCCGACTGTCTGAAGCATCGAGGAGCTGACGGTGTCGAGCAAAATTCGCGAACAGGCCGCCCACGAAATCGCGTCCGTACTGCCGCAGCGGGCCCATGATCTGGCGCGCCTGCAGATTCTGAGCGACGACAGCGAGCCGGTCGTTACCGTCGTCGGCAAATACAACCACGGCAAGAGCAGCCTGCTCAACGAGTTGCTGGGCCGCGACGCGTTTGCCGTGTCCGACCGGCGCGAAACCGTGCGGCTGTCCGATAGCGTGCACGACGGCGTGCGCTGGCTCGACGCGCCGGGGCTCGACGCCGACGTCGGCAGCGCGGACGACCGCGAGGCGCTGCGGGCCGCGTGGCTCAGGTCGGACATCCGGCTGTTCGTGCACGCGGCGAAAGAGGGCGAACTCGATGCGAAGGAACTGGCGCTGCTCGCGGAACTCGATGCCGACCGCGCGCGCACTGGCCGGCAAACGCTGGTCGTGCTGTCGCAAGTCGATCAACTGGCCGACGACGCCGAGCTGCAAAATGTCGCTAACGCGATCGACCGGCAGAGGCCCGGCATCGTGTTGAACGCGGTGTCGTCGATGCGGCATCGCAAGGGGCTCGAAGGCGGCAAGAAGCTGCTGCTCGAAAAGAGCGGCATTCCCGCATTGCAAGCGGCGCTGCAAACCGAACTCGCGCGCGTGCCGGCGGCGCGTGCGCACGAACGCGCGCTGCTGCTGCGCGAGATCGACGAGCAGTTGCAGCAGCTGCGCGCCGCGCAACAG
Organism: Burkholderia sp. SRS-W-2-2016; assembly: GCF_001931485.1. Classification (GTDB taxonomy): domain Bacteria; phylum Pseudomonadota; class Gammaproteobacteria; order Burkholderiales; family Burkholderiaceae; genus Paraburkholderia. The sequence goes on along the minus strand of NZ_MSDV01000042.1, from coordinate 120,943 downwards.
ACGTCGCTGGAGATCCTGCAAAAGACCCAGCAACAGCAGCGACGTGAGTTCGATCGCGATCTGTCGGCGGTGATCGAAAAAGTGGCCGGCGACATCGACGCGATGCTGAACGCGCTCGGCACCGATCACGCGATCGTCCCCGACACCGCGAAGGACGCCTACATGATCACCGCGGGCAAACTGGAGCGCGCGCATATCCAGATCGCGTACTCGCGCGCGTGCATCGAAATCGATGCGGTGCTCGCCGGGCACGGCGTGATCGCTATACCGCTGGAACAGCGGACCGTCGCGAAGAGCCTGAATTCGGTGATGATCGCGGTGATGGGCGTGTCGGTGAAATTCCGCAAGGATCTGCGCCGGATGTTCTGCGAGGCGTCCGGACGCGAACGGATGCAGCGCGAGTTCGCCCACTATTACGAACTGTCCGACGATCGCAAGGCGCTGGCCGCGCAGATCGCCGATACCGAGGCGTCGATCGCCGCGTCGGCGCAGGCCGCGCTCGCGCTGCGGACGCTGGAGGCACGTGCATGAAAGCCGACGCGAGCATCGAACAGCGCTTTATCGCGGAGGTCGATGCGTTCGATTTCGTCGCGCAGGATATCGATGCGCAACTGCATGCGTTGAACGACTGGCTCGCGAAGCTCGATGCCGATCTGCGGGCCGGCCGGTTGTCAGCGGATGGCTTGCACGCGCATCACGCGTTGGCCCTTCAGGTCGATGCGCTCGACACGCTGCTGCGCGACAGCGTGCCAGCGTGGACCCAGCAGTGGGCCGATCACCAGGAGACGCAGGCGCTCGCCGATCGCTTCGACGATGAAGCGTTGCTGCTGGTGTTCGGCAAATTCAACGCGGGCAAGAGTTCGTTCTGCAATTTCCTCGCCGAGCGGTTCGCCGCGCATGGCCGCGAGGTGCAGTATTTCCACGTCGACGCGGGCCGGGTCGTCGAGACGTCCGAACCCTTCAAGGAAGGCTCGACCGAAACGACTTCGCGGCTGCAAGGCGTGCGGCTCGGCGACAAGCTGGTGCTGCTCGACACGCCGGGCCTGCATTCGGTGACACCGGAAAACGCCGCGTTGACGCAGCGCTTCACCGATAGCGCGGACGGCGTGCTGTGGCTGACCAGTTCGACGTCGCCCGGCCAGGTGCAGGAACTCGACGAACTCGGCCGCGAGCTGCATCGGAACAAGCCGTTGCTGCCGGTCGTCACGCGCAGCGACGAGTACGACGAAGACGAGATCGACGGCGAGCTGGTCAAATGCCTGTGCAACAAGAGCCCGCAGCGGCGCGCGTTGCAGGAGCAGGACATCCGCACTCGCGCGCAGGAAAAGCTCGTCGCGATGAGCGTCGAGCCGGGCCTGTTGAAGGCGCCGGTGTCGATTTCCGCGTATGTGGCGCGGGTCGAAGGGCAGACGCCCGATGCGCTGCACGACGCGGGTTTCGAACGGCTTTACGCGGCGTTGCTCGACATCACCGAGCCGGCGCTTGCCTATAAGCGGCGCAAGCGCGCGGAGATTCTGCTGCATCATCTCGAAGAAAACGTGCTCGGGTATTTGCAGCGCGAGGCGGTGCCTCTGCTCGCCGCGCTGAGCGGGTCGGCGCACAGTGCGCTCGCGCTGCTCGAACAACAGCAGGAACAACTGGCCAACGCGATATGGCGCGGCATCGTGCCGACGCTGCCCGGATTGCTCGATGCGCATGCGACCGCGCACGACGTGAAGGGGCTGTGCAATACGCTGTCGCAAGCGATCGCCGGGCGCTTCGCTGGCGACGCGCAGAAGCTGTTGGGCGATTACGTGGTCGTGCCCGACGCATCGCTCGCGCGCATCGAACTGGATGCGAAGGTGGGCTTCGACAACATCGTTGTCGAGCGTCCGGGTGAGGGTGGGCGGGCGAACGAGATTGCCGGTGTCGATTACACACGTCTGCATGCCGCGCTGACCGATGCGATTCGCGACTGCGTGCTGCGGTTGGCCGCTGATGCCGCGCAGCAGTGCCGGTCGTCGATTACCCGTTTGATGAAGCGCGCTCAGCGTCTCGATGAAGCGTTAGCGGAGCACGAAGAACGCCTGCTCGCGCTGAAGTCGAAGCTGCGGTCTGAATCGGTCTGAATCGGTCTGATCCGCTCAAACGCCCGGCCTTAGCGTGATCGTGAACATTCGCGGTGTTTCGCCGTTTTCATCGCGCGGCATCGGATCGGAGCGTTTGACCGCTTCGACGGCGGCCTTGTCCCAATTCCGGTCGCCGCTCGATCGAACGATTTTCACCGACTCCAGATTGCCGGTCGACGTGCAGCGCACTTCGAGCACGGTTTCCCGCCGATCCGTCTTGCCATTCCAGACGATATTGGGCTGCACGCGCTGCCGCACACGTTCCGCGTAATCGAACACCGGCGGCGCGCTGGCCGCTTGCCGCGCCGCGGCGGTGGCCGTCAGGTTCTTTAGCGCGTTGATCAGTAGCGCGGCGGAGCGCCGGCTGGTGTCGAGCTCCGCGAGCACCGCCCAATCGCGCGCCGGTTGCGGGGTTTTATCGAGCGCCTTGCGATAGACGCGCATCGCGTTGCACCACGCTTCGGGCGAGAGCTCCGCCTGCCGGCCGCTCATCAGCATGCCGAGGTCCTCCGCCGCGGACGGCTCGCGTTTCAACGCGTCCGCGAGCGCGACCGATACCGCCAGCTGTCCGCGTAGCCGTTGCCCCGGCGTGAGCTGCGGCGGCGCGGTGGTTTGCGTCGACTGCTTGATCAGGTTGAACATCGCCTGCAATTGCGCGTCGAGGTCGGCGTCGCTTTCGGTGCCGAACGATAGATAGCGCGTCGTGATCTGCTGCAGATTCTTCATGCCGCCGCAATCGGCCGGCGCGTTGTCCAGCGCGCGGGTCGTCAGACCGGTCAACTGCTCGCGATCCTGCTGCGAGATCCGCATCATCCCGTCGAGGATGCCCAGCGTACGGGCCAGCACGGCCTGGCCGGCGGTCGCCGGATTGCTGTCGGTGCTCAGGTAGTAACGGTTGATGTCCGGATCGGCCGCCACTTTGCGGGTCCAGTCGGCGAGCAGCTTGCCCTTCGACGAGTTCGGATCGATGTTCAGGCGGTTGGCGAGATCGGCGGCGTCGAGCGGTTTGCCGGGCTGGAACGGCAGCGCGTTCGCGAACAGCGAGGGGCTTGCGGCGCCGCCCGGAAACGACGGCAGCCGGGTGTTATCCGGCGCTGCGGGCGCCGTGCTTGCGGCGGGCGCCGCGGGCGGGTTTGCGCGGGCGGTGTCGGCGCCGCTGGGCGGCGGATCGGCGTTGATTGCCGCGCCGGCAGCGGCCGTGCCCAATACGCACGCGAGCAACACAGCCGCTCTGGCCGAACGGCGCAGCAGCGAATCCGGGCGATTGCGCAGATGCATGGTCGTCATTTTCGTTTTAGGTTGAGACTGCGCTGCGTACTGAAATCAATCGCCGGATTCGCTCGTGTCCGGCTTAGTTCGGCGCCTGTTCGCTGTCCTTCGGCGCATTGAGCATCCGTTCCACATAGCGCGCAATCAGATCGATCTCCAGATTCACGCGCGTGCCGTCACGCAGATGTTTGAGCGAGGTCACCTGCACCGTATGCGGAATCAGGTTGATCGAAAACTCGCAGCCGTCGTCGCGATCGCTGACCGAGTTCACGGTCAGGCTCACGCCGTTCACCGTAATCGAGCCCTTGTACGCCAGATAGCGACCGATGTCGCGCGGCGCGAGAATGCGCAGCTCGTGCGACTCGCCGACCGGCGCGAAGCGCGTGACCGTGCCGAGCCCATCGACGTGGCCCGACACGATATGGCCGCCGAGCCGGTCATGCGCGCGCAGCGCCTTCTCGAGATTGACGTCGCCGGTCTCGCCGAGCCCGGCCGTGCGGTTCAGGCTCTCGCGCGACACATCGACTTCGAACGAATGGTCGGTCATCGCGACCACCGTCATGCAGGCGCCCTGGATCGTGATGCTGTCGCCGAGCTGCACGTCGGCGAGGTCGAGCCCGCCGGCCTCGACGTTCAGCCGCACGCCGGCGTCGCCGCCGGTGCCGAGCGGCTTGACTGATTCGATGCGGCCCACTGCCGCGACGATTCCTGTAAACATCGTGCTAGTCCTTGATCATTTCGAAACGGTGGGGGACACGGCGTCGGTCCCGGGTACGTAGGGCGGCGCGAAGCGCGCGAGGATCCGCAGATCGTCGCCGATCCGCTCGACCGTGTGGAAGTTCAGCTTCACGCGCTGTTCGAGCAGCTCGGGCGCGGCGAGGTTGAACATGCTCATCGATTCGATGCCGAGCAGACTCGGCGCGAGATAGACCAGCAGTTCGTCGACGCAGCCTTCGCGCAGCAGCGAGCCGTTCAGCTTGTAGCCGGCCTCGACGTGCAATTCGTTGACGTTGCGCTCGCCGAGCACGTTCAGCAGTTGCGGCAGATCGACCTTGCCGGCCGCGTTCGGCAGCGGCACGATCTCGGCGCCGCGCTCGCGCAGCGCGCTCGCGCGTTCTTCGAGACGCGCATCGAGATGGCCGCAAAAAATCAGCGTCGGCGCGCCGGCCAGAATCTGCGCGTCGAGCGGCACGTCCAGTTGACTGTCGATCAGCACGCGATGCGGCTGGCGAGGCGTCTCGACCGCGCGCACCGTCATGCGCGGATCGTCCTCGCGCACGGTGCCGATACCGGTCAGAATCGCCGACGCGCGCGCGCGCCATGCATGGCCGTCGGCGCGCGCGGCGGCGCCGGTGATCCACTGGCTTTCGCCCGACGGCAAGCCGGTGCGGCCATCGAGCGAGGCCGCGACTTTCATCCGCACCCAAGGGCGGCCGCGCGTCATTCGCGACACGAAGCCGATGTTCAGCTCGCGCGCTTCGTTGGCAAGGAGTCCGCAGCGAACCTCGATGCCGGCGTCGCGCAGCATCGCGAGACCGCGGCCGGACACCTGCGGGTTCGGGTCTTCCATCGCCGCGATCACGCGGCCGATCTGCGCTTCGATCAGCGCATTCGCGCACGGCGGCGTGCGGCCGAAGTGGCTGCACGGTTCGAGCGTCACGTAGGCGGTCGCGCCGCGCAGGTCATGGCCGCGCGAGCGCGCATCCTTCAACGCGCGAATCTCGGCGTGGTCCTGGCCGGCCGGCTGCGTGTAGCCTTCGCCGATCACCTCGCCGTTCCTGACCAGCACGCAGCCGACGCGCGGATTCGGATCGGTCGTGTACATGCCGCGCTTCGCGAGCGCGAGCGCGCGTTCCATATGAACGAAATCGGTTTGCGAAAACATCGGTGTCCGTTGACTGCGGTGACTGGGGCCCGCTAAGCGCGGGCTTTGCTGCGGCGTTTTATCGAGGCCCCGGTCGCGGCTTCGCAGGTTTGCGCGAAGCTGTCGGCGAGGCCTCGGTCGAGGCCCGTATTCAGCCCTTCAGCGACGCGAACGCGCCGCGCGCGGTTTCGATCGTCGCGTCGATCACCGCGTCGTCGTGCGCGCTCGATACGAAGCCCGCCTCGTACGCGGACGGCGCGAAATACACGCCGGCGTCGAGCATCTTGTGGAAGAACGTGTTGAAGCGCGGCACGTCGCTTTGCGTGACTTCGGCGAAGCTCGCCGGCACCGACTCGCGGAAGTACAGGCCGAACATGCCGCCGAGCGCGTCGGCCGCGAACGGCACGCCGGCTTCGCGCGCTGCCTGCGCGAGGCCTTGCGTGAGACGCGTGGTGCGCGCGGCGAGCGTGTCGTAGAAGCCGGGCGCCTGGATCAGTTGCAGCGTCTTCAGGCCGGCCGCGACCGCGATCGGGTTACCCGACAGCGTGCCCGCCTGATAGACGCCGCCGAGCGGCGCGAGGTGGGCCATAATGTCGCGCCGGCCGCCGAACGCCGCCGCCGGCATCCCGCCGCCGATCACCTTGCCCAGGCACGTGAGGTCCGGCGTGATGCCGTACAGCTGCTGCGCGCCGCCGAGCGCGACACGGAAGCCGCACATCACTTCGTCGAAAATCAGCACCGCGCCGTACTCGCTGCACAGACGCCGCAGCGCCTGCAGGAATTCCGGCGTCGCGCGCACGAGGTTCATGTTGCCGGCGACCGGCTCGACGATCACCGATGCGATCTCGTTGCCGAACGCCTTGAACGCTTCTTCGAGCGCGGCGACGTTGTTGTATTCGAGCACCGTGGTGTGCTTCGCGATATCGACCGGCACACCCGCCGAGGTCGGGTTGCCGAAGGTCAGCAGACCCGAGCCGGCTTTGACCAGCAGGCTGTCCGCGTGACCGTGATAGCAGCCCTCGAACTTGACGATGCGGCTGCGATTCGTGAAGCCGCGCGCGAGACGCAGCGCGCTCATCGTCGCTTCGGTGCCGCTCGATACCATGCGCACCTGTTCGATCGACGGCACCAGCTTGCAGATTTCCTCGGCGATCTCGATTTCCGATTCGGTCGGCGCGCCGAACGAGAAACCGTTCGCGAGCACGCGCTGCACGGCTTCGAGCACTTCCGGATGAACGTGGCCGACGATCATCGGGCCCCACGAGCCGATGTAGTCGGTATAGCGCTGGCCGTCCGCGTCCCAGAAGTACGCGCCTTGCGCGCGTTCGATAAAGCGCGGCGTGCCGCCGACGGAGCGGAAGGCGCGCACCGGCGAGTTCACGCCGCCGGGAATGGTGCGTTGCGCGCGTTCGAAGAGGGTGTCGTTTCTGGACATGGCGATGGCTGGAATTGGGTTGCGTAGCGGCGCGAACGGCCTGGGACGATTCCCGCGGGCGATTCGCGCGATGCTGGGATGGATCGAGAAATTGTACCGGAGACGGCGTCGGCGGGCTGTGCGGGGCGGCGCTCGCCGCGCGCCGTCGAGCGGCGGTTCAGCGCGGTGCTGACCGTGGTTTGCCTAATTTTTGGGCGCGGCTTTCGACGCGGTTTTGCGGGCCGGGCGCTTCGTAGCCGCAGACTCGCTGAGCGTGGACTTGCCAGGCGAGATCGTGCTGCTCGCCGCGCGCCTCTTTGGCGGTTCGACCGGTGCGTGCGCGCTCGAAGTTACCGGTTTGGTCTCGGCCGCGGCGAGGCGGGCCGCGGTCTTTTGCGCCGCCGCCTGATGCGCGGCGACTTTCGTCGAGCGTGGCGGACCGCTCGCCGGGCCGAGCTTCGGCGGCTTGCGCTTGCCGGTCAGTTCCGCCCAGCGCTTTTCGAGCGCGCCCTCGGCGATCGGTTTGATGATCGTGCCCGAGCTTTGCGCATCCCACGTCTGCACCGAAAACGGATGCACGCGCAACTGTTCGCGCGCGATCACCGGCGCCTGATGCGCATCGACGAGCCAGTCGTAGACGAAGTCGATGCATAGCCGGTAGCCGCGTTTAGTCGATGCGTCGGGCACTTCGTACGGCGCGCGCGTCACGTAGCCGGAACCGAAGATGCCCTTGGGTTCCTGCGCGACCCGGTGCAGAAACACCCGGTCGCCCGGCAGGATGCCGCGCGCGAAGCCGCAGCCCCAGACGTCCGCCACCGCTTCGCCGGCGGCAACGCGTTTGGCGATGTCGGGCAACTCGGGCCACGGCCATTTCTTGGGACTCCAGATCAGCAGGAAAGCGGTCATCGCAGGCTCGTGACGAGGTCGGGGGAGGGGGTGTTTGGCGCGGCGGGGAGGCGCGCGGTTGTGTCTTGCTGCGTGCGCTCTACGCTTCGGCCTGGCTGGCGGGAGCTTAACTGATCGGCGGCGCGGCTGTCGGCTAGCGGCGGCATGACGGCGCCGCTACCTCCGCGATGACCATCGCGGTGACGGCCGGTGTGCCGCCGCCGCGATCACCGCCGTGACCGCGACCGCGACCGTCGTCACAACTGCTGCTGAGACCGCCGCCATGGCCGCCGCCGTCGCTGCCCGCGTGCTGTAGCGGATCGCCCACGCCACCATGCGCGGACGCGGCCTGCCTGATAACCGTCGCGTACAATCGAGCCCTCGGCCCGTTGCCGCCCCGCTTTTAAAAGTCCGCCGCCGATGCCGGCGCGGCGCTTCACCCGGACCTCCCATGTCTCACGTCGTCAAACGCCGGCCTGATGCCCGGCTGATCCTGCTGCTCGGCGCGCTGGCCGCCTGCGGACCGATTTCCATCGATATGTATCTGCCGAGCCTGCCGACCATCGCGCAGGCGTTCGCGGTCGGCACCGGCGCCGCGCAATCGACGCTCACCAGCTTCATGTTCGGCTTCTCGATCGGCATGCTGCTGTACGGTCCGCTGTCGGACACCTATGGCCGCCGGCCGATTCTGCTCGGCGGCATCATCATGTATGCGCTGGCGAGCATCGCCTGCGCGATGTCGTTTTCGATCGGCTCACTGGTGGCGTTTCGCTTCGTGCAGGCGCTGGGCGCCGGCGCGGCGTCGGTGCTGGCCCGCGCGATCGCGCGCGACGCGCACGAGCCCGGCGACGCGGCCCGCGTGCTGTCGATGATCGCGATCGTCACGTCGATCGGTCCGCTCGTCGCGCCGTTGATCGGCGGACAGTTGCTGCTGGTGGGCGGCTGGCGCACCGTGTTCGTCGCGCTGACGCTGTTCGGTTCGGTCTGCGCGGTGACCGCATTCCTGAAGGTGCCGGAGACGTGGCCGCGCGAGATGCGCGGGCAGTCGGCGCTGCTGAAATCGTTCGGCGCGTACGGCACGTTGCTGCGCGATCCGGTCGCGTGGGGGCATATGTTGTGCGGCGGGATGGCGTTCGCGTCGATGTTTGCGTACATCACCGCGACGCCGTTCGTGTACATCGAGTATTTCCACGTGTCCGCGCAGCATTACGGCTTCCTGTTCGCGCTGAACATCGTCGGCATCATGGGCGGCAATTATCTGAACACGCGTTTCGTCGGCCGCTTCGGGCCGGTGCCGATCATCTCGTGCGCGGCGCTGATCAGTTGCATCGCGTCGCTGTTCGTCAGTCTGGTGTCGCTGACCGGCTGGGGCGGGCTGTGGTCGATCGTGTTCGGGCTGTTCTTCGTGGTCGGCGTGGTCGGGGTGCTGTCGGCCAACTGCACGACCGATCTGATGCACCGCTACCCGGCCAACGCGGGCGCCGCCGCGGCCGTGTTCGGCGCGGTGCAGTTGTCGTTCGGCGCGTTGTCGAGTCTCGCGGTCGGGCTGTGGCAGGACGGCTCGCCGAAAGGGATGGGGATCGTGGTGGGTGTGGCTGGTTGCCTGTGTTTTGTCGGCCGGATGCTGGTGTTGCGCTGGCATGGGACGAAGACGCCGGCGGCGATTGCGTGAGCGGTGTTGCTGGTGTTTGCCCTGGCGTTTGCGTGGCGTTTCGTGATCGGTGACATCACCGGACGCCTCTCCGGATAACACCTGGTGTTGCGCGCGCGCCACCGTGCGCCGCGGATTGCATTGCTATGATGACTTCACTGTTCCTCGGAGCGGCAATCATGGCGATCAAAGACCTGATGAACGGCGAACGGCAACACGCTGCATTCGCCGAAGCGCAACGGCTGGCCGACAGCGGCGCTTACTACGACTACACCGACATCGAATACGTCCTGCGCTTTGATCACGGTTTAACCGATGTATCGGCTTTGCTCGACGGGCAGTTGATGCATCGCGATCTGAACCGGCGGTGTGCGGATGCGCGGGAGAAGCTGGAGCTTGCGGATGCGTGATGGGCGTTGGACCAGCGAGCGAATCGATGGACCGGACCACGCAAGCTTCTGGCAGCGCAGAAATGAAAAACGGGCCAAGCGGCCCGTATTCATTGGATGTCTGGCGGAGGCGGTGAGATTCGAACTCACGGAAGGATTGCTCCTTCGCCGGTTTTCAAGACCGGTGCCTTAAACCACTCGGCCACACCTCCAAGCCGCGGATTGTAACCTGAAAAATGGGTGCTGCCGAGAGCGCACCCTTGGCCTTCACTGCGGATCGTTCAGAAACAGCTCCTGCAGATCGTTCAGGAATGCCTGACCGAGCGGCGTCGGCGCAATCCGCTCATGGTCGCGCGTAATCAGCTTGCGCCGCTCGGCTTCCTGCAACGCCGGCTCGATCGTCGTGATCGACAGACCCGTACGCTCGATAAACCGATGCACCGGAAATCCCTCCACCAGTCGCAACGCGTTCAGCATGAACTCGAACGGCAGATCGCGCGGCCCCACCTCGTGCTCTTCCTGCACGCTCGCGCCGGCCTTCGCCTGCTCGATAAACGTAGTGGGATGCTTGTAACGCGCCTGCCGCACGATCCGGTTCGGAAACGACAGCTTCGTATGCGCGCCCGCGCCGATGCCGAGATAGTCGCCGAAACGCCAGTAGTTCAGATTGTGTTTGCTCTGCCGATGCGGCTGCGCATACGCGGACACCTCGTAGCGCCCATAGCCCGCCTCGGCGGTGCGCTGATGAATCCAGTCCTGCATGTCGGCGGACTGATCGTCGTCGGGCAACGCCGGCGGGAACTTCGCGAACAGCGTGTTCGGTTCGAGCGTCAGGTGGTACAGCGACAGATGCGGCGGCGCGAACGATAACGCGGTCTCGATGTCGGCCTGGCATTCGGCGAGCGTTTGCTGCGGCAGCGCGAACATCAGGTCGAGATTGAAGTTGTCGAAAGTGTTCGCGGCCACTTCGACCGCATGACGCGCCTGTCCCGAATCGTGAATCCGCCCGAGCGCCTTCAGATGTGCTTCGTTGAAGCTCTGAATCCCGACCGACAGCCGGTTCACGCCGCTCGCGCGAAACTGCGCGAACTTGTCGGCTTCGAACGTGCCGGGGTTCGCTTCGAGCGTGATTTCGGCGTCGGCGTCGAGCGGCAGCAGCGCGCGGATATCCGACAGCATCCGGTCGAGCCCCGCCGCCGACAGCAGACTAGGCGTGCCGCCGCCGATAAACACCGTATGCACCTGGCGCCCCCAGATCAGCGGCAACGCCATTTCCAGATCGGCGCGCAACGCGTCGAGGTAGTCGTTCTCCGGGAACGACTCGCCTTTCCACTCGTGCGAATTGAAATCGCAGTACGGACACTTGCGCACGCACCACGGAAAATGCACGTACAACGCGAGCGGCGGCAGCGAGGTCAGCCGGATGCTGCCCGGCGACGTGAACGCCTTGACGACACCGTTGCCGATGTCCGCGGGCGTCGGGTAAATCGGAATCACGCTTCCTCCGACAGACGCGCGAGCAGTTGCCGCAGCGCGATCGCGCGATGGCTGCTTGCGTTCTTCACCGCCGGCTCGAGTTCGGCGGCGCTCGCGCCAAGCGACGGCAGATAGAAGTACGGGTCGTAACCGAAGCCATGCTCGCCGCGCGGCGCGTCGAGAATCTCGCCGTGCCAACGGCCTTCGGCGATCAGCGGTTCGGGGTCGTCCGCGTGACGCACCAGCGCGAGCACGCAGAAGTAGTAACCGCGCCGGTCGTTCGCGTCGCGCAACTCGGCGACGAGGCGCGCGTTGTTCGCGGCATCGCTTTTCTCGCCGCCGGCGAGTTGCGCATAGCGCGCCGAATACACGCCCGGCGCGCCGCGCAGCGCGCGCACGCACAGGCCGGAATCGTCGGCGAGCGCGGGCAGGCCGGTCAGCTTCGCCGCGTGACGCGCCTTGGTCAGCGCGTTTTCGACGAAGGTGGGATGCGGCTCTTCCGCTTCCGGCACGTTGAGCGCGCCCTGGGCAATCAGTTCGATGCCGGCCGCGCCGAACAGCGCCGCGAACTCGCGCAGCTTGCCCGCGTTGTTCGACGCGAGCACGACCTTCTTCAACGGCATGCCGTCCTGACGAACCTCATTCACTGCTGCACTCCCAGCGCTTCTTTCTGCTTTGCGATCAGCGTGTTGATGCCGTCGCTCGCGAGATCGAGCAGCGCGTTCATTTCATTGCGCGAGAACGGTACGCCTTCCGCGGTGCCCTGAACTTCGACGAAACCGCCCGAGCCCGTCATCACGACGTTCATGTCGGTATCGCACTGCGAGTCTTCGTCGTAGTCGAGATCGAGCACCGGCACGCCGTCGTACACGCCGACCGAAATCGCGGCGACGTAATCGACGATCGGCGAGCTTTCGATCCGGCCCGACGCGAGCAGTTTCGTGACCGCATCGTGCGCGGCGACGAACGCGCCGGTGATGCTCGCGGTGCGGGTGCCGCCGTCGGCCTGGATCACGTCGCAGTCGAGATTGATGGTGCGCGCGCCGAGCTTCTCGAGATCGAACACCGAGCGCAGCGCGCGGCCGATCAGGCGCTGGATTTCCTGGGTGCGGCCGGTCTGCTTGCCGCGCGCGGCTTCGCGGTCGCTGCGCGTATGCGTGGCGCGCGGCAGCATCCCGTATTCGGCAGTGAGCCAGCCCTGGCCGCGGTCGCGCAGAAACGGCGGCACGCTTTCGCTGACGCTCGCGGTGCAGATGACCTTGGTGTCGCCGAATTCGACCAGCACCGAGCCCTCCGCATGCTTCGTGTAGTGGCGCGTGATGCGCACGTCGCGCAACTGGTTGGGTTGGCGGCCGCTCGGGCGTTGGTTGTCGTTGCTCATGTGGAAGGGGCTCGGAATAGGTCGGAAGAGATGCGGGGGAAAAGCGCAATTTTACCGCCGATCGTCTGCGGCGGTTGCGGCCCCCCGGACGCGCGCCGGACGACGCCAGTCATGCTCGTGCCGGACCGCATCCATGCCCGCATACACGCTCGCTGCCGCCGGGTGTCGCCGGCAAAAATGGGATAATGCCGGTTCCCCGCCTCGCGTCTCGTACACGCCGGGCGATCCGCTTCTCAGGCCGGCGTTCAACGCCCGGCCGCAATCGCGAGAAATACGATGATCTACAGCATGACTGGCTATGCGAGCGCGACCCGCGAACTCGTCGCGGCCTCGGGCACCGGTGGCGTCAGCGTGTCGGTCGAACTGCGCACGGTGAACTCGCGCTTTCTCGATCTGAACTTCCGCATGCCCGAAGACGTGCGCGTCTGCGAACCGACGCTGCGCGAAATGCTGATGAACAAGCTGTCGCGCGGCAAGGTCGACATTCGCGTCAATCTGCAACGCAGCGAGCAGTCGGCGAACGCCGGCGCGATCAATCGCGACGCGCTCGACCAACTCGCGCTGCTCGAGCGCGCGGTGCTCGATGCATTCCCGGAAGCCGGCCGTCTGCGCACCGGTGAAATTCTGCGCTGGCCCGGCGTGCTCGCCGAAAGCGGCATTGCGCCCGAGACGCTGCGCGACGCGGTGCTCGGCTGCGGCAAGCAGGCGATCGCCGATCTGATCGACGTGCGCGCGCGCGAAGGCGCGCAACTCGCGAACATGCTGCTCGCGAACGTCACCGAAATGGAAACCATCGTCACCAAGATCACCCCGCTCGTGCCGGAACTGATCACGCGGCATCAGCAGAAGATCGTCGAGCGTCTGCAGGAAGCGCTCGGCATCGCCGCGCCGGATGCGGCCGCGACGATCGTCTCGCGCGAAGAGATCAACGAGCGGATTCGCCAGGAAGTGACGATGTACGGAATCCGCATCGACATCGCCGAAGAGCTGTCGCGCCTCACCGCTCACCTGAACGAAACGCGTCACGTGATCGAGAAGGGCGGCAAGGTCGGCAAGCGGCTCGACTTCATGATGCAGGAACTGAACCGCGAAGCGAACACGCTCGGCTCGAAGGCCGCGGCGAAGGAACTCGCGGATTCGTCGATGACGCTCAAGCTGCTGATCGAGCAGATGCGCGAGCAGGTACAGAATCTGGAATAAAGCTGGAGCACTAATCAAATGACCGACCACCCACGCGAAACCGGCGCGCCGCGCCGTCCGAATGCCGGCGCTTATCCCGGCAATCTGTTCATGGTTGTGGCGCCCTCGGGCGCCGGCAAGTCGACGCTCGTGAACGCGCTGCTCGCGGGCGACGACGCGATCCGTCTGTCGATCTCGTACACGACGCGCCCGCCGCGTCCGAAGGAGCAGGACGGCGAGCACTATCACTTCACGACCGTCGAAGACTTCATGCAGCGCCACGATTCGGGCGAGTTTCTCGAAAGCGCGGAAGTGCACGGCAACTACTACGGCACCTCGCGCGTGTGGATCGAGGAGCAGATGAAAAGCGGGCATGACGTGCTGCTCGAAATCGACTGGCAGGGCGCGCAGCAGGTGAAGAAGCAGTTTCACAACGCGGTCGAGATTTTCATTCTGCCGCCGTCGCTCGAAGCGCTCGAAGAGCGTCTGAAAAAGCGCGGCCAGGACGAGCCGAACGTGATCACGCGACGCCTGCTCGCGGCCGGCGGTGAGATGGCGCACGCGGCCGAAGCGGAGTACGTGGTGATCAACGAAAACTTCGATCGCGCGCTCGCCGAACTGCGTTGCCTCGTCGGCGCGACGCGCTCGCGCTTCGCGTCGCAGTACGCGCGTCACACGCAGCTTTTCATGCAGCTCGGCATCCACCTGCCGCACGCGTGAGCGCGGCGTTGTGCCGAGCACATAAGGTAGAATAAGCAACATACTGAGAAGGAACCCAACATGGCCCGCATTACCGTCGAAGACTGCCTCAAACAGATCCCGAATCGTTTCGAACTCGCGCTTGCCGCGACCTATCGCGCGCGTCAGCTCGCCCAGGGTCACACGCCGAAGATCGAAAGCCGTGACAAGCCGACCGTCGTCGCGCTGCGTGAAATCGCGTCCGGCCAGGTCGGCGTCGAAATGCTGAAGAAGGTGCCGGTCTAAGGCGCACTGTTTTTCGTTTTCGATTGCCATGTAATTGCAGCAACGTGCAGACCTGCGTCCAACCCTGACCGCTACGGAGGCGACCATGAGTGCGACCCCGCCCACCGCCACGGAAGTGGATCACGACGCCGATTCCCCCTCGTCTGCACGCAAGTACATCGACGCGGTCCTCGAACAGTCGTTTCGCCATCTGTTCGGACCGACCGCCACGCCGGAGCAGCCGCGCCGGCATGACGTCGTTTCCATCGCCAGGCTGACGTCCGTGTTGTCCGGCTATCTGCAGCCGGAAGAGATCAAGGACGTCAAGGCCGCCTTCCATTTCAGCGACGAAGCCCACCTCGGCCAGTACCGGCAGAGCGGCGAGCCGTACATCACGCACCCGGTCGCCGTCGCGGAAATCTGCGCGGGCTGGAATCTCGACGCCCAGGCGATCATGGCGGCGTTGCTGCACGACGTGATGGAAGACCAGGGCGTGACCAAGGCGGAACTCGCCGAGCGCTTCGGCGCGAAGGTCGCGGAACTGGTCGACGGTCTCTCGAAGCTGGACAAGATGGAGTTCCGCAATCGCGAGGAAGCGCAGGCGGAGAACTTCCGCAAGATGCTGCTCGCGATGGCGCGCGACGTGCGCGTGATCCTCGTGAAGCTCGCCGACCGGCTGCACAACATGCGCACGCTGGGCGCGGTGCCGCCGGAGAAGCGTCGCCGCGTGGCGCGCGAAACGCTCGACATTTACGCGCCGATCGCTCACCGGCTCGGCCTGAACAATACCTATCGCGAGCTGCAGGACCTGAGCTTCGCGAACTTCAACCCGCACCGTTACGCGACGCTCGAAAAAGCCGTCAAGGCCGCGCGCGGCAACCGGCGCGAGGTGGTCGGCAAGATTCTCGAATCGGTGCAGCGCGCAATCGCGGACGCGAAGCTCGATGCCGAAGTCACCGGCCGCGAGAAAACCATCTTCAGCATCTACAAGAAGATGCGCGACAAGCAGCTGTCGTTCTCGCAGGTGCTCGACGTGTACGGTTTTCGCGTGGTGGTCGAGAGCGCGCTCGAGTGCTACACCTGCATCGGCGCGCTGCATGCGCTGTTCAAGCCGGTGCCGGGCAAGTTCAAGGACTACATCGCGATCCCGAAGGTGAACGGCTATCAGTCGCTGCACACCACGCTGGTCGGTCCGTTCGGCGCGCCGATCGAGTTTCAGGTGCGCACCCGCAAGATGCACGAGATCGCCGAAGCGGGCGTCGCCGCGCATTGGCTGTACAAGAACGGCAGCGCGGATCTGAACGACGTGCAAAAGCGCGCGCATCAGTGGCTGAAGTCGCTGCTCGATATCCAGAGCGAAGCGGGCGACTCGAGCGAATTCCTCGAGCACGTGAAGATCGACCTGTTCCCGGACGCGGTCTACGTGTTCACGCCGAAGTCGAAGATCATGGCGCTGCCGCGTGGCGCGACCGCGCTCGACTTCGCGTACTCGATCCACAGCGACCTCGGCAACCAGTGCGTCGCGGTGAAGATCAACAACGAATTGCTGCCGTTGCGGACCGAGCTGAAGAGCGGCGATATCGTCGAGGTCATCACCGCGCCGTATTCGAAGCCCAATCCCGCATGGCTCGGCTTCGTGCGTAGCGGCAAGGCGCGCTCGGCGATTCGTCACTATCTGAAGACGATGCGTCTGAACGAGTCGGTGCAGCTCGGCGAGCGGCTGGTCGATCAGGGGCTGAAGGGCTACGGGCTGGCGCTGTCGGACGTGACGCCGGAAGCGTGGGAAAAGCTCGTGCAATGGACGGGCAACAAGAACCGTCAGGAAATTTTCGCCGACATCGGCCTCGGCCGACGTGTCGCCGCGGTGATGGCCAAGCGCATCGAGGTGCTGATGAGCGGGCGCGACGCCGACGACGACGGCTCGCGCTCCGAGTCCGGTTCGACGCCGCATGCGCCGCCGGTGGTCATCACGGGTACCGAGGGGATGTCGGTGCAGTTGTCGGCCTGCTGCCGGCCGATTCCGGGCGACGACATCATGGGCTATATCGGCATTGGCCTCGGGATGGCGATTCACACCACCGACTGCCGCGTCGCGCAGCGGATTCACCGGCGCGATCCGGGTCGCTGGATCGACGTCGCGTGGGCGCCGCAACCGGGGCGTCTGTTCGACGTCGCGGTCAAGGTGCTGGTCAAGAACACCAAGGGCGTGTTCGCGCGAGTGGCGGCCGACATCACGTCGGCGGATGCGAACATCGTCCATATCGCAATGGACGAAGACCTTTCGCAGGAATCCACGGTGCTGCGTTTCGTAATCCAGGTCAGCGACCGGGTGCATCTGGCCAATGTGATGCGCCGCGTTCGGACCAACCCGGACGTGATGCGCATCACACGCGAGCGGCCGAGCGAGGAAGGGCATCATCGCCATGACGGCGGGATGCGGATCGACCGCGAACGCGCGGATTACTGAGGCGGGTAACGCGGCTAGCCGGATTCTGGGCGCTGCCCCAACCAGGTAGCGAGGGGCAGCGTTCCGCAGCCGCTCGCTGACCGCGCATCTCCTGCCTTTTGCGCATGGCCTGTCTCTTCAGGCATCGTTCGTGCGACTCTTCCTGATCAAGACGTAGCGAGTCAAAGCAACTCACCTGAACCCGGGGAGAACGCTGATGAACGTAGCCGACCTCACTGGCGTAGCGCTCGATTACTGGGTGGCGCGCAGCCTGCACGACTTCGTGCGCGAAATCTACTTTACCGATAGCGGCGAGACCGTCTCGATCCGCGGCAACGATCGCGGTCGTCCGTGGGATGGCAGATTTACGCCGTCCGTGTCGTGGGCGACGGCCGCGGTCGTGCTCGAGCGCGCGCGGCGGCTCGATGTGCGCGAGCAGAACGAGCAAGGCGCGATCTGCGTCGCGGAGTTCGAGGGCGGCCGGGGAGCGGTCGAGGGGCGGGGCGAGTCGCTACGGATTGCAATGCTGCGCGCGTTCGTCGCGAGCCATTTCGGCTCTGCTGTCGACGACGTGCTGCGCGAGCGTCAGGCATTGAACGGCATGACTGTCGAGACGATCAGCGAGCAGACCGTGGGTGGCGTGATGGAGGATTTGCCGCGCCCGGATGGGCAGATTGGGGATATCCAGTCGCCGCCGCGCTGAGCGGGCTTGCGCTGCGCGGATTGCCAGCCGATGCCGGTCGCCGCGACAGGCCGCACTGGAAAAGTGCCGCTGGAAAAACAAAGGGCCTTCCGATTGGAAGGCCCTTCATAGGTGGCGCGGCTGGCAGGATTCGAACCCACGACCCCTTGGTTCGTAGCCAAGTACTCTATCCAACTGAGCTACAGCCGCACGCAAAACGGTGATGCATTACTGCAATGATACTGGTGAAACTGAGGACTTTCCCGAAGCAAAGTCACTCGAAAAAGGTGGTGCGGCTGGCAGGATTCGAACCCACGACCCCTTGGTTCGTAGCCAAGTACTCTATCCAACTGAGCTACAGCCGCACACAGAAACGAGATTATAGCCAACGGATTTGGAAAAGGGAAGCCTATCGTCAAGATTTGTGTCGGGAGCCCGATCGTGTAACCTTTCAGGAGGTTGTTGCTAGCTGCGGTTTTACTGGATCCACTATGAATAAGGCCTTTGTCAAAGAGTCGAGCGAAGACAGCGATGACGATCTCGACGTCGCCCAGCCCGACGTGCCCGCGGGCACCAAGAACTATATGACGCCCGCCGGCCATCGGCGGATGCGCGATGAGCTGCTGCATCTGATCGATGTCGAGCGGCCCGAGGTGGTCAAGCTGGTGTCGTGGGCGGCGTCGAATGGCGACCGCTCGGAGAACGGCGACTATATCTACGGCAAGCGTCGCTTACGCGAGATCGATCGGCGTATCCGCTTTCTGACCAAGCGGCTCGATCTTGCCGAGGTCGTCGATAGCAGCCGCCAGGAAAGCGTCGATCAGGTGTTCTTCGGCGCGACCGTCGAATATGCGACCGAGGACGGCGAGGAGAATACGGTGACGATCGTCGGCATCGACGAGGTCGATCTGGACATCGGGCACGTAAGCTGGATTTCGCCGATTGCGCGCGCGCTGCTGAAGGCGAAAGTCGGCGATACCGTCACGTTGTACACGCCGGCGGGACCGCAGCCGATCGATATTCTGGACGTCAAATATCCGCCGCCCGATAGCGGGGGGTAAGCGATCGTGGGAGATGCGGGCAGGGCAGGCAAGGCACGCCCGCGTCCGTGTTCGCCAGGTAGCGAGTGACAAAAATCCCGTCGCAACGGGCACAAAAAAAGGCGCCGCGAACGGCGCCTTTTCTATTGCGATTACTGCCGCAGTACTTAGAAGCGGTGACGCAGACCTGCGGTCACAGAGACCTGCTTGTTGCTGCTCGAAGCCCCGCCGACGCCGTTGATGTTCGCGTCGACGATCGAATCTTCGTTGGCGGCCTGATAGACGCCCTGCAGATACACGTCGGTGCGCTTGGACAGCGCGTAGGCCGCTTGCAGGTTGGCCTGGTTCCAGTGTATGTGGTTGGCGTTCAGGTTCGAGCGGGTGTACGTGTACGCAGCGGCGAGGCTCAGGGCCGGCGTCAGAGCGTAACGGGCATTGGCTTCGAAGTTCTGGAACTGCGCGCTGTTGGACGGGAGCGCCACGCCGTTAGGAACACCCGATGCACCCTGGCTGATGCCGACCAGACCATGGAGGTTCGTCTGCGAGTACACAAGACCGACCGTTGCAGGGCCGAACGCGTAATTGGCGCCGGCGCCCCACGTTTGCTGGCGTTGAGAAAAGAACGTGTTGTCGCCCGACACTGCGCCGCCTGAGTTGAACGCCGCCGCCGCGCTGGTGGCGCCGTTGCTGTTCAACTGCAGGTAAGCGGCCCCCACATTCAGGCCGCCCCAGTTATACGATGCGCCCGCGCTCCATGCGCGGTTGTTCGCAAAGCCGTCGGCCTGGTTCGAGAAGCCGTACAAGCCGCCAAACTTGAAGCCGCCGTAGTTCACGCTCTGGAATTTGATCGAGTTGTTGACGCGGAACGAGTTGTTCAGGTTGTCGTTGTCGAACGGGTGGGCGAACTGCGTGCCGCCGTATTGCGTGCCGGTCAGAGCCAGCGGGCCGACGTAGTCGACCATGCTGTCGTACTGGCGGCCGAGGGTGACGGCGCCGAAGTCGTTGCTCGACAGACCGACGAATGCCTGGCGGCCGAACAGACGGCTGTTCTGCTTGAGCGTGCCGTCATTGATGCCGAAGCCGTTTTCCAACGTGAAGATTGCCTTCAGGCCCCCGCCAAGATCTTCAGCCCCGCGCAAGCCGAAGCGGCTGCCGTTCACCGAGCCGCTGGTCATTTGCCAGTTGCTATGGCCATGTTGGTTGTTCGTGTAGGTGATGCCGGCGTCGATCAGGCCGTACAGCGTGACGCTGCTTTGCGCATGCGCTGCTGTTGCGAAAACGCCCGTGAGGGCCGCGACCATGAGTGTCTTCTTCATTTATGTGACTCCAAAAGCGAGAGAGGTATAAACCGCTGGCTTGGGACACCTTCACACGGGGCTGCGAGAAGCGGGATCCGCGTGAGAAACGCGATAACCGATCGCGTCGGTTTCCGATTAGGCAGAGTGTAGAGAGACGCCTCCAGAAGTGGGCGTTCCGATTTTCGCAATAAAGTATTACGTCGAAAGAAACGATGGGCGAGCGCCGTTTAAGCCTTATGGATAAAGGCTCTGCGCGTTAATAGGGGAGTCGGAAAAGGAATTGGTTTGCGTTGCGTTGCTCATTCGCGACACTAAACGATGCAAAAAAACAACGCAAAAAACCACGGGAAAATGATTGTTGTTAGTAAGGCAACAGACGATTGTTAATAGTGTGAATAATGGAATTTGCACCCGCCGCTATACTGTAATTTCTGCTTTCCGAAGCAGACTTTTTCGTTGACGAAAAAGATCTCCAAACCTTTGTCGGCGCGACCTTCCAGTCGCGCTTTTTTTTGTCTGCGGATTGCGAACGGGCGAGCGAGATCCGTAATCTAGTGCGCCGGTACGGTGCCGTTCGCCTGGTCCCAGTCATCCGCGACCGACACGCTCCAGTCCTCCATCACGTAATGGCGCGCGTCCATTGGCGAGGACAGCAGGTTCTGCCAGTGATCGCCATGCCACCTCGGATCGAAATCAAAGAGGGGCGAAGCGTCCTTGCCTTCGACCGGCGGCGGGTCGGTGACCACTTCAGTGTGCGGATGAGTGAGCCAGGCGACGAGTCGGCGAATTTCGTTGAACAGCATGACAACCTCCTGAAGCACATCGCTACTACTGATTTCCATCATCCGATTTCGGCTGCATCGGAACCACCCGGACAAACACTTACGGAAAGTCGTATTTTGTTACATCTAGTCCGGCGTAATTAGAAAAATTTGCCGGGTTCGAGTGCCGTCCAGGTTGGCTTGGGTAAATATGACTGATTATGCGTAACGCAATGCGATTTACGATTATCCGTTTATGCGCTAAGCACATACGTAGAGTTTACTTGACGCCTATTCCGGCTTCCCCGTATAACGGCAAAGCCGCATTTCATTGGTCGATGCCGGTCTTTTTTATGTAATCGGATATCGGCTGGCAATGAATTCGGGGTTGGTTCACTTCGGGCAAATGCCCGGTCTGATAAACGTCGAGGAAAACAGGAAAATGGAAACCGGTATCGTCAAATGGTTCAACGATGCTAAAGGCTTTGGCTTCATTACGGCCGATGCGGGCGGCGAAGACCTGTTCGCGCACTTCTCGGAGATCCGCGCGGACGGCTTCAAGTCGTTGAAAGAGAATCAGCGCGTGTCCTTCGAGGTCAAGGCGAGCCCGAAGGGCAAGCAGGCGGCCAATATCCAGCCGCTGTAAAACGCTGCGCCGGGGGGCGGTAAGCCCAAGTCGGTTTCAAAGGAAAACCCTCGCCGTAATGCGAGGGTTTTTATTTTTTGGCGCGATTTTCGGGTGAGGAAGGGCGCGCGTGAGGTGGATTGCAAACCGGGCGTCGCAGTCCGGCCCCGATTTCCGGCGGCGCGCCGGCCGGTCCCTTCTGGATGCCCGGCGCCCAACTGGTGCATACTTGCCGCAAAATCCCGCGTCTGAAACCTTCTCCCCTCCATGTCCGAACAGTTTTCGCCGCAAGTGGCGCTCGAAGTGCCGATCGTCTTCGTCGACCTTGAAACGACCGGCGGCTCCACGAGCGAGCATCGCATTACCGAGATCGGTGTCGTCGAGGTCGGGCCGGCCGGCGTGTCGCGCTGGAGCAGTCTGATCGACCCGCAGCAGCCGATTCCGTCGTTCATCCAGCAGCTCACCGGCATCACCAACGAGATGGTGCGCGGCGCGCCGACCTTCGACGCGGTCGCGCCGGCGCTGCTCGAGCGTCTGAAAGGCAAACTGTTTGTCGCGCACAACGCGAGTTTCGATCGCGGCTTCCTGCGTAGCGAATTTCGCCGCGTCGGACTCGCGTTCGACCCGGACGTGCTCTGCACGGTGCGACTGTCGCGCGCGCTGTTTCCGGCTGAAAAGCGCCACGGCCTCGACGCGCTCGTCGAACGTCACGCGCTGGTGCCGTCCGACCGCCACCGCGCGCTCGCCGACGCCGATCTGATCTGGCAGTTCTGGCAGCGTTTGCCCACGCTCGTGCCGCTCGATGCGCTGCGTGCGCAGATCGAGCGCACCACGCGGCGCTACCGGCTGGCCGGGGACATCACCGAAGATCTGCTCGATACCGCGCCGGCGGGCTGCGGCGTGTATGTGTTCTATGGAGAAAACGACGCGCCTCTCTATGTCGGGCGCAGCGTGCGGGTGCGGCAGCGGCTGCGCGCGCATCTGAGCGGCGAGCGGCGCTCGTCGAAGGACATGAGGCTCGCGCAGCAGATCCGGCGCGTCGAGTGGCGCGCGACCGGTGGCGAACTCGGCGCGATGCTCGCCGAGGCGCAGTGGATCGCGACGTTGCGGCCGGGGCAGAACCGGCTGCCGCGCGTGACGAAGAGCGACCCCGCGGACGCACCGTGGCCGTTCGGCGGCCCGATCGTATTCGAGGAGCGCGAGGAAGCGCAGCGCGTGTTTCATGTGGTCGATCGCTGGCGCTATCTCGGCCATGCGCCGTCACTCGGCGAGGCCGCGCTGCTGCACGGGAGCGCACTCGCGGGCGCGTTCGAGCTGGCGACCTACCGGATCCTGCAGAGCCATCTCGCGCGCGGGCTGCGCGTGATGCCGCTGAATGTATCGACCGATACCCCCGAGTCCAGTCTCGCTGTTTGAGCGGCGCCGGCGCGCGCCCGCGCCTTTGATGCCGACCGGCTCGGCAACCTTGCCTAGCCGGTCGCGCCCACCCCGCCTGTTTCGCACACGTGACCGAGCGCATGCGTCAACGCGCTCGAATGCACGGCGTCATAGCGCGTCAGCGATTTCCAGTTAGCCAGCGATTGCGCGACGCGCGACGGACAATCGTCCGCCGTGCGCAGCGGTTGCACGCGCGCGAGACCGGCCACCAGCGCTTGCGTGAGCTTGTCGAGCTGCGGTCTCGTGGAGGTGGCCAGATCGGGCGCGGGGCCCTGCGGCGGCTGCCCGCTGCGCCAGTTCGCGAACAATGCGTTCTGTACTTCCTTGCTCGCATCGATCTGATCCTGGAAGAACGCGCGCGCGAAAGCCGGATCGACGTTCGCGGCGGCGGCGCGCTTTTCGACATCGACGAGCAGCGCGTTTTCCCGCGGCGTATCGGTGATCGCCTGGTGATTCGCCCACTTCCAGCGCGCGACCGGCTCCGCGAGCGCGAGGCGCTGCGAAACCAGTGCGATCAGATTGGTGAGCGCGGTGTCGCCGCCATCGGCGTGAGCGGGCGAGAACGGGAAGGCGGCGGCGAGAGCGAGCGCGCAGGACGCTGCGAAGCGATACGAACGATTCATGGCGTGAACGTGGCCGGGCGGCCGCTGACGGAAAAACCAGAAGGATAAATGATGCCCGGCAAACGGCGTGAACCGCATCGGAGGGGGGGGTGGGATGCGCGGCGCAGGAGAGGGACGCGCGCAACCAGGCGCTCGGGCCGAATGACCCAGCGCCGCGGGACGATCAGACGAGCCGGTCCGCGGTCACGACATCTGCGTCGGACGCATTAAAAGGGCGCGAGCGTGTATCGCGCGGTTGTTGCACGTGCGCGAATGCTGCGGCGCGCCACTGCCCCGTTACTTCGGATCGCACGACTTGCGTTGTTCGTCGAAAAATGCGCGAACGTGCTCCGGCAGTTCGGCACCCAGAAACTCGACGGCCACGGGTTCCGGATCCGGGTAAAAGACTTTATCCGGGGTCGGAATCTTCGGTGGTTTGGCATCCATGATCTTTCTCCTTTACAAACCGATTATCTGCCTCGGTCCCCGCATCGCACCAGTGTCCGATGCAAGTCACTCACTCTCTGTTGCTTTAACGGCACAAGCCAACACTAAAACAGACTGTTTGAATAAAATTTATCGTCTGGCCAGTGCACGCGTTTCTCCGCTCCTGCTTCGCCAGACCTTCAATCCCATCCTTCCGTTGTCCGTTACTGCCCTTCCCACGGCTGTTTCCAGCGCTTTCGGCGCGAACGCCGGCCGCCGTTGCCGCGCTGCGATTAAGCGTTTTCCATGAATAATTCATGACACAATTGTGCGTCGCCGCATCGGCAGAATTTCCCGCGCTGGGAATGAACGTTCGTTAATTGCCGATCAAACGATTCACGCCTCATTTTTTGTAAACGGCAGATGCCGGCTTACGTTGACGGGTCGAACAATATTTAATGATTTTCGTCGCTAATTAACCGTCTGACAGTTGGCTGGCAAACTCATTTCCGCATTTTTGTGCCAAAACCTCCTCATCGGATGACAGACCTTTTGGCGCGCGCCGGGCTGCCGATGATTCAAACAGTCACGCGTTGTCCGATGCATCCCACGGCTCGTCAGGCTCGTCGCCCGGTATTGCGTGGAAGGTTGGTGCGTTAGCGCATACAGGCGAGGCTGGGTCGGCCTATACGATGTACGGTGTCGAGTCGCACGCGGTCGCTGTTTTCATCCCGGCGCTCCCCGGCGACAACGACGCGGATCAATCGGCACACAGCCGGCTGCAAAGCGGTGGCAGCGAAGGATCGGACCGGCGCCGCAACACCGTTGCATCAATATCTATTTTGCTTGCCCATGAGCCGCGCAATCGCGCGGCCGGACCAGTTTGCGTGGCACCGCTTCGTGTGCTCACCTGCGTTATCGCCCGGGGAATTCATGCAAAAGATCAACAACCTGACCGGCCTGCGCGCGTTCGCCGCGCTGCTCGTGGTGATCCATCACTTTGCCGACAACGAAGGCGTGCTGCCGCTCGGCATCGTGCGTCTGGTCGATAACTGGGTGTGGGGCGTCGACATCTTCTTCGTGCTGAGCGGCTTCATCCTCGCCTATACCTATCTGCCGTCGCGCAGCGTCGCGTTCGGTTGGGCCGATTACCGCTCGTTCATCGTCAAGCGCTTCGCGCGCGTCTATCCGCTGCACCTGCTGACGTTCCTGCTGTTCGTCGGACTCTGGTTCGCCGCGAAGCGGGTGGGGCACGAGTTCGCGCATAACGAGGTGGACTACACCGCGCGCACCGCGCTCGAAAACGTGCTGCTCGTTCACGCGTGGGGGCTCGACAAGAAGCTCAGCTGGAATTTCGTGTCCTGGTCGATCAGCGCCGAATGGTTCGCTTATCTGTTTGTGTTTCCGCTCTGCGCGAAACTGCTGAGCCGGGTTTCGCGACTGAGCTGCGGCGTGATCGTCGCGATCAGCTGGGTGCTGCTGTGCGTGTACTGCTTCATTTACAACGACGGCGATCTCGGCCTGACCACTTTCGGCGCGCTGCGGATCGTCCCGCAGTTTCTCGCCGGCTACTGGCTGTTCCGGCTGCTGAAGACGTGGCAGCCGGGCGACCTCGTGATGTGCTTCGGCCTCGTCGCGCTGCTGGTGCTGATGTCTGTGTCGACGACCTTGCCGTTCCTGCTGCTGCCGCTGATCCTGCTGGTGATCGCGGGCCTCGCGAAGGGCGGGGCGATCGGCAATGCGCTGTTCGGCAACCGGGTCGCGGTGTTTCTCGGCGAGATCTCGTTCTCGATCTATCTGATCCACCCGATCCTGCAGATCGCGTGTAACCAGGTCGTGAGAAAGCTGCATATGCCGGAGAGCCCGCTCGTCGCGTCGCTGATTCTGCTCGCCGAGCTGGGCGTGGTGGTGGCGGGCGGCGCGCTCGGCTATTTCCTCGTCGAGGTGCCGGCCCGTCGCGCGATCATCGCGAGAGCGCAGGCGTTGCGTAACCGGGATGCGGAGCAGGCGCCGCTCAATCCGCCGGCGGCCGCGACCTGAGCGGCGAAGCGAGAGGGGAGACCGCGCAACGCGCGGGAGCCGGAAAACAAAAAGCCCAGTCACGAGGACTGGGCTTTTTGCTTGAAACTTGATGGTGCCGGAAAGAGGAATCGAACCCCCGACCTTCGCATTACGAATGCGCTGCTCTACCGTCTGAGCTATTCCGGCATCAGGAGAAACGAGATTATAGGGACTACTTTGCTGACTTGGCAAGCCCCTACGCTCATTTTTTTATTTTCAGATCACTTCTTCGCTTCGAGGTGATAGCGGGTCACGCGATCGACCTCGTTCTTCGAGCCGAGGAACACCGCGACGCGTTCGTGCAGGCTCTTCGGCTGGATATCGAGGATGCGCTTTTCGCCGTTGGTCGCCGCGCCGCCCGCCTGCTCGACGATGAACGCCATCGGATTCGCTTCGTACATCAGACGCAGCTTGCCCGGCTTCTCGGGCGTGCGCTTGTCGGCCGGGTACATGAACACGCCGCCGCGGTTCAGGATACGGTGCACGTCGGCGACCATCGACGCGATCCAGCGCATATTGAAGTCGGCCTGACGCGGACCTTCCTTGCCGGCCTTCAGCTCGCCGATGTACTGCTGGACCGGCGCATACCAGTGACGCTCGTTCGACGCGTTGATCGCGTACTCGCGCGTTTCGACCGGAATGCGCATATCGCTTTGCGTGAGCACCCACGAGCCGAGCTCGCGATCGAGCGTGAAGCAGTTCACGCCGTTGCCGGTGGTCAGCACCAGCACGGTCTGCGGGCCGTACACCGCGTAGCCGGCGGCGACCTGCTGGGTGCCCGGCTGCAGGAACGACTGCTCGGTCGGCTGATGGCCGTCCGGGCAGCGCAGCACCGAGAAGATCGTGCCGATCGACACGTTGACGTCGATGTTCGACGAGCCGTCGAGCGGATCGAACACCAGCAGGTATTCGCCCTTCGGGTAGTTGGCGGGGATCGGGAAGAACTGTTCCATTTCCTCCGATGCCATGCCGGCGAGGTTGCCGCCCCATTCGTTCGCTTCGAGCAGGATTTCGTTCGACAGGATGTCGAGCTTCTTCTGCACTTCGCCCTGCACGTTCTCGCTGCCGGCCGAGCCGAGCGCATCGCCGAGCGCGCCTTTGCTGACGTGATAGCTGATCGCCTTGCACGCGCGCGCGACAACTTCGATCAACAGGCGCAGGTCGGCGGGCAGGTTATTGGTCTCACGCTGCTGCTCGATCAGGTACTTCGAGAGAGTGGTACGACGTTGCAAAGACATTGCTGTACTCCGGGAAGGCACAAAGAATATTGGGATTTTAACCGCTCGCCGGGCCGGTTCCGTGCTTTTGGCCGCGCACGAAAAAAAGCCGGCAACCCGTGCCGGCTTTCGTTACCCCTCAGGGGAGTCTTAGCCCAACGCCTTCTCGACGATCTCACGGACGTCGCGCGATTTCACCTGCGCGGCGACCTTCTCGAGCGCCGCGCGCATCCGGTCGCGCAGCGCCGGCGTGAAGCGGCGCCACAGTTCGAGCGAACGCGCGAGGCGGGCGGCCACCTGCGGATTGAGCGCGTCGAGCGCGATCACCTGCTCGGCCCAGAACGCGTAGCCCGAGCCGTCTTCGGCGTGGAACTGCGCGGGGTTCGCCGCGCAGAAGCTGAAGATCAGCGAACGCGCGCGATTCGGGTTCTTCAGGTTGAACGCCGGATGCGCCATCAGCTTGCGCACCGTATCGATCACCGGCTGCCGCGCGCTGCCGCGCTGGGTGGCCTGCAATGCGAACCACTTGTCGATCACCAGCGGCTCTTTCTCGAAGCGCAGATAGAAATCCTCGAGCGCATGCTGCGCCTCCGGGCTGCCGCCTTGCTGCGCCGCCGCGTTGAGCAGCGCGGACAGCGCCGCCGCGCGATCGGTCATGTTGTTGGCCGCTTCGTATTGCGCGGCCGCGAGACGCACCGCCTCGGCGGGTTCGTCGAGTTCGGTCAGATACGACAGTGCGAGATTCTTCAACGCGCGATGGCCGGCCGCCTCCGGGGTCGCTTCATAGCCGCCCGGTGTGCGATGCTGGTCGTAGACCTTGAACCAGTCGTCCTTCAGCGCATTGGCCAGACGCTTGCGCACGAACTGCCGCGCCGCGTGCACCGCCGCCGGATTCGACTCGGCCATCTGCTCGGCCAGATACGCTTCGGACGGCAGCATCAGCGCGAGTTCGCGGAACGCCGGCGACAGCGTCTCGTCGGTCAGCACGCGCGCGAACGCGGCGACCACCGAGTCGTCGAGTTGCAGCGCTGCGCCCTTGGCCGCGCGCGCGGCGAGCGCGAGCAGCTCGCGGGTCGCGAGCCGTTGGCCGGCTTCCCAGCGGTTGAACGGATCGCTGTCGTGCGCAAGCAGAAACGCGAGCTGCTCGGCGCTGTAGTCGTATTCGACGATCACCGGCGCCGAGAAATTGCGCAGCAGCGACGGCAGCGGTTCCTGCGCGACGTTGACGAACGTGAAGGTCTGTTCGGTCTGCGTGAATTCGAGCACGCGGGTGGTCGACGCGGATGCCTGCGCGTCGCCGTCGAGTTGCAGCGGCAGATCCTGCCCGTCCTTGCCGATCAGGCCGATCGCGAACGGAATCAGCAGCGGACCCTTTTGGGTTTCGCGCGCGGCCGGCGCGCCGTCCCCGTAACCCTGGCGCAGCGTCACGCTGTAGCGGCGCTGCGCTGCGTCGTAACGGGTGCGCACCGACACGCGCGGGGTGCCGGCCTGGCTATACCAGCGCTCGAACTGCGCGAGGTCGCGGCCATTCGCGTCGGCGAGCGCGTGACGGAAGTCGTCGCAGGTCACCGCCTGGCCGTCGTGGCGCTCGAAATACAGGTCCATGCCCTTGCGGAAGCCGTCGCGGCCGAACAGCGTCTGATACATCCGCACGACTTCCGAACCCTTCTCGTAGACGGTCATCGTGTAGAAGTTGTTGATCTCGACGTAGCTCTCCGGGCGTACCGGATGCGCCATCGGACCCGCGTCCTCGGCGAACTGCATCTGCCGCAGCACCCGCACGTCCTCGATGCGCTTGGTCGCGCGCGCCGCTTCGTTGCTGGCGGCGCTGTCGCCGGCGGCCATGTCGGCCGAGAATTCCTGATCGCGGAACACCGTCAGGCCTTCCTTCAGGCTCAGCTGGAACCAGTCGCGGCAGGTCACGCGGTTGCCGGTCCAGTTGTGGAAGTACTCGTGGCCGACCACCGCCTCGATGTTCGCGAAGTCGGTGTCGGTCGCGGTCTCGGGGTTCGCCAGCACGTACTTCGTGTTGAAGATGTTGAGCCCCTTGTTCTCCATCGCGCCCATGTTGAAGTCGCTGACCGCGACGATCATGAAGCGGTCCAGGTCGAGTTCGAGGCCGAAGCGCTGCTCGTCCCAGTGGATCGAATGGATCAGCGAGTCCATCGCGTGACGGGTCTTGTCCAGATCGTGCGGCTCGACCCACACCTGCAGCAGCTTTTCCTTGCCCGAACTGGTGGTCACGCGTTCCTCGAGCGCGACCAGCTTGCCGGCGACCAGCGCGAACAGATAGCTCGGCTTCTTGAACGGATCTTCCCAGCGCGCGAAATGACGGCCGTCGGGCAGATCGCCTTCTTCGAGCAGGTTGCCGTTCGACAGCAGCACCGGATAGTCGGCCTTGCTCGCGCGCAGCGTGACCGTGAAGCTCGCCATCACGTCGGGGCGGTCGAGGAAGTAGGTGATGCGGCGAAAGCCCTCGGCCTCGCACTGCGTGAAGAAGTTGCCGCTCGATACGTACAGCCCCGACAGCGTGGTGTTCTGCGCCGGGTTGCAGATGCTGGTGAGAGTCAGCTCGAAGCTGTCCGGCACGTTGTCGAGCGAGAGCCCATGCTCGTGCGGATGCACGTTCGCGAACGGCTTGCCGTCGATCTCGGCGCTGACGAATTCGAGCTGTTCGCCCATCAGTTCGAGGTGCGCGGCGCGCGCGGCGTCCGGGTTGCGGCGCAACTGCATCGTATTCCTGACGACCGTGCGTTCGGGGACCAGATCGAACTCCAGCGCGACGGTGTCGATCAGGAAGGCGGGCGGCGCGTAGTCGGCGCGGCGGATCACATTGGGCGTTTCGGTATCGGCCATGGCGTTCTGTGGTGGAGGATTCGAGCGGCCGCGCGCGAAGGGCGCGCGAGCCGGGCTTGTCGAGCCATTGTACAAAGGCTCGGGCGATCGTGCGGAAGGGGAAAGGCGCCGCCGGAAGAACCTTTTACCGGCTTGGGCGGTCAGCGTATTATCGGGCGCCGCGCGTGGCGGCCGGTGCGCGGCGTAGGGCTCGGCGAGGCTTGCCGGGTAAAGGGCCGCCGCGCATCCGCCGATGGAATAAACGCAACATACGTTTAACCGAAGCCATCCGAGGCTTCACGAGGTAGACCATGAACATCGATCGATGGACCCGCCGCATCGCGCTGACGTTCGTCGCGCTGACGGTGCTGCTGTCCGGCTGCACGACCTACGTGACGACCCAGGTCACCGCGTTCTCGGCGTGGAGCGGCAGCGACGCGACCCGCACCTACGCGTTCACGCGCCACGACGATCAGCAGAACAACCTCGAATTGAGCGCGTACGAGCGGATCGTCGCGAACGAGCTTGCGCTGCATGCGTTCCGCGAAGTCGAGCGCGCGCAGGCGCGCTATCTGGTCGAACTCGCCTATGGGATCCGCTCGGATATCGTGACGGTCGCCGAGCCGGTCTACTACAACCCGTGGCCCGGTCCGTACTGGGGCCGCCCGTTCGATCCGTGGGGCCCGTGGGGGCCGTTTCCGGCGACCTACGTGAATCAGAGCTATCCGGTGTTCACGCATCTGCTCGGGATCCGCATCACCGAGCGCGCGAGCGGCAAGGAGGTCTATAACGTGACCGCGCGTAATTTCGGCGGCGAGTCGTCGCTGGTGCGCGCGATGCCTTATCTCGCGCGCAGCGCGTTATCCGATTTCCCGCTCGCCAACGGCGCCGTGCATACGGTGAAGATTCCGTTGGGCGGGAGCGGCGGGGCGGCCGCGAACGAGGTGTCGCTGCCGGCGGCGGGCGCGTCGGCGCCGGCAGCGGCAACGGCGCCGAAGGCGCCGCAGTAGAGCCGCAGTAGAGCCGCAGTAGAGCCGCAGTAGAGCCGCAGTAGAGCCGCAGTAGAGCCGCAGTAGAGCCGCCCCGCGCCGCTTAAACGCCGACGCCGAACAGCGCCATCGCGCCGAGCACGACGAACATCACCGCCGCGATGCCGTGCACGAGCCTGGTCGGCAGACGATGCGCGAAGCGGTCGCCGAGCAGGATCGCCGGCACGTTCGCGATCATCATGCCGAGCGTCGTACCCGCGACCACGCCGAAGAAGTCGTGAAAGCGCGCGGCCAGCGCGACCGTCGCGATCTGCGTCTTGTCGCCCATCTCGGCAAGGAAGAAGGTGACGACCGTGGTGCCGAACACGCCCAGATGCGAACGGCTGGTGTTGGCTTCCTCGTCGTCGAGCTTGTCGGGCACGAGGATCCACAAGCCCATGCCGATGAACGACACGGCCAGCGCCCAGCGCATGACGGTCGGTGTCAGCATGGAGCCGAGCCACGCGCCGAGCGCGCCGGCGCCCGCGTGATTGATCAGCGTCGCCGCGAGCACGCCGAGAATGATCGGCAGCGGCTTGCGATAGCGCGCGGCCAGCACGAGCGACAGCAATTGCGTCTTGTCGCCGATCTCGGCGAGCGCGACCGCACCGGTCGAAATAAGAAAAGCTTGAGTCACTTTGAATGATCCTCGGGCCAGATGTGAACGAGCGACGACCCACGACACGCCGGGCCCTGTTGCGGCGCGTGTGGATCATCGGTCTCGCCAGGCCAGAGGCTGCGTCTGCCATGGCCGTGACGGCCAAGTCTGTTGACAGGCGCCCCCGCGTAGCACCGCTGCAACGCACCGGCAAAAACGCGGTGCGGACGGTTCGCGGGGCGGCTACTCCCCAATGAGGGGCGGAGTATAGCAGGCCCGCGCACGCGGTTGCCGCCAATGTTGCGCGGACGATGCGGCGGCGCTCATCAGGCGTCGTCGGGTTTGTAAGTCGAAAGTCGAATGAAAGTTTTTGCGAAAAACGCGCAAACGTTTCGGCGTCCCACAAACGCGGAAAATCGTTGCAAAAATACTCGGAACGCATGCGCGACAAAACCGGCAAGCGCGCCCGAAACCCCGCTCCACCCGCGCTCGCGCGCGCCTTTGTCAATTTGTCTGACAAAGTGTTGCTTAAATCGCGCGGATACAGATAGATACGTCTTTTGTGGCTGATTTAATCCACAATATTCAGTATTATTCGGGCCACAAAAGGAGCCGCGGCGATCATCAGACTAATGGTCGACGGCGCCTGAATAATCGGGGCCATGTGCCGATAATCCTGAATTGAATTCCCCATCAAGAAGACGCTCGTCTCCGGCTGGATTGTCCCGCTGCTGCCGGCGCCGTTCGTTGTCACGGCGGCATCTTCCGCCAGGCGCCCGAGCCTCTTCCTGTTTTACGCGCGAATACCGTATGCCCGATCTGCACTGGACCATTCCGGTCGGTCGCTGGTCTAGCTGGCCGGCTACCGCATCTGCCGCACCCGACATCGGCTTTATCGAGCCGATCGTGCGGCGGCGTCTCAGCACGCTGTCCAAGGTGGCGCTCAAGGTCGCGCACGACTGTGTCGCGGCCGAGCCGGTGCGGGTGGTGTTCGCGTCGCGGCACGGCGAGTTGCGCCGCACCACCGATATCCTGCGTTCGATCAGCGCCGGCGAACCGGTATCGCCGACCGCGTTCAGCCTGTCGGTACTGAACGCGATGACCGGCGTGTTCGGCATCGCGCGCGGCGACCGTTCCGCGGCCAGCGCGGTGTCGGCGGGCGCCGAGACGCTCGGTTATGCGCTGCTCGAAGCGTACGCGCAATATCAGACCCGGGCGGATGAGCCGGTGCTGCTGGTGTACGCGGACGAACCGGCCGATCTCGCGTACGGCACGATCGAAGACGAAGTGCAGGGCGGCGCGCTCGCGCTGTTGATCGACGCGGCGGCCCCGGCCGGGCAGCTGCTGTGTTCGCTGACGCAGGCGCGCGAGGTTTCCGCCGCGCCGGCTCACGCAACCAGCTTCCCGACCCAGAGTCAGGCGCTGCTGCACTGCCTCGAAACCGGCCAGCCGGCCTGCTGGCAACGCGCCGGCGCGCGCTGGCACTGGAGCTGGGATGCGCGCGCGGCTTGATTACCTGTGGCGCTTCTGCGCGACCGGCCTCGCCTTCGCGGTGTTCGGCGTGTGCGGCGCGCTGTTCTCGGTGCTGGTGTTTCCGCTCGCATGGCTGTGGCCGCATCGCGCGTCTCGACAGCGCGCGGTGACCGCGGTGATCCACGTTTTTTTCCGCGCACTGGTCGCAGTGTTGCAGCGCATCGGCGTGATGGAACTGGACGTGCGAGGTGCCGACGCATTGCGCGCGGGCGGCCCGGCCGTGGTGGTCGCCAATCACCCGACCTATCTCGACGTGATGGTGCTGCTCGCGCTGACGCCGCGCGCCTGCTGCGTGGTGAAGAACGCGCATTGGCGCAATCCGTGTTTTTGGGGAATCGTCCGAGCCGCAGAGTATGTCAGCAACTCGGACGCGACAGAATTCGTCGATGCCGGGGCCAGACAACTCGCATCCGGCTATACGATGCTGATCTTTCCGGAAGGCACCCGCAGTCCGGCACCGAACCGCCTGCACGCGTTTTCGCGCGGCTTCGCGCACATGGCGCTGAAGACCGGCGCGCCGATCGTGCCGGTGCTGATCGATTGCGATCCACCCGCGTTCACCCGGCAGATGCGCTGGTACCACGTACCGGCGCGCGCGTTCCGCATGCGCGTGAACGTGCTCGAGCCGCTCGGCGTCGACGATCTCGCGGCAGCGGCCGCGACGCCGGCCATCGCGGCGCGCAGCGTCACGCATGCGGTCGAAGCCCACATTACCCAGCACCTGTTCGATTATGGATTCTTTAAAACTGGAAATTAAAAAGCTTCTGATCGAAGCCCTCGATCTCGAAGACCTGAGCCCCGCCGACATCGACGACGACGCGCCGTTGTTCGGTTCCGACGGCATCGGTCTCGACTCGATCGACGCGCTCGAGATCGGCATCGTGCTGCGCAAACAATACCAACTGACCATCGCGGCGAACGACGAACGCACGCGCGAGCACTTTCGCTCGATCAACACGCTTGCCGCGTTGGTCGAGAGTCAGCGCGCGGCGGCGCAGACCGCGAACGACACCACCAGGAAGGGGGAATGAACCGTGTCCGAGACTGAAATTCTTGAGCGCATCCGCGCGATCTTCAAGGAGAACTTCGCGATCGAGCCGGAGGCGGTGACGCCGGAAGCTCATCTGTTCGAAGACCTCGATCTCGACAGCATCGATGCGGTCGATCTGGCCATCAAGCTGCAGGAAATGACCGGCCGCCGCATCAAGCCGGAAGAGTTCAAATCCGTGCGTACCGTCGGCGACGTGATCGGCGCGGTCGAATCGCTGCTCGCGGCGCAAGGCTGATGCCGGCCGCGCGTCCGCGCTCGCCGCTGCCGGAGCCGCGTGCCGCCGCTGGCCGCGTGCCGGGCGCCCGGCCTCACTGGGGCAGGACCGTCGCGCAGGTGCTGCTGAAACTCGCCTATCCGGCGCTGATTCTATGCGCATGGCATTGGGACGCGCCGCGTCTGGTCGGTTTTTTGCTGCTGGCGACGCTGTGGCTGCAACGCTGGCTCGGCGGCGGCCCGCTCGCGATGCCGCTGCGCCAGCTGTCCGCGCTCGACTGGAGCGTCGTGGTGCTGCTGAGCTGCGCGTCGGTCGCGATCGTCGTCACCGATAGCGAGCTGCTGCTGCGCTTCTATCCCTCGCTCGTCAATCTCGGATTGCTGATCGCGTTCGGCGCGACGCTCGTGCGCGGACCGTCGATGATCGAAAAATTCGCGCGGCTCGGCGAGCCCGATCTGCCGGCGAGTGGCGTGCGCTATACGCGCCGCGTCACGCAACTGTGGTGTGGATTCTTCGTGCTGAACGGGCTCTTTTCCGCTTATACCGCGCTGGCCTGGAGCCGCGCGAACTGGTCGCTGTACAACGGCGTGATCGCTTACGGGCTGATCGGCGTGCTGCTCGCCGGCGAATATATCTGGCGACGGCTCGTCGTGTTGCCGCGCGCCGCGCGTGCGGGTTCGGAGGCGCGATGATCGCGTTGCACGATCTGCTGGTCGCCGCGCCCGGGCTCGCGCCCGCCGCTACGCCGGTGTGCCGCGACGGCGCCACGCTGCTCGATCGCGCGGCGTTTCGCGCGCGGGTCGCGGCGCTGATTGCGCTCGTCGAAGCGCGCGACGTGCTTGACGCTCGTGACGCAAGCGCCGCACGGCGCTGCGCGCTTTGCATCGACGATCCGTTCGACTTCGCGTGCGCGCTGTTCGCGTTGTTCGCGTGCGGCAAGGAGCCGGTGATTCCGGCCAACGCGACGCCCGGCTATCTCGCCGATCTCGCCGGCGCGTACGACTTCATGTTGAGCGACGCGGACCTGCCGCCGCTGTCCGCGGGGGCCGAAACCGCCGAAGCCACTCACGTCGCTACCGCCGCTAACGCCACTTATCCGATCGACCCCCAAGCGCCGCTCACGCTCTACACCTCAGGCAGCAGCGGCACGCCGAAGCCGATCCGCAAAACGCTCGCGCAATTCAACGCCGAGGTGCACACGCTGGAGACCCAGTGGGGCGCCTTGATCGGCGACGCGACGATGCTCGCGAGCGTCCCGCATCACCACATCTACGGTCTGCTGTTTCGCGTGCTGTGGCCGCTCGCGGCGGGCCGCGCGTTCGATCGCGCGCTCGGCATCGAGCCGTTGCAGCTGCAAAGCCGCATCGCGCAATGCGGCGCGACCGCGATCGTGTCGACTCCCGCGCAACTGTCGCGCTGGCCCGCGTTGCCGGGCTTCGCCGCGCTCGATCCGGCGCCGCGCGCGTTCTTCTCGTCGGGCGGTCCGCTCGCGGCCGACGCCGCGCAGCACTACGCGGCGAGCTACGGCGCCGCGCCGCTCGAAATTTACGGCAGCACCGAGACCGGCGGGATTGCGTGGCGCCGTCAGGACGAGGGCGACGCATGGCAGCCGGTCGCCGGCGCGGAAGTGCGCCGCGACGATGACGATGGCGCGCTGTGCGTGCGCTCGCCGCATCTGGACCACACGGACTGGCATCGCACCGGCGACCGCATCGCGTTCGACGCCGACGGCCGCTTCCGCCTGCAAGGGCGGCTCGACCGGGTGCTGAAGCTCGACGGCAAGCGCGTGTCGCTGCCCGAACTCGAAGCGCGGCTTGCGCTGCATCCGTACGTCGCGCAGGCGGCGCTGGTGTCGCTCGACGGTGCGTCGCGCGAACGGGTCGGCGCGGTGGTCGCGCTGACCGGCGCGGGCAGCGCGGCGCTGCTCGAAGACGGCCGCGTCGCGCTCGCGAAAGTGCTGCGCCGTCATCTCGCCGATTATTTCGATGCGGTGGTGCTGCCGCGCCACTGGCGGTTTCGCGTGAGCCTGCCATTCGACGCGCGCGGCAAGCTGCCGGCGAGCGCGGTGGCCGCCGCGTTCGCGCCGCGCGCCGAGGGCATGGAAGTGCTCGCCGAGGCGCGCAGCGGCGACACGCTGCAGATCGAGCTGCGCGTGCCGCCCACGTTGATCCATTTCGCCGGCCACTTCCCGGGGCTGCCGATTCTGCCGGGCGTCGTACAGGTCGACTGGGCCGCGCGGCTCGCGGCCGCGCATTGGCCGCGGGTGCGCGCGGTCGCATCGGTCGAGCGGCTCAAGTTCATGGCGCCGGTGCCGCCCGGCGCGGTGCTCAAACTCACGCTGACGCACGACGCCGCGCGCCGCCGCGTGCAGTTCGCGTACCGGCTGGACGGCCGCGACTGCGCATCGGGCGTGCTCGTGCAGCGGGAGGACGCGTGATGCGCTTCGCGCCGTGCATCGTGATTCCGATCTACAACCACAAGGACGCGATCGGCGCGACCGTCGCGCATCTGGCGGTGCATGCTCTGCCGCTGTTCGTCGTCGACGATGGCAGCGACGAGCCGACCCAGCAGGTGCTCGCCGCGCTCGCGCGGCAATACGCGGGACAGCTCACGCTGCTGCGCCTGCCGGAAAACGGCGGCAAGGGCGCGGCGGTGATGGCGGGTTTGCGCGCCGCGCGCGCGGCCGGCTACACGCACGCGTTGCAGATCGACGCCGACGGCCAGCACGACGCGGCCGACGTGCCGCGCTTTCTCGACGCCGCGCGCGCCGAACCGGGCGCGGTGATTCTCGGCCGGCCGGTCTATGACGACACGGTGCCGAAGTCGCGCCTGTATGGCCGCTATCTGACGCACGTGTGGGTGTGGATCGAAACGCTGTCGCTGACGATCCGCGATTCGATGTGCGGCTTCCGGCTCTATCCGCTGGCGCTCGTGTGCGAACTGATCGACAGCGTGCAGCTGCCGACGCGGATGGATTTCGACATCGAAATTCTGGTGCGCCTGCACTGGCGGCGCGCGGCGTTCCGCTCGATCCCGACGCGCGTGACCTACGCGTTTGATGGCGTATCGCATTTCGACGTGCTGTGGGACAACGTGCGGATCAGCCGCAGTCATACGCGGCTCGTGTTCGGGATGCTGTGGCGTCTGCCGATGCTGCTCGCGCACAAGCTGATGCCGCGGCGCGGGCTGAGCGCCGCCGATTCCGCCGATTCCTCTGGCGAGCAGGGCGCCCAGCCGCCCGAAGCGTGGTGGCGCATCGCCGAACGCGGCAGCCATCTCGGCATGAGTTTGCTCGCGCTCAGCTGCAAGCTGTTCGGCCGCCGCTTCACCGCGCTGTGGCTGCATCCGATCGTTGCGTATTTCCTGCTGACCGGCCGTGCCGCGCGCGACGCGTCGGCCAATTATTTCCGCCATCTCGGCACGGTCGCACCGTCCGGCGACACGCCGCGCCCCGGCTGGCTGTCCGCGTATCGCCATATGCTCGCGTTCGCGCAATCGGGCTTTGACAAGCTCGCCGCGTGGACCGGCCGCGTCAACGAAACCGACGTCAGCTTCGACGATCCTTCGGCCTTCGAAGCATTGATCGCGAGCGGCAAGGGCGCGCTCGTGATCGGCGCGCATCTCGGCAATCTGGAGATGGTCCGCGCGCTCGCGGTGCGCGGCGCGCACGCGAAGGTCACCGCGGTCGTCTACACCGAGCACGCGCGCCGCTTCAATCATGTGCTGGCAGCGTCGAATCGCGATTTCGCGCGACATCTGCTCGAAGTCGGCGACTTCGGTCCGCAGACCGCGGTGCTGATGCAGCAGCGCATCGATGCGGGCGAGTTGCTGGTGATCGTCGGCGACCGGGTGCCGGCCAACGAGGCGGGGCGCACCACCGACGCGCAGTTCCTCGGCGCGAGCGCGCCGTTCGCACAGGGGCCGTACGTGCTCGCGCATGCGCTCGGCTGCCCGGTCTACCTGTTCTTCTGCCTGAAAGAGCGCGACGGCTACCGGATGTACTTCGAGCCTTTCGCCGAGCGTATCGAGCTGCCGCGCCGCGAACGCGCGCAGCATCTGGCCGCGTGGACGCAGCGCTATGCGCTGCGGCTCGAACACTACTGCCGCAAGGCGCCGTATCAATGGTTCAACTTCTTCGACTTCTGGGCCGGTTCGAAGCGAGGCGCGAATGGCCGAACCTGACCCGCGCACGCGCGTCGTAACGCGCGCACTGCCGGACCACTATCGCAAAGGAAACAACGGATGATCGAGGCCCCGAAAGTGCCGACCGTACCCCACCTGCTGAGCGCGAGCACGACCGTCGAAGTGCCGTTTCACGACGTCGACGCAATGAGCGTGTGCTGGCACGGCAATTATCTGAAGTACTTCGAAATGGGCCGCGCGACGCTGCTGCGCGCGTTCGATTACGACTATCGCGAGATGGAGGCGTCCGGCTATGTGTGGCCGATCGTCGAGGCGCATCTGAAGTACGTGAAGCCGGCCGTCTACGGCCAGACGCTGGAAGTGCGCGCGCACCTGCTCGAATACGAAAACCGCCTGAAAATAGCGTATGAAATCGTCGATTCCGCGACCGGCACGCGGCTCACGAAGGGCTACACGATCCAGGTCGCGGTCGATGCCGCGAGCCACGAGCTGCAATTCGTGTCGCCGCCGGTGGTGA
The DNA here is from genome assembly GCF_001931485.1 of Burkholderia sp. SRS-W-2-2016. Taxonomy (GTDB): domain Bacteria; phylum Pseudomonadota; class Gammaproteobacteria; order Burkholderiales; family Burkholderiaceae; genus Paraburkholderia. The sequence goes on along the minus strand of NZ_MSDV01000042.1, from coordinate 81,850 downwards.
TCGAAAAGCTGGAGCGTGTATGGGGACAGCGATGAAGCGACGCGCGGCGGGAGCTGCCGCGTGGCATACGGCGGTTGCGATGCGCGCGCAGCATGCGATGCGTGAGATCGGTGCGATCGGGTTGACCGGTTGGATCGGCGGGGCAGGGGCGCTCGCATTGCGCGCGATGAGCGCGATGGGTGTGGTCGCCGTGGCGGGCGCGCTCGCATGGCCGGCCGCTGCCGCTAACGCGGCAGGCCCAGCCGGCGCCGCAGCTAATGCAGCCGCAACAGTAGCCGCAAGCGCGGCCCCAAACGCTGCCGCAACACCAACCGCAAACAACCCCGCACTCGTCTCCCAGATCGCCGCGCATCTCGCCGAACCGAAGGGCGTGCGCGCGCAATTCACGCAGACCCAAACGCTCGCCGCGATGAAGCAGCCGCTCGTCAGCAGCGGCAGTTTGCTGTTCTATCGCGAGCGCGGCGTGATCTGGCAGATCGACACGCCGTACAAGGCCACCTATGTGATCACCGATGCCGGCGTCGCCCAGCTGAACGCGGCCGGCCAGCGCGTCGGCACGCATAGCGCGCAGGGCACGCGCGGCGTCGCGCAGGTCTCGAAGATGATGCGCGCGATGCTCGGCGGCGATCTGTCCGCGCTGTACTCGCAATTCGACGTGAGCGCGGCGGGTAGCGCCGCGCAATGGCGGATGCATCTCACGCCGAACCAGCCGCAGCTCGCGCAATCGATCAAGGGTCTCGAGATGAGCGGCGGCGACTATCTGCAAAACCTGCGCATCACGCTCGCGAACGGCGACGTTACGCAGCTCGACTTCGCGCACAGCGCGGCCGTCGCCGAACCGACGCCGGCCGAGCGCAACCTGTTCGGAGCGCCGTGATGGACCTGCCGCAACAGCGCAGGGCGAAACAGACATGGGGCGTGCGCGCCGCATGGCTCGTGCTCGCGCTGCTGGCGGCGCTCTATTGCGGCTGGCGCTTCGCGGGCCCCGCGCCGCTCGAAACCAATCTGCTCGCGCTGCTGCCCGCGACCGAGGCGGACCCGGTCGCCGAAAAAGCGGTCGACACGCTCGCGAGCGCGCTCGGCGATCGCACGGTGCTGCTGGTCACGAGCCACGACGACACGCACGCGAAAGCGGCCGCGAAGCAGCTCGGCGCGGCGCTGCAAAAGAGCGGCGCGTTCGGCTCGGTGACCGCCGAGTTGCCGCCGTTCGATCTGTCGCAGATCGCGGCGCTGTATCTGCCGTATCGCTTCGGTCTACTGACGCCGGCCGACCGCGCGACGCTCGCGCAGCCGGATGCGCAACCCAACGCAAAAGCCAACGCGCAAGCAGACACGACCGCGCTGCACGACCTGCTCGCGCAGCGCCTCTACAGTCCGCTGCAAGGCGGCCTCACCACGCCGCTCGCCGACGATCCGTTCGGCTGGCTGCAACGCTGGCTCGGCGGCCTGCCGCTCGCGACATCGAATCTGACCGTCGAGGACAACCTGCTGGTCTCGCATCAGGGCGACGGGCCGAGCGCGACGACCAGCGTGCTGCTGGTCGCGACGCTGCCCGGTTCGGCGTACGAAACGAAAACCCAGCGCGCGGTCCACGTGGCGCTCGCCGACGCCGAAAGCGCGTTGCGCCAAAGTTTTCCCGACGTGACGGTCGCGCGCGCCGGCGCGGTGTTCTACGCGGAAGCGGCGCGCAGCGCGTCCGAACGCGAAGTGCACCTGATCGGCATCGCGTCGTTGTGCGGGATCGCGCTGCTGATGCTGTGGGTGTTCCGCTCGCCGCGTCTGTTGCTGCTGGGCTTCGTGTCGACCGCGCTCGGCATCGTCTGCGCGCTTGCCGCCACGCTGCTGATCTTCGGCAAGCTGCATCTGTTGACGCTGGTGTTCGGTGCGAGCCTGATCGGCGAGGCCGTCGATTATTCGATCCAGTACTTCGTCGTCTATCTCGGCGCGGGCCGCGACTGGGATGCGCGGCGCGGCGCGCGCACGGTGCGCCCGGCGCTGACGGTCGCGCTGGCGACCAGCCTGCTCGGCTACGCGATCCTGATGTGGGTGCCGTTCCCGGCACTCAAGCAGATCGCGTGCTTCGCGATTGCCGGCATCGTGACCGCGTTCGCGTCGGTGCTATGGCTGCTGCCCACGCTGCTTACGCGCGCGCCGAAGCGTAGTCCGCAGCGGGTGTTCGACGGCGCCGCGCGACTGCTCGCGCACTGGCAGCGCCTGCTTGCCGGCAAGCGCGCGTGGCTGGTCGCGGCGCTGCTGTTGCTGACTGCAGTGCCAGGCTGGCTGCGCCTGACCAGCGACGACGACATCCATCTGCTGATCCAGCGCGATGCGTCGCTGGTCGCGCAGGAGGACACCGTGCGCGCGGCGGTGGGCGTCGATAACAGCGCGCAGTTTTTCGTCGTGCGCGGCGATACGCCCGAAGCGGTGTTGCAGCGCGCGGAAGCGCTCGGCTCGAAGCTCGATGCGCTCGACGGCGGCGCGGATGCGGTCGGCGGTTATCAGTCGGTCGCGCAGTTCGTGCCGTCGGCACAGCGGCAGAACGAAGATCGCGCGTTGCTCGCGCAGCACGTGTTCAACGACCCGGCCGCGTTGCGCGCGACGTTGCTGCAAGCGGGTTTCAAGGACGAAGTCGCCGACGCGTGGCTCGCCGCGTACGCAAAGCCGCAGGCGCCGCTGACGGTCGATCAGTGGCTCGCGCTGCCGTGGTCGCAGCCGTACCGGCATCTGTGGCTCGGCGCGGTAAGCGTGAACGCGCAGACTCCTGCGCACGCCGCGAACACGGCAAACACCGCGGGCTACGCCGCCGTCGTCATTCCCCAACGCGTAACCGCGCACAACGCCGCCGCACTGGTCGCGCTCGCGCACGGCCTGCCCGGCGTGGTCTTCGTCGACAAAGCCGCCAGCGTATCGAAGCTGTTCGGTGAATATCGGGTGGATAGCGGCTGGTGGCTCGGCGGCGCGCTGCTGGTCGTCGGCGCGCTGCTGATGCTGCGCTATCGCGTGCGCGGCGGCATCGCGACCACGCTGCCGGTGGTGCTCGCGGTCGGCGTCGCGCTCGCGGTGTTCGGCTACGCGGGCGTGCCGCTCAATCTGTTCAACTGGCTCGCGCTGATGCTGGTGCTCGGCGTCGGCGCAAACTATGCGGTGTTTCTGCGCGAAGGCTGTCTGCGCGCCGCGGCGGATCTCGGCGCGGTGTGGACCGGGGTGCTGCTGTCGGCGGCCACCACGCTGCTGTCGTTCGGCATGCTCGCGATGAGCGCGATGCCGGCGCTGCGCAGCTTCGGCGCGACGCTCGCGCTCGGGATCCTGGTGTCGGTGCTGCTCGCGCCGATGGGGATGCCAACCGCAACGCCCGCGCGCAAGCCAGGCGCGAAGTCATCGGAATCACGGAGGGCGGCATGAAAGCGCCATCGGTTTATCTACACGCGCTCGGCATGATCAACGCGCTCGGCGGCGACGTCGACGCGATCGTGCCGGCGCTCGCCGCCGCGCAATCGCCCGGCATGGGGCCGGTCCATACGGGGATCGGCGATGCGTTCGTCGGCAGCGTGCTCACGCCGCTCGAACTCGCGCCGCGCGCCGATCTGGCGCGCTACGACTGCCGCAACAACCGGCTGCTGCTCGCCGCGCTCGCGCAGATCGCGCCGGCCATCGAAGCGGCGCGCGAGCGCTACGGCTCCGAGCGGATCGGCGTGGTGCTCGGCACCAGCACGTCGGGCATCGAGGCGGCCGAAACCGCGTTCGTCTATCACGCGCAGGCGGGCCAGTTGCCGGAGAACTTCAACTACCGGCAGATGGAAATCGGCACCGCCGCGCCGTTCGCGGCCGCCGCGCTCGGCGTGCAGGGGCCGGCGTTCACGATCTCGACCGCGTGCACGTCGAGCGCGAAGGCGTTCGCGTCCGCGCGCCGGCTGCTGCAATTGCAGTTGTGCGACGCGGTCGTGGTCGGCGGCGTCGATTCGTTATGCGAACTCACGGTGCAGGGCTTCGCGTCGCTGGAGTCGACCAGCAGCACGCGCACCAATCCGATGAGCCGTAACCGGCGCGGGATCAACGTCGGCGAGGGCGCGGCCGTGTTCCTGATGAGCCGCGACGAAGCGGCGGTGCGGCTCGCGGGGCTAGGCGAGTCGAGCGACGCGCATCATATTTCCGCGCCGGACCCGCGGGGTGTGGGCGGCGAACTCGCGTTGCGCGACGCGCTCGCGGATGCGGGGATCGCGGCGTCGGCGCTCGGCTATGTGAATCTGCACGCGACGGCCACGCAGAAGAACGACGAAATGGAAGCGCATCTGATGGCGCGGGTGTTCCCCGGCGGCGTCGCCGCGAGCGGCACCAAGCCGCTGACCGGTCACCAGCTCGGCGCGGCCGGCGCGACCGAGCTCGGCTTCGCGTGGCTCGCGCTCGCACGCGACGACGCGAACCTGCCGCCGCATCTGTGGGACGGCGACGCCGATCCGGCGCTGCCCGCGCTCGATCTGGTGCAGGGCTCGCGCGCGTTGCCGCGCGGCGCCGGCACGCAGTACGCGATGAGCAATTCGTTCGCGTTCGGCGGCAGCAATGTCAGTTTGATTCTGGCCCGGTGATGCGCATGGCGACTTCGTCACCCAACTCGCAGACAGCTGGCGGCGCGCCAGATCGCGTCGAACAGGCCGCCGTCGCCCCGGCGCGCGTCGAGCCAGGCCGCGTCGAGCCAGGCGGCACCGAGCAAACCAGCAGCGTGCCGCCCAGCCTCGAAACCCTCGCCCGCCAGTCGATCGAATCGATCATCCCGCACCGCGGCAGCATGCTGCTGCTCGACGCGGTCGAGACCTTCGCCGACACCACGCTCAGCGCATCCGCGAGCGTCGACCCGCATGCGTGGTACGCGGACGCCGACGGCGCGATGCCCGCGTGGATCGGCATCGAGCTGATGGCGCAGGCGATCGCCGCGCACGTCGCGCTGCTGGCGATGCGCGGCGGCGGCCATGCGCGTCCCGGCGTGCTGCTCGGCTCGCGCAGCTACGAGGCGTCGCAACCCGCGTTTCGCGCCGGCGCGCAACTGCGCATTCAGGTCACCGAACTACTACGCAGCGAAGCCGGCCACGGCGCGTACGAATGCACGATCGACGACGGCGACTCTCGCTGCGCCGAAGCGGTGATCAAGGTGTTTCAACCGCCCGATTTCCAGTCTTTTATCGAAGGGAGTTTCAACTCATGAGCCGGCGTGTTCTCGTTACCGGCGCAAGCCGCGGCATCGGCCGCGCGATTGCGTACAAGTTGGCCGCCGACGGCTTCGCGGTATCCGTGCACTGCCGTACCGGCCGCGCTGAAGCCGACGCGGTCGCGACCGGCATCGCCGCGCAGGGCGGCAGCGCGCGCGTGCTGCAGTTCGACGTGCGCGAGCGCGCCGCGTGCCGCGAAGTGCTCGAAGCGGATGTCGCCGCCCACGGCCCGTACTACGGGATCGTGTGCAGCGCGGGCGTGACCCGCGACGCCGCGTTCCCCGCGCTGACCGACGAGGACTGGGACGTCGTGATCGAGACCGGGCTCGATGCGTTCTACAACGTCGTGCATCCGTTGACGATGCCGATGGTGCGCGCGCGCAAGGGCGGCCGGATCGTCACGATCGCGTCGGTGTCGGGGGTGATCGGCAACCGCGGCCAGGTCAACTACAGCGCGGCGAAGGCCGGTCTGATCGGCGCGACCAAGGCGCTCGCGGTCGAACTCGCGTCGCGCAACATCACGGTCAACTGCGTCGCGCCGGGGCTGGTCGAAACCGGCATGCTCGAACAGATGCCGCTCGAACAGGCGCTGAAAACGGTGCCGATGAACCGCGTCGGCCAACCGGCCGAGGTCGCGGCGGTGGTGAGCTTTCTGATGTCCGACGGCGCGTCGTACGTGACGCGTCAGGTGATCGGCGTGAACGGCGGGATGATCTGATGAAGCGCGTCGTGATTACCGGCATGGGCGGCGTGACCGCGTTCGGCGACAGCTGGGACGCGGTCGAAGCGCGCCTGAGAAGCGGCGAAAACGCGGTGCGGCGGCTCGCCGAATGGGACTACTTCGACGCGCTGCATACCCGGCTCGCGTGTCCGTTGCCGGCCTTCACGACGCCCGCGCATTACCCGCGCAAGAAAGTGCGCTCGATGGGCCCGGTGTCGCTGTACTCGGTGCGCGCGAGCGAACTCGCGCTCGCCGATGCGGGCCTCGCCGACGATGCGAGCATCGCCGACGGCCGGATGGGCGTCGCGTACGGTTCGTCGTCGGGTTCGGTGCAGCCGATCCGCGCGTTCGGCGCGATGCTCGAAACCGGCTCGATGAGCAACGTCACGTCGAACAGCTACGTGCAGATGATGCCGCACACCACGGCCGTGAACGTCAGCCTGTTCTGGGATCTGAAAGGCCGCATCATCCCGACCTCGTGCGCGTGCGCGTCCGGCAGTCAGGCGATCGGCTACGCGTACGAGGCGATCCAGAGCGGCAAGCAGACCTTGATGCTGGCGGGCGGCGCGGAAGAGTTGTCGGGGCCGGCGGTCGCGGTGTTCGACACGCTGTACGCGACCAGCACCCGCAACGACGAACCGCACCTCACGCCGCGTCCGTTCGATGCCGCGCGCGACGGCCTCGTGGTCGGCGAGGGCGCGGCGACGCTGGTGCTCGAAGAGTACGAGCACGCGCTCGCGCGCGGCGCGCGGATTCACGCGGAAATCGTCGGCTTCGGCTGCAACTCGGACGGCGCGCACATGACGCAGCCGACCGCCGGCACGATGGCGCTGGCGATGCAGCTCGCGCTGCGCGACGCGCAGCTGTCGCCCGATGCGATCGCGTACGTGAACGCGCACGGCACCTCGACCGATCGCGGCGACATCGCCGAAAGCCACGCGACCGCGCAGACCTTCGGCGCGCGCATGCCGATCAGCTCGCTGAAGAGCTACATCGGCCATACGCTCGGCGCGTGCGGCGCGATCGAGGCGTGGTGGACGATCGAGATGATGAAGCGCAACTGGTACGCGCCGACGCTCAATCTCGACCATATCGATCCGGCCTGCGCGCCGCTCGATTACATCGTCGGCGGCGCGCGCGAGATCGATGCGCAGTACGTGATGAGCAACAACTTCGCGTTCGGCGGCATCAACACGTCGCTGATTTTCAGGCGCGTTCGATGAGCGTCGCGCTGCAACGCGTGGTCGTGACGGGCATGGGCATCGTGTCGTGTCTCGGCAATACGCTGGGCGACGTATCGGCCGCATTGCGCGCGGGCCGCTCGCGGATCGAGCGGGTCGATGCGTGGCGCGAGCGCGGCTTCGGCTCGCAGGTCGCGGGCGTCGCGTCGGTGGCCGGCGAGTCGCCGTTCGAACGCAAGCTGGAGCGCTTCATGGGCGACACCGCGCGCTTCGCGTGCCACGCGGCGCGCCACGCAATCGACGACGCTGGACTCACCGCGCAGGCGTTGCAGTCGCCGGAAGCCGGCGTCGTGATCGGCTCGGGCGTCGGCGCGCTGGCGAGTTACGACGCGGCGCTGGCCATCGCGCACACGCGCGGGATCGACAAGCTGCCGCCGTACACGGTGCCGCACGCGATGAGCAGCACCGCGTCGGCGAACGTCGCACAGGTGTTCGGGCTCGAGGGCGTCAGCTACTCGCCGTCGTCCGCGTGTACGACCTCGGCGCTCGCGCTCGGCCAGGCGCTGCAACTGATCCAGACCGGCCGTCAGCAGATCGTGCTGGCCGGCGGCAGCGAAGCGCTGCACGACCACACCACGCTGATGTTCGACGCGATGGGCGCGCTGTCGCGCGGTTTCAACGACACGCCGCTGAGCGCATCACGCCCGTACGACACCGCGCGCGACGGCTTCGTGATCGCATCGGGCGGCGGCGTGCTGGTGCTCGAAGCGCTCGACCACGCGCTCGCACGCGGCGCGCGGATTTACGCGGAGCTGAGCGGCTTCGGCGCGTGCACCGAGCGCGCGGCGATGGTCGCGCCCGGTGCCGCGGGCATCGCGCGGGCGATTCGCGGCGCGCTCGCCGAAGCGGGCCGCCGTCCCGATTACCTGAACACCCATGCACCGTCGACGCCGCGCGGCGACCTCGAAGAACTGCACGCGTTGCGCGATGTGTTCGGCGCATCGGCGGAAGGCGTGCCGGCGTTTTCGTCGACCAAGGGGTTGACCGGTCATTCGCTCGGCGCGTGCGGCGCGCACGAAGCGATCTATACGTTGCTGATGATGCGCGACGGTTTTATCGCCGGCACCGCGCCGGTCGATCAGCCGGAGCCGGAACTGCGCGACCTGCCGCTCGTGCGGGCGACGCGCGCCGCGCGCATCGAGACGGCGATGTCGGTTTCATTCGGGTTCGGCGGCAGTTGCGCGAGCCTGATGTTCGAAGCGTGGCGAGGCGCTTGAGCAGGACGCCGAACCATGCCAACGGGCCACTGCGACGCAAACGCAGCGCGGCGGCCGCCAATCTGAAAACAGGGAAGGGAATAACAATGAAGAAGCTGGTTGGAGTGGCAGCAGTGCTGGTGGTCGCGTTGACGCAGGCCGGTTGCGCGACGCAGGTGAAGTCCTTGCCGTTCGCGGCGGCCGGCGGCGAGTCGCGCGGCGAAGTGCCGGTGTACTTCGGACAGCAAAGTCATCAGCCGGTGAAGACGCGGCTCGGCGAAGTGGCGTATTCGGTGCGGATCGCGCGCCAGACGTCGAGCCCGGACGACGCGTGCCATCAGGCGCTCGCCGAAGCGGTCCGCAAGCTGCGCGCCGCCGCGCGCGAGCGTCACGCGAATGCGGTGATCGACGTGTCGACGCGCTTTCACAGCAACGAAACCAGTTCATCGACCGACTTCACCTGCGGCGTGAGCCCGAGCGCGGCGGCGATCGGGGTGCGCGGGCAACTCGTGGTGCTGGAAGCGGGCTGAAGTGACGCGGCGCGCCGCGACGCGAGCGCCGGCGAGCCGCACGAAACCCTGCATGCGTGCGCGGCACGCATGCAAATCGTTGGAGCAGAGATTTGAATAGCGATTCCTCAACCCGGACCACGGTCGATGTCGCGATCATCGGCGCGGGTCCGTCCGGCGCGGTCGCCGCCGCGCTGTTGCGCAAGGCGGGCCGCTCGGTGCTGGTGCTCGAGCGGCAGCACTTTCCGCGCTTCTCGATCGGCGAGAGCCTGCTGCCGCAAAGCATGGCGTACCTCGAAGAAGCGGGGATGCTGCAGGCCGTCGTCGAGGCGGGCTTCCAGTACAAGAACGGCGCGTATTTCGTCTATCGCGACCAGCATTCGTCGTTCGACTTCCGCGACAAGCATTCGGCCGGCTGGGGCACCACGTACCAGGTCGAGCGCGCGCAGTTCGACGACCTGTTGATCCGCTGCGCGGCCGCGCAGGGCGCCGACGTGCGCTTCGGCCACACGGTGCGCGCGGTGCAAACCGGCGCGACGCCGCGGCTCGACGTAGTCGATGAAGCGGGCCACGAATACCAGGTCGAAGCGCGCTTCGTACTCGATGCGAGCGGTTTCGGCCGCGTGCTGCCGCGCCTCCTGAATCTGGAGTCGCCGACCCGCATGCCGACCCGCGCGGCAATCTTCTCGCACGTGCGCGACGGCCTGACGCTCGACGCCGCCGATCGCAACAAGATCTGCATCGCCACGCATCCGGAGCGCCGCGACGTGTGGTTCTGGATGATTCCGCTCGCGGGCGGCCGCTCGTCGGTCGGCTGCGTGGCCGAGGCGAGCTTTCTCGAGGTACCGGACGCGGAGCGCGAGGCGACGCTGCGCGCGCTGATCCGCCAGGAGCCGACGCTGAACCGGCTGATCGGCGATGCGCCGTTCCTGATGCCGGTGAACCGGATCGGCGGTTATGCGGCGAACGTCGAGCGTCTGCATGGACCCGGTTATGCGCTGCTCGGCAATGCGGGCGAGTTTCTCGATCCGGTGTTTTCGTCGGGCGTGACGATCGCGTTGCGCTCCGCGCATCTGGCCGCGCGCACGCTGAACCGGCAACTGGACGGCGAGGCGGTCGACTGGGCCGCCGATTACGACGTGCCGCTGCGCAAGGGCATCGATACGTTCCGCGCGTTCGTCGAGCGCTGGTACACCGGCGAGTTGCAGGACATCATCTACTACCCGGAGCCGAACCCGGCGATTCGCCGGATGATCTGCGCGGTGCTCGCCGGCTATGCGTGGGATGAGTCGAATCCATATGTCGCCGATACGGCCAGGCGGCTCGACGTGCTGCACGAGCTGTGCAAACCGCAGTGATCGAGCGGTGACGCAGCAGCAGTGCACGGCCGCTTTCCGGCGGCACGGCTGAAAAAAACGGCGCTTCGGATTTTCGAAGCGCCGTTTTGCTATGTAGAACCAATCGGCCGTAAATCAGCCATTCAATCGGCCAGCACCCTCGCTCCGCGCTCCACCCGCGCCCCCGCCACATGCTTGCGCGCTTCATCGCGCCGATGCACGCACTGGCCGGCCGCGTACGTTTCGTACACCGCACGATCGTCGCCGAGCAGCGCGAACGCGAACAGCAGCTCTTCCAGCGATTCCTTGCGCGCGGTGCGGCGCGCGAGCAGCGGCGTCGCCTGCGGATCGAGCACGACGAAGTCCGCTTCCGCGCCGCGCTTGAGCGTGCCGACCTTGTCGCCGAGATCGAGCGCTTCGGCCGCGCCGGCGGTCGCCAGATAGAACATCCGGGTCGCGGTCAGATGGTGGCCGCCCAGGCGCGCGACCTTGTGCGCTTCGTTCATCGTTTGCAGCATCGAGAACGACGTGCCGCCGCCGACGTCGGTCGCGAGCGCGATCGGCATGCCGGCCGAATCGGCCTTGTCGAAGTCGAACAGGCCGCTGCCGAGAAAGAGGTTCGAAGTCGGGCAGTGCGACGCGACCGCGCCGGTTTGCGCCATCCGCTTGCGGTCTTCGTCGTCGAGGTAGATGCAGTGGCCGTAGACCGCGCGGCGGCGCAGCAGATCGTAGTGATCGTAGACGTCCAGATAGCTGCGGTGGCCGGGGAACAGGTCGGCGACCCATTTCACTTCGTCGGTGTTCTCCGCGACGTGGCTCTGGATAAAGATGTCCGGATGCGCGCGGGCGAGCGCGCCGCACGCTTCGAGCTGCGCTTCGGTCGACGTCGGCGCGAAGCGTGGCGTCAGCGCGTACATCTGGCGGCCGCGGTTGTGCCAGCGTTTGATCAGCTCGGCGCTGTCGTCGTAGCCCGATTGCGCGGTGTCGCGCAGGAACTCGGGGCAGTTGCGATCCATCAGCACCTTGCCGGCGACCATCCGCAGATTGCGCGCGTCGCTCTCGGCGAAGAGGGCCTCGGCCGATTCCTTGTGGACCGTGCAGTAGACCAGTGCGGTGGTGGTGCCGCACGCGAGCAGTTCATCGACGAAGAAGCTCGCGGTCTCGCGCGCATGCGCGGTCTCGCCGAAGCGGCGCTCGGTCGGGAACGTGTAGGTGTCGAGCCACGGCAGCAGACCCGGCGCCGGCGACGCGATCATGTCGGTCTGCGGGTAGTGGATGTGCGTATCGATGAAGCCCGGCACGATCAGCTTGTCGCGCCGGTCTTCGACGCGGGTGCCGGGCGCGAGCCGCGCTGCGAGCGCCGCGTACGCGTCCGCCGCGACCACCCGGCCGTCCTCGACGATCAGCAGCCCGTCTTCGTGGTACACCGCGCCGTGCGGCGCGTGCGCGGGATCGCCGTGGAAGGTCAGCAGTTGCGCGCGGAACGCGCTCTGCGCGGAGGGGCCGGCCGAGGCCGGGGTGCCCGCTTGCGCGGTGTGAGCCGATGCAGTCATGGAAAAGCTGTCTCCGAAGGTTGAAAGCCGGTCTGCCGGGCGTGTCGCGACACGCCCGCCGCCGGTTGCTGCCCGTCAGTGCGGGCCGTTTTGCCGCCAGCTCGCGTCCAGCTTTGCAATCAGCATGTCGCGTTCCTCGGGCGTCACGAACGACGCCTCGAAGCCGTTGCGGATGATCGTGTAGACCTCGGCGTCGTCGAGCTTCAGCGCGTCGATGGTGGCCAGATAGTTCGCGTTCACGTAGCCGCCGAAGTAGGCCGGGTCGTCGGAATTGACGGTCACCGCGACGCCGTGATCGAGCAGGTCCTTCAGCGTGTGTTTGGTCATATCGTCGAATACGCACAGCTTCAGGTTCGACAGCGGGCACACGGTCAGCGCGACGCGCGTGTCGGCGAGCCGCGTGACGAGCGCCGGGTCCTCGATGCTGCGCACGCCGTGATCGACGCGATCGACCTTCAGCACGTCCAGCGCTTCGTAGATGTACGACGGCGGGCCTTCCTCGCCCGCGTGCGCAACCAGCTTCAGACCGAGAGCGCGCGCCTTCGCGAACACACGCTCGAACTTCGACGGCGGATGGCCGCGCTCCGACGAATCGAGACCGACGCCGATCAGCCGGTGCTTGTATTGCTCGAACAGCGGCAACGCTTCGTCGAAGGTGGCCAGCGCGTCTTCCTCGGACAGATGGCGCAGGAAGCACAGGATCAGCTTGCTCGACATCCCGCGCTTTTCCGCGTCGGCGAGCGCGCGTTCGATGCCGGCCACCACGGTCGCGATCCGCACGCCGCGTTCGGTGTGGGTCTGCGGGTCGAAGAAGATTTCGCTGTGGATCACGTTGTCGGCGAGGCAGCGTTCGACATAAGCCATCGTCATGTCGTAGAAGTCCTGCTCGTGCAGCAGCACGCTCGCGCCCGCGTAGTAGATGTCGAGGAACGATTGCAGGTCGGTGAACGCGTACGCGGCGCGCAGCGCGTCGACCGAGTCGTACGCGAGCTTCACGCCGTTGCGCTGCGCGAGCGCGAAAATCAGTTCGGGCTCCAGAGAACCTTCGATGTGGATGTGCAGTTCGGCCTTCGGCGCGCGTGCGGTTTTATCGGCGAGCGGGAGCGGGGTAGCGGTTGTCGTAGTCATGGTGGTCGGGGGCTGGGTAGTTAGTTGTTGAATGCGTAGAAGGTGGCGCGGGGGTGGCGCGGGATGGCGCGGTCCGCGCGTCACACCGGCTGGCTCGCGCGGCGCGCGCCCGCGTTCGCTTCGACCGCCTGCAGCAGCTGCGCGGCCGCGGAAATCGCGATCACCTCGGGCGCCTTGTCGACGATTCCGTCGACGCCGAGCGGGCACTTCATCCGCGCGATCTGCGCCGGATCGATGCCGCGCGCGGCAAGCCGATGCTCGAACTGCTTGCGCTTGCTGTGCGAGCCGATCATCCCGAAGAACGCGAAGTCGCCGCGCCGCAGGATGCGTTCGGCGAGTTCCAGATCGAGCGCGTGGTTGTGCGTCATCACGACGAAGTACGTGTTCGGCGCGGCCTGATCGATCGCTTCGTCGGGCGCGTCGTTCGCGTCGATCGTCAGGTTCGGCGCGTGCAGGGTCTCCGGCGGCGGAAACTGCGCGTCGCGTTCGTCGACCCAGCGCACCGTGCACGGCAACGTGGCGAGCACGCGCACCAGCGCCGCGCCGACGTGGTCGGCGCCGAACAGCACGACCGGGAATTCGGCCGGCGCGATCGTCTCGGTCAGCAGCGCGCTGCTGTCGTCGAAACCGGCGCCGTCCCAGAGCAGGCAGTCGGCGGTGTCGACGCCCGGTTCGGGCTCGGACAGCATCACCGGATCCGGCGCGGGGCCGAATGATACGCTACGCACCGTCGCGAGGCCGGCGGCGAGCCGCTTCGCGAGCGACGCGATCCAGCCGAGATCGCCGACGTCGAGCCGTTCGAACGCGAGGATCACCGCGCCGCCGCAGCATTGGCCGAGGCTCGGGCCGAGCGCGAAACGTTCGAGCCGTCGCATCTGCGGCGCGCGCATGCCGTCGCGCAGCACCTGGCGGGCGGTCTCGATCGCCTTCCATTCGAGGTGGCCGCCGCCGATCGTATGGCGGGCCGCTTCGCGCGTGACGATCATCTTGGTGCCCGCTTCGCGCGGCGCCGAACCCTCGGCGCGCGCGACCGTCACCAGCACGGCGGCGTCGCCGTGCGCGAGCAGGTGTTGCAGGTCAGTGAGCCAGGCTTGCATCCGGCGTTTCTCCATGCGGGGCCGCGCGGGGTGTCCGGGCGGCGGGTTGTTCTGGCCTTCGGCGGTCGTGTCGCGTCGGGTCGTTCGATGCTGCGGCCGGCAATGACGCCGAGTTGCGCGGTTGTTCCATTCAGTGCGACCCGTCCGGCGCGGATGGGGGCGCGGCTTGCGCGAGCGTCTGCGCTCCGGCGGGGGCTTGCGTGGGCGCTTCCGTCGCGTTCGCTTCACGCAACGCGTCCAGCGCATCGAGTATCGCTTCCGGCGTCGCCGGCGCGCGCAACGGCGGAGCAGCTTTCGCGGCCGGCACCGCGGCGGCGATTGCGTCGCGAATCGCCAGCAACACCGAGAACGGCAGCAGCAGCGGCGGCTCGCCGACCGCCTTCGAGCGGAACACGGTCGGCTCGACGTTACTGTTCTCGTAGAGCCGCACGTGAAACGCGGCGGGCGTATCGCTGACCGCCGGGATCTTGTACGTCGACGGCGCGTGCGTCATCAACCGGCCGTCGCGATTCCACCATAGTTCCTCGCTGGTGAGCCAGCCCATCCCCTGAATAAAGCCGCCTTCGACCTGACCGAGATCGATCGCCGGATTGATCGACTGCCCGGCATCGTGCAGCGCGTCGACGCGCACCAGCTTCCATTCGCCGGTCAGCGTATCGATCACGACTTCCGACACCGCCGCGCCATACGCGAAGTAATAGAACGGATGGCCGGTCAGCGTCTGCGCGTCCCAGTGCACTTTCGGCGTCGCGTAGAAGCCGTCCGACCACAACTGCACGCGCGCCAGATACGCGGCGTTGACCAGTTGTCCGAACGGCATCGCGCCGCCGTTCACCGTCACGCCGCCATGCGCGAATTCGACGTCGGCCGCGTCGCCGCCGAGCAGCTTCGCCGCGAGTTCGGCGAGCCGCGCGCGAATCTTTTGCGCGGCGTCTTCGGCGGCCTTGCCGTTCAGATCGCTGCCGGTCGACGCGGCGGTCGCCGACGTATTGGCGACCTTCGACGTATCGGTGGCCGTCACCCGCACCCGCGCGGGCGGCAGGCCGAACTGGTTCGCGACCACCTGCGCGACCTTCGTGTTGAGCCCCTGGCCCATCTCGGTGCCGCCGTGATTGACCAGCACCGAGCCGTCCTTGTACACGTGCACGAGCGCGCCGGCCTGGTTCAGGAACGGTACGTTGAACGAAATACCGAACTTGACCGGCGTCAGCGCGATCCCGCGCTTCAGAACCGGGCTGCGCGCGTTGAACGCGGCGAGTGCGGCGCGGCGCGCGCGATAGTCGCTGGTGTCGAGCAGCGCGTCGGTCAGCGGCGCGAGGATGTTGTCGTCGACGCGCTGCCCGTACGGCGTCGTATCGCGTTCGCCGACGCCGTAGTAATTCGCGAGCCGCACGTCGAGCGGATCGCTCTGCAGTTCGCGCGCGATCTCGTCGAGCAGCACCTCCATCACGAGCGCGCCTTGCGGACCGCCGAAGCCGCGAAACGCGGTGTTCGACTGCGTGTTGGTCTTGCAGCACAGCGCGACGATATCGACGTCGGCGAGATAGTACGCGTTGTCGAAGTGGCACACCGCGCGCGTTGCAACGGCGCCGGACAGGTCCGCCGAATAGCCGGCGCGCAACGCGATCTCGACGCGCACGCCGAGCAGGCGGCCGCGTTGGTCGAAGCCGGCTTCGTATTCGTAGACCGCGTCGTGGCGTTTGCCGGTGATCATGAAGTCGTCGTCGCGATCGGCGCGCAGTTTGACCGGCCTGCGCGTGCGTTGCGCGGCGAGCGCGGCCACGCACGCGAACAGCGCCGACTGCGATTCCTTGCCGCCGAAGCCGCCGCCCATCCGCCGGCATTCGCACACGACGTTGTGCGCGGGCCAGTCGAGCATATGCGCGACGACCTGCTGCATTTCGCTCGGATGCTGCGTCGAGCTATAGACGAGCATCCCGTCCATTTCCTTCGGCAGCGCGTACGCGATCTGGCCTTCGAGATAGAACTGTTCCTGGCCGCCGACTTCGAAGCTGCCTTGCAGCCGATGCGGCGCGGCGGCGATCTTCGCATCGGGATCGCCGCGCCGCAGATGCAGCGGCGGCAGCACGAACTGCTTCGCGGCTTTCGCCTGTGCCGCGGTGAGGATCGCTTCGAGCGGCTCGTAGCGGACCACGTCGTCGCTTTTCGCGAGCGCGGCCGCGCGGCGCGCGAGTTCGTGGCTCTCGGCGATCACCGCGAAGACCGGCTGGCCGAGGTATTGCACGATGCCGTCGGCGAGGATCGGGTCGTCGTGCAGCACCGGGCCGCAATTGTTTTCGCCGGGGATGTCGTCGGCGGTCAGCACCGCGATCACGCCGGGCGCGTTGCGCACCGCGTCCAGATCCATCGACACGATCCGCGCATGCGCATGGCGCGACAGACCGAGCGCCGCGTGCAGCGTGCCGTGAAGTTCGGCGATGTCGTCGGTGTAGGTCGCTTCGCCGCTCACGTGCAGTTCCGCGGATTCGTGCGGCAGCGGCACGCCGATCGCGGCGTCGTTCGGTTCGGCGTCCCGTTGCGCCGGTCCGGTCCCGGCACGCTCTTCGACAAACACATCGGTGCGGTTCATCACGGCACCTCCTTCGCGATTGTCGCCGCGTCGGCTTCGAATGCGAACGCGTTCACGTCGCACAGCGCGAGCGGCGCGTCGTCGCGCGTTTCGAGGTAGAAGCGCCACAGCAGATTGCGCGCGACCTTCAGCCGGTACGCGCTCGATGCGCGCATGTCGGTGAGCGGCTGGTAGTCGGCGGCGAGCGCGTCCATTGCGCGGCGCGCGGTGGTTTCGTCCCAGTGCGCGCCGTCGAGTACCGCTTCGGCGTGCGCGGCGCGCTGCGGCGTCGCGGCCATTCCGCCGAACGCGACGCGGGCCGCGCGGATCGTCCGATCTTCGCCGATGTGCAGCGCGAACGCCGCGCACACCGCCGAGATGTCCTGGTCGTAGCGCTTGGACACCTTGTAGGTGCGAAAGCGCAGCGCGCCGGCCGGGCGCGGCACGCGCAGCGCGGCGACGAATTCGCCGGCCCGGAGCGCGCTCTTCTGGTAGCCGACGTAGAACGCATCGAGCGGCAGCGTGCGGCTCGCGCGCCCGTGGCGCAGTACGAGCTCGGCGTCGAGCGCGAGCAGCGCCGGCATCGAGTCGCCGATCGGCGAGCCGTTCGCGACGTTGCCACCGAGCGTGCCGGCATTGCGGATCGGCAGCGATGCGAAGCGGGTCCACAGTTCGGCGAGTTCGGGGTAGTCGGCCGTGAGAGCCGCGAACGCGTCTTCGAGGGTGGCGGCCGCGCCGATCGTCAGCATCTGCGCGTCGCGCGCGATCGTCTTCAATTCGGCGACGTTGCCGATGTACAGCAACTCGCCGAGTTCGCGGAACTGCTTGGTGACCCACAGCCCGACATCGGTGCTGCCCGCGACGATGCGCGCGTCCGGATGCTGCGCGCGCAGCGTCGCGAATGCATCGAGCGAGACGGGGGCGTAGAAGGCGGAGGAGCCGAACGTGGCGCCGCGGGCATCGGGCGCGCGGTATTCGAAGGTGTCCGCGCGTTGTAGCGTGCGCAGCGTCGCGACGAGCGCGTCGCGGTCGAGCGCGAGGCGCGGATGCCGCGGATGCTGCTGGTAATCGAACATCTTCTGCGCGGCTTCGACGATCGGCCGGTAGCCGGTGCAGCGGCACAGATTGCCGGACAGCGCGGTGTTGATTTCATCGCGAGTCGGTAGGCCGGCGCCGGCGGGCTGGTTTTCGTACAGCGCCCACATCGACATCACGAAGCCGGGCGTGCAGAAGCCGCATTGCGAACCGTGACAGTCGACCAGCGCCTGCTGGACCGGATGCAGCGCGCCGTTAGCGCCGCGCAGATCTTCGACGGTGAAGAGGGCGCGGCCGTCGAGCGTCGGCAGGAACTGGATGCACGCGTTGACCGCTTTCAGCGCGAGGCCGCCATGCGCGTCGAGTTCGCCGACGACGACCGTGCACGCGCCGCAGTCGCCTTCCGCGCAGCCTTCCTTGGTGCCCGTGCAGCGCAGATCCTCGCGCAGGTGCTGGAGCACGGTGCGCGTCGGCGGGATGCCCGCGACCTCGCGGACGGACCCCTGGTGATAGAAGCGGATGGTTTGCGTTGTCATGGCGAATCGGAAGACAGTGCGGACCGGGCGCGCGTTACGCAGGGGTCACCGAAGCCGGCCTCGCGCACGTAGATCGCCATCCAGACCCGACGATAGCACTACGCCGGGCCGAAAATATTTTCCGCGCCGCATGAAGCTCATGTGGCGGCGGTCATGATGCTCGTACGATTCGCGCGGCGGCGGGAAGTTGCGGGGGAAGCGGGGAAGCGCGGTGGACCGAAGCGGGCGCGCGCGGAGCGCGGCGGCCGGAGGGCCGGGTGGCGAGAAGTGCGGAAGATTGGCGCCGGGTTGCGGCCGCGCCCGCTGGACGGCGCGCAGTCCGGTGGTTTGTGCAGGCGTGGCGCAGCGGAGAACATCGCGGCGAATCCGGCGCTCTATTGGCGCGCGGATTCGCCCGTTTTTTCAAACCACGTCAGCCGACCCGGCGGCGATTGCGCACCAGACTGAGCGCGAGCGCCAGAAACGCGACCACGAAGCCGACCAGCGACCACATCGGCAGCGACAAGCCGAGGATCGGCGGATAGGGGGTCTCGCACAGGCCGGCGACCTTGAACACGCTCGGCAGCCAGTGCGCGGGCGGCAGGCTATCGACGACCGGTTGCAGCGCGTCGAAGCCGCAGCTGAAGCCTGGATTCGCCTGCACGTACACGTGGCGCATGGCGGTCGCGATGCCGGCGAGCGCCGACAGCGCGGCCAGCAGTTCGAGCACGCGTACCGCGCGCCAGTTGTGAAAGCGCGAGCCGAGGAACGCGAAGATCGCGATCAGCAGGAAGAAATAGCGCTGGATGATGCACAGCGGGCACGGATCTTCGTGCTCGAAAAACTGCAGGTACAGCGCGCCGCCCACCAGGGCGACGCAGATCAGGCCGAGCAGAACCAGCAGGGAGCGCTCGCGGCGCAGCATCGCGGAATCGTTGTTCATGGGTCGTCGGGTTATCTCGAAACGGTGAAAGCGGGTGCCCGCGATTCTAGCGCGAACGCCCTCCCGGCCGCGTATCGGCAGACGATTCCGGCGCGGACCGGGATGCGGTAGGGGGGCCGTGATTTGCCGGTTACGGCTTACCGCCTGCCGCCTGCCGCCTGTCGCCTACCGCCTACCGCCTGTCGCCTACCGCCTGTCGCCTACCGCCTACCGCCTACCGCCTACCGCTTGCCACCTGCAGCCTACCGCCTACCGCTTGCCACCTGCCACCTGCCACCTGCCTCCTACCACACGCGTTGCCGCTCGCCGCGAACCCCGCCCCGCTCACCGGATCGCGTTCAACACCGCCTCGGCCGCCCGCCCGATCGCCAGCAGCGCGTCGTCCGCGTGCGGCGCGCCCGCCAGCATCAGCCCGACCGGCGCGTCGCCGCGCAGATGGCAGGGCAGCGACAGCGCACAGCTGTCGAGGAAGTTGAAGGCGCTCGGATTGCGCAGGATCAGCGCGTTGGTGCGGCCGAACGCGTCGTCGTCGTGCAGCAGGTCGGCGACGCGCGGCGGCACCACCGGCACGGTCGGCGCGACCACCGCGTCGAAGCGCTGCCACAGCGTGCGCGCGGCTTCGTCGAGCAGCGCCTGGCGCTCGGCCAGCAGGTCCAGATAGTCGATCGCGCTGGCCGGCTGGCCTTTCAGAATGCGCACCAGCACGCGCGGGTCGTACTGGTCGCGATGCCGTTCGAGCAGCGGCCGATGCCACGCATACGCCTCGATCGGCGAAAAGCCGATCCGGTTGATCTCCGGCAGCCGGTCGAGCGGCGCGAAGCGCACTTCGCTGACGATCGCGCCGGCCGCTTCCAGGTGCTTGAGCGCGGTATC
This sequence comes from Burkholderia sp. SRS-W-2-2016, assembly GCF_001931485.1. Classification (GTDB taxonomy): domain Bacteria; phylum Pseudomonadota; class Gammaproteobacteria; order Burkholderiales; family Burkholderiaceae; genus Paraburkholderia. The sequence goes on along the minus strand of NZ_MSDV01000042.1, from coordinate 61,932 downwards.
GATTGCGCGTGCGACTTCCGGCTCGACGCCGTCGGTCACGTAATTGGTCAGTACGCCCAGGCGCACCCCTTCGAGCGGCCGCGCGGCCGGGATGCGCGGCTCGAGCCCGGCGAGCATCCGGTCGACCAGCGCGCAGCACGCGACCGACACGCCGATCGGCCCGAACGAATCGAGCGTGCTCGACAGCGGCACGCCGCCCTGTTTCGGGATCCGCGCGGCGGTCGGCTTGAAGCCGGTCAGCCCGCACAGCGCGGCCGGGATGCGGATCGAGCCGCCGGTGTCGGTGCCGAGCGCGACCGCCGCCATGCCGTCGGCGACCGAGGCCGCCGCGCCCGACGACGAGCCGCCCGAAATCCGTTCGTCGCCCTTGACGCCGCGCCGGTACGGCGACAGCGGATGGCCGTAGTGCGGGTTCAGGCCGAGCCCGGAGAACGCGAACTCGCTCATGTTGGTGCGCCCGACCAGCACCGCGCCGGCCCGCTTCAGCCGGGCGACCGCGACCGCGTCGGCGGTGGCCGGCGGCGCGCCGGCGAGCACCACCGAGCCCGCGCGGGTCGGCTGGCCTTCGATGTCGAACAGATCCTTGACCGACACCGGGATGCCGGCGAGCGGCGACAGCACGGTGCCGGCCGCGCGCAGGCGGTCGTGCGCGTCGGCGGCATGGCGCGCGGCGTCGGCGTCGACGTGCATGAAGACCGCCGCGCCCTGGCCGGCCGGATCGGCGATCCGTTCGAGCGCGGTTTCGACCAGCGCGCGGCTGGTGGTGCGGCCGGCGGCGAGATCGGCGGCAAGCTGGGCAAGCGGCGGGAAGGGGGCGAATTCAGTGGCCATGAGGTTCGTTCAGATCCGGTTGAAGCGGGTGAAAGGGTGAGCCGTTTGGTGCGGCGACAGCGACAGCGACCGCGCTGCCGGTCGCGTCGCACGCGGTGCGCGGCGGGCGGGGCGGCTCAGCGAACCGGCGAAGCCCGCTAACGGCGACGACCCCGGCCGGGAAGCGAAGCGGGAAGGTTGGCGGGAGTGTCATCGGAGCGGTTTGTCAGGGTGGCTGTCGGCCTGGCGGCGGGCAACGCGGGCGTGTTGGGCGGGAACGGGCGTGGCTGGTGTCTCGATCGTGTCTCAAAAATTTTGGGGAAATATTAAGGTGATATCTGCTACGCGTCGAGGCCGTCGAAAACCCGCTCGCACGCAGTCGTCACATGACGTGTGACCGCCGTCTTTTGCCCAAAATTTCACCAGGGCACAATCAGACGCGGCCGATCCGTTTGTTAAACTGCGGCAACACATTACTTTCTGTAAGGAACGCGTTCATGCACCAGGGCATTGGCTTCATTCAGGATCTAGCCGTCGTGATGGCGCTGGCCGGCGTCGTCACCGTGCTGTTCCATCGCATGAAGCAGCCGGTGGTGCTGGGCTATATCGCGGCCGGCGTGATCATCGGGCCGTACACGCCGCCGTTCCAGCTGATCCACGACGAACAGACGATCCAGACGCTCGGCGAGCTCGGCGTGGTGTTCCTGATGTTTTCGCTCGGGCTCGAATTCAGTCTGCGCAAACTGTTCAAGGTCGGCCTGACCGCGATCGTCGCGGCATTGTCCGAGATCGTGCTGATGCTGTGGATCGGCTACGAGATCGGCAGTGCGTTCGGCTGGAGCCGGATGGACTCGCTGTTTCTCGGTGCGATTCTCGCGATCTCGTCGACCACGATCATCGTCAAGGCGCTGTCCGATCTCGGTCTGAAACGCGAGGGCTTCGCGCAACTTGTGTTCGGCATCCTGATCGTCGAGGACATTCTCGGCATCGCGATGCTGGTGCTGCTGACCGGCATCGCGCAGACCGGCCAGCTGAGCGCCGGACTCGCCGCGATCACGCTCGGCAAGCTGCTGCTGTTCATGATGGTGTCGCTGCTGGTCGGCGTGCTGCTGGTGCCGCGCGCGCTGAATTACGTGGCGCGCACGCACAGCGACGAGATGCTGCTGGTGTCGGTGCTCGGTTTCTGCTTCGGCTTCTGTCTGCTGGTGGTCAAGCTCGATTACAGCATCGCGCTCGGCGCGTTCCTGATCGGCGCGATCATGGCCGAGTCGCGCCATCTGCACCGGATCGAACATCTGATCGCGCCGCTGCGCGACGCGTTTTCCGCGATCTTCTTCGTGACCATCGGGCTGATGCTGAACCCCGCAGTGATGATCGAGTACGCGTGGCCGATCGCGCTGATCACGTTCGCGGTGATCGTCGGCAAGATCGTGTCGTGCGGACTCGGCACCTTCCTCGCCGGACGCGACGCGCGCACCTCGATGCGGGTCGGCATGACCGTGTCGCAGATCGGCGAGTTCTCGTTCATCATCGCGTCGCTCGGCGTCACGCTGAAGGTCACCAGCGGCTTCCTGTATCCGATCGCGGTCGCGGTGTCGGCGCTGACCACGTTGAGCACGCCGTATCTGATCCGTGTCGCCGATCCGCTGACGCGGCGGATCGCGCGGGTGATGCCCGAGACGCTGTCGAACGTGTTCGGGCTGTATGGGCAATGGCTGCGCAGCCTGACCACCGAAACCGGCGAGCCGACGCTGTTCGGCATGACGCGGCGGATCATCGTGCAGATCGCGGTGAATCTCGCGTTCGTCGCCGCGATCTTCCTCGCGGTGTCGTACAGCGCGCCGTACACCGGCCGGCTGCTCGGCCACTGGCTCGCCGACGGCTCGTGGCAGCGCGTCGTGCAGTGGAGCATCGCGCTGTTCGTGTCGCTGCCGTTCCTGGTCGCGGTCTATCGCAAGACCAAATCGCTCGCGCTGCTGCTCGCCGAAGTCAGCGTGCAGCCGAGCAACGCGGGGCGCCTGACCAGCGCGTTGCGCCGCACGATCGCCGATGTGGTGCCGATCGTGTCGATGATCGGCGTGTTCCTGCTGGTGGCCGCGCTGTCGAGCAGCATCCTGCCGCCGACCGGCCTGCTGGTCGCCGTGCTGGTGTGCGCGGCGGTGCTGCTCGCGCTGGTGTGGCGCTGGTGCGTGAAGATCCACGCGTCGATGCAGATCGCGCTGCGCGAAACGTTCGAGGAACAGCCGGACCCTTGAGTGAATGGGTTTCCGGGTGAGCGCGTGAAGCCGCGAGGCGACACGGCTGCAACAATGTGAGCAATTGTGTGCGCGTTTGCCCGCCTCGCGGCGCTGGCGGATAATCAGGGCATATTCATTCGTTCGCGTGAAAGGCGCCAGTCCGACAGTCATGAGCGAAAACAAACCCGAAAACGCCGGCACGACCGGCAGTCCTCCGGCGGCCACACCCGCGCCGACCGGCGCGCCGGAAACGGCCGCCGCACTTCCTCCCTCGCATGAAGACGCCACTCAGTCGCCGGCTAAAGACGCCGCGGCCGAGGAGGCGACCGTGCGCTCGTCGACCGATGACCCGCTGAGCGCGTCGTCGGTGACGCCTGAAGACCCACGTTCGGCCCGGTTGCGCGATGCGGCCGAGGCGCGCAGCGCCGCCGCGGAATCCACCGCGCGGCAGGAAGCGGCGGTGCACGAGCGCGACGCGCGGCGCGCCGGCAGCCATGCGGGTGCTCAGTCGGGTGCTCAGGCAGGTGCTCAAGCGGGCACTACGCGGGCCGACACGGGCGGGACCGGCGCGAAGTTCGAGCCGACGGTGAAACCGGCCCAGGTGGTGAAGCCCGCCCCCTTGGTGAGCGAGCCGCCCGCGGACGTATCGGTTTCTCCGGCGTCGGCGCCGTTCGGTGCGGTGGACGTCGACGTCGTTACCGACGAACCGCTCGCCGCCACCGATGCCCCCGCCACCACCGCGCGTGCGGCCGGCTCGCCGCCGCCCGGCTTCGGCGCGGCGCCCGATTTCAGCGCGACCAACCCGCCGCCGCCCAACGCGCTGCCGCCGTCGCCGCCGCGCTATCTGCGCCAGAGCGATTCGGCGTGGAGCGTATTCGGCCGCATCATCGCGGCGCGCGCGCGGCAGCTGTTCGATCGCGCGGGGCAGCGCATCACGCAGCGCACGCTGCGCATCGGCGTATCGGCGCGGATCTTCCATCCGGAGCCGGGCGCGATGGGGCTGCGCGGCAAGACGCTGCAGTATCTGGAGGAATCGATCGCGCACTGGGTGATGTCGCGCGATGTGCTGGTGTTCATGATCCCGACCGTCGGTCATCAGGGCATGTTGCATCCGAGCAATATCCGTTTGCGCGACTACGCGAAGCACCTCGACGGCCTGCTGCTGCAAGGCGGCGCCGACGTGTCGCCGCAGACCTACGCGGAAGCGGCGAGTAGCCACGAATGGCCCGGCGACCGCGTGCGCGACATGTACGAGCTCGAACTGCTGCACGAGTTCGTCGAGTCCGGCAAGCCGGTGCTCGGCGTGTGCCGCGGCTGTCAGCTGATCAACGTCGCGTTCGGCGGCACGCTGTACCAGGACATCGCGACCGACGTGCCGACCGCCGACGCGCACGTCAACGAGAACTACGACCAGCATCGTCACGGCGTGCATTTCCCGGACGGCTCGACGCTGCTGAACATGTTCCCCGGACGGCGCGACGCGATCGTCAACTCGATTCACCACCAGGCGGTGAAGACGCTCGGCCGCGATCTGAACATCGAGGCGGTGTCGGCGTCGGACGGCATCATCGAGGCGGTGCGCTACCGTCGCGCGCCGTTCGTGATGGGCGTGCAATGGCATCCGGAATTTCACCGCGCGGGCGGCCCGGAACTGCTCGATTGCACGCCGTTGCTCGATACCTTCCTGCGCGTCGCGCGGGAGACGCGGTTCTAACCGGAATCGGGCAGGGTGCCGGCGCGTGCAATGCGCGCCGGCATTATTTTTTATACCGGCGACGCGCTTCTCTCGAAATAATCAGGACTCCCGTGTTGCTTCGTGAGCCCGTTAATTTGCGATAAAAATCGAGATAAAGCCGATTCTTAAAATCCGCGTTAATCCCGCGCTTTATCTCGATTTTAAGTGCGTAGAGACAACAGTTAACTGCTTCGCCTCGCAGCAAATCCGCGCGATAATCGCGGGCTATTCTGGATTTGCGTGGAGCAGGCTGTATGAAGTATCCGTTGATCATCCGGCGCGCGATGCTGATCGCGAGCACCTATGCGCTGTGTCATGCGGGTGTCGCGCTGGCGGCACAGGACGGCGGCACCGCGCCGCGCGCCGGCACCCGGCCGGCCGTCAGCGAATTGACGCCGCAACCGGACGCCGCGGCCAGCGTGCCCGCGAACCTCGATACAAGCGCGGATTCGGACAGCGCGTCCGGCACGGCGCGCGGCGATGTCGCCGAACTGATGCAGCTGATTCACGACTCGAATCTGAGCGAACTGCGTACGACCTATAACGGCAGCTACGGCGCGAGTCTGTTTTTCTATCCTGCGAGGATGACTTATTACGTCGCGCTATTTCAGGATAAACATTTCTGGCGCGTGATCCGCTCGGCGTCGTCCGAACGCGCGGAAACGATTTACGCCGATTTCTCCCGGCAGACTGAAAAGCTCTCGGACGTCGAGATCCGGCGCACGCAATTGCAGGCGCAGAACACGTATCTGCAAGGGATCATTACGACGTCGCAGACGCAGGCGCAACGCCTGAAGGCCGATCTCGACGTCGCGCGCACGCAGCAGGCGAAGGTCGACGACTATCAGCGTCAGACTCGCGGCGAGGCGCTCGCGCTGCGCGCGGAACGCGACAAGGCGCAGGCGCAATTGCGTGAGGTGCAGAGCCAGGTGATGCAGTTGCAGCAACAGACGGAACTCGGCTTGCCGTCGCAGAAATAAACGTGTGAATGAAAAAAAGCCCGGCTGTGTATAACAGCCGGGCTTTTTTACGTCCGTTGCCGCGATTCGCTCAGCGGGCGAAGCGGTCGGGGATTTCGGTCACGCGCCGCTGCGACAGATGATCCGCCCACTCGGTGCTATTCGCCGGCATGGCGTTCGACCGGGCAGGGGCAGCCTGGTCGAGCAGTTGCAGCGCGGCGGACATCGTGACGCTGTCGTAATCGTCGGTGCCGAGCCAGTCCGGCGCGCGCGACGCGTTGCGTTTGGCCGCGGCGGCCGAGCCCGGCCGTCCGGGTACGTACGCACCGCGCACCAGGCCGTTGCCATGCGACGCCGAATTGGCGGCGTAGCGAGCCACCGCCGGCCGATGCGTATCCATACGCGCGACACGCCGCGTCGAAGAGGAATGGGTATCGGAGGGGAGTGCGGTGGGTGTCGTGGCGTTTCGAACCGAGGCTACGACAGAGGTGGACGTTGCCGTGGGCGTGGCCGCAGACGCAGTCCCGCCTGCAAGATCCGGCTTCCGCGCTGACGGCACAACATCCGCGCGAACCGCCGCGCCACCGGACGCCTGCGCAGCCGTCTCGCCCGGCGCCGCCGCTTGCCGCGCCACCGCCTCGACTTGAGCTTCCCGCTTCTGCGCCGGCGCATCGCCACGAGTCAGCAGCGTTTGCAGCGGTTTCAGCATATTCTCGACGACCTGCCGCGGTGTCTGATCGGCATGTTGCGCGAGCCGCAGCCACGCGAACAGCGCGACGCAGCCGAGCGCGCAGACGATGCCCGCCGCGACCGCGCGCCGCTGCCTGGACGCGCGCCGCCGCGCCGTTCTCGGCGTGCGAATCTTCAACGGGATGCGCGTGGGCCCGAGGGGGTTCTTGCGGGTGGTGTCGAACGATGCGGTTCGTGCGACCGGTTTCGGCGCGGCCGAACGCGACGCGCCGCGTCTGGCCGGCTTCGCCGCCACGAGGCGCTGCACGCCGAACCGCACGTTATCGAACGTGACCCACTGCCCGTACGCCAGCAGTCCGCCTTCGCCGATGCAGACCGTGCGCAACAGCGCCGCATACAGCGACTCCAGTTCCTGGCGCCAGCGCTGGCCAGTCGGCAGAAACGACCAGTCGCGCCCGAATGGCTCGGGCAAGCGTTCGAGCGGACGCAGGCGGGGCAGCGCATAAGCGCCTTCGATCAGGGTGAGCGGCGTGCTGGACATCGGCTTGTTCCGGTGTCCGTGACAGAACCACCGGCGAGGCAGTCACGGAATCTGTAGGAGACCGACGAAATTGCCGGCAGCCGAAAATAATGCCTCGAAACACACGCGCCGAGATTCGGACTATTTCTAAAATTCGGCCGATGCTTGCACGAAAAGTCGCAACGTGTATTCGAGACAGCGCCGTCCGGCGACCGCAAAAGCCGCTGTGCTCAGGCTTGAACCGCTCAGGGCTTGAACCGGTACACGTAGCGCAACGCGGTGATGTCGACGCCGCCCATATGATCGGGCTCGGCGCCGACGAACTGCCAGCCGTGCCGTTCGTAAAAGCCGATCGCCGCGGTATTGCCTTCGAGCACGTACAGATACAGCTGCGCTTCGCCCTGCGCGCGCGCCCAGTCCTCGGCGGCGCGCATCAGCGTGCGGCCGACGCCGATCCCCTGGTAGCCGGGTAGCGCATGCAGGTTGTCGAGCAGCACGCCCCACGCGGAGCCGGGTTGTCGCTCGACGCATACGAAGCCGGTCGGCTCGCCGGCCAGTTCGGCCAGCAGCACGATGCGCCGCTCGCCGCCCGGCGCGCGCAGACGCGCGTCCCAGTAGGCCGCGCGTTCGCGGCTGACTTCGCTGTCGAGAAACGCGTCGGGTAGCAGCCCGCGGTAGGTGGCCTGCCAGCTCGCGCTATGAATCGACGCGATCAGCGCGGCGTCGGCGGGCGTGGCGGGGCGCAAGGAAAGAGCAGGGGTGGTTTGCATCGTCATCGTCAACTAGGTATGGCCTTGCGCGGTCCTCTATCGTGCCGCCCGGTGGCAGCCTGTGTAAGCAAACTGTATGTATTTCGCAACAGCGTTATCAGCAGTAACATACGTGGCACCGGTCCCGCCTGATGTACAGCGTTTACCCTGATAGCGGCTCGACGCTTTGCCCATCAGAATGCGGCGCCCCCGGCGCGAGCCCCCTTGTCTCGTCTCGCGCGGTCCCGGCATCCGTCTGCCAAACGCAGTGGATCGTTCCAATTGCCACACCGTCACGGTCCGCGTCGATCCGCGCGACCGGGCGGCAGGCTTATCCGAGAGTGTCATGTCGACTGCGACCCACGTTGCTTCCGTCAAGGAAGAATCCAAATTCAAGACCGTTTTCCGCGTCGTCAGCGGCAACTTTCTTGAAATGTATGACTTCATGGTCTACGGCTACTACGCTTCGGCGATCGCCAAGACCTACTTCCCGAGCGGCAGCGAATTCGCGTCGCTGATGCTGTCGCTGTCCGTGTTCGGCGCGGGCTTCCTGATGCGTCCGCTCGGCGCGATCGTGCTCGGCGCGTACATCGACCATCACGGCCGCCGCAAGGGCCTGATTCTCACGCTGGGCCTGATGGCGCTCGGCACGCTCACGGTCGCGGCGATACCGGGCTACGCGACGATCGGTCTGCTCGCGCCGGTGCTGGTGCTGCTCGGGCGATTACTGCAAGGCTTCTCGGCCGGCGTCGAGCTCGGCGGCGTGTCGGTGTATCTGTCGGAGATCGCGACCAAGGGCAACAAGGGCTTTTACTGCTCGTGGCAATCGGGCAGCCAGCAGGTCGCGGTGGTGTTCGCCGCGCTGATCGGCGTCGCGCTCAACAAGGCGCTGCCGGCCGATCAGATGTTCGCGTGGGGCTGGCGCGTGCCGTTCCTGATCGGCTGCCTGATCGTGCCGTTCCTGTTCATCATCCGCCGTTCGCTGCGGGAGACCGAAGAGTTCGAGGCGCGCAAGCATCGTCCGAGCATGGGCGAGATCATGAAGTCGATGGCCGCGAACTATCCGGTCGTGCTCGGCGGCATGGGGATGGTGATCATGACCACCGTGTCGTTCTACATGATCACCGCGTACACGCCGACCTTCGGTAAGGAAGTGCTGAAGCTCTCCGCGATCGATACGCTGATCGTCACGGTGTGCGTCGGTATTTCGAATCTGATCTGGCTGCCGCTGTCGGGCGCGTTGTCGGACCGGATCGGCCGCCGTCCGGTGCTGCTCGTGTTCACGATCCTGACGATCCTCACCGCATATCCGGCGCTGCAGTGGCTGGTCGCGGAGCCGTCGTTCGCGCGGCTGCTCGCGGTGCAGCTGTGGCTGTCGTTCCTGTACGGCTCGTATAACGGCGCGATGGTCGTCGCGCTGACCGAAGTGATGCCGGTCGAAGTGCGCACCGCCGGCTTCTCGCTCGCGTACAGTCTGGCGACGACGATCGGCGGTTTCACGCCGGCGATCGCGACCCTGCTGATCCACGTGACCAGCAACAAGGCGGCGCCGGGGCTGGTGCTCGGCGTGGCGGCGATCTGCGGTCTGCTCGCGACGCTGTTCCTGTATCGCACGCCGGAGTCGCGCAATCAGTATCGGGCGGCTTGATGGTGGGTGTGCCGCGGTGACTCGTTGCGCCGCGCACGCTGAAGTAAAAAACCCCCGCGTTCTAACGAACGCGGGGGTTTTTGTTTGGCGAAGCGGCAGGCGGGCTGAAACCCGCCGGTCGCGCTAGCCGTGCCGCAGTTCCTGCGCGACCGCCCCGACGACCTCGTCCCACGCGCCCGGCCGCGGCTGCCGCACCAGCGTCGCGCCCGGATACCACGGGCTGCGCGCGTCGTCGTCGAACCAGCGCCAGTCGGGCGCGAACGGCAGCATCACCCACAGCGGCTTGCGCAGCGCGCCGGCAAGGTGCGCGATCGACGTATCGATCGACACGACTGCATCAAGCCGCTCGACGATCGCCGCGGTATCCGCGAAGTCGCCGATCCGCCGCTCGAAGCGATGGATCGACGCGGCGCGCGGATGCGCGTCGAGCGCCGCGCGCTCGGCGTCGGACAACTCGGGCTGCAGCACGATCCAGTCGATGCCGTCGAGCGCGAACAGCGGCTCGAGCGCGGCGAGCGGCATCGTGCGGGTTTCGTTGCGCTGGATCCGGCCCGACCACGCGAGCCCGATCTTGCGTTTCGCGTGCCCGCCGAGCGAGCCGCGCCATTTGCGGCCGTAGGCCGGCGGCACGTCCAGATACGGGGTGCGCGCCGGAATCGTGTCGTAGCGGGTGCCGAGCGCGAGCGGCAGGCTCAGGAGCGGAATCTGCAGATCGGCGGCGGGGCGCGGCTGGCCCTGCGCGATCAGCGTCACGCGCCACGCCTGCGCGACGGGCGCCAGCAGCGGCAGCAACTGCGGCTGCACTTCGAGCACCACCCGCGCGGCGCGCTGCGCGGCGAGCGGCACGAAGCGCACGAACTGCAGCGTGTCGCCGAAACCCTGCTCGGCATGGATCAGCAGCGTATGCCGCTCGATCGGCTCGCCGTGCCAGCGCGGCAGCGTCTGGATGGCCGGCTGCGCGAGCGTTTGCAGCCGCCATTCGTATTCGGGCAGCCCGCGCGCGAAGTCGCGCATCGCCAGCCACGCGAGCGCGCGGTTCATGTGCGCGGAGGCCAGATCGGGGCGCAGGCGCAGCGCCTGATCGAGCGCGCGCACCGCGGCCGCGTGCGCGCCGAGCGCCTGATGCGCGCTGCCGAGCGCGAGCCACGCGAGCGCGAATTGCGGGTCGAGCCCGACCGAGCGCTCCAGATACGGCAGCGCCTGCGCGGGCCGGCCGAGCGCGGCGAGCGCGTTGCCCATCCCGTAGATCGCCGGCGGCAGGTTCGGCTGCAGACGCAGCGCGGCCTCGAACGAGGCGACCGCTTGCGCATGGCGGCCGGTCGCATCGAAGGTATTGGCCAGATTGAACAGCGCGGCGACGAAGCGCGGCTCGGTCGCGAGCGCCGCTTCGAAGCAGGGCACCGCTTCGTCGGGCCGGTCGAGCGCGTTCAGCGACATCCCCATATTGTTCAGCGCGCCCGCATGGCCGGGGCGCAATTCGAGCGCGCGGCGAAACGAGGCGATCGCCTCCGCGTGGCGGCCGAGCGCGTGCAATGCGTTGCCCAGATTGTTGTGCGACGACGCGTCTTCCGGTTGCAGCCGCAGCGAGCGGGTGAACGCGTCGGCGGCGTCTTCGTGACGGCCCAGCGACGCGTACGCGTTGCCGAGGTTGTAGTGCGCCATCGGAAAGGTCGGCGCGAGCGTCAGCGCGTTGCGGAACTGGTCGATCGCCTCGTCGATCTGGCCGAGCGCTTTCAGCGCGTTGCCGAGGTTCAGTTGCAGCGCGGCGTCTTCGGGGCGCAGATCGACCGCGCGCCGCACCAGCGCCGCGGCTTCAGCGTGCTGGCCCTGCTGGTGGCGCAATACGCCGAGCAGATGCAGCGCGTCGACGTGCGAGGGATCGAGGTCGAGCGTCGCGCGGTAGCCGCGTTCGGCGTCGTCGAGGCGGCCGTCACGATGCGCGGCGAACGCGCGGTCAAATACTGGTTGCATGACGGGGAGGGGCGTTCGGATCGGACTGAGCGCGCATTTTCCCATACTTGCCGGGGCGGGCCGGAAATTGGGCGGGTGGGGAGCTGGACGCGTGCTCGGCGCTGGGTGCTATGCCTGTTGCATGCACGCTTCGTACACGCCCGCGTACGCGACGCGCTTTGATGCGGCGCACCGCTGGCGAGTTAAATGGCGGCGTACACTAGAGCGCACTGTTGCCCCTCCGGAGTTCCGCATGGACGCTGCCGATTACGACGCGTCGCCGGTGCTGATCGTCGGGGCTGGTCCCACCGGACTTGCCGCGGCGATGAGTCTCGCGCGCGCCCACATCCCTGTGCGTCTGATCGACAAGGCGCCGCAGCCGAATCCGTATTCGCGCGCGGTCGGCATTCAGGCGCGCACGCTCGAACTGCTCGAACAGCATCGGCTGATCGAACCGTTTCTCGACCTCGGCCATCGCGCGCGCGTCGCCAATCTGTTTTCGAACGGGATGCGGCTCGCGCAGCTCGATTTCGATCCGTTGCACACCCGCTATCCGTATCTGCTGTTCCTCGACCAGTCGGTGACCGAGCGGCTGCTTACCGAACATCTGGCGACGCTCGGCGTGACGGTCGAGCGCGGCGTCGAACTGACGATGTTCCTGCAAGGCTCGGCGAGCGTCGAAGCGACGTTGCGGCACCCGAACGGCCGCAGCGAAACGATGCGCCCGGCCTACCTGATCGCCGCCGACGGCGCGCATAGCCCGATCCGCCACCGTCTCGGGCTGAGGTTCGAGGGCAAGACGCTCGAACAGAACTTCCTGCTGGCCGACCTGCAGGCGCAAACCGACTGGCCCGACGACGAGTTCCATATCTTCGCGTCCGGCGAAGGCCTCGTCGCGCTGTTTCCGATGGGGCACGGCCGGCATCGGCTGATTGCCGATCATGCGGTCGCGCCGCTGTTCAGCGCGGTGGGGCCGGCCGCGGTGCCGGCGACCGCCGGCACGGTAGCGCCGGATGCGCCCGCGGGCACGCCGCCTGACGCGAACCTGCCGCCGCCGTCGCTCGAACAATGCAAGGCGCTGATCGCGCGGCGCGTGCGCGAGCGGGTCGACGTGTCCGACCTCGCGTGGTCGGCGCATTTCCGGGTGAACAGCCGGATGGTGGACCGGCTGCGCGTCGGCCGGGTGTTTCTGGCCGGCGATGCCGCGCACGTGCACAGTCCGGCCGGCGCGCAGGGGATGAACACCGGCATTCAGGAAGCGCTCAATCTCGGCTGGAAGCTCGCGCGGGTGATCAACGGCGCGGCGCCGGACCGGCTGCTCGACACCTACCACGCGGAACGTCATCCGATCGAGCGCGATGTGCTGCGCCAGACCGGCTTCATCACGCAACTGGCCGAGGCCGATCACGGTCCGCTCAAACTGCTGCGCGAGCGCGTGATGCCGGTGCTGGCCGCGCTCGGTCCGCTGCGCGATGCCGCGCGGGCGACGATCAGCGAGCTGTCGGTCCAGTACCGGCGCAGTCCGCTGACGCTCGAACGGGTGCTCGACGGCGGCCCGCGCGCGGGCGAGCGCGCGCCCGATGCGCTGGTGCACGTGATCGACGGTCCGCTCGGGCGGGCGCCGGGAGTCGGGTGCATTTTCGATCTGCACGATCCGGCGTATTTCTCGCTGTTTTTGCTGGTGCCGCCGCTGCCGGTCGACGACACACCGCTCGATCCCGCCGCGAAGCACGGGCCGCCGCCCGACCCGGAGGTCGAACGGCTGGCTGGTGAAGTCGAGCGGTTGCTGCCCGGCGCGGTGCGGATCTGGCGTATCACCGATACCACCGGCGACGGCGCGCCGGCGCTCTCGGAATCGTATGGACGCACGCGGCCGGCGTTCTATCTGGTGCGGCCGGACGGCTATATCAGCGCGCGCGGGCGCACCGGCTCGGACCTGCATGGGCTGGTGCGGCACTGCGAGGCCTGGTACGCGATGGGCAGCGAGGTCGTGGCGCCGGTGGCGTTGTGAGTGTTGACTGCGCTCGCGCGATGGGGGGCGGACGCGAAGCGACAGGGCCTGACCGCGCCACGCATCGCCGCATGCGTCAAAAGGAAAGCGGCTGGCGCGGTGCGGACCGTACAGGCCGCCCCGTGCCAGCCGCCGGGCTGGTGACACCGTCTAAACCGGCGCCTAAGCCGCCGGTGCGGGCGCCGGCGCCGCAGCAGCCGGCGTCAACTTCTCCCGATACCGCACGATCGCCTCGCGCGTGAAGTCCGTCAGCGCGAGACCATACGCGTCCGGCGCTTCATCGAGCGAGGCGAGCAGCGCGCGGCGCATCCGCGGCTCCCACGAGCGGCGGATATGTTCGGCGACGCCGGTCAGCGCTTCCTCGTGATCCGGCATCGATTCGAAGAAGTCGCCGATCCGGTTCGCCATGTCGATCAGATTGCGAATGTCCATGGCTCGCCTCACTTACCCGAGGTCACGTTGGCCAGTTCGCGCTGCTTGAGCAGATCGAGCTGTTCGCTGTTAAAGCGCGAATAGTCCTTCTGCCATTGCGACGGCTGCTCGACCGGCATCACCTGCACCGCGGTCACTTTGTACTCCGGACAATTGGTCGCCCAGTCGGAGCTGTCGGTGGTGATCACGTTGGCGCCCGATTCGGGGAAGTGGAACGTCGTATAGACGACGCCAGGCTGCATCCGCGAAGCCACCTTCGCGCGCAGCACGGTCTGTCCGGCGCGCGATTCGATGCCGACCCAGTCGCCGTCCTTGATCCCGCGCTCCTCGGCATCGTCCGGATGCAGTTCGAGCCGATCCTCTTCATGCCAGCGCGAGTTGTCGGTGCGGCGGGTCTGCGCGCCGACGTTGTACTGCGACAGGATCCGGCCGGTGGTCAGCAGGAGCGGATACTTGCGCGTGACTTTTTCCGGCGATGCGAAGAACTTCGTGATCACGAACTTGCCCTTGCCGCGCACGAATTCGTCGACGTGCATCGTCGGCGTGCCGTCCGGTGCGTGTTCGTTGCACGGCCACTGGATGCTGCCGAGTTCGTCGAGCTTGCGATACGACACGCCGTGGAAGGTCGGCGTGAGGCGCGCGATCTCGTCCATGATCTCGGACGGATGCGTGTAATCCATCTCGTAGCCGAGCGCGTGCGACAGCAGCAGCGTGACTTCCCAGTCCGCGTAGCCGGCGAGCGGCGGCATCACCTTGCGCACGCGCGAGATGCGGCGCTCGGCATTGGTGAAGGTGCCGTCCTTTTCGAGGAACGACGAACCGGGCAGCAGCACGTGCGCGTACTTGGCGGTCTCGTTCAGGAAGATGTCCTGCACGACGATGCATTCCATCGCCGACAGCGCCGCCGCCACATGATGCGTGTTCGGGTCCGACTGCACGATGTCCTCGCCCTGGCAGTACAGGCCCATGAAGCTGCCGTGCAGCGCGGCGTCGAACATGTTCGGAATCCGCAGGCCCGGTTCGGACTGCAGCGTGACGTTCCACTCCTGTTCGAACTGCGAGCGCACCAGCGTGTCGCCGACATGGCGATAGCCGGGCAACTCGTGCGGGAACGAGCCCATGTCGCACGAACCCTGCACGTTGTTCTGGCCGCGCAGCGGATTGACGCCGACGCCTTCGCGGCCGATGTTGCCGGTCGCCATCGCGAGGTTTGCGATACCGATCACCGTGGTCGAACCTTGCGCATGTTCGGTCACGCCGAGGCCGTAGTAGATCGCCGCATTGCCGGCGGTCGCATAGATTCGGGCCGCTTCGCGCAGCTGTTGGGCGGGCACGCCGGTGACCGCTTCGGTCGCTTCCGGCGCGTTCTCCGGCAGCGCGGCGAAATCGCGCCACTGTTCGAACGCGCGGGTTTCGCAGCGTTCGGCGATGAACTCGTCGGCGAGCAGCCCTTCGGTGACGATCACATGCGCGAGCGCATTGACGATCGCGACGTTGGTGCCGGGGCGCAACTGCAGATGGTGGCTTGCCTTCACGTGCGGCGTATCGACGATATCGATGCGGCGCGGATCGACCACGATCAGCTTCGCGCCTTCCCGCACGCGGCGCTTCAGACGCGAGCCGAACACCGGATGGCCGTCGGTCGGATTCGCGCCGATCACCATGATCACGTCGGTCTTGTCGATCGACGCGAACGTCTGGGTGCCGGCCGATTCGCCGAGCGTCGTCTTCAGCCCATAGCCGGTCGGCGAGTGGCACACGCGCGCGCAGGTGTCGACGTTGTTGTTGCCGAACGCGGCGCGCACCAGCTTCTGAACCAGATAGGTTTCCTCATTAGTGCAGCGCGACGACGTGATGCCGCCGATCGAATCGCGGCCGTGCTTCGTCTGGATGCGCCGGAACTCCGATGCCGCGTAATTGATCGCTTCGTCCCAGCTGACTTCGCGCCACGGGTCGGTGATCTTCGCGCGGATCATCGGCTTGGTGATGCGGTCCTTGTGCGTCGCGTAACCCCACGCGAAGCGGCCCTTCACGCACGCGTGGCCTTCGTTCGCCTGGCCGTTCTTGTGCGGCACCATCCGCACGACCTGGTTGCCCTTCATCTCGGCCTTGAACGAGCAGCCGACCCCGCAATACGCGCAGGTCGTGACGACCGAGTGCTCGGCCTGACCGAGCATCACGACGCTCTTTTCCTGCAGCGTCGCGGTCGGGCACGCGGCGACGCACGCGCCGCACGATACGCACTCCGAATCCATGAACGGCTGGTTTTCGCTCGCGGCGACGCGCGATTCGAAACCGCGGCCGGCGATCGTCAGCGCGAACGTGCCCTGAGTTTCCTCGCACGCGCGCACGCAGCGATTGCAGACGATGCACTTCGACGGGTCATACGTGAAGTACGGATTCGATTCGTCCTTCTTGTCTTTCAGGTGATTCGCGCCGTCGAAGCCGTAGCGCACTTCGCGCAAACCCGTCACGCCGGCCATGTCCTGCAGTTCGCAGTCGCCGTTGGCGGGGCAGGTCAGACAGTCGAGCGGGTGATCGGAGATGTACAGCTCCATCACGTTGCGGCGCAGCGACTGTAGCCGCTCGGTCTGCGTGCGCACCTTCATGCCGGCTTCGACCGGTGTCGTGCACGAGGCCGGATAGCCGCGCCGGCCCTCGATCTCGACGAGGCACAGACGGCACGAGCCGAACGGTTCGAGCGAATCGGTCGCGCACAGCTTCGGCACGTTGACGCCGGCTTCGGCGGCCGCGCGCATCACCGAGGTGCCGGCCGGCACCGTGACCGCCTGGCCGTCGATTTCGAGCGTGACGTCGATGTCCGCGTGACGCGCGGGGGTGCCGTAGTCGGTATCGTCGTGGAACGGGTTGGCCGCGCGGGCCTGCGCCTGCGCTTTGCACGCGCAATTGCCGGAGCCGCAGCCGCCGACGGGAGAGTTGAGCTGATCGGACATGGTAAGGCTCCTGGGTCAGGCCGCGGCTTGGGTCGCGTGGTCGGCGGAATCGGCCGACGCGCCGGCGAGACCGAAATCTTCGGGGAAGTGATCGAGCGCGGATAGCACCGGGAAGGGCGTCATGCCGCCCATCGCGCACAGCGAACCGGACACCATCGTGTCGCACAGATCGCGCAGCAACTGGACCTGGCGCGTCGACGTATCGCCGTTGCGGATCCGCGCGATCACCTCGACGCCGCGCGTCGAGCCGATCCGGCACGGCGTGCACTTGCCGCACGATTCGAGCGCGCAGAAGTGCATCGCGTACTGCGCGAGTTCGGCGAGATTCGACGTGTCGTCGTGCACGACGAGACCGCCGTGGCCGATCACCGCGCCGACCGCCGCGTATGCTTCGTAGTCCATCGGAATGCCCCACTGGCTTTCCGGCAGATAGGTGCCGAGCGGACCGCCGACCTGCACCGCGCGCGCAGGCCGCCCGCTCGCGGTGCCGCCGCCGTATTCGTCGAGCAGCTCGCGCAGCGTGACGCCGAACGCGAGTTCGACGAGGCCGCCATGTTTGATGTTGCCGGCCAACTGGAACGGCAGGGTGCCGCGCGAGCGGCCCATCCCGAAGTCCTTATAGAAGGCCGCGCCGCGCGCGAAGATGACCGGCACCGTGGCGAGCGTGATCACGTTGTTGATCACGGTCGGCTGACCGAACAGACCGGCGAGCGCCGGCACCGGCGGCTTCGCGCGAACGATCCCGCGCTTGCCTTCGAGCGATTCGAGCAGCGCGGTCTCCTCGCCGCAGACATACGAGCCCGCGCCTTTCGCGACGAATAGTTCGAAGCGATGCGCGCTGCCCAGCACGCTATCGCCGAGCCAGCCGGCCGCGCGCGCGCGTTCGATGGCCGCATCGAGCGTCGCGATCGAATGCGGGTATTCGCTGCGCACGTAGATGTAGCCGACCGTCGCGCCGGTCGCGACGCCCGCGATGATCATCCCTTCGATCAGCAGGTACGGATCGCTTTCCATCACCAGACGATCGGAGAAGGTGCCCGAGTCGCCTTCGTCGGCATTGCAGACGATGTACTTCTGCGCGGCCTTTGCGCCGCGGACCGTGCGCCACTTGATGCCGGCCGGGAACGCGGCGCCGCCGCGGCCGCGCAGGCCGGATTCGATCAGCGCTTCGCAGGCGGCGTCGCCGTCGGTTTGCAGCGCGGCGCGCAGGCCTGCGAGGCCGCCGTGCGCGACGTAGTCGTCGATCGACAGCGGGTCGGTGATGCCGATGCGCGCGAAGGTCAGGCGCTGCTGCTTCTTCAGATACGCAATCTCGTCGACGATGCCGACGCCGCGCGGATGTTCTCCGCCGTCGATAAAACCGGCATCGAACAGCGCGGCGACGTCCTGCTCCTCGACGTTCGCATAACCGACGCGGCCAGCGGGCGTTGCCACTTCAACCAGCGGTTCGAGCCACAGCAGTCCGCGCGAACCGTTGCGGACCAGTTCGACCGCGATGCCGCGGCGCGCGGCCTCGGCTTCGATCGCTTGTGCGACTGCGTCGGCGCCGAGCGCCAGCGCGGACGAGTCGCGCGGAACGTAGATGCGGGTCATGCCGGCACCTCCACGCATTTGCGAGCTGCGGCGAGCAGCGCGTCGAATTTCTGCGGTGTGACGCGCGCGTGCAGCGTGCCGTTGAG
Organism: Burkholderia sp. SRS-W-2-2016; assembly: GCF_001931485.1. Classification (GTDB taxonomy): domain Bacteria; phylum Pseudomonadota; class Gammaproteobacteria; order Burkholderiales; family Burkholderiaceae; genus Paraburkholderia. Next base: position 43,558 of record NZ_MSDV01000042.1, on the reverse strand, counting down.
CATCATCGCGGGCGACAACGCGCATTGGCCGAGGCAGTACACCGATTCGAGTTCGACCGTCGCGCCGTGCTCGTGCGCGGCGTCGAAGCGGCAACCGGTGTGCGCCTCGATATGCTGCGCGAGCGCTTCGGTGCCCATGCTGCGGCACGCTTCCGCGCGGCACAGTTGTACGGTCACGGGGGCGGGCGGCTGGCTGCGAAAGTGGTGGTAGTAGGTGATCACGCCGTGCACTTCCGCGCGCGACAGATTCAGCGTTCGGGCGAGCGGCGCGACCGTGTCAGGCGGGACGTAACCAAGCTCGTCCTGAATGGCGTGCAGGATCGCGATCAGCGAGCGGCCCGGTTGCGCGTGACGTTGCACGAGCTGCTCCGGCGCCGTAGCGAGGGAATCTTCCAATGGGGGCTCCTCCAAAGCTATATATGCACTTGTTATTCATAATACGTGCACGTATGCTTCGTCTATTCGATATGGTATAGCCGAACGATAGGCGCGCCGGCGGGCGTGTGCAATAGGAGAAACCTCAACATATATGATCAGGGTCGAATGTCAGGTCGAGCTGGTGGTGAAGGGCACGGACGGCTACGAGGCCAGCCTGTCGGACGTGGTGCCGCTGCTCGCGCTCGTCGATGAATCCGGCAGCATCGCGCAGGCCGCCGCGCTTAAGGGTTTGTCCTACCGGCATGCGTGGGGTTTGCTGCGCGGCATCGAGGAGCGTCTGGGCGGTCCGTTGATCTCGAAGGAGCGCGGGCGCGGCTCGGTGCTGTCCGAACTCGGTCATGCGGTGCTGCGCGCGCAGCGGCTGTGCGGCGAGCGGCTCGACGGCAATCTGCAGGCGCTGGCGAGCGAAGTGGCCAGCGATCTGAACCGCTGGCTCGCGCCGCCCGCCGACGACGTGCGCATTCACGCGTCGCACGGCTATGCGGTGGCGGCGCTGGTGACCGCGCTGGTCGCGGGCGATCAGCCGGTCGACATCAAGTACCGCGACAGCGCGGACGCGGTCAGCGCCCTCGCGCGCGGCGAGTGCGATCTGGCGGGCTTTCACCTGCCGCTCAACGAATTTCGCACAACCTGCGCCGACGTCTACCGGCGCTGGCTCGATCCGCAGCGCCACGTGCTCGTGCATCTGACGCGGCGCAAGCAGGGCCTGTTCATCGGCAAGGGCAATCCGAAGGGGATCGACGGTCTCGGCGACCTCGCGCGCGACGATATCCGCTTCGTCAACCGCCAGCCGGGTTCCGGCACGCGGATGCTGCTCGATCTGTCGCTGCGGCGGGTCGGCGTGGACCCGGATCGCGTGAACGGCTATGCGTCGACCGAACTCACGCATTCGGCGATCGCCGCGTTCGTCGCGAGCGGGATGGCGGACGTGGGCTTCGGCGTGGAGCCGGCCGCGCATCATTTCGGGCTCGACTTCATTCCGGTCGTCGACGAGGACTATTTCTTCGCGTGCGACCGCGCGCGTCTGTCGCGTGCACCGCTCGCGGCGGTGATCGAGTTGCTGCGCAGCAGCGGGTTTCGTCACTGCGTCGAGCAACTGGACGGCTACGATCCGCGCGATTGCGGGCGGATCGTCGATCTGGCCGAAGGGCTCGGCGAAGCGGTGGCGTGAACGGCGGGTTGCGTGGCGTGCTTGAGCGGCGGGCTGAGCGGCGTCTTGAGCAGTCGTTCCGGCGCCGACGTAAGAGCGCGTAAACTTAAATGCACATAAATGCGGGTCCGGCGGGGCCGTGCCGCTGCGCGGCGCGCCGGTTTCCGCTACTCTTCTGGCTTCGTCTCCGCTTTAACCTCGCGCCAACGCGCGCTCAACCGACATGAAAGCTTTTCTTCACGCATGTGCCGCCGTTGCCGCGGCAGGTGTGCTTTGCGCCACCACCTCCGTCGCCTTCGCCCAGAATTCCCCCGGCGTGCCGGGCGGCATCCTGAACGACGAATTCCGTATCAACGAGCATCCGCAGATGCCGTTCGCGGCGTCCGCGCCGTCGGCCAAGTATCAGCACGGCAAGCGTTCGGCGGCGCGCAAGCGTGGCGACATGGGCGACCCGAACGGCTGTAACCTGCAGTGCCCGCAGGACGAGTAAGGACCCTCGCGGGACTCGTCAGTTGATGCAACGCCGGCTTTTGAGCCGGCGTTGTGCTTTTGTTGGCGGAGTTTTTGGGCGCCCCGGTCTCATTTCCGCAATTTCCGTATTCGCGACGCTCGGCGCCGCGAGCGATCGCGCGTTGTTATAGCGGTGTTGTCCCCGGCTCGGCCCGGGACCTCGGCGCTTCTCAAGGCTTCGCGATGTGCCAGACATCCTTGAAGCCGTCCCCCTTTGAGTCTCCAGCCTGCTTGTCGGCCGCGTAGCGATACAGCGGATGGCCCTTGTACGCCCATTGCTGCTTGCCGTCCGCGGCAGGGATCAGCGTCCAGTCGCCGGACGGCTTGTCGGTCGATGCCGCGGTCGCCGCCGGCCAGTTGCTCATGCAGCCACCGGTGCAGGCGCTGACGCCGGGCGTGGTGTCCTTGTCGAAGGTGTAGAGCGTCATGCCGTCGGCCGTGACGAAGCGGCCGTTGTCGAGCTTGGGCGGTTCGGCGAACGCGCTCGTCTGAAGCGCGGCGAGTGCGAGCGGAGCGATGCAGAGGATGATTTTGCGCATGATGCGGACTCCTGTGTTGACGACGTGTTTGACGAGTGACGGCGCGCTTCGGATGCAGGCAGCGAGGAGATGTGCGGACCGCCGCGCGGCGGTCGCAACCAGTGAACGGGTGAGGGCGGAGGTTTATTCCAGGCCGGGCGGCACGGCTGCGGACTTTTGTTATTGCCGCGCGACGACGCGCAAAGAAAAACCCCGGCGGCCTTGAGGGGCTGCCGGGGTTTTGGGGGACGCTCTTGACGAGCGTCCTGAGTGTTTGGTGGCGGTGTCCACCTCGTATTGAGGCTGTGAATCCCGTCATACAAGGGTTTGCGCAGCGGGGTATCAGCCCTATACCACCGCATATGCCACCGCGCCGAAGCTTCTGACGGCTGATCCGGGCGCGATGTAACACTGTCAAGACAGGTCGCCTATCGTGCGCGCGTGCGGACCGGCGACATCGTGCAGTCCGACCGCCCCCACCCCCACCAGACCGGGGGCGATGGTCCCCTTCGAATACCCCCGGGTACCCGGGCTTAGGTGAGTCTCTCAGACCAGACGCCGTTTTTTTTAGTGTTTACAACCTGGTTGTTTACGCGGGGGCGGATGGCCGCGACCCGTCAGGTGTAGTCGTCCGAGCAAGGCAACGAGCCGTCGTCACCCTTGCGGGCCCTGCCGCGTGGCCGCCTGACCGGATCAAGACGCAGCACCGGGAGAGCGAACGGTCTACCTGCGCAAGCGCGTCACGGCGGGCTGATGCGCTCCCCGTCAACTGGTGTCCAGGATGTCGGTGCACCGCTGTTTCACCTCGGTGCGTCGCTGGGCAATCAGGGCCTTGCGGGTCGCGTGGCGGAAGTTGAATGCACCGACCGGCAGCCGTTGCACAGGGTCGCCCGCTCTCTACCCGTGCCAGGCCCGGCACGCCTCCCCCCAAGACCTCGACCCGGGGACGCCCACGTGAGTAGGCGGCTCGTCTGCGAAGACCGCATGGCTACGCATTTCCGCAAATATTGAAACTTGTTTGTATTGAAGCAATGAGAGGGCGGACTCATTTTCATGTACGGTCGTTTGGCGTATTCTCCAGACACAAAAAACGACCAGGCCGATAATCGTGAGCCATTCCGGGAACTTCAGCTTCCTCGCCGAGCACTCGCCACTCCTCGCGCAACTTGGCGCGGCAGCGGAGAATGCATTTGCCGCCGACCCCAACACGACACTGATCAAGCTTCGGCAATTCGGGGAGGCGATGGCTCAGGACCTTGCCGCACGATTGGGCGTAGAGTTCGAGCAGATGAGTCAGGCTGACCTGCTCTATCGGCTGGAGCGCGAGGCCGGACTCGACCGGACCATCCGGGGCCTCTTCCACACCCTGCGCGTGGAAGGAAACAAAGCCACTCACGAATTCAAGACTCAGCACAAGGAGGCCATGGACGGCCTCAAGGTCGCGCGCGCGCTCGCCATCTGGTTCCATGAATCATTTGGAAAGCAGGGCACTGCATTCAAGCCCGGCCCGTTTGTTCCGCCAGCGGACCCCAGCTCGCACCTACGCAATCTCCAGAACGAGATCGATCAGCTCAAGGCGCAACTGAAAGCCGCCTCGCAAACGCTCGAAGACAACCAGCAACTCGCCGACCTCGTCGCGCAGGAGAAACAGGAGTACGAGACGCTCGCGTTGCAGATGGACGCGGAGGCGAAGACATACAAGGAGCTTGCGCACGAACAGGAGGCAGCCCTCAAGAAGGCCCAGGAAGAGTTCGACGCCAAGGTAAAGCAGTTTCAGGCACAGCTTGACGCCCAGCAAGCCAAGGAAGCACAGGCGAGCACGAAAAAGGCGACGAAGAATCTCGTGCTGAATGAAGAGCTGACGCGCATCCTTATCGACCAACAGCTAGTCGATGCGGGATGGGTCTCCTTCCCTTCGATCAGCGCGTTGCACATGCGATGGAAGGTATTTACAAGATGACGAACTGGACTCATGTGCAACGCAAATGGCTCGATCGACTGGCGAAGCAACTCGTCCATGAGGTGGTTATCGATGAGCAGTTCGTCAACACCACGTTTGCCAACGATGGCGGCGCGAAGCTGTTGAACAAGACACTGGGTGGCAAGCTCGACGATGTGCTGCAAGGCCTCGCCGGGGCACTCTGGCCGCAGGTGGCATAATTCCCGTCTTGGGGATCGCTTCGTCCGTTCAATAGTGATTTACATCGTGTTCCGCCCGGAAACTGCCTGCGGGCACTGTACTATTCTCTAGTCGTGCGCCTATCGGCTATGTTGCGATTGCGAAGAACGAGCTAACGACGAATCAAGGCTTTAAGAGTTTCGTGCTACCTGATGGTCTGGACAGCAGATTCGTGTACTACTACCTTCGTTATATCAAGCCAATTGCGGAGCAACGTGCGACTGGTACAACGTTCAAAGAGTTGTCGGGCGGAGTTGCCGCAAAGCTACCTTTTTTAGTAGCGCCAGAACGTGAGCAGCGACGCATCGCCGACAAACTCGACACCGTGCTCGCGCGCGTGGATGCGTGCCGTGACCGTTTAGCTCTCGTGGCGCCTATGCTCAAACAATTCCGGCAATCAGTACTAGCTGCCGCTGTTGCGGGACAACTGACAGAGGCGTGGCGCAGGGAGAACGCGGATCTTGTGCACTCCGCTCATGACGCGAAGACGAACGCCGAAGAAGATGTGCCAGAGATTGAACGATGGTTGGTGTCTTTGCCAAAATCATGGCGCATTCGGAGAGCATCTGAGGCGGTCGCGGCTGACGCAGAAATTGTTTATGGAATTGTTCAGCCGGGACCCAAGCTCGCGGAAGGAGTGCCCTACGTCCGAGGGATGGACATCGTTGATGGACGCATCCAAGTGCATCAACTCCTGCGAACAAGTCCCGCGATTGCGAAAAAATATGCTCGCGCTGCTCTCAAGGGCGGCGATGTGCTGTTGGGTATCATCCGGGCTACGAAGGTCGCCATAGTCCCTGCCGAACTCGAAGGCGCAAATATTACCCAAGGGACGGCGCGTTTTCGCCCATCGAATTCATTATCAACGCGTTATCTTGCAATTGTGCTGGAGGCGCCAGCAACGCAACGCTGGTTGCACGCCCACTACCGCGGAATCGATATGCCAGGTCTAAATTTGGCTGATGTCAGACGAACACCGATTCCTGTGCCGCCAGAGGATGAACAAGCCGAGATTGTCCGCCGCGTTGATTCGCTATTAGCGATTGCCGACGGCCTTGAAACAAAGCTGAAGAGTGCTCAATCCGCAATGGACCGTCTGACGCCTGCCATTTTAGCTAAGGCCTTCCGTGGCGATCTCGTCCCGCAGGACCCGAGCGATGAGTCCGCCGCAGCTCTGTTGAAGCGGCTGAAGGCACAACGGTCAGGTGAAAGCAAGGCGAGCAAGGGGGCGCGCACAAAACGCGCCCAGTCCGTTGCGGGGCGGTAAGCAGAACCACCTTCGATTGGCTAGTACTTCGCGTTTCAGCCGTCCGAACTCGGAAAGCTTGGCTGCGCGTCGGACGTTGCTGGCGGTCCTAGGGTTATGCGGGCGGCATTACTGACGTAAAGTCAGTCGTACCATCCGAAGTCCGCCGCATCGGCCTCGTGTCGCTCCCAGACGGGCGGATACCACCATATCCGGTAACCGTTCGACGCGTCGCGCCAGTCGCGCTCACGACACCAGCCCGCCCGGCGCAGCGCGGCTGCCAATGCAGGGTTGGTTGCGTTCGTGCCGATGCGCACACCGCGTATCGCCGCGCGGATGTCGGCGAACGACCGGCGCATGCAGCGCTGCTCAGGCGGCAGCGCGTCCCGCCAGCGCACGAGCTGCGCGTCAACGGTGTCCGCGCGCAGTCGGGCGAGTTCGAGCCTCTTCTGTTCGACGCGTAGCAGGTGCGTGGCGCGCGCCGTGCGCCGGAGGTCTTCGGCCTCATCGGCGGCTGCGTGCTCGCGCTCACGCCTTGCTGCGACTTCGGCCTGCACCCGTTGCGCCTGCGCAATGGCACCGGTGCTATCGCGCAGCGTCTGATTCGCCCAGTCGTTCATGTAGCCCATGTCAGTTCTCCCGACGCTCAAGCTGCGCTGCGACCGTGGGTGTCAGGGCGGGTGATGGCGCATGCAGCCGTTTTGCGGTCCGGCGGCTCGTCGAACAATGGCAATTTCGGGTGGGTCGTCATAATGCGCTCCTGTTGAGGTGAGGAAAAACAGGATAACCCTACTCACCTTTGAATATTCCGGCGAATATCCTGATTGCATGTGGTAACCCATTTATTGCGCACGCCTGCGCCGCGTCGGTCTGGCGTTCAAACTGGCGAAAAAATCGTCCGTTTCGCTCGCAGTACATGGTTGCGCGCCGGATTCCGGGTTTTGAGCCGCAACGCCGCAACAGCCTTGCTGGGCTTGGGTTTCGCCGTTGCGGCTGCGCTCTTCGAAAATGTCAGCCGCAACGCTCTCAGCCTTATCTGGCGGGCTTGTTGCGGCGTTGCGGCTAGAATCCGGGTTTCCCGGCGTAGGTGGTGTATTGGACGCGTTTCGCTCGACCGATTCGCCCTGTTCGGATTGCTCGCCGCCGCCGTCGAGGTAGCGCGACCAACACTCTGTAAACTGCTGGCGTTCATAGCCCTTCGGCGTCGATTGAGGGCCGGTGCGGACTCCTTTTGACCGGATTCCGAACCCGCTCAGTATCCGTGCGACTTGGTTGGGTGTGATCGACTTGCCCGGGTTCCAAGTTGCCCAGCGCGCTTCTTCGTCCCTGGCTAGCTCCGTGCACAGATCGGCGGACGAGATCTTATCTATGGCGAGGCGGTCGAATACGTCCCGGATTGAGCGCAGCATCGCGACGCCTATGCCGTCGTCCTGTTCAAGCGTGCTGTGGGTCAGTACCTGCGCCACGCGCCACCAGCGACGTGGGCGATTGCCAGCAGCGTCTCCCAGTTGTCCGCGTCGCGCCCGTCGAGCGCCTGCAACGCGATTGCCGGGCTTGCGCACGCCTGCCCCACGGCAGCGGTGTTGTCGGTGGCCCAGCGGGCGATGCGCCCGCGCAGCGGTTCGAGCGCGCGCTTGTGCGCCTCGCGCAGTTTCTTGACCTTCGCGTCTTTCAGCTTGCGCTGTAGCTGCACGACAATTGAGCGGCTCATAAGCGTGTCGCTCAGCCGTCCGATGCCCGCGAGTGCGAGCGGTGCCCACGTGCTGAACGCGCGTACATCGTGCTTGTCGCCGACGGTGCGCAGGACTGTCGCGCTCGCGCGCGTGTGACCGGAATTGAGCAGCGCGTGCAGTTCCGTCGCGTCTCGCGGGATGCGATCAGCCTCGTCAATCAGCAGCGTCAGGTGACTCAGCTCGATCACCCGAAAGAGCGCGGCAGGCGTCACGCTCACAGTTTGCAGCTGGTGGCGCGCGAGTTCGCCGATGATTTCCAGCAGGACCGTCTTGCCGCATGCCTTTTCAGGCGCTGTGATAAAGAGGCGCGGGCTGACGCGCACCACCTCGAACACGTGCGTCATGAGAACCCATAGCGCCGCCGCGTGGATGCCCTCCTGGTCGCACACGACGTACTGCCCAATCACTGCGGCAATCTCATCGAGCAGCGCCGCGCCATCGACGGGCAGCGGCCACGGCTCGACCGTGGACCACGATAGCGGGTGGCCCCCGAGCGCGCCGTCCCCTGCGCCGCCGCGTGCATCCCGAACGTCGTCATCGAGTGCGGACGCGCGCATATGCACTGCCCTAGCGAGTTTTTCACGGATGCCTTCGTAATCGCGGCGGCGCATCTTCGCAAGCTCATCAAGCATCGCATCGTGCGGTTGCGCCGCCAGCCGCTCGACCTCGCGTGCAATCCGGTCGTCCGTGCCATTCGCCTGTGCTGCGGTGTCAGCCTGCGCAGCGCCGTCTACAGCGTCGTCGTGTGCATCGTGCGACGTGCCGGCACTGGCATCATTGAAGCGGGGCGCCGGCTTCGGCCACCTCCAGCCGCAACGTTTCGCGCTGTTGATGAGTGCGCCGATGTCGAGCGTGCCGTTAGGCGTGATCGAATCAAACTTCGCGCGCGCAACGCCGTTCTTCACAGCTTCCGCATACTGCGGTGCGGGGAATGAGTATGCGTCGACGTGCCGGTACCTCACGTCGAGCGGCCATTCGTACTGCACGCAGAACTGTTTGAGCGCGTACAGGCCGCCGAGCCATCCGAGGCACGTCAGGGTGTCATGTGCGTCGTGGTCCGAGTCGAACGGATCCGGGGCCTCGACGTGCGCCAGAATGTCGGCGAGTAGCACGTCATTCTCCGGGGTGTAGGACCAGTCATGCACGACGCCTGCGCCCAGATCGCTGTTATCGACCCTCGCGCCGTTCGCATGGTCGTTCATCCGTGCGCCGTTCGGTACTGGGGCCGCCAGCAGGTCTATCAACCATGCGGGTGCGGGTGCCACGGGCATGTCGTACTCGACGGTGTAGGGTCCGGTTATGTCCTCTGGCGGAGGCGGAGGGCTCGTCGTGATCGACGGCGGCGCGACAACGTACCCCTTCTCACACTTCACATCCACCCCTTCGCCGAGCGCGTTTTTCCGGCTCGCGATTCGCACGCCTGCAGGCACAGTGAAGTAACGATGCTTCCCGCCGCTGCCCGAGCGGACCCGATATGTCGCGGGCAGCGCTCCGTGCTGTGCTTCGAGCGCAGCGAGTCGCGCCTCGCCATCCTTGCCGTGCTGAATGTCCGTGTCGATCACCAGCAGGCCGCCCGACATCGCGCCCGTTGCGACGGCGATGTTCACGTGCTTGCGCTTGTACTTCGCAAACAGGTCGCGCGCCTCTTGTGGAGCGCTCACGGCGTCCTTGAAGCCGTGTTCGTTTGCAGGTTCTTTGTCGCCCGCCTTGAGTGGTAACACGGCCCAGCCGCGCGCCGTGTACTCGTCAACGGCGGCTAGGATCGCTGCACGCTCCGGGCGAGGTTGCGGGTGAGATTGTTCGGGGTGTGGTGCAGCTGCGCCATCGAACAGCGGTTGCGATAACAGGTCGCTCATGCCAGTATGACCTCGCAATGTAGTGAAACGTCGCCGACCGGTCGTGAAGGATGGGTCGGCGCTCGAAGTGGTCTTCAGAAGGCGGCCTTACGAGCTGCCTTTTTCTTTGCCCACACGCTCGCCTCTTCGTGCGCCCGGTCGAATCCGGCCCTGGCGTAGTCAAGAGCCTGAGCCATGCGTCCCGCCTGACAGGGGCAAATAACGAGATCCTGTTCAATAGCGGCGTCGTGAATCCGCACGGCGATATCGGCAAGGTGTTTGAGCAGGTCGAGATAGCGCCACACGTCGAACCTCGCGCGCGTCAGCATCCCATCGATCTCGTACACAATCGCCGTATTCGTCGCGCAGTCGCTCGGCTAGCGCCAGGTCGAGTGCCGCCAGTGCTGCAAGTGCGCCAAACATGCGTTTGTGCAAAAAGTCCGAGCCGACGCGACGCGCGGTGGCGAGAGGGCCGTAGTTGAGCGGTTCGAACAGTGAGCAGCAAAGACCGTCGAGTTTCTCGCCGACTGCGCAGCAGGCGTGATGTACGGCGAGAAAGGGGCAGCCGCTACGGTTGCGGCGGCTGCGAACTTCCTCAATTCTGGAGTCGGCACCGTCGCGGTTCCATTTATGCCCGTGGTGCAGCCCCGCCGTGCCAAGGGTCGCGTAAAACGCCAGTTCGACGGCACAGGGCGGCGCGTTGAGCACTCTGATGGTTGCCATCATGCAACATCCTGCGCGGCGCACGCCTTCGTTATTTTCTTCGCACTTGCATCGCGTTCGGCAATGCGCGAAGCAATCCACGCATCGACTTCGCGCAGCACCCAACGGTTCGAGCGTGCACCGCCGACCTTGACGGGTTTTGGAAAACCACGCAGCCGCATCGCCTCGTACATGCTGCTGTAGGCGAGTCCTGCGCGGCGCATCGTTTCACGCGGCGTCAGCAGCGCGTCGCCCTGTAGCCGGTTTGCGGCGGATTCGAGAGGAAGGGATTCGAGGTCTGTGCGCGGAGTGCGCTTTGAGCGCACAGGTTTGTCGAGGGCCATGTTTGCTCCTGTTTTCTGTCAGCGGCTGGAACGCGCTGCATTGGAGCTACTGTTGTGTTTTGTCGTGGGTAGACCAAAAAGGTCCACCCAAAATTTTTATCTGACCCAGCGACGGATCGTTTCGGGCTTTATCTCGCCTTCGCAGGTAACGCCGAGAGATGCGCGCAACTCAGAGTTGGACGCGTTCAGTTGGCGCGCAACGATTTCCGCAGCGCTGCGCACGCTGTGCGTCTGCGGCAGCAGCCGTTCGATGTCACGGATTATTCCCGCGCGCTGCTCCGGCGTGAAGTTTCGCCTAGCCTCTGAAGCTTTTTTCGCGGCGCTGCGCTGCTTTAGAGTGGTTTTTGCACCCTTCGGTGCGTCGCCATTGAGCGCCGCTAGCAGCGCGATGCGTGCGGCCTTTTCCTCATCGTCGTCCATCAGCTCGGGGTCGGCGTCCGAGCCGAACGCATCGCAAAGCGCGAGGCGCAGCTTTATGTGCTGCGACGGAAACGCAGGGTCAAGGAAGCCGGTGGCGGTCAGCCGTCGCACGAGTAACTGCCAGAAGGGCGCAGCCCCACCGCACCGGTCGAACAATTCGCGCCTGTGGTGCAGGACCGGCCACGGCCAGTCATCGATCGTTGCTTCGGCTGACGTGTGGGCATTCGTGCCGGTCAGCAGCCCCGCCCGTCGAGATGACTTTAGCTGGCGGTCGATCAGTGCGCCCACCACAACGTCGAACTCCGCTTCGGTCATTGCGCATTGCCCGCGAACGGCAGCACCTTCGCGCCAGCCTTCAGCCCGTCCAGATAGTCGGCCCATTTCTGCATGAGGTCGCGCCGTGCGTCGAGCCATTGCGTGCGGTTGTACGCACGGCCCAGACTGTCGCGGACCTCGTGCGCGAGCTGCATTTCGATCACTTCGGCGCTCACGCCAAGTTCCTCGACGGCGAGCGTGCGTGCCGTCGCACGCCAGCCGTGCGGCAGCGCCTCGTCGGCGGTGTAGCCCATACGCTTGAACGCGGCGGACATGGCCATGTCGCTCATGCACCGGTCGCCGCCGCGCAGGCTGGGGAACACGAAGCGACCGCGCCCGGTCAGCAGGTGCAGTCCGCGCAGCAGCGCAACCGCCTGCGTGCTCAACGGTACGAGGTGGTCAGGGCCGTTCTCCTTGCCGGCCTTTTTTCGTTTCATGCGCGCGGCGGGCACAGTCCACATTGCGGCGTCGAGGTCGAATTCGGTCCATTCGGCCTGACGCAGTTCGCCTGGTCGCTGGAACAGGAGCGGTGCGAGCCGCAGGGCGGCGCTCACGGTCGCCGTGCCGGTGTAGCCGTCGATTGTGCGCAGCAGTGCGCCGAGTGCGACCGGTTCCGTTATGGCGGCATGGTGTTTGACCTGCGCAGGCGGCAGAGCGCCGCGAAGGTCGGCTGCCACGTCGCGTTGCGCGCGCCCGTTCGAAACGGCGTAGCGCATGACCTGGCCAATCAGCATGCGTACGCGGTGCGCCGTCTCGACATGGCCGGTTTTCTCGATTCGTTGCAATACGCCCAGCACGTCCGCAGGGGCGAGGTCGGCAACCGGTAACGCGCCGATGTAGGGAAACGCGTATTTTTCGAGCCTTCGCAGGTTGCGTGCTGCGTGCGACTCCGACAAGGTGGGGGAGAAGCGCTCGTGCCACTCGCGCGCCAGCGCTTCGAATGTGTTCGCAGCGTTCAGCCGCTGGGTCTGTTTCTCCGCCTTGCGGGCCGCGCCCGGGTCGACGCCTTTACCAAGTTGCTGGCGAGCCGCGTCACGGCGTTCGCGCGCCTGTTTGAGCGTCGTCTGGGGATAGACGCCGAGCGCGAGCGTTTTCTGTTTGCCCGCGAAGCGGTAGCGTAGCCGCCAGTATTTCGACCCGGCAGTTGAAACCTCAAGGTACATGCCTGCGGCGTCGCCGAGGCGGTAAGGGGCCGCTTTCGGTGCAGCGTTGCGGACTTCGGTATCGGTCAGGGCCATTTGGAAACTCTCGGGCTGGTCTGCGGGGCGGTGGTACGTGGTGTGGTGGTATCGACCTGCGGAGCTGTCGATGTGCCACCAGTTATGCCACCCGATACCACCAGATTGACACAGAGTATCCCAGCGATTCCCAGAAAGCAAAAACCCGCGAAGCCTTCCAGCTACGCGGGTTTCAGGAGATTGGCAGATGCTGCCAGATATTTGTTTGGTGGAGGCGGCGGGAATCGAACCCGCGTCCAGAAGTCCTCTACGACCAGTTCTACATGTTTAGTTCTGTCTTTTGATTTAACCGGAGCGACGCGGACGAACACGCTGCGCTACGGCGATTCACTAGATTTTCGACCCGGACGTCGTGACGCCGCCAAGGCTTAACTGACGTATATGACCTCTGTCGGTATTGCTACCGGTCTTGCGACACTAGCCCGTCAGTGAACTAGGCAGAGGACGGCGGCCCTTAGGCTGCCAGTGCGAACGTATCGTCGTTTGCAGTTACGTTTTTCCCATTGATTAACGAGGTGACGGGTCCTCGACATGCCCTAGCCGCTTCGCAACCCCTGTCGAAACCAGGTCGCCCCCGCGGTTCGTTGCTCACATATGCGAGCCAGACGCGATTTTACAATAGATTGACTGCCGCGTCGTGTGTGCCGCGGCCGACGGAGGCGGTAACTTCGTTAGGAAGTGTGTCGGCAGCGGTTTTGGACGCGAATTTCAGTCGTACAGGTCAGCCGCGCACAATTCAACCGATATCGCGCAGCAACTGCTGCAGCTCGGCCGGCGATTGCACCACGTGCTGCGCGTGCCACTGCGTCGGCGGAATGTCGTTGCCGCAATAGCCGTACGCCGCCGCGACCGTCTTCATGCCGGCCGCGAAACCGGCCTGCACGTCGCGCAGATCGTCGCCGACATACACGACCCGCTCGGGCGCGATGTTCAAGTCACGCGCCGCGTGCAACAACGGTGCCGGGTGCGGCTTCGAATGCGGGGTCGTGTCGCCGCTCACCACGCAGCCGGCGCGTTCTTCTAGCCCCAGTTGCGCGACCAGCGGCTCGGTGAGCCGGGCCACCTTGTTCGTGACGATGCCCCAGCGCACACCGCGCGCGTCGAGATCGTCGAGCACTTCGGCGATGCCGGGAAAGAGCGTCGTTTCGATGCACAGATCCGCTTCGTAGTTGGCGAGGAACTCCTCGCGCATCGACGCGAACTCGTGATCCTCGGGGCCGATCCCAAAGGCGCCGCCGATCAGCCCGCGCGCGCCGGCCGACGCCAGCGGGCGCAACTGTTCGAGCGGTACCATTTCGAGGCCGCGGTCGTGGCGCATCTTGTTGACGGCCGCCGCGAGGTCGGGCGCCGTGTCGGCCAAAGTGCCGTCGAGGTCGAACAGCACGGCGTGGCAAAAGCCGAGCGTGTTCTCGTTGTCTTCGCGTTGGGGCAGGGGAGTCGGATCGCTCATCGTCGGGTGGGTCGTGCGGGTCGGTGCGGATCAGGCGTCGCGGCGGCAGGCGAGCATGTAGTTGACGCTCGTGTCGGTCGACAGCGTGAAGTGTTTGCTGAGCGGGTTATAGACGATGCCCTTGATGTCGTCGGTGCGCAGACCGGCTGCGCGCACGAAGCCCGCGAGTTCCGACGGGCGGATGAAGCGCGCGTAGTCGTGGGTGCCCTTCGGCAGCATCCGCGCGATGTATTCGGCGCCGATGACCGCGAACAGATACGACTTCACGTTTCGGTTCAGTGTCGAGAAAAACACCCAGCCGCCTGGCTTCACGAGGTTCTTGCAGGCTTCGACGATGGCCGCCGGCTGCGGCACGTGCTCGAGCATTTCCATGCAGGTGACCACGTCGTAAGTGCCCGGTTCGCGGGCCGCGAGGGCCTCAGCCGCGATTTCTTCGTAATCGACCGTTACACCGCTTTCAAGGCTGTGAAGATCCGCGACGCCGAGCGCCTGGGTGGACAGGTCGATGCCCTTCACATGCGCGCCGAGCCCCGCCATCGATTCCGACAGGATGCCGCCGCCGCAGCCGATATCGAGCACTTTTTTGCCGGCCAGATGCGCGTGCGCATCGATCCAGCTCAGGCGAATCGGATTCAGTTCGTGCAGCGGCTTGAATTCGGCGTTCGGGTCCCACCAGCGGTGCGCGAGGTCGCTGAATTTCTGTAGTTCGTGGGGATCGGCGTTGGTCATGGCGAAAACTGCCTCGATGAGAGCGGTGACGCTCGAGGATAAACCCCGAGTATATAGGGCGAGAGACGGACCGGCAAAAGTGCGGGGCACGCCGGCGATGGCCGTGGAGCCCGCGGCAGCAGGGCTTCCGCGGCTTTTCGCATGATCGCGGTAAGGTTCGCTTCAGCCGCCGCTCGATCTCGGCGCGCATAAAAAAAGCCCCACCGAAGTGGGGCTTTCGATACTGCGGTAACTTTGCAGCTTACTGCTTCGGCGTACCGACAACTTCGACTTCCACGCGACGATCCGGTGCGAGGCAGGCGATGAGTTGCTTGCGGTTCTTCTGGTTGCAGCCGGTGGTAACCGGGTTGCGGCGGCCCTTGCCTTCCGTGTAGATACGGTTGGCTTCGACGCCCTTGCTGACCAGGAATGCCTTCACAGCTTGAGCACGGCGCAGCGACAGACGGTCGTTGTACGCGTCCGAACCGATACGGTCGGTGTGGCCCGTTGCAACGACGACTTCGAGGTTGATGCCTTGAATCTTCGATGCCAGTTCGCTCAGACGTTCCTTGCCAGCCGGCTTCAGGATTGCCTTGTCGAAGTCGAACAGAGCGTCAGCTTGATACGTAATCTTTTCGCTGGAGATTGCCGGAGCCGGAGCGACCGGTGCCGGCGGGGTCGGAGCCTGAGCAACCAGCGCGCCGTCGCACTTTGCGTTGGCCGTAGCCGGCGTCCAGAATGCATCGCGCCAGCACAGCTCGTTCGTGCCGTTCATCCACACGTATTCGCCGGTACCATTCACCCAGTTGTCGTTCGTAGCTTGTCGCGACGCCGGCACCGACTGTGCCATGGCGGATGCAGCCATAACCGCGGTAGCTGCAATGAACGCGAGCTTTGAAAGTTTATTCATATTTCTCCTCTCGAAATTGAGATTACCGCAGGTTTACTGCGAGCCTGTTGACGAAGACAAGTCATACATTGCTCGAAGTATAACATTGGTGCGGAACAAAAACCGTCTGTGTAGACTTCGAGCAGTGTCTGACTCTTTGTGCGTTGGCATTTTGCCATATCGTTCCCTTCCGACGAAAAAAAAATCCGCCCCCCATCAAATCACCCTTCGTTTGTGGTGCATGCGCAACAAATGTTTTCGTCTCAGGGGTCCGCCAGCTCTGGCTGAGCGGCCGATTGGCCTACGCACGAATCGAGCCTGATAATTGCGAAAAACGGAATATTGGCGGGCCGCGGACGGGCTCTGGCGGGCGCCCTACTAATATGTATACGTACCTTCGTCGGAGGCCCAGGCCCGGCATGTTAGAATCGCGTGATGCGTTGCGCCTGCAATGCTTACGCGAAGGCGACGGTCTGGCCGTCGCCTTCGCACGTAAAAGATACGGATAATGGATCAATTCGCCAAAGAGACTCTGCCAATCTCCCTCGAGGAGGAAATGCGCCGTTCGTATCTCGATTACGCGATGAGCGTGATCGTAGGGCGAGCGCTTCCCGATGTCCGCGATGGCCTGAAGCCGGTGCACCGGCGCGTGCTATACGCGATGCACGAGCTGAACAACGACTGGAACCGCGCGTACAAGAAGTCGGCGCGTATCGTCGGCGACGTGATCGGTAAATACCATCCGCACGGCGACACGGCTGTGTACGACACGATCGTGCGGATGGCCCAGGACTTCTCGCTGCGCTACATGCTGGTCGACGGCCAGGGTAACTTCGGTTCGGTCGACGGCGACAACGCCGCGGCGATGCGGTACACCGAAATCCGCATGGC
Source organism: Burkholderia sp. SRS-W-2-2016 (assembly GCF_001931485.1). Taxonomy (GTDB): domain Bacteria; phylum Pseudomonadota; class Gammaproteobacteria; order Burkholderiales; family Burkholderiaceae; genus Paraburkholderia. The sequence goes on along the minus strand of NZ_MSDV01000042.1, from coordinate 26,992 downwards.
GAAGATCGGCCACGAACTGCTGGCCGACATCGACAAGGAAACCGTCGACTTCGTGCCGAACTACGACGGCAGCGAAAACGAACCGGCCATCCTGCCCGCGCGCATTCCCAATCTGCTGATCAATGGCTCGTCCGGCATCGCGGTCGGGATGGCGACCAACATTCCGCCGCACAACCTCAACGAGGTCGTCGACGCCTGCCAGCATCTGCTGAAGAACCCCGAAGCGACGATCGACGAGCTGATCGAGATCATCCCCGCGCCCGACTTCCCGACCGCCGGCATCATCTACGGCGTGGCCGGCGTGCGCGACGGCTATCGCACAGGGCGCGGCCGCGTGGTGATGCGCGCGCTCACGCACTTCGAGGAAATCGACCGCGGCCAGCGCATGTCGATCATCGTCGACGAACTGCCGTATCAGGTGAACAAGCGTTCGCTGCTCGAGCGTATCGCCGAGCTCGTCAACGAGAAAAAGCTCGAAGGCATTTCCGATATCCGCGACGAGTCCGACAAGAGCGGCATGCGCGTGGTGATCGAGCTCAAGCGCGGCGAAGTGCCCGAAGTCGTGCTGAACAATCTGTACAAGGCCACCCAGCTTCAGGACACCTTCGGCATGAACATGGTCGCGCTCGTCGACGGCCAGCCGAAGCTGCTGAACCTGAAGGAAATGCTCACGTGCTTCCTGTCGCATCGCCGGGAAGTGCTGACGCGGCGTACCGTCTACGAACTGCGCAAGGCGCGCGAGCGCGGCCACGTGCTCGAAGGCCTCGCGGTCGCGCTGGCGAACATCGACGAATTCATCGCGATCATCAAGGCCGCGCCGACTCCGCCGATCGCCAAGCAGGAACTGATGGCGCGGCCGTGGGATTCGTCGCTGGTGCGCGAGATGCTGTCGCGCGCCGAGACGGAGAACGCGACCGCGGGCGGCCGTGAAGCGTACCGTCCGGAAGGGCTGAACCCGTCGTTCGGCATGCAGGTCGACGGCCTCTACCGTCTGTCCGACACCCAGGCGCAGGAAATCCTGCAGATGCGTCTGCAGCGCCTGACCGGTCTCGAGCAGGACAAGATCATCGGCGAGTATCGCGACGTGATGGCGCAGATCGCCGACCTGCTGGACATCCTGGCTCGCCCGGAACGCATTTCGGCGATCATCGTCGAAGAACTCACGTCGATCAAAGCCGAGTTCGGCGATGCGCGCCGCTCGAAGATCGAGCTGAACGCGACCGAGCTGAACACCGAAGACCTGATCACGCCGCAGGAAATGGTCGTGACCATGTCACACGCGGGCTACGTGAAATCGCAGCCGTTGTCCGAATATCGCGCGCAAAAGCGCGGCGGTCGCGGCAAGCAGGCGACTTCCATGAAGGAAGACGACTGGATCGATACGCTGTTCATCGCCAATACCCACGACCACATCCTGTGCTTCTCGAACCGCGGCCGCGTGTACTGGGTCAAGGTCTACGAAGTTCCGCAGGGTTCGCGCAACTCGCGCGGCCGGCCGATCGTCAACATGTTCCCGCTGCAGGAAGGCGAGAAGATCACCGTCGTGCTGCCGGTCAAGGAATTCTCGGCCGACAAGTTCGTGTTCATGGCGACCGCGCTGGGCACGGTCAAGAAGACGCCGCTCGAGGCATTCAGCCGTCCGCTGCGCAAGGGTATTATTGCTGTCGGTCTCGACGAGGGCGATTACCTGATCGGCGCGGCTATCACCGACGGCCAGCACGACGTGATGCTGTTCTCGGATTCGGGCAAGGCGGTGCGCTTCGACGAGAACGACGTGCGTCCGATGGGCCGCGAGGCGCGCGGTGTGCGCGGCATGCAGCTCGAGGACGGCCAGAGCGTGATCGCGTTGCTGGTGGCCGGCGACGAGCAGCAGTCGGTGCTCACCGCGACCGAGAACGGTTTCGGCAAGCGCACGCCGATCATCGAATACACGCGTCATGGCCGCGGCACGAAGGGAATGATCGCGATCCAGACCTCGGAGCGTAACGGCAAGGTGGTCGCCGCGACGCTGGTGGATCCGGAAGCGCAGATCATGCTGATTACTACGACAGGCGTGTTGATTCGTACTCGTGTGTCGGAAATTCGTGAAATGGGCCGTGCAACTCAAGGTGTTACACTCATCAGCCTTGACGAAGGGACCAAGCTGTCCGGTCTGCAACAGGTGGCTGAGGCCGAAGGCGAGTCGGAAAGCGAAACCGACGGCTCCGCTGAAAGCGACAACGGCGACAATGAAGGTGAGGGCGGTGCAGCCTGATCCGCGTCGGCGGTGTTTCAGTCTCAGTTAATAAGTTGAAGCTACGCTGTGGATCTTTGCGTATCGGGCCGATACGCTTTCCAGCGCGGCGCGCGGTTCAAGTTAATTTCTCTTAGGGAGTAATGATGCAAAAACGATTCAAACAACTGATGTTGCTGGCTGCCCTCGTGCCGACGTTCGCAATGGCTCAAGCGCTGCAAAACCAGGCGCCGGCAGCTCCGGCCGCTGCAGCAGCACCGGTTGACCCGGCCAAGCAGGCAGCGATCAAAGACCTGCTCGACGCCATCGACGCACAGAAGCTGGTCGGCGCGATCGGCAACAGCGCGCAGATGCAAGCCAAGCAGCTGGTGCCGGCAATCCTGTCGGACGCGCTGAGCGAAAACAAGACGATGACGGACAAGCAGAAGCAGGCTGCCGTGCCGGCGCTGCAGAAGAACGCGGTGCCGAAGCTGGTCGACGGCGCAGGCCAGGTGTTCGCAACGGACGGCTTCCGTCAGGACGCAATGCAGGCTCAGTACGACGCGTACGCGAAGTACTACAGCACGTCGGAAATCAAGGATCTGACGACGTTCTACAAGAGCCCGACCGGCCGCAAGTTCATCCAGGTGCAGGATCAGGTTGGCCGCGACGTCGTGAACAGCCTGATGCAGAAGTACATGCCGGAATCGATCAAGGCAACGCGTGACCAGGCCGACAAGGAAGTCGCGTCGGTCAAGCCGGCAGCCAAGTAATTCCGCTCGTCGGGCAGCGCTGCCGGTAGTAAGGCCGGCAGCCTGCCTTCGCCGCCCGGGCAAGTGCCCGGAAGGCGCACCCGCCGGGCCACACGGCGTGGCGGGTTGGCGGCGACAATGCGATAATGGCCGTTTGCGCACAGGCGCAGACGGCCATTTTTCTTTTTCGGTGAGCCGTTTCGCAGATCTTTCGCCGAATTTCGCGCGGTTTTCGTTTTTATCGCGCCCGCTTCCAGGACCTCACATGCGCGTCTTTAATTTCTCCGCCGGCCCGGCGGCCATGCCCGAAGAAGTGCTGCGCCAGGCAGCCGACGAAATGCTCAACTGGCACGGCAGCGGCATGAGCGTGATGGAAATGAGCCATCGCGGCAAAGAATTCATGTCGATCCACGAGGAAGCGCTGACCGACCTGCGCGAGTTGCTGCAGGTGCCGGCGAGCCATCGCATCCTGTTCCTGCAGGGTGGCGGCCTCGGCGAAAACGCGATCGTGCCGATGAACCTGCTCGGCTCGAAGCCGCGCGCGGATTTCGTCGTTACCGGCTCGTGGTCGCAGAAGTCGTTCAAGGAAGCGCAGAAGTACGGCAGCGTGCATCTGGCCGCGAGCGGCCAGACCGCGGACGGCTTCACCCGCGCGCCGGCGCGCGTGGAATGGCAGCTGTCGGACGATCCCGCTTACGTGCATCTGTGCACGAACGAGACGATCCACGGCGTCGAAACCTTCGAGATTCCCGACCTTGGCGACGTGCCGCTCGTCGCGGACGCGTCGTCGCATATCCTGTCGCGCCCGATGGACATCGCCAAATACGGCGTGCTGTTCGGCGGCGCGCAGAAGAACATCGGCATGGCCGGCGTGACGGTCGTGATCGTGCGCGAGGACATGCTCGATCGCGCGATGCCGATCTGTCCGTCCGCGTTCGAATGGAAGACCGTCGCCGAGAACAATTCGATGTACAACACGCCGCCCACCTACGCGATCTATATCGCCGGGCTCGTGTTCAAGTGGCTGAAGAAGCAGGGCGGCCTCACGGCGATCGAAGCACGCAACCTCGAAAAATCGAAGCTGCTGTATGACACGATCGACGCGAGCAGCTTCTATCTGAACAAGGTCGAGCATGGCTCGCGCTCGCGGATGAACGTACCGTTCTTCCTCGCCGACGAGTCGCGCAACGAAGATTTCCTGTCCGGCGCGAAAGCGCGCGGCTTGGTGCAGCTAAAGGGCCACAAGTCCGTCGGCGGCATGCGGGCGTCGATTTATAACGCCGTCCCGCTCGAAGGCGTCAAAGCGCTCGTCGAATACATGAAGGAATTCGAGCAGCGCGGCGCCTGAGTCGAGCGACTCGCAGGCGCGCGCATCTTTTCCAGCAGTTACCCGGCAGGGCTGTATCTCAAGCATGGACGACGAACTCAATACCCGACTCAAACCTCTGCGCGATCGTATCGACGCGCTCGACGCGCAGCTGATCGCGCTCCTGAATCAGCGCGCGTCGGTCGCGCTCGAAGTGGGCGAGGTCAAGAAGCATTTCAACGCGCCGGTGTTCCGGCCGGAGCGCGAGCAACAAGTGATCGCGCGTTTGCAGGAGATGAGCGCGGGCCCGCTCGCCGCCGAGCACATCAGCGCGATCTGGCGCGAGATCATGGCGGCGAGCCGCGCGCTCGAAAAGACCATCAAGACCGCCTACCTCGGGCCGGTCGGCACCTATAGCGAACAGGCGATGCACGAGTACTTCGGTCAGTCGATCGAAGGTCTGCCGTGCCCGTCGATCGACGAAGTGTTCCGCTCGGTCGAAGCCGGCGCCGCCGACTACGGCGTCGTGCCGGTCGAGAATTCGACCGAAGGCGCGGTGTCGCGCACGCTCGATCTGCTGCTGCAAACGCAGTTGATCATCGGCGGCGAGCTGGCTTTGCCGATCCACCACAATCTGCTTACGCAAAACGGCCTCGCCGGTGTCACGCGCGTGTGCGCTCATGCGCAGGCGCTCGCGCAGTGCCAGCGCTGGTTGTCGACCAATGCGCCGCATCTCGAGCGCCAGGCGGTGGCGAGCAATGCCGAGGCCGCGCGGATGGCGGCGGAAGACCCGACCGTCGCGGCGATCGCCGGCGACCGCGCCGCGATCCACTACGGCCTGCAGGTCACCAACGCGCTGATCCAGGACGACCCGCATAACCGCACGCGCTTCGTGATGATCGGCAAGCAGCCGACCGGTCCGAGCGGCCATGACCAGACGTCGCTGATCGTGTCGGTCGCGAACGAGCCGGGCGCGATGGTCAAGCTGCTCGAGCCGCTGTCGCGCCACGGCGTGTCGATGACGCGTTTCGAATCGCGTCCGGCGCGCGTCGGCACGTGGGAGTACTACTTCTATATCGACGTCGAAGGTCATCGCGACGATGCGGCCGTCGCCGCCGCGCTGGCCGGACTTGGCGAGAAGGCCGCGTTCCTGAAGATCCTCGGCTCCTATCCGCGGGCCCGCTAAGGCCCCATTCAACGGATACCGGCAGCCGGTCCCGGGCGGCATCGAATACGCCGCCCGGCTACGAAATCAACTACTCATACTCGTTCGGAGATTGTCATGACAGCGTCTTTCGGCCCTTCCTATGTGCGCGCGATCGCGCCATACATCGCCGGTAAGCCGATTTCGGAAGTGGCCCGCGAGTTCGGTCTCGAAGAGGCGAGCATCGTGAAGCTGGCATCGAACGAGAATCCGCTGGGCATGCCCGAGTCCGCGCAGCGCGCGATGGCGCAGGCGATCGCCGACCTCGGCCGCTATCCGGATTCGAACGGCTTCGAGCTGAAGGCCGCGCTGAGCGCGCGCTACGGCGTGCCGGCCGAGTGGATCACGCTTGGCAACGGCAGCAACGACATCCTCGAACTCGCCGCGCATGCGTTTGTCGAGAAGGGCGAGTCGGTGGTGTTTGCGCAGTACTCGTTCGCGGTCTACGCGCTCGCGACCCAAGGCGTCGGCGCACGCGCGATCGTCGTGCCGGCCGTGCGCTACGGCCACGATCTCGACGCGATGCTCGCCGCGATCACCGACGATACGCGCCTGATGTTCGTCGCGAATCCGAACAATCCGACCGGTACGTTCATCGACGGCCCGACGCTCGAGGCGTTTCTCGACAAGGTGCCGCGCCGCGTGGTCGTGGTGCTCGACGAGGCGTACACCGAGTATCTGTCGGCGGACAAGCGCTATGACTCGATCGCGTGGGTGCGCCGCTATCCGAACCTGCTGGTGTCGCGCACGTTCTCGAAGGCGTTCGGCCTCGCGGGTCTGCGCATCGGCTTCGCGATCGCGCAGCCTGAATTGACCGATCTGCTGAACCGTCTGCGTCAGCCGTTTAACGTGAACACGCTCGCGCAGGCCGCGGCGATCGCCGCACTGAACGACAGCGCGTTTCTCGAGAAAAGCGCGGCGCTGAACGCGCAAGGCTATCGCCGTCTGAGCGAAGCATTCGACAAGCTCGGTCTCGAATACGTACCGTCCGAAGGCAACTTCGTGCTGGTGCGGGTCGGCAACGACAACGCCGCCGGCGCCCGCGTGAATCTCGCGCTGCTGAAGCAGGCGGTGATCGTGCGTCCGGTCGCTAACTACGGTTTGCCGCAGTGGCTGCGCATCACGATCGGGTTGCCGGAAGAAAACGAAGCGTTCCTCGCGGCGCTCGAAAAAACGCTTGCCGAGCCTGCCGCGGCGTAAGCATTGATCCTTGACCCGCGCGTCGAACCGGCAGGAACGGCGCGCTTATTGTCCGTATTGTGTGAGCGACGTGGCCGCGTTTTCCTTTAACAAGCTGGTGATTTTCGGTGTCGGTCTGATCGGCGGATCGCTTGCGCGCGCGTTGCGCGAGCGCGGCGAGGTCGGTGGGGCGCGGACGGTGATTGGCGTCGGACGCAGCGCCGCGTCGAGTGAGCGCGCATTGACGCTGGGCGTGATCGACGCCGCCGCAGCGCTCGACGATGCTGCCGCGTTGCGCGACGCGCTCGCCGGTGCCGACGTCGTGCTGCTCGCGGCGCCCGTTGCGCAGACGCAGCCGCTGCTCGAACGCATCGCGCCGTATCTCGACGCCCAAACCATCGTCACCGACGCGGGCAGCACCAAATCCGACGTAGTCGCCGCCGCGCGCGCGGCGCTCGGTGCGCGCATCGGCCAGTTCGTGCCCGGGCATCCGATTGCCGGGCGCGAATCGAGCGGCGTCGACGCCGCGTTGCCCGACCTGTACGTGAATCGCAACGTGGTGCTGTGCCCGCTGCCGGAGAATCAGCCGCAAGCGGTCGAGCAAGTCGCCGCGATGTGGCGCGCGACCGGCGCGCTGGTGCGCGAGATGGCGCCCGCGCAGCACGATCGCGTGTTCGCGTCGGTCAGTCATCTGCCGCACGTGCTGTCGTTCGCGCTGGTCGAACAGATCCTCAATTCGCCCGATGCCGCGCTGAAGTTTTCGTTCGCGGCCGGCGGCTTTCGCGACTTCACGCGCATCGCCGCGTCGAGCCCGGAGATGTGGCGCGACGTCTGCGTGGCCAATCGCGCCGCGCTGCTCGACGAACTCGATGCGTACACCGCGGTGCTCGCGCGCCTGCGCACCGCGATCGAAGCCGGCGACGGCGCCGCGCTCGAAGCGGTATTCGCCCGCTCGCGCGTCGCCCGCAGCCAATGGCAGGAACAGCGCGCGACCGGTGTGGCCGGCAGCGACGCGTCGAAATAACCGGAAACTGGACTCATCATGGAATTCCTCGATCTCGGACCTTTTTCCCGTGCAGCCGGCACGGTTCGTCTGCCTGGCTCGAAGAGCATTTCGAACCGCGTGCTGCTGCTCGCCGCGCTTGCCGAAGGCGAGACGACGATCACGAATCTGCTCGATTCCGACGACACCCGCGTGATGCTCGACGCGCTCGAAAAGCTCGGCGTGCGTCTGAAGCGCGACGGCGACACCTGTGTGGTGACCGGCACGCGCGGCGCGTTCACCGCGCGCACGACTGATCTCTTCCTCGGCAATGCCGGCACGGCGGTGCGCCCGCTAACCGCGGCGCTGGCGGTGAACGGCGGCAGCTATCGGATTCATGGCGTGCCGCGCATGCACGAGCGGCCGATCGGCGATCTGGTCGACGGCTTGCGGCAGATCGGTGCGTCGATCGACTATGAGCAGAACGAAGGCTATCCGCCGCTGCGTATCCGTCCCGCGCAGATCACCGCCGAGGCGCCGATCCGCGTGCGCGGCGACGTGTCGAGCCAGTTCCTGACCTCGCTGCTGATGACGCTGCCGCTGTTGCGCACCGCGAGCGGCGTGAGCACGGTGCAGGTCGACGGTGAACTGATTTCGAAGCCGTACATCGAGATCACGATCAAGCTGATGGCGCGCTTCGGCATCAAGGTCGAGCGCCATGGCTGGCATCAGTTCATCGTGCCGGCGGGGCAGCGCTATCAGTCGCCGGGCACGATCATGGTCGAAGGCGACGCGTCCTCGGCGTCGTATTTCCTCGCCGCGGGTGCACTCGGCGGCGGCCCGCTGAAGGTGGAAGGCGTCGGCCGCGCGAGTATCCAGGGCGACGTCGGCTTTGCCGACGCGCTGATCCGGATGGGCGCGAACCTGCAGATGGGCGACGACTGGATCGAGGTGCGCGGGGTCGGCAACGACCACGGCAAGCTCGACCCGATCGACATGGACTTCAACCTGATTCCCGACGCCGCGATGACGATCGCGGTCGCCGCGCTGTTCGCGGACGGCACGACCACGCTGCGCAACATCGCGAGCTGGCGCGTGAAGGAAACCGACCGGATCGCCGCGATGGCGACCGAGCTGCGCAAGGTCGGCGCGAAGGTGCAGGAGGGCGAGGATTTCCTCGTCGTCACGCCGCCCGAAAAGCTGATCCCGAACGCCGCGATCGACACCTACGACGATCACCGGATGGCGATGTGCTTCTCGCTCGTGAGTCTGGGCGGCGTGCCGATCCGGATCAACGACCCGAAGTGCGTCGGCAAGACGTTCCCCGATTATTTCGAGCGCTTCACCGCGCTCGCGCAACCCTGATTCAACCCAGATTCGCGTGCGAATCGCCTGACGTGCGACTTTTTAGATGAAACCGACCCGCCCCTTTCACCAGACGCCTGTTATTACGATCGACGGCCCCAGCGCCTCCGGCAAAGGCACCGTCGCCGCGCTGGTGGCCGCGAGCCTCGGCTTTCACCTGCTCGACAGCGGCGCGCTCTACCGGCTCGCGGCGCTCGCGAGCCTGCGCTACGGCGTCGCCGCGGACGACATCGACGCGCTGGTCAAGCTGATCGACGACCTGCACATCACGTTCCGCGAGGGCCTTGCGCAGCTCGACGGCCACGATGTATCGACTGAAATCCGCGCCGAGGAAGTCGGCAGCCGTGCGTCGGCGATCGCCGTGCACGCGCCGGTGCGAGCCGCGCTGGTGGCGCGTCAGCGGGCGTTCCGCAAGGAACCCGGGCTGGTCGCGGACGGCCGCGACATGGGCACGGTGATCTTCCAGGACGCGGTGCTGAAGGTGTTCATGACCGCCAGCGTCGAGGCCCGCGCGGCGCGCCGGCATAAGCAATTGATCCAAAAAGGATTTTCTGCTAATATAGATGACTTGCTCCGGGATTTGCGTGAGCGCGACGAGCGTGACAGTCAGCGCGCGGCCGCGCCGCTCAAGCCCGCAGCGGATGCAAAGCTGCTTGATACCTCCGCATTGTCGGTCGACCAGGCGGTCGAGCAGGTGGTGCAATGGTATGAAGCGCTGGTCCCGCAAGCGTGACTTGAAACAAGTAACGCATCGGCGGTCAGCCAGTGGCGGTTCCGTTGCTGGTAGGTGCTTCGCGATGGTCGCGAAGCGTTGTTTTTAACCTTTAACCCCGCGTGGCATTCGCGTGTATGCCGATCAGCTGACCATTCCGGTCGGCGAGGCGCAGCGAACACCATGCAAATTCTGATTTTTATGTCCGACCTGCAAACCTCTACCCCGAATACCGAATCTTTTGCGGCTCTGTTCGAAGAGTCGCTGACCAAGCAGGACATGCGCGCCGGCGAAGTGATCTCCGCCGAAGTCGTGCGTGTCGACCACAACTTCGTGGTCGTTAATGCTGGTCTGAAGTCCGAAGCCTACATCCCGCTCGAAGAGTTCCTGAACGACGCGGGCGAGGTAGAAGTGCAGGCGGGCGACTTCGTTTCCGTCGCGATCGACGCGCTGGAAAACGGCTACGGCGACACGATCCTGTCGCGCGACAAGGCGAAGCGTCTGGCTTCGTGGCTGTCGCTGGAAAAAGCGCTCGACAACAACGAACTCGTGACCGGCACGATCACGGGCAAGGTCAAGGGCGGCATGACCGTGATGGTCAACGGCATCCGCGCGTTCCTGCCGGGTTCGCTGGTCGACACGCGTCCGGTCAAGGACACGACCCCGTACGAAGGCAAGACCCTCGAATTCCGCGTGATCAAGCTCGATCGCAAGCGTAACAACGTCGTGCTGTCGCGCCGCGCTGTTATCGAAGCGACCCAGGGCGAAGAGCGCGCAAAGCTGCTCGAAACGCTGAAGGAAGGCGCGATCGTCGAAGGCGTGGTCAAGAACATCACCGACTACGGCGCGTTCGTGGACCTCGGCGGCATCGACGGCCTGCTGCACATCACCGACATCGCATGGCGTCGCGTGCGTCACCCGAGCGAAGTTCTGTCGGTTGGCCAGGAAGTCACCGCGAAGATCCTCAAGTTCGACCAGGAAAAGAACCGCGTTTCGCTCGGTATCAAGCAACTGGGCGACGATCCGTGGGAAGGCATCTCGCGCCGTTACCCGTCGGGCACGCGCCTGTTCGGTAAGGTCACCAACATCACCGACTACGGCGCATTCGTCGAAGTGGAATCGGGCATCGAAGGCCTCGTCCACGTGTCGGAAATGGACTGGACCAACAAGAACGTTGCGCCGTCGAAGGTTGTCCAGCTGGGCGACGAAGTCGAAGTCATGGTTCTCGAAATCGACGAAGACCGCCGCCGTATCAGCCTCGGCATGAAGCAGTGCAAGCCGAACCCGTGGGACGACTTCAGCCGCAACTTCAAGAAGGGCGACAAGATCAGCGGCGCCATCAAGTCGATCACCGACTTCGGCGTGTTCATCGGTCTGCCGGGCGGCATCGACGGTCTGGTTCACCTGTCGGACCTGTCGTGGAGCGAAACCGGCGAAGAAGCCGTTCGCAAGTACAAGAAGGGCGACGAAGTGGAAGCGATCGTTCTCGGCATCGACGTCGAGAAGGAACGCATTTCGCTGGGTATCAAGCAGCTCGAAGGCGACCCGTTCAGCAACTACGTTGCAATGAACGACAAGGGTTCGATCGTCGACGGTACCGTCAAGTCGATCGACGCGAAGGGTGCCGTGGTCCAGCTGTCGGGTGAAGTCGAAGGCTACCTGCGTGCTTCGGAAATCGCGCAAGACCGCGTGGAAGACGCTCGCAACGTGCTGAAGGAAGGCGACAAGGTCAACGCGATGATCATCAACATCGATCGCAAGTCGCGCGGCATCAACCTGTCGATCAAGGCGAAGGATTCGGCTGAGCAGCAGGAAGCCATCCGCGGCCTCGCTGCTTCGGATTCGAGCGCAGCTGCTACCGGCACGACGAACCTCGGCGCGCTGCTGAAGGCCAAGCTCGACGGCCAGAACCAGTAAGCCTGAGAGGTCTGCTGCAGTATGACCAAATCGGAATTGGTCGCCCAGCTGGCTACGCGATTTCCGCAACTTGTCCTCAAGGATGCGGATTTCGCGGTGAAGACGATGCTCGATGCGATGTCGGAGGCGCTTGCCAAAGGTCATCGCATCGAAATTCGTGGCTTCGGCAGCTTCGGCCTCAACCGCCGTCCCTCCCGCGTCGGACGCAATCCGAAGTCGGGCGAGAAGGTGCTGGTACCCGAGAAGTACGTACCGCACTTCAAGCCGGGCAAGGAATTGCGTGAGCGGGTGGATCGCCGTGCGGGCGAGCCGCTGAAAGCCGAAGAGCCGGATGACGACCTGTAATGACTCCGCTGTGCGTCTTGCAGCGTGGCAAAGCTAGTGTCGTCAGCGGCCAAAGCCAATCGGCAAAAGACCAGGAAAAGCGCCTTCGGGCGCTTTTTTTTCGCCCGCGTTTTTTGGGGTTGTTGTCCGTGACGGTGCGCAACGTGCTGAAAGTGCCCGCAAGGGGGCTTCCGGCCACCTGCTGCCCAGCCGCGAGGGCTTCAATTACAATACGGGTCACTTCGGCGCGGGCAACACCGTGGCGCGACGCGTCATCAAGCCGGCGTCACCCCGCAACTGCCGTCAAGAGATCTATTCATGAAATTTTTCGTCTGGCTGATCCGCGTGCTGGTGTTCGTGCTGCTGCTGGTGCTGGCGCTCTCCAACATGCAACCCGCTGCGCTGAATTTCCTCGCCGGCTACACGTGGTCGGCGCCGTTGATTCTGATCGGCCTCGCGTTTTTCGTGATCGGCCTCGTGGCCGGGCTGGTATCGGCGATGCCCGCCGTCGTGCGTCTGCGCATGGAGAACGGCAAGCTCCGGCGCGAGTTGCGCGTCGCGCGCGAAACCCCGGCCGTGGTCGAACAGCCGCCGATGCCGCCGCTGATCTGACCGATTCTGCGCCGCGCGCTCCACGCGCGGCTTTTCGTTGTTTGCTTCCCCGCTCATTTGCATTAATCGCATGGATCTAGACTTCTGGTGGCTGCTCGTCATACCCGTCGCGTTCGCGTTCGGCTGGATGGCCGCGCGCTACGACCTCAAGACGCTGCTGTCCGAGAGCGCCAACTTGCCGCGCTCGTATTTCCGCGGCCTGAATTTCCTGCTCAACGAGCAGCCCGACCAGGCGATCGACGCGTTCATCGAAGTCGTCAAACTCGACCCCGAAACGGTCGAGCTGCACTTCGCGCTCGGCAATCTGTTCCGCCGCCGCGGCGAAACCGATCGGGCGATCCGCGTGCACCAGAATCTGCTGAGCCGCGCGGATCTGCCGGTCAGCGAGCGCGATCACGCGCTGTTTGAACTCGGCCAGGACTTCCTCAAAGCGGGGCTGCTCGACCGCGCGGAGGAAACCTTCCGTTCGCTGCAGAGCGGCGACTACGCACTCGGCGCGCAACGCGCGCTGCTGACGATCTACGAGATCGAGAAGGACTGGGTCAAGTCGATCGATACCGCGCGTCACCTCGAAACGATGGGCGCGCCGTCGCTCGACAAGGAAATCGCGCAGTTCCATTGCGAACTCGCGCAGGAAGCGCTGCAGCAGAAGAAGCCGGACGAGGCGCGCCGTCAGTTGGAACTCGCGCTGAAGGCGAACCCGACCAACGTGCGCGCGACGATCCTGTTCGGCGACGTCGACGCGGCCGGCGCCGCGCCGGAAGCGGCGATCACGCAGTGGCGCCGCGTCGAGGAACAGAATCCCGCGTATCTGCCGCTCGTCGCCGAGAAGATCATGAAGGCGTACGAGGCGCTCGGCCGCCCGCAGGACGGGGCCGATCTGCTGACCACCTGGGTCGACCGTCATCCGAGCAACGATCTGCTCGACGTCGCGTATCAGCACGTCGCGTCGCTGCGCGGTGCCGATGCGGCCCACGCGCTCGCGCGCTCGCAGATGCAGAAGTCGCCGAACCTCGCCGGCATGACGCGTCTGCTCGAAGCGCAGCAGGCGGTCGCCGAAGAGCCGCGCCGCAGCGAGCTCGAACTGATGCGCACACTGATCCGGCAGCGCACCAAAAACCTGCCGCGCTATACCTGCCAGAATTGCGGTTTCAGAGCGCGGCTTTTCTACTGGCAGTGTCCGGGTTGCAGCGGTTGGGAAACCTATGCGCCGCGCCGCGTCGAGCCGATCAACGCGTCGAGCTGACGCGCCGCCGGCATCACGGTCGGTACCCTTCACCGGAACCCTCTACCGGAAAGCGTATGAAAATCACCATTATCGGCACGGGCTATGTCGGTCTCGTCACCGGTGCCTGTCTCGCCGAAATCGGCAACGACGTGTTCTGCCTCGACGTCGACCAGCGCAAGATCGACATCCTCAACAACGGTGGCGTGCCGATTCACGAGCCGGGCCTGCAGGAAATCATCGCGCGCACCCGCGCGGCCGGCCGCATCACGTTCTCGACCGATGTCGCGGCCAGTGTCGCGCACGGCGACGTGCAGTTCATCGCGGTCGGCACGCCGCCCGATGAAGACGGCTCGGCGGATCTGCAGTACGTGCTGGAGGCGGCGCGCAACATCGGCCGCACGATGAGCGGCTTCAAGGTGATCGTCGACAAATCGACGGTGCCGGTCGGCACCGCGCAGCGCGTGCGCGCGGTGATCGAAGAAGAGCTCGCGAAGCGCGGGCTCGCCGGCAGCGCGCAGCATCGCTTCTCGGTGGTGTCGAATCCCGAGTTCCTGAAGGAAGGCGCGGCGGTCGACGACTTCATGCGTCCCGATCGCATCGTGATCGGTATCGACGAAGACGAAGCCGGCCAGCGCGCGCGCGAACTGATGAAGCGTCTGTACGGACCGTTCAACCGCAATCACGAACGCACGCTGTACATGGACGTGCGCTCGGCCGAATTCACCAAGTACGCGGCCAACGCGATGCTCGCGACCCGCATCTCGTTCATGAACGAGATGTCGAATCTGGCCGATCGCGTCGGCGCCGATATCGAAGCGGTGCGCCGCGGGATCGGCTCCGATCCGCGCATCGGTTATCACTTCCTGTATGCGGGCTGCGGCTATGGCGGCTCGTGCTTCCCGAAGGACGTGCAGGCGTTGATCCGCACGGCCAGCGAAAGCGGCCACAACCTGCGCATTCTCGAAGCGGTCGAGGAAGTGAACTACGCGCAGAAGGACGTGCTGGTGAACAAGGTCACCGCGAAACTCGGCGAGGACCTGAGCGGCCGGACCTTCGCGGTCTGGGGTCTCGCGTTCAAGCCGAATACCGACGACATGCGCGAGGCGCCGAGCCGTCGCGTGATCGGCGAGCTGCTCGCGCGGGGCGCGACGGTGCGCGCGTACGATCCGGTCGCGGTGACCGAAGCGCGCCGCGTGTTCGCAATTGACCTGCACGATGCGCCGGAACAACTTGCGCGCCTCACGTTCACGAGCACCCAGGACGAAACGCTGACCGGCGCCGACGCGCTCGTGATCGTGACCGAATGGAAGGAGTTCAAGAGTCCTGATTTCGCGCACCTGAAATCGGTGCTGAAAACGCCGCTGATTTTCGACGGCCGCAATCTGTACGAACCGGACGCGATGACCGAACTCGGCATTGACTATCACGCTATTGGACGCCCCTATGCCCAACCCTCTGAACTTCCGGCCCATGGCTGAGGCAAAGCCCACGGCGCCCACGGCGCCCACGGCCACGCCGGCGCAGCCGCTGCCGACGGTGCCGCGCGCGCAACTGAACGCGGCGCGCGTGCTGGTGGTCGGCGACGTGATGCTCGACCGCTACTGGTTCGGCGACGTCAACCGTATCTCGCCGGAAGCGCCGGTGCCGGTCGTGCACGTGCAGCGCCAGGAAGATCGTCTCGGCGGCGCGGCGAACGTCGCGCGCAACGCGGTCGCGCTCGGCGCGCAGGCGGGTCTGCTGTGCGTGGTCGGCCATGACGAACCGGGCGAGCGGATCGTGCAGTTGCTCGGCGAAAGCGGCGTCGCGCCGCATCTCGAACGCGACCCGGCGCTGCTGACGACGATCAAGCTGCGCGTGCTGTCGCGTCAACAGCAACTGCTGCGCGTCGACTTCGAAAACTCGCCCGCGCACGAAGTGCTGCTCGCGGGTCTCGCGCGTTTCGACGAGCTGCTGCCGTCGCACGACGTGATCCTGATGTCCGATTACGCGAAGGGCGGCCTGACCCACGTCACGCAGATGATCGCGAAGGCGCACGCGGCCGGCAAGCCGGTGCTGGTCGATCCGAAGGGCGACGACTGGGAACGCTATCGCGGCGCGACGCTGATCACGCCGAATCGCGCGGAGTTGCGCGAGGTCGTCGGGCAGTGGAAGTCCGAAGAAGATCTGATCGCGCGCGTGACGAAGCTGCGCGCCGAACTCGAGTTCAAGGCGCTGCTGCTGACGCGCTCGGAAGAGGGCATGACGCTGTTCGCCGACGACGGCATCCTGCACGCATCGGCCGTTGCACGCGAAGTGTATGATGTGTCGGGCGCCGGCGACACCGTGATCGCGACGCTCGCCGCGATGCTCGGCGCGGGTTTGTCGCTGGTCGACGCGGTCGGGCTCGCGAATCGCGCGGCCGGCATCGTGGTCGGCAAACTCGGCACCGCCACCGTCGATTACGACGAACTCTTTTCCTGATACCGCCCGCCGGGCGCCGCCGTCCCTAGCGGCCCCGCGCCCCGCGAGGCGTCATCCACCGCTCACTATCGCAGGATCATCATGACCGTCATCGTCACCGGCGCGGCCGGTTTTATCGGCAGCAATCTCGTGAAGGCGCTCAATGAGCGAGGCGAACAACGCGTTATCGCCGTCGACAACCTGACGCGCGCGGACAAGTTCAAGAATCTGGTCGACTGCGAAATCGACGACTATCTCGACAAGACCGAATTCGTCGAACGCTTCCGGCGCGGCGAGTTCGGCAAGGTGCGCGCGATCTTCCACGAAGGCGCCTGCTCGGACACGATGGAAACCGACGGCCGCTACATGATGGAGAACAACTATCGCTATAGCCGCGACGTGCTCGACATCTGCCTCGCGCAGAACGTCCAGTTCCTGTATGCGTCGTCGGCGGCGACGTATGGCGGTTCGAGCCGCTTCGTCGAGGAGCGCGAGGTCGAGGCGCCGCTGAACGTGTACGGCTATTCGAAGTTCCTGTTCGACCAGGTGATCCGCCGCGTGCTGCCCACCGCGAAAAGCCAGATCGCCGGCTTTCGCTACTTCAACGTGTACGGCCCGCGCGAGACGCACAAGGCGCGCATGGCATCGGTCGCGTTCCACAACTTCAACCAGTTCCGCGCCGAGGGCAAGGTCAAGCTGTTCGGCGAGTACAACGGCTATGCGGCCGGAGAACAGACGCGCGACTTCGTGTCGGTCGAAGACGTCGTGAAGGTCAATCTGTTCTTCTTCGACAACCCGGACAAGTCGGGCATCTTCAATCTGGGCAGCGGCCGCGCGCAGCCGTTCAACGATATCGCCAGCAGCGTGGTCAACACGCTGCGCGCGCTCAATAACGAACCGGCGCTGTCGCTCGCCGAGCTGGTGCAGCGCGGGCTGATCGAGTACATCCCGTTCCCCGACGCGCTGCGCGGAAAGTACCAGTGCTTCACGCAAGCGGACCAGTCGAAGCTGCGCGCGGCCGGCTACGACGCGCCGTTCCTGAGCGTGCAGGAAGGCGTCGACCGTTACGTGCGCTGGCTGTTCGGCCAGGTGTAATTAGTACGGCTTCCTCTCTAAACTGGAATCTCCTGGCCGGTGATGGTCGCCGGTCAGTGGCAACAGGGAGATTCCAACATGTTTCGAAAAGTACTGGTTACCGCGGCGATGCTCGCCGCTTTCGGCCACGCGTATGCGATGGTCGACGTCAACACCGCGAATGAGGATGCGCTGCTCGGCATCAAGGGCATCGGCCAGGCGAAAGCCAAGGCAATTCTCGACGAGCGCGGCGCGCATGGTCCGTTCAAGGACCCGACCGATCTCGGCAAACGCGTCAAGGGCATGGGCGGGCGTACCGTCGAGCGCCTGCAGGCGGAAGGTCTCGCTGTCGGTCCGGCTGGCGCTGCTGCTAGCACGCAGGTTGCGGTCGCTGGATCCAAAGAGCCCGCCGCGGCTGCCCAGGCCGCCGCGCAGAAAGGTGGCGCCGCAGTGGCGGTGAAGAAATAGGCCACCGCGGCCGGTGTGCTTGCCGCTCGTGCGGCATGCGCGCCGGACCGCTCGCATCGTTCGCCGGATCGTTGCGGCTTCGCGCTGCCGCGGCGCATGCAGCGAACGACGCCCCCGTTATACACACACATTTCCCGCGGTTCCCTCCGCGGGTTTTTTGCGTGGGCCGCGGTCTGCATCCATGCGGGCAGCAGGGCCGAACCGCAGCGGCGGACGTCGTGGTTTAGAATCGTTAGATTCAATTCCCACTTTCGCGTCTCGACCGCTAGACCCGCCATGGCATACAAAACGATTGAAGACACGGTCGGCAACACGCCGCTCGTGCAACTCGTCCGGCTTCCCGACGACGAGATCCGCAGCCGCAACAACGTGATTCTCGCGAAGCTCGAAGGCAACAATCCCGCGGGTTCGGTGAAGGACCGGCCGGCTTTGTCGATGATCAAGAAGGCCGAAGCGCGCGGGCGTATCAAGCCGGGCGACACGCTGATCGAATCGACCAGCGGCAACACCGGCATCGCGCTGGCGATGGCCGCCGCGATCCGCGGCTACAAGATGGTGCTGATCATGCCGGAGGACCTGTCGGTCGAGCGCCGGCAGAGCATGGCCGCTTACGGCGCGGAAATCGTGCTGACGCCGGTCAAGGGCGGCATGGAGTATGCGCGCGATCTCGCCGAGCAGATGCAGCGCGAAGGCAAGGGCATCATCCTCGACCAGTTCGCGAACCCGGACAATCCGGCTGCGCACATCGAAGGCACCGGCCCCGAAATCTGGCGCGACACCGAAGGGCGCATCACGCACTTCGTGTCGTCGATGGGCACGACCGGCACGATCATGGGGGTGTCGACCTATCTGAAAACGCAGAACCAGCAGATCGAAATCATCGGCGCGCAGCCGGAAGAGGGCTCGCGTATTCCGGGCATTCGCAAATGGCCGGAAGCGTATCTGCCGAAGATTTTCGATCGCAGCCGCGTCGATCGCGTCGAGAACGTGAGCCAGGCCGCGGCCGAAGCGATGGCGCGGCGGCTCGCGTCGGTCGAGGGGATCTTCGCCGGCATTTCGTCGGGCGGCGCGTGTGAAGTCGCGCTGCGGATCGCGCGTCAGGTCGAGAACGCGACGATCGTGTTCATCGTCTGCGATCGCGGCGACCGCTATCTGTCCACCGGCGTGTTTCCCGCGTAAGCCACCGCGCAGTAGAACTTTCGCGTGCACCATCGCGTGTGCGCGAGCCAAAGAAAAAGCGCCGGTCTAGCCGGCGCTTTTTTCATGCTTGCAACGCGAAGCGCGGGTCGCGCTTCAGCGCCTCACATATCACTCACTGCGAAGCGGAATTCGACGGACTAGCCGCGCCTTGCACCGCATTGCCGTTGTTCGCTGCCTTCGCGGCGCTCGCCGCATCGAGCGCTTCCATCTGCGCCTTCACTTTCTGACCGAGCTGATACACCGCGAGCGCATAGAAGAAGCTGCGGTTGTAACGCGTCAGCACATAGAAATTTTTCAGGCCCAGCTTGAACTCAGTGCCGCGCCCCGGCGACGGCAGATCGACCACCGTCACCGGCGTACTCGCTTCCGCCGCGATATCGACATTCGGTTCGTTCAGCACGAGCCCGGCGCGCAGCAATTGATCGAGTGGCCAGTGCGGCTCCGGCAGACCGTTGGCGGCCGCCTGCGCGACGCCGAGACTGCCGATGTCCGAACCGATCCGCCACACCACCGGCCGGCCGCTTTCCCAGCCGTTCTGGCGCAGATAATTCGCGACGCTGCCGATCGCGTCCGCTTCGCTGGTGCGCAGATCGATGCGCTTGTTGCCGTCGTAGTTCACCGCGTACTGCACGATGCTGCTCGGCAGGAATTGCGGAATGCCGATCGCGCCCGTGTACGAGCCGAGCACCGTGGTCGGGTCGATCTGCGCGTCGCGCGTCCACACCAGATAGTCTTCGAGATTCTTGCGGAAGGTGGCCTGGCGGTCCGCGCGATTCGCGGTATTCGGATAGTCGAAGCTGAGCGTGGTCAGCGCGTCGAGCACGCGGAAGTTGCCCATATAGCGGCCGTAGATCGTCTCGACGCCGATGATGCCGACGATCACCTCCGGCGGCACGCCGAACTCATGGGCCGCGCGTTGCAGCGTGTCCTGGTTCTCGCGCCAGAACTGCACACCGGCATTCACCCGCACCGGGTCGAGAAAACGCGCCTGATACGCGCGCCAGTTCTTGACCGACGGCGTCGGCGACGGCGTGACCAGCTTCACCGCGGTCGCCGAATAGCTGACGCCCGCGAACAGCGCGTGCAGCGACGCTTCGTCGAAGTCGTAGCGCGCGACCATCTCGCTGATGAACGCATCGACGTTCGCGTTGTTCGCATAACGCTGCGGAATGATCTCTTCCTCAAACGTTTGCCCTTGCGGCACGGCCTGTTGCGGCTGACTCTGCGCGACCTGCACCGGTGCCTTTTTCGCGACCTTTTGGGCGCTCGCCGGCGCCGCGGCGATCAACAGGCACGCTGCGACGGACAGTGAGGCGGTAAGGGTGGCGAGGCGAAGCGGAGTGCGTGGGGATCGTGCGGACAGAGCAAGCTTGACGGTCATGGTGAGCAGTGAGCGCGATGCGTGAAGGACGGGAAGCGGCAGCAACGAAAAACGCGAACAACGGGTCGGGGCAGTATACCCGACGCCTTTCGCAACACCGTGCCGAATCTGCGACAGCGCCGCCGGCGCGGTATCGTGTGGTAACTTGATGAAGATGGGCGCGCTGCATATCGCGGTGGCGATGGGCGCGCCGTTCGACGGAGACACGCCGCGCGCATCGAGATGCGCCGGCGACAAGAGACGCAGATCAGAACTATGGCAACAGGCTTCTATTCCCACCCCGACTGTCTGCTGCACGACATGGGGCAGTGGCATCCCGAATGTCCGGCGCGCCTGCAGGCGATCGAGGATCAGCTGATCGCGAGCCGCATCGACGCGCTGCTCGAGCGCGAGTCCGCGCCGCTCGCCGACGAAGCCGCGTTGCTGCGCGTGCATACGCAGGCGCACGTCGACTACATCCGCGGCCTCGCGCCGAGCGAGGGCATCGCGGAAGTCGATCCCGACACGACGATGAATCCGCATACGTGGCAGGCCGCGTTGCGCGCGGCGGGCGCGGCGGTGGCCGCCACCGACGCGGTGATCGAAGGCCGTTACGACAACGCGTTCTGCAGCGTGCGTCCGCCCGGCCATCACGCGGAGCCGGCGCGCGCGATGGGCTTCTGCTTTTTCAACAACGTCGCGATCGCCGCGCGCCACGCGCTCGACGTGCATGGCTTGCAGCGCGTCGCGATCGTCGACTTCGACGTGCATCACGGCAACGGCACCGAAGCCGCGTTTTCGGGCGACCCGCGCGTGCTGATGTGCAGCATCTTCCAGCACCCGTTCTATCCGTTCACCGGCGCCGACAACCAGTCGCCGAACATGTGCAACGTGCCGATGTCCGCGCGCTCGAACGGGATGGCCGTGCGCGAGGCGGTCGACATGCTGTGGTTGCCTCGCCTGCACGAATTCAAGCCGGAGATGCTGTTCATCTCGGCCGGTTTCGACGCGCATCGCGAAGACGATCTCGGCAACATGGGACTCGTCGAAGACGACTACGCGTGGATCACCGACCAGATGCGCGAAGTCGCGCGGCGCCATGCGCGCGGGCGCATCGTCAGCTGTCTGGAGGGCGGCTACAACCTGTCGGCGCTCGGGCGCAGCGTGGTCGCGCATCTGCGCTCGCTGGCGGAGATCTGATACCGCGCGGTTTGCGCGCCCGAACATCAACGCAACGAGGAATCCACGAGCCATGAACGCCAGCCCTGACAACGTCAATGCGAACGCTAACCCCGGCAGCGCGTCGCTGGTCGAGGTCGAGCACGACGCGTATCGCGTGCCGGGTGTCGTACGCGTGACGATGAACCGGCCCGATGCGTTCAATGCGCTGTCCGAGGCGTTGCTCGACGAACTGCAGCAGACGCTCGCCGCGCTCGCGCAAACCGACGCGCGGGTCGTCGTGATCGCGGGCGCCGGGCGGGCGTTCTGCGCGGGACACGATCTGAAGGAGATGCGCGCGGCGCCGTCGCTTGCGTACTACCAGCAGCTATTCGCGCGCTGCACGAAGCTGATGCTGACGATCCAGCGGATGCCGCAGCCGGTGATCGCGCGCGTGCATGGGATCGCGACCGCGGCCGGTTGCCAGCTCGTCGCAATGTGCGATCTCGCGGTCGCCGCCGATACCGCGCGCTTCGCGGTGTCGGGCGTGAATCTGGGGTTGTTCTGCGCGACCCCGTCAGTGCCGCTGTCGCGCAATCTGTCGCGTAAGGCGGCACTCGAAATGCTGCTGACCGGCGATTTCATCGACGCGGCCGACGCGAAGCAGCAGGGTCTGGTAAATCGCGTCGCGCCCGCCAATGCGCTCGACGACGAACTCGCGCGGCTCGCGACGAGTATCTGCGCGAAGCCGGTCGAGGCGGTCAGCGCGGGCAAGGGGCTGTTCTATCGCCAGCTCGAAATGGGCATCGAGGCCGCGTACCAGCTGGCCGGACAGACGATGGCCTGCAACATGATGGACGACTCGGCGCTCGAAGGCGTGCAGGCGTTCATCGACAAACGCGCGCCGGACTGGAAGCGCGAGTAACGCGCTTCAGCTTCTCCCCACCGCGCGCCGCTCGATCCAATCGACCAGCGCGCCGATCACCCGGTCGCGATCGAGGTCGTTCATCGTCTCGTGATAGCTGCCTTCGTGCAGCGTCAGCGTCTTGTCCGGGGAGCCCGCATGAGCGCCGAACGCGCGACTGCCGTCGGGTTCGGTGAGTTTGTCCTCGGTGCCATGAAACACCAGCAGCGGCATCCGCAGGTCCGCGCGGCCGCGTTCGATCCGCGCCATTGCCAGCAGCAGCTCGGCGCCGGTGCGCGCGGGAATCGCGCCGTGATGCACGAGTGGATCGTTGCGGTTCGCGTTCACGACCGGTTGCAGCCGCGACAGCAGCGCGGCGTCGATCTTCATCGCCGGGAACGAAGGGTAGATGCGGCTGATTATCTGGCTCGCCGCGAGCATCCATTTCGGCACATCGCGGCCCGGCGCGAGCGCGGGGCTCGACAGAATCAGACCGGCGAGGCGCCGGCCGCTCGCGTCGAGGCGCTCGATCGCATACAGCGCGGCAATCGCGCCGCCCATGCTGTGCCCCATCAGAAACAGCAGCGCGCAACTCTGCGCGGCGGCGTCGAGCAACGCCTGCGCGTCGAGCAGGTAGTCGTCGAAGCGTCGTACGTACGCGCGTTTGCCGGGCGCATCGCCGTGGCCGCGCAGATCGATCGCGACCAGCTCGATGCCGGCCGCGTTGAGCCGGCCGGCCAATGCCGCATAGCGGCCGGCGTGCTCAGCGAGCCCGTGCAGCAGTGCGACCGTCGCGCGAAGCTGGCCGTCCGGGCGCCAGCGATACAGCGGCAACTCGACGCCGTCGGCGGTGCTGATCGACTCGCGCTGCGGCGGGGCGTTCTTGAGACGGCCGGCGCTCGCGCGCACGGTGTGGCTAGGGGAGGTCTGCATGACGGCGGGATCGACTGATGGCGGTGCAGCGAATCATAGTCGCAGCCGCGTTGAGCACGCGAGCTTCGCGTGCTCGACCGCTCCTCTAATGCTTTCAGGTTATGAAAAGATCGGAATTGATTATTAAAGCGTATGTCGGCGCTGCGGTAGAATGGCGGCTCAAATCCCAATAAAAGCAACGGCGGCCGCTAGTCGGGAGCAATACGCTCGCCGGCAGCCTCCGCCGTTTTCGTTTGTCCATGATCGAAATTCGCAATATCTCCCAGCGCTTTGCCGGACCCCGGGGCTGGGTCGAGGCGCTGCACAACGTCAATCTGTCGATTCCGGCGGGTGAGGTGTTCGGCATCATCGGCCGCAGCGGCGCGGGCAAGAGCACCCTCGTGCGCACGATCAACCTGCTGACGCGCCCATCCGAAGGCAATATCGTCGTCAACGGCCGCGATCTGACCACGCTGCCCGCCGCGCAACTGCGCGACGCGCGGCGCGAGATCGGCATGATCTTCCAGCACTTCAATCTGCTGTCCTCGCGCACCGTGTACGAGAACGTCGCGTTGCCGCTCGAACTGGCCGGCATGAAGCGCGACGAAATCGAGGCGAACGTGCTGCCGCTGCTCGAGCTGGTCGGGCTGTCGGCGCAGAAGGACCGCTATCCGGCGCAGATCAGCGGCGGCCAGAAGCAGCGTGTCGGCATTGCGCGCGCGCTCGCGAGCAAGCCGAAGGTGCTGCTCTCCGACGAGGCGACCTCCGCGCTCGACCCGGAAACCACCCGCGCGATTCTCGACCTGCTCAAGCGCATCAACCGCGAACTGAACCTGACGATCGTGCTGATCACCCACCAGATGGACGTGATCAAGCAGGTCTGCGACCGCGTCGCGGTGCTCGACGCGGGCCGCGTCGTCGAACAGGGCAAGGTGATCGACGTGTTTTTGCAGCCGCGCCACGAAGTTACGCGCGCGCTGATCGGCGACGTGATCGCGCAGGAATTGCCGCCGGCGCTGAAGGCGCGGGTCGCGCAGCGGCTGCAGACGGGCAACGGCCATCTGCTGCGCCTCGCGTTCACCGGCTCGGGCGTCGATCAGCCGATCCTGTCGGAGACGATCCGCCGTTACGAGCTCGATTTCAACATCCTGCATGGCCAGATCGACGAGATCCAGGGCCAGGCGTTCGGCTCGCTCGCGGTGCTCGCGGGCGGCGAACCGGGCAAGGTCGCGCAGGCAATTACGTTTCTGCGCGAGCAGGGTGTGGTGGTAGAGGAGCTCTCGCATGTTGAGTGAAATGTTCGATATGTTCGTCCAGTCGTTCTGGGAAACGCTGGTGATGGTCGGCGTGTCCGGACTGATTGGCGCGGTGGTCGGTGTGCCGCTCGGCGTGCTGCTGTATCTGACCGACCGTCAGGGCGTGCTCGAGAACGTCGCGGTCAATCGCACGATGGGCGTGCTCGTCAATGCGGTGCGCTCGACGCCGTTCATCATCCTGCTGGTCGCGGTGATTCCGTTCACGCGGCTGGTCGTTGGGTCCTCGATCGGCACGGCCGCCGCGATCGTGCCGCTGACGATCGCCGCCGCGCCGTTCATCGCGCGTCTGGTCGAGACCGCGCTGCGTGAAGTGGACCGCGGGCTGATCGAAGCGGCTCAGGCGATGGGCGCGACCACCAGCCAGATCGTCTTCAAGGTGTTGTTGCCGGAATCGCTGCCGGGCGTGATCGCGGGGCTGACCATCACGTTCGTGTCGCTGGTCGGCTATTCGGCGATGGCCGGCGCGATCGGCGGCGGCGGTCTCGGCGACCTCGGCATCCGCTATGGCTATCAGCGCTTTTTGCCGGAAGTGATGCTCGCGGTCGTGCTGATCCTGATCGTGTTCGTGCAGTTGGTGCAGTCGTTTGGAGACTGGCTCGTGCGTCGTCTGAGCCATAAATAAACAAAGGCGAGGCCCCGTCAGGGCGGCCCGCCGATAAAGTCGGAAGGTTCATCATGCAACGTCGTTCGATTCTCAAGCTGGCCGCCGCGCTCGGCGCGGCCTCGCTGTTCGCCACTACCGCGGCGCACGCGGAAGACACGATCAAGGTGGGCGTCACCGGCGGCCCACACGCGCAGATCATGGACGTCGTGAAGACGGTCGCCGCGAAAAACGGCCTGAACATCAAGATCATCGAGTTTTCCGATTACGTGCAGCCGAACGCGGCACTCGCCGGCGGCGACCTCGACGCGAACAGCTACCAGCACGACCCGTATCTGCAGGCGCAGGTGAAGGACCGCGGCTACAAGCTGATCCGGATCGCCGATACGGTCACCTATCCGATGGGGATCTATTCGAAGAAGCTGAAGTCGCTCGCCGAGTTGCAGCCGGGCGCCAAGATCGCGGTGCCGAACGACCCGACCAACGGCGGCCGCGCGCTGCTGTTGCTGCAAAAGCAGGGGCTGCTGAAGTTGCGCGCCGATGCGGGCCTGAAGGCGACGCCGCTCGATATCGTCGAGAATCCGCGCAAGCTGAAGATCGTCGAACTCGACGCCGCGCAGATTCCGCGCTCGCTCGGCGACGTCGACGCCGCCGCGATCAACACCAACTTCGCGATGGAAGCGGGGCTCAAGCCGAAGCAGGACGCGATCGCGCTCGAAGATCCGAAGGGCCCGTACGTGAACGTGATCGCGATCCGCGAGGCCGACAAGAACAAGCCGTGGGTCGCGAAACTGGTGGCGGCCTACCACTCGCCGGAAGTGAAGCAGTTCGTAGAGAGCAAATTTGGCGGAGCGGTGATCACTTCGTGGTGATGTGATTGCAGCGCCCGGACCTCGCAAGAAACGACGGCAAATCGAACAGTCAGGCAGACAGCGATGCGAATTAGAGGTCTGAGTCGGAACCCGGGGTTGTCGCCCGGGTTTTTTCGAGATTAAAATAGAACGATCGTTCGATATTGCCGTCACGCCGCTGGGGAGCGATATCCTCGTGCTAATGCGCCCGCGACAAGGCTGCCATCGGGGCAGTCGTTATAATGTTTGACGGGTTGACGTATTCGTAACTTTGGAGCGTGTGCATGAAAATTCTGGTGCCAGTGAAAAGAGTGGTCGACTACAACGTGAAAGTCCGCGTGAAATCGGACGGTACGGGCGTCGACATTGCCAACGTCAAGATGTCGATGAATCCGTTCGACGAAATCGCCGTTGAAGAGGCGGTGCGTCTGAAGGAAGCCGGCGTCGCAACTGAAGTGATCGCCGTGTCGGCGGGTGTCACGCAGGCGCAGGAAACGCTGCGCACCGCGCTGGCGATCGGCGCGGACCGCGCGATCCTGATCGAATCGAATGAAGACCTGCAGCCGCTGGCGGTTGCGAAGCTGCTGAAGGCGCTGGTCGACAAGGAACAGCCGCAACTGGTGATCCTCGGCAAGCAGGCGATCGACGACGACTCGAACCAGACCGGCCAGATGCTCGCGGCGCTCGCGAATCTGCCGCAGGCTACTTTTGCGTCGAAGGTTGTTGTTGCCGACGGTAAGGCGACGGTGTCGCGCGAAGTGGACGGCGGCGCGGAAACGCTGGCGCTGACGCTGCCGGCTGTGGTCACCACCGACCTGCGCCTGAACGAGCCGCGTTACGTGACGCTGCCGAACATCATGAAGGCCAAGAAGAAGCCGCTGGAAACGATCAAGCCCGAAGACCTCGGCGTGAACGT
>NZ_MSDV01000034.1 GCF_001931485.1 Burkholderia sp. SRS-W-2-2016 | reverse complement strand
TGTCCCCTTCGTCTAGAGGCCTAGGACATCACCCTTTCACGGTGAGTACAGGGGTTCGAATCCCCTAGGGGACGCCAGAACATCGGCGTCGTTCGGTTGGAAGTTTGAACGGTGCAGTAGGCAAGCGGATGACCCCATTTGCCACGGTGCAAAAAATCTGGAGCGGTAGTTCAGTTGGTTAGAATACCGGCCTGTCACGCCGGGGGTCGCGGGTTCGAGTCCCGTCCGCTCCGCCAGATTTGGAAAGCCCACTTCGAAAGAAGTGGGCTTTTTTTATTTCCGCCGCCGTTATTGCACTCGCATTTCGCCGCGCCTGTCCCGCGTGGCTCCGGACAAACAGCCATTGCCAGCGCGCGCGGGCTGTTTTACCGTTGACCCGGTTCATCTCCGCACTCCCGCCATGTTCGATCCCACCGAAGCTCCGTCACCGTTCCATCTGCGCACGGCCAGCATCGACGATTTCGAGTTTGCCGAGGCGCTGACACGCAACAACATGGGCGGCTACTATCGCCGGCATCATCTGGTGTGGCGCAGCGATCTGTTTCTCGGCAGCTGGCGCGAGTCGGAGAATTTCATTCTCGAAGTGGACGGCGTGCCGATGGGCGTGCTGCGTATCACCGAAGAGGGCGATTCGCTGCATATCCGCGACGTGCAGATCGCCGAAGGCTATCGACGGCTCGGCGCGGGGACCTTTCTGCTCGACATCTCGCATCAGTGGGCGCGTGAACGCGGGCTGCGCGAATTGCAGCTGCGCGTGTTCGTCGATAATCCGGCGGCCCGGCTGTATCAGCGCAAGGGCTATAAGCTCGCCGGGCCACGGCTCGCGCAACTCGGTGCGATTCGTCATCTGGCAAGACGGGTTTGATGCGGGTTTTTGGGCGCGCCGAACGCTGGTCGCGTTAGCGCTCAACGGCTAGGCGTGCATGCCGGAGCAGATGTAGGCACCGATGAACGCGCCGCCGTCATTAATTATCTAGCGTTCGCCAACAGCAGCCGGGTTCGCGTGCCGTTGC
This sequence comes from Burkholderia sp. SRS-W-2-2016, assembly GCF_001931485.1. Taxonomy (GTDB): domain Bacteria; phylum Pseudomonadota; class Gammaproteobacteria; order Burkholderiales; family Burkholderiaceae; genus Paraburkholderia. The sequence goes on along the minus strand of NZ_MSDV01000034.1, from coordinate 126,978 downwards.
GCCGCTTCCTCACCCGTTTCCTCGTCCGTTTCTCCGCCATCGGGTTCGCCGTTCTCCGCGCGATGCTCGGCGCCGCGTTCGATAAACGCGCGCGGACTGGTCCCGAACGCGCGCCGGAACATCGCCGAAAACGCACTCTGGCTCTGATAGCCCAATTCCTGCGCGACATGGGAAAGCGGGCGTCCCTGGCTCAACAGCGGAATCGCGCGCGCGAGAATCGCCTGCTGGCGCCACTGCGAAAAACTTACGCCGAGTTCCTGGCGAAACAGTCGCGCGATCGTGCGGGTGCTCGCACCGACCTGCGCGGCCCATTGTTCGAGCGACTCGCCGTGCGTCGGGTCCGCGATCACCGCCTCGCACAGCGCGCGCAAGCGCTTTTCGCTCGGCATCGGCACCGACAGCGGCAGCGGTTCCGAGCGCGTCAGTTCATCGAGCGCGAGCGCGCCCAATAACTGCTCGCGCGTCGCCGACAACGCGCTGGTATCGAGCGCGGCAATCACTTCGCGCAGCAGGTTCGACACTTCGACCACGCGCGGCGTATCGAGCACGGCCGGGACCGCGTTCTCGGTGATATAGAGCGTGCGCAAAAACGCATCCTCGACCGAGACCACCTCGTGCGTGACGTGCGGCGGCAGCCAGATCGCGCGCGACGGCGGCACCATCCACGTAGTGCCCACGGTCGCGACCCGCAGCACGCCGCGCGACGCATACGCGACCTGCGCCCACGCATGCGTATGACGCGCGATGTGCGAGCCGGCCGGCATCGGCCGCGAGCGGACCCGGATCGGGTGGGTCGCGTTCGGCGCGAACTCGGGCGGGATGTCGGCGAAGCTGTCGTGGCTGAGCAGATCGGAGTCGGCGGACGAGGTCATGGCGAGGGTCGGTCGGGACAGGGCGGTGGGGCGGGCGTGCGCCGCGGTGCGGCGGGTGTCGGCCGCCGGAATTCACCGCCGGGGCTGCCAATCATTGTAGAGGGTACCTGCCCAGCGTGACCAACCGGCGAGCGGACCGATGCATAATGTGCCGGTTGTCCCAGCCAGCCACCTCTCACCCAGGAGACCTCACGACGATGCAGACCGTCTTTGTCTATGGCACGCTGCGTGCCGGTGAAACCAATGACATCAGCGAAGCCGCCGCACGCAACGACGTGCCCGCGCCGACACTGCTCGGCACCACGACCGTGCGCGGCCATCTGTTCGACTTCGGCAATTACCCGGGCCTCGTCGTCGACGAAGCGGGCGTCGAGGTACTCGGCGATGTCTATGAAATCGACGATGCGCTGGTCGCGGTGCTCGATGAAATCGAAGCGGTGTACCCGGGCGTCGAGGACCGCTTCCTCGCGCGCGAGGTGATGGTCAAAGTGGACGGCAGCGTCGTGAACTGCCGCTTCTATCCGGTTGCGCCGAACGCGGTGAAGGGCTTGCCGGAAATCCGCTCGGGCGATTGGGTCGAGCATCGGCGCACGCGCTGAGCGCAGGTACAGCGGCGTGGCGGCGCAAGATGCAAGATGCAAGATGCAAGATGCAAGATGCAAGATGTCGCGCGCCACGCGGCCAGCAACGAAAAAGGCGCGCCGGATTCGCATCCGGCGCGCCTTTTTTCAACTCGCTAGTTACGATCACACGATCAGATCAGACCAGACCAACTCGCCAGCGCCCGACCCGCATGATCGTCCGCCCGCTCAAAGCTCCTCATAAAGCGGCAGCGTCAGAAAGTCGGTGAACTGCTCCGCGGTCGACATCTGTTCGAAGATCTGCGCGGCACGCTCATACGGCTTCGTGTCGCCGCCGACCGTCTGCCTGACCTTCTCCAGTTCCTGCACCGACAGCTCGCGCACCAGCTCGACCGTCACCTTGCGGCCGTCGTCGAGCTTGCCCTTCGGCGAGCGGATCCACTGCCACACCTGCGAGCGCGAAATTTCCGCGGTCGCCGCGTCTTCCATCAGGTTGTGAATCGGCACGCAGCCGTTGCCCGCGAGCCACGAGCCGAGGTAGTGGATGCCGACGTTGATGTTGTTGCGCAGACCCGCTTCGGTGATCGGCGTCTCCGGACGGAAGTCGAGCAGGTCGGTCGCGGTCACCAGCACGTCGATGCGCTGCTTGTCGATCTGGTTCGGCCTGTCGCCGAGCACCTTGACGAACTCTTCCATCGCGATCGGCACGAGGCCCGGATGCGCGACCCAGCCGCCGTCGTAGCCGTCGCCCGCGTCGCGCGCCTTGTCGGAGCGCACGCCGCCCATCGCCTTGTCGTTCGCGGCCGGATCGTTCTTGATCGGGATCAGCGCGCTCATTCCGCCGATCGCCGGCGCATGGCGGCGATGGCAGGTCTTCAGCAGCAGCAGCGCGTACGCGCGCATGAACGGCGAGGTCATCGTGATCTGCGAGCGGTCGGCGAGGCAGAAGTCGCGATCGGCCTTGAACTTCTTGATCGCCGAGAAGATGTAGTCCCAGCGGCCCGCGTTCAGGCCCGAGCTGTGTTCGCGCAGCTCATACAGGATCTCGTCCATTTCGAACGCGGCGACGATCGTCTCGATCAGCACCGTCGCGCGAATCGTGCCGCGCGGCACGCCGACCGCTTCCTGCGCGGCGACGAAGATGTCGTTCCACAGCCGCGCTTCCAGATGGCTTTCCATCTTCGGCAGATAGAAGTACGGGCCCGAGCCGCGCGCGATCAACTCCTTCGCGTTGTGCACCATGTACAGCGCGAAATCGAAAATGCCGCCCGACACGCGCTTGCCGTCGACCAACACGTGCTTCTCGTCGAGATGCCAGCCGCGCGGACGCACGATCAGCGTCGCGGTCTTGTCGTTGAGCCGGTACGACTTGCCGTTCTGTTCGAGCGAAATCGTGCGGCGCACTGCGTCCTTCAGATTGATATGACCGGTGATCTGGTTGTCCCAGCTCGGCGCATTCGAATCCTCGAAGTCGGTCATGTAGGAGTCCGCACCGGAATTGAGCGCATTGATGATCATCTTGCGCTCGACCGGCCCCGTGATTTCGACGCGCCGGCATTGCAGATCCCGCGGCAGCGGCGCGATGCGCCAGTCGCCTTCGCGCACGCTCTTCGTGCTGGCGAGAAAATCGGGGCGTTCGCCGGCATCGAGTCGCTTCGTGCGCTCGACGCGCGCCTGCAGCAACTGCTGGCGGCGCGGCTCGAACGTGCGATGCAGCGCGGCGACGAGCTCGAGCGCTTCGCGCGTGAGGATCGCTTCAAAGCCGGGCTTGATCTCGCCGGTGATTTCCATGCCCTGCGGCAGCGATAGCGTGTTCGTCATGTAGTTCTCCTTGGTCGGTCGGATTGCAGAAATGCGAAGGTTGAAAAAAAAGTGTCGTGGTGGGTGAAAGGCAGTGAACGCTGTCATGCGCGCGGGCCGGCGCGCTTGCGGTTGCCACTGTCTGGAGATTGGGTCGAGCGGGTGCCGCGCCGGCGAGCCGAGGCCGAGGCAGATGATGCCGGCGCCGTTGCAGCGAGCGTTTGCAGAAAGCTCAGCAGATCGTGCATGCCGCCGCCGATGCCGTGCGGCGCGACGCCGAGCTCTTCTACGGGCAGCTTCTGCCGGTTCAGCCAGAACGTCGTGAAGCCGAACCACGTCGCGCCAGCGACGTCCCAGCCGTTCGACGACACGAACACGATCTCGCGCGCGGTTACCCCGAATGCCGCGGGGCCGAGCGCATAGGCGGCGGGCGAGGGCTTGTACGCGCGCACCGCGTCGACCGACAGCACGTGGTCGAACAGTCCGCTCATCCCCGCGCTCTTGACCGCGATGTCGAGCATCTGCGGATTGCCGTTCGACAGGATCGCCAGCCCGACGCGCGGTGCGTCGGTGGCATCGGCGGCATCGCGCAGCGAGCGCAGCACCGGCACCGCGTCGGGAAACGCGGACAGGCACGCGTATTCGTCCATCAGACGCTTTTCGGCCGCGCGGCCGAGCGTCAGCTGAAGTTTCTTGGCGGCGAAGCGCAGCGCGTCGAGCGTGATGTCCCAGAACGGGCGGTAGTGCGCGCCGGGCGCATCGGGCGGCGCGGCGAGCGTGCGCAGTTGCGTGTACTCGATCTGCTTCTGGCGCCACAGCTGCGACAGCGCATCGCCGTGGCCGGGGAACAGTTGTTCCGCGGCGGCGAGCACCGAATGCACGTCGAAGAGCGTGCCGTACGCATCGAAAATCACTGCTCGCGGGGTAGGTGTCGTTGTGGCCGACATTGCCGTGCGCTCCATTCAGAGGTCGGGAACGATTGTATTGGTGACATCTGCAACCTAAAAATAGGCTAAAGATCACTTGATATTTTACTTTCATCCACCTAATCTGGCGCGCACCGGGTACTTTTACGCTCACCTCTTCGCCGGCGCCGCGCGCATCGTTCATGGACCGTTTCAAGCAGATCGAGACTTTCGTCACCGTCGCCGCGCGCGGCAGCCTGTCCGCGGCGGCGCTCGCGGAGGGCGTCGCGCCGGCGATCATCGGCCGCCGTATCGACGCGCTCGAGGAGCGCCTCGGCGTCAAGCTGCTGGTGCGCACGACCCGCAAGATCACGCTGACCTTCGAGGGCTCGGCGTTTCTCGAAGACTGCCAGCGCATCATTCACGACATGCAGAACGCCGAGGCCAGCGTGTCGGCGGGCGGCGTGAAGGCGAGCGGCCATCTGCGGCTGTCGGCGCCGGCCGGCTTCGGGCGGCGCCACGTCGCGCCGCTGGTGCCGGCATTCACGGTCGCGCATCCGGACGTGTCGATCACGCTCGATCTGTCGGACCGCCTCGTCGATCTGGTCAACGAAGGCTTCGATTGCGCGGTGCGGCTCGGCGAGTTGCCCGATTCGTCGCTGGTGTCGCTGAAGCTCGCGGAGAACCGGCGCGTGTGCGTCGCGTCGCCCGCGTATCTGAATCGCCGCGGCGCGCCGCATAGCCTTGCCGAGCTCGCGCGCCACAACTGCCTCGCGCTCGGCGCGAGCGCGAACCAGCAGCGCGGCTGGATGTTCGAGCAGGACGGCAAGGTCGTGTCGATCAAGGTGTCCGGCACGATGGAATGCTCGGACGGCGCGGTGCTGCACGAATGGTGTCTGGCCGGGCATGGCCTCGCGTGGCGCTCGTGGTGGGAGGTCGGCGCGGAGATCGCGGCCGGCCGGCTCGTCAGCGTGCTCGACGAATTCGCCGCGCCGCCGATCGGCATTCACGCGGTGTTTCCGCAGCGCCGCCATCTGCCGCTGCGGGTGCGGCTGTTTCTCGACTTTCTCAAGCATACGTACGGCGAGCCCGGTTACTGGGATTGAACGAAGCGCGCGGCTGGAGCGAGGAAGATGCGCGTCGATGCGATCCGGCGTGGCGCCGTGCGCCGCGACGTCAGCCCGATTTGTCCCCGCGTTCGCACGCACTACAATCGATGCGAGCAGCCCGCACGCGGGGCTTCGTCGAACGCTGACGCCGGGTTGCGCGAAGCCGGCGACGGAGGACATCATGTTCACGCACATCCTGGTTCCAACCGATGGTTCGGATCTGTCACGCAAGGCGATCGCGGGCGCGATCGATCTCGCGCAAGCGGTGGGCGCGCGCGTCACCGCCTACGCGTGCCTGCCGCAATATCCGTACTCGCCGTTCTCCGATGTCGCGGTCGAGCCGCCCGGCGAGTTCCTGCAACGCAGCGAGCGCGAAGCGCGCGTGCATCTGCGCGAAGTGGAGTTCGCCGCGCACCGCGTTGGCGTCAGCGTCGAGAGCCGCACCAGCGTGCATCCGGCGCCTTACCTCGGGATCATCGAGGCGGCCGAGCAGGGCGGTTGCGACGTGATTTTCATGGCCTCGCATGGGCGGCGCGGACTCGGCAGCCTGCTGATCGGCAGTGAAACGCAGCGGGTGCTGACGCATACGAAAATTCCGGTGATCGTGTATCGCTGAGAGCGTGGGCGCGGCAGCGGCGGCAACGCTCGCGAGATCGAAAAAAAACGCGCCGGCGGCAACGCCGGCGCGTTCAGCTTCGCCGCACGCTTGCTGCGTGCTGGCTTCTCTCAGACCCCGGCCGTTGGCGCTCGCCCGAAGACTCACTGCCAATCCGGGACGGCGCGGTCCTCCCTGATGCCGGCGGCGCGTCTCCCGGCGCCGCTCGGCGTTCTGCCAGTCGTTTCCGCAATCAGACCGCGGGGCCGCAAGGCCCAGCCGGTTGATCTCAGGCGACTTTCTTGTCGAAAAACTGCTCGTCTTCGGTCGAACCGTGCAGCGCGGTCGTCGACGCTTCGCGCTCCACCGTCTGCGTCACCGCGTCGAAGTAGCCGGTGCCGACTTCGCGCTGGTGCTTCACCGCGGTGAAGCCCTTTTCGGCTGCCGCGAATTCCGCCTGCTGCATTTCGACGAACGCGGTCATCTGGTTGCGCGCATAGCCGTGCGCGAGGTTGAACATCGAATAGTTCAGCGCGTGGAAGCCGGCCAGCGTGATGAACTGGAACTTGTAGCCCATCGCGCCGAGCTCGCGCTGGAACTTGGCGATCGTCGCGTCGTCGAGGTTCTTCTTCCAGTTGAACGACGGCGAGCAGTTGTACGACAGCAATTGGTCCGGGTACTCCTTGTGGATCGCGTCGGCGAATTTCTTCGCGAACTCGAGGTCCGGCTTGCCGGTTTCGCACCAGATCATGTCCGCGTACGGCGCATACGCGAGACCGCGCGAGATCGCCTGCTCGAGACCCGGGCGGGTGCGGAAGAAGCCTTCGACGGTGCGCTCGCCGGTCAGGAACGGGCGGTCGTTGTCGTCGATGTCCGAGGTCACGAGGTCGGCGGCTTCCGCGTCGGTGCGGGCGAGCAGCACGGTCGGCGCGCCCGATACGTCGGCGGCCAGACGCGCGGCGGTCAGCTTGGCGACCGCTTCGCGGGTCGGCACCAGCACCTTGCCGCCCATGTGGCCGCACTTTTTCACCGACGCGAGCTGGTCTTCGAAGTGCACGCCCGACGCACCCGCCTCGATCATCGCCTTCATCAGTTCGAACGCGTTCAGCACGCCGCCGAAACCGGCTTCGGCGTCCGCCACGATCGGCGCGAAGTAGTCGATATAGCCTTCGTCGCCGGGATTCTTGCCTTCCGACCACTGGATCTGGTCGGCCCGCGTCAGCGTGTTGTTGATGCGCTTGACCACCAGCGGCACCGAATTGGCCGGGTACAGCGACTGGTCCGGATACATTTCGCCGGCCACGTTCGCATCGCCCGCCACCTGCCAGCCCGACAGATAGATCGCCTTCAGGCCGGCCTTCACCTGCTGCATCGCCTGATTGCCGGTCAGCGCGCCGAGCGAGTTCACGAACGGCTCGCTGTTCACGGCGGCCCACAGCTTTTCGGCGCCGCGCTTCGCGAGCGTGTGTTCAGGCTGCACGGAGCCGCGCAGGCGCACCACGTCTTCGGCCGTATAGGTACGCTTCACACCTTTCCAGCGCGGGTCGGTTTCCCATTGCTGCTTCAGTTGCTGCACCTGCTGTTCGCGGGTCATGGTCATGATGTGCTCCTTCGATGCCTGTCATGGAGGATGGTGACTCTGTGATCTCGAAGCGGTTCAAGCCCGGTGGGGCGTTCCGTTTCGCGAAGTCTTGTATAAGAGTCTAGGCAAATCGATGGAGCCGCAACAGGCGCGGCAAAGCGTTTTCTCAATATTTATTTTGATATGGAATCAAGGGCTTGAAATTGCCGTTTCGCGATGAGAAACGAGATTTTCCCTCTTGCAACGCCTCTCGTTGTGCCGTGCAGCATGATTTTTTACGACACAAAAAAATTTTTTACATCGTGAAATTTGGGGTGGCGAAGCGCGGGACGAAAAAAAACCGGTGCCTGAGCACCGGTTCTTCTCTGACTGGCGGACGGCGCAAAGCCGTCCGGGTCTGTTACACGCTAGAGGCGTTTAGCTGCCGCGACGCGCGGTACGCGGACCGTCGTTGCGGCGCGCGCCGTAACCGTCACGCGAGCCGTAGCCATCGCGCGAACCGCCGAAGCCTTCGCGCGAGCCGTAGCCGTCGCGCGAACCGCCGTGGCCTTCACGCGAACCGCCGGCCGGCTTGTTGCCCCAGCTGTTGCCATTGCCGTTGCCGCTACCGCTGCGCGAACCGCCGTAGCCACCCGGCTTGCCCGAACCGCTGCCGAAGCGACGGCCGCCGTTACCGCCGCCCGGACGACCGCGGCCACCGAAGCCAGGACGGCCGTTGCCCGAAGGCGGCGCCTTGCGCGGCTCGAAGCCTTCGACGACGTTGACCGGCAGCGGCGTGCGCACGAAGCGCTCGATACGCTTGAGCGCGCCCTGTTCGGCGTGATGCACGAGGCTCACGGCGACGCCCGAGCGGCCCGCGCGGCCGGTACGGCCGATACGGTGCACGTAGTCTTCGGCGAACTTCGGCAGGTCGTAGTTGAACACGTGCGTGATGCCGGGGATGTCGATACCGCGAGCCGCGACGTCGGTCGCGACCAGCACGCGCACGCGACGCTCGCGCAGTGCGCGGATCGTGCGGTTACGCGCGCCTTGCGGCAGGTCGCCGTGCAGCGCGGCCGATTCGAAACCGGCGTCGGCCAGACGGCCGGCCAGCTGGTCGGCGTCCATCTTGGTTGCCGTGAACACGATTGCCTGGTCGAGGCCTTCGGCGCGCAGCAGATGGTCGAGCAGACGATCCTTGTGATCGCGGTCGTCGACGTAGTGAACCGTTTGCGCGATGTTGGTGCGCTGTTCCATGCGCTGGACGATCTCGATCCGCTCCGGATCCTTCAGCAGACGGCCGGTCAGCGAACCGATCTTGCCGTCGAGCGTGGCCGAGAACAGCATGGTCTGACGGGTAGCCGGCGTTTCGGCGACGATCGTGTCGATGTCGTCGATGAAGCCCATGTCCAGCATGCGGTCAGCTTCGTCGAGCACGAGAATCTGCAGTTGCGACAGATCGATACGGCCGCGCTCGAGGTGGTCGATCAGACGGCCCGGCGTGGCGACGAGGATTTCGGGGTTCTTCGCGAGCAGCATCAGCTGCTGGCCGTAGGCGACGCCGCCCAGAATGCTGACGGTGCGCAGGCGCTTCAGGTGCTTGCCGTAGGTTGCCGCGGCGGTCGTGACCTGCATCGCGAGTTCGCGGGTCGGGGTCAGGACCAGCATGGTCGGACGCGCGACCGGCTGCGGACGGCGGCCACGGCCGCCATCGGCCGGACGCGGCTCGCGCGGCTGGCTTGCCTGGGCTTTTTGCAGTTGAGCGAAACGCTCGATGGCCGGCAGCATGAATGCCGCGGTCTTGCCCGAACCGGTCGGGCTGGAGACCAGCAGGTCGCGGCCGGCGATACCGGCCGGCACCGCGCGTTGCTGCACCGGCGTCGGGTGTTCGTAACCAGCAGCGGTCAGCGCGGAAACGACGTCCGCGGACAGACCGAGCGACGCGAACGTAGGCTTGCCGTCTTCGGCGGGCGCGGCTGCCGCAGCGACTTCCGCTGCGGGGGCGAGACCGAGTGCTTCGTCGGCGATGGCGTTCAACGGGCTGCTGGGGGTATTGCTCGAAGTCATGTGAATCCTTGAAAACGATCCTGGGGAGGTTCGTGAAATAAAAACGTCAACGCCAATCGGCATACCCAAGTCGTCGGATTCAGCGAGCAAAGAAGCAGCGAGCAAATCGCAAAACGGGGGCAACTCGCGACAATGAAGGCGAGTTTTTAGTTAGAAGCTGTATCGGATGCGACGTGCCGAAATGGCAAGCCGCCAGCCTGGGACTTGAGCCCGTAGGGGGCTAGGCAGAAGGGGACAGGTTCTAAACTGGATTGGAGCAAACGCTATCGGACGCTGCGCTGCGAGGGCCACGTGAAAAGCAGGCAAAGCAGTGAAGCGCAGGCGGCATTATATAGAGATTTGCTGCACTGCGCCACTGTTAGCACTAGTCCGATAGAAAAAAGTGCCGGAATGGTATGAGGAGAGGGCCGGCGACACGATGCTCCTGTCGCCGGCAGAGCGCCGCGTAACGCTGCCGCACCAGCCGGAGCGGGCTTCGCGCGGCGGGTTAGCGCACTCGGGACGGCCTCAGGCCGCCGCGCCGCTCTTCAGCGACTCGACGAGTTCCACGTATTGCTGCTTCGCAGCGTCCTGCGCGGTGCCCTTCAGCGCGGCCCATGCGTCGTACTTGTATTTGCCGACGATGTCGGTAAAGCCCGGTTTGTCGCCGTGCACGTCGCCTTCGCTTGCCTGCTTGAAGAGTGCATACAGACGCAGCAGCGTCAGATTGCCGGGACGCTCCGGCAGTTGCTTGACGTCTTCCTGAGCTTGCGTGAATTGCGTATTGATATCGGTCATGGTGATGTGCCCGCGAGACGGGATTGGGAATAGATCGGCCGAAAATCATAACAACGGAGCGGCGCCGCTGGATCGAGGGCTTATTCCAAACATCGACGGTTCCGCGGTCCGGCGATGCACCGGCAAACCACCATCCGCGCGCACCGCGCCGATTACAATACGCTCCATGACTCAAACCGTGCTCCTTGCCCTCGATACCTCGACCGAATTCTGTTCGGCGGCGCTGCTCTGCGCGCCGGCCGATACCAGCGGTCAGTCCACCGCCGAACCCCGCATCTGGCTGCGCCACGAACCGACCGGCGCGGTCTCCAGCACCCGCCTGTTGCCCGCGATCGCCGAACTGTTCGACGAAGCCGGTCTCGCGCTGGCCGATTGCGATGCGATCGCGTTCGGCTCCGGCCCCGGCTCGTTCACGGGCCTGCGCACCGCGACCGGCGTGGCCCAGGGCCTCGCGTTCGGCCTGAACGTGCCGGTCGTGCCGGTCGGCACGCTGCTGATCTGCGCCGAGAGCGCGCGCCTGCGCGATCCGTCGACGACCCGCGTGCTGGCCGCGCTCGATGCGCGCATGGACGAAATCTATTGGGCCGACTACGCGTGGGACGAAGCGGGGCACGAATGGCGCACCGTGCAGGGCGCGTCGCTCGATGCGCCGGAGCGGCTGGTGCTGCCCGATGTGCCGTTCACGCTGGCCGGCAACGCGGCTGCCGCGTTCGGCGCGCGGCTGCCGGCGGTGGCCGCCGCGCGTAGCGTCGACGGCGAGGCGTTGCCGCATGCGGGACCGCTCGCATACGCGGCGCTGCGCGCGTTCCGCGCGGGCCGCACGGTGCCCGCCGATCAGGCCGCGCCCGAGTACGTGCGCAACAAGGTCGCGCAGACCACCGCCGAGCGGATGGCCGGGAAAGCGGCCAAGGCGGAGCAGGCCGCCCAGCGTTCGTCCGACGGCGGCGGCGCAGCGGCGCATGGTCCCCACGACGAGGCGCGCCGATGAGCGGCGTGCTGCTCGCGGACCGCTACATGTCGCCGATGACCGACAGCGACCTGGACGAGGTCGCCGCGATCGAGAAGCTCGCCTACGAGTTTCCGTGGAGCCGCGGCAATTTCGGCGACTCGCTGCGCAACGGCTATTTCGGCGTCTGCCTGCGTCATGTGACGGGTGCGCTGATCGGCTATTGCGTGCTGATGCCGGTCGTCGATGAAATGCATCTGCTCAATCTGTGCGTGACGCCGACCGCGCAGGGCGCGGGCGCGGGTCTCGCGTTGCTGCGCGAGGCGGTGCGCATTACCCACGCCGAAAAGCTCGACGGGCTGCTGCTCGAAGTGCGGCCGTCGAATCATCGTGCGATCCGTCTGTACGAACGCTTCGGTTTCGCGACGATCGGCCGGCGCAAAAATTATTATCCGGCGCGGCATCGCGCGCGGGAGGACGCGATCGTGATGCGTCTGTCGTTTGCCACGGAGGGCGCAGATGGCGCTGCATGAATCGGTGCTCGAGGAATTCGGCCTCGCGCCAATGTGGGTGCGTCGCGGGATCGCGACGCGGGAGGAGGCGCAGGTCGTTGCGCCGGATGCGTCGGTGAATCAGGCGCGCGGTGCGGTGGCCGGGCAGGTGGCTCAGGAGGCGATGTCGGCGCAAGCGGGTGATGCGCTGCAATCGCGTCAAGAGCATTACGACGGTGAACGCCGCGGGGCGTCAGCGCCGCCGGTGGCGCGCGAAACGCAGCGTGCAGCCGGAGCAGAAATGCAGCCGCCGGCAGCTGTGGGTCAATCGCAGCGCGCGGCGAGGGCCGAACCGCAGTCGTCCGCAGCATCCCGCGAATCGCAGCGCACAGCGGAGGCGGAATCGCAAGCACCGGTAGCGCCGCGAGCCTCTATGCAACGGGAACAGGAACCTGCGTCGCACCGCGCGGCCTCGCCCACGCAAGCACCATCCTCCGAACCGCCAAACTTCGATATCCCCCCCGACGACGACTTCGCCTGGTTCGATGACCCCGGCGCACCCGCGCCGGCCTCCGCCGAAATGCGCGGCGACGCGCCCGCATTACCGGCCGTCCATACGCTCGACTGGGATGCACTGGCCGCGCGCGTGTCCGGCTGCGAAGCGTGCCGGCTGTGCGAGAAGCGCACCAACACCGTGTTCGGCGTCGGCGATCGCGAGGCCGACTGGATGCTGGTCGGCGAAGCGCCCGGCGAGAACGAGGACCGCCAGGGCGAGCCGTTCGTCGGTCAGGCCGGCAAGCTGCTCGACAACATGCTGCGTTCGCTCACGCTCGCGCGCGGCACCAACGTCTATATCGCGAACGTGATCAAGTGCCGGCCGCCCGGCAACCGCAATCCGCAACCGGACGAGGTCGCGCGTTGCGAGCCGTATCTGCAGCGTCAGGTGGCGCTCGTGAAGCCGAAGCTGATCGTCGCGCTGGGCCGTTTCGCCGCGCAAAGCCTGCTGAAGACCGACGCGAGCATCTCGTCGCTGCGTGGTCGCGTGCATGCGTACGAGGGCGTGCCGGTGATCATCACGTATCACCCCGCGTATCTGCTGCGCAGTCTGCCGGACAAGGCGAAGGCGTGGGCGGATCTGTGCCTCGCGCGCGATACGTGGCTCGCGAACGGCGGCACGCCGTCGACCGAAGCAAAGTGACGACGCCCGACCGGCCGGCGGCGCCCGCTGGCCGCGCGACGCTCGTCGATACGTTGCTGGACGGCCAGCAGCCATTGCGCGACCCCGCGGTTCGCGATCTGGCGTGGCTGCTGTTCAGTGCCGATCTGTTGCGCCCGCAACTTCCGGCGGGCGCGCTCGCGCAACCGTTCGACACGCCGGGTGAATTGCACGCGACCGTCGCGTGGCTACGCACGCTCGACGCCACGCCCGAGCCGCTTCATCACGACCTCGCGGCAACCCGCATCACGCGTCTGGGCCGCTACGCCGAGCGGCTGCTCGGCTTCTTCCTGCAACACGGTCCGGCCGCGCAACTGATCGCCGCCGGCGTGCCGTTGCGGCGCGCGGGCATCACGCTCGGCGAATGCGATTTTCTGCTGCGGACCCGCCAGCACGCGCATCTGCATTGGGAACTGGCGGTGAAGTGCTATCTGCACGCGGGGGAGACGGGCAGTGCGGACGCTACCGTGGAGTCGGCGCAAGCGCGGCTCGCCGATTACGTCGGCCCCAATCTGAAGGATCGTTTCGATCTGAAGCTCGCGCATCTGCTCGATCATCAACTGCGTTTGAGCGCGCACGAAGCGTTCGGCTCGACCGGCTATGCGGGCGTGTGGACGCCGCAGATGTTCGTCAAAGGTTGGCTGTTTTACCGGCACGGCGGCGGCGCGGATGGAATGCCCGTTGACCCGCCCGAACTCGATCCCGCGCATGGCCGCGGCTGGTGGGTCACACGGCGCGACTGGCCGGCTTTCGCGGCCGCGCGGGCGGACCGCTGGCGCGCGCTGCCCAGGCTTGAATGGCTCGCGCCGCGCCATGACCGGCAACATGCGGAAGCAGGCAGCAACGCCGCCTCACAATACCTGGATGCCCGCACACTCGCCGCGCAGACCGCGAATCACCCGGGCCCGGTGATGGTCGCCGCGTTCATCGAAAACACCACGGGCGAACTGCTCGAACACTCGCGCGGTTTTATCGTCCCCGACGACTGGCCAGAACACGCGCGACGTTACGCACAGCAATAACGCCGCTTACCACCAGCGATAAAAATGATGCACCGGCCCGACGCCGCTACCGACGTCGAGCTTATCGCTCGCCTGCAACGCGCCGGTCAGATACAGCTTCGCATCGGCCACCGCGCTGGCCAGATCGCCGCGCTGCGGAATCAGCGCCGCGATCGCCGACGACAACGTGCAGCCGGTGCCATGCGTATTCTTCACCGGCACGCGCGGGCCGCCCAGACGCAGCGTGCCGCTCGCCTGCACGAGCCAGTCGGGGCTGTCGGCCGCGCTCAGATGGCCGCCTTTCATCAGCACCGCGCGCGCGCCGAGCGCGCGCAATGCGTCGCCCTGTTCGACCATGCCGGCTTCATCGGTGGCGCTCTGGGTGCCGAGCAGCGCAGCCGCTTCCGGCAGATTCGGCGTCAGCAGATCGGCGAGCGGCAGCAGCTCGTCGCGCACCGCCGCGACCGCGTCGGGCAGCAGCAGCGCGTGATTGCTCTTCGAGATCATCACCGTGTCGAGCACGATGTGTTTCGGTTTGTGGCGACGCAGCGCATCGGCGACCGCGCGCGCGATCGGCGCGTTCGCGAGCATGCCGATCTTCACCGCGTCGATGCGGATGTCGTCGAACACCGCGTCGAGTTGCGCGGTGATGAAGCCCGGGTCGGGTGCGTGAATCGCGGTGACGCCGCGGGTGTTCTGCGCGGTCAGCGCGGTGATCACGCTCGCGCCATACGCGCCGAGCGCGGAGAACGCCTTCAGGTCGGCCTGGATGCCGGCGCCGCCGCCGGAATCGGAACCGGCGATCGTCAGCACATTGGGAATCGGTTGGGTCATGGTCAAGCGGGGAAGAAAGAGGGGGCGCGCAGGGACTGCGGATGGAGCGCCGAGACGGCGCGGGCGGCTCGTTGCGATCGGCCGGAACCGCGCACCGAGGGTCCGGCTCGCGGTAACGGGCTCGCGGCAAGCGGCTCGCCGCTCAGTGCTTCGCTTCGCCGATCAGCGCGACCGAGTCGAACGCGCGCTGGTTCGCCTGGTGGCGCCGCATCACGAGCCACATCATCAGGCACACGAAGGTGCCGAACAGCACGATCACCGCGGTGACCGGCACGTCGAGCCACACCAGCACAGCGTACAGGCACAGCATCACCAGCACGGACAGATTCTCGTTGAAATTCTGCACGGCGATCGAATGGCCCGCCGACAACAGCACGTGGCCGCGATGCTGCAGCAGCGCATTCATCGGCACGACGAAGAAGCCCGACAGCCCGCCCACGATCATCAGGAACACATACGCGAACAGCAGATAACCCGGCACGTGCACACGGCCGAAATAGATGCCCCAGTGCGCCGGAAACAGCTCGCGCGTGTAGAACGCCATCAGCATCACCGCGATACCCATCATGACGCCGACCGGCAGCACCGACAGCGACTTCTTCAGCGGCACCCGCGAGGCCGCAAAAATCGCGCCGCCCGCGACGCCGACCGCCACCACCGCCTGCAGGATCGCCGCCTCGGACAGCGACATGCCGAGCGACACCTCGGCCCACTTCAGCACGATGAATTGCAGCGTCGCGCCCGCGCCCCAGAACAGCGTGGTCACCGCGAGCGAAATCTGGCCGAGCTTGTCGCGCCACAGCACGAGGAAGCAGTCGGCGAAATCGGTGATCAGGCGGATCGGGCCGTGTTCCTGTTTCGGGTAACGCGCGCCGGTGTCGGGAATCCGTAGATTGAACAGCGCGGCGATCACGTAGATGCCCATGATCACGAGCATCGCCGCTTCGGCCGGCGTATTGACGGTGGGAATATGCAGCTTGAGGATCGGCGCGGCGATATGCGGGCTGATCAGCGCGCCGCCGAGCACGGTGCCCAGAATGATCGAGCCGACCGTGGTGCCTTCGATCCAGCCGTTCGCGGCAACCAGCCGGTCAGGCGGCAGCAGTTCCGTGAGAATCCCGTATTTGGCGGGCGAGTATGCCGCCGCGCCGAAACCGACGATCCCGTACGCGAGCAGCGGATGCGCGCCGACCAGCATCGTCACGCAGCCGACGACCTTGATGGTATTGGTGACGAACATCACGCGTCCTTTCGGACGGGAGTCGGCGAAGGCGCCGACGAAGGCGGCAAGGACGACGTACGACAGCACAAAGAACAGCTTGAGCAGCGGCGTCATCCAGTTCGGAGCGTGGAGATCTTTCAGCAGTGCGATAGCAGCGATCAGAAGCGCATTGTCGGCCAGCGACGAAAAAAACTGCGCGGCCATGATGGTGTAAAAACCTTTTTTCATCTGATGCGATGCTGTCCTCGCTGCGGTCTGTCCGCCCCGGCCGTTTGCAGTGCGTCCGGGCTTATGCCGATCGAAATGGGTTGTGCGCACGGCTTTATATCATGAAAATAGCTGGATTCGGACTAGCAGAATCCTTGATCGCACCGCCCAGCGGGCCGCCGAGCGCCGAAAACGCCCGGTAAGCCGCTGATTCGCAAGTGTCTTTACGAAAATATCCCATGCCGCGCCCCCTCTCAGCCACGATTCATACCGCCGCTCTCGCCAATAATCTCGCCGTCGCCCGGCGTTATGCGCCGAAGTCGAAGATCTGGGCCGTCGTCAAGGCGAATGCGTACGGGCATGGCCTCGCGCGCGCGTTTCCGGGTTTGCGCGCAACCGACGGCTTTGGTTTGCTGGACCTCGAAGAAGCGGTGAAGTTGCGTGAATTGGGCTGGGCCGGGCCGATTCTTTTGCTGGAGGGTTTTTTCCGGCCGACCGACATCGACGTGATCGACCGCTACAGCCTGACCACCGCGCTGCATTCGGACGAACAGTTGCGCATGCTCGAAATGGCGCGCCTGTCCAAACCGGTCAATATCCAGTTGAAGATGAACACCGGGATGAACCGGCTCGGCTACACGGTCGAGAAATTCCGCGCCGCGTGGGAGCGGGCGCGCGCGTGCCAGGGCGTCGGCCAGATCACCCTGATGACCCATTTTTCCGATGCCGACGCCCAGCGCGGCATCGCCCATCAGATGGCCGCGTTCGAGCGCGGCGCGCAGGGCATTGCCGGCGCGCGCAGCCTCGCCAATTCGGCGGCGACGCTGTGGCATCCGGATGCGCATTTCGACTGGGTGCGCCCCGGCATCATTCTGTACGGCGCGTCGCCGTCGGGCGTGACGGCCGCGATCGAAGGCACCGGCCTGCAACCGGCGATGACCCTCGCGTCCGAACTGATCGCGGTGCAGACGCTCACCGAGGGCAGCACGGTCGGCTACGGTTCGGCGTTCACCGCGCGCGCGTCGATGCGCATCGGCGTGGTCGCGTGCGGCTACGCGGACGGCTATCCGCGCGTCGCGCCGGAAGGCACGCCGGTGATCGTCGATGGCGTGCGCACGCGGGTCGTCGGCCGGGTCTCGATGGACATGCTGACCGTCGACCTGACCCCGGTGCCGACCGCCAACGTCGGCTCGCGCGTCGAGCTGTGGGGCGCCGCGCTGCCGATCGACGACGTCGCGCAGGCCTGCGGCACGATCGGCTACGAGCTGATGTGCGCGGTCGCGCAGCGTGTGCCGGTTCGCGCGGAGTAACGCGTGGCGAAATCGAAGACGTTGTACGTTTGCAGTGAATGCGGCGGCCAGTCGCCGAAGTGGTCCGGTCAATGCCCGTCGTGTCAGGCGTGGAATACGCTGGTCGAATCGGTCGCCGAGGGTCCTTCGACCCATCGCTTCCAGTCGCTCGCGAAGAGCACGCCGGTGCGGCGCCTCGCCGATATCGAAGCGTCGGACGTGCCGCGCTTTACGACCGGCGTCAGCGAGTTCGATCGCGTGCTCGGCGGCGGTCTGGTGCCGGGCGGCGTGGTGCTGATCGGCGGCGATCCGGGTATCGGTAAATCGACGCTGCTGTTGCAGTCGCTCGCGGAAATCGCCGCGGACAAGCGCGCGCTCTATATCAGCGGCGAAGAGTCGGGCGCGCAGATTGCGTTGCGCGCGCAACGGCTGTCGCTGCTCGAACCCGGTTCGAAAGCGAGCGAGCTGCAACTGCTCGCGGAAATCCAGCTCGAAAAAATCCAGGCGACGATCGCCGAGCAACGGCCCGACGTCGCGGTGATCGACTCGATCCAGACCGTCTATTCGGATGCGCTGACGTCCGCGCCGGGCTCGGTCGCGCAGGTGCGCGAATGCGCGGCGCAGCTCACGCGTATCGCGAAGCAGTCGGGCACCACGATCATCATGGTCGGCCACGTGACCAAAGAAGGCGCGCTTGCGGGTCCGCGCGTGCTCGAACACATCGTCGATACGGTGCTGTACTTCGAGGGCGATACGCACTCGTCGTACCGGCTGGTGCGCGCGATCAAGAACCGCTTCGGCGCGGTCAACGAACTCGGCGTGTTCGCGATGACCGAGCGCGGTTTGCGCGGCGTCGCGAATCCGTCGGCGCTGTTCCTGTCGCAGCACGAGCAGTCGGTGCCGGGCTCGTGCGTGCTGGTCACCCAGGAGGGCACGCGCCCGCTCCTCGTCGAGGTGCAGGCGCTCGTCGATTCGGCCAACGCGCCGAATCCGCGGCGTCTCGCGGTCGGCCTCGAACAGAACCGTCTGGCGATGCTGCTCGCGGTATTGCACCGGCATGCGGGGATCGCCTGTTTCGATCAGGACGTGTTCCTGAACGCGGTGGGCGGCGTGAAGATTTCCGAGCCCGCCGCCGACCTCGCGGTGCTGCTCGCGATCCATTCGTCGATGCGCAACAAGCCGCTGCCGAAGGGGCTCGTGGTGTTCGGCGAAGTCGGCCTCGCCGGCGAAATCCGGCCGTCGCCGCGCGGGCAGGAGCGCCTGAAGGAAGCGGCCAAGCTCGGTTTCTCGATCGCGGTGATTCCGAAGGCGAATGCGCCGAAACAGCCGATCGAAGGCTTGCAGGTGGTGGCGGTCGAGCGCATCGAACAGGCGATCGACCGGGTCCGCACGCTCGAATAGCGGCGCGGGCTTCGGCGGGGGAGCGTGTCGCGCGCACGCCTTCCCGCTGTAACGATCAGTAAATATCTCCCTATTGGCTGTAACCTGGCCGCCATCTCTTTTTTCTAAGCTGTTGCGATATGCATCCCTGTGATGCCGGAAAAAGGATCGCGCTTTGAAACAGTCACATGAAACCCTGGCCGAGGGTCCTATCCAGGTGCGCGGCTGCCGGGTCTCCGCACCGATTCATCAACCGTGGGGCGGCGCCTGCCGGATCGTCGAGTGGATCGACACCGCCGGGCAGATCTCGCGGCGCGTGGTCGCCGAAGACGTGACCGCCGCCGAAGTCCGCGCAACGATCAGCCGCCACGTGGAAGGCCGCAAACACCTGCTCTACGACGACGAAAAAACCCCGCGCCAGGTGCTGCCGAGACAGACGGCGATGCGGCGTTGATGGTCTGAGTGCGCGGGCGCGGTGCGGTTTGACGCGCGCGCCGCGGGTGGTGGTTTGTGTGGGCGATGACGGTCGCCCGCCGTTTATCGCGGGCGCCAGTCGCGCTCGCCCGCGCTCCCGCTATCCGCTTCATCGGCACTCGCGCTTGCCGCCGCATACGCGTGCGGATTGAACAGCGGATGCTGCGCCGCTTCAGCCGGCGTCAATACCGGCGACACACAGCAATCGAGCGCCTCCAGCGACTCCACCCATTCGGCCAGCGTGCGCGTGCCGATCACACCGGCCAGTTCCTGCGTCAACGCCGCCGCATCGGGTCCGCCGATCGCCTGTCCCAAACTCCAGTGGCGCGTCGCCCATTCGGGCCGGTCGAGCGCCATGCACAGCGTTTCCCAGAATTTGAGCTCCAGCGCGCCGACCGCGAGCCAGCGTTGATCGCGGGTGCGATACAGGTTGTAGCAGGGCACGCCGCCGTTCAGCAGCCCGGCGCCGGCTGCGGGCGCGGCGCCGTCGTTGGCGAGCGCGACCTGCGCGACCACGTTGTGCGCGTAGCTCGCGTGCGTCATCGATACATCGACGAAGCGGCCTTCGCCGCCGCGCGCGACCTGCCACAGCGCGGCGAGAATCTGCGTGACCGCGGCGAGCGCGCCGCCGAGCAGATCGGCGATCTGAAAGTTCGGCAGGATCGGCGCGCCGTCGCGGCTCGCCAGCTGATCGAGTACGCCCGCGTAGCCGATGTAGTTCAGATCGTGGCCCGCATGATCGGCGAACGGACCGCTCGCGCCATAGCCGCTGATCGCGCAATAAACGAGCCGCGGGTTGGCCGCGCGCAGCGTGTCGTAGCTAAGGCCCAGGCGCTCCATCACGCCGGGCCGGAAGCTTTCTATCAGCACGTCCGCTTCCGCCGCGAGCGCGCGCAGCACGTTGCAGCCCGCCGGAGTTTTGAGGTCGAGACGGGTTTCGCGCTTGCCGCGATTGACCATCCGGTAAAACGCGCCGGGCCGCCCGGCGACGCGGTCGCTCGACGATTGCATCATCGTGCGGGTCGGGTCGCCCGCGCCGGGCGCTTCGATTTTCAGCACGTCGGCGCCGAGTTCGGCGAGCCGCAGCGCGGCGACCGGACCCGGCAGCAGGCGCGTCAGGTCGAGCACGCGCAGGCCTTGCAGCGGGGGCGGGGGAGCGGGTACAGGCGCGGGCCCTGAAGCAGGTCCTGAAGCAGGCCCTTGAGCAGGCCCTTGAGCAAGCCCTTGAGCAAGCCCTTGAGCAGGCCCTTGAGCAGGCGACTGGCCGGACGGCTGAGCCGCCGCCCCATCCGCTGATGCAGACGCAGACGATGAGTTCGCAAATGACAAAGCCAAGCTCCCGTGGTTGCCGGCGCGGCTGTGCCGTGGCGTGCCGCTAGCCGATCTGTTCGAGTTCGTCGTGCGTCTCGAGCCACTCGGCTTCGAGGGTTTCGAGGCGCGCGTTCACGTCTGCCTGACGGCGGATCGCCTCCGTCAGCTTGTTTTTCTGCTCGGGCTCGTAGCTGGCGGGATCGGCGACGAATGCATCGAGCGTCGCCTTTTCCGCGTTCAGCGCGTCCATTTCCTTCTCGATCTTCGCGATGCGGCTTTGCAGCGGCTTCTTCAGATGCGCGAGCTTCTGGCGCGTTTCCGCTTCGAGACGGCGCTGCTCCTTGCGGTTCACGCCGCTGTCGGCGCCGTTCGCCGCGCCTGCTCCGTTACCCGCCGCGCCCGCATTGCCGGCCGCGTTCGCCTTCAGCGCCGCGCGCTGCTCGGCCGCGTGCTGCAGCAGCCAGTCGCGATAGTCGTCGAGATCGCCGTCGAATTCCTGCAGACGGTGCTTGGCGACCAGCATGAACTGGTCCGTGGTCGCGCGCAGCAGATGGCGGTCGTGCGACACGAGGATCAGCGTGCCTTCGAATTGCGCGAGCGCCATCGTCAGCGCGTGACGGGTTTCGAGGTCGAGGTGGTTGGTCGGTTCGTCGAGCAGCAGCAGGTTCGGCTTCTGCCAGATGATCAGCGCGAGCGCGAGACGCGCCTTTTCGCCGCCGGAGAACGGCGCGATCTTCGCGGTCGCCATGTCGCCGGAAAAATTGAAGCTGCCGAGGAAGTCGCGCAGTTCCTGCTCGCGCGTATCCGGCGCGAGGCGCGCCAGATGCTGCAACGGGGTGTCGTCCGGGCGCAGCGTTTCGAGCTGATGCTGCGCGAAGTAGCCGATCCGCAGCCCCTTGCCTTCGCGCACGTGGCCGCTCAGCGCTTCGAGCGTGCCGGCCAGCGTCTTGATCAGCGTTGACTTGCCCTGGCCGTTCGCGCCGAGCAGGCCGATGCGCTGGCCGTTCTGGATCGACAGCATCACGCGCTCGACGATCGGAATCTCGCTGCCGTCTTCCGCGTGATAGCCGCAGCGCACGTCCTCCATCACCATCATCGGATTGGGCGCGGAGTCGGGCGTGCGGAACTCGAACGTGAACGGCGACGCGATGTGCGCGGGCGCGATCAGCTCCATCTTTTCGAGCGCCTTCACGCGGCTCTGCGCCTGACGCGCCTTGGTCGCCTGCGCCTTGAAGCGGTTGATGTAGCTCTGCAGATGCGCGACCGTGCGCTGCTGCTTCTCGAACGCGCTTTGCTGCAACGCGAGCTGCTGCGCGCGCTGCACTTCGAATTGCGAGTAGTTGCCGCCGTAGCGCTTGATCTGCTGCTGCTCCAGATGCAGCGTGACGTTGCAGATCGAGTCGAGAAATTCGCGGTCGTGCGAGATCACGATCAGCGTGCCCGGATAACGATGCAGCCAGTCTTCGAGCCAGACGATCGCGTCGAGGTCGAGGTGGTTGGTCGGTTCGTCGAGCAGCAGCAGGTCGGAGCGGCACATCAGCGCCTGCGCGAGATTCAGGCGCATGCGCCAGCCGCCGGAGAAGCTGGTGACCGGCTCGCGGGTCTGGTCGAGCGTGAAGCCGAGTCCGAGCAGCAGCGCTTCGGCGCGCGCCGGCGCGGTGTAGCCGTCGGCGTCGGCGAACGCGGCGTGCGCTTCTGCTTCGGCCGCACCGTCGTGGGCCGCCGACGCCTGCGCGATACGCGCTTCGATCGCGCGCAACGCGGCGTCGCCGTCGAGCGTGTAGGCGAGGGCGGTTTTGTCGACCGCGGGGGTTTCCTGCGCGACGTGCGCGATGCGCCACGTGGGCGGAATCGAGAAGTCGCCGCCGTCCGCGTGCAGCTCGCCGAGCAGCACCGCGAACAGCGTGGATTTGCCCGCGCCGTTCGCGCCGACGAGGCCGGCTTTTTCACCGGGGTTCAGCGTGAACGTGGTGTTGTCGAAAAGCGGCTTGGTGCCGCGCGCGAGGCTGAACTGGTTGAAGCGGATCACGACGTGGCCGGCTGAAGAAAACCGCTATTTTAGACTGCCCGGCGCGTCGCCGGGCGGGCGCCCGGATTGGGGCGGCGCGCGGGCGCGTGCGGCGGGCGAAACGGGCGTCGGCCCTCATCGCTGTTGGCCATTCGGCCGACTATGTCGACGACGCGTTTGGGCATAGACTGACGGCTTTCTCGGAGGGCACATGACATCGATTTATTCGTTTTCGGCGCGCACGCTCGGCGGCGAGGAAGTCAGTCTCGCACAGTATCAGGGCAAGGTTCTGCTGATCGTCAACACCGCGAGCGAATGCGGATTCACGCCGCAATACGCGGGCTTGCAGAAGCTCTACGAAGCGTACGCGGCACGCGGGCTCACGGTGCTCGGTTTTCCGTGCAACCAGTTCGGCAAGCAGGAGCCGGGCGATGCCGCGCAGATCGGCGCGTTCTGCGAGAAGAACTACGGGGTGACGTTCCCGATGTTCGAGAAGATCGACGTGAACGGCGCGAACGCGCACCCGCTGTTCAGCTACCTGACCGGCGAAGCGCCGGGGCTGCTCGGGCTCGAAAAGATCAAGTGGAATTTCACCAAGTTCCTGATCGGCCGCGACGGCAACGTGGTCAAGCGCTATGCGCCGCTGACCAAACCCGATGCGATCGTCGCGGATATCGAAGCGCTGCTGTGAGGGCGGCGCGCGGCAACGATGCGCGGCGCGCGGCCGGCGCCGACGTTGCCGCTCGCTACAGAATCGGCGAGAACAGCCGGGCCACGTGCATCAGCATCCGCCGCCACGCGGCCGCCTTGCGGTACTCGTTGCGATCGATTTCGAGCGATACGGCGAAGTCGTTCAGCAGCATCGTTTCGACTTCGAGCGCGAAGCCGCGATCGACGGTCAGCACCATGATCTCGAAGTTGAGGCGAAACGAGCGGTTGTCGAGATTGGCGCTGCCGATCGCGGCCGCGACGCTGTCGATCAGCACCACTTTCTGGTGCAGAAAACCCGGTTGATAACGGAAGATGCGGATGCCCGCGCGCAGCGAGTCGTACGCATAAAGTTTCGACGCGGCGAACACTACGAGGTGATCGCGCCGGCTCGGCAGCATGATGCGCACGTCGACGCCGCGCAGTACCGCGAGACGCAGCGCGGCGAACACCGCTTCGTCGGGCACCAGATACGGCGTGGTGATCCACACGCGTTCGCGCGCCGCGTTGATCGCTTCGACGAAGTACAGCGAGCAGGTCTCCTGCTTGTCGGCCGGGCCGCTCGGCAGGACGAGGCAGTGCATGTTGCCGGCGGGGGCCGCGGTGGTGTCCGAGGTGTCTGACGGTTCAACGGCCTCATCACCCGCGGCCGCGTCCCGCAACTCGAGATCGGGCAACTGCTGGGTCGCCCAATACCAGTCCTCGACAAACACGAACTGAATGCTCGCGACCGCCGGTCCGCGCACTTCGATATGGGTATCGCGCCACGGCGACAGCGGCGGCTTCGCGCCCAGATATTCGACGCCGACGTTATGGCCGCCGACGAATGCGCGCTCACCATCGACCGCGACGATCTTGCGGTGATTGCGGAAGTTCAGCTGCAGACGGTTGACGAAACGGCGGTTGGTCGCGAACGGATGCATCGCGACGCCGGCCGCGCGCAGCGCCGCGACGTAGCGATGCGGCAGATCGAAGCTGCCGATGCTGTCGTACAGGAAGTACACGCGCACGCCCTGTTGCGCCTTCGCGATCAGTGCGTCCTTCAGCATCTCGCCGAGCGCGTCGTTGCGCACGATGAAGAACTGCACGATCACGTAATGGCGCGCGTGTTCGATCGCATCGAGGATCGCGGTGAAGGTCGCGGTGCCGTTCACCAGCGTGCGCACGGCGTTGCCGGGCAGGAACGGCATCCCGCCGAGCCGCGTGAGCGACTGCACCGGCCGCGCGCCGAGCTGTTGGGTCGGCAGTCCCGCCGACGACGCCTGGGTATCCCACTGCTGCGGATACGCGCGGGTGCGCAGCAGCTCGTTTTCGACCCGCCGCGCGTCCGCGTAGCCTGCGAACTTGCTGCGGCCGAGAAACAGATACGGGATCAGCGTCAGATAAGGCATCGCGACCAGCGACACCGCCCACGCGATCGCACCCTGCGAGGTGCGGGTGTGGAGGATCGCATGGCCGGCCGCGATGATGCCGAGGATATGGGCAAGAGCAACCAGCGGGCCGACGTGAAGCAGGTCGAATTGCATAAGCTCGCGAAAGTTGGCGAAGCGCCGCGCTTCGGATCGGCCCGCCTGTACTTATACCGGCAGGTCGCGCGCCTGGATCAGGAACACGTTGTCGTCGCCGGCGCTGGTCGGCAGCCACACCAGATCGAGGCCGCCGAACGCCGCTTCGACGTGCTCGCGCTCGTTGCCGATCTCGACCACCAGCACGCCTTCGTCGGTCAGCCAGTTGCGCGCGTCGGCGATGATGCGGCGCACGATATCCATTCCATCCGCGCCGCCCGCGAGCGCCATCTCCGGCTCGTGCTTGTATTCGGCCGGCAGCGCCTGCATCGAGGTCGCGTTCACGTACGGCGGATTGCTGAGGATCACGTCGTAGCGGCGCTCGGCGAGCGGCGCGTACAGATCGCCCTCGAACAGCGCGATGCGGTCGTCGAGCTTGTAGTCGGCGACGTTGCGGGTCGCGACTTCGAGCGCGGGCGCCGACAGGTCGACCGCGTCGACGTCCGCGTTCGGGAACGCGTGCGCGGCGAGAATCGCGAGGCAGCCGGAGCCGGTGCACAGTTCGAGCACCGCGCCGACCTGCTCGGGGTCCTCGACGTACGGTTGCAGACCGTCCTGCAGCAGCTCGCCGATGAACGAACGCGGCACGATCACGCGCTCGTCGACGTGGAAGCGATAGCCGTGCATCCACGCTTCCTGGGTGATGTAGGCGGCCGGCACGCGTTCGGCCGCGCGTCGCTCGATCACCTTCAGCACCGCGTCGATTTCGGCGCTGGTGAGGCGCGCGTCGAGGAACGGATCGAGCAGATCGAGCGGCAGATGCAGCGTGTGCAGCAGCAGATAGGCGGCTTCGTCGTAGGCATTGGCCGAGCCGTGGCCGAACGACAGTTTGGCTTCGTTAAAGCGCGACACCGCGTAACGCAGCAGGTCGCGGACAGTGGAGAAGGGCAGCGTCATTGCAGGGAGTTCCGGTCAGGCGATCAGTTGTTCGAGCACGCGGCGATACACGTTTTTCAGCGGCTCGATATGGGCGACTTCGATATGTTCGTCGATCTTGTGGATGCTCGCGTTCAGCGGACCGAATTCGATCACCTGTTCGCAGATGCGCGCGATAAAGCGGCCGTCCGACGTGCCGCCGGTGGTCGACAGTTCGGTGTCGACGCCGGTCTCGTCCTTGATCGCCTTCGCGAGCGCGTTCGACAGATCGCCGCGCGGCGTCAGGAACGGCAGGCCGCTGACGGTCCATTGCAGATCGTATTCGAGGCCGTGCTTGTCGAGGATCGCGTGCACCCGCTGTTGCAGGCCTTCCACCGTGCTCGCGGTCGAGAAGCGGAAGTTGAACATCACGTCCGCGTGGCCGGGGATCACGTTGCTCGCGCCGGCGCCGCTGTGCAGGTTCGACACCTGCCAGGTGGTCGGCGGGAAGTATTCGTTGCCGTCGTCCCAGCGTTCGGCGACCAGTTCCGCGAGCGCGGGCGCCAGCAGATGCACCGGATTTTTCGCCAGATGCGGATAGGCGATATGGCCCTGCACGCCCTTGACGACCAGCTTGCCCGACATCGAGCCGCGCCGGCCGTTCTTGACCATGTCGCCGAAACGCTCACTCGAGGTCGGCTCGCCGACGATGCAGTAGTCGAGCCGCTCGCTCCGCGCCTGCAGCGCTTCGACGACCTTCACGGTGCCGTCGGTCGCCGGGCCTTCCTCGTCGCTGGTGATCAGGAACGCGATCGAGCCGCGATGCTGCGGGTTGGCGGCGACGAACTCCTCGCTCGCGACCACGAAGCCGGCGATCGACGCCTTCATGTCCGCCGCGCCGCGGCCGTACAGCTTGCCGTCGCGCTGGGTCGGCTCGAACGGCGCCGAATGCCACTGTTCGAGCGGGCCGGTCGGCACCACGTCGGTGTGGCCGGCGAACGCGAGCAGCTTGCCGCGCGTGCCGTCGATGCCGCGTTTGACGGCCCACAGGTTGGTCACGCCGTTGGATTCGATCGTCTCGTGCTCGAAGCCGAGCGCGGCCAGGCGTTCGATCAAGAGACGCTGGCAATGCTGGTCGTCGGGCGTCACGGACGCGCGGGCGATCAGTTGTTCGGTAAGGGCGAGGGTGCCGGACATGGATTCAGTACAAGCCACTTTGAAATGAAAAAATGCCGGCTCGCGGTGATGCACCGCAGCCGGCAACAGCTTTTGAACGACGCGGCGCGCGGCCGCGTGCGTCACATTCAGGCAAACTCAGGCAAACAGCGCCGCGTAGTCATCCGCGGAAAAACCGAGCGACTTCACCCGCCCGTTGACCACCAGCACCGGCCGCTTGATCACCGACGGCTTGTGGATCATCAGCGCGATCGCGCCCGGCTCGGTTTCGGCGGCCGCCTTCATGTCGTCGGACAAACCGCGCCACGTGGTGCCGCGGCGGTTAACCAGCGCGTCGAGCTTCACGTCCTTCAGCCAGTCCTGCACCAGCGGCTCGGTCACGCCGGCCTTCTTGAAGTCGTGAAACTCGAACTCGACGCCGTGCTCTTCCAGCCACACGCGTGCTTTCTTCACGGTGTCGCAGTTCGGAATGCCGTAGACGACGGTTTTGGTGCCGCGCGCCATCAGTCGCCTCGCAGCAGCTCGTTCAGGCCGACCTTCGCGCGGGTCTTCGCGTCGACCTTCTTGACGATCACCGCGCAGTACAGGCTGTGCGAGCCGTCCTTCGACGGCAGGTTGCCGGCCACCACGACCGAGCCGGCCGGAATGCGGCCGTACGTGACTTCGCCGGTTTCGCGGTCGTAAATCTTGGTGCTCTGGCCGAGGTACACGCCCATCGAGATCACCGAGTTTTCTTCGACGATCACGCCTTCCACGACTTCCGAACGCGCGCCGATGAAGCAGTTGTCTTCGATGATGACCGGGTTCGCCTGCAGCGGTTCCAGCACGCCGCCGATGCCCACGCCACCCGACAGGTGCACGTTCTTACCGATCTGCGCGCACGAACCGACGGTCGCCCACGTATCGACCATCGTGCCTTCGTCGACGTATGCGCCGATGTTGGTGTACGACGGCATCAGCACGACGTTCTTCGCGATGAACGAACCGCGGCGCGCGATGGCCGGGGGCACCACGCGGAAGCCGCCGGCGGCGAAGTCTTCAGCGGTGTAGTTCGCGAACTTCGAGGGCACCTTGTCGTAGAACTGCGAGTAGCCGCCGGCCGCCATCGGCGCGTTGTCTTCGAGGCGGAACGACAGCAGCACGGCCTTCTTCAGCCACTGGTTGACGACCCAGTCGCCGTCCTTCTTTTCGGCGACGCGCAGCGCGCCCTTATCGAGTTGCTCGATCGCGTGGGCGACGGCTTCGCGCACTTCGGCCGGCGCGGCCTTCGGCGACAGGTCGGCGCGGTTGTCCCAGGCGGTGTCGATAATTTGCTGAAGTTGTTGCGACATATGCGTGATTTTCTGAAGAGTTGAAGTCTGAAGAGGGGAGAGCGCGCGGGCTCAGGCGGCGTTCAGCGAGCGGCAAAACTCGACGATCCGCTGCGCGCCTTCCGTGCATTCGTCGACGTCGGCGACGAGCGCGAGGCGCACGAAATTGCGGCCGGGGTTCACGCCGTGCGCGGTGCGCGCGAGGAACGAGCCCGGCAGAACCGTCACATTATAGTCGGCGTAGAGGCGCTGGGCGAACTCGGTGTCCGAGAGGCCGGTGCGCTCGACGTTGGCCCACAGGTAGAACGCGGCGTCCGGCAGACGCACGTCGAGCACGTCGGCGAGCATCGGCGTGACGGTGGTGAACTTCTGCAGGTACTTCGCGCGGTTCTCGCGCACGTGGGTTTCGTCGTTCCACGCGGCGATGCTCGCGCTCTGGAATACCGTGGACAGCGCCGCGCCGTGGTAGGTGCGGTACAGCAGGAAGGCTTTCAGGATCGCCGCGTCGCCGGCGACGAAGCCCGAGCGCATGCCCGGCACGTTCGAGCGCTTCGACAGGCTCGACAGCATCACCAGCCGCTCGTAGCCGCGGCCGAGCTGGTGCGCCGCTTCGAGGCCGCCGAGCGGCGGGTTCGCTTCGTCGAAATAGATTTCCGAGTAGCACTCGTCGGACGCGATCACGAAGCCGTAGCGGTCCGACAGCGCGAACAGTTCGCGCCAGTCGTCGAGCGTCAGCACCGCGCCGGTCGGATTGCCGGGCGAGCACACGTACAGCAGCTGCGTGCGTGCCCAGACGTCGGCGGGGACCGCCGAGTAGTCGCACGCGAAGTTGCGCGCCGGGTCGCTATTGACGAAGTACGGCTGCGCGCCGCCGAGCAGCGCCGCGCCTTCGTAGATTTGGTAGAACGGGTTCGGACAGAGTACGATCGCAGGCTGCCCGGCGGTCGCGCCATCGGCCTTGCTGCTCGCGTCTCGCTGCGGATTGAGCACCGTCTGCGCGAGCGCGAACAGCGCCTCGCGCGAGCCCGCTACCGGCAGCACTTCGGTGGCCGGATCGAGCGGCGGCAGGTTATAGCGCGTCGACACCCATTTCGCGATCGACTCGCGCAGCGGCGCCGAACCGAGCGTGGCCGGGTAGGTCGCGAGGCCGCCGAGCGAGGCGATCACCGCGTCGCGGATCAGCGGCGGGGTCGGATGTTTCGGCTCGCCGATGCCGAAGCTGATGTGCGCGAGGCCGGCCGGCGGCGTGACGTCCTTGAAAAGCACGCGCAGCTTTTCGAACGGATAGGACTGAAGGGAGTCGAGTAGCGGATTCACGGACGAGATGGCCTGATCGGGATGGACGCGGACGGGGCGAGAACACGTGCTTCGCAAGCCGGCGGGCGGCGCGTCACACGGCGTCTCATGCGCGCGCCGTGCGGCCCGGCGAGGGCCGGCCGGCAGCGGCGGCAAGCGGTCGATTATAGCGTGGCGCGCCCCGCCGGGCGGCGCCTCGACACGCAGCGCAAAGGCCGCGGCGAGCAATGGCGCCGGGCTTTGCACGAAAAAACACGCAGGAGCAGCAATGTACGCAGCAGTTCCGGAGACAGGCCGACCGAGCGGGTGCCAGGCCGCCGCCAGCGGCAGGTTGGCGGGCACGCCCACGCCCGCTCGGATATCCACACACAACGCCGCGGGCGCTCAGGGGCCAACGTCTACGGGCAAGTCCACGCTCCCTCCGACCCGCACCGTTACGCCAGCGCCAAGCCCGACGCTAACGTCAGCGCCAACCCCGGCACGGGCACCGGCACATCTACCCACTTCAGCCCGCACCACCCGGAGCCCCAGCCGATGACCAACTGGCTGCGCAACGGCTGGCCGACGCTCGCGATCATGCTCGGCGCGTCGGTCTGGGGAATCGTCTGGTATCCGCTGCGGATGCTTGCCGCGCTCGGCGTGACCGGCACCGCCGCGAGTGCGCTCACGAGCGGCACCGGGTGCCTGTTCGTGCTGCTGGTGCGGCGCCGCGCGCTGAAGACGGTGCGCTGGCACTGGCTGCTGCCGGCGCTCGCGCTCGCGGCCGGCGTTACCAATCTCGGCTTCGTGTGGGGCTCGATCCACGGTCAGGTGATGCGCGTGCTGCTGCTGTTCTATCTGACGCCCGCGTGGACCGCGCTGTTCGCGCACTTCATCCTGCACGAGCGGCTCACGTGGTCGGGCGCGGCGCTCGCGGCGCTGTCGCTGGCCGGCGCGGTCACGATGCTGTGGTCGCCGCAACTCGGCATCCCGATGCCCGGCAACGCGGCCGAATGGGCGGGTCTGGCGGGCGGGATGGGCTTCGCGATGAGCAACGTGCTGATCCTGAAGACGAGCCGCGTGCTGCCGGACATGAAGCCGGAGATGCGAACCGCGACGGTGTTCGGCGGCGCGGCGCTGCTCGGCGCGCTGGCGGCGCTGTTCGAGCCGATGCCCGCGCCGCCCGCCGGCGCGCATCTGCTCACGGCGGCGGGGCTGGTGCTGGGCCTCGGCTTGCTGCTCGCGTCGAACAACATGCTGGTGCAATACGGGCTTGCCCGTGTGCCGGCCAATCGCGCGTCGATCATCATGCTGTTCGAACTGGTCGTGACCGCGCTGTCCGCGTGGCTGTTCGCCGGCGAGATGCCGGGGCCGCGCGAATGGGCCGGCGGCGCGTGCATCGTGCTTGCGTCGGCGCTGTCGAGCTGGGTGCATCGCACGAAGAGCGCGCCGCCCGATCCCGCGATCGAGGACACCGGCGTGCCGGGCGAGCATGACGGCGGCGGCGCTGGTGCCGGCGGCGCCAGCACGCAGGTAAACGAACCCGCGAATGAGCGAGGAATCGAGCACGGAAGCGAGCACGGAATCGAGCACGGAATCGAGCACGGAATCGAGCACGGAATCGAGCACGGAATCGAGCACGGAATCGAGCACGGAAGCGAGCGCGCAAGCGAGCCAGGCCGCGAGCGCGACGACCACCGTAAGGGCGGTAAGAATCGCCCGCGCGCGATGGTATGATTCCCCCTCATTAGCCGGCGCGTGCGCAGTTGCAAATGCAGCAGCGCGCCCCGCCGGCAACCCAATTGCGAAGGCTCGCGAGGTTGCGTGGGCCGTCCCGCCACGGCGGTGAACGACCGGCGCAACCTCGCGAGCCACCTATCACACCCTCTTTTCAAACAGCGAAATCGCCGTGCGTCTCACCTCGATCAAACTCGCTGGCTTCAAATCCTTCGTCGATCCCACCCATTTCCAGGTCCCAGGCCAGCTAGTCGGCGTGGTCGGCCCGAACGGGTGCGGCAAATCCAACATCATCGACGCGGTGCGCTGGGTGCTCGGCGAATCGCGCGCGTCGGAGTTGCGCGGCGAGTCGATGCAGGACGTGATCTTCAACGGCTCGACGGCCCGCAAGCCCGGCAGCCGCGCGAGCGTCGAACTGGTGTTCGACAACGCGGAAGGCCGCGCCGCCGGCCAGTGGGGCCAGTATGCGGAAATCGCGGTGAAGCGCGTGCTGACCCGCGACGGCACTTCCAGCTACTACATCAACAACCTGCCGGCGCGCCGCCGCGACATCCAGGACATTTTCCTCGGCACCGGCCTCGGGCCGCGCGCGTACGCGATCATCGGGCAGGGCATGATCGCGCGCCTGATCGAGGCGAAGCCGGAAGAGCTGCGGGTGTTCCTCGAAGAAGCCGCCGGCGTGTCGAAGTACAAGGAACGCCGCCGCGAGACCGAGAACCGTCTGCACGACACGCGCGAGAACCTGACGCGGGTCGAGGACATCGTCCGCGAACTCGGCGCGAATCTCGAGAAGCTCGAAGCGCAGGCGATCGTCGCGACCCGTTATCGCGAGTTGCAGACCGACGGCGAAGAAAAGCAGCGGCTGCTGTGGCTGTTGCGCAAGAACGAGGCGGGCGGCGAGCAGCAACGCCAGCAGCGCGCGATCGAACAGGCGCAGATCGACCTCGAAGCGCAGACCGCGAGGTTGCGCGAAGTCGAATTGGAACTCGAAACGCTGCGGGTCGCGCACTATTCCGCGAGCGACGCGATGCAGGGTGCGCAAGGCGCGCTCTATGAAGCGAACGCGGAAGTGAGCCGGCTCGAGGCGGAGATCCGCTTCATCGTCGAGTCGCGTAATCGCGTGCAGGCGCAGATCGCCGCGCTGACCGCGCAGCGTGAGCAGTGGCAGTCGCAGGCGGACAAGGCGCAGGACGATATCGCCGACGCCGAGGAGCAACTGGCCGTCGCCGAAGAAAGGGCGGTGCTCGCCGAAGAGGACGCGGCCGCGAAGCACGACGCGCTGCCCGCGCTCGAAGCGCGCTGGCGCGATGCGCAGGCCGAACTGAACGCGGAGCGCGGCGGCATCGCGCAGACCGAACAGGCGCTCAAACTCGAAGCCGCGCATCAGCGCAATGCCGATCAGCAGTTGCAGCAGTTGCAGCAGCGCCATGAGCGGCTGAAGTCGGAGGCGGGCGGGCTCGACGCGCCCGACGAAGCGCAGCTCGAAGAGTTGCGCATGCAGCTCGCCGAACACGAGGAAATTCTCCACGACGCGCAGGCACGCCTTGCCGATGCGCAGGAAACGCTGCCGAGGCTGGATGGCGAGCGCCGCGCCGCGCAGGAGCGCGTGCAGGCCGAAAGCGCGCAGATTCACCAGCTCGACGCGCGCCTCGCCGCGCTCAAGCAGTTGCAGGAAAGCGTGCAGACCGAAGGCAAGATCCAGCCGTGGCTCGACAAGCACGAACTGGGCAGCCTGCCGCGTCTGTGGAAGAAGCTGCACGTCGAAGCCGGTTGGGAAACCGCGCTCGAAGCGATGCTGCGCGAGCGCCTCGCCGCGCTCGAAGTGTCGAATCTCGACTGGGTCAAGGCGTTCGCAACCGACGCGCCGCCCGCCAAGCTCGCGTTCTACGCGCCGCCCTCGGCCGGTCAACCGGCGCCGGCGGCGCCCGCCGCGCTGCGCTCGCTGCTGTCGCTGGTGCGGATCGAAGACGCGGGCATCCGCGCGGTGCTGAACGACTGGCTGGGACTTGCGTTCGTCGCGGACGATCTGCAGCAGGCGCTCGCAATGCGCTCGCAGCTGCCCGAAGGCGGCGCGTTCGTCGTCAAGGCGGGGCATCTGGTCACGCGCGTCGGCGTGCAGCTGTACGCGGCCGACTCCGAACAGGCTGGTATGCTCGGCCGCCAGCAGGAAATCGAAAACCTCGGCCGTCAGGTGCGCGCGCAGGCGCTGCTCGCCGACGACGCGAAGGCCGCCGCGATCCGCGCGGAAGCCGCGCATACCCAGGCCGCACAGGCGCTCGCCGATCTGCGTGCGCAAGCCGAGCGCGCGACCCAGCGGGTCCACGCATTGCAGATGGACGTGCTGAAGCTGACTCAGGCGCATGAGCGCTACACGCAGCGCAGCACGCAGATTCGCGAGGAACTCGAGGAAATCGCCGCTCAGGTCGAAGAGCAGCGCGCGTTGCGGGCTGAGTCCGAAGCGAACTTCGAGCGCCACGACGGCGAACTCGCCGAATTGCAGGCGCGCTTCGAAGACCATCAACTGGCGTTCGAAGCGCTCGACGAACAACTGACGGGCGCACGCGGCGAAGCGCGCGATCTCGACCGTGCCGCGACCGATGCGCGCTTTGCCGCGCGCAACATGACGAACCGGATCGACGAGCTCAAGCGCAGCATCCAGGTCGCGCACGAGCAGAGCGAGCGCGTGGCCGGCTCGCTCGAAGACGCGCGCGCCGAGCTCGAAACGATCAACGAGCAGACCGCGCACACCGGCTTGCAGGACGCGCTCGACATCCGCACCGCGAAAGAAGAGGCGCTGCGCGCGGCGCGGGTCGAACTCGACGACCTGACCGCGAAGCTGCGTGCGGCCGACGAAACCCGCCTGACCGCCGAGCGCGCATTGCAGCCGCTGCGCGACCGCATCAACGAATTGCAGCTGAAGGAACAGGCCGCGCGCCTGAACGGCGAGCAGTTCATCGAACAGCTCGCGGCGGCGGGCGTCGACGAGGCCGAATTGCAGGCCAAGCTGACGCCGGACATGAAGCCGTCGTATCTGCAAGGCGAAGTCACGCGGATCAACAACGCGATCATCGCGCTCGGACCGGTCAACATGGCCGCGCTTGACGAGCTGAAAGCGGCGAGCGAGCGCAAGACCTTCCTCGACGCGCAATCGGCCGATTTGACCAGCGCGATCGAAACGCTCGAAGACGCGATCCGCAAGATCGACGCGGAAACCCGCACGCTGCTGCAAAGCACCTTCGACGAAGTGAACCGTCATTTCGGCGAGCTGTTCCCGCGACTCTTCGGCGGCGGCCAGGCGAAGCTGATCATGACCGGCGACGAGATTCTCGATGCCGGCGTGCAGGTGATGGCGCAGCCGCCGGGCAAGAAGAATTCGACGATTCACCTGCTGTCGGGCGGCGAGAAAGCGCTGACCGCGACCGCGCTGGTGTTCGCGATGTTCCAGCTGAATCCGGCGCCGTTCTGTCTGCTCGACGAAGTGGACGCGCCGCTCGACGACGCGAACACCGAGCGCTTTGCGAACCTCGTGCGGGCGATGTCGGACAAGACCCAGTTCCTGTTCATCTCGCACAACAAGATCGCGATGGAGATGGCGCAGCAGCTGATCGGCGTGACGATGCAGGAGCAGGGCGTATCGCGGATCGTCGCGGTCGACATGGAAACGGCGGCGGGTTTCGCCCAGAATATCGTTTGAGTTAAGGCCTTCGCGGGCGGCGCGTTCAGCGCAGCGGCGGTGCTGACCGGCCGCGCGAGAACTGAAGCGCACGCGGTCCCGCGCGGATAGAAGAATTGCTGATGGAGCATGCATGGACGAGTTGACACTCGGTTTGATCGGCGCGGGCGCCGTGGTGGTCGGGGGCGTGGTCGTGTACAACGCGTGGCAGGGCGCGAAGGTGCGTCGCAAGATGCCGCGGCCGATGCCGGCCGAGACCGCCGAAAGCTTTGCGCCGCGGGACGAGCATGAAGAGCAGAGCCCGTTCATCGAGCCGGCCCGGCCGACCACCCGGCGCGAGCCGAGCGTGAGCGCCGAGCCGCTCGCGGATACGAGCGCCGCGCGGGTCGAGCCGACCTTTGGTGCAAGTGCGGCTGCGGGTGCGGCCACCGCGCCGCTCGATACGCCGGCCGATATTCAGGCGGAGATGACCTCGCCGAACGGTTATCCGGCCGCTGAAGAAGCGGCGCGAGCCGAAGGTGAGGGCGAGTCCCAGCACGCCGAGGCGTCCGACGGCGACAGCGAGCGTCCCGCCGCCGAAACGGCTGCCACCGCGAAGCCCGCGCCGGTCGAGCAGGAACGCGTCGAGCCGATCCTGCCGGCCGCCACGACGATTTCGTCGGCACCGCCGGCGATCGTCGACCGTCGTATCGACTGCATCGTGCCGATTCGCCTGAACGGCCCGGTGGCCGGCGACAAGGTGATTCCGCTCGCGCAGCGGCTGCGTCGCGCGGGCAGCAAGCCGGTACATATCGAGGGCAAGCCCGAAGGCGGCGCGTGGGAGCTGCTGCAGAACGGCACCCGTTACGAGGAACTGCGCGCGGCCGCGCAGCTCGCGAACCGCAGCGGCGCGCTGAACGAGCTCGAATTCTCCGAGTTCGTGACCGGCGTGCAGCAGTTCGCCGATGCGCTCGACGCGGCGCCCGAATTCCCCGACATGCTGGAAACCGTCGCGATGGCGCGCGAGCTCGACGGCTTCGCCGCGCAGTGCGACGCGCAGCTGTCGATCAACGTGCTGTCGGACGGCGCGCCGTGGTCGGCCAATTATGTGCAGGCGGTCGCGTCGCAGGACGGTCTGCTGCTGTCGCGCGACGGCACCCGCTTCGTCAAGCTCGACTCGCGCCAGAGCCCGGTGTTCATGCTGCAGTTCGGCGACACCAACTTCCTGCGCGACGACCTCACGTACAAGGGCGGCGAGATGATCACGCTGGTGCTCGACGTGCCGGTCGCCGACGAGGACATCCTGCCGTTCCGGCTGATGTGCGACTACGCGAAATCGCTGGCCGAGCGGATCGGCGGGCGGGTCGTCGACGATGGCCGCCGGCCGTTGCCGGAGAGCGCGCTGCTGGCGATCGAAAAGCAGCTGATGACGCTCTACGCGAAACTCGAACAGGCGGGCATTCCGGCGGGCTCGCCGGCGACGCGGCGGCTGTTCAGCCAGTAACCTCCGCCTCGTAGCACCGCGCGTTTTTCGCGCAGGAATTGACGGCCGCACAATGTGCGGCCGTTGTCGTTTCCGGCATCGTTTTCAGGCATTCGCGCGAGTGCGCGAAACGCCTCGCAAGTCCCCCATTCGGCCGATGTAAAGGGCCAGGCTTCCTGCGATAATCCGATGTCCGACTTTCATCCTGATAAAGCTTCCGCGCGTATGGCCCGAACCCCTGTCCCTCCTTCCGAAACCAGTGCGCCGGCCGAACGGGCCGCATGGCTGCGCGCCGAGCTCGAACGCGCGAACTACGCGTACTACGTGCTCGATCAGCCGGACCTGCCGGACGCCGAGTACGACACACTGTTCAAGGAACTGGAGCGTATCGAAGGCGAGCATCCGGACCTGATCGTGCCGGATTCGCCGACCCAGCGCGTCGGCGGCGAGGCGGCCAGCGGCTTCGAGCCGGTCGTGCACGATCAGCCGATGCTGTCGCTGAACAACGGTTTCGCCGATGAAGACATCGTCGCGTTCGACAAGCGCGTCGGCGACGCGCTCGGCAAGAACGCGAGCGAGCCGCCGGTGCCGGTCGATTACGCGGCCGAACTGAAGTTCGACGGCCTCGCGATCTCGCTGCGCTATGTCGACGGCGTGTTCGTGCAGGCGTCCACGCGCGGCGACGGCACGACCGGCGAGAACGTCACCGAAAACGTCCGCACGATCCGCTCGATCCCGCTGAAACTGAAGGGCAAGCGCGTGCCGCACGTGCTCGATGTGCGCGGCGAGGTGCTGATGTTCAAGCGCGATTTCGAGCGCCTGAACGAGCGTCAGCGCGCGGCCGAGCAACGCGAATTCGCGAACCCGCGCAACGCGGCGGCGGGTAGCCTGCGCCAGCTCGATTCGAAGATCACCGCGCAGCGGCCGCTGTCGTTCTTCGCATATGGAATCGGCGTGCTCGACGGCGCCGACATGCCGGCCACGCACAGCGAACTGCTCGACTGGTACAAGGAGATGGGGCTGCCGGTCAACGGCGAGCGCGCGGTCGTGCAGGGCGCCGATGGGCTGCTGGGCTTTTTCCGCGGCGTCGGCGAGAAGCGCGACGGGCTGCCGTACGACATCGACGGCGTGGTCTACAAGGTCAACCGGCGCGATGAGCAGGACACGCTCGGCTTCGTGTCACGCGCGCCGCGTTTCGCGCTCGCGCACAAATTCCCGGCTCAGGAAGCGCTGACCAAGCTCGTCGCGATCGACGTGCAGGTCGGCCGCACCGGCGCGATCACGCCGGTCGCGCGGCTCGAACCGGTGTTCGTCGGCGGCGCGACGGTCACCAATGCGACGCTGCACAACGAAGACGAAGTGCGCCGCAAGGACATCCGCATCGGCGATACGGTGATCGTGCGGCGCGCCGGCGACGTGATTCCGGAAGTGGTCAGCGCGCTGCTCGACCGGCGTCCGGCCGACGCGCGCGAATTCGTGATGCCGACGCAATGCCCGGTGTGCGGCTCGAATATCGAGCGCCTGCCGGACGAGGCGATTGCGCGCTGCACCGGCGGTCTGTTTTGTCCGGCGCAGCGCAAGCAGGCGCTGTGGCACTTCGCGCAGCGGCGCGCGCTCGATATCGACGGCCTCGGCGAGAAGATCATCGATCAGCTGGTCGAGCAGAACCTCGTGCGCACGCCGGCCGATCTGTTCAACCTCGGCTTCGCGACACTCGCGGAACTCGACCGCTTCGCCGAGAAATCCGCGCAGAACCTGCTCGACTCGCTCGAAAAAGCCAAGAACACCACGCTTGCGCGTTTCATCTACGCGCTCGGGATTCGCCATGTCGGCGAATCGACCGCGAAGGATCTCGCCAAGCACTTCGGTTCGCTGACGCCGATCATGGACGCGTCGCTCGAAGAGTTGCTGGAAGTCAACGACGTGGGCCCGGTGGTCGCCGAATCGCTGCACCAGTTCTTCGCGGAGGAGCACAACCGCACGGTGATCGAGCAGTTGCGCGCGCCGGGCCGGGTCACCTGGAAGGAGGGGCCGCCCGCGCCGAAGGCGCCGCAGGGCGTGCTGGCCGGCCAGACGGTGGTGCTGACCGGCACGCTGCCCAATCTGTCGCGCGAGGACGCGAAGGAGATGCTCGAAGCGGCGGGCGCGAAGGTGGCGGGCTCGGTGTCGAAGAAAACCAGCTACGTGGTGGCCGGCGCGGACGCGGGCAGCAAGCTCGCGAAAGCGGAGGAACTCGGCATCCCCGTTCTCGACGAAGAAGGTATGCGCAAGCTCCTGGAGGGGCATTCATGATTCACGACATTCTGAAGATGGGCGATCCGCGCCTGCTGCAAATCGCCAAACCGGTCGATCACTTCGATACGCCCGAGTTGCATCAGCTGGTGAAGGACATGTTCGAGACGATGCACCACGCGAACGGCGCGGGACTCGCGGCGCCGCAGATCGGCGTCGATCTGCAGGTGGTGATCTTCGGCTTCGGCTCGAACGACCGCTATCCGGACGCGCCGTCGGTGCCGGAAACGGTGCTGATCAATCCGACCATCACGCCGGTGTCGCAGGACATGGAAGAGGGCTGGGAGGGTTGTCTGTCGGTGCCGGGGCTGCGCGGCGCGGTGAACCGGTTTTCGATGATCCGCTATCACGGCTTCGACCAGTTCGGCAATGCGATCGAGCGGGTCGCCGAGGGCTTTCACGCGCGCGTCGTGCAGCACGAATGCGATCACCTGATCGGCAAGCTGTATCCGATGCGGATCACCGATTTCTCGAAGTTCGGCTTTACCGAGATCCTGTTCCCGGATCTGGATCCGAATAGCGACGATTGATCTGGCTTGGTTGTGGCACGCGCGACGCGCCGTGCCGGTGGCAATAAAAAAACCCACGCTCATGCGTGGGTTTTTTTATTGATTGAAGCCGCAGCGCGCCGGCTCACGCGGAGCCGGCGCAGTGTTCGGACGTCAGAGCATCAGAACGCTTCGTCTTCCGACAGATAGCGCCACTGACCCGGCGGCAACGCGCCGAGCGTCACGCGACCCATCCGCACGCGCTTCAGGCCGACCACTTCGAGGCCGACCAGCTCGCACATGCGACGGATCTGGCGCTTGCGGCCTTCGCGCAGCACGAAACGCAGCTGCTCGCCGTTTTGCCAGTTGACCTGCGCGGGTTTGAGCTGGACGTCGTCGAGCGTCAGGCCGTGGCACAGCAGCGCGAGCTTGTCGGCCGGGAAGTGGCTTTCGACGTCGACCGTGTGCTCGCCATAGGCGACGCGCACCAGATACTCCTTGTCGACCTCAGAATGACCGCCGATCAGCTGCTTCGCGATGCGGCCATCCTGCGTCAACACCAGCAGGCCGGTCGAATCGATGTCCAGACGGCCGGCCGGCGCGAGCTGACGCAGATGCGAGGCCGCGAAACGGATGCCCGACTGGTCGCCTTCCCAGCGGTTTTCCGGCGTGACCAGCGTGATGGCCGGCTGATAGCCGTCTTCCGCCTGGCCCGACACGAGGCCGACCGGCTTGTGGATCAGCACCGTCACCTGGCTCGACTGCGCGGCTTCGGCGGCCGGGTCGATGTCGATGCGCTGATCCGGGAACACCTTGGTGCCGAGCGTATCGACGCGTTCGCCGTCGACCATCACCCAGCCTTTCTCGATCCATTCGTCGGCTTCGCGGCGCGAGCACAGGCCGAGCTTGGACATCAGCTTCGACAGCCGCAGCATGCCGGGCGCGTCTTCCTGGTCGCGGCGCGGGCGCGGGGTTTCAATCGCGGTGTCGGGCGCTTCGGCGCGCGGTTTGGCGGTGCGTGCGGGGCGGTCGTCGAATTCGCGGCGGGGTGCGCGTTCTGCGCGGTCGCTGAATTCGCGGCGCGGCGCACGGTCACCACGCTCACTGCTGCCTTCAAAACGGCGGGGTGCGCGTTCAGGACGATCGCCGAACTCACGACGCGGAGCGCGTTCGCCACGCTCGCTCGTGCCTTCAAAACGACGCGGCGCACGTTCCGTGCGGTCGCCGAATTCACGACGCGGAGCACGTTCGCCACGCTCACTGCTGCCTTCAAAGCGGCGGGGTGCTCGTTCCGGACGATCGCCGAACTCACGACGCGGAGCGCGTTCGCCACGCTCACTGTTGCCTTCGAAGCGGCGGGGTGCGCGTTCCGTGCGATCACCGAATTCACGACGCGGAGCACGTTCGCCACGCTCACTGCTGCCTTCAAAGCGGCGGGGTGCACGTTCTGCACGATCGCCGAACTCACGACGCGGAGCACGTTCGCCACGCTCACTGCCGCCTTCAAAGCGACGGGGCGCGCGTTCTGCGCGATCACCGAACTCACGACGCGGAGCGCGCTCACCACGCTCACCGCCACCTTCAAAGCTGCGGGGTGCGCGTTCCGTGCGATCACCGAATTCTCGACGCGGAGCACGTTCGCCACGCTCACTGCCGCCTTCAAAGCGACGGGGCGCGCGTTCTGTGCGATCACCGAATTCACGACGCGGAGCACGTTCGCCACGCTCACTGTTGCCTTCGAAGCGGCGGGGTGCGCGTTCCGGGCGATCGCCGAATTCGCGGCGCGGCGCGCGCTCACCACGTTCGCTCGTGCCTTCAAAACGACGCGGCGCACGTTCCGTGCGGTCGCCGCCACCCTCAAAGCGACGGGGCGCGCGTTCTGTGCGATCACCGAATTCGCGACGCGGAGCACGTTCGCCACGCTCACCGCTACCTTCAAAGCGGCGGGGTGCACGTTCTGTGCGATCACCGAATTCCCGACGCGGCGCGCGTTCCGCACGATCACCGAACTCACGACGCGGCGCACGTTCACCACGCTCGCCAGCGCCCTCAAAGCGACGCGCCGGCCGTTCGCCGCGCTCGCCACCTTCACGGCGCGGCCCACGCTCACCGCCGCGCTCGCCGCCGAACCCGCGCTCCCCACGCTCGCCGCCACTTTCAAAGCGACGCGGCGCACCCGCACCCGTCGGCTTCGCACCAACCGGCCGCTTACCGGCACCACCGCCCGCGACGCCACCTTCGCGAGCCGCACCGGACTCCGGCGCTTTCGGCCGCACCGGGCGGGTCGGCTTACGCGCGGACGCGCTGCCGGAACGGACAGGGGCGCGTTCGGACGAGGCCGGCCGCGGATGCTTGGCTGTTAATTTGATTCGCATGAAAAGCTCACACTGCGATCGCGCGCAGCAGTTCGGTTTCGACCTGGATTTGCAGGCGGTTGTCCGACAGGCTGTGTCCCTCGAGCAGGAACACGTCCTCGACGCGTTCGCCGAGCGTATTGATCCGCGCCGAAGCGACGCCGACCCGGTGCTCGGCCAGCACGCGCGCGATCGAATAAAGAAGGCCCGGCCGGTCGTTCGCCGACACGGACAGGATGTAGTATTGGCCGCGCTCGTCGGCCCGCAGGTCGACGCGCGGCGTGATCGGGAAGGTGCGCGACAGCCTTGACAGCCGGCCCTTCGACGGACCCGGCAGCAGCGTGCCGTGGCCGGCGAGGCGAGCGGTGAGCTCCTGCTCGACCAGATTGGCGATGTCGCGGTAGTGCACGTCCTGTTCGGTGTGCGCGACGAGGAAATTGTCGAGCGCGTAGCCGTGACGCGTCGTGCTGACGCGCGCATCGAGCACCGACAGCCCGTTGCGGTCGAAATACGCGCAGATGCCCGCGAACAGATCCGGCTGATCCTTCACGTAGACCAGTACCTGCAGCGCCTCGCCGATCGGCGATGGCCGCGCGCGCACGAGCGGCGTCGGGGTTTCGACGTGGCGGTACAGCACGCGAGTTTGCCACGCGATGTCCGCCGCGTCGTGGCGCAGGAAGTAACCGACGTCGAGCTTGTCCCACAGCGCCCGTTGCGCGCCTTCCGGCACGGTTTCGAGGCGCAGCAGCGCGAGCGCCTCTTCCTGGCGCGACTTCAGTTCCGAATGGGTATCGGGCGTGGCGCCGCCGAGCACGGCGAGCGTCGAGCGATACAGGTCCTCGAGCAGCTTGCCTTTCCACGTGTTCCAGACCTTCGGGCTGGTGCCGCGGATATCGGCGACCGTCAGCAGGTACAGCGCGGTCAGGCGGCGTTCGGTGCCGACCAGCTCGGCGAAGCGCTTGATCACTTCGGGGTCGCTGGTGTCCTGCTTCTGAGCGACCTGGCTCATCGTCAGGTGCTGCTGCACGAGCCACACGACCAGCTCGCCGTCCTCGCCTTCGATCCCGTGCTGCCGGCAGAAGCGGCGCGCGTCGGCCATGCCGAGCGTCGAGTGATCGCCGCCGCGGCCTTTCGCGATGTCGTGGAACAGCGCCGCCACGTACAGCACCCACGGCCGGTCGAAGTTCACGATCAGCTGGCTGCAGAACGGATATTCGTGCGCATGCTCGGCGATCGCGAAGCGGCGCAGATTGCGCAGCACCATCAGGATGTGCTGATCGACCGTGTACACGTGATACAGGTCGTGCTGCATCTGCCCGACGATGCGCCGGAAGTTCAGCAGATAACGCCCGAGCACGCTGGTCTGGTTCATCAGCCGGAACGCGTGGGTGATGCCGGCCGGCTGCCGGATGATCTCCATGAACAGCCGGCGGTTTTCCGGATCGCGGCGCCAGTGCTGGTCCATCACATCGCGGGCGTTGTAGATCGCCCGCAGCGTGCGTGCCGACAGCCCCTTCACGCCGGGGGTGCGCTCGTACAGCAGGAACGCTTCGAGGATCGCATTCGGCTCGCGCTGGAACACGTCGTCGGACGCGATTTCGAGCATGCCCTGTTTTTCGACGAAGCGATCCGACAGCACCCGGGTGATCCCGCTGGTGCTCGGAAACAGCTGCGCCTCGATGTTCTGGATCAGGATCGTCGCGAGCTGCGTGACGGCTTTGGCGGCCCAGTAGTAGCGGCGCATCAGCTGTTCGCTCGCGCGCTTGGTCGCGGTCGGCTGGTAGTCGAAGCTTTCGGCAACGGGCGTTTGCAGATCGAACACCAGAATGTCCTGGCGGCGCCCGGCAATCACGTGCAGCCGCGCGCGCAGCGATTTCAGGAAACCCTCGTTGCGGCGTAGTTCGCGCGCCTCGCGCTCGGTGATCAGCCCGCGCGCCTCGAGTTCGCGCCAGCTGCTGCCGAAGTCGGCCGCCTGGGTGATCCACAGAATCAGCTGCAGATCGCGCAGTCCGCCGGGGCTTTCCTTGATGTTCGGTTCGAGCGCGTACGGCGTGTCCTGGAACTTCGCGTGGCGCTGGCGCATTTCGAGCACCTTCGCCTGGAAGAACGCCTTCGGGTCGAGCGCGTCGCGGTAGCGCCGAGCGAAATCGTCGAACAGCGCGGTGCTGCCGGTGATGTGCCGCGCCTCCAGCAACGAGGTGCGCACGGTGACGTCGTTGGCCGCTTCCTCGAGGCATTGCGACACGCTGCGCACGCTGCTGCCCAGTTCCAGCCCGAGGTCCCACGCGAGGCTGATGAAGCGCTCGATGCGCGCTTCCAGATGCTCCAGCGGCGTGTCGGGCAACAACACCAGAATGTCGATGTCGGAATGCGGCGCGAGCTCGCCGCGCCCATAGCCGCCGACCGCGACGAGTGCCAGATCGTCCGGCAGCTCGCAGGTGTCCCACGCGGCGCGCAGCGAATGATCGGTGGCGCGCGCGAGCGCGGCCATCAGCGCATCGACGTTGGTCGCGGTGCGAAAGCGTTCCAGCAACTGGGCTTTGGCCACTTTGTAGTCCGCCTTGAGCGACGACGCATGGGCAGGGGCAACGGCTGGAACGCTACTCATTGGAGGGCGGGCGAAAAGGGTCGAAGTGCGCTCAGGCAGTGGCCGCGACGAGCGGCGGACGCGCTGGCGTGCCGGCCGACACGGTCAGCACGTCGTAGCCGGTCTCGGTGACGAGCACCGTGTGCTCCCACTGCGCGGACAGGCTGCGGTCCTTGGTCTTGACGGTCCACTGGTCGGGCATCGTGCGGATATCGCGGCGACCGGCGTTGATCATCGGCTCGATCGTGAAGATCATGCCCGCCTGCAGTTCGAGCCCGGTGCCGGGGCGGCCGTAATGCAGGATTTGCGGGTCTTCGTGGAACACGGTGCCGATGCCGTGGCCGCAATACTCGCGCACCACGCTGTAGCCGAGGCCTTCCGCATGCTTCTGGATCGCATAGCCGATATCGCCGAGATGCGCGCCGGGGCGCACCTGGTCGATGCCGAGCCACATGCACTCGAAGGTGGCCTGCACAAGGCGCTTCGCCATGATCGAGCCTTCGCCGACGATGAACATACGGCTCGTGTCGCCGAAGTAGCCTTCCTTGATCACGGTGACGTCGATATTCAGCGCATCGCCGTTTTTCAGTGCCTTGTCGCCCGGAATGCCGTGGCAGATCACGTCGTTGACGGAAATGCAGGTGGCTTT
This sequence comes from Burkholderia sp. SRS-W-2-2016, assembly GCF_001931485.1. Lineage (GTDB taxonomy): Bacteria > Pseudomonadota > Gammaproteobacteria > Burkholderiales > Burkholderiaceae > Paraburkholderia. The sequence continues at coordinate 82,201 of NZ_MSDV01000034.1, read as the reverse complement.
CGGGTAGGGCGGGTAGCCGGGCGGCTGATAATTGAGCGGCGCCGGGACCGTGCCCTGTTCCTTCAGCATGTATTCGTGACACAGGCGGTCGAGTTCGCCGGTCGTGACGCCGGCCTTGACGAACGGCGTGATGTAGTCGAGCACCTCGCTGGCGAGCCGGCAGGCGACGCGCATCTGGGCGATATCGTGTTCGTTTTTGAGCGTAATAGCCATGAGTCGGGCCTGAAATGCGATTTATTGCGGGATTATCGCACCATATTCCGGCTGCCGCAGGCTTTTGAGAGAGGCGCGGCAGGTTGAGTCACCCGATAGTCACGTGCTATACTCTTCGGCTAAGTCGATCTTGTCCCTTGTCGTTGCATTCCGTGCATGACAGGTGGGGCGGAGCGGCTTGTCGCGGCACTTCGGTTGTCTGTGTCGCGAGCAAAGTAGCGATTCAGGCAGCCAATTCGCAAGCCGGCGCACCCAGGGTGTCGACGCGTTTTACAGCAGCGCACGAAAGTGCGGGCGGACGCGGCCGATACGGCAGCCGGCTTAAGACCCAACCCTCGTGGAGAATTTCATGGCAGTTACGATGCGTCAAATGCTGGAAGCAGGTGTCCACTTCGGTCACCAGACCCGCTTCTGGAACCCGAAGATGGCTCCGTTCATTTTCGGTCACCGCAACAAGATTCACATCATCAACCTCGAAAAGACGCTGCCGATGTACAACGACGCGCTGAAGTACGCGCGTCAGCTGGCATCGAACCGTGGCACGATCCTGTTCGTCGGCACGAAGCGTCAGTCGCGTGACACGATCGCCCAGGAAGCGCAGCGCGCCGGTATGCCGTTCGTCAACGCACGCTGGCTCGGCGGCATGCTGACCAACTTCAAGACGCTGAAGGTTTCGATCAAGCGCCTGAAGGACATGGAAGCAGCGCTGGAAGCAGGCGAAACCGAGCGCATGAGCAAGAAGGAAGCGCTGTTGTTCGAACGCGAAATGGCCAAGCTGCAGAAGTCGATCGGCGGCGTGAAGGACATGGGCGGCATTCCGGACGCGATCTTCGTCGTCGACGTCGGCTACCACAAGATTGCCGTGACCGAAGCGAACAAGCTCGGCATTCCGGTCATCGCCGTGGTCGATACGAACCACTCGCCGGAAGGTGTGGACTACGTGATCCCGGGTAACGACGACGCCAGCAAGGCAGTCGCCCTGTACGCGGCAGGCGTGGCCGACGCGATCCTCGAAGGCCGTGCGAACGCGGTCAACGAAGTGGTCCAGGCTGCACGCGGCGGCGACGGCGACGAGTTCGTCGAGGTCAACTCGGAAGCGTAAGGCTGCCCAGTGTCCGGCATAAAAGGGGGCTTTCTACAGGCCCCCTTTTTTTAAGTCGCGACACTTGTAACACGCATCTGGCAAGGTGCTGGCGGACGGCAACAACAGGTCGTCCGTAAAATTACGCGAAAACGCTGAAACGAATTCCTGCCGCCGGCATCGAAGTGCGGGCGGCGTGTCACAGACAGAACCCAAGGAGCAAATGATGGCGGCAATTACCGCAAGCATGGTTGCAGAACTGCGCGCGAAGACCGACGCGCCGATGATGGAATGCAAGAAGGCGCTGACGGAAGCCGACGGCGATCTGGCGCGCGCTGAAGAGCTGCTGCGCGTGAAGCTCGGCAACAAGGCGAGCAAGGCTGCATCGCGCGTGACGGCTGAAGGCGTGGTCGCATCGTTCATCGCCGGCAACGCTGGTTCGCTGGTCGAACTGAACTGCGAAACCGACTTCGTCTCGAAGAACGACGACTTCCTGGCTTTCTCGAAGAAGATCGCCGAGCTGGTCGCAACGCAAAACCCGGCTGACGTCGCTGCTCTGTCGGCACTCCCGCTGGACGGCCAGACCGTCGACGCAGTGCGTCTCGCACTGGTCGGCAAGATCGGCGAAAACCTGTCGATCCGCCGTTTCGTGCGCTTCGACACCGCCAACAAGCTGGCAGCGTACCTGCACGGCACGCGCATCGGCGTGCTGGTCGAGTACACCGGCGCGGACGAGCAGGTCGGCAAGGACGTCGCAATGCACGTTGCGGCAATGAAGCCGGTTTCGCTGTCGTCGAACGACGTGCCGGCGGAGCTGATCGCCAAGGAACGCAGCATCGCTGAACAGAAGGCCGCCGAATCGGGCAAGCCGGCTGAAATCGTCGCGAAGATGGTCGACGGTAGCGTGCAGAAGTACCTGAAGGAAGTGTCGCTGCTGAACCAGACGTTCGTGAAGAACGACAAGCAGACGATCGAACAGATGCTGAAGGCAGCGAACGCGAGCGTGCAGAAGTTCACGCTGTTCGTGGTCGGCGAAGGCATCGAGAAGAAGCAGGACGACTTCGCGGCGGAAGTGGCCGCCCAGGTCGCTGCTGCAAAGCAACAATAAGCCTTACCTAAGCTTCAACGCTGTACCGTTGGACCCGCGGCGGGGCAAGATCCCGCCGCGCTCGGCAGTACCGCAAGGCCGCGCCCGGGTTGACCCTCGCCGCGCGGCCGCCGTCGGCGGACCTCATCGGTTCGCCGAGCTGGCGGCGCTTGCCCGAATCAGCATTTCACCCCTACATTAGTCCCTTGTTGTTGCCCTGTTCTGCGCGATCTGGATACCTCTATGCCCACTGCCTACAAACGCGTCCTGCTCAAACTCTCCGGTGAAGCTCTGATGGGCGACGATGCCTTCGGCATCAATCGCGCGACCATCGAACGAATGGTGGCGGACGTGGCCGAGGTGGTCCGTCTCGGAACGCAGCTGGCCGTGGTGATCGGTGGCGGCAATATCTTCCGCGGCGTCGCGGGCGGCGCGGCCGGTATGGATCGCGCAACGGCCGACTACATGGGCATGCTGGCCACGATGATGAACGCGCTGGCATTGCAGGACGCAATGCGCCACGCCGGCATCGAAGCGCGCGTGCAATCGGCGCTGCGCATGGATCAGGTGGTCGAGCCGTACATCCGGCCCCGCGCGATCCGCCAGCTCGAGGAAGGCAAAGTCGTGATTTTCGCGGCCGGTACCGGCAACCCGTTCTTCACGACCGATACCGCCGCCGCACTGCGCGGCGCGGAAGTCGGCGCGGAAGTGGTGCTGAAGGCGACCAAGGTGGACGGCGTCTACTCGGCCGATCCGAAGAAGGATTCGAGCGCGACCCGTTACACGACGATCAGCTTCGACGAGGCGATCGGCCGCAATCTGCAGGTGATGGACGCGACCGCGTTCGCGCTGTGCCGCGACCAGAAGCTGCCGATCCGCGTGTTTTCGATCGTCAAACCGGGCGCGCTCAAGCGCATCGTACAAGGTGAGGACGAGGGCACCCTCGTCCACGTGTAAACTCTCGTTTACATTAGTGGGCTTTGACGCGAGCCCGGGCCGCCGCATCGCGCGTGCCGGGCGGCTCGCACCGTTTAGAAGGTTCGGAGGTTAAAAAATGTCTGTGGCTGATATCAGGAAGGGCGCTGAGCAGAAAATGCAGCGTTCGATCGACGCGTTCAAGAACGACCTGTCGAAGATCCGTACGGGCCGTGCTCATACGGGCCTGCTCGACCATATCCAGTGCGACTACTACGGTTCGCCGGTGCCGATTTCGCAGGTCGCGAACCTGACGCTGATCGACGCCCGCACGATCGGCGTGCAGCCGTGGGAAAAGAAGATGGTGCAGGTCGTCGAAAAGGCGATCCGCGAGTCGGACCTCGGTCTGAACCCGGCCACCCACGGCGACGTGATCCGCGTACCGATGCCCGCGCTGACCGAAGAGCGTCGTCGCGAGCTGACCAAGGTCGTGCGCAGCGAAGCCGAAACCGCCAAGGTGGCCGTGCGCAATCTGCGCCGCGACGCCAACGAGACGTTGAAGAAGCTCGTCAAGGACAAGGAAATCTCGGAAGACGACGAGCGTCGCGCAGGTGACGACGTTCAGAAGCTGACGGACCGGTTCGTCGCTGAAATCGACAAGCTCGTCACGACGAAAGAAGCCGAGATCATGACGGTCTGACGCCGCCCGGCTCAGTCCTTTTGATTTCCACTTCTTTACTGGCATTACTGTCCCGACGGCCATGACCTATACCAGCTCAACCGTGCGCGTGCCTGAAGTCGCCGCGGTGCCGCGACATATCGCGATCATCATGGATGGCAACGGCCGTTGGGCCACCCAGCGGCGTCTGCCGCGCGTGGCGGGCCATACGCGCGGCGTCGACGCAGTGCGGGCGGCCGTCGAGGCGTGCGCGCGCAAGGGCGTCGAGTATCTGACGCTGTTCGCGTTCAGCTCGGAGAACTGGCGCCGCCCGAACGAAGAGGTGTCGTTCCTGATGCGCCTGTTCGTGACCGCGCTGGAGCGCGAAATCGGCAAACTGCACGCGAACGGGATCCGTTTGCGGGTGGTCGGCGATCTCGACCGCTTCGACGCGAAGATTCGCGATCTGATCAAACGCGCGGAAACCAAGACCGCGCGCAATACCCGTCTCACGCTGACCATCGCCGCGAACTACGGCGGTCGCTGGGACATCATGCAGGCTACCCGCAAGCTCGTCGAACAGGCGGCCGCGACCGGCAAGACGGTCGAGGTCAGCGAGGACTCGTTCGCCGAGCATCTGTCGATGGCCTACGCGCCGGAGCCGGACCTGTTCATCCGTACCGGCGGCGAGCGCCGGGTCAGCAACTTCCTGCTGTGGCAGCTCGCGTACACCGAGTTCTATTTCACCGACACGTTCTGGCCTGACTTCGATGCCGACGCGCTCGGTCATGCCATCGCTTCGTACGCCGAACGGGAACGCCGTTTCGGCCGCACCAGTGCTCAACTCGAGCCGCAATCGCAAAACGTCGATTCGCTTCCATGCTAAAGACCCGTGTCATCACGGCGATCGTCCTGCTGGCAGTGTTGCTGCCCGTCACGCTGTTCGCGCCGATCGGCGGGTTCGGCGCGCTGATCGCCTTCGTCGTCGTGTTCGCCGCGTGGGAGTGGGCGCGCCTGCTCAAGCTCGGCGGCGCCGGTCCGATCGTGTATGCGCTGATCGCGGCACTCGCGCTGGTCGCGAGCACGCGCGCCGGCATCGGTCCCGAAGCCGCGCGGCCGTTCTTTCAGGCGGCCGCGGTGTTCTGGGTGATCGCCGGTCCGTTCGTGCTGCTGCGCAAGCCGGTGCTCGCGCAGGGCGCGTGGCGCGCGTTCCTGTTTCTGGCCGGCATCGTCACGTTCGTGGCCTGCTGGCATGCGCTGGTCGCCGCCCGCGTGCAGGGCGTGCCGTTCGTGCTGTCGCTGCTGCTGTTGGTATGGCTCGCCGATATCGGCGCATACTTCTCCGGAAAAGCATTCGGCAAGCATAAGCTGGCCCCCGCGATCAGTCCGGGTAAAACCTGGGAGGGCGCGATCGGCGGCTGGTTGCTGGTGATGATCGTCGCTGCGGCGGCGATCTTTTTGCACGCGTTCGAGCCGACCCTGTATTCTGCGCTGCTGGCGCAACTGGGCGCGCTGCGCACGGTGCTCGCGCTGACCCTGCTGGTGATCTTCAGCGTGGTCGGCGATCTGTTCGAATCGATGTTGAAACGCCAGGCCGGCGTCAAGGATTCGAGCGGTCTGTTGCCGGGGCACGGCGGCGTGCTCGATCGCATCGACGCGTTGTTGCCGGTGCTGCCGCTCGCCATGCTGCTGCTCGGCTAGAGAAAGAGATATGCAAAAACGTCTGACATTGCTCGGTTCCACGGGCTCGATTGGAGACAGTACGCTCGACGTCGTCGCGCGTCATCCCGAGCGTTTCTCGATTTACGCGCTGTCCGCGCATCGCAACGGCGACAAGCTCGTCGAGCAATGCCTGCGCTTTGCGCCCGAAGTCGCGGTGGTCGGCGACGCCGATACGGCCGCGCGGGTCGCCGCGAAGCTGCGCGAAGCGGGCAGCAAGACCGAGGTCACGTACGGGCCGCAAGCGCTCGTTGACGTCGCGAAGAGCGACGGCTGCGACACGGTAGTCGCGGCGATCGTCGGCGCGGCCGGCCTCGCGCCGAGTCTGGCCGCCGCGCGCGCCGGCAAGCGCATCCTGCTCGCCAACAAGGAAGCGCTGGTGATGTCCGGCGCGATCTTCATGGACGCGGTGCGCGACAACGGCGCGGTGCTGCTGCCGGTCGACAGCGAACACAACGCGATTTTCCAGTGCCTGCCGCGCGAAGCATCGCTGCACGGCGGTGTCTCGAAGATCATCCTGACCGCGTCGGGCGGGCCGTTCCGCACCCGCGAACCGGCGACCCTCGTCGACGTGACGCCGGACGAAGCGTGCAAGCATCCGAACTGGGTAATGGGCCGCAAGATTTCGGTCGACTCGGCGACGATGATGAACAAGGGTCTCGAAGTGATCGAGGCGCACTGGCTGTTCAATCTGCCCGGCGAGCGTATCGAGGTGCTGATCCATCCGCAGAGCGTGATCCATTCGCTGGTGTCGTACGCGGACGGTTCGGTGCTCGCGCAGCTCGGCAACCCCGACATGCGCACACCGATCGCGCACGCGCTGGCGTTCCCCGACCGGGTCGACTCCGGCGTCGCGCAGCTCGATCTCGCCGAGATCGCCTCGCTGTCGTTCGAGAAGCCCAATTACGCGCGCTTCCCGTGCCTCGCGCTCGCGATGAAGGCGCTTGCCGAGGGCGGCGTCGCCAGCGCCGCGCTCAATGCCGCGAACGAAGTCGCGGTCGACGCGTTCCTGACCCGGCGCATCGGCTTCATGGCGATCGCCCAGGTGGTCGACTCGGTGCTCAACGCATTGCCGAACCGCAGCGCGCACGCGCTCGACGACGTGATCGAGGCCGACGCCGCCGCGCGCCGCGCCGCTACCGAATTCATCGCGCGTCTGCCCGACGGCGCCCGTCGTACGGAACGCGCCGTCCAGTGAGGCGCTTATGAATCTGCTGATCGAACTGCTCGCTTTCGCGGTTGCGATTGGGGTGCTCGTGGTGGTCCACGAGTACGGGCACTACAGCGTCGCGCGTCTGTGCGGCGTGAAGGTGCTGCGCTTTTCGATCGGCTTCGGCAAGCCGCTCGTTCAGTGGGTCAGCCCGAAGACCGGCACCGAGTGGACGATCTCCGCGCTGCCGCTGGGCGGCTACGTGAAGATGCTCGACGAGCGCGAAACCGGCACCGCGGCGATTCCCGCCGCCGACTTGCCGCACGCGTTCAACCGCCAGTCGGTGTGGCGCCGGATCGCGATCGTCGCGGCCGGCCCGGTCGCCAACTTCCTGCTCGCGATCGTGCTGTTCGCGCTGGTCTTCGCGACCGGGGTGACCGAGCCCGCTGCGGTGATCGCGACGCCCGCGCCGAATACGCCCGCGGCCATGGCCGGCTTCGAGGGCGGCGAGACGATCGTCGGCGTACGCACTGGCAACAGCGACGAGACCGAGCCGGTGCGCTCGTGGTCGGATCTGCGCTGGAAGCTGCTCGGTGCCGCGTTCGATCACCAGCACATCGTGCTGGCCGCGAAGGATTCGCACGGCATCTCCGATTTCCCGCTGGACCTGCGCGGCCTGACCGAGAAAGAAGTCGACGACGACCTGATGGCGCGGCTGGGCTTCGAGCCCGGCGGCGGCAAGCTGACGGTCGCGGGCGTGCAGTCGGGTAGCGCCGCGCAGAAGGCGGGGCTGGTCGCCGGCGACCGGCTGCGCGCGCTCAACGGCGTGCCGACCGACAACGCCGCGGCGTGCATCGCCTATGTCAAATCGCACGCCGGCGTGCCGGTCGTGCTGCAGATCGAGCGCGGCGGCCGTGGCGGCCATCCGGCGGGCAAGCTCGAAGAACTGAGCATCGTGCCGCAAGCGCAGCGCGATGCGGCGAGCGGGCAGCAGATCGGCCGCATCGGCGCGGAACTGGCGACCCAGGTGCCGTCGATCGACGTGCGTTATGGACCGATCGACAGTCTGCGGCTCGGCGCGCATCGCACGTGGGAGCTGTCGGTGTACTCGGTGCGGATGTTCGGGCGGATGATCGTCGGCGAAGCATCGCTGCGCAATCTGTCCGGTCCGGTGACGATCGCCGATTACGCGGGAAAGAGCGCACGTCTGGGTCCCACCGCGTTTCTGTCGTTCCTGGCCCTTGTCAGCATTAGCCTCGGCGTGCTGAACCTGCTACCGATTCCGGTATTGGACGGGGGTCATCTGTTATATTATTTGGTTGAAGCTGTGACCGGTAAAGTTGTCTCCGATCGCTGGCAACTCGTTTTTCAGAGGGCGGGTCTCGCCTGCATCGTCGCATTGTCGGCGATTGCGCTGTTCAACGACCTGGCTCGTTTAATCCATTTCTAAAGTGTCTGGCGGCGTTCAAGAGGGCGGCCGTCCGACCTGATGCAGCTATACACACTGGGGAAGCACGTTGTTTAAACCTCATCGCTTTGGTCCAAAGACGGTTATAGCCGCGGCACTCGCCGCGCATGGGCTGGTTGCTCACGCAACGACGCCCTTCGTGGTGCAAGACATCCGCATTGAGGGATTGCAACGCGTCGAACCGGGCACCGTGTTCGCGTACCTGCCCATCAAGCAAGGCGATACATTCTCCGACGACAAGGCGTCCGAAGCGATTCGCGCGCTGTATGCAACGGGCTTCTTCAACGACGTCAGAATCGCGACCGAAGGCAACGTGGTCGTCGTGCAGGTGCAGGAGCGTCCGGCCATCGGCACGATCGACTTCGCCGGCATTCACGAGTTCGAGAAGGACAACCTGATCAAGGCGCTGCGCGCGGTCGGGCTGTCGCAAGGCCGTTACTACGACAAGGCGCTGGTCGACAAGGCCGAGCAGGAACTGAAGCGTCAGTACCTGACGCGCGGTTTCTACGCGGCTGAAGTCACCACCACGATCACGCCGATCGACCGCAACCGGGTCGGCATTCTGTTCTCGGTCGCCGAAGGCCCGAGCGCGAAGATCCGCCAGATCAACTTCATCGGCAACAAGACTTTCAGCACCGGCACGCTGCGCGACGAAATGCAGCTGTCCACGCCGAACTGGTTCTCGTGGTACACGAAGAACGACCTGTACGCGAAAGACAAGCTGACCGGCGACCTCGAGAACATCCGCTCGTATTACCTGAACCGCGGCTACCTCGAGTTCAATATCGAGTCGACCCAGGTGTCGATCTCGCCGGACAAGAAGGACATGTACCTGACGGTCACGCTGCATGAAGGCGAGCCGTACACGATTTCGAACATCCGCCTCGCCGGCAATCTGCTCGATCGCGAAGCAGAGCTGAAGAAGCTGATCAAGATCAAACCGGGCGACCGCTTCTCGGCGGAAAAGCTGCAGGCCACCACGAAGGCGATCGTCGACAAGCTCGGCGAATACGGCTACGCATTTGCGACCGTCAACGCACAGCCGCAGATCGACCAGAACAACCACACGGTCGACCTCACGCTGCAGGTCGATCCGAGCCGCCGCGTGTACGTGCGCCGCATCAACGTGGTCGGCAACACCCGCACGCGCGACGAAGTGGTGCGCCGCGAAATGCGCCAGCTCGAAAGCTCGTGGTTCGATTCGAACCGCCTCGCGCTGTCGAAGGACCGTATCAACCGTCTGGGCTACTTCACCGACGTCGACGTCACGACGATTCCGGTGGAAGGCACGCCCGACCAGGTCGACATCGACGTGAAGGTCGCTGAAAAGCCGACCGGCGCGATCACGCTCGGCGCGGGTTTTTCGTCGACGGACAAGGTGGTGCTGTCGGCCGGTATCTCGCAAGATAACGTGTTCGGCTCCGGTACCAGTCTGTCGGTGAACATCAATACCGCGAAGACGTACCGCACGCTGACGGTCACCCAGGTCGATCCGTACTTCACGGTGGACGGCATCAAGCGCATTACCGACGTCTACTACCGCACGTATCAGCCGCTGTACTACTCGACGGATTCGAGCTTCAAGATCGTCACGCTCGGCGGCGACCTGAAGTTCGGCATCCCGTTCTCCGAAGTCGACACCGTGTACTTCGGCGCGGGCTTCGAGCAGAACCAGCTGGACGTCGATGCGAACACGCCGGCTTCGTACAAGCAATACGTCGAAGACTTCGGCCGCATTTCGAACAACGTGCCGCTCACGGTGGGCTGGTCGCGCGATGCGCGCGATAGCGCGCTGGTACCGAGCCGCGGCTACTTCGCGCAGGCGAACGCCGAGTACGGCACGCCGATCGGCGGCACGCAGTACTACAAGGCCGACATCAACGCGCAGTACTATTACTCGTTCGCGCGCGGCTTCGTGCTGGGCTTCAACTTCCAGGGCGGTTACGGTAACGGTCTGTCCGGCAAGCCCTATCCGATTTTCAAGAACTACTACGCGGGCGGTATCGGTTCGGTGCGTGGTTACGAGCCGAGCTCGCTGGGTCCGCGCGACAAGACGACCGGCGACCCGATCGGCGGCTCGAAGCTGCTGGTCGGCAATATCGAGTTGACGTTCCCGCTGCCGGGCACCGGTTATGACCGCACGTTGCGTGTGTTCACGTTCCTCGACGCCGGTAACGTGTGGGCGGATGCGAGCTCGGCGGCGACGTCGGTGGGCTCGAACGGTCTGCGTTACGGCTACGGTGTCGGTCTCGCGTGGATCTCGCCGATCGGCCCGCTCAAGCTGAGCCTCGGCTTCCCGCTGACCAAGCACACCGGCGACCAGTATCAGAAGTTCCAGTTCCAGATCGGGACCGCGTTCTGATCGGAGCGACGACGCTTCCGGCCGCTGGCGGCCGGAAGCGGGCAGCAAACTACAGTATCGAGAGGATGACTTTGCTAACCGGAATGTTTTCGAAACGTGTAGCGTGCGCATTGGCGCTGGCCATGACACTGGGCGTCGGGGTCGCGCATGCGCAGGAGGCGAGAATCGCCGCGGTGAATTCCGACCGGATCCTGCGCGAATCGGCTGCGGCCAAGGCCGCGCAGGTCAAGCTCGAGGCCGAATTCGCGAAACGCGACAAGGATCTCGCCGACATGGCGCAGAAGCTCAAGTCGATGTCCGATTCGCTCGACAAGAGCGGCGCGTCGCTGTCGACCGCCGACCGCGCGCAGAAGCAGCGCGACCTGTCGCAGCTCGATTCGGACTTCCAGCGCAAGCAGCGTGAGTTCCGCGAAGATCTGAACCAGCGCCGCAACGAGGAACTCGCGGCGGTGCTCGATCGCGCGAACAAGGTCATCAAGCAGATCGCGGAAACGCAGCACTACGATCTGATCGTGCAGGAAGCGGTGTATGTGAGCCCGCGCATCGATATCACCGACCAGGTGCTGAAGGCACTGGCGGCGTCGGGTAACTGAGCACCGCAGGACAGGAGACAGGATAGGCATGGGATTTACGCTCGAGGACATCGTCCAGCGGTTCGGCGGTGAAGTAGTCGGTAACGGTTCGCAGCGCGTGGGCAGTCTCGCGCCGCTCGACCAGGCAGGCCCGGACCAGTTGGCGTTCCTCGCCAATCCGAAGTATCTGTCGCAGGTCGAGACGACCCGCGCGGGCGCGGTGCTGATCAGCGCCGGCGACCTCGCGAAGCTGGCCACGCCGGACAGCCGTAACTTCATCGTCACGCCGAATCCGTACGCTTACTTTGCGCGCGTCGCGCAAACCTTCATCGACCTCGCGGCGCCGAAGGCGGTGCCCGGCGTGCATCCGAGCGCGGTCATCGACCCGTCCGCGCAGATCGCGGCGAGCGCGGTGCTCGGCCCGCGCGTCACGGTCGAAGCGGGCGCGGTGATCGGCGAGCACGTGCGGCTCGACGCGAACGTCGTGATCGGCCGCGGCACGCGGGTCGGCGCGAACTCGCATCTGTATCCGAACGTGACCGTCTACTACGGCTGCAAGCTCGGCGAGCGCGTGATCGTGCACGCCGGCGCGGTGATCGGCTCGGACGGCTTCGGCTTCGCGCCGGACTTCGTCGGCGAAGGCGAGGCGCGCACCGGCAGCTGGGTGAAGATTCCGCAGGTCGGCGGCGTGTCGATCGCAAACGATGTCGAAATCGGCGCGAACACCACGATCGACCGCGGCGCGATGGCCGACACGATCATCGAGGAGTGCGTGAAGATCGACAACCTCGTGCAGATCGGTCACAACTGCAAGGTCGGCGCGTACACGGTGATCGCGGGCTGCGCGGGCATCGCGGGCAGCACCACGATCGGCCGTCACTGCATGATCGGCGGCGCGGTCGGGATTGCCGGCCACGTGACGCTCGCCGATTACGTGATCGTCACCGCGAAGTCCGGCGTGTCGAAGTCGCTGCTCAAGCCCGGCATGTACACGAGCGCGTTCCCGGCCGTGAACCACGCCGACTGGAACAAGAGCGCCGCGCTGCTGCGCAATATCGACAAGCTGCGCGACCGTATCAAGGCACTCGAAGCGAACGCAGCCGCCGCGGCGGACAAGGGCGCCCATGCCGGCGGCAACCCGGCAGCCGACTCATCCCCGGGTACAAACACCTAAGATCACCGGCGGCGCGCCGGCACCGCGTAAAATAGCGGGCGAGCATCAGGAAGCAAAGCCGGTTGCCGTGACCGGGTGGCACGGCCGCCGGTCACGAGAGGCGCCGGCCGCGCGCGTTCTCAACCCACCTGCACCAGCATCCGCAGTCATCATCGCGCAGTCAATGCGTGAGCAGAAACACCATGAGCACCGAAAAAATCAATCTCGACATTCATAAGATTCTCACGCTGCTGCCGCATCGTTATCCGATCCTGCTGGTCGACCGGGTGCTCGAACTCGAACCGCACAAGAGCATCAAAGCGTTGAAGAACGTGTCGATCAATGAGCCGTATTTCCAGGGACACTTCCCGACGCGGCCGGTGATGCCTGGCGTGCTGATCCTCGAAGCGCTCGCGCAGACCGCGGCGCTGCTGACGTTCTCGGAAGAGCCGAGCGATCCGTCGAACACGCTGTATCTGTTCGTCGGCATCGACAATGCGCGCTTCAAGCGCGTGGTGGAACCGGGCGACCAGCTGATCCTGAACTGCACGTTCGAGCGCCATATGCGCGGCATCTGGAAGTTCAAGGCGCGCGCGGAAGTGGACGGCGTCGTCGCGGCGGAAGCCGATCTGATGTGCGCGGTGCGCCACACGGACAAAGACGCCTGAAGCCCGTGAGCGGGCCAGCGGCGGCGCGCGCAGAGCGCGCTCCCGGCCCGCGCGCGAGTCCATCCAGACAACGCAACAGAATCAGAAGCGAGGACGCATGAGCAGGATTCATCCCACTGCGATCATCGAAGCGGGCGCGCAGCTCGACGAATCCGTCGAAGTCGGACCGTACGCCGTGATCGGCGCACACGTGACGATCGGCGCGCGCAGCACGGTCGGGTCGCACAGCGTGATCGAAGGGCACACCACGATCGGCGAAGACAACCGCATCGGCCACTACGCATCGGTCGGCGGCCGTCCGCAGGACATGAAGTACCGCGACGAGCCGACCCGGCTCGTGATCGGCAACCGCAACACGATCCGCGAATTCACCACGATCCACACCGGCACCACGCAGGACGCCGGCGTCACCACGCTCGGCGACGACAATTGGATCATGGCCTATGTGCACATCGGCCACGACTGCCACGTCGGCAACAACGTGATCCTGTCGAGCAACGCGCAGATGGCCGGCCACGTGACGATCGGCGACCACGCGATCATCGGCGGCATGTCGGGCGTGCATCAGTTCGTGCGCATCGGCGCGCATTCGATGCTCGGCGGCGCGTCGGCGCTGGTGCAGGACATCCCGCCGTTCGTGATTGCCGCGGGTAACAAGGCCGAGCCGCACGGGATCAACGTCGAAGGGCTGCGTCGCCGCGGCTTCTCAGCGGACGCGATTTCGGTGCTGCGGACCGCGTATCGCGTGCTGTACAAGAACGGTCTGTCGCTCGAAGAGGCGAAGGTGCAGCTGCGCGAACTCGGCGCGGCTGGCGGTGACGGCGACGCGCCGGTGCAGACGCTGCTCGCGTTCGTCGAAGCGTCGCAGCGCGGCATCATCCGCTAGGCGATGGCGTTGCAACCCAGTCCGCTGCGCGTCGCGATGGTGGCCGGCGAGCCGTCCGGCGACCTGCTCGCCGCCTCTCTGCTCGACGGTCTCTCCAGCCGGCTGCCGGATGGCACGCAGTACTACGGCATTGGCGGCCCGCGCATGATCGCCGCGGGTTTCGATGCCCACTGGCCGATGGAAAAGCTGACGGTGCGCGGCTATGTCGAAGCACTGCGGCACATCCCCGAAATTCTCGGCATCCGCAACGAACTGAAGCGCCAGCTGCTCGCGGAGCCGCCGTCGGTGTTCGTCGGCGTCGATGCGCCCGATTTCAACTTCGGGCTCGAGCATCGGCTGCGCGATGCCGGCATTCCGACCGTGCACTTCGTCTGTCCGTCGATCTGGGCGTGGCGCGGCGGGCGCATCAAGAAGATCGCGAAAGCGGTCGACCACATGCTGTGCGTGTTCCCGTTCGAAACCGCGCTGCTCGAAAAAGCGGGCGTCGCGGCGTCGTACGTCGGTCATCCGCTCGCCGACCAGATTCCGCTCGAGCCGGACACGCTCGGCGCGCGCCGCCAGCTCGGCCTTGCGGAAGACGGCCCGGTGATTGCGGTGTTGCCGGGTAGCCGGCGCTCCGAAATCGATCTGATCGGCCCGACGTTTTTCGCGGCGATGGAAATGATGCAGCATCAGGAGCCGGGTCTGCGCTTCGTGATGCCGGCGGCCACGCCGACGCTGCGCGCAATGCTGCAGCCGCTCGTCGACGCGCATCCGGGCCTCGCGCTGACCATCACCGACGGCCAGTCGCAACTCGCGATGACCGCCGCCGATGCGATCCTCGTGAAAAGCGGTACCGTCACGCTCGAAGCCGCACTGCTGAAAAAGCCGATGGTGATCTCGTACAAGGTGCCCTGGCTGACCGGCCAGATCATGCGCCGTCAGGGCTATCTGCCATATGTCGGCCTGCCGAACATTCTGGCCGGGCGCTTCGTGGTGCCGGAAATCCTGCAGCACTTCGCGACTCCGCAGGCGCTCGCCGAGGCGACCCTGAAACAGTTGCGCGACGAAGCGAACCGGCGCACGCTGACGGAAATCTTCACGGAGATGCATCACGTGCTGAAGCAGAACACCGCGCAGCGCGCGGCGGAAGTGGTCGCGAGCGTCGTCGAACAGCGGGCGGGGCGGCCATGACCGCAGCGCGCGCGCCGCGCCGCAAGACCGCGGCCGTGGTCCGGGTGACTACCCAGGCCGGCCTAAACTTCGAGAGTGCTGAAGACATCGTCTGCGGCGTCGACGAGGCGGGGCGCGGACCGCTGGCCGGTCCGGTGGTCGCCGCGGCGGTGATCTTCGATCCGGCCAAGCCGATGATTCGCGGTCTCGACGATTCGAAGGCGCTCAGCGCGAAGAAGCGCGAAGAGCTGTACGAGAAGATCGTCGATCGCGCGCTCGCTTACTGCATCGCGTCGGCCACGGTCGAGGAAATCGATTCGCTGAACATTCTGCACGCCACCATGCTCGCGATGAAGCGCGCGGTGGAGGGCCTGGCGGTCGTGCCGACGCTGGTCAAGATCGACGGCAACCGCTGCCCGACGCTGTCCATTCGCAGCGAGGCGGTGATCGGCGGCGACGCGCTCGTGAAGAGCATTTCGGCGGCGTCGATTCTCGCGAAGGTCACACGCGACCGCATGCTGCTCCAGTTGCACGAGGCCTTTCCGATGTACGGCTTCGACGCGCATTCCGGTTACGGCACGCCGCAACATCTGGCGGCGCTGCGCGAGCATGGTCCGTGCGCGCATCATCGGCGTTCGTTCGCGCCGGTGCGTGAAGCGCATCTGCGTTTCGGCACGGCTGTGCCTTTAGTGACGGCCGAGGCGGTCGTCGTGGCCGATGCGCTGCTCGATAACGACGCGTTCGGCGCGGCCGGTCTCGCATAAAGACCGCGGCGGCGCGGTCCACGCACGGTCCGCGTCGCAGTTCCGAAGCGCCAGTTCCTCCCTTATCCATTCTCATTGCCTTCGCTGCCTGTGAAAGCCATCACCTCGCGGGACAATCCGCTCTACAAGCGCCTGAAGGCACTGGCCGGTTCGACGCATCAACAGCGCCGCAGCGGCCATGCGCTGCTCGAAGGCTTCCATCTGGCGAGTGCGTACCTGGACGTCGCCGGTCAGCCCGAGTTGTGCGTCGTCACCGAAGGCGCGCTGCGTCACGACGAAGCGCAGGCGATCGTGTCGCGCATCGACGAGCACCGGCTCGTGACGCTGCCCGATGCATTGTTCGGTCAGCTATCGAACGTCGTGCACGGGGTCGGCCTTGTGCTGCTGGTCGAGAAGCTCGACGCGCCTCTGCCGGAACGGATCACGCACAACTGTCTCGTGCTCGATGGCGTGCAGGATGCGGGCAACGTCGGCTCGATTTTGCGCAGCGCGGCCGCCGCCGGCATTGAGCACGTGTTCTGCGCGCCGGGCACCGCGTATGCGTGGTCGTCGAAGGTGCTGCGCTCGGGGATGGGCGCGCATTTCCTGTTGCAGATTCATGAGGACGTCGAAGCGGGCACGTTGCTCGAACGTCTGGCGGTGCCGGTCGTGATCACCGACTCGCACGGCGCCGAGGCGATCTATGACTGCGACCTGAGCGGGCCGCTCGCGTGGGTGTTCGGCAACGAAGGGGCGGGGGTGTCGCAGATCTGGCGCGACGCGGTGTCGTTGCGGGTGACGATTCCGCAGCCGGGCGGAATGGAATCGCTGAACGTGGCGGCCGCGGCGGCGGTCTGCGTGTTCGAGCAGTGCCGGCAGCAGCGCGGTGGGGCCAGGAGCCCGAAGTAAGCAAATGGCGTTGCGCGCCGTTGTGTCCGGCCGCGCAACGCGTCAAAGTCAGGCGCCGCTCAATACGACGGCCGGTCCAGCTTGATTTCCTGCAGGATCGTCGTCGCGATTTCTTCGATCGACTTGTGGGTCGACGACAGCCACTTGATCCCCTCGCGCCGCATCATCGTCTCGGCTTCGTTGATCTCGTAGCGGCAGTTTTCCAGCGCCGCGTACTTGCTGCCCGGGCGCCGCTCGTTACGGATCTCCGACAAACGCTGCGGATCGATCGACAAACCGAACATCTTCTGCCGGTGCTCGAGCAGCGGCGTCGGCAGCTTGCCGCGTTCGAAGTCTTCCGGAATCAGCGGATAGTTCGCCGCCTTCACCCCATACTGCATCGCCAGATAGAGGCTGGTCGGCGTCTTGCCGCTGCGCGACACGCCGACCAGGATCACGTCCGCGTCTGCCAGATTGCGGTTCGACTGGCCGTCGTCGTGCGCGAGCGAGAAATTGATCGCCTCGATCCGGTTCTTGTACTCCTCGGTGTCCGCGTTCTGGTGACCGCGGCCCATCGCGTGGCTCGACTTCAGTTCGAGCTCCTGCTCCAGCGGCTCGACAAAGGTCTGAAACATGTCGAGCACAAGCGCATTCGAGCCCTTGACGATCTGATTCGACGCGCTATCGACGAGCGTCGTGAAGACGATCGGCCGGCGGCCGTCCTGGATGACCGACTCGTTGATTTTTTCGAGCGTCACATAGGCCTTTTCGGTCGAGTCGACGAAAGGCACGCGAACCAGGCGGAATTTCTGGTCGAACTGGGAGAGGATCGAATGCGCGAAGGTTTCGGCAGTAATCCCGGTACCGTCGGAGACGATGAATACGGTGGGCGGCATCAGTGGAACTGGGAACGTGAGCGGCGTTTGCGCGTCGACAATGGCGAAGCGCAGCGCGCTCGGATCTATCAGCGCTGCGGCGCTGCCGCGGTCCGGTGGCTGACCGGAGACGGGCGACGTCGACGCAGCGCGCCGTGAGCGCCACGCTCGCACCCGGGCCTTCATGCCGCGCAGAAGCCCGCTGGCTGGGTCGGGGCGCGAATCGAGGCGCAATTCTCGTCCGACTGCCACATTTCAGGAGTCGGCACGGTAGAATAGCGGCAACCTGTTGGATAAGCAATTGCAGGCGATTGGCGGCTAACTCGCCGCGAACGAACGTTCAACATCATGTTATTGGTCGCCAACGTGCGTCGAACATGATGGATCGAACGGCAAACTCCGCCAATCGCGTTCTTCTTCATCGCACGGCCGGCGCGCTCGCTCAGCGCGCCGCGTCCGCGTTGAATGCCACCGCGATTGCTTATCTAACAGGTTGTGCAAGACACGGGGTCGAGCTTCCAATGGGCCGCCCGTGTTCAAGCCCACTTGCACAGCCGTGAATTTCTTTCACACTTAGGGGCTTGTATGACTAACGCAGTTACCGTCGCAAAGGATAAGGCGTATGTAGTTCCGTTCGAGCAGTTGCGGATGACCGACGTGGAAATCGTCGGCGGCAAGAATGCGTCGCTGGGCGAGATGATCAGCCAGCTCGCCGAAGCAGGCGTGCGCGTGCCGACCGGTTTCGCCACCACGGCGCTCGCTTTCCGCGACTTCCTGCAGCACAACAATCTGACCGAACGCATCGCCAAACGTCTCGAAACGCTCGACGTCGACGACGTGAAGGCACTCGCCGAAGCGGGCAAGGAGATCCGTCAATGGATCGTCGACGCGCCGCTGCAGCCGCAGCTCGAGGCTGACATTCGCGCGGGTTTCGACACGCTGCAAAACAGCTCGCCCGAAGAGCTGTCGTTTGCCGTGCGCTCGTCCGCGACCGCGGAAGACCTGCCGGATGCATCGTTCGCCGGTCAGCAGGAAAGCTATCTGAACGTGGTCGGCATCGACGACGTGCTCGATCGCATGAAGCACGTGTTCGCGTCGCTGTACAACGACCGCGCTATCTCCTATCGCGTCCACAAGGGCTTCACGCATGCTGAAGTCGCGTTGTCGGCCGGTGTGCAGCGCATGGTGCGCTCGGACGTCGGCGCCGCCGGCGTGATGTTTACGCTCGACACCGAATCGGGCTTCAAGGACGCGGTCTTCATCACGTCGAGCTACGGCCTCGGCGAAACCGTCGTGCAGGGCGCGGTGAATCCGGACGAGTTCTACGTCTTCAAGACCACGCTCGCGCAAGGCAAGTACCCGATCATCCGCCGCTCGATCGGCTCGAAGCTGATCAAGATGGAATTCACCAAGCCGGGCGAGCCGGGCCGCGTGAAGACCGTCGACGTCGCGCACGAGCAGCGCAACCGCTTCTCGATCACCGACGAAGACGTGATCGAACTGGCGAAGTACGCGGTCATCATCGAAAAGCACTACCAGCGTCCGATGGACATCGAGTGGGGTAAAGACGGCCGCGACGGCAAGATCTTCATCCTGCAGGCGCGTCCGGAAACCGTGAAGAGCCAGGGCGGCGGCAAGGCCGAACAGCGCTTCAAGCTGAAGGGCCAGTCGAACGTGCTGACCACCGGCCGTGCAATCGGCCAGAAGATCGGCGCGGGTCCGGTGCGTGTGATCCACGATCCGTCGGAAATGGACCGCGTGCAGCCGGGCGACGTGCTGGTCGCCGACATGACCGACCCGAACTGGGAGCCGGTGATGAAGCGCGCAGCGGCGATCGTTACGAACCGCGGCGGCCGGACCTGCCACGCGGCGATCATCGCGCGTGAGCTCGGCGTGCCGGCGGTGGTCGGCTGCGGCGACGCGACCGACGTGCTGAAGGACGGCGCGCTCGTCACCGTGTCGTGCGCGGAAGGCGACGAAGGCAAGATCTACGACGGTCTGCTCGAAACCGAAATCACCGAAGTGCAGCGCGGCGAGCTGCCGGAGATTCCGGTCAAGATCATGATGAACGTCGGCAACCCGCAGCTCGCGTTCGACTTCTCGCAACTGCCGAACGCAGGTGTCGGTCTCGCGCGTCTCGAGTTCATCATCAACAACAACATCGGCGTGCACCCGAAGGCGATTCTCGAGTACCCGAACATCGATCAGGACCTGAAGAAGGCGGTCGAAAGCGTTGCGCGCGGTCACGCGTCGCCGCGCGCGTTCTACGTCGACAAGCTGACCGAAGGCATCGCGACGATCGCGGCGGCGTTCTATCCGAAGCCCGTGATCGTGCGTATGTCGGACTTCAAGTCGAACGAGTACAAGAAGCTGATCGGCGGTTCGCGCTACGAGCCGGACGAGGAAAACCCGATGCTCGGCTTCCGCGGCGCGTCGCGCTATATCGCGGAAGACTTCGCCGAGGCGTTCCAGATGGAATGCGTCGCGCTGAAGAAGGTGCGTGAAGAGATGGGTCTGGACAACGTCGAGATCATGGTGCCGTTCGTGCGTACGCTGAAGCAGGCGGCACGCGTGGTCGAGCTGCTCGGCAAGTTCGGGCTGAAGCGCGGCGAGAAAGGCCTGCGCCTGATCATGATGTGCGAAGTGCCGTCGAACGCGATCCTCGCCGAAGAGTTCCTGCAGTACTTCGACGGCTTCTCGATCGGTTCGAACGACCTCACGCAGCTCACGCTCGGCCTCGATCGCGACTCCGGTATGGAACTGCTCGCGGTCGACTTCGACGAGCGCGACGCGGCGGTCAAGTTCCTGCTCAAGCGTGCGATCGAAACCTGCCTGCGCCTCGACAAGTACGTCGGTATCTGCGGTCAGGGCCCGTCCGATCATCCGGATTTCGCGCAATGGCTGACCGACGAAGGCATCAAGTCGATCTCGCTGAACCCTGACACGATCGTCGAGACGTGGCAGCAGCTGGCCAAGTCGAAACAGTAATTGACGAAGTCGTGCATGCCGCTTTTCAGGCGGTATGCATAACGGCTGGCGTGGTGATTGTTAAACCCACCGACGCCTGCCGCGACACCCGTTAAATACACGTTCGCTTCGTGCTATAAACACCCCGGTAGATCCGGGGTGTTTTGCTTTGTGGAGGTCGACGTGGCGCCTGGTGGGCTGTTCTGGTGGATCGGGGCGGGTGTGCTGGTCGTGCTGGAGTTGACCAGCGGCACCTTCTATCTGTTGATGATCGCGTTCGGCTTCGTCGCGGCCGCGCTCGCGCATATTGCCGGGGCCAACGCGGATGTGCAGTTCGCGGTCGCCGCGGTGGTCGCGCTGGCGGCGGTCGTGCTGCTGCGGCGCTCGCGCTTTGGACGGCGCAAGCGCGAACATGCGTCGCGTAACCCGGACGTCAATATGGATATCGGCCAGACGGTGAGCGTGCCGGCCTGGCAAGGGCGCAAGGCGCGCGTCAACTATCGTGGCGCCGCTTGGGACGTCGAACTCGCCGATGGCGAACCCGAAGACGCGCAAAACTATGAAATCAGGGAGTTGCGCGGCAGTTGTCTCGTGGTCGTCGCGAGCCGAAGCTCGCCAGCCTGAAAGCGCGCATCACGCAGGTCGTGCAACCTGCGCACAACAATTCCAAACGCGGACCGGAGGTAGTCATATGGATTCAACCATCGTCGCGGCAGTGCTGCTGATCGTCGTGATCGTGCTGGCGTCGCAGACCATCAAGATCGTGCCGCAGCAGCATGCGTGGGTGCTCGAGCGACTCGGCCGTTATCATGCGACGCTGACGCCGGGTTTGAGCTTTGCGTTTCCATTCGTCGACCGGATCGCGTACAAGCACGTGCTGAAGGAAATTCCGCTCGAAGTGCCGAGCCAGGTCTGTATCACGCGCGACAACACGCAGTTGCAGGTCGACGGCGTGCTGTATTTTCAGGTCACCGATCCGATGAAGGCGTCGTACGGTTCGAGCAACTTCGTGTTCGCGATCACGCAGCTGTCGCAGACCACGCTGCGCTCGGTGATCGGCAAACTCGAACTCGACCGGACCTTTGAGGAGCGTGATTTCATCAATCACAGCATCGTCTCCGCGCTCGACGAAGCCGCCGCGAACTGGGGCGTCAAGGTGCTGCGCTACGAGATCAAGGACCTGACGCCGCCGAAGGAAATCCTTCATGCGATGCAGGCGCAGATCACCGCCGAGCGCGAAAAGCGCGCGCTGATCGCGGCATCGGAAGGGCGCAAGCAGGAGCAGATCAATATCGCGTCGGGTGGCCGCGAGGCGGCGATCCAGAAGTCCGAAGGCGAGCGTCAGGCGGCGATCAATCAGGCGCAGGGCGAAGCGGCGGCGATTCTGGCGGTGGCCGAAGCGAACGCGCAGGCGATCCAGAAGATCGCGGCCGCGATCCAGTCGAACGGCGGGATGGACGCGGTCAACCTGAAGGTGGCCGAACAATACGTGAATGCGTTCTCGAATCTGGCGAAGCAGGGCACCACGCTGATCGTGCCGGGCGATATGTCGAATATGAGCTCGATGATCGCGTCGGCGCTGGCGATCGTGAACAAGGGCAAGCCCGGCGGCGACGTTATTCGAAGCTGAGTTCGCTAATCACGCGTGGTGAGCCCACGCGCCGATCTTTCCCCGCAAAAGCAAATGGCCCGCACATCATCGTGCGGGCCATTTTTTATCAACGTATCGAAGTTGGACCGAGCAGCAAGCCCGGCCCGCACTCGACGATCAGGTCGGCGAGCGCATCAGGCGCGCCTTCTCGCGCTCCCAATCGCGCTTCTTCTCGGTCTCGCGCTTGTCGTGCATTTTCTTGCCCTTCGCGAGGCCGATTTCGCATTTGACGCGGCCGTTCTTGTAGTGGAAGTTCAGCGGCACCAGCGTATAGCCGCGCTGCTCGACCTTGCCGATCAGCTTGCTGATTTCCTCGCTGTGCAGCAGCAGCTTGCGCGTGCGCACCGGGTCGGGATGGATATGGGTCGACGCCTCGGGCAGCGGGCTGATGTGCGTGCCGATCAGGAACAGCTCGCCGTTGCGGATCACCACGTAGCCTTCCTTGATCTGGCCGCGCCCCGCGCGCAATGCCTTGACCTCCCATCCTTCGAGCACGAGGCCTGCCTCATAGCGCTCCTCGACCGAGTAGTCGTAAAAGGCTTTTCTGTTGTCGATGATGCTCATGAATGGAAAGCGCCCAACTCGTTTAAAATCACGATTTTAGCAAAGCGGTGCAAGGAAAGCCCGCGGCGCTTGTCCACCCTTGCCACGCGCTGTTCAATTTATGGCAGATGTCCAGAAAACCGTGTTGATTCGCCATTCGGCGGAGCAGATGTTCGACCTCGTCACCGATGTCGCCGATTACCCCAATTTCCTGCCTTGGTGCGGAGGCGT
The DNA here is from genome assembly GCF_001931485.1 of Burkholderia sp. SRS-W-2-2016. Classification (GTDB taxonomy): domain Bacteria; phylum Pseudomonadota; class Gammaproteobacteria; order Burkholderiales; family Burkholderiaceae; genus Paraburkholderia. Next base: position 59,219 of record NZ_MSDV01000034.1, on the reverse strand, counting down.
CGAAATTCGCCGCCAGGACGAAACCGGCATGGAAGCGAAGATCGATATCAACTTCAAGGGCATCAAGCAGCACTTCGCCACACGCAACTCGATGGAGCGGCCCACCCGGATCGATATGGAATTCGCCGACGGTCCGTTTCGCAAGTTCACCGGCTTCTGGCGCTTCACGCCGCTGCGCGCCGATGCCTGCAAGATCGAATTCGCGCTGCACTACGAATTCACCAATATCCTGCTGGAGAAGATCATCGGGCCGGTGTTCAATCACATCGCCAACACCTTCGTCGAATCCTTCGTGAAGCGCGCCGATCAGCGCTATGGCAAAGCATGAGCGCGCATCTGTCGGTTGAGGTCTGCTACGCGTTGGCCGATGGGCAGACGCTGATTCCGGTCGAATTGCCCGCGGGCGCGACGCTGCAACAGGCGCTCGACGCGAGCGGGATTTTGCAGCGTTTTCCGTCGATCGATCTGGCTACGCAGAAGGTCGGCGTGTTCGGCAAGCTCAAGCCGTTGGATACCGTGCTCGCCGATCACGACCGGGTCGAAATCTACCGGCCGTTGCTGGTGGACCCGAAGCTGTCGCGGCAGCGCCGCGTCGAGAAGACCCGCAAGGCGGGGTCGATCGAAGGGCGCCGCTGGCTGAACAAGGATTCGCGCTAGGCGACCTGGTAGGGCGCCAGCGGGGTAATGAGCGGTGCTGCTGGCGGTCGCTGCCCGAGGGCCGCTGAGCCTTCCAGCCTCGCAAGCCGTAAGCCCACAAACCCACGCGCCGCTCAACCTGAAACAGCGCTTGTCCGGCCTTCATCCCTCATCAATGCGCGGAAACTTGCGGCTTGTCGTCCAGACGCGCCGCGCCCGACGCGTCGTCGTCCGAATGCTGGCGCACCGACCAGCAGACTCCCGCCACCAGCAGCAGGATCGCTGCAAACTCCAGCGGACGCGGCAGCCGCTGGTCGTAAATAAACGCATACAGCAACGCGAACAGCGTCTCGAACACGATCATCTGACCGGATAGCGTGAGGGGCAGCCGCTTCGACGCGGCGTTCCACAGCCCGTTGCCGAGCCACGACGCGCCGATCGCGAGCACCAGGTTGAGCAGCCAGAACGTGTGCCAGCGCGCGTCGGCCAGTTCCCCTTGCGGGCCGCCCGACGGCAGCAGCGCGATCACGAGCCACATCGCGCCGCCCAGCGCGCCGGTGACGACGCCCCACAGCACCGACCACTCATTGCCGCTGAAATGCGTTTGCCGCTGCAGATAGCGCGCGTTTTCGACCGCGAACCACGTCCAGCAGATCAACGCGCCGACCGCACAGGCGACGCCGACGAGCCGCGTCGCAACGCTCACCGGCGTCGCGCCTGTTTCGGTGAAAACGTCGATATTGATGCAGACGATGCCGGCCATCACGATCGCGAGCGGCCATGCGAGGCGCGCGAGCGGCACCGCGCCGTGGTCGCGCCGGCCGACCAGCGTGACCGTGACCGGCAACACGCCGACGATCAGCGACGCCGGCGCGATCCCGATCAGATGCACGGCGGCCGTCAGCAGCAGGTAATAGACGATGTTGCCGGCGAGCGCGAGCTTGACCAGCGCGATCAGGTCTTCGCGGGTCAGGCGCCTGAGCAGCGAGCGCGCGACCGGTAGCGCGGCGACCAGCGCGACGATGCCGTACATCGAATAGCGGCCGGCGCTGAGCAGCAGCGGAGAGAAGTCCGGCAGCACCCGCGGCACCAGAAACACCATGCCCCACAAGGCCCCGGCCATTACCCCATATGCCACACCGCGCTGCATCGACTGCTCCTGACTGGAAAACTGGAATGGTCGGCAGAATAGCGGTTTTGCGGGGTAGGCGTCTTGTTCGATCCTGCATTCGCGCCCGGGGAGCGGTTTTATGGGGCGGGTGTGGACGAACGCGCAAACGAAACCCGATCGAACCCGGGGCGAACAGGCAAGCGAAATCGGCGGCCCGGCAAAGCGGAAAAAAATCGTCCGAAATTCGCTAAGCTGCTGTTCGCGCAGTGAAAACCGGGGAGGTATCGCGTATAATTCGCTTTTGCGCCTATAGGATTTGCCATGCGTCTGATCCAAACAGCACTCACGTTCGATGACGTGCTCCTCGTCCCGGCCTTCTCCGATGTTTTGCCGCGCGACACCAGCCTCAAGACCCGGCTGACCCGCAACATTTCCCTGAATATGCCGCTCGTGTCCGCCGCAATGGACACGGTGACCGAAGCACGTCTGGCGATCGCCATGGCGCAAATGGGCGGCGTCGGTATCGTCCACAAGAACCTCACGCCGGCCGAGCAGGCGCGTGAAGTCGCCAAGGTCAAGCGTTTCGAGTCGGGCGTCGTGCGCGATCCGATCACGGTGCCGCCGCAGATGAAAGTGCGCGACGTGATCGCGCTGTCGCGCCAGCATGGCATTTCGGGCTTCCCGGTCGTCGAGGGCGCGCAACTCGTCGGGATCGTGACGAACCGCGACCTGCGCTTCGAAGAGCGTCTGGACGAGCCGGTGCGCAACATCATGACGCCGCGCGAGCGCCTCGTCACCGTCAAGGAAGGCACGCCGCTCGCCGAAGCGAAGGCGCTGATGCACAGCCACCGCCTCGAGCGCGTGCTGGTCGTCAACGACACGTTCGAACTGCGCGGCCTGATGACCGTCAAGGACATCACCAAGCAGACCGAGCACCCGGACGCCTGTAAGGACGAACACGGCAAGCTGCGCGCGGGCGCGGCGGTCGGCGTCGGCGCGGACAACGAAGAGCGCGTCGAACTGCTGGTGCAGGCGGGCGTCGACGTAATCGTCGTCGATACCGCGCACGGCCACAGCAAGGGCGTGCTCGAGCGCGTCAAGTGGGTCAAGCAGAACTTCCCGCACGTCGAAGTGATCGGCGGCAACATCGCTACCGCCGCCGCCGCGAAGGCGCTGGTCGAATACGGCGCGGACGGCGTGAAGGTCGGTATCGGCCCGGGTTCGATCTGCACGACGCGGATCGTCGCCGGTGTCGGCGTGCCCCAAGTCACCGCAATCTCCAACGTCTCCGAAGCACTGCGCGGCACCGGCGTGCCGGTGATCGCCGACGGCGGCGTGCGCTTCTCGGGCGACGTCAGCAAGGCACTCGCCGCTGGCGCGAGCGCGGTCATGATGGGCAGCATGTTCGCCGGCACCGAAGAGGCACCGGGCGAAGTGTTCCTGTACCAGGGCCGTCAGTACAAGTCGTACCGCGGCATGGGCTCGGTCGGCGCGATGAAGGACGGCGCCGCGGACCGCTACTTCCAGGACAACTCGGCGAACATCGACAAGCTGGTGCCGGAAGGCATCGAAGGCCGCGTCGCTTACAAGGGTTCGGTCAACGCGATCCTGTTCCAGCTGATCGGTGGCGTGCGCGCGAGCATGGGCTACTGCGGCTGCCGCACGATCGCCGAGATGAACGAGAAGGCCGAGTTCGTGCAGATCACCGGCGCGGGCCTGCGCGAGTCGCACGTGCATGACGTGCAGATCACCAAGGAAGCGCCCAACTACCACGTGGACTAAACGCCGATGAAGCCACTGCTGCGCGTTGTACTGATCCTGGATGCGTTGTTACTGCTGGGTTTCGGCCTGCTGTTCCTGCTGACGCCCTGGACTTCGCTGTACGACGGGCTGCATCTGGTGCAGACGCAGCCGGCGCTGGTCGGCCAGGCGTTCGGCATCGCGCTGATCGGGCTCGCGTGGCTGGCGGTGCATGCATCGTTCGACGGTGCGTTGACCTCGAAGGTCGCGAAGGTCGTCGGGCACGTGCACTGGCTGACCGGCGTGCTGATGCTCGCGTGGCTGCTCGGTCTGCGTACGCCGTCGCTGCCCGGCTACGGGCAACTGGTGACGGTGCTGGCCGCGGTCGTGCTGGTGGTCGTCGGGCTCGGCGGGGTCAGGCTGTCGGGTGCGGTGCGGCGGCGCGAGAAGGGTGTCGTCGCCGGCAAATCCTCCGGCAAGGCTGATAAGAAGGCCGCCAAAGAGGCGCAGAAGCAGGCGGACAAAGATGCCGTGCGGCAACGCGAACTCGAGCGTCGGGTCGAGCCCGACGGCGCGCGCGAGCCGCATGTCACCGCGGGCTTTCCGGTCTATCGCGCCGAGCCGGCGCCCGAACCCGTGGCGCCGGTCACGCGGCCGGTCAATCCGGCTGCCGCTGCGTCTGCGGCGCCCGGCGCCGCATCGGTCGCTTCCACGGCGCCGCTTCATCCGGCCACGGGCGCGTCCGAGCGCGCCGCGTCCGCTTCGGGCGATGCGCACAACGACGCGCCCCGGCCGCCGTTTCATGGCTGACGCGCCGCGCGCCACGCCGCTTACCGAAGCTTCCGGGTTGGGTTCGCGCGCGCCGCAGACGGCGCGCCGCGATGTTATCCATCTCCGTGCGCTTTACCGTGCTGTTTCAGGTCCGCGCCGCGCTGTATCCGGCGCCGCGTGGACCGTTTTGAATTCAACGCCGCGCTTCGTGCGCGGCATTCCGTATCCGCTCACTTTTGATTCCGTCCGCTGCCATGCATGACAAGATCCTGATTCTCGACTTCGGTTCGCAAGTCACCCAACTGATTGCACGTCGCGTTCGCGAAGCCAACGTGTATTCGGAAATCCATCCGTACGACGTCGATGCGGCGTTCATCCGCGAGTTCGCGCCGAAGGGCGTGATCCTGTCCGGCGGTCCGAGCTCGGTCACCGAGGAAGACACGCCGCGCGTGCCGCAAGCCGTGTTCGAACTCGGCGTGCCGGTGCTCGGCATCTGCTACGGGATGCAGGCGATGGCCCAGCAACTCGGCGGCAAGGTCGACATCGGCCATCTGCGCGAATTCGGTTACGCCGAAGTGCGCGCGCGCAACCACACGAGCCTGCTCGAAGGCATCGCCGACTTCACCACGGCCGAAGGCCACGGCATGCTGAAGGTGTGGATGAGCCACGGCGACAAGGTGCTGGAAATGCCGCCGGGCTTCGCGCTGATGGCATCGACCGAGTCGTGCCCGATCGCCGCGATGGCCGACGAACAGCGCCGTTTCTACGGCCTGCAATGGCACCCGGAAGTCACCCACACGGTGCAGGGCCGCGCGATGCTCGAACGCTTCGTGCTGCAGATCTGCGGTGCGAAGGCCGACTGGGAAATGGGCCACTACATCGACGAAGCCGTCGCGAAGATTCGCGAGCAGGTCGGTAACGAGCAGGTGATTCTCGGGCTGTCGGGGGGCGTGGATTCGTCGGTGGCGGCGGCGCTGTTGCATCGCGCGATCGGCGATCAGCTGACCTGCGTGTTCGTCGACCACGGTCTGCTGCGTCTGAACGAAGCCGAGCAGGTGATGGCGCTGTTCGCCGATAACCTCGGCGTGAAGGTGGTCCACGTCGACGCCAGCGAGGCGTTCCTCGGCAAGCTGGCCGGCGTGACCGACCCGGAAGCGAAGCGCAAGATCATCGGCGCTGAGTTCGTCGAAGTGTTCCAGACCGAAGCGGGCAAGCTGACCGACGCGAAGTGGCTCGCGCAGGGCACGATCTATCCGGACGTGATCGAATCGGCGGGCAAGGGCAAGAAGGCCGCGCAGACGATCAAGAGCCACCACAACGTCGGCGGCCTGCCGGAGACGCTGAACCTGAAGCTGCTCGAGCCCCTGCGCGAGCTGTTCAAGGACGAAGTGCGCGAACTCGGCGTGAAGCTCGGTCTGCCGCACTCGATGGTGTATCGCCACCCGTTCCCGGGCCCGGGTCTGGGCGTGCGGATTCTCGGCGAAGTGAAGCGCGATTTCGCGGACCTGCTGCGCCGCGCGGACGCGATCTTCATCGAGACGCTGCGCACCACGATCGACAAGGAAACCGGCAAGTCGTGGTACGACCTGACGAGCCAGGCGTTCGCGGTGTTCCTGCCGGTGAAGAGCGTCGGCGTGATGGGCGATGGGCGCACTTATGAGTACGTCGTCGCGCTGCGCGCGGTGCAGACGCTCGACTTCATGACCGCGCATTGGGCGCATCTGCCGCACGAGCTGCTCGGGCATGTGTCGAACCGGATCATTAATGAGGTGCGGGGGATTAACCGGGTGGTTTATGACATCTCGGGGAAGCCGCCGGCGACGATCGAGTGGGAGTAAGCGCCATTTCGGTACAGCTTCTGGCGCCACCTGGCAGTGACAGGCAGTAAATGAACTAAGCCCGCGATTTTGCGGGCTTTTTTTCATGTTTTTCCGATTGCGTCAATCATCGATAAGGCCGGCGTTTTTCGTCAAAAATCGCCTGCCTTATGTTTCTGCATCGGTTACGCCCGCAAATTGTCATTGCGGACCCAGACCTCGCGACGCGTCGTATCAGAACCGGTGACGCAGTCCCGCCAAAATCGCGATCTGGTTTTTCTGGTTCGCACCAGCCGGACCGAAGAAGTTGATCGCGGTTGCACTCGCGTCACCGGCCTGGCGCTGGAAAACGACGGACGCGTGCAGATCGGTGCGCTTGGACAGAAGATAGGAGGCCCCAGCATTGATCTGATGCCAGCGCGGATGACTGCCACTCGCGTACGACGTTGCTCCCTCGCCTGTATAGCCCGAGGCATCGGTGAAGATGTAGCCAATACCCGCCGAAATCGCCGGTGTGAACATGTACCTCGTATTGACTTCGTAATTGTCCACGCGCGTGGAGTGATCACCTCTGTAGTTCAGATGTGTATCGGTAAAAACAGCGTTAACCGACAGCTGGCCGAAGTCATAACCGCCGCCGACAGCCGCGACGCGTTGACGCTCCACAAAACCCGCGTTGTAGAAGATAGCCGTCGAGAAGGTGTACTCACCGCCGTTCGCGCCGTTCGGGTTGCTGCCGCCAGGTTGACCCGCCGAAGGGTGATCCAGTTGCAGGTAAGTCGCTGCCGCGTGCAAGCCGCCGCGCTTGTACGTGGCACCAAAGCCGAACGCGCGGTTATTGGCGAAACCTTGACCGTCCGGGCCGCCCGCCTGGTTACTGAAAGCGTAGATCGCGCCGAGTTTCAAACCTTGCAGCGGGCTGACTTCATATTTGACGGTGTTGTTCAGACGTACCGTCTGGAACGTGTTATCCACGTCGCCGACGTGCGCGCCGTAGATACTGCCGAACTGAAGCCACGAGAGCATCGGGGCGATGTAGTCGAACGTGAAGTCGTATTGGCGACCCATCGTGAAGCGCCCATACGTACTCGAATCCAGTCCGACGAACGCCTGACGACCGAACAGACGACCCCCTTGCGACGAAGTGCCGTTCACGGCACTGAAGCCCATTTCGAGCGTGAAAACTGCGGCGAGCCCACCGCCGAGGTCTTCACGACCGGTGAAGCCAACCCGGTCACCGCTACCCCAGCCGGTTTGCATCGACCAGCGCGATGCACCTTGCGCCGTGATCGACGAGGCGACTGAGTTTGTATAGGCAATACCATTGTCGATAATGCCGTACAACGTCACCGAGCTTTGCGCCTGAGCCATCATCGGCGTCGCGCACGCGGCCACGACTGCAGCGGCACTGATTGCAACCTTCATTGTCTTTCCTCCAGATGGAATAGTTGTTTTATTTAATTGATTTTGAATTAGTAAAACTAAATAACAGAAGCTGCAAAAAGAGCGTTAATGAGCAGCTTCCACTACGACTTCTTCGGAAATGTCATCTGAGCCACGGTACGCGCGTCCGAGAATAAAAATCAGCGCGGCGGCCGCCGCGACCGGGATCGCCGCGAACTGGAACAATTGCGCGACAGGAAGATGATCGGCCAGCAACGCGCCACCAATCATCGGGCCGGAAATCGAACCGATCTTCGCGATACCGATTGCTGTACCCGTCCCCTTCGCGCGAAAGCTGGTGGGGTAGACCATCGATCCCACGGCATTCAAGCCCGATTGCGTGCCGGACACGCAGAAGCCCACAGCGAATACAATTGCGGTCAGCGCACCTGCACCGAAGCCCATGCCGAGTGCCGCAACGAGCGGGAAGCCGATAAGCGGAAGGATCGTAACGAGCTTGACACCGTGCGTATCGATAAAACGCATCAGCACCAGACTACCTGCCGTACCACCGACAGAGAACAGCGTGGAGATCAGCGCGGCATGGTGCGCGTCGATACCGGTTGCCTCGATCAGGACGGGGAGCCAGTTCTGCAGGAAAAACAGCGCCATCGAATTCGCGATGTAGGCGAGCCAAAGGGTCGTGGTGATCTGGAGCAGGTTGCCCTGGAACAGCATGCTTACCTTGAACCTCGTCACGCTGCGTTCATCGCTGACGATGAACTTCGCATCGGCGGGAACCGACAGACCGGGCGCAAGGCGCTTGAGCGTTTTTCTGATACCCGCTTGCGGCCAGTTGTTAAGTACCCGATAGCGAAGCGATTCGTGCATGACGAAGGACAGGATGCACGCCGCGATGATCGGTGCGAGGCCTCCAACCACGAATACGGCGGTCCAACCGAATCTAGGCACGAGCCAGACAGCAACACCGCCGCCGAAACCCGCACCCAGCGTATAGCCGGTGAACATCGTCGTCACCCAGGTGGCGCGCAGCCGTTTCGGGGCAAACTCCGACACGAGCACGAACGCATTGGGCACCGCACCGCCAATGCCGATGCCCGCGGTAAATCGCAGCCACAGAAGATGGTCAATCGTGGTGGCCCATGCGGTCGAAAGCGTGACAAGACCGTAAAACACCGCGCCGAACAAAATGGCACGCTTGCGGCCGATCTTGTCGCCGATCCAGCCGAACAGGATCGAACCCACCATGATGCCGAAGATGTTCGCGCCGAATACCGGACCCAGTGCGCTTCGTTGAATACCCCATGACTTGATGAGCGAAGGTGCGGCGTAGGCGAGTGCGCCGAGTTCGTAACCATCCGTGAGCATGATGAGCCATGCCGTGAAGATCACGATAACTGCGAACCAACCGACCTTTTGCTCTTCGATGAGACGCGACACGTCGATCGTGCGCCCAGCATTTGATGCTTGAGTCATTGTCTCCTCCGTTTGAACACCGCGTCAGATACCAGACATCTCCAGTACGCTGCGCGGTGTTTCTTCATGCCGGCGACTCGGAGTCATCGGCTCTTTGCAGCTCTAATCCTTCAAATGCGGGGGATTAATGCGATCCACGTTGTCGAACAGGCGTTCGCGCAGCGCCTTGCGATCCACCGTCGAAATGGCCTTGCCGTCCGCGAGATCGAAGGCGTGCGCTACAGCCGCGCCCATTGCGATACACGGACCCATCACACGAACGCTCGACAACGCCGTCGCATCCGCGTCGATACAGCGACCGGCGGCGAGCAGATTTTCCGCACCTTTGACAACCAGGCTGCCGAACGGGACCGTATGCAGGTGATCATCGCCGAACGGCTCCCACACGTAACCATCGGCGCGGTCGTGCAGTTCGATCGGCCAGGAAGTACGCGTCACGGCATCGTCGAATTTGACGGCCCTGATGACGTCATCGGAAGTCAGTTGTTGCTCGCCGACGATCCAGCGCGTTTGACGGATACCCGGCAGTGCGTACGCACGGATACGGGAGTTCTTGTAGATTTCCGGGTATTCGCCTTTCAGGAATTCATATGCAACATCGGCCTGATCGCGGCCCGACAGGGCGATACGCGACGCTTCAATCGGGTCAAGCGGCGTTTCGATGTGCGTCATGTTCGCCATGGCGACCCCAGTGCCGCGCAGGTAGAACATGAGACCGTCTTTGCGTTTAAGGCCATAGACGTGGGCACGCGCTTCGACACGTTCACGGAATTCCGGGTAGGTCGGCAGGTTCGTTTCGTCCAGTCCTTCGACCACGAACATCTGCGTACCCTGGACGTGCGTGACTGGCTCCTGGCAATCGAAACCCGCGAGGTAGGTGAGGGCGGCGTCGCCGCTGGCGTCAACGAAACCATTCGCTGCAACGCGAACGTCGCCGTAGCGCGTTGCGACTTCGAGTTCCTGTACGCGCGAGCCCTCGCGCTTCACCTCACGCAGTACCGCGCCGAGCACGAGCGTCACGCCCGACGCGAGAATCTGCCTGTCGATCCAGCGGGCGAGTGCGACTTCGTCATACAGAACAACGGTCGTGAGCGGGCCTTCCTTGTAAGTCAGCGCGCCTTGCGCGCCGAGGTCCTTCAGAATCTCATCGGCAATACCGTGCGTTACCTGGAAGCGCTTCGGACCATTGGAAAAAAGACCGCAGAACGTACCGATAACCGAATTGACAGCCTGACCGCCGAGCGCCGGGAGGCTGTCGACGAGTACGACTTTGCGGCCGAGTCTGGCTGCTTCGAGCGCTGCGGAAATGCCGGAAATTCCCGCGCCTACGATACAAATGTCAGCTTGCAGTTGCCAGCTTTTCGACTTTTGGTTGCGTTGAACAATGTTGGTTTCTCGTGCCACCATACTTCTCCATAAAATCTGGCATGCGCGGGAGAAACCCCCGCCGCATTCAATCCCGTTTTAACTCTCGCGTCTAATCCCGCCTGCGCCGGGTCACTTCAACAATGCCCCGATCCGCATCCACCTTTACCCAATCGCCCGTTTCGATCACGTCGAGCGGATCGATGTCGAAATCGGTAATGGACGGTGAATGCGTGACCACGGCACCTAATGCAATCTTGGTCGTCATCTGGTTGAACAACATCGCAGCCGGGGCAGTACCCATGAGGCGCGCGATATGGAATTGACTCGACCAACCCGACGACCCCTTTGCACCCGGAAACACGAGCACCTTGCCCGCGAAGCTTTGGCCGCGCAGTTCGTGGCGTGTTTCGATGACGCTGCCGGTACGCGGATCGATACCCCCCCAACCCGAAATCTGTTCATGCGTCACGAGTGCTTCACCTTCAACCACGCCACCCACCACTTTGCGGCCGTGCAGAACGATCGTGACTTCGTCAGCCGCTTCAACTGTCCGCTCGCTCATGCTTTGAGCCCTCCTTGCCATTGCCCGGTGACTGCGGCGTCCACACATTCAGCCGTCGTGCCGAACCATGCTTCGACGCCCATAATTGCGGGCAGGTAGTGCGCCTGCTTGGCGGAATCCAGCGCAACCACGCGCGCGCCCTTGGGCATGACTCGACCGATTGCCGAGCAGGTGTCCGTCATTAGCACGGCACCCGCGTTTTTCAGACGTTCCGTGTAGCCGGCCTGGTCAGCGAGTTGACGCGTTGCACGAGCCGTGAAAATCCACAGCGCGCTATTTGCGTTCACCTTGCGGCTTTCGAGCAGTTCGCAGACTTCCCAAATCTGTTCGATGGAATAGTGCGGACAACCGAGCATCACGAAATCGACTTTCGATTCGCGCGCAGTCGTGTTCACGCGCTCGTACGCAAGACGACGCTCCGCTGCGCCGTAACGAATCACTTCGACCGGCTTGCGGCCCCGGAACGCCTGTTCGCGTGTGTGAGCTTCAGGCGTTTGACCGACGATGTGATACATCTCGACGCCGCCGGAGGATGCGGCGGCGGCACCGAAATGTTTCAGTTTCGGAAGGTTCGCGCCGCCTCTCAGGCCATCAATGACAGGAATCTGGTCCTGCACGGCTTCACCGATGTAGTAGCCGAGCAGCCCCCAATCCTGCACCGTCTTGATCTCGATATCGAGTTCGATCAGATGCGTGCCGGCGCGGTTTTCTTCGAGGTGAAGACCCCAGTAAGGAATCTTGCCCGTGAGCATCGCGGCGCCGGTGCTTTCACGTCCTTCGGCATTCGTGCGCGCCCCGAGTACGGCGTTGATATAAATAACGGCCGACGATTCCATCCACGCGCAGTGTTCGCCGCGCACCGGCACGTTGCCGGTGAGGTAGGGCGCACACGTATTCATGGGCTGAATACCGAGTTTGGCCTTGTACTCCTCGCCCATTTTGTAGACCTTGACGACTTGCTCATCAATGCCTTGAAGATGGGCGTTTTCGGGATCCAGCCCCTGTTGCAGGTGCGTGCTGAATACCTTGACCTTCGGAATGTCGATCCTGTTCGGCGTATCGAGGCTGAATTCCGAAAAGACGGAATCCATGCCGCTTTCCTTCAGTGCGTAGTCGCGCAGGAACGGCATCGTCGCGCCGACGGTCCCACACACGTTATTCGTGTCGACGAGACGTTCAGCGCCGAGCGCCTCGCCGTAGCGCACCAGTAGATCCATTGCTGCCTGAGCGGCCTCACCATCGCGGCCGTCCAGCATCGCGCGTTCATCGTCATTCAGGCGCATTTAAATCGCTCCGTGTTCGGCCGTAGCGGGCGTGCGATCCATATCCATGGTCGTCGCGCGGCGCAGTTCGCGGTGCTGCGACAAATCGTAGTGACGGCCGCGATGCAGCGTGCAGCGGTTATCCCAGATCACGAGGTCACCGGCTTGCCACGAATGCCTGTAGACGAACTGGCGCTGCGTGGCGTGCTCCAGCAGGTCGACCAGCATCATGCGTCCCTCGGCAACGGTGCGACCCGGAACATGCGTTGCGTGTGCGCCGATGTACAGATGCTTGCGATGCGAACCCGCGTGCTCGCGCACGATGGGCCATTGCACTGGCGGAAGAGCGGCGCGCTGGGATTCGTCGTATGCCGTATCGCCGAGGAAGAAGCGCGAGTGCAGCGCGTAGTGCTCGACTTCCAGACCGTCGAGTTCGGCTTTGCGGTCGTCTTCGAGTGCGTCGTACGCCGCGCGCATATCGGCGAATTCCGTTTCGCCCCCCTTCGCTGCGGGGACCACGCAGTGCAGCATCGAGTAGCGCGCGGACGGCTTCTGGAATGAGCTATCGCTATGCCAGAGCTGGTTCGCGAGATTGCCGACGATACGACGGTGATTGCGGTCCGCGATTTCGCCTTCTTCGTTCAGGTTCGAAATATCCGCGAGTTCCTGATATTTCAATCGCGCATGGGGCGAAGCCACGCGTTTGAAGCCGACATCGAGCGGACCGAGGCCGCGCGCAAAGTCAAGCTGTTGATCCTGCGTCAGCGGTTGTCCGCGGAACACCAGAACGCCGTATTGATTCATCGCATCGTCGATCTCGGATGCGAGCGCTTCGTTGACAGGCGCAGTCAGGTCAATGCCGGTTGCGAGGCCAGCAAAATCAGGACGCGCTGAATCGAGGGGCGTCACGTTAAACGGCATGGTTCATTCCTTTCTCAGAGATTGGCTCAGGCGTGGCGCGTTCACGGCTGCGCTGCAACAGACCCAGAATAAATGCGAGGGCAGCGACGATTGCAACCGGCACTGCAACCCAATAGAAAACCTGTGCAATGGGAACATGCGCGGAAATCAGCACGCCGCCAATGAGCGGGCCCGCGATTGCACCGATCTTCTGGATACTGACCGCGGTCCCCGTTCCCTTTGCGCGAAGGGCAGTGGGGTAAATCAGCGATGCGACCGCATTCAAACCCGACTGCGTGCCGACCACGGTGAAACCAGACAGGAATGCGAAACACCACAGCAGCGGTACCGGCAGACCCGTGCCGATCAACGCGACAACCGGAATGCCAATGATCGGCAACACGGTGATGACGATCGCGCCGCGCGTGTCGACGAAACGCATCAGCGCGAGGCCGCCGACCGCGCCGCCAATCTGGAACATCGTGGTAACGAGGGCAGCGTCGTGCGGGGAAAGACCAATACGTTCGATCAGCACCGGCAACCAGCTGCTCATAAAGAACAGCGCGAAAGAATTGGCGATATACACGAGCCACAGAATCGGGGTAATCGCGCGCAGCGGACCCGCGAACAATTCTGAAAACGCCCCTGATTCAAGCGGTTCTTCCGCGATCGCGAATTTCGTGTCCGGCGTGAGCGAAACGCCCGGCGCGCTACGCGCAATAATTTTCGCCACCTCTGCGTGGCGACCCTTGAGCGTAAGGAACCGGATCGACTCGGGGACGACGAGCGCCATCATGATCGAAGCGAGTATCGGTGCGATACCGCCGATCATGAACACGACTTGCCAGCCATACGCCGGAATGAATTGCGCTGCAATGATGCCGCCCAGGCTGGTACCCACCATATAACCGCAGTACATCAGCGTGACCCACGTTGCACGTTGACGCTTCGGTGCGAAATCGGTCATGTAGGCAATCGCATTGGGCACCACACCGCCGATACCGAGGCCCCCAAGGAATCGTAGCCACAACAGCTCAGTCAGATCCGTGGCTTGCGATGCCGCGAGGGTGAACACCGCGAGCACGAGGCTGCCGAGGATGATCACGCGTTTGCGACCGAGCACGTCACCGAGATAACCGAGGACAAATGCGCCGATCATCGTCCCGAACACAAACGCGCTGAACACGGGCCCAAGCACGCCGTGATCCAGATGCCAGGCGCGAGCGAGTGCGGGGGCCGCGAAAGCCATCGCGGCAAGGTCATAGCCTTCGGTCATCATCACCACAGCCATGGCAATAATGAGCAGAGCGCCGAAACTGCGCGTTTGCTCCCGCTCAATCACCGTACCAATATCGACTACGGATGAGCGGTTCATGTCAGCGCCCCTTTTGCGTACGCGATGCGTTGAGGACGACGCCTTGCGGCGTGTCGCTGACCGTAGCGCGGTAAACCTTCAGCCAGCCCGTGTCGTTGACCGGCGCGGGCTTTTTCCACTCGGCGCGGCGCTGTTCCAGCACGGCCTCATCAACGAGCAGGTCGCACACGCGGCGATCGAGGTCGATGTCGATCAGGTCGCCATCTTCCACGAGGGCCAGCGGCCCGCCCGTTGCCGCTTCCGGCGAGACTTCCGCGACCACGAGACCCTTGCACACGAGGCCTGAAAGGTGACCGTCGGTGAGCATCGCGACTTCTTCACCGAGGCCCGCACCGTCGATGGCGAACACGACACGAGACGCACCGCCGCCCATTGCCGGACCACCGCAGGCACCGGCGCCCCGCATGACGACCACGTTGCCGGGCTTCACGCGACCGTCCTTGATTGCCGCGATAGCTTCATCGGAAGTCCAGAAGCAGATCGCTTCGCCCTTGAAGAGGCGAGCCTTGGTCGGCGATATGCCGAACTTGACGATGCCGGTTTGCGGCGCGAGGTTGCCTCGCACCAGGATAATCGCCGCGCTATCGGCAAACGGCTTATCGACGGGACGGATGACGTCGGCGTCGGCAATCGTCACGTCAGCGAGATTTTCAGCCACGGTTTTGCCCGTCACCGTCATTGCGCTCGTGTCCAGCAAGGATTCGAGGCGCTTCATCACGCCGCGCGCGCCGCCGGCCGCTTCCAGTTGCTCGATGGTGTGCGAGCCGACCGGACGAACACCGGTGATGACCGGCGTTTGATCGGCGAAATCTTCGAACAGCTTGTAAATGTCGACGTCGATCTGGCCTTCCGTCGCGACCGCCTGAAGGTGCTTGACGGAGTTGATCGAGCCGCCGACCGCGAGAACCGCCTTCACCGCGTTGGCGAATGCGCCCGGCGTGAGAATGTCGCGCGGACGCTGGTCATCGAGAACCATCTGAACGATGCGTGCGCCGGCTTCACGCACATGGTTGAACATTTTTTCGCTGTTGGCCGCAACCGGCGTGCTACCCGGCAGGGCCATGCCCAATGCCTCGCAGACGATATGCATCGAATTGGCCGTTCCGAGACCCGAGCAGACACCAGGGCCGCGAATGGCGTTCTGGCTCATGCCGATCAGGTCCTCTACAGGCAGCTTGCCGGTGAGCGTATGCATCGCGCCGACAAATACATCTTCGATGTCGACGTGCTCGCCCTTGTATTCGCCGCTCGGCTGGTAGCCGCAGGCCACCACAATGGTCGGCACGTTCAGGCGGGCCGCGGCCATCAGTTGGCCCGGGATCGTCTTGTCGCACGATACGAGGCACACCATTGCGTCAAGCTGCGCGCCTTCGACAGCAACTTCGATGTCGTTCGTGATGAGATCGCGCGCCGCCAGCATGTACGCGCCGCGCGCACCCGCGCCGGTGATGAAATCGCTCGGCGCCGCGGTACGGATTTCGAAGGGCAGCGCGCCCGCTGCGCGGATCGCGTCCTTCAGTTGGGCGGCGATGCCGTCGAGGTGGCTGAAGCAGGTTGCGAGCTCGGAGGACGAATTGACGATCGCGATCTTCGGTTTGGTCAGGTCTTCCTCGCTGATGCCGAGATTGCGCCACTGGGCGGCACGCACCGCGCCGAGGTAGGAACCGCGCGGGAAATTGCTGCGCAATGGGCGTTGCGGCTTTTGTCCTTCAGACATGGTGTCTCACTCCTTTGGTATGGAAACGATGTTAAGAATCGCGATAAAATCCGTCAATTATGTGACTTCGATAGGGATCATCCAAATTATGGATATTCGTCAGGTCGATCTGAACCTGTTAAAGGTTTTCGACGCGCTGCTGAAGAAGCGCCACGTGACCCAGGCGGGTGCGAGCATCGGGCTGAGCCAGCCGGCAATGAGCTACGCGCTGTCGAAGTTGCGTGATCTCTTCGGGGATCCGTTATTCGTGCGTACCGGGCGCGGGATGGAACCGACGCCGCGCGCGCAGGCGCTCGGCGATCCGGTCGCGCGGCTGCTCGATCTCGTGCAGGTCGAGATCCTGCCGGCCCCCGAGTTCCGGCCGGCGGAGTCCTCGCGTAGCTTCGTGCTGTGCATGTCGGATATCGGCGAGATGGTGTTTCTGCCGCGCCTGCAGAGCTTTCTGGCGAAAGCCGCGCCGCACATACGGATCAAGACAGTCGCGCTCAGCATGCCGGATCTGGAGGAGGGGCTGGCGAGCGGTGATGTCGATCTCGCGATCGGCTACTTTCCGGGCTTGAACAGCGAGTCGCTCAAGCGCAAGGCGCTGTACCGGCACGAGTACGTGTGCATCGCCCGCGACGACCATCCGCAGATTGGCGACACGTTATCGCTCGACCAGTATAAGGAGGCCGCGCACGTGGTGGTCCACGCCGACGGCCGCGAGCAGGATGTGCTCGAACGCGCGCACGAACGGCTCAAGATCCGCATCAACGTGCGTTTCAGCGTGCCGCGCTTTATCGGGGTGCCGTTCATCGTCGCCGGATCGGACATGATCGCGGCGGTCCCTCAGGCGGTCGGGCGACGCTTCGCGGAATTCGTCAATGTGAAGCTGCTGCCCTTACCGTTTTCCGCTCCGACGTATGACTTCTATCTGCACTGGCATCCGCGTTTTCATCACGAGCCGGCCAGCTGCTGGATCCGCGACGCGATGAGCGACCTCATTAAGGGGCCGATGCGGCATGAGCCGCTGGCGAACACGAAGCGGATGCGTATGAACACTGCGTCGTAGCGTTCCTCGTGCGGTGACGGGATCCTGCGAGATCGGGTGACCGTAAGCAGTAGCACTTCAGAAGCCCGCGATTTCGCGGGCTTTTTTTATTTCCGGCCCCCGCCACGTCACCCCAAAAAGCCAGGGTAAACGCAAATGCCCGCCACCGCCTCCTGCATCCTAAAATCACCGTAATTCGCAAATAGCAACACAACTTGCTATAGATTAATTTCAGATTCAGGAGACATCATGCCGGTCGACTACCAGAAACTGCGTTTCGACTACGTTCGGGCCGCCGAGCACGACGCCCCCGCCCACGCGTTGCTGCCCGTCGTCGTGGTCGGCGCCGGCCCGGTCGGCCTCGCCGCGGCGATCGATCTCGCGCAGCAAGGCGTCGACGTGGTGCTGGTGGACAACGACGACACGCTGTCGAGCGGCTCGCGCGCGATCTGCTTCGCGAAGCGCACGCTCGAAATCTTCGACCGGCTCGGTTGCGGCGACCGGATGGTCGAGAAGGGTGTGAGCTGGAACGTCGGCAAAGTCTTTCTGCAGGACGAACTGATCTACACGTTCAACCTGCTGCCCGAAACGGGCCACGCGCGGCCGGCCTTCATCAATCTCCAGCAGTACTACGTGGAAGGCTATCTCGCCGAGCGCGCGATGCAGCTCGAGAACCTGCAGATGCGCTGGAAAAGCAGCGTCGCCGGACTCACGCAATACGACGATCACGTCGAACTGCTGATCGACACGCCCGACGGCACCTATCCGCTGCGCGCGCAATACGTGGTCGCGGCCGACGGCGCGCGCAGCGCGATGCGCAACATGCTCGGCCTCGACAGCCGCGGCCGCACGTTCAAGGACCGCTTCCTGATCGCCGACGTGAAGATGAAGGCGCCGTTTCCGACCGAGCGCTGGTTCTGGTTCGATCCGCCGTTCCATCGCAATCAGTCGGTGCTGCTGCATCGGCAGCCGGATAACGTCTGGCGCATCGATTTCCAGCTCGGCTGGGACGCCGACCCGGTCGCCGAAAAAGCGCCCGAGCGGGTGATTCCGCGCGTCAAGGCGCTGCTCGGCGAGGACGTCGAGTTCGAACTCGAGTGGGTCAGCGTCTACACGTTCTCGTGTCTGCGGATGGATTCGTTCCGCCACGGCCGGGTGCTGTTCGCCGGCGATTCCGCGCATGGCGTGTCACCGTTCGGCGCGCGCGGCGCGAATAGCGGCGTGCAGGACGCGGACAATCTGGTGTGGAAGCTGCGGCTGGTCACGAACGGCGCGGCGCCCGACGCGCTACTCGACACCTATGCGTCCGAGCGCGAATACGCGGCCGACGAAAACATCCAGAACTCGACCCGCGCGACCGACTTCATCACGCCCAAAAGCGCGGTGTCGCGGCTGTTCCGCGACGCGACATTGAAGCTCGCGAAAGACTGTCCGTTTGCGCGGCGCATCGTCAACAGCGGCAGGCTGTCGGTGCCCGCGGTGCTGTCGGGCTCCGTACTGAACACGCCGGATCTGCCCGGCGACGAGTTCGCGGGCGCGATGGTGCCGGGCGCGGTCTGCGCCGATGCGCCGGTCGCAAGCGACGGCAAGTCGGCGTGGCTGCTCAGGCACACCGACGGCGGCAATTTCACCGGCCTCTATTTTTGCGGCCCCGACGAGAATCTCGATGCGGTCGTCGCGCAGTGTGCGGCGCTCGCGCATGAGCCGATTCCGGTCCGCGCGCTGGTAGTCGTCCCGGCCGGCGCGAAGGTGTCGCCGCTCGCCGGCGTGACGATCGTCGAGGACGTGGCGGGCGTGGTCCAGCAGCGCTTCGATGCGCGCGCCGGCACGTTCTATCTGCTGCGCCCCGATCAGCACGTGTGCGCGCGCTGGCGTGCACTGGATCCCGCTTCTGTCCGCGCGGCCGTCGGGCGCGCAACCTGCAACGTCACCCTGAACGGTTGAACCCACGATGAGCCATCTGAATCTCGAACCCAACATTGCGGACATGGATGCGTTCTACGAGCATCTGATCGATACGCACAACGGACTAAGCGACGCCGATAGTCACGCGCTGAACGCGAAGCTCGTGCTGCTGCTGGCGAATCATGTCGGCGATACCGACGTGATCCGGGAGGCGCTCGCGAAGGCGCGCACGGATCTGGGCGGCGGCGCGGAAGCGGCTGCCGGGTCTAACGCGCCGAACGCGCCGAACGCCGTTGCGCAACCGGTGCCTGCTCAGGAGACCGTATGAATGCGCTGACCCTGCACGGCTACTTCCGCAGTTCGGCGTCGTTCCGTGTGCGCATCGCGCTGAATCTGAAAGGCGTGCCGCACGATCAGGCGCCAGTGCATCTGCTGCGCGACGGCGGCGAGCAGTTGCAGCCCGCGTATCGCGCGCTCAATCCCGACGGACTGGTGCCGTCGTTGTCGGTTCACGAGGAAGCGACGACCAGCGTGCTCACGCAGTCGCTGGCGATCATCGAGTATCTCGACGAGTTGTATCCGACGCCTGCGTTGTTGCCGGCCGCGCCGCTCGATCGCGCGTTCGTGCGCTCCGTCGCGTTGCAGATTGCCTGTGAGATTCATCCGCTCGCGAATCTGCGGGTGCTGAAATATCTGAGCGGGGAACTGCACGTCTCCGACGCGCAGAGGCAGGCGTGGTACCGGCATTGGCTCGAAGTGGGATTCGCGTCGCTGGAGCAGCGTCTTGCGGCGGAGCCGCGCGTCGGGCGCTTCACGTTTGGCGACGCGCCGACGCTCGCCGATCTGTGCATCGTCCCGCAGGTCTGGAATGCGCGCCGCTTTGAAATCCCGCTCGACGCGTATCCGACCATCGTACGCATCGCCGATCACGCGATGACGTTGGACGCGTTCGCCGCCGCCGAACCGGGCCGGCAGCCAGACGCGAACGCGTGAGAAGAGTGCATGAGGCGGAGGCGGAGGCGGAGGCATGAGGCGAGGGCGCTCAAGTCACCCTCAAGCCTCGCTCAAGCCACCCTCAAACCTCCCCGGCGCCTTCCCCAAACAACCCGAAGCGCCACGACAACCGTCGCGTCGCCTCCAGCAGCGCGCGCCCGATCGCACCGTTCGGACTGCGATCGAACCCGCTCGACGGCCCGATCACCGCGATCACCAGCCGGATGCTGTGCGTGTGATCGAACACCGGCGCGGCCAGCGTGCCGATGCCGGGCACCGGCGTATCGAACGCGTCGTCGATGCCGGTCGCGCGGATGCGCGCGAGACGCGTACGGTACTCGGGTGAAAGCGTCGCCTTCGGCGCCGCTTTAGTCGCGGTTTTCGCCGCGCTTTTCGTAACCTCCCCGGCGAGCCGGATCGGCTCCTGCGCGAGCAACCCTTCCAGCTCGTCTTCCGGCAGATGCGCGGCGAACACGCGGCCGATCGCGGTATTGACCAGCGACATCACCGTACCGACGCGCAGACTCACGTGCTGCGGCCGCGTCGATTCTTCGAGCCGGATCACGGTCGGCCCCAGTGGTCCAAGCGTCGCCGCCGCGACCGACATCCCGGTCGACACCGCGAGCGACGCGATCTCCGGCTCGGCATCGCGGGTCGGCGACAGCCGCTGCAACGCGATCAAACCCAGTTCGAAACCGAGCGGCCCGCTCGCGAAACAGCCATCGTCGCGGCGCGCCAGCAGGCCGATCTTCTGCAGGCTCACCAGATGCGGAAACGCCTTCGCGGGCGGCATGCCGGCGGCCGCCGCGAGGTCGCGCAGACTGAGCGGCTGACCGGCCCCGGCGAGCGCCATCAGCAGTTCGCCGGTGCTGTCGAGCGCGTTGATCCCGCGCTGCGCTTTCGCTTCGACGGTGGTCGCGGCGTCGTTCGAGAGTGCGGGGTCAGCTTGCATGAGTGAGGCTCCGGTCAGGCAGCGCTTGCGCGATGCGTTGAGCGAGTTCGCGCAGCTCGCGCGCGATCGCACCGTTCCAGCCGACATCCATCGTGCCCGACGGCCCGATCACGGTCAGCGCGAGCAACAGGCGCCGGTCCGCGTCGAGGACCGGCACGCTCATCGCGCTGATGCCGGGGCTCGGCATGTCGACGTTGCGCGCGATCCCGCGGCGCCGGGTGTCGTCGAGCTGAGCCTGCCATTGCTCCGGCTCGTAGCCGCCAAACGGCGACTCGTCGACGCCGACGTGAGGGGGCGTCAGTCCCTGGCGCTCCATCGTCGCGGCCAGTTCGGCCGCATCGAGGAACGCGCTGAAGACGCGGCCGGTGGCGGTGGTCCGCAGCGACATCACGGTGCCGACGTGCAGGTTCACATGCAGCGGCGAGCCGCCGCGCTCGTAGCGCACGATCGTCGGTCCCTGCGGGCCGCTCACGCAGAGCGCGACGCTGAAGCCGATGCGTTCGGCCAGTTGCGTCGCGTACGGCGCGGCGATCCGGTAAGCCGGCTGCTGCTCGACGCCCATCATCCCGAGGCGCAGCGACAGCGGGCCCGGTTCGTAGTAGCCGGTGAGCGCATCGCGCTTGACGAGGCCGAGCTTGGTCAGGCTGACCAGATAGGTATGCGCCTGCGCGGTCGAGAGTCCGGCGGCGCCGGCCAGTTCGCTCAGCGCGACCGGCTCGCGGCGCCGCGCGAGCGCTTCGAGAATGCGTCCCGCGACTTCGACGCTCTGAATCCCGCGCTGCGTTTTTTCGCTTGTTTCTTTCAATTGAGAGGTCCACTCGTGCCGGTGCGCGCGATCGCGCCCGATCCTGC
Source organism: Burkholderia sp. SRS-W-2-2016 (assembly GCF_001931485.1). Classification (GTDB taxonomy): domain Bacteria; phylum Pseudomonadota; class Gammaproteobacteria; order Burkholderiales; family Burkholderiaceae; genus Paraburkholderia. Next base: position 37,348 of record NZ_MSDV01000034.1, on the reverse strand, counting down.
GCATTGTGCCATCGCGGCCCGTCACGAGGGTTTTCCCGTTGTTTAACTATGGCAAGCATATTTGCTATTGACAAATATCAACCGCGAAGCGACCATGCGTCATCCCCCGCAGATTCACAGGAGAGAACATGGCTAAAGCATTCGCATCGCAGGCAGACCTCGAAGAGAAAAAGATCACGTGGACCCAGCTGTCGGAGAACGCCTACGCGTACACCGCCGAGGGCGATCCGAACTCGGGCGTGATCATCGGCGACGACGGCGTGCTGATCGTCGACACGACCGCGACGCCGGCAATGGCGCAGGACCTGATCGCGAAAATCCGCAGCGTGACCGACAAACCGATCAAATACGTGGTGCTGTCGCATTACCACGCGGTGCGCGTGCTCGGCGCGTCCGCGTATTTCGCGGAAGGCGCGCAGCAGATCATCGCGAGTCGCGGCACCTATGAAATGATCGTCGAGCGCGGCGAGCAGGACATGAAGTCGGAGATCGAGCGCTTTCCGCGTCTGTTCGCCGGCGTCGAAACGGTGCCGGGCCTCACATGGCCGACGCTGGTGTTCGAGAAGGAAATCACGCTGTTTCTCGGCAAGCTCGAAGTACGAATCGCGCATCTCGGCGCCGGCCACACGAAGGGCGACACGGTCGCGTGGCTGCCGTCGCAGAAGGTGCTGTTCTCCGGCGACCTGGTCGAATACGACGCGGCCTGCTATTGCGGCGACGCGCAACTCGAACAGTGGCCCGCCACACTCGAAGCGCTGCGCGCTTTGAACGCGGAAAAGCTGGTGCCGGGGCGCGGTCCCGCGCTGCTGTCGCCGGCCGAGGTGAACAAGGGCCTCGACTACACGAAAGACTTCGTCACGACGCTGCTTCAGGCCGGCCATGACGCGGTCGCCGAAAAGCTCGATCTGAAAGGCGCGATGGCGCTGACCCGCAAATCGATGGACCCGAAGTTCGGCCACGTGTTCATCTACGAGCACTGCCTGCCGTTCGACGTGTCGCGCGCGTACGACGAAGCGAGCGGCCTCACGCATCCGCGCATCTGGACCGCGCAGCGCGACAAGGATATGTGGACCGCGCTGCAGGACTGAAGGTAGTCGCGACCGCGACAAAGGTCCCGCGTGGGACCTTTGTTCATCAATAGCGAAGAGGGCGCGCAAGACGCCGGAATACGAGCGATCCGCCAACAGACGGGCGGCGCCGTGGAGACAGAAGATGGAAAAGAGCCTCGAATTCGGCGTGGCGCGCGCGTCCTATGCGCCGGCCGACGACCAGCAGATCTTCTCGAAGGTCGCCTGGCGGATCATCCCGTTCCTGTTCATCTGTTATGTGGTGTCCTTCCTGGACCGCATCAACATCGGCTTCGCGCAGTTGCAGATGAAGCACGACCTCGGCTTCAGCGATGCGATGTACGGCCTCGGCGCCGCCGTTTTCTATGTCGGCTACGTGCTGTGTGAAGTGCCGAGCAATCTGCTGCTGGCGAAATTCGGCGCGCGCAAGACCTTCACGCGAATCATGCTGCTGTGGGGTATTGCATCGGTCTGCATGATGTTCGTGTCGAAACCTTCGCACTTCTACGTACTGCGCTTCATGCTCGGCGTGTTCGAAGCGGGCTTCTTTCCGGGCATCGTGCTGTATCTGACGTACTGGTTTCCGGCCAACCGGCGTGCGGCGGTGATGTCGATTTTCTTCGCGGGCGTCGCGGTCGCGGGTGTGCTCGGCGGTCTGGTGTCGGGCTGGATCATGCGCGATATGGCCGGCGTGATGGGCCTGTACGGCTGGCAGTGGATGTTCGCGATCGAGGGCCTGCCGGCGGTGTTGCTCGCGTTCGTCGCGTTCTTCTATCTGACCGACCGGCCGCAGGACGCGAAGTGGCTCGACGCGGACGAAAAAGCCCGGCTGATCGAATTGTGCTCGGCGGACCACGCGGGCAAGAGCGGCACGCACGCAAACAGCGCAAACAGCACACATAGCGCACACAGCGCGCACGGTCTGCGCAGCCTCGCGACCGCGCTCGGCGATCCGCGTGTCTATCTGTTCGCGTTCATTTATTTCTCGCTGACCTGCGCGGCGTTGACGCTGAACTTCTGGATGCCGCTGATGATCCGCGACTTCGGCGTGAAAGACGTCATGCAGGTCAGTCTCCTCACGGTGATTCCGAATGCGATCGGCGCGGTCGGGCTGATGCTGATCGCGCGGCACTCAGACCGGATGGGCGAGCGTCGCAAGCATTTCGCGTTCTGCACGATTGCCGGCGGGATCGCATTGGCGGCGCTGACGCTGCATCTGAGCAGCCTTGCGGCGATGCTGGGGATTCTGTCGATTGCGGCGGTGCTGATCTTTGCCGCGCTGCCGATCTTCTGGGCGGTGCCGCCGAGCTATCTGGCGGGCCATACCGCCGCCGCGGGGATCGCGCTGATCAGCAGTATCGGCATTACCAGCGGGATCGTCAGTCCGTGGGTGATCGGCCAGATTCGCACGACGACCGGCAGCATGGATCTCGCGTTCTATCTGCTCGCGGCACTGCTGGTGATGAGCGGCGTCGCGTTGATGCTGGGCGTCAAGCGGGAGCCGCGCGCGGCGCGTCGATAAAGGTCGGCGCACGGACCGGACTCGCGCCGTTGCCGATCCGTGCTAGCGCCCGCGCGCGCGTCCCGCCTAAGCTTGCCTGTCCGCAAGCCGCATCGTTGCGCTTGCGTCTGGAGGAGCTACCGGCATGATCGATTCGTTTCCCGTCGCCAGTCTGGACCACGATCTGGCCGACGCCGGCATGTTGCTGTTCGCGCTCGCCGCGACGCCGGTCGTGCCGGCCGTTGAACGCGGCTGGTTCCGGCGTCGCGCGCACGCGTGTGCAACCGTGATCTCGCGTGAAGAGGATGTCTCCGATGTGCTGCTGCGCTTGCCGCAAAGCTGGAACATCGTCGACGGCGCGCGTTGCAAGGGGCTGCACGACGACGAGGATATCGTCGCCAGCGATCCGCGCTTCGACCACGGTTGCGACCCGCGCAGTTTCGCGATCGTGGCGCACGCCGGCGGCGAACGCTTCGCGATGCTAATGATGGTCAACGCCGCCGAGGCGGTGCTGATGCCCGAGCGGCTGTTTCGCAAGGAGCAGTCGTTCGAGCGTTGCGTGTTCGAGCGCGAGTAAGCCGATCCGCGTATCGACCGCTCACGGCACCTGCTCCGACGAATGTTTACCCGCGTATCGCAAGCCGCTGCCGATTTGCGCTAACGCGCGGCCGGCGCGGCTCATAAAGTCATTCGCGGGAGCCGCGCGCGCAGCGCAGCGGTTCGATGACCCAGTCAGACGAGACAGCGAACATGACCATCACCAGTGAAACGAAGATCGCCATCGATGCGCGCGTGCGCGCGTTCATCGCGCAGCAACACGGTTTATTCATCGACGGCGCGCCGTGCGCCGCGCATTCGACGCGGCGGCTCGACGTGTTCGACCCGTCGAGCGGCCAGGTACTGACGAGCGTGGCGGACGCGGACGCGAGCGATGTCGAGCGCGCGGTGGCGAGTGCACGCGCGGCATTCGAGCAGCGCGTGTGGAGCGGGCTGCGTCCCGCCGATCGAGAGCGCATTCTGCTGCGTCTCGCCGATGTGCTCGAAGCGCACGCGGAAGAACTCGCACAACTGGAGACGCTGAATCAGGGCAAGTCGATCAATATCGCGCGCGCGATCGAGGTCGGCGCGAGCGTCGAATACGTGCGCTACATGGCCGGCTGGGCGACCAGGCTCGGCGGCGAAACGCTCGACGTGTCGATTCCGTTTCCGCCGGGCGCGCGCTATACCGCGTTCACGCGCAAGGAGCCGGTCGGCGTGGTCGCCGGCATCGTGCCGTGGAATTTTCCGTTGATGATCGCGGTGTGGAAGCTGATTCCCGCGCTCGCGGCCGGTTGCACGATCGTGATCAAGCCGTCGCCGGAAACGCCGCTGAGCGCGCTGCGGCTTGCCGAACTGGCGATAGAAGCGGGCGTACCGGCGGGCGTGTTCAATGTCGTGACCGGCGGGCGCGAATGCGGCGCGGCGCTCGCCGCGCATCGCGGCATCGCGAAGATTTCGTTCACCGGTTCGACGCCGACCGGCAAGCTGATCGGCGCGGCCGCCGTGCAGAACATGACGCGCTTCTCGCTCGAACTGGGCGGCAAGAATCCCGCGGTGATGCTCGCGGATGTCGACATCGATCAGGCGGTGCAGGGCGCGCTCGCCGGTGGCTTTCTGAATCAGGGGCAAGTGTGCGCGGCGGTCTCGCGCATCTACGTGCATCGCAGCAAGTACCGGCAGATCGCCGACGGTCTCGCCGACATCGCGCGCTCGATGACGCTCGGCCCCGGCCTCGATCCGCACGCGCAGATCAATCCGCTGGTGTCGGCGCAGCATCGCGCGCGTGTCGAAGAACATATCGCGCGGGCGCGCGCCGAAGGGCTGCGTTTTCTCGCCGGCGGCACGCCGGTCGACGCGCCCGGCTATTACGTGCGGCCGACGGTGATCGCCGACGTGCCGGCCGATGCAAACATCATTCGCGACGAAGTATTCGGCCCGGTACTCGCGCTCGTGCCGTTCGACGATCCGCAAGATGCGCTCAGGCTCGCGAACGATTCGCCGTACGGGCTCGCCGCGAGTTTGTGGACCAACGATCTGCGCGCGGCGATGAATCTGATTCCGCAAATCGACGCCGGCACCGTCTGGGTCAATTGCCACGTGCCGCTCGATCCGTCGATGCCGTTCGGCGGCTACAAGCAATCGGGAATCGGCCGCGAATTCGGCAAATACGCGGTCGAAGGTTTCACCGAAACGAAGTCGGTTTGTATCGCGCACTGAGCCGTTTTGAGCGCTTGCCGCGGCTTTTGTTCGGTTAACATTGGCGGGATTCAGGAGAGAAGGCGATGGAGTTCAAAGTCAGCTCGCTTGCCGATGTGCACGATCATTCGCTCGCGGTGAACGGCTGGGAACAGGTCTATCGGCAGATGACGCCGGGCCGTTTCGAGAGCCGGCTGGTGCAGGCCACCTCGGCGGAATTTCATTTTTTCCGCGAATCGACCAACCGGCGCATCGTTCAGGCCGGCGTTTCGCCGGCCGGTTTCGCATCGATTGCGGTGCCGCTGTGCGCGCCGCTTACCGGTACGTTCCAGGGGCAGCGCGTCGACGGTTTCGCATTGATGCTGCTCGGCCCGTGCGAGGAATTCCGTTTCTACACGCCGGAGGCGATGCATTACGTCGGCGTGAGTCTGCCGGTCGACGAGATGAACGAACTGGTCGCGATCACGATCGGCGAGGACGCCGCGCGCCAGCTGAAGCGCAATGTACTGCCGGTCAGCAATGAGACCGCGCGGATTCTCCAGACCCGCCTCGCGCCTTTTCTCGACGCGGCCGAAGCCAATCCGGCCGCGCTCGACCATCCGGTATCGAGCAAACGCTTTCAGGACGAACTGCTGAGCGTGCTGCTCGGTCTGCTCGAAAGCGCGACCGGCGCGGCGCAGCGCGATCTCACGCACGCCACCTATAGCGATATCGTCAGGCGTTGCGAGCGCATCGCGGCCGAACACACGCTGGAGCCCGTCACCGTGCTCGATCTGTGCCGCGCGCTGCGTTGCAGCCGGCGGACCCTGCAGACCAGTTTTCAGCGCGTGGCGAACGTCACGCCGGTCGAATATCTGCGGGCGATGCGCCTGAACGCGGTGCGCCGTCTGCTGCGCTCGACCAATGCGGAAGAACTGCTGATCGGCGACGCAGCCGCGCGCTATGGCTTCTCGCATCTGAGTTACTTCGCTCGCGAATATCGCGACCTGTTCGGCGAATTGCCGTCGCAAACGCCGCGCAAATTCTGAAGCATCCCTTACGTTCTGCTTTCTTCCATGCGCTGACGGCGGGCATCACGCATGCCGTTGCGCGTGTTTGCGTCGATGCATGCGCCCGCTTACAACAAAGGAATTGTCCCTGGGCAAAACCCTGGCGTCATCGTGCATTGCCAATCTGTGCTGCCGGTAGTCAATTTTGACTTTCTAAAGTCTCCAGTAACGCGGGCTCACGCGTCGATCGTGATCCGCGAACGACGCCGCGACCCGCTCAACGTCGCTTCAACGTCGCTATACCTGGAGAAAGAAACCCATGAGCGTCGCTATGGAACCCACGCCCTCGACCGAATTGCGCAAAGGCGCGCTCGGGCTGGGCTTTATCGTTTTCTTCGTTATTTCGGCCGCGGGCCCGCTGGTGGCAATCGCAGGCGGCTTGCCGATCGGCATCATGCTGGGCAATGGCGCGGGCACCCCGGCGCTGCTGGTCGCCACCGTCGCGATTCTGCTGCTGTTCGCCGCGGGTTACACCGCGATGGCGCGCCACGTGACGAATGCCGGCGGCTTTTATGCGTTCACCGCGCGGGGCCTGGGCGGCACCGCGGGCGGCGCGGCCGCGTTGATCGCGCTGCTCGGCTACAACACGATGCAAATCGGTCTGTACGGAATGTTCGGCGCGGTTTCGGCCGGCTTCATGGCGACCCATTTCGGTATCGACGCGCCGTGGTGGAGCTATTCGCTGCTGGCACTCGCGAGCATCGCGGTGTTCGGCTACCGGCAGATCGATCTGTCGGCGAAAGTTTTGTCGCTGCTGGTGCTGGGCGAATACGTGGTGGTGCTGCTGCTCGATATCGCGATTCTGCGCGCCGGGGGCAAACATGGAATCAACCTCACGTCGTTTACGCCGCGCGCATTCCTGAGCGGCACGCCCGCGCTCGGCTTTCTGTTCTGTTTCGCGACGTTCATCGGCTTCGAAGCGACCACGATCTATAGCGAGGAAGCAAAGAACCCGCAACGCACGGTGCCGCTCGCGACGTATATCTCGGTGCTGCTGATCGGCGCGTTCTACTGCTTTTCGGTGTGGTGCATGATCGTCGGCGCGGGCGCGGACGAGATCGTCAAGACGCTGACCTCGCTCGCCGACCCGACCACGTTTCTCTATTCGCTGTCGGATCACTACGCGAGCCCCGCGCTGACCACCGCGATGAGCGTGCTGTTCATCACCAGCGTCTATGCCGGCCTGCTCGCGTTTCACAACTCCGCGTCGCGCTACTTCTACGCAAGCGGCCGGGAAGGGCTGTTGCCGCAGTCGCTCGGCCGCACGCATCCGCGTCATGGCAGCCCGCATTTCGGCTCGCTTGCGCAGTCGGCGATCGCGGTGGTGGTGGTCGGCCTGTTTATCGCCGTGCATGCGGATCCGGTGCTGACGCTGTTCTCGTGGCTGACCAATCTGGCGACGCTTTGCATCATCGCGCTGATGACGCTGTCGTCCGCCGCGGTGTTCGTGTACTTCAGAGGGCGGCCGTCGCGCGACGAGGGCGTGCTGCGTGTTGCGGTGTTTCCGGTGCTGTCCGGTATCGCACTCGCGGTGGTGCTGATCCTCGCGGTCGCGAATTTTCCGCTGCTCACCGGCGCGGGCGCCACGCTGTCGTATTCGCTGACAGGTTTGCTGCCGGTGTTCGGCATTGCCGGCGCAATCGTCGCGCGACGCTTGCGGCAACGCGACCGGGCGTCGTACGAGCGCCTCGGCAGTTCGCGGCTCTAAGCGGGCCGGCCATATCGCAAGCAGGCGCTTCATGTCAGGCACCGCGCGGCGACAGACAGTCTGGTCCGCTGTTTGTTCGCGCGAGCACTGTTACTCAAACCTTTACCGTTGCGCGGCATCGACCGATGCCCGCGCGAAAATCCGTTCGTCGATAACAACCTCACTCATGAAAAAGATCTCCCACTCGAATCTCAGCTGGCTGGCCGTCGCGCTCATGAGCGCGGGGGTCTCTCACGCGTATGCGCAAAGCAGCGTGACGCTTTTTGGCACCGTCGATGCGGGCGTCGTCTATTCGACGAACCAGCAGATCACGCACGCGGACGGTTCGGTCTCCGGCGGACACGCGGTGCAGATGAGCGGCGGCAATCTGGTGCCGTCGCGCTGGGGGCTCACCGGTACCGAAGAACTGGGCGGCCCTTTAAAAGCGACGTTCTTTCTCGAGAACCAGTTCCTCACCGGAACGGGCGCGCTGCTGCAAAACGGCACGCTGTTCAATCGGCAGGCGTGGGTCGGCTTGCGCGACGAGCGGATCGGCACGCTTGGCTTCGGCCGGCAATACGATTCCTATTCGGACTTTCTCGGTGCGTACGTGTCGAGCACCAATTGGGCGACGTTGTACGGCTCGCATTTCGGCGACGTCGACAATCTGAACGAAGCGTTCAACATGAATAACGCGCTCAAGTTCACCAGCGTGAATTTCAACGGCTTCACGTTCGGCGGCACGTTCAGTCTGGGCGGCCAGGCCGGCAATTTCGCCGCGCGCCGCGGCTACTCGGTGGCCGCCGGCTATGCGCATGGACCGGTGTCGGTCAGCGCCGGCTACATGGCGCTCAACGATCCGTTCAATGCGGCGCTCGGCGGCGCGCAGGGCTATATCGGCGATATGGCGTGCGTGAACGCCGCGGCGAACTACTGCCAGTTGCAGAACGCGCGCTCGATCAAGGCGTTCGGCGCGGGCGGCTCCGTCGCATTCGGCGATGCGACCGTCGCGCTCGTCTATACGCATACGAAGCTCGAAGGCAGCCAGTACTTCGCGAGCGCGGCGGAGCCGGGCGGCCGCGATGTGTCGTTCGATATCGCCGAACTGAACGCGACTTATGCACTCACGCCGGCTTGGAATCTCGGGCTCGCCTACATCTTCAACAACGCGAAGCCGAGCGGCGCGGGCTCCACGCATTTCCATCAACTGAACCTGGGCACCAACTACGCGCTGTCGAAACGCACCGCGCTATATGCGGTCGCGATCGCGCAGAAGGCGACCGGCGAGGGGCTGGGCATCGATCCGTCGACGGGTGGCAGTGCTAACTACGCGCAGATCCCCAATCTGGTGAACAGCAATTCCGATCGCCAACTGGCGGTGATGGCCGGCGTCAGGGTGAACTTCTAGTCGTGTGTCGAGCCGCCCGCTTCGACGGCGGGCGGCTCGACGCAGTTCGAAAGGCACGCGCGCAGCTCAAGCGCGCGTAGATCGCAGTAGACGCTTGCCGATTTGTGCTCACCCTGCGGCGTGCGGCGCGCTCAGAATCAGTACACCGCAATCCGGTTGCCGCTACCGATCGCGCGATATCCGCGGCAGCGCTCCCGGCCCCCGCGGTTGCGACAGAGACAAAGGAATGACAATGCATGCAGACGAGACGGCCACGTACTACACGGCCACCAAAAAGTACGAACTGAGCTTCCCGTCGCTGGAGAACGATATCCAGGCGGACGTGGTGATCATCGGCGGCGGTTTCTCCGGCATCCATACCGCGCTCGAACTCGCGGAAAACGGCGTGACCGATGTCGTCGTGCTGGAGGCGCGCTATCTCGGCTACGGCGGCTCGGGTCGCAACGGCGGGCAGGTGATGGCGGGCATCGGTCACGACCTCGACGCGATCAAAAAAGATGTCGGCGACGAGGGCTTGCGGGCGATTTTCGCGCTGAGCGACCTCGGGCCGCAAATCATGCGCGAGCGCATCGCGAAGTACAACATCGACGCGGACTTCTGCAGCGGCTACGGTTATATGGCGTACAACCGGCGCCAGGCGCAGACGCTGCGCAATTGGGAAAAGGAATTCAAGTCGCTCGGCTCGCCGCACGAGATTCGCTATGTCGAAGGCAATGACGTGCGGCAGATTATCGGCAGCGACGTCTATCACGCGGGGCTGCTGCATATGGGCGGCGGACACGTGCATTCGCTCAACCTGCTGCTCGGCGAAGCGAAAGCGGTGTCGGACATTTATGGCGTGCGGATTTTTGAATACAGCCCCGCACTCGAGATCGCTTACGGCGATCGGATTCGCGTACGCACCGCAAAGGGTTGCGTGAGTGCCAAACGACTGGTGTGGGCGTGCGATGGTTTCAATAACAACCTCGAGCCGCAATTGCATCGCAGCACGATCAACGTGTACGCGTACAACTCGATGACCGAACCGCTGAGCGACGAGCTGATCAGGCGCATCAGTCCGATTCACGGCGCCTATAGCGATATCCGTCCGGTGATCAACTATTACCGGGTGACCAATGAGAACCGGCTGCTGTTCGGTTCGTCGACGTCGCTGGTCGAGCACATTCCGCACGATCTGAAAGAGTGGAACCGGCGCCTGATGGTCGAGGTGTTTCCGTATCTGAGCGACGTGAAGATCGATCTTGCGTGGGGCGGTCCGATGGCGTCGACGCTCAATCTGTTTCCGCAGATCGGCACGCTGGCCGATCGTCCGAATGCATTCTTCGTGCAGGGGTATTCCGGTTTCGGGGTGACGCCGAGCCAGATCATTTGCAAGATCCTCGCGGAGGGGATTCTGGGCGGTTCGGACCGGTATCGGCTGGTGAGTTCGATTCCGCGCGCGACGATCAAGGGCAAGGATCAGTATCGCAACCTGCTGGTGACGCTGGGCAAGGTGATGCATCAGACCTCCGGCTACTGGCACGGACGGCGATGATTTTGGTGTGAGCTATCTATCTGGAGAGTGTTGTTATGAGCGTGACTGCAATCAAGCTGGGTACGTCTATTTCCGAACTCGACGCGTGGGGCAGCGTGAGTGCGTTGGGCAGTGAAATCCTTAGCGACGGCGACGTCCTCGCGTACGGACGGATGACGCACGGCGCGCCGACGGATGCCACTTCGGCGGGGTACTTCGGTGCGTCGAAAGGCAAGTTCCGACTGGTCTATCCGTTCAACGAGCAGGCGACGATCGTGACCGGGGAGGTGAGGATCACTGACGAGTCGAGCGGCGAGACGCGCACTTTCCAGGCCGGCGATTCATGGTTCGTGACGAAGGGGACGTCGACGGTTTGGGATGTGTCCGGGGAGCAGGTTGTTAAGCACTATCTCGCGTTTGCGTAGGTAGGCGAGTTTCGGTAGAGCAGGGTATGCGCTGACAGAGTCCGTGGCGGACTCGGTCAGCGCATTTTTGCATTTGGAGCGCCGGATACCGGGGGCCAGGAATGGTGATCCCGGTCCCGGCAGTCCGGATAATCCTCAATGCTGCGACACCGCCAGCAACGTATCGATCTTCTCATCCTGCGCGAGCAGCTCCGCCGCGGTACTCGCATGAATCACCGAGCCGCGTTCGAGCACCACCGCATTGTGCGTAATGCTCAGCGCCTTACGCGCATTCTGCTCGACCAGAATCACCGATAAACCTTCATCGCGAATAATGTCCGACAGGATCCGCATCAACTCCTGCACGATGATCGGCGCGAGACCTTCCAGCGGTTCATCGAGTAGCAGCACCTTCGGATTGAGCATCAACGCGCGGCCAATCGCGAGCATCTGCTGCTCGCCACCGGAGAGCTGATTACCCATATTCGCGCGCCGCTCCTGCAAACGCGGAAACATCTTATAGATGCGCGCCAGATCCCACGGCCCGGGAACCGCAATCGCGGTCAGATTCTCCTCGACCGTCAGCGACTTGAAGATATTGCGTTCCTGCGGCACCCAGCCGATTCCGGCCAACGCGCGCTGATGCGGCTTGAAGCCGGTGATGTCCGCGCCATTGAGCCAGATCCGTCCGGCAAAGCGCCGCGTATGGCCGACGATCGTATTGATCAGCGTCGTCTTGCCGGTTCCGTTGCGCCCCAGCAGCGCCAACGCCTGACCTTGATCCAGCGACAGACCGATGTCCTTCAGCACCTTCGCCTCGCCGTACCCTGCGACGATTCCTTCCACCTTCAACAGCTCAGACATGTTCACTCCCCGCCAGCTCCTCACCCAGGTACACCGCCTTCACACGCGGATCGCGGGCGATCTCGGCGCAGCCGCCTTCAGTGAGCAGACCGCCGCTGACCAGCACTGAAATGCGCGTGGCAAAGTTGAACACCAGGTCCATGTCGTGTTCGATCAGCACGATCGTCACGTCCTCGGGCAACGCGGCGACGGTATTGAGAATCTCGCGGCGCTCGCCGTCCGGCACGCCCGCCACCGGTTCGTCGAGCAGCAGCACCCGCGGCTTGGCCGCCAACGCTAGCGCGATTTCGAGCAGACGCTGCTTGCCGTACGGCAGCACGCGGGTTTCGCGATGCATCGAGTCGGTCAGCTTGCACTGTTCGAGCAGCGCGCCAACCTCGTCCATCAACTCGCCGCGATGACCGAGCGCGCGCCAGAAGCGTGCGCCGAGACCGTCGCGTTCGGAGATCGCGACCGCCAGCGATTCGGCCGGCGTCATCTCCTTGAACAGCTGATTGATCTGGAACGTGCGCACGAGTCCCGCGCGCGCCCGCTGATGCACCGGCAGCGAAGTGATATCGCGGCCTTCCAGTTCGATGCGGCCCGAGCTCGGCGCGAGCACGCCGGTCAACTGATTGATCAGCGTGGTTTTGCCGGCGCCGTTCGGGCCGATCAGCGCCTGACGGGCGCCTTTCTCGACCGTGATCGATACGTCGTTGGTCGCGACGAGGCCGCCGAAGCGCTTGATCAGATTGAAGGTTTGCAGAGCGATCGTCATGCTTGACCTCCGCCGCGGCGGAACCACGTCCACGGCCGCACGAGCCGCTCATGACCGACGATCACGATGATCACCAGCAAGAGCCCGATCCAGAATTGCCAGTATTGCGGCGTGATATCCGCGAGCCAGTTCTGCATGAAGCGGAAGATCACCGCGCCGATGATCCCGCCGTACAGATAACCGGCGCCGCCGATCATCAGCATCAGCAGCACGTCGGCCGAACGGTGGAAGTCGAGCACGTCGAGCGATGCGAAGCCGGTGGTCTGCGCGAGCAGCGCGCCGGCCACGCCCGCGTAAGCGGCGCTCAGCGTATAGACGGCGGTACGGCGCAGATTGACCGGCACGCCCATCGCGGCCGCGCGCAGCGGATTCTGGCGGATCACCTGCAGCGACATCCCGAACGGCGACTTCACGACCGCGCGCGCCAGCACGAACAGCACGAACAGCGTGACGATCGAGTAGCTGTACGCGACCTTGCCGAAGATATCGAACTCGACGTGCCCGAACAGCGGCACCATCGGCACGCCGGTCAGGCCGTCGGCGCCGCCGGTGAGCCAGCCCAGCTTGTTCGCGAGTTCATGCAGGATCGACGCGACGCCGAGCGTCACCATCAGCCGCGTGAGGTCGGAGCCGCGCATCACCAGCACGCTCGTGACGAGGCCGGCGAACGTCGCGACCCCGCACGCAATCAGCATCCCTGACAGCGGGTCCATGTTGAAGTGCTTGGCCAGCAGCGCCGCCGTGTAGGCGCCCAGACCGAAGAACGCCGCATGACCGAGCGACACGATGCCGGTATAGCCGAGGATCAGATCGAGCGACACCGCGAACAGCGCGAGAATCGCCATTTCGTTGAGCAGCAGGTAGTTGTCGTTCGGCACCACGCAGGCGCCGAGCGCGACGACCCAGAAGGCGATTTCCGCGGGCCGCCAGCGCGACCAGCGCCGGCCGATCGTGCGCACGTCGGGCGCCGGCGCCGGGGTGCTTATTTGAGTGGAAGTTGCGGACTTCATTTGCCCCCCGCCCTGACGAAAAGACCTTGTGGCCGCCACATCAGGGTGATGATCATGACGCCGTAGATGATGAATGCCCCCAGATCGGGGATGTAGTACTTGCCGGCGACATCCGCGATGCCGAGCAGCAGCGACGCGAGCAGCGGACCGGTGAGCGAGGTCGTGCCGCCGACCGCGACCACCACCAGGAAATAGATCATGAACTTGAGCGGAAAGATCGGATCGAGACCGAGCATGTTCGCGCCGAGCGCACCGCCGAGACCGGCGAGACCCGAACCGAACGCGAAGGTCGTCAGGAACACGAAATTGATGTTGATGCCGAGACCGCTGGCTGCGCGCGGATCGTCGACCGACGCGCGCAAGCGGCTGCCGAAACGGGTTTTGGTGAGGATCAGTTGCAGCGCGACGACCAGCACCACGCACACCAGAATCACGAACAGCCGGTAGTAACCGATGCCGATGCCGGCGAACACGGTGCGGCCTTGCAGCCATTGCGGCAGATTCAGGAACTGCTGGGTCGAGCCCATGAAGTAGTCGACCGTCGCGATGCCCATGAAGGTCAGGCCGATCGTAAACAGCACCTGGTTCAGTTCGGACTGCCCGTATACACGCTTGTACAGCGTGCGTTCGAGAATCCCGCCGAGCACCGCCGACGCGACGAACGCGATCGGCAATGCGCACAGAAAGGGCACGCCCAGACGCGACATCGCGAGCACGGCGGCGTAGCCGCCCACCATCGCGAACGCGCCGTGCGCGAGGTTGACGAAGTTCATCAACCCGAGCGTGATGGCCAGACCGCTGGCCAGCACGAACAGCAGCATGCCGTAAGCAATACCGTCGAAGAGAATGGTTAGCATAAGTGTGTGAAACCGAAGCGCCGCACCGCTCGCGAGGTGACGCGGGCGAGCCGTGCGGCGGGCAAATCGGAAAAGCCTGGTACGACTTAGCGTGCTATCAAGCGTGCTGTGAAGCTCGCCGTGAAGCTTGCTATGAAGCTCGCTATGAAGCGTGCGATCGGGCGCTTACTTGATCTTGGCCGGATCCTTGACGGCTTCGATCTTGTCGAACGGCACGTTGAACAACTGGCCGTTCACGCGCTCGGTGCGGGTGATGTACACGTTCTGGATCATTTCACGCGTCTGCGCATCGAGCTGCACCGGGCCGCGCGGGCTCGCCCATTTCTGGCCCTTCATCGCGGCCAGCAGCTTGTCGCCGTTGGTGTCGCCCTTGGTCGCCTGCAACGCGGTGTAGATCACCTGCATCCCGTCGTAGCCGCCGACGCTGTGGAAGTTCGGCCGCAGGTTCGGGTTGGCCTTCTCGAACGCGGCGACGTACGCGCGGTTCTCGGGGTTATCGAGCGCGGCCGTGTAGTGCATCGAGGTCACCGCGCCGAGCGCGACGTCGCCCATGCTGTTCAGGATGTCGTCGTCGACCACGTCGCCGGTGCCGATCAGTTTGATGCCCTGTTTGGCAAGGCCGCGCTCGGCGAACTGCTTCATGAACACCGCGCCCGCGCCCGACGGCACGAAGATGAACAGCGCATCGGGCTTCAGATCGGCCACTTTCTGCAGGAACGGCGAGAAGTCCGGGTTGGCGACCGGCACGCGCAGTTGCTCGACGACGCTGCCGCCTTCCGATTCGAACACCTTCTTGAACGAGTTCTGCGCATCGATGCCGGGACCGTAGTCGGCGACCAGCGAGACGACCTTCCTGATGCCGTTCTTCGGCGCCCAGCGCGCGATGCCGAGCGTGTTCTGCGGCAGCGTGAAGCCGGTGCGCACGATGTACGGCGACTGCTCGGTGATCATCGCGGTGGCCGCGGCCATCACGATCATCGGCACCTTCGCCTGGGTCGCGAGCGGCGCGGCGGCGAGCGCGAGCGGCGTCAGGCCGAAGCCGGCCAGCACCGCGACGTGATCCTTGACGATCAGCTCCTGGGCGAGACGCTTGGTGGTGTCGGGAACGTTGGTGTCGTCCTTCAGGATCACCTGGATCTTCTTGCCGGCGACCGTATCGCCATGCTGGGCCATGAACAGTTTGACCGCCGCGTCGATCTGGCGGCCGGTCGACGCGAACGGGCCGCTCATCGGCACGATCAGGCCGATCTTGACGACATCGTCCGCGTGGGCGAACAGGCTCGAACCGGCGAGCGTGAGGGCGGCTGCGGCCTTCAGCAGAGTGCGCTTCTTGATTTCCATCAGGTCTCCTGGCTAACAAAATCACGTCACAACGATTGAAAATCGGATCCCGGCGCCGTGTTTTCTGGATGGCTGTTGGCGGGATCCGGCATAACGGTGCGTTGCCCCGTAATGCGGGGGCGCGGCTAGGTGGTCGGCTGGGGCGGGGCGATGTTGCACGCGCGCTCGAACGGCGCCTGAGCGGCTCGGGTGGTGAACGGCGTGACGCTGGTCATCTCGCATCGAAACATCGGTTGTCCCCTCGACGGAGGCCTTTCGGTTGTGGCCTTGGTTTAGCTGTGACCGGCCCTGTAATTGATATGGTCGCCGGCCGGCTGCAGCCAGCACGATAAGCATGCGCAGCGCGGCTTGAAAGAGCGGGTTAACCACATACGTAATTTGCGCGCCTGTAAGGTAAGCCGATACGGGTAGTCGGGTGCTCGCGCTTGAGCGTCTGCAAGCCGCGTGCGATAAGGCTTTGAGCGATATCGGCGGGACCGTTGCGAGGGCGTATGCTGGGGCGGTTTATGTCACCCCGATAAACAGATTCGATTCCCGCTGAAAGGAATCGCAACCCTGCCGGGCGGCCTTCAGGGGACGCGAGGAGGTTGGAGCGGGCGCGTCGACACGCGCGGAGTTTGCGGCGCTGAAGTATTGCTCGCGCGGCAGCGGCAAGCCGGCCGCGTGCCGCGCGGTTTTCTAGAGGACGCGTCCGCCTCAGGGACGAGCGACGAACAGCTCGAACGACGCGACGCGTTTACCGATGCGCCACGCGCCGTCGATGAACACGAATTCGTCATCGAAGCGCCCGACGATCTGCTGGCCGCGCGACGGTCGTCCGAACGGGCCGGGCGCGTCGTCGGTGCTGCCGCTCCACAGCAGCACCTGGGTCGTGGCGGTGGCGTGCTCCGCTTTGATCCCGGTGAAGTTCGACGCGAAGATCAGATGCCGGCTGATGCGATCGGCCGGCCGCGCCGCATACGACGCGACGATCGCATCGCAGCCGCTGAGCGTCGCGCCGTTCGGGCGGACCAGCAGCGCGTCGCTGGAGAAGACTCCGGACAGCGCGGCGAAGCGGCCGCCGTCGACCAGCTCCGCGGCCTTGATCACGAGCGCGCGACACGCGTGCTCGGCGAGCAGCGCGGCGACAGGATCGAGTTTGTCGTCAGTCACCGGCCACCTCCTGTTCGAGCGCCCATTGCACCCATTCGACCAGCACCGCGGTGACCTCGGCGGGGCGTTCCATCGTCGACATATGGCCGCTGTGTTCGATCGCGCGCAGCCGCGAGCCCGGCATCAGCGCGTGCATCTCTTCGTGACGCGCGAGCGGACTCCAGCGGTCTTCGCTGCCGCACGCGAGCAGCGCCGGACAACGGATCTCGCCGAGCAACGTGCCCGCATCGGGACGGTTAAGCAGCGCGTCGATCTGCGCGGCGAATTTCTCCGGCGTGCTGCGCTCGATCATGTCGAGAATCGAGCGATAGAGGTCCGAGCCCAGCCGGTCGGGATGCACCATGCCCGGTGCCCATTGTTCGCCCATCGCGCGCATCCCTTCGGCGCGCGCGAGTTCGAGCAGCGCGAGTCGTTTCGCGCGCTCGGCGTCGCCGGCCTCGCCGCTCGCGCGCGCTTCGTAACCGGTGTCGAGCAGCGCGAGGCCGGCTACGCGTTCCGGTGCGCGGCGCAACACTTCGAGCGCGACGCGGCCGCCCATCGAATGACCGGCCACCAGCAGGCGCCCGGCGGGCACCGAGGCGAGCACGTGTTCGGCCATCGCGCCGATCGAGTCGCGCAAGCCGTAGTCGGGGACATGGCACTGCCCGAATTCGCCGAGCGCGGAAAGTTGATCGGTCCACACTGCTTTGTCGCAGAGTAGACCCGGCAGCAGAACGATTTGCATAGCCATAAAAGTTGCCCGTGTCTCCGTGTGTTTAAGTCAGAAGGGCCGCTTCGCGGCGAAGCGGCCGGGTTCGACATTTCGTTTCGTTTGATTTCATTTCAGCAGGCGCAAATGCGTGAGCACACACGCACCTGAACGCGTCACTCCCGCAACTGCCGCTCCAGCGAATCGAGCACCTCGTAGCAGGGCAGCACCTGCGCGACGCTCGCATTGGGCTCGCGCTTCTCAAGAATCGCCGCGACGAATTCGCGGTCCTGCAACTCGATCCCGTTCATCGATACATCGACGTTCGACACGTCGATCCGTGCGTCCCGGCCGTCGAACAGGTCGTCGTAACGCGCGACGTAGGTGCCGCTGTCGCCGATATAGCGAAACAACGTGCCGAGCGGCCCGTCGTTGTTGAACGACAGACTCAGCGTGCAGATTGCGCCGTTCTCCGCCTTCAGCTGGATCGACATATCCATCGCGATGCCGAGCGTCGGATGCAGCGGACCGGCGAGCGCGTTCGCCTTCACGATCGGACTGCCGCATTGATACGCGAACAGATCGACTGTGTGCGCGGCGTGATGCCAGAGCAGGTGATCGGTCCAGCTGCGCGGCTGGCCGAGCGCATTGATATTGGTGCGGCGGAAAAAGTAGGTCTGCACGTCCATCTGCTGCAACTGGAATTCGCCGCGCGCGATGCGCTGGCGTATCCATTGATGGCTCGGGTTGAAGCGGCGCGTATGTCCGCACATCGCGACGAGGCCGGTCGCGCGTTGCAGGCCGACGACCTCGCGCGCATCGTGCAGCGAATCGGCGAGCGGAATCTCGGCCTGAACGTGCTTGCCCGCTTTCAGGCAGGCGAGCGCCTGGCTCGCGTGCAGCGGCGTCGGCGTGCACAGGATCACCGCGTCGACATCGTCGCGGGCGAGCGCGTCGTTCAGATCGTCGCTCACGTGCGGGATGCGGTAGCGCGCGGCGATCTCGTGCGCATCGTCCGGATTGCGGGTGACCAGCGACGTGACTTCGGCGTTCTCGATACTTTGCAGGCCGTCCAGATGCTTGATGCCGAACGCGCCGGCACCGACGAGCGCGATTCTGACTTTGCGGTTGCTTTCCATCTGCGCAGCGTTCTCTGACAGGAATCGTCCACCAGGGTGGCGCGACATTGAGGAGCGATTCGCCCGGTGCGCCGCGTGACGGCGGCCCGGGCGAACAGGGAGCACAAGATTAGCGTCTTATCGGCCGGCGCGCTTGCCGCGATAAACAGGTTATGGGGCGGACAAAGCAGTTTAGATCGGTGAGCCCCTTGCCAATTCGCTGCGTCTGCGCTGCAAAAAGCGCCGCGCGGCCGGATCGCGTTCGAGGCCGATCGCGAGATCGTAGGCGGCGAGCGCTTCAAGGGTCGCGCCGGCGCGCGCGAGCAGATCGGCGCGCGCGGCCCAGTACGGCTGGTACTCGGCGAGTCGCGGATCGTCCGCGTACGGCGCGAGCGCGTCGAGCGCGGCTTGCGGGCCGTCGCGTTCGGCCAGCGCGAGCGCGCGGTTCACCGCGACGACCGGCGACGCGGTAATCGCAAACAACGCGTCGTAAAGCTGCACGACCTCGTTCCAGTTCGCGCGACCGCTCTGGCAACGATGCACGTGCGCGGACTGCAACGCCGCTTCCAGCTGAAAACGGCCGATCGCGTGGAAGGTGCTCGCGCGCGTGAGCAGCGCGTCGGCGGCGTCGAGCAGCGGCGCGTTCCAGCTCGCCGGGTTCTGCGCGGACAGCGGCACGTAGTCGCCGGCCGCATCGCGTCGCGCGGCCCGGCGCGCATGCGCGTACAGCATCAGCGCGAGCAGGCCGAGCGTTTCGGGCTCGTCGGGCATCAGTTCGGCGAGCAGTTGCGCGAGAAACAGCGCCTCGCCGGCGAGATCGCGGCGCTCGACATCGTCGCCGAGCGGATCGGTCCAGCCTTCCGCGTATGCGGCATACACCGCTTCGAGGACCGCGGCGAGACGGCCGGGCAACTCGTCGCGCTCGGGCACGCTGAACGGGATGCCGGCGGCGCGAATCTTGTGCTTCGCGCGCACGAGGCGCTTGCTGATCGCCGCCGGCGACAGCAGAAACGCCGACGCGATCGTCTTCGCGTCGAGACCGAGCACCACCTGCAACATCAGCGGCGTGCGGATCGCCGGTTCGAGCGCCGGGTGCGTGCATGCGAACAGCAACGCGAGGCGCTGATCGGGCAGCGCGCCGGCTTCGTGCGCGTCGATTTCGTCGGCGAGGATCAGCAGCTGGTTCGCGACTTCGTCGCCGGTGTGGCGATGGCGCGCGCCGTCGATCGCCCGGCGGCGCGCGACCGTCATCAACCATGCTTCCGGATTGGCCGGGCAGCCGCGCGCCGGCCAGTCGGCGAGGGCGGCCGCGAACGCGTCGGCGAGCGCGTCTTCGGCCGCGGCGACGTCGCGCGTGCGCATCGCCAGCAGCGCGACGAGCTTGCCATAGCTGCGGCGCGCGACCGCCTCGGCGGTCGCGCGGGCGGCGTGGGTGGCGTGAGAGTCGGCTTCGGCGTTTGCGCTGGCGTCTGCATTGGCATTGGCCTGCGCCTCAGCTTCGCCGCCCGCATCACCCGCGCCGCTGCGCCGGTTCATCAGGCGTTACGCGCATCGTACGGCGCGGTCCACACCGGACGCACTTCCATCCGCCCATGCGCGGCGCCCGGGCAGCGCGACGCCCACGTGATCGCCGCATCGAGATTCGGCACGTCGACGAGGTAATAGCCGGCGAGCTGCTCCTTCGAATCGGAGAACGGCCCGTCGAGCACCTGCGGCTTGCCGTCGACGAGCTGCACCGTGGTCGCGGTCCCCGACGGTTGCAGCCGGTTCGCGCCGACCAGCGCGCCGGCCTTCTGCAACGACTCGGTGTACGCGTGATACGCGGCCACGCCTTGTTGCCGTTCGGCATCGGTCATCTGGTTCCAGCGGGTTTCTTCCGAATAGATCATCAACAGGTATTGCATCTGAGCCTCCGTCATGGGATTGAGGCGGGTCAATTGAATCGGTCCGCCACTTCAATGACGCGCGGGCCGCGTGCCGATGGACAGGGCGGTCGAAAAAAATGGAGCGCCGGTTGACGCGCTGCCGGCAAGCCGGTGTCGACCCACTCATGGATGGTAGTGCATCGCGCCCGCACGGCGCGCAGGCGAGGGGCCGCGCCCGCGCGGTTGCACCCGTTACTTTCGGACACACTTCGTTGCGGATCGGAATATGCGGGCCTTCTAGAATTCGGGTCACGGAGAACAAACATGCTCAAACTTCTATCTGTCCTGGCCCTTGCGGCCACCCTGTCGGGCTGTATCGTCGCCCCGCCTTATGGTTATGCGCCCGCGCCGGCGCCCGTCTATGGCTATGCGCCGGGTTACTACGCGGCGCCGGTCGTCGATGTCGGCGTGGGAGTCGGCTTCGGCGGCGGCCGCGGCTGGCACCGTTGAGATCACTGATATCGCCGAGATCGGAATGATGAAAAAGACCCGGATTGCCCTGATCCTCGCCACGCTGACCGCGCTCAGCCCGCTCGCTCACGCGAGCGTGTCGAGCGGCGCGCATCAGTTCAAAAGCGATGTAAAGACGGCCGGCCGCAACACCGGCCATGCGGTGCGCGATGGCGCACACGCGGTCGGCCACGGCTTTAAATCGGCGGGCCACGCGGTCGCCGACGCGACCCGCCACGGTTATCACGCGACCAGAAAGTTTGTGACCGGCCACGCGTGAACCGCGCCTTGAACCTCGTTCTGAACCGCGTGGCCCGCTCGTCCCGCGTGGCGCCGCCCGATCGCCACGCGCCCGTCAATGCGACAGCGCATCCTTAACGACCGGCCCGGTCTTCGCGCCGCCGCACATCGCCATCGCGACCAGCAGCAGCGCCGATAACGCAGCCGGCACCGCCACCGCCAGAAAGATGTCGCCGTTCGACCAGTTGCGGCGAATCAGTTCGCCGCCCAGCACCGGCCCGACGATCGAGCCGATCCGCCCGATCCCCAGACTCCAGCCGATTCCGGTAGAGCGCAGCGTGGTCGGATAGTAGGTCGCGGCCAGCGCATTGACGGCCGGCTGACCGCCGACGATGCAGAACCCCGTCACCAGCACCGCCGCGAACAGCAGCGGCAGCGCGATGTTCGGCTGGCCGATCGTCGCGATCGTGACCGCGGCGACGAGGAACGACGGCACCAGCATCTTGAAGAAGCCGACCCGGTCGATCACCGGTCCCATCAGCACGGTGCCGAGCACGCCGCCCACCTGCAACGTGGTGCCGACCAGCACGGCGGTCTGCGTGGACATGCCGGTGCCGGCGGCGATCGTCGGCAGCCAGTTCGACAGGAAGTACAGGTTCAGCAGATTCATGAAGTTGACGACCCACAGCAGCACCGTGACCAGCGCGCGGCCGTGGCGGAACAGCTCGCCGACCGGCGCGCCCGAGTGCCGCTGCTCGGTGATCGCATAGCGGGTGTTCGCATCGATCCGCGCGGCCGGCGCGATCCGCCGCAGCGACTGCGCGACCGTGTCGAGCTTGCGGCCCTTGAGCACCATGAACTGCAGCGACTCGGGCACCAGCCAGTACATCAGCGCGGCCATCAGCAGCGGGACCGCGGCGCCGAGGTAGAACACCGAGCGCCAGCCGAACGCGGGAATCATCGCCGCGGACAGCAGGCCGCCGAGCACCGCGCCGAGCGTGAAGCCGCACGACACCAGCATCATCAGCGTTACGCGCTTGCGCTTCGGGCTGTATTCGCCGGCCAGCGCCATCGCGTTCGGCATGATCCCGCCGAGCCCGAGACCGGTGATGAAGCGCACCACCTCCAGCTGCGTGATCGTGGTGGTCCAGACAGTGGCCAGCATGCAGATCGAAAAGAACAGCGTCGCGCCGATCAGCACCGGCCGCCGGCCGATCTTGTCGGCGAGAACGCTGAGCGCGAGCGAACCGATCAGCATCCCGAACAATCCGGCGCCGAATACCTTGCCGAGTTCGGCCTTGCTGATGCCCCATTCGTGAATGATCGCCGGGGCCACGAAGCCCATTGCCTGGACGTCGAAGCCGTCGATCACGACGGCCATGCCGACCAGCACCAGAATGCCGACCTGAAAGCGGCTGAGCGGGTTCGCGTCGATCAGCTCGCGGATATCGACGGACTGTGCGGGTGTGTTCATCTCGGGTGTCTCCTGTGCGTCTCGCTCGGGTCTGCTGTACCCGGCGAGCCGTTGCCGGTTTATTTCTTCATGGCCGCGAGGTTGTCTCTCGCTTCCGCTTCGCTCTCGAAAATATAAGGCGCGAGTTTGCGGCGCGCCAACGCGTCGCCGAGCTTCGCGCGCATGAACGCGCTGGTCGTGAAGCGCGTGACGCTCGAATAAAAACGCTCGACGCAGTCGCGCGCCATCTCTATGTAGCGGTCCTCCATATCGCGGTCGATCTCGAAGCCGTCGTAGTTGACGATCGCCTGCACGCGCTGGCCGCGCGCGACGACCGGCTCGCAGATCTCCGCGACCTTCAGGCGGATCGCCTCGATGGTCTGCGCTGTCTTGATCTCGAAGCGCTCGAAGTTCAGATACAGCACGTTCTTCGCGGCGTCGTACGCGAAGCGCGCGTCGAACGGCAGGCCGACGAGGCGGCGGCGCAGCTCCATCGGCTCGTCGCGAAAGAGGCGCCGGTCCATCGGCCGCGGCCCTTCGATGCGCGGACGGAACGCCATATGCGCGAGCACGTCCCGTTCGAGATCGACGCCCGGCGCGAGCTCGGTCAGCACGAGGCCGTCCGCGCGCAGTTCGAGCACGCAGCGCTCGGTGACGAACAGCACCTCCTTGTGCTCGGCCGCCGCGTGAGATCCCGAGAAGGTGCGGTGTTCGACCTCGGCGACGAACTTCGACGTGCACGCGTCGCGCTCGATGCACAGACCGTCGGGCGTCACCGCGATCTCGCACGCGCCGCTCAGAAAAGTGCCTGCGTACACGACTTTTTTCGCGCTCTGGCTGATGTTGATGAAGCCGCCGGCGCCGGCGAGGCGCGGCCCGAACTTCGACACGTTGACGTTACCCTCGGCGTCGACCTGGGCGAGGCCGAGCACCGCGACGTCGAGCCCGCCGCCGTCGTAGAAGTCGAACTGGTACGGCTGGTCGATGATCGCCTGCGGATTGACCGCCGCGCCGAAATCGAGCCCGCCGGCCGGAATGCCGCCGATCACGCCGGGCTCGGCGGTCAGCGTGAACAGGTCGGCGATGCGCTCTTCGGCGGCCACCGCCGCGACGCCTTCCGGCATGCCGATGCCGAGATTGACGACGCTGCCCGCGCGCAGCTCCATCGCGGCGCGCCGCGCGATCACCTTGCGCACGTCGAGGCGCATTGGCTTCGATGTGTCGTCGGGTACGCGCAGCTCGCCCGCATAGGCCGGGTTGTAGGCGGTCGCGAAAGTCTGCCGGTGCTGCTCGGGCCGAGCGAGCACCACGCAGTCGACGAGGATGCCGGGAATCTTCACCTCGCGCGGATTGAGCGAGCCGCGCGCGGCCAGCCGCTCGACCTGCACGATCACGAGGCCGCCGCTGTTGCGCGCGGCCATCGCGATCGACAGCATTTCGAGCGTCAACGCCTCGCGCTCCATCGTGATGTTGCCGTCGGGGTCGGCGGTGGTGCCGCGCACCAGCGCGACGTCGACCGGCAGGGTCGGGTAGAACAGATATTCCTGTCCGCGCACTTCGATCAGCGACACCAGCTCTTCGGTGGTGCGCGCGTTCAGTCTGCCGCCGCCGTGGCGCGGGTCGACGAAGGTGCCCAGACCGATGCGGCTCAGATGCCCGGGCTTGCCGGCGGCGATGTCGCGAAACAGATGAGTGATTACCCCTTGCGGCAGGTTGTACGCTTCGATCTCGTTGTCTAGCGCGAGCTTCTGCAGGCGCGGCACCAGTCCCCAGTGTCCGCCGATCGCGCGTTTGACGAGCCCCGCGTGGCCGAAGTGATTCAGCCCGAGCGTTTTGCCGTCGCCCTGGCCGGCCGCATACAGCAGCGTCAGGTCGGCGGGCTTCGCGGCGGGCGGCATCTGCGGGTCCAGGTACAGCGCTTCGAGCGCGGCCGCGACCGCTTCCGGAAAACCGATGCCGACGAAGCCGCCGGTCGCGACCGTGTCGCCGGGCCGGATCAGGCGCACCGCATCGGCGGCGAGGACGATCTTGCTGCGGTAGCCCTCGGCGAGGCGGGCGACCGTGTCGCTGAGCGAACGTGTCATCGCATGCTCCCTCTAACGGGCGGTCCAGCCGCCCTCGACCGGCAGCGCGGCGCCGGTGATCGAGGCGGCGCCCGGCGAACACAGAAACAGCACCACGTTGCCGATTTCGTCGGCTTCGACGAAGCGCCGGTTCGGTTGGGATTGCAGAATAACCTCGCGAACCACGCGCTCTTCGCTCATGTCGTGCGCCTTCGCCTGATCGCGAATCTGGCCTTCGACGAGCGGCGTTCTCACATAGCCCGGACAGATCGCGTTGCAGGTGATCGGCGTCTCGGCGACTTCGAGCGCGACGGTCTTCGTGAGTCCGAGCACGCCGTGCTTGGCCGCCACGTAGGCCGACTTGAACGGCGACGCGACGAGCCCATGCGCCGACGCGACGTTGATGATACGCCCCCAGCGGCGCGCCTTCATGCCCGGCAACGCGGCGCGAATCGTATGGAAATTCGACGACAGGTTGACCGCCAGAATCTGTTCCCAGCGGTTGGCCGGAAACGCGTCGACCGGCGCGACGTGCTGGATGCCGGCGTTGTTGACGAGGATATCGACGCTGCCGAGCCGGCGCTCGGTGTCGGCGACCATCCGCGCGATCTGTTCGGGTTCGCTCATGTCCGCGCTGCTGTAGTGGATCGGCACGCAGTATTCCATCGCCAGCGATTCGCGCAACGCTTCGACCTCCTCAGCATGTTTGAGGCCGTTGAGCACGACGGCGACACCGGCGCCCGCCAATTGATGCGCGACGGCCAGACCGATGCCGCTGGTCGAGCCGGTCACGATCGCCACTTTGCCCTTGATCATAGGGGTCTCCTTTTTATCGTTCGATTCCGCCGCGCTGTGCTGTGCATATGTCATGCGGCGCTCCCAGGTCCGTGCCGAAGCCGGTTTTTTCTCGTGGTACTACGGCGCCGCGCGCCCGAACACCGGCAGCACCGTGCCGCGGCATTCGCCGAAGCCGATTCGCCGCAAGCCCTCGCGCGCGCACCATGCGCGCAGCACGATCGTGTCGCCGTCGGCGAGAAAGCTGCGTTGCTCGCCGTTCGATAGCGTGAGCGGCTGCTGGCCGCCGACCGTCAGCTCCAGCAGCGAGCCCGATTGCTGCCGCGTGGGACCGGACAACGTGCCGGAGCCGAACAGGTCGCCGGCGCGCAACGCGCAGCCGTTCACGGTGTGATGCGCGACCAGTTGCGCGAGACTCCAGTACGCGGCGTCCGCGAAATTCGAGCGGCTGATCACGTCGCCGGCGTGGCCCGCCTGGGCCATCCGCGCGGTCTGCAACAGCACTTCCATCTGGATGTCGAGCGCGCCGTACGCGCGGTTGTCCGGCGAGTCGAGATAGGGCAGCGGCTCGGGGTCGCCGGCGGGGCGCTCGAACGGGCGGCGGAACGGCGCGAGCGCGTCGAGCGTGACCATCCACGGCGACACCGTGCTCGCGAAGTTCTTCGACAGGAACGGGCCGAGCGGCTGATATTCCCAGCTCTGCACATCGCGCGCGCTCCAGTCGTTGAACAGCGTGACGCCGAACACGTGATCCTCGGCGCGCTCGATCGGCACCGGCACGCCCTGCGCATTGGGCCGGCCGATAAAGAAGCCGAGTTCGAGTTCGATGTCGAGCCGCGCGGTGGGCAGCAGTTCGGGCCGCTCGCGCGCCGCGCTCATCACCTGACCGAGCGGCCGGTGAAAGCCGCTGCCGCTGACCTGCAACGTCGACGCGCGGCCGTGGTAGCCGATCGGCACCCACTTGTAATTGGGCAGCAGCGGATTGTCCGGGCGAAACAGCTGGCCGACCGCGCTCGCGTGATGGATGCCGACGTAGAAGTCGGTGTAGTCGCCGACCTCGCAGGGCAGCCCCAGTTCGACAGCCGACTGCGCGACCAGCGCCGCTTCGAAGTCCGGGCGTTGCGCGCTGCCTTCGCGCAGCCCCGCCGAGATCGCATGGCGCAGCGCGTGACGCTCGGCCGGCTCGCTCTGCATCAGCAGGTTCATGTCGTTGTGCCCGATCAGCCCGGCGTCGTGCAGGTCCAGCACCTGATCGCCGATCGCGACGCCGATTCGCCACTCGCTGTCCGGGTCATAGCGGAAACGCCCGAACGGCAGGTTCTGGATCGGGAACTCGGTGGCCGGGTCGTTGGCCGAGCGCACCCAGCTCGTCAGCGCCGGGTCGTGGGTGATGTCGAGAATGTTCATCGCTTGCCCGGATCGAAGTGTTTGCGCAGGGATTGCCAGCAGCGGTAGTAGTCGTCCTGCAGTTCGGCCGCGTCGAGGGCCTGCTGGGTCGGCCGCCAGATGCAGCGGGTTTCGAACATGAAGGCCATCGTGTCGCGAATCGCTTCGGGTTGCGAAGTATCCGCGTGACTGGCTTTCTCGAAGGTCGCGCCATCCGGGCCGTGGCCGGTCATGCAGTTGTGCAGGCTGGCGCCGCCGGGGCTGAAGCCGTCGGCCTTGGCGTCGTAGCTGCCGTGCACGAGGCCCATGAATTCCGATGCGACATTGCGGTGAAACCACGGCGGCCGGAACGTATCCTCCATCGCGAGGATGCGCGGCGGAAAGATCACGAAGTCGATGCTGCTGACCCCGGGCGTATCCGATGCGCTGTGCAGCACCAGAAATATCGACGGGTCCGGGTGGTCGAAGCTGATCGAGCCGATCGTGTTGAAGCGGCGCAGGTCGTATTTATACGGCGCGTAGTTGCCGTGCCACGCGACCACGTCGAGCGGCGAATGGCCGATGCGGGTCGACCACAGATGCCCGGCGAACTTCGCGACGAGTTCGTGCGGCGCGTCGACGTCCTCATAGGCGGCCACCGGCGTCAGGAAGTCGCGCGGATTGGCCAGACCGTTCGAGCCGATCGGACCGAGATCGGGCAGCCGGAACGGCGCGCCGTAGTTCTCGCAGATATAGCCGCGCGCGACGCCGTCCGGCAACTCGACCCGAAAGCGCACGCCGCGCGGAATCACGACGATCTCCTGCGGCTCGACTTCGAGCACGCCCAGTTCGGTGACGAAGCGTTGGCGGCCCTGTTGCGGGACGATCAGCAGCTCGCCGTCGGCGTTGTAAAACACCCGTTCGACCATGTCGCGATTGGCCGCGTACGTATGGACGGCCGCGCCGTGCATCGCGTTCGGATCGCCCTGGCCGGCCAGCGTGACGATTCCGTCGATGAAGTCGGTCGGTTTCGCGGGCGCCGGCAGCGGATTCCAGCGCAACTGGTTCGGCGGCGTCAGCGTCGCACTGAAGTCGCTGACGAAGCGCGGCGCGTCGATCCGGGTGAACGGCGGATGCATCGCCGCGGGACGGATCCGGTACAGCCACGAGCGGCGGTTCTCGGCGCGCGGCGCGGTAAATGCGCTGCCGGTCAGTTGCTCGGCGTACAGCCCGTACGCGCAGCGCTGCGGCGAATTGCGGCCGGCCGGCAGCGCGCCGGGCAGCGCCTCGCTCGCGAAGCTGTTGCCGAAGCCGCTTTGATAGTCGAGTTCGCTCATCGTGTCCGCCCGCCGGGGAGGGTGTGCGAAGCATGCGCTGGCGGTGCGGTGACGCTGGCGGTGGTGCGCAAGCGCACGGGTGTGCCGCTCGGTTGGCCGCGTTCGGATTGCGTCGCTTTCATCGTGTCTCCTGGAGTATCGCCACGGCGCTCACGTGCTGCTGTGCATGACCCCGAACTGCAACCGGGACCGCCGATGGATGCTCTATTCAACTGCGCCGCGCGCATGCGGGCAAACGCTTTTTTCTTGTCGATTTATCGGAACCGGCGATGAATCGCGGCGCGGCTCAAGCGGGCGGCAGCGGCACCTCACTTTCGTTGAACGTCGCGTTCCAGTCGCGCGCATCGAAGTAGCCGACGAGGAACTCGGCGAAGCCCTGCGCGACCGGACCGAGCTGCCGCTCCGCGCGGCTGTACACGTGGAATTTGCGGGTCAGCGAGGGTTCCACCAGTTGCCGCCGTTGCAGCCGGTGCAGATCGAGCAGCGATACCGCGTAGGGCAGGCAGGTGGTGATGCCCAGACCCGTGGCCACCATGCTCAACGCGGTCGTCACGAACGCGACTTCATACGCGGGTTCGAGTTCGAGCTGGATCATCGCGGTCAACTGGCTGTTCAGCATCCGCGTGTAGTCGTCGCGCAGCGAGATCAGCGGATAGCGCGCGAGATCGGCCCATGCGACCTGCTTCTGGCGGCCGAGCGGATGGTCTTGCGGAAACACCGCGAGAAACGGCAGATCGAACAGCGGCCGTACCGCCAGTTCGCTGCTGACCGCGCGCTCCGGGCCGATGCCCAGATCGGCTTCGCCGCTGAGCACGCGCATCGGAATGTCCTCCACGTCGCAATCGACGATCAGCACATCGACCTTCGGATGCTGCGCGGTGAACGCGGCGACCACTTGCGGCATCAGCGTGCAGGCCATCAGCTGCGGCACCGCGATGCGCACCTGACCGGCATTGAGCGACTTCAGTTCGGCGATCGAGCGCTTCGCGCGTTCGAGATCGTCGAGGATGCGTTGCGCGAGCGGCAGAAACTGCGCGCCGACATCGGAGAGCTGAACGCTGCGGGTGGTGCGATGCACCAACTGCACGTCGAGCGCCTGTTCGAGATCCTTGATCAGCGCGCTGAGCGCGCTTTGGGTGATGTGCAGCCGGGTGGCCGCGCTGGTGAACGCGCCGGTTTTGGCGAGGACCACGAAAGCGCTGAGTTGTCGGAGCGTGATATTCATCGCGTTTTCCAGATCGTTAGTGGGCGCGCGGCCGGGTCGCGAACAGGACGGCCGGCCGTCTGCGCACAATAACGAGATGAATCGGCCGGCGCCATCGGGGGCAACCACCACGGGCGGACTGACCAAATTTGACAGTTGCCGCCAGGCGATTTTTCAATTCTTGAAACGTTAAATCTGGGCGCGCTGCTAGTCTGGCGTTGCCGCAATTTCTCAAAAATCGGTGCTTCGCCGTTCGGCCAGATACCAGGGATTCCAGATGATTCGATCGACACACCAAGCCATCGCGCTGCGGGCCTTCTTTGCCGCCGCGCTGGCCGCCTGCTGCACGCTCGCCGCCGCGGCCGAGCCGGGCGCTTCCGCCGATGAACTGCTCGGCGACGCCAACCGGGCGCTGCAACAGATCGACGCCGGCCAGTACGACGCGCTGTGGCAGAGCGCGGCGCCGTTCATGCGCGAGAAGATGAACGAGCAGCAGTTCGCGGGCTCGATGCGGCAGGCGCGGCAGACGGTGGGCGCGGTGTCGAAGCGCGGCTGGGCGGCGGTCACGCGGATCCGTTATACGCAGGTCAACGGGGTGCCGGACGGACTGTATGCGAACGTCGATTTCGCGACCACGCTCGCCGACGGCCATACGCTGTTCGAGATGGTCAGCTTCCAGCTGGAGAACGACGGACAGTGGCGTCTTACCGGCTACGCGCCGCGGCAGTCGCAAAACGCCGGCGCGGGACCAGCACGGATCGCGACACCGTGATGGGCGGCGCAGCGGTGGTGCGAGCGCTGTCCGGCGCGGGCCAGCATGCGGCGATGCCGGGCGGCGCCGCCGGGTCCGCCGGGTCCGCCCGCGATCACGTCGCGGCCGGCGTCACCTCCGTGCAGGTCCGCGCCACGCCTCATGTGCTGCTGGCGATGCCCGCATCCGACACGCCGTTCTCCCGCATCGAGCGGCGTCTGACGAGCGGCGATCTGCTTGCCGCGTCCCGTGAGATTGCCGACTGGCTGCAACGCGCACCCGCCGATGCGGGCGCGTTGACCGCGCAGGCCATGTTGCTGCGTCTGCTGGGGCGCTACGCGGAGTCCGCCGCCGCGCTCGAACGCGCGGTTGCGAGCGCCCCCGACTTCGCGCCGGCGCTGCTCGAAATGGCCCGCCACGCGCGTCGTGACGGACGCTTGCAGCAGGCACAAAAGTGGTACGCGAGAGCGCATCATCAGGCACCCGATGCGACCGCATGGTTCGATGAGTGGTGCGAACTTTTGCAGCAACTGGAACGCGACGACGAAGCCGCCGAGGTCGCGCTGCGCTGGTGCGACCGGCAGCCGGATGCGCCGAACGCGTGGTTCCAGCTCGGTCTGTTGCGTCAGCGCAGCGGCGCGTATGCGGCGGCGCTCGCCGCGTACCAACGCGTGCGCTCGCTCGATCCGCAGTATCCGATGCTGAGCAACAACCTGGCCGCGCTGCATCTGGCGCGCGGCGACAGCGAAGCCGCGCTGCGCCTGTGCAACGACGCGCTTCGTATCGGTCCCGATTCGGCGTTGCCGTGGACCAATGCGTCGAATGCGTGGTTGATGCAGCGCCAGCCGGAGCATGCGTTGCTGGCCGCGCAACGCGCGTGCACGTTGGCGCCTACGTATCCATCGGCGCTGCTCGCGCTGAGCAACGCGCTGCGGGAATTGCAGCGCCATCGCGAAGCGCTGGACGTGATGGTGCGTGCCGCGCGAACCGGCTCGGCCGATGCAAAAACCCAATGGTCGATCGCGATGCTGCAATTGCTGCTCGGCGATTACCGCAATGGCTGGCTCAATCACGAAGCGCGCTGGGCCGGTTCGCCGGAACTGGAACGGGCTTCGCAATTGAGCGACGACACCCGCTGGCGCGGCGAGAGTCTGGCCGGCAAGACCTTGCTCGTGTGGGGTGAGCAGGGCTTCGGCGATGCGATCCAGTTCATGCGCTTCGTGTCGCGGCTCGCGGAGCAGGCGCGGCAAGCGGGCGGCACGCTGATTTACTGCTGCTTTGCGCCGCTGTGCGCGCTGTTCGAACGCACGCTCGCGCCGCTCGGCGCGCGGGTGTTGCCGCATGATGCGCAGCCCATGCCGCGCTTCGATTTTCATTTGCCGGTGGGTAGTCTGCCGTTGGCGTTGGGCATCACGCTCGAGACGTTGCCGGCGCCGCGCGCTTATCTCGAAGCGGATCCGGTGAAGCTCACGAAGTGGCGCGAGCGTCTGTCGGGCGATCGCAAGCTCAAGGTCGGGCTGGTGTGGAGCGGCAGTCGCACGCATCAGCGCAATGCGCTGCGCGAGGTGTCGCCCGCGCTGTATGCGCAGGCTTTCGCCGGCTTGCCCGACGTGACGTTTTACAGCCTGCAGATCGATGGCGCCGCCGAGGTTCACGAGATGTCGGCGGCGGGTTTGCCGCTGACCGATTACACGGCGGAATTCGCATCGTTCGACGACACCGCCGCGTTGATCGGCAATCTCGATCTGGTGATTACCGTGTGCACGTCGCTCGCGCATCTGGCCGGCGCGCTCGGCGCGCGTACGTGGTTGCTCGCGGACGTGAATCCGCACTGGGTGTGGATGCTCGAGCGTGATGATTCGCCGTGGTATCCGTCGGTGACGCTTTACCGGCAGCAGCAATACGCGGATTGGGCGCCGGTTTTGCAGCGGGTGCGCGCTGAGCTGGTGGGCCTGTTGCGTTAGCTGCGCGCGCGTCAGCTCGGCGCGCGATTCTTCTGCAAGCGAGCCAGATCGTCAGCGATCCTCTCTATCACCGGCGCCCAGTCGCCGGGCTGCCGTTGCCGGTACAGACGCGCGATGCCCGGATACCACGGCGAGTCGTCGCGCTCGTGCAGCCAGCGCCAGCAACCGTCGAAACGCGACAGGATCCATACCGGTTTGCCGAGCGCGCCGGCCAGGTGGGCGACGGACGTATCGACCGAAATCACCAGGTCGAGGTTGTCGATCAACGCGGCCGTGTCGGCGAAATCGCCGACTTCGTTCGTCGGATCGAATGGCCGTAGCTCCGCGGGAAGGTCCGCCAGTTGCGCCTGCGCGCGTTGACCCTTTTGCAGACTGACGAAGCGGATGCCCGGCACGCGCAGCAATGGCAGATATGCGCGTGGCGGCAGCGAGCGACGCTGGTCGATCGCATGCGCGTGCAACTGATCGGGACGCGGCTCGCCGGACCAGACGAGGCCGACTTTCAGCGCGGGGTTCGTGTCGGCGTTGATGTTGGCGTTGGTGTCGGCCGGCATGCACGATGCCAGCCGTTCCCGCCAGTACTCGATGCGTGCCGGCGCCGCATGCAGATACGGTAACCGGGCAGGGAGGTTGTCCAGCGTCGTGTCGAAGTGCAGCGGCAGACTCATCATCAGACACCAGTAGTCATGCGCCGGAACCGTGGCCGGGTCGTCGTCCGAGCAGACCCACGCGTCGACGCCGTCGAGCGTCGCGAACAGATTCTTCAGCGCGGGCGAACTGGCGACCGTCAGCTTCGATACGCCGCGCGCCTTCAGCAGCGGAATAAAACGCGCGAACTGGAGGCAATCGCCGAAGCCCTGCTCGGGCCACACGAGCAGCGATTTGCCCGCCAGCGATTCGTGTTGCCACTGCGCGAACGGCAGCGCGGGCCGCTGGTGCGCGAGCATCTCGTCCTTGCCCCAGTCGGGCGAACTCAGATAGCGCGTTTCGTGCAGCGGCCATGCTTGCGCGTAACGGCCGGTTTTCAGCAACACGAGGCTCAGGTTGTAGTGCGCGGGCAGATAGCCGGGGTTCAGCGCGATCGCGCGTGTGAAGCACGCGTGCGCTTCGTCGAGATGCTGCGCTTCGTACAGCACGCAGCCGAGCCGGTTGTGCGCGACGGCCGAGCCGGGTTCGAGCGTCAGCGCGTCGCGATAACACGCTTCGGCTTCGGCCAGGCGCCGGCGGCTATGCAGCAGACGGCCGAGGCTCGCATATGAATCCGCATGGTCCGGTTGCAGCGCGAGCGCGTGCCGATGCAGCGCCTCGGCTTCGTCGGCGCGCGCGGTGGCGGCGAGCAGTACGCCGAGATTGTTGTACGCATCGACATAGCCCGGTGCGAGCGACAACGCGCGCCGGTAATACGACTCCGCTTCGGCCACCGCGCCGGTGTCGGTCAGCAGGTTGGCCAGGTTGAATTGCGCGGCGGCATCGGCGGGTTGCAGCGCCGCGGCTTGCCGATAACAGGCTTCCGCTTCGGGCCAGCGTTGCGCTTCGTGCAGCAGGCTGCCGAGATTGCCCCACGCGCCGGCGAAGCCGGGCTGCAACTCCAGCGCGCGGCGATAACTCGCTTCGGCGGCGTCGAGTCGCTGCATTTGCGCGAGCGTCAGAGCGAGGTTGTTGTGGGCCTCCGCATAGTCCGGCGCGAGCGATAGCGCGTGCCGGTAGCAGGCCTCGGCTGCTTTCGGATCGTTCATGTCGCGCAGCAGATTGCCGAAATTCAGCTGCGCGCGCGGGTTGTCCGGTTGCAGCGTAACGGCCTGCTGGTAGCAGGTCAGTGCATCGTGCAGGCGTCCGGCGCGGTGTAGCAGCAGCGCGAGGTTGAGATGGGCATCGGCGTAATCGGGACGTTGTGCGAGCGCCTGCTTGTAGCTTGCTTCGGCCTCGGCGAAACGGCCGCTGTCGCTTAGCAGGAGTCCGTAATTGTTGTGTGCGTCGGGGTAGTGCGGGGCGAGCAGCAGCGTGTGCCGATAGCAGGTTTCGGCTTCGGCCAGCCGCGCGGCGTTGAATAGCAGATTGCCGAGATGGAAGTGCGTGTGGACGCGCGCGGGTTGCAGTGCGAGCGCGTGCCGGTAGCAGGCCTCGGCTTCGTCGAGACGGCCGGTGTTTTCGAGCACGATGCCGAGATTGTCGTGCGCTTCGACGAAATCCGGCTTCAGAGCTAGCGCCTGCCGATAGCAGGTTTCGGCTTCCGCAAAGCGCTGCAACCGCTCCAGCGCGACGCCGAGATTGCAGTGAGCTGCCGCGCGATCCGGCTCGGATGCGATGCTGCGGCGAAGCAGCAGACTCGCGTTGTGCGCATCGCCGCGCTGTAGATGAAGCACGCCGAGCCGATGCAACGCTTCGGCATGCTCAGGATTCGCGGTCAGCACCTGGCGGTAGTGATGCTCGGCGTCGGCCAACGACATCGCATCGTGGGCCGTCACGCCTTGCTGCAAGTGTTCGGTAATCGGGTCGGCGCTCATCGGTTCCTCGGGGCGGCATCGGCAGACGATAGGGGCAAGCGTACCGGCTGGCAAGCGGTAAACCCGCGCGCGGCAGCGGGGTGAGATTGCGCCGATGTCGGTGCGGTAGTGGGGGGCTCGAATTTCAAACGGGTTGACGGTTTTTAATGGGCGCGAGTTGCGCGACTGCGCGGGTTGGGTTTTTTTAACCGGAGTTAACTATTTTGTCATTGGTCGGCCGGTTTTTATGGTTGTAGAAGATTAAAAAATAGAAATGAGGATTTTAAGCGTTTGGCGTGAACGATTTCAATTGGCTCGAAATTAATGGATTGCTGAAATCGGAGCGAATTTCGGAAGATTTTTCCGAATCTTAAAAAAT
Organism: Burkholderia sp. SRS-W-2-2016; assembly: GCF_001931485.1. GTDB lineage: Bacteria > Pseudomonadota > Gammaproteobacteria > Burkholderiales > Burkholderiaceae > Paraburkholderia. The sequence goes on along the minus strand of NZ_MSDV01000034.1, from coordinate 2,288 downwards.
GTTGGTTCACGCGGGGCTGGCGCAGGAAGATTGTCAGCAAACGTTTGCTGGGAAAACCTCATATTTGTCAGTAATTTACGAATTTAGAGATTTGGCAATATTTGACAAATTCGTCATATTTAATTTGCATTGTTTGGCAGTCGGTAAAAAAGCGGAATCTTAGAATTCGGTCATCCCCGTCACGCGCGTCTGATTTTCGGTCTCATTCTGGCGGATCGAAATCGTTCTGATAAATAGATTCGGGGCGGTTGTAGCGCGCATTTTCGTTAGAGATGACAGATGAATAAAACTTACCGCTCGATCTGGAATGAGGCCCTCGGTGCATGGGTGGCCGCTTCCGAAATCTCGTCCGCGCGCGGCAAACCGAATATATCCGCGGTGGCGAAAGCCGTCGTGGTCGTCGCGCTGGCGAGCGGCGCCGCGATGAACGTCGCGCAGGCGCAGTACTCGGCGGGGTTGGGGGCGGCAACGGGGACCGCGTCGATTGCGATCGGCGGCAACGTGGCGGCTGGCGGCGCGTTGAACACGACGGTGACGACCGCGTCCGGTGCGGAATCGGTCGCGCTCGGCTGGAACACCACCGCGAGCGGTTCCTATTCGCTGGCGATTGGGCGTGCGTCGACGGCGACCGCGAACAGTTCGACCGCGTTTGGTTCGGGCTCCAAAGCGTTGAACGTCAGCGCCGCCGCGTTCGGCAACGATGCGACCGCCTCCGGGGTGGGTTCGATCGCGTTGGGCGGCGGCAATAATTCGGGCTCGGGCGGCTCGGCGGCCTTGGCGGACCAGTCGTTCGCGGTGGGACGGTTCGCGGTGGTCAGCGCGAGCGCGACCAACGGTATCGCGATCGGCACGCAGTCGACGGCCTCCGCGGTGAACTCGGTGGCGATGGGGGTGGGCGCGACGGCGGCGGGCACCAGCGCGCTGGCGCTCGGCACCAGCGCGGTCGCCAGCAACGCCAACGACGTGGCACTGGGCTCGAACTCGAAGACCGCCGCCGCGGTCGCCACTACCGGCACGACGATCAACGGCACCGCGTATACGTTTGCGGGCACCGCGCCGGCCAGCACGGTGAGCGTCGGCGCGTCCGGCGCGGAGCGCACGATCACCAATGTCGCGGCCGGGCGGATTTCCGCGACCAGCACGGACGCGGTTAACGGTAGTGAGTTGTATGCGACGAATCAGGCTGTTGCTGGGGTGGGGACGGCGGTGACGAGTTTGTCGACGTCGGTTTCGACTTCGGTTAGTTCGTTGTCGACGTCGACTTCGACTACGGCTAGTTCGTTGTCCACAGGGGTGAGCTCGCTGTCGACTGGTCTGAGCACGACCAATAGCACGGTGAATAGCCTGTCGAGCTCGACGTCGACGGGCGTGAGTTCGCTGTCCACGGGTGTGAGCTCGTTGTCGACTGGCCTGAGCACGACGAATAGCACAGTTAATAGCCTGTCGAGCTCGACTTCGACGGGCTTGAGTTCGTTGTCCACGGGTGTGAGCTCGTTGTCGACGGGTCTGAGCACGACGAATAGCACGGTGAACAGTCTGTCGAGCTCGACTTCGACGGGGTTGAGTTCGTTGTCGACGTCGACTTCGACGACGGCCAGCTCGTTGTCGACGGGCGTGAGTTCACTGTCGACGGGTTTGAGCACGACGAACAGCACAGTGAATAGCCTGTCGAGTTCGACTTCGACGGGCGTGAGTTCGTTGTCGACGGGTTTGAGCACGACGAATAGCACGGTGAACAGCCTGTCGAGCTCGACTTCGACGGGGCTGAGCTCGCTGTCGACGTCGACTTCGACAACGGCCAGTTCGTTGTCCACGGGCGTGAGCTCGTTGTCGACTGGTCTGAGCACGACCAATAGCACGGTGAATAGCCTGTCGAGTTCGATGTCGACGGGCTTGAGTTCGTTGTCGACGTCGACTTCGACGACGGCCAGTTCGTTGTCCACGGGTGTGAGCTCACTGTCGACGGGTTTGAGCACGACGAACAGCACCGTGAACAGCCTGTCGAGTTCGACTTCGACGGGCGTGAGTTCGTTGTCGACTGGTCTGAGCACGACGAATAGCACGGTGAACAGCCTGTCGAGCTCGACTTCGACGGGGCTGAGTTCGCTGTCGACGTCGACTTCGACGACGGCCAGCTCGCTGTCCACGGGCGTGAGCTCACTGTCGACGGGTTTGAGCACGACGAATAGTACGGTGATCAGCCTGTCGAGCTCGACTTCGACGGGGCTGAGTTCGCTGTCGACGTCGACCTCGACGACGGCCAGCTCGCTGTCCACGGGCGTGAGCTC
>NZ_MSDV01000005.1 GCF_001931485.1 Burkholderia sp. SRS-W-2-2016 | reverse complement strand
CCCTTGCGCCCGATGACCGACTCCACCGACACCGCCTCCCCCTTCCCCTGCGCCCGTTTCATCAAGGAAATCGGCCGCGGGCCGAACGGCGCCCGCGCGCTGACCGCCGACGACACCCGCGCGCTCTACACCGCGATGCTCGACGGCCGCGTCGATGATCTCGAACTCGGCGCGGTGCTGCTCGCGTATCGCGTGAAAGGCGAAAGCGCCGACGAACTCGCCGCGATGCTGGCGGCCGCGCATGCGTCGTTCGAGCCGGTGCAACTGCCGCACGGCGCGTACCGGCCGGTGTCGATTCCGTCGTACAACGGCGCGCGCAAGCAGCCGAACCTCGTGCCGCTGCTGGCGCTGCTGCTCGCGCGCGAAGGCGTGCCGGTGCTGGTGCACGGCGTCACCGAAGATCCGGGCCGCGTGACCAGCGCGGAAATCTTCGCGCAGTTGCGGATCGCGCATGCGCAGTCGCACGCGCAGATCGAAGACGGCCTCGCCGAGCGGCGCGTCGCGTTCGCGTCGATCGACGTGCTCGCGCCGAAACTCGCGCGCCTGCTCGCGCTGCGCCGGCGGATGGGCGTGCGCAATTCGACGCATACGCTGGTGAAGCTCTTGCAGCCGTTCGCGCCCGCGGGGCTGCGGCTCGTGAACTACACGCATCCGCCGTATCGCGACAGCCTCACGCAGCTGTTCAATTCGCACCCGGACGCGGCGGTCGGCGGCGCGCTGCTCGCGCGCGGCACCGAAGGCGAGGCGGTCGCCGACACACGGCGTCAGGTGCAAGTGGACTGGCTGCATGACGGCGTGTGCGAAACGCGCTTGCCGCACGAGCGTTCGTCGGCCGATGCGCCCGAGGTCGAGCTGCCCGAAGCACGCGACGCGGCCACCACCGCCGCCTGGATCGACGCGGTGCTGCGCGGCGAAGCGCCGGTGCCAGGCGCGATCGAGCGGCAGGTCGAACTGATCGCCGACATCGCTAAAACGGCGGATTGACACGGTCCGGGCGAGGCGGCTCGCGTCCTACGGCGCGCCCTCGTCCAGGCTTTCCAGCTCACGCCAACGCGCCGCGTGCAGGCACCGCGGGTTGACAGCCCGCCGCCTGCCGTCATACATTGGCGCCCATGCGTTCCATTCCGAACACCCTCCGAATTACCTTCGGCCGACTAGCTCGGCCCCTATCGCTACGTCTAGCGTAAGTCACGCGTAGCGCCGCGTGCTGGCAGCTCCAGTTGCCAGTGGCGGTCCTCCCGGCAGTTCCCGCAGTTCCGTTTCACCCCCAATCGTAGTTCTTCACAACCCGTCGTCGTTTGCATTCGTCCGTTTACCGCGCGGACGAAGCGAGAGGACTCAGTGCACGTTCCGGCGTGCACGCGCGGCAGTCGGCCAACCGCTCGACGCCCCACCCTCCCGCCGGCGACACCACGAATGAGGCATCTCATCATGTTGCGCAATCCCGCTGACAAATACCGTCCGTTTCCCACCGTCCGCCTGACCGGCCGCAAATGGCCGAGCCGCACGCTCGACGCCGCCCCGGTCTGGATGAGCACCGACCTGCGCGACGGCAATCAGGCGCTGATCGAACCGATGAACGCCGCGCAGAAGCTCGAATACTTCGAGATGCTGGTCGCGATCGGTTTCAAGGAAATCGAGGTCGGTTTTCCGTCGGCGTCGCAAACCGATTTCGATTTCGTGCGCCGGCTGATCGTCGAGCGGCGCATTCCCGACGACGTGACGATCGAGGTGTTCGTGCCGTCGCGGGCGGAGCTGATCGAGCGCACGTTCGACGCGCTCGACGGCGCGCCGCGCGCGATCGTCCATCTGTACAACGCGATCTGCCCGTCGTTCCGGCGCATCGTGTTCAACCAGTCGAAGGACGAGATCAAGGCGCTGGCCGTCGAAGGCACGCGGCTGATCAAGGAGCAGGCGGCGGCGCGGCCCGGCACGCACTGGACCTTCCAGTACTCGCCGGAGACCTTCAACACGACCGAGTTGCCGTTCGCGCGCGAGGTCTGCGACGCGGTCGCGCAGACGTGGCGGCCGACCCGGGATCACAAGATGATCGTCAACCTGCCCGCGAGCGTCGAAGCGGCCACGCCGAACGTGTTCGCCGACCAGATCGAATGGATGCACCGCAATCTCGGCTATCGCGACAGCATCGTGCTGTCGGTGCATCCGCACAATGATCGCGGCACCGCGGTGGCCGCCACCGAACTCGCGCTGCTGGCGGGTGCGGATCGCGTCGAGGGTTGTCTGTTCGGCAATGGTGAGCGAACCGGCAACGTCGACCTCGTCACGCTCGCGATGAATCTCGACGCGATGGGGATCGACAGCGGTCTGGATTTCTCGGCGCTCGCCGCGATCCGGCAGGTCGCGGAGCGCTGCACGCGGCTTCCGGTGGCCGCGCGGCACCCGTATGCGGGCGACGTTGCGCTGCGCGCGGCGCAGCCGTCGGCGGAGTGCGGCGAAGATGCCGCCACGGGCGGGAGCCGCGAGATCGAACCGGCTCGGGCGGACGAAGCTCCGGCGGACGAACGCGAGCCCGCCTGTATCTGAACCGGGTTGGAAAACTTCAGTTGATTGCAGCGGCATGCGTACCCGCATTGCCCGCTGCTGCCGCCGCCGCGCTCACGAAGCGCGTCCGGCGAGCGGTCACCGCTTCGATCGGAAGCTGACGTGAATCGCACCGGAGTTCGAAGCGGGCTCGCACGATCTGTGAGCCCGCCGCCCCCGTCTACTGGCTACCCTCTACTGTTGCGAGATGCCCCGCGCCGCGCTCACCGCACCATCGCTTCACGCGCGGCTCACTCGAGCGCGCAACGTGTCGCCTGCCACGCGATCAGCCGCCATTGGCCATCTTCGTGCGTATGAATCGCGGTATAGGCGATCGGAAACAGCAGCGCGCCGTTGTTCGCTTCCATCTCGATCAGCGCGCGCCCGGTGACGATGTAGGTCTCGCGGCCAGCCGGCAGCACCTCCTGCGACTGCACCTCGATCTGCCGGTAACGCCGCCGCCCGGCGGTGATCCCGTCGATGAACTGCCGCTTCGTCTCGCGCTTGCCGTTCGTATGAACGTAGCTCACGTTGTCCGCGAGCAGCGTGTCGAGCGACTGCCCGTCGCCGTCGACCATCGCGCGAAACCGCTCCCGTTCGAGTCCGCGAATCGCTTCGATCATCTTTGCCACCATTGCAGAGCCCCTCGTACGCCGTGGGCCGCAGGCGGTCACGGTCAGAAGTTATATTGCAAATATAGCTGGCTGAAATTTATACCAGGATTCGGCTCTTTGATACCGCCATTGGAGACATGCTGAAAGCGGTAGCCGGCGACATACTGCTGATGTCCGCCGAATTGCAGGCCGACGCCGGCCATATCGGCGAACTGGAACGCGGTGCCGAGCGTGAAGTCGGACGAGATGCGCGGGCTCGTCAGGAGCCGCACGCCGGCGCCGACCTCGACGAACGGCCGCACGAGGCCCGACGACTTGATGAAGCGAATCACCGGCGTCACCCCGACTTCGCCGATGTCACCATGCACATTGCCTTCATCGGTGTGCCACCACGCGACGTGCGCTTCGCCGAGCAGTGCGAAGTGCCAGTCGCCGATCTGCCACCATGTCAGATGCGGGTCCCACACCGCACCCAGATCGAGTTTCCTGACGTGACGGTCACCCACGCCGCCCGCGACCTGAACACCGAACTGATCCGCCGACGCCGCGCCCGCTCCGCCCAGCAACAGCGCCGCGAGCAGGCTTTTTAGAGTCAGCCCACGCAAAACAACATTGTGATTCTTCATCTGGCACCCGTATTTACGACTTCTTCAGCAATACGTCAGTGCGGGTAATTTTAAATAGAAACTTAATAGCATGAACGGCGAAACCAATGAGATAAATACGCAATTAAACACTTCACAATCTCGAAATACTGGTGATTAATAAGATACAAAATAATTCCACCGGTAATTTCTACGCCTCCGGCATGCCGGATAAATAGCGAGTCTGATGACTATCAGAAACTAAATTTCAATAGGCTAATGGGAACTTGGATGCCCCTACAGCCTCTAAGTATTAGCACTCGTTAGATCAGAGTGCTAACATCCATCGCTGGAGTCGTTTACTGAGTACGCTATTGTCTGATTCCAAAGGAGCTTTACACGTGAGCCATGCAATGACCCTTCCGAGTACTTTGAGCCCGTCGTCGGCTAAGGCCGCTCCGGCAGGTGCCCTGGCGCTCTCGCATTCCTCCCTGCTGCCCGGCCAGTTGGGCAACATCGACGCCTATATCCAGGCGGTCAACCGGATCCCGATGCTGACGCCGGCGGAAGAACGCCAGTTCGCCACCGAATTTCGCGAGCAGGACAACCTGGAAGGCGCACGCCGTCTGGTGTTGTCGCACCTGCGGCTGGTGGTGTCGATCGCGCGTAACTACCTCGGTTACGGGTTGCCGCACGCCGACCTGATCCAGGAAGGCAACATCGGCCTGATGAAGGCCGTCAAGCGCTTCGACCCGGAGCAAAACGTGCGCCTGGTGTCGTACGCGATGCACTGGATCAAGGCCGAGATCCACGAATACATTCTGCGCAACTGGCGGATGGTGAAGGTCGCCACCACCAAGGCCCAGCGCAAGCTGTTCTTCAACCTGCGCAGCCACAAGCAGGGTCTGGGCGCTTTCACGCCGGACGAGATCGACGGTCTCGCGAAGGAACTGAACGTGAAGCGCGAAGAGGTCTCTGAGATGGAAACGCGCCTGTCGGGCGGCGACATCGCGCTCGAAGGCCAGGTCGAAGACGGCGAAGAGTCGTATGCGCCGATCGCCTATCTGGCCGACTCGCACAGCGAGCCGACCGCGGTGCTGGCTTCGCGTCAGCGCGACCGGCTGCAAAGCGACGGTATCGCCAGCGCGCTCAACGCGCTCGATCCGCGCAGCCGCCGCATCATCGAGGCGCGCTGGCTGGCAGTGGAAGACGACGGTTCGGGCGGCTCGACGCTGCACGAACTGGCCGACGAGTTCGGTGTGTCGGCCGAGCGTATCCGCCAGATCGAAGCAAGCGCAATGAAGAAGATGCGCGGCGCGTTGGCCGAGTATGCCTGACGCATTGAAGTCGCCCACGCCGGGCCTCAGATCCGGCGCGTGACATTCAGCAACACTCGCCGAGCCGCACGCAACGCGGCACGGATCGACTGAAGCGCGCGGTCCGCGCTCGCAGTGCCCCAAAGCCCCTCCCTCGCAAGACGGTGGGGCTTTTTTCATCCCCCCGACCACGCGTTCGCGTCAGTCCCTCCGCTCACTACGAATTCGCGCTAAGTTCACCTTTCTTGACGTAGCTCAATCAAGATAGCAATACTGCATAAACGCGGCGATTCTCGCGACTCGATGCCGCATGGCTAAACCGGATCGCGCGAGGTTCAACTCATACAATCGGCATGCATTCGCCAGTTTGTCTTTTAGCGCGGACAAGCTGGATCCGGCCGGACTCTCCGGCGTGAAGTCGTTTTCGACCGATCATGACCCTAGCCATCAATCGCAGCAACACAGTCCGGTCGCGTTGGCGTAACCGGTTCACCAGATGGGTGCGTGGCCCAACCCTGGCTCGCGATATCGCTCTCATCCTCGCCATCAAGTTGGTACTACTGATGGTGCTCAAGTACACGTTCTTCAATCATCCTCAGGCGCGCCACATGACGCTGCCGCCTGATCAGGTCGCGCAGGCACTGCTGTCCGCGTCTACCCCGCACCCGTCCGAAGGTGGTCAACATGCCCGTTAACGAAGTCGTAGAGCTGTCACGCCTGCAGTTCGCCATCACCGCGCTTTATCACTTCCTGTTCGTGCCGCTCACGCTCGGCCTCACGTGGCTCCTCGTCATCATGGAATCCGTCTACGTGATGACCGGCAAGCAGATCTACAAGGACATGACCCAGTTCTGGGGCAAGCTGTTCGGCATCAACTTCGCGATGGGCGTCGCCACCGGCCTCACGCTGGAGTTCCAGTTCGGCACCAACTGGGCGTACTACTCGCACTACGTCGGCGATATCTTCGGCGTGCCGCTCGCGGTCGAAGGCCTGATGGCGTTCTTCCTCGAATCGACCTTCGTCGGTCTGTTCTTCTTCGGCTGGAACCGGCTGTCGAAAATCCAGCATCTGATCGTCACGTTTTTCGTCGCGATCGGCTCGAACCTGTCGGCGCTGTGGATTCTGGTCGCCAACGGCTGGATGAACAACCCGGTCGGCGCGAAATTCAACTACCAGACGATGCGTATGGAGCTCGACAGCATCGGCGCGGTGATCTTCAACCCGGTCGCGCAGGTGAAGTTCGTGCACACGGTGTCGGCCGGCTATGTGACCGCGGCGATGTTCGTGCTCGGTGTGTCGTCGTGGTATCTGCTCAAGCGCCGCGACATCGAATTCGCGTTGCGCTCGTTCGCGATCGCGGCCGGCTTCGGCCTCGCGTCGACGCTGTGCGTGATCGTGCTCGGCGACGAATCCGGCTACCGCACCGGCGAAGTTCAACAGGTCAAACTGGCCGCGATCGAATCGGAATGGGAAACCGCGCCGGCGCCCGCACCGTTCACGGTGTTCGGGATTCCGAACCAGCAGGAGCAACGCACCGATTACGCGATCCGCGTGCCATACGCGCTCGGCATCATCGCCACGCGCACGCTCGACGAACCGGTGGTCGGCCTGCGCGAGCTGATTACGCAGAACGAAGCGCGCATCAAGAACGGCATGCTCGCGTATTCCGCGTTGCAAAGGCTCAAGGGCGGTGACTCGTCCGACGAAGCGCACGCCGCGTTCGACGCGCACAAGGACGACCTCGGCTACGGCCTGCTGCTCAAGCGCTTCACGCAGAACGTGACCGACGCGACGCCGGCGCAGATCGCCGAAGCCGCCAAGGGCACGATCCCGCCGGTGCTGCCGCTGTTCTTCTCGTTCCGCCTGATGGTGGGCCTCGGCCTGCTGTTCCTCGCGACCTTCGTGCTGGCGTTCTGGTTCTGCGCACAGCGCACGCTGCTACTCGAGAAGCGCCGCTGGTTCCTGCGCTGGGCCGTATGGGCGATTCCGCTGCCGTGGATCGCCGCCGAACTCGGCTGGATCGTCGCGGAAATGGGCCGCCAGCCGTGGAGCATCGCGGGGATTTTGCCGACCAACCTCGCCGCGTCGAATCTGACGCCGCGCGACCTGTATCTGAGCATCGCCGGTTTCGTGCTGTTTTATACGGTGCTGTTCATCATCGAGATCATGCTGATGTTCAAGTACGCGCGGCTCGGCCCGTCGTCGCTGCATACCGGCCGCTATCACCACGAAATCGAACAGCGGGCCAGCCAGCCGCTGTCGAGCACGGCCGCGTAACGCGCCGCCACACCGTTCTTGAGGAACCCTCACTATGGACTACGCCACCCTCAAACTGATCTGGTGGGTTTTGATAGGTGTACTGCTGATCGGCTTCGCGCTCACCGACGGCTTCGATATGGGCGCGGCGATCCTGCTGCCGTTCATCGCTAAAACGGACTCGGAGCGCCGCATCGTCGTGAACACGGTCGGCGCGACCTGGGAAGGCAATCAGGTGTGGTTCGTAACCGCCGGCGGCGCGATGTTCGCCGCGTGGCCGCTCGCCTATGCCGCGTCGTTCTCGGGCTTTTACTTCGCGATGCTGCTGGTGCTGTTCGCGCTGTTCTTCCGCCCGGTCGGCTTCGACTATCGCGGCAAACGCGACGACCCGCGCTGGCGCACCGCGTGGGACTGGGGTCTGTTCATCGGCGGACTGGTGCCGGCGCTCGTGATCGGCGTCGCGTTCGGCAATCTGCTGCAAGGCGTGCCGTTCTCGTTCGACAACGATCTGCGCTCCACCTATCACGGCAGCTTCTGGGGCCTGCTCAATCCGTTCGCGCTGCTGGCCGGGCTCGTCAGCGTCGCGATGCTGACCGCGCACGGGGCCGCGTTCGTCAAGTGGAAGACCGACGGCGTGATTCACGAGCGCGCGTCGAAAGCGCTGCGGCTCGCCGCGCTCGCCGCGGTGGTGCTGTTCCTGATCGCGGGCGCGCTGGTCGCCACGGTGATCGGCGGCTATCAGATCGTCGACGCACCGCCGCTCGACGCGGTCGCGAACCCGCTGCAGAAAACCGTGATCGGCGCGCCGGGACTGTGGCTCACCAATTACTCGATCTACCCGTGGATGGTGATCGCACCGCTCGCGGGTCTCGTCGGCGGCGTGCTCGCGATGCTGCTCGCGCGCTCGCGCTTCGAGGCCTCGGCGTTCCTCGCGACCTCGCTGATGGTCGTCGGCGTGATCCTGACCGCGGGTTTCTCGATGTTCCCGTTCATCATGCCGTCCTCACTCGACGGCCGCAGCAGCCTGACCATGTGGGACGCGACGTCGAGCCACCTGACGCTCCAGATCATGCTGGTCGCGGTGATCATCTTCATGCCGCTGATCCTGCTCTACACCGGCTGGGTGTATCGGGTGATGCGCGGCAAGGTGACCGCCGCGGCGCTGAAGGAAAACAACCATTCGATGTACTGAACTTGAACGGCGTAACGTTTAACGGAATCAACAGGAGTTCGTGATGTGGTATTTCAGTTGGGTGCTCGGCGTCGGCGTCGCATTGGCGTTCGGGGTCATCAATGTACTGTGGCTCGAGTCGCGCGACGCGATGCACACGGCAAAGCAGACCACGCGCTAGGTTTGCAGCGCGAGCGGTAGACGCCAAAGCAAAAGCGGCACCTTGAATCAAGGTGCCGCTTTTTTGTTGCTGCTTAGTGGGCCGGACGATCAGGCCGGCACTGCGGCCGCTCCCGCCGCGCCGCCTTGCGACGGCAGACGCTCGGCGAGTTTCTGCGCGTAGCGCTGCGCCGCTTCGCCGACGACGATATGGAACGTGTTGGTCGACACCCATGCGGTATCGAGCGCGGCAAGACGCTGACGATCGACCGCAGCCGGATCGTTCACCACCACCCGCAGACGCGTCGCCGCGACCGCATTGAGCGACACCACGTTAGCCGCGCCGCCGAACGCGTCGAGCCAACGCAGCGGGTCCTGGCCGAGCGGGCCGCCTTGTGCCGGCTGAGCTGCTTGAGCTGACTGTGCAACCTGAACGCCCGATACAGCCGCGCCAGCCGCAGCGGCAACCGGCGCGACAGCAGTCGCTGTATTAACTGCCACACCCTCGCCCCGCGCAATCGCGGTACGCATCTCGTCGGCGATGATGTCCGCCTCCGGTCCGATGATCACCTGCACGCTATTGCCGCCGCGCTTGAGCACACCCCGCGCGCCGATCGACTTCAGTTCGCTCTCCGACACCTTGTCCGGATCGACGACCGACAGACGCAGACGCGTCGTGCACGCATCGACAACCGACAGATTCGCCGCGCCCCCCAGCGCCGCGATATAGCGCAGCGCACGCGGCGCTGCCGCGGCTGCTGCCCCGACCGGCGCCACGAAACCACCGCCCACCGCGACCGCTTCGGCCTGCTCATCGGCGGCTGCCGGCTCACGGCCCGGCGTCGCCATATTGAACTTGCGGATGAAGAAGCGGAACAGCCCGTAATACACGATCGAGTACACGATGCCGAGCGGAATCGCCCACCAGCCTTTGGTCGACAGACCGAAGTTCAGCACGTAGTCGATGAAGCCCGCCGAGAACGTGAAGCCCAGGTGAATGCCGAGCGCCGAGCAGATCGCGAGCGACAGCCCCGTCAGCAGCGCGTGGATCGCATACAGCACCGGCGCGAGGAACATGAAGCTGAATTCGATCGGCTCGGTCACGCCGGTCAGGAACGAGGTCAGCGCCATCGACGCGAGCAGGCCGAACACCATCGCGCGGCGCTCCTTGCGCGCCTCGTGATACATCGCCAGACACGCGGCTGGCAGGCCGAACATCATCACCGGGAAGAAGCCGGTCATGAAGGTGCCCGCGGTCGGATCGCCGGCGAAGAAGCGATGCAGGTCGCCGGTGACCGGTGCGCCGCCAGCCGGCGTGAAGGTGCCGAACACGAACCACGTCAGCGAGTTGAGGATGTGATGCAGGCCGGTAACGAGCAACAGCCGGTTCAGCACGCCGAACACGAACGCGCCCAGCGCGCCCGCGGTGGTCAGCCAGTGACCGGCCACGTCGATCGCGCCCTGCACCGGCGCCCACACGTGCCCGAATATGATCCCGAGCACCACGCAGGCCACCCCCGTCGCAATCGGCACGAAGCGTTTGCCGCCGAAGAACGCGAGGTAGTCGGGCAGCTTGATGTCCTTGTAGCGGTTGTACAGCAGCCCCGCGACGACCCCCGCGATGATCCCCGACAGCACGCCCATGTTGAGCTTGTCGTTGATGTCCTTCATCACCGCGATCTGCACCAGATAGCCGACCGCGCCGGCCAGACCCGCGACGCCGTTGTTGTCCTTCGCGAAGCCGACCGCCACGCCGATCGCGAACAGCAGCGGCAGGTTGTCGAAGATCGCGCCGCCCGCATCGGCGATCATCTTGATGTTGAACACATCGGGCTGGCCAAGCCGCAGCAGCAGGCCGGCAACCGGCAGCACCGCGATCGGCAGCATCAGCGCGCGTCCCAGCTGCTGAATTTTCAGAAACGGATTCCCATCCATTGCCATCTCCAATCCTTGTCTCGTAGTCGAACGTCTTGGTTGATTTGCACAGCTAATTGAGGTTGAAGCCGCTCGCGCGCCGGCTGGTGTGCAGCAGCTAGCGCGCAGCGGGTGGGTAAATTCAGTCGAGCGGCCAGGTCTCGCGGCTCGCCGCGCGGACCGCCTGCGCGGAGTCGAGCGCGAGCGCATCCTGCGCGCGCTGGCGGCACAGCGGGTAGTCGAGCGTGCGGACCCGCGCCTTGATGCCCGGCACCGACACCGGGTCGACCGACAGCTCGGTCACGCCGAGACCGACGAGAAGCGGCATCGCGAGCGGATCGCCGGCGAGCGCGCCGCACACGCCGACCCACTTGCCGTGCTTCGCCGCGCCTTCGACGGTCGCCGCGATCAGCCGCAGCACCGCCGGATGCAGACCGTCGGCCTGGGCCGCGAGATCGGGCTGGCAGCGGTCCATCGCGAGCGTGTACTGGGTCAGATCGTTGGTGCCGATCGACAGGAAATCCGCGTACTGCGCGAGCTGGTCGGCGAGCAGCGCCGCCGACGGCACTTCGATCATCACGCCGACTTCGACCGGTTCGGTGCGGCCGGCCTCGCGCGCGAGTTCATCGATCCGCTTGCGGATCCGCACGAGTTCGGCGGCGTCGGTGACCATCGGCAGCAGGATGCGCACCGCGCCGAGCGGGCGCACCGCGAGCAGGCCGCGCAACTGATCGTCGAGCAGATCGGGGCGCACCTGCGCGAGCCGCACGCCACGCAGACCGAGTGCCGGGTTCGGCTCGGGCGGCAGCGTCAGATAATCGACTTCCTTGTCGGCGCCGACGTCGAGCGTGCGGATGATCGCGGTGCGACCGGCGAGCGCGTCGACGATTGCCTGGTAGCTCTGACGATGTTCGTCCGCGCTCGGCGCGGCCGGGCGGTGGATGAACAGCAGCTCGGTGCGCAGCAGGCCGACCGCGTCGGCGCCGTTGTCGGCGGCCGCCTTCGCGTCGTCGAGCGTCGCGATGTTCGCGGCCACTTCGATCGCGCGGCCGTCGGAGGTTGCCGCCGCCTGTTGCGAGGTGCGGCGGTTCGCTTCGCGCACGTCGGCGAGACGGCTGCGTTCACGCCGCGCGCGTTCGACGTCGAGTTCGGTCGGCGCAAATTCGAGCCGGCCGATGCCCGCGTCCACCACCACTTGCGTGCCTTCCGGAATCGCATGCAGCGCGTCTCCGATCGCGACCAGCGCGGGAATGCCGGCCTGGCGCGCGAGAATCGCCGCGTGCGAGGTCGCGCCGCCGCGCGCCATCACGAGCGCGGTGACTCGCGTGCGATCGAGCGACGACAGATCGGACGGCGTGAATTCTTCGGCCGCGAGCACCGCTTCGTCGGGCAGCACACGCGCCGCGCTGCTGGTATAGCCGAGCGCGCGCAGCACGCGTTTTTCGATGTCGCGCAGATCGGCCGCGCGCTCGGCGAGCAACGCGTCTTCGACATTGCTCAGGATGCCTATCTGTGCGCGGATCGCTTCACGCCACGCAAAGCCGGCGCTCTTGCCCGGGCTGATCAGATCGCGCGCGGCGTCGAGCAGCGTCGGGTCTTCGAGCAGCACCCGATGCACCGCGAAAATGCCCGCCTCGCCGACCGCGCCGCGTTGCGACGCATCGCGCACCACCGTGTCGAGATCGCTGTCGACGCTGGCGATCGCCTTGTCGAGCAGCCGGCTTTCCGCCGCCGATGTGCCGCTCGCCTGCTCGGGCGGATCGAGATCCGCGTCGTCCCAGCGCACCAGCTTGCCGACCGCGACGCCCGGCGCAGCGCACACGCCGGCAAGCGTGTTCGGCGCGAGCGGCTCGCCGCTGGCCGGACGCGCCGCGACCGCAGCCGCGGCCGGCTGGCGCGCCGGTTTCTGTTCGACTTCGCCGTGGACCTCGCGAGTCAGCTCGTGAGCGACCGCATCGACCGCGGCCTGCGCCTGCGAGCCGATGCCGAGCAGCTCGACACTCGCGCCTTCACCGGCGCCCAGACCGAGCAGACCGACCACGCTGCCGATCGCCGCCTTGCGGCCGTCGTAACGCACTTCGACACGCGCGTCGAAAGCGCGCGCCGCTTCACGCGCACGGGCCGCCGGCCGCGCATGCAAACCGCCGGGCTGCGTCAGCGTGATCTGCCGACGCGCTTCCTCGACGACCTGCGCGGCGCTCGCCTCGCGCGCCGCTTCATGGCTGACGCCGTCGCGAGCATGCAGCACCAGCAGCGGCGTTTCACCCGCGCGTGCCAGCCCGGCCGGCGCGCGCTCGAGCACCTCGAACGCATCCGAGTTCGCGATCGCGATCACCGACACGAGGCTCGGCGCAGTCAGCGCGACCTGGTCCTGATCGAACTCGATCAGCACGTCGCCGGCGCGCACCTGTGCGCCCTGCTCGACCATCGGTGCAAAACCCTTGCCGTTCAGCTCGACCGTGTCGATCCCGATATGCAGCAGGATTTCGACACCCTCGGCGCTCGCCAGCGTGACCGCGTGACCGGTGCGCGCGAGATGCGTCACGACGCCGTCGCACGGCGCGACCAGACGCCCCTCGAGCGGATCGATGCCGATCCCGTCGCCGAACATGCCACCCGAAAACACCGGGTCCGGCACGTTCGCGAGCGGCACGACCGGACCGGTCAACGGCGCGAGCAAAACAATGTGAGCTTCGGAATGACTCATCAGGCTGGACTTTTCGACACGTCGCATCTGCATTCTCGTCAGTGAGTTTCGGTGACTTTGTTGAGATGGCGTGGCGCGTCGGGATTGCGCCCGCGCGCGGCGGCAAGGTCCGCGGCCATCACGTAAAAGGACAGGATCGCGGCGATCGGATCGAGCGCCGCATGAGCAGTCGACGCGAGCGGCAGCGACGCTTCCGCGACATCGTCCGGCGCGGCGAGCAGCACGCGGGCGCCGCGCGCCCGCATGTCGTGCGCGAGTTGCAGGAGGCCCGCCTGCTCCGGCCCGCGCGGCGCGAACACCAGCAGCGGATAGTCGCGATCGATCAGCTCCATCGGACCGTGCCGCACTTCCGCGCTCGAAAACGCCTCGGCCTGGATGCCGGAGGTTTCCTTCAGCTTCAGCGCGGCTTCCTGCGCGATCGCGAGACCGAGACCTCGGCCGATCACGATCATCCGCTCGATGCCGCGCAGTTCACCCACCGCCATCGACCAGTCGAGCCGGCCCGCGCGCTCCAGCGCATCGGGCAGCGACGCGAGCGCGCCGAGCAGCTCGGCGTCGTTCTGCCAATGCGCGACCAGCTGCGCGGAAATCGACAGCATCGCGATATAGCTCTTGGTGGCCGCGACGCTCAGCTCAGGGCCAGCGACCAGCGGCAGTTGCCATTCGCAGGCGTCGGCGAGCGGCGAGGACGGCGCGTTCACCGCGGCGACCGTCAACGCACCGGCGGCGCGCAGCGCGTTCATCGTGCCGACCAGATCCGGGCTCTTGCCCGATTGCGAGAACGCCAGCGCGAGCTGGCCGCGCACCTGCAACGGCGCCTGCTGCAACGTCGCGACCGACATCGGCAGCGACGCGACCGGCACGCCGAGACGGCTCATCGTCAGGGATGCGAAGTAACTGGCGGCGTGGTCCGAGCTGCCGCGCGCGACCGTCAGCGCGACATGACGCGGCTGTTGCGCGAGCTGCGCGGCGAGCGCCGCGACCCGCGAGGTGTCCGAGAGTTGCGCGGCGACCGTGGCAGCGGACGCGAGCGCCTCTTTAAGCATATTCGACAATGGCTTCTCCTTCGACGTAAGTTGCGCTCAATGCCAGTTCGCGATCGAACACGACGACGTCGGCCCACGCGCCACGCGCGATGCGGCCGCGGTCTTCGATGCCGAGATAATCGGCGGCGTAGCGCGACAAACGATTGGATACATCAGCGATCGGCAGGCCGATCGAGACAAGATTGCGCAGCGCCTGATCCATCGTCAGCGTGCTGCCGGCGAGCGTGCCGTCGGCAAGACGCACGCCGCCGAGGCACTTGGTGACGTGCTGGCTGCCGAGGCGATATTCGCCGTCGGGCATGCCGGTGGCCGAGGTGCTGTCCGTCACCACGTACAGGCGTGGGATCGCGCGCAACGCGCCGCGGATCGCGCCCGGATGGACGTGCAGCAGATCGGGAATGATTTCGGCGTACTCGGCATGCGCGAGCGCGGCGCCGACGAGTCCGGGATTGCGGTGATGCAGCGGCGACATCGCGTTGAACAGATGCGTGAAGCCGCACGCGCCGTGCTTGAGCGCGTTGACCGCGTCGTCGTAGGTGCCGAGCGAATGGCCGAGCTGCACGCGCACGCCGCGCGCCGCCATCTCGGAGATGATCTCCATATGGCCGGCGATTTCGGGCGCGAGCGTGACGACGCGGATCGGCGCGATCGACAGATACTTGAGCACCTCGTCCATCACCGCCGAGACCGCCGCGTCCGGCTGCGCGCCGAGCTTGCCGGGATTGATGTACGGGCCTTCGAGATGCACGCCGAGCACGCGCGCGCAACCGGGCGAGCGCACCCGCGCGACATCGCCGAGACCGGCAACCACGCTCATCAGTTCGTCGCGCGGCGCGGTCATCGTCGTCGCGAGCAGGCTGGTGGTGCCGTAGCGCGCGTGGGTGCGGGTGATCGTTTCGATCGCGTTGCCGGCCTCCATCACGTCGGCGCCGCCGCCGCCGTGCACGTGCAGATCGATGAAGCCGGGCAGGATGTACGGCGCGTCGTTCGTCGACGGATCGACGGGGGTGCCGTTCAGCGCCGTGATGCGGCCGTTTTCGAATTCGAGCGTGCCGTGGATCCAGCCATCGGTGGTGAGTATGTTTCCGGTCAGCATGAGTCTCTCTGGTGCGTGATACGTGTGCGGCAAATTCTGGGGCGCCGGGTTCGCGGCCGGCTCGGGCCGCGTCGTCCGGGGGTGCGTTTCAGTTGCGCGCTTCAGCTGCGCAATTCGGCGACGAAATCGTAGTAGTCGTCGCGGCAGTAAGTATCGGTCAGCTCGATCGCGCGCTGATCCGCGCTATAGCCGATACGGGTAATGACCAGCAGCGCGGTGCGCGGTTCGACGTCCATCAGCGCGGCGATCTCGCTCGACGCGTTGACCGCGCGAAAGTGCTGCAGCGCGCGCACGACCGCCGCGCCGCGTTGTTCGAGATAGCTGTACAGCGAGTCGCCGATCGCGTGCGGATCGGGCACGGTCGCGACCGGCAGCGCCGAGTGCTCGACCGCCATCACGATGCCGTCCGCGCGCCGCAGCCGCCGCAGGCTCGCGACCGCCGCGCCCGGCGACAGACCGAGGTGCAGCAGCTCGTCGCGGTTAGCGGCGCGCACGTCGCGCTCGAGCCATACCGAATCGGGCCGGAAGCCGCGCTGCTCCATCTTCTTCGTGAAGCCGGTCAGGCGCGACAGCGGATCCTCGACGCGCGGCGTGATGAAGCTGCCCGCGCCGCGCGCGCGACGGATCAAGCCCTGCTCGACCAGCAGTTCGATCGCCTTGCGCGCGGTGATGCGGGACACGCCGATCGCATCGGACAGCGTGCGCTCCGACGGCAGCGCTTCGCCGGCCGACCAGACGCCGCAATGGATCGCGGTCGCAAGATTGCGGGCGAGCTGCAGGTAGAGCGGCGTGACGTTGCGCGCGTCAGGCATCAAGGCGGACCAGCGGGTTTCCATGGGGCTCCAAGCGACGCCGCAGACAGCGCGACCCGAAAAATTGAGAGCCCATTATATAACCAACATAATACCAGTCAATCGACTGGTTCCATGCTGGTTCCGTGGGGCTGCGAGCCTTGCCAGGCAAGGCTCACAGGCGGTTTCGACAGGGCTGGACAGGCCAATTTGCTGATCGGGATTTACCCGTATCTGTGTCTTTTGAACATACCAGCGGGCTTTCTTAAACGCTTCCTTTACCGTCGACAGCCACCTCGATTGATACCTGTTTAATACCAATCTTTAGCGACCGCGCCGCGCCGCTTGGTAAAACGGGGCCGGGCCAATATAGTGCGGTGTACCAATCGATAAAAACTCCCCGGAGAGTCGCCCTTGACCGATTCCGAGGCGCTGCGACGCGCTCAGGCCGTCCGCCATTTCAACCGCTTCTATACGCAACGCATTGGCGCGCTTCACGAGCATCTGGCGAAAAGCGAGTTCTCGCTCACCGAAGTGCGCGTGCTGCAGGAACTGTCGCGCGGCCGCGCGCAAACCGCGTCGGTGCTGGGTCGCGCGCTCGGGCTCGACAGCGGCTATCTGAGCCGTCTGCTGACCAGTTTCGAGCGCCGCAAGCTGATCACGCGCCGCCCGTCCGATACCGACGCGCGCCAGTCGCTGATCGCGCTCACCGAACACGGCCATGCGACCTACACGCCGCTCGACGCGGCCGCCGTGCAGGAAGTGCTGGGCCTGCTCGACCAGTTGAACGCGCTGTCGCAGGAACATCTGATCGCCGCAATGAAGCGGATCGAACGGCTGCTCGACGAGCGTCCGAAGCAGGCCCGCGTGCTGCTGCGCCTGCCGCGCAGCGGCGAGTGCGGCTGGCTCGTGCATCGCCAGGCGCAGTGGTTTGCCGCGCAACACGGCTGGGATCAGACCTTCGAGGGGCTGCTGGCTCGGATCGTCGCCGACTATGCGCAGCGCAACGATCCGCTGCGCGAGCGCTGCTGGATCGCCGAGCAGGACGGCGTGGTGGTCGGTTCGGTGTGCGTCGTCGGGGTCTCGACGACAGTGGCGGGCGTGCGTCTGCTGTGGGTCGAACCGGACGCGCGGCGGCTCGGCGTCGGCGCCGACCTGGTCGGCGAATGCGTGCGCTTCGCGCGGCGCGCGGGCTACACGAAACTCACGTTGACCACCGCGAGCACCTTCCCCGAACCGCGGCGGCTGTGCGAGCGAGCCGGCTTCAGGCTGGCCGGCTCGGCGGCGGAGCGCCGCTTCGGCCACGAGCTGACGATCGAACGATGGGAGCTGGAGCTATGAAAAAAGGCACGCGCCCGGGGGGCTGCGTGCCTTTTCCTGATTCGATGATTCGCCGCGTCGCGCTCAGCGCGTGAACGCGGCGACTGTCAACCCGCCGTGTTCATTAGAACGACGGCACCATCGAACCCTTGAACTGCGTCTTGATGAACTGGCGCACTTCTTCCGACTGGTACGCCGCGACCAGCTTCTTGACCCACGGCTGATCCTTGTCCTTCGCGCGCACCGCGATCAGGTTCGCGTACGGGCTGTGGATGTCTTCGAGCGCGATTGCGTCCTTGGTCGGCTGCAGGTTGGCGGCCAGCGCGAAGTTCGTGTTGATGACGGCGGCGTCGACGTCGGCGAGCGAGCGCGGCAGTTGCGCGGCGTCGAGTTCGACGAACTTGATCTTCTTCGGGTTCTCGGCGATGTCGAGCGGCGTCGCGTTGTTGCCGCCGGTGCCCGCGCCGGCCTTCAGCTTGATCACGCCTTGCGACTGCAGCAACAGCAGCGCGCGGTTTTCGTTCGACGGATCGTTCGGCACCGCGATCTTGCCGCCTTGCGGCAGATCCTTCAGCGACTTCAGCTTCTTCGAGTACGCGCCGAGCGGCGAGATGTACGTGAGGCCCGCGTTCGCGAGCTTGTAGCCGCGCTGCTTGATCTGGCTGTCGAGGTACGGCTGGTGCTGGAAGCTGTTCGCGTCGAGGTCGCCCGCGTCGAGCGCGGCGTTCGGCTGGATGTAGTCGTTGAATTCGACGACCTTCACGTTCAGGCCGTCGCGCTTCGCGACCTTGGTGACGACTTCCCAGATCTGCGCGTCCGGGCCGCCGATCGTGCCGACCTTGATGACTTTGTCGTCGGCGTGCGCGCCGAAGCTGGTCAGGATTGCCGCGCCAGCGACGACTGCGGTGAGGGCTTTGAGGAGATTTCTGCGCTGCATGTGATTCTCGCTATTGCTGATCGACTGGATATCGATCGGGTTCTGGACCTTGCCGGAACCGGGTAAGAAAACTCGCGGCGCACTCGTTCAGGCTGGCGCGCCGTCGGCCAAACCACGAATTGTTCCATATGGCCGGCGCGTTGGGAAATACCCTGATCGCATATGGGTATGCGGGGGCGGAGTGTCCGTGGTTGGCCGCATAATTCAAGGCCGCGGCCGCCGACGGCCCCACCCAATCGCCAGTGAGAACCACCATGTATGTAATCAACCTCGTCTACACCGCCCCGCTCGATCGCATCGACGACGCACTCGACGCGCATCGCGCGTTTCTCGCGACGCAATTCGATGCGGGCATTTTCGTGGCGGCGGGGCCGAAGGTGCCGCGCGACGGCGGCATCATCATTGCGGTACGGATCGAGCGCGACCGGCTCGACCGGATTCTCGCCACCGATCCGTTCGCCGAACAGGGGCTGGCGCGCTACGAAGTGACGGAGTTCAAAACGACGCGGCTCGCAGCGGGGCTGAATGTACCGATCCCGGTTTGAGCGCTAGAGGAATGCGAATCAGCTAAGCAGCAGCTTGATGTCGTGCACCCACGGCGTCGCGCCCTGCCCGTCACGGACGAACAGCCGCAGCTTGCCGTCCGTGTCGAACACATAGCTCGCGGCGGTGTGATCCATTGTGTAGCTGTCGGGCGTCTTGCCCGGCGCCTTCGCGTAGTAGACGCGGAAGTCCTTCGCGACCTTCGCGAGCTGCGCGTCGTTTTCCGGACGCAGACCGACGAAAGTCGGATTGAACGCCGGCACGTACTGCGCGAGCAATTGCGGCGTATCGCGCTCGGGGTCGACGGTCACGAATAGCACCTGCACGCGCTTCGCGTCTTCCGGGCCGAGCTGCTGCAACGCCTGCGACAGTTCGGCCATCGTCGTCGGGCAGACGTCCGGACAGTGCGTATAGCCGAAGAACAGCACTACCACCTTGCCCTTGTAGTCGGCCAGCGTGTGGACCTTGCCCGAGGTATCGGGCAACGAGAAGTCGCTGCCGAACTGGGTGTTGCCGGTGATGTCGAGATTCGAGAAGGCCGGCGGCTGCTGGCCGCAGCCCGCTACCAGCAGGGTGCCGCCCAGCGCGCCGCCGAGCGCGCAAGCCATCACAGCGGCGCGCGCGACGCGCGCAAAGCGGTTCTTGAGCATGGTGTTACGCGCCGATCACGACGCGCGCGTAATGGTCGATCAGCAACGCCGCGAACAGCAGCGACAGATAAACGATCGAATAACGGAAGGTCGCGCGGGCGAGATCGTCCGAATACTCCCGGTAGATCTTCCACGCATACGCGAGGAACACGGCGCCGAGCAGCACCGCCGAGACGAGATACACAACGCCGCTCATGTCCGAGATAAACGGCATCAGCGACACCGCGAACAGGATCACCGTGTAGAGCAGGATATGCAGACGCGTGTATTTTTCGCCGTGGGTGTTCGGCAGCATCGGCAGACCGGCGTTCTCGTAGTCTTTGCGGCGATACAGCGCGAGCGCCCAGAAATGCGGCGGCGTCCACACGAAGATGATCAGCACCAGAATCCACGCGTCGCCCGGTACGTGACCGGTGACCGCGGCCCAGCCGAGCGCCGGCGGCATCGCGCCCGACGCGCCGCCGATCACGATGTTCTGCGGCGTGGCCGGCTTCAGCAACAGCGTGTAGATGACCGCATAACCGACGAAGGTGGCAAGCGTGAGCCACATGGTCAGCGGATTGGCGAACGTGTACAGCGTCCACATGCCGAGGCCGCCGAGCACCGCCGAGAACAGCAGAATCTGCGCGGTGGTGATTTCGCCGCGCGCGGACGGGCGCCACGACGTGCGGCGCATCTTCGCGTCGATCTGCTGTTCGACGAGGCAATTGATCGCGAACGCGGCGCCGGCCAGCAGCCAGATGCCGACGGTGCCGCCGATCAGGACGGTCCACGGAACCATGCCGGGCGTCGACAGAAACATGCCGATGACCGCGCAGAACACCGCGAGTTGCGTAACGCGCGGCTTGGTGAGAGCGAGATATTGGGAGACCCGGCTACCGGGCGTCTGGGAGAGTGTCGTGCTGTCCATGTGAGTCACGCTGGCGCGGCATCGCGCGCTGGGAGCACGGCGCGGCCGGGACGGCTATAAGCGATCCTAAAGTTTAACATAACGAGCAATAGCAGCAGGATCGCGGCGCCACCGTTATGGGCGACCGCGACCGGCAGCGGCCATTGCAGCACGATGTTCGACAAGCCCGTGACGAACTGGATCAGCACCACCAGCAGCACGCCGTCGGCCGGCCGGCGCAGCGATTCGAAGCGACGCATTTTCACCGCGAACCACACCAGATAGGCGATCACGACGAACGCGAAGGTGCGATGGGTCCAGTGAATCGCGACCAGCGCATCCTGCGTGATCACGTCGCCGCTGGCTGTCATGCCGAGCGCGCGCCACAGGTGGAAGCCGTGCGCGAAGTCCATCGGCGGAAGCCATTGGCCGTTGCAGGTCGGGAAGTCGGTGCAGGCGAGCACCGCGTAATTGGTGCTGACCCAGCCGCCGAGCGCGATCTGCAGCACCAGCAGCGCGAGACCCGCGAGCGCCGCCGCGCGCCAGCGCGCGATCTGCGGCTCGTAGGCGGGCAGCGGCGTCAGCCGCGCGGCCAGCCAGCCGAGCGTCCCGAGCAGCGCGAGACCGAGCAGCAGGTGGATGGTCACGATCACCGGCTGCAGCTTCATCGTTACGGTCCACGCGCCGAACGCGCCCTGCACGAGGATCAGCAGCAGCAGCGAGGTCGGCCACCACGGCGACACGTGCAGCGGCCGGCGCTTGATCCGCGCAGTCCACGCGATGACCGTCTGCGCGATGATCAGCACGCCGATCGCCATCGCGAAGTAACGGTGAATCATCTCGATCCACGCCTTGGTCATGCTGACGGGGCCGCTCGGCATCGCCTGATAGGCGGCGGAGATCGCCGCGTGCGCGATGAACGGCGACGAGGTGCCGTAGCAGCCCGGCCAGTCCGGGCAGCCGAGGCCGGAATCGGTGAGGCGGGTGAAGCCGCCGAACATCACCAGATCGAGCGTCAGGAAAGTGGTGAGCCAGACCAGCTTGCGGAATTTGTTGTCGTCGGCCTTGACCCATACGTAGGACAGCGGCAGCAACGCGATACACAGGCCGATCAAGGCCAGTTGCAGTACGAACATCTTGGTTACCCTGTTTGCGGCATCAGCCGATCCGCGACCACTTCAGCAGCTTGGTCAGATCGCCCTTGATCTTGCTCGGATTTGCGTCCTTCGGGAAACGCATCATCAGATTGCCGTTCGGATCGACCAGGTAGATATGGTCGGTGTCGCGCGTCCCCGTATCGGCCGGCAGCCACGCGGCGACCTGCGCGGGGTCGGCGATCAGTATGTTGGTGTCGGGGTAGGCGGTTTGTATCACATCGGCGACCTTGCCCGCATCGGTGCGCAGCCACACTTCCTCGACCCGCTCGCGTTCCGGCCCCTGGGCTGCGCGGATTTGTCGCATGAAGTAGAGCTTGGTCACGCAGGCCTTGTCGCACTCGCTGCCGTCGACCGAAATCATCAGCCAGTGACCGCGCAGCGACGCGAGCTGGAGCGGCTTGCCGTCCTCGCCGGTGACCGTCAGCGCGTCGGGAATCGGCCGCTGCGGTTCGATCAGCGTGCCGTAGTTGGTGCTGCCGCCAGTCGGCTTCACCACGTAGTAGACGAAGTACGAGATCGCGATCGGCGCCGCGCAGACCAGCGCGAGCAGCAACAGCACCCAGCGGCCGCGCTGCCACGAGCCCGGGCCGTTCGGTTGACCGGGGATCGGTTTGGTCGCGGCGGGCTTGCCGGCGGGTTTGCCAGCTTGCGGCGAACGGGGAGTTTGAGTCGACACTACAGAACCTCTTTCGATGATTGGACGGCGCGCGGCCGGCCGTAGACTACCTCAAGCGCCCGGCGCGTGCTGCTTTCTGCCCGCGCGGCGCGCCGCATACAGGCCGAAGCCGAGCGCCGCGGCGGCCATGCCCCACCACTGCAGCATGTAGCCGTAGTTGCGCTCGACGCCGGTGGTCGGCGCGGGCCAGTCGCGCACGAGGCCGTCGCCGGTCTTGCCGGTTTGCTGGATCACGAACGCCTGCAGCGGCAGCCCGGTTTCGGCCGCGTACGCGCCGGCGTCGAGATTCTGACGGATCCGCTGATGTGCGGCCGAACCGCCCTGCCCGAGTTCGAACGCGCGCGACGCATCGGCGCGCGCAATCCCTTCGATCTCGACCTCGCCCGCGGGCGTCGAGTACGGCGCGATCGTCTCGCGATTGCTCATATTGCGCGGCAGCCAGCCGCGATTGACCAGCACGTAGCCGCCGTCGGCCAGTTTAAAAGGCATCACGACGTAAAAGCCGGGCTGGTCGTTATACGGACGATTATCGAGGTACACGACCTTGTCCGCGACGAAACTGCCGCGCGCCTTCACACGATGAAATTCGACGTCCTTCAGCGCGAGCGGCGCGGCGCCGACCGGCAGCGCGGGCGCGTTCTCGAACTGCGTGATGCGCGCTTCGAGCGCTTCCTTCTGATGCGCGCGATCGCGCTGCCAGAAACCGAGCCGCACGGTCACGGCGACCACCAGCAGGATCAGCAGCGCGGGAATCAGGCGAAATTTCATGGCTGGCGCTCCGGCACCGCGTTCAGGGCAGCCGGGACCCCACGGCAGAGGCCCGCGCGCGGTGCGATAATAAATGTCTTGCCTCTGCGCTTTCCGGTTTCAGTCGGTTCCATGCACATCATCGTTCCCATTGCCTTTGCTCTGATCATCGCCAGCATGATTTCGGCGCTGTATTTCATGATGCACGACAAAGGCAAGACCAAGCGGATGGTCTGGTCGCTCGCCACGCGGGTCGGGCTGTCGATCTCGCTGTTCCTGCTGATCCTGTTCGCACACTGGATGGGCTGGATTCAGTCGACCGGGATTCCGTACGGGCGCTGAAGCCGCCAACGCCCCGATCGCCCCCCAGCAAACAAAACGCCGCCCCGACAGGTCGAGGGCGGCGCTGCATTGATCCTTGCATACTGCTCGTGCGCGCCGCCCGGCGGGCGTTTTCGCGCACGACCCGCGGCTCGCGCGGGTCCGACTGCGTTACAGCCAGTACACGACGACGTACAGACCCAGCCACACGACGTCGACGAAGTGCCAGTACCAGGCCGCGCCTTCGAACGCGAAGTGATGCTCGGCCGTGAAGTGGCCGCGGATCAGCCGCACCAGAACCACCGCCAGCATCGTGCCGCCGAGGAACACGTGGAAACCGTGGAAGCCGGTCAGCAGGAAGAACGTCGAACCGTAGATGCCCGACGTCAGCGTCAGGTTCAGTTCGTTGTACGCGTGGAAATATTCGAACGCCTGCAGGAACAGGAAGCAGACACCCAGCACCAGCGTCGCCGCCAGCCAGCCGATCGCCTTCTTGCGATGGTTGTCGCGCAGCGCGTGGTGCGAGACCGTCAGCGTCGCGCCCGACGACAGCAGCAGCGCGGTGTTGATGGTCGGCACCGGCCACGGTTGCATCGACTTGTAGGTCGGCACCAGCGCCGCCGGACCGTTGTTCGGCCACACCCCGGTGAAATCCGGCCAGATCAGCTTGAAGTCGAGGCTGCCGAGCTGATGCAGCGCGATTTCGCGCGCATAGAACAGCGCACCGAAGAACGCGCCGAAGAACATCACTTCAGAGAAGATGAACCAGCTCATGCTCCAGCGATACGAGCGGTCGACGTTCTTGCCGTACATCCCGCCTTCCGACTCGGCGATCGCGTCGCCGAACCAGTGCCACAGCGTGAACAGCAGCCACAGCAAACCGACGAACACGCCGAGCGGCGCCCAGCTCTGCTCGTTGATCCAGGCCGCAAGCGATCCGAGCATGACCAGCAACCCGGCAGCGGCGCTGATCGGATGCCGCGACGGATGCGGTACGAAATAGTACGGGCTCTCGTTTTGACCGCTCATTCTTGATTCTCCACTTCAGTCCAGTTGTTCCGGAATCCCCGGCTGTATCCTCGGCGGCGCGTCGATACCGCACCGCTTCACTCTAATTCGCGGGCGCCGCTGCGCCCCACTGCTGCCCACGTCCGTCGCTCTCACGGCACAACGCGGGCACTGAAGACCGCTCAACCGACTACCGCGCGCACGATCAGGATCAGCACCCCGATAAAGATCGCCGCGCCGATCAGCGCCGCCACGATCACATGCAGCGGGTTCAACTGCGTCGCATCCGCCTCCAGATGGCTGCGCTTGCGCACCCCGAAAAACGACCAGAACACCGCGCGCATCGACTGCCCGAAACTGCTTTTGCGCGGACCGCCGCCGTTATCGCTCATCTTGCTTCGTCTTCCTCGTTTCTTCGGCCGGCTTCACCGCTTACACCGGCTTCAGGTCGGCTTCGCGGCGCTCGCCGCCGGGTTGGCCGCGTTGCCCGCATTCGCCTTCGGCAGCGCGTCGTCCGCGTTCGCCGCCGCCGGCGTATTCAACTCAAAAAAGGTGTACGACAGCGTGATCGTCTTCACGTCCTTCGGCAACTTCGGATCGACCACGAACACCACCGGCATCCGCTTGCTCTCGTTCGCCGTCAACGTCTGCTGCGTGAAACAGAAACACTCGATCTTTCTGAAGTACTCGGTCGCCTGCTTCGGCGCGTAGCTCGGAATCGCCTGCGCGCGAATCGTGCGCGCCTGCTGGTTGCTGACGTCGTACATGACCGTCATCACTTCGCCCGGATGCACATCCATACTGCGCTGCTCCGGCATGAAACCCAACGGGCCGCGCGCGTTCGCATCGAATTCGATCGACACCGTGCGGCTCATATCGACCTGCGTGTTCTTCGCCTCGCGCGCGGTGGTGTCGCGCTGCACGAGGTTGTTCACGCCGGTGATCTCGCAGATCGCCCGATACATCGGGATCAGCGCGAAACCGAAGCCGAACATCATCAACGCGACGACGAACAGCTTGATCAGCATCGAACGGTTGAAAGAGCGGTCGGCCTCGGCCGGCGGTTGCGTCGACATCTGAATCCTCAACGATCCTGCAAACAGACTTCAAGACTTCAATAGCGGCGTCAGCCGAACCAGCACTGCTTGACAACGATGCTTGCGAAAAACATCGCCGCGATGGCCAGCATCACCAGCCCGATGCGCCGGTTGCCCGCGCGAATCTGCTCCGGCGTACGTCGTTCGTGTGGATTGCGCGTCATGCTCGACATTCTGAATACCTGTCCTGAGTGACGGCGCCGCGCTGGCGGCGGCCGCCTCGCGAAGCCCCGGGTTCCGGCCGTTGTGTATCACGGCCCGCGAACCCGGCGCCTCGCCGGATGCTGCTTACTCGACGGTCGGCGGATGCTCGAACGTGTGGAACGGAGCCGGGCTCGGCACGGTCCACTCGAGGCCGGTTGCGCCGTCCCACGGCTTGTCGCCCGCTTCGACGTGCTCGCCGCCGCCACGATAGGCCGGCAGCGCGACCGCGAACAGGAAGTAGACCTGCGCGAGACCGAAGCCGAACGCGCCGATCGAGATCACCTGGTTCCAGTCGGTGAACTGGGCCGGGTAATCCGCATAACGACGCGGCATGCCGGCGAGACCGACGAAGTGCATCGGCAGGAACGCGAGGTTGAAGAAGAACATCGACGCCCAGAAGTGGATCTTGCCGCGCGTCTCGTTGTACATCCAGCCGGTCCACTTCGGCGCCCAGTAGTACCACCCGGAGAACAGCGCGAACAATGACCCGGCCACTAGCACGTAGTGGAAGTGCGCAACCACGAAGTAAGTGCCGTGATACTGGATGTCGAGCGGCGCCATTGCGAGCATCAGACCCGACAGGCCGCCGAACGTGAACACGATCAGGAAGCCGACCGCGAACAGCATCGGCGTTTCGAACGACAGCGCGCCGCGCCACATCGTGGCGACCCAGTTGAACACCTTCACGCCGGTCGGCACCGCGATCAGCATCGTCGCGTACATGAAGAACAGCTGGCCGGTGACCGGCATGCCGGTCACGAACATGTGGTGCGCCCAGACCATGAACGACAGGATCGCGATCGATGCCGTCGCGTACACCATCGAGCTATAGCCGAACAGCGGCTTGCGCGCGAACGCCGGGATCACCTGCGAAACGATCCCGAACGCCGGCAAGATCATGATGTACACCTCGGGGTGCCCGAAGAACCAGAAGATGTGCTGGTACATGACCGGGTCGCCGCCGCCCGCCGCGTTGAAGAACGACGTGCCGAAGTGACGGTCGAACAGCACCATCGTGATCGCGCCGGCCAGAACCGGCATCACGGCGATCAGCAGGTACGCGGTGATCAGCCAGGTCCACACGAACATCGGCATCTTCATCAGCGTGAGGCCGGGTGCGCGCATGTTCAGGATCGTCACGACGATGTTGATACCGCCCATGATCGACGACGCACCCATCAGGTGGACCGCGAAAATCGCGAAGTCCATGCCCGGGCCCATCTGCGTGGAGAGCGGCGCGTACAGCGTCCAGCCCGCGGCGGTCGCGCCGCCCGGCGAGAAGAACGAACCGACCAGCAGCACCGCGGCAACCGGCAGCAGCCAGAAGCTGAAGTTGTTCATCCGCGCGAAGGCCATGTCCGATGCGCCGATCTGCAGCGGCACCATCCAGTTCGCGAAGCCGACGAAGGCCGGCATGATCGCGCCGAACACCATGATCAGCCCGTGCATGGTGGTCAACTGGTTGAAGAACTCGGGGCGCATGATCTGCAGGCCCGGCTCGAACAGCTCGGCACGGATCATCAGCGCCATCACGCCCCCGGACAGGAACATGGTGAACGAGAAGATCAGGTACAGCGTACCGATGTCCTTGTGGTTGGTTGCGAACAGCCAGCGACGCCAGCCGTGCGGCGTTTCGTGGCCGTGGTCGCCGTGCACGTGCTCGTGGCCCGCGACTACATCGTGTCCGATGCTAGACATGACTATCTCCTAAAGCGAATTCTGCGGTGCTGACCATGAACACGTCAGGCTGCCGGGCTGATCTGAACACGCCGCGCTTCCTTCGCGTCGGTGCCGCCCGTGATCGATTCCGGCTTCTTCAAAATAATATGGTCTTCGGCAATGCCGGCTGCTTTCAGTGCGTCGCGCACGGCTTCGGCACGATCCTTCGCGAGCTTCGCGTTCAGATCGGCGGAACCGCTTGCGTCGGTGAAGCCCGACAGCGTGAATTTCGCATCCGGATGCGCCTTCGCGTATGCGCTAGCGGCGTCGACCGCCGCTTTCGCGTCGGCCGGCAGCGTGCTCTTGCCGGTCTCGAAGTAGACGCTCGCCGGCAGCGTGGCCGCAGCCGCGCCGTTGTCCGTACCCGCAGCCGGAGCGGAGGCCGCTTCAGCAGCCGGTGCCGCGGCAGCCGCGCCCGCGTCGGCCAGATGGTTGCCGCCTTCCGGCAGCTTGCCGTTGCGCGCGTCGGCCACCTGCTTCGGCTGCAGAATGTCGCCGGTGTGGTTGCCCCACGAGTTACGTTCGTACGTGACCACCGAAGCGATTTCGACGTCGTTCAGCGTCGGCGCCCACGACGGCATCGCATTCTTGCCCTTCAGCACGAGGCTCACGTGTTCCGCGAGCGGGCCGTTGGCGATCTTGCTGCCGTCGATCGCCGGGAATGCGCCCGCGCCCTTGCCGGTCGGCTGGTGGCAGACCGCGCAGTTCGCCGCGTACACCTTGCCGCCGCGCTCCATCAGCTCGGCCATCGTGTAGGTCTTGTTCGGATCGTCCTGGCCGGCGGCCATTTTCTTCTTCTGCGCGTCGACCCACTTCGCGTAGTCCTCGGCGGACAGCACTTCGACGACGACCGGCATGAACGCGTGTTCCTTGCCGCACAGTTCGGTACAGAAGCCGCGGAACGTGCCGGTGCGGTTAGCCTTGAACCAGGTGTCGCGCACGAAGCCCGGAATCGCGTCCTGCTTCACGCCGAAAGCCGGCACGTACCAGGAGTGGACCACGTCGTTCGCGGTCGTGATGATGCGCACTTTCTTGTCGACCGGCACCACCAGCGGGTTGTCGACTTCCTGCAGATACAGCGTGGAAATCGGCTCGCGGCCGTCGGTCTGCGCGCGCGGGGTGGACAGCGTGGACAGGAAGTTGATGCCCTCGCCCGGCCCCTTCACGTAGTCGTAGCCCCACTTCCACTGGTAGCCGGTGACCTTGATCGTGAGATCGGCGTTCGAGGTGTCCTTCATCGCGACGACGGCCTTGGTGGCGGGCAGCGCCATCAGCACGACGATGACGAACGGCACGATCGTCCAGATGATTTCGACGGTGGTGCTTTCGTGGAAATTGGCTGCCTTGTAGCCCTTCGACTTGCGGTGCGCAAAGACCGAATAGAACATCACCGCGAACACGCCGATGAAGATCACCGTGCACAGGACCAGCATGAACATGTGGAGGCTGAACAGCTCCTCAGCGATTCTCGTTGCAGGCGGCTGGAGATTGATCGCATTGACGGCGGGGCCGCCGGGAGCATCGCCCACTGCCAGGGCCGCACCGGCGAAAAGCATTCCGCTCGTCGCCAGCACGCTCGTGAGCGCTCGCTTGATTGTTTTCATAGCTTCCTTACCCAAATTTTCCATTCAAACCCCTCGACCCCGCTGGCAACGTGTCGCGCGCCCCTTGAACGCCGCGTGCCCGGCACCACATTCAACACCGTGCCAGCCACATCCGCAGTTCGCCTGCGAACTGCGCGCGCCGATTCTGCGCGAGATGCTGCCCGATCATGATCGTCTGCCCGCGCGAGACCAATTTGATCTGTTCGCGCGGCGTTGCGCCCGGCTCGATCCGCACCCAGCGCGGATTGAATTCGAACTGCGTAATCTGCTCGGCGCTGACCTGCTCGATCACGAGCCGGTTTGGAAACAACCGGATGCGCTCGTAATCGACAGCATGGCGCGCATATATTGCAAACGCGATACCCACCGCCAGCAACTCGATTCCGGTGAACGGCAACACCAGCCAGGCGCCGACCAGAACCAGCATGAAAGCTATTGCAAGCGAGAACAACGCAAGCGACACGTACAGACAGACGAACTGCCGCGGCGATATCGAACAGTTGCGCTTCATGGTCCAGTCCCTGAGGACCGGCTCCGAATCCGCCAGCAGATGATCTGAAGCGCCCATCGCTGCCTCCTGCGAATCGTCGCGTCCGGCCTGCCTTCTTCTACTCCGGATGCATCTTGCGGCCGTCGCGTTTGCCTGCACTTGCATCACTGCGTGCGACCGCCCGAACCACTACCGCATCACTTCATATTGCAGCCCTGCGCCTTGGCGCTCGTCGCCCCAAAAGTGGGAACCTCGGGCGACAAACTGACGCATTATAGGCGCGATCCATAGGCACGACAAGCAAGCCCAGAAT
Organism: Burkholderia sp. SRS-W-2-2016; assembly: GCF_001931485.1. Lineage (GTDB taxonomy): Bacteria > Pseudomonadota > Gammaproteobacteria > Burkholderiales > Burkholderiaceae > Paraburkholderia. The sequence goes on along the minus strand of NZ_MSDV01000005.1, from coordinate 99,948 downwards.
GGCCCGCAACCCAGGCGCGACAAGCCTTAGCGCCATTTTGCGCGGGCTTTTGCGACTCTCGCGGAGGGCAAATCCCAGGCATAACAGATGTCGTCTTTACCGCTTTAACAACACGTCACCCGCAACGTCGACAAGCTATTGATGACAAGCGCGCAATCTGCTAACGACGCTTCGACGGCCCCCGTCCAATATCCTCGAGCCGCACGATTCCGTGACCTTCCGCGGTCGTGCGCGGCACCGCTTTCCATGCGTGGCCGTAGATCACTTCGAAGGTCAGCGCGATCGTGCCGTCGGCGCGCCGGCGCGCTTCGAGCGCGGCCAGCAAGGCCTTGTGCAGACGCCGCGCGAGCGCGCCCGGCAGCGCTTCGCGCTCGAACGGATAGGCGCCCCAGCGGCGCACGTCCGCGAGCAGCGACTCGGGCGACTTGTAGGTGATCGTCAGCGTTTCCTGGTCCATCACCGGAATCTCGAAACCGGCCTCGACCAGCATGTCGCCGAGATCGTGCATATCGACGAAGTCGATCACATGCTTGCGCGACGCGACGCCGTGCGCGGCCTCGATCTCGGCATAGGCGCCGCGCAGCTCCTTCAGCGTGTCGGGACCGAGCGTGCTGAACATCAGCAGGCCGTTGACTTTCAGCACGCGCTGCCATTCCGGGAACACCAGATCGGGCCGCGAATGCCAGTGCAGCGCGAGATTGGACCAGATGAATTCGAACGCGCCGGCCGCGAACGGCAGCGCGGAGAAGTCGGCCTGCGCGAAGCGTGGGCCGCGCGCGCCGAGCGCCTTGCCGAGCGAGGCCGGCAGAAAGCGCCGCCAGCTGGTGTCGCCCGCATCGTGACGCAGCGCGCGGCTCAGCATGCCGTGCGATAGATCGGTGCCGAACACCGGCGCCTCGGGGAAGCGCTCGCGCAAGCCGGGGATGTCCTCGCCGGCGCCGCAGCCGGCGTCGAGCACGCTCGCCGGGGCCACCTTGATGTAATCGAGACGCTCGCGCATGCGCTGCGCAATCTCGCGCGGCAGGAATGCAACCTCGTCGAAGCTGGCGGAGCGGCGATCGAAAATACGCCTGAGGCGCCGTGAATCATTGGCCGGACGGCCAGATTGAGCGGGTGTTGGGGACATGAGTGTCGTGCTGGCGTAGAGCTCGAAGTATACTCGTTCGCTTCCCCGCATTCAGCGTGAACGGCCCTGCAACGCCCTTCCGGGCGCCCACTCGTGCGATTTCAGTCACTTTCCTCGTCCTGTCGCCAGCGCGTCGCGCGTTTGGCGCGCGATCTGCATCCGCTCTCGTCGCGCGTGCTGCAAGCCGCGTTGCCGAACCTGTGCGCGTTATGCGGCAATTTGTCGCATAACGCGCTGTGCGATGGCTGCGACGACGCTTACTGGAACGAGCCGCGGCTGCGTTGCACCGTCTGCGCGGTGCCGCTGGCCGCGTCGCGCTGGGCTGCGCGTGCGCACTATCGCTGCGCCGATTGCGTGGCCGCGCCGCCGCCGTTCGACGCGAGCTTCGCGCTCGCCGACTATCGCGCGCCGCTCGACACGCTCGCGGTCGGCCTCAAGTTCCGCGCCCGGCTGAGGCTCGCACGCGACTTCGCGCAGCGCCTCGCACGGCTCGCGCAGGACAGTTGGCGCGAGCAAAACGAATGGCCCGATGTGATCGCGCCGGTGCCGCTCGCGCAGCGTCGTCTGGTCGAGCGCGGCTACAACCAGGCGTGGCAGATCGCGAAGCCGCTCGCCCGCGCGCTCGGCGTGCGCAGTGACGCGACGTTGATCGAACGCACGCTCGACACCGCGCCGCAATCGCGACTCGATCTCGACGCGCGGCGGCAGAACGTCGGCCGCGCGTTTCAAGTCACGCATCCGGTACGCGGTCTGCATGTCGGCATCGTCGACGACGTGATGACGAGCGGCGCGACGCTCGAAGCGCTCGCGCATACGCTGAAGGCGGCGGGCGCGCGACGGGTCACCAACTTCGTCGCGCTGCGTACTCCAAAAAACTAGTCTCCAGGTGGTCCCTGTATGTTCAATGTCGTTCTCGTAGAACCCGAAATCCCGCCGAACACCGGCAACGTGATTCGCCTGTGCGCGAACACCGGCGCGCGCCTGCACCTGATCGAGCCGCTCGGCTTTCCGCTCGACGACACCAAGATGCGCCGCGCCGGCCTCGACTATCACGAGTACGCGGAGATGAACGTGCACGCCGATTGGGCCGCGTTCGTCGCGAAAGAAACGCCGGACCCGGCGCGCATGTTCGCGTTCACGACGCGCGGCTCGGGCCGCTTTCACGACCATGCGTTCCAGCCCGGCGACTGGTTCGTGTTCGGCGCCGAAACGCGCGGCCTGCCCGACGCCGTGCTCGACCAGTTTCCGAACCAGCAGCGCGTGCGCCTGCCGATGCGGCCCGGCAACCGCAGCCTGAATCTGTCGAATACCGTGGCGGTCGTGGTGTTCGAAGCGTGGCGTCAGGCCGGCTTCGAAGGCGGCAGCTGAACGCGTTCGAGTTCGAGCTCGTAGCGCGCGAACATTGCGGCGTCGAAACAGGCGAACGTCACGTGTTTGATGCGCGGCGTGCGCGGCAGCGTGTCGAGCACGGTGGCGACCGCGATGCGTACCGCATCGTCGGCGGGGAAATGGTAGATCCCGCAACTGATCGCCGGAAACGCGATGCTCGTGCAATGCGCATCGCGCGCGACTTCGAGCGAACGCTGGTAGCACGATGCGAGCAGATCGGCCTCGCCGTGCGCGCCGCCGCGCCATACCGGGCCCACCGCGTGAATTACATGAGCGGCGGGCAGACGGTAGCCGCGAGTGAGCTTCGCGTCGCCGGTCGCGCAGCCGCCGAGCGTTTCGCATTCGCGCAGCAACTCCTTGCCGGCCGCGCGATGAATCGCGCCATCCACACCGCCTCCGCCCAGTAGCGACGTATTCGCGGCGTTGACGATCGCATCGACCGCGAGCGTCGTGATGTCGACCACGCGCGCTTCGAGCGAGCAGATTCCGTGACTGAGAGTGAAGGTGGGCATGCGAGCCTCGCTGGTCCGTGCATCGATACCGAAGTGGACAGCAAGGTGAGGCAGCCGTTCAACGCGCAGCGGCGCTAAACGGCTGAAGAGAAAGGCTTATTCGGCTTTCGAGTCGCGCCGCAGCAGCGCGCTCACCGCATCGCGCGGCGCCACGCCGTCGAACAGCACCGCGCACACCGCTTGCGTAATCGGCATCTCGATCGAGTGCGCACGCGCGATCGAAAGCACAGCTTGCGCGCAGCGCACGCCTTCGGCCACGTGACCGAGGGCGCCGAGGATATCGTCGAGCGTGCGGCCGGTGGCAAGCTGCAAACCCACGGTCCGGTTGCGCGACAGATCGCCGGTCGCGGTCAGGATCAGATCGCCGAGGCCGGTCAAACCGGTGAAGGTTTCCGCGCGACCGCCGAGCGTCACGCCAAGGCGCGACATTTCGGCGAGACCGCGCGTGATCAGCGCCGCGCGTGCATTCAGACCGAGCCCGAGACCATCGGCGATACCTGTAGCGATCGCCAGCACATTTTTCACCGCGCCGCCCACTTCGACACCGACGACATCGTCGCCGGTATAGATGCGCATCGCGTCGTGATGGAATGCGGCAACCGTGCGCTCGCGGCAGGCCGCCGACGCACTCGCGATCGTCAACGCGACCGGCAGCCCCTGCCCCACTTCGCGCGCGAAGCTCGGTCCGGACAGCACGCCGTTGCTCGCGTGCTCGGGCAACTCCGCGGCGACCGCCTGATGCGGCAGCAATTGCGAATCGGCTTCGAAGCCCTTGCACAACCAGACGATGTGCGCGGGCACCTTGCCGGCGTCGCGCATCGTGCGCAGCAGTCCGCGCAGACCCGCGACCGGCGTCGCGACGACGCACAGCGCATCGTCGGCAAGCGCATGTTCGAGCGCCGCGCCGAACGCCGCCTCATAGCGAAGCGACGGCGGCAGCGCAACGCCCGCCAGGTAGCGGGCGTTTTCGTGCGCAGCGGAGAGTTCGGCAATGAGCGCGGACTCGCGCGCCCACAGCACCGTGTCGTGCCTTAAGGCCAGATGACCGGCAAGGGCGGTGCCCCATGCGCCGGCGCCAAGAACGGCAATCTTCATAGCCGGCACCGTTGCGGCGCGTTAATGCGTGACGCCGTTTTGCGCCGCGCCGTCCTGCTGGGCTGCGCCCAGTTGCGCGAGACGCTGTTCGTACAGCGCCTGGAAGTTGATCTCGGCGAGGTGGATCGGCGGGAAGCCTGCGCGGGTGATCGCGTCGGCGATGTTCGAGCGCAGATACGGGAACAGGATGGTCGGGCAGGCGATGCCGACGAGCGGATCGATCTGTTCGGCGGGAATGTTACGGATGTCAAAAATCCCGGCCTGCTTCGCTTCGATCAGGAACGCAACCTTGTCCGCGACCTTGGCGGTAACCGTACCCGTCACGAGGATCTCGAACACGGTTTCGGCGAGGCGCTCGGCCTTCACGTCGACTTCGACTTCGACCGACGGCATTTCCTGCTCGAGGAAGATGGCCGGCGAATTCGGCTGCTCGAGCGACATGTCCTTCAGATAGATGCGCTGGATGTTGAAGAACGGCTGGTTATTCTCGTCGGACATGATGGTGATTCCCTGATAGGTGTGCGTGGCGGCGGCCGATGCACGCATGGGCCGCCGAATTGTTGCGCCGGCTCGCGCGCCTCACGAGAGGCACGCACGCGCCGGCCGGTCGAGTTGTCCGCCCGCGCGCGCCGCGCGGCAGTCGAACTCAGGCTGCTTCGAGCAGCGGCATCAGACCGCCCGCGCGATCGAGCGCGGACAGATCGTCATAACCGCCGACGTGCGTCTCGCCGATGAACACCTGCGGCACCGTGCGACGACCGGTCCGGGTCATCATCTCCTCACGACGGGCCGGGTCCTTGTCGATCAGTACTTTTTCAACGTGCTCGACGCCGCGCGACTTTAAAAGACGTTCGGCCATCTGGCAATACGGGCACACCTGGGTGCTGTACATGACCACTTTATTCACTTGGCTGCTCCTTGTTTCACAACCGGCATACCGGCTTTCTGCCAGGCGTCGACGCCGCCCTCGAGAACATGGACTTCCGTGTATCCCGCTTCCTGCACGATACGCGCTGCCTTGTTCGACTGCTGGCCGGTCTGGCACACCAGCAGCACCGGGTTGCTCTTGTTCTTCGCGAGTTGCGCGACCTTCGCCTGCAATTCCGCGAAATCCAGATGCCGTGCCGACGGCAGATGCCCGGTGGCGTAAGCGGCGGCAGGCCGTACGTCGACGACTACCGCGTTGCGCCGGTTGATCAGTTGGGTCGCTTCCCCGGCCGACAGGCCGCCGCGGCCGCGCCGGCTGATGGTCGGCCACAGCAGCAACCCACCAGAAATGAGGACGATTGCGATCAGTACAAGGTTGGTGTAATCGGTGAAAAACTTCACGGAGAGGTCGCCGGTAAGAGAGAAATCGGAAAGAGGAATCCGCGCATTATAAAATAACCGTTTGACGCGATGGCGACGCGCCTCCGGGCACGCCATGCAGCGCACACCGCTTCCTCACTACCGACCGGCAATTCTCATGTACAAACTCGTTCTCATCCGCCACGGCGAATCGACGTGGAACAAGGAAAACCGCTTTACCGGCTGGGTCGACGTCGACCTCACCGAGCAGGGCAACCGCGAGGCGCAGCAGGCAGGCGTGCTGCTCAAGGAATCGGGCTACACGTTCGACATCGCTTACACGTCGGTGCTGAAGCGCGCGATCCGCACGCTGTGGCACGTGCAGGACAAGATGGACCTGATGTACCTGCCGGTCGTGCATTCGTGGCGCCTGAACGAGCGCCACTACGGCGCGCTGTCGGGTCTGAACAAGGCCGAAACCGCCGCGAAGTTCGGCGACGAGCAGGTGCTGGTCTGGCGCCGCAGCTACGGCACGCCGCCGCCCGCGCTCGAGACGACCGACGAGCGCGCGCCGTACAGCGACCCGCGCTACGCGAAGGTGCCGCGCGAGCAGCTGCCGCTCACCGAATGCCTGAAAGATACGGTCGCGCGCGTGCTGCCGCTGTGGAACGAGTCGATCGCGCCGGCCATCAAGTCGGGCCGCAGCATCCTGATCGCCGCGCACGGCAACTCGATCCGCGCGCTGGTCAAGTATCTCGACAACATCTCGGATAACGACATCGTCGGCCTCAACATTCCGAACGGCGTGCCGCTCGTGTATGAACTCGACGCCGACCTGAAGCCGATCAAGCACTACTACCTCGGCGACCAGGACGCGATCGCGAAGGCGCAAGCCGCGGTCGCAAGCCAGGGTAAGGCGGGCTAAGCACCCATCCCAACATATGGCCCCGCGCGGCAAAACCGCGCGGGGCCATATGCTGTCAGCAGGGCTACTGAGAAATACTGTATTGCGCGTGACGGTCGAAGTGGCGGCCAGTTAGCGCGTCGCGGAGCGGGCAAAGTTACCGGTCACGCAAAACCCTGCGATCGCCGACCTTAGCCGGCGGACGCGCCTCAACCGCCATCCTCCCCTCCGATGCCTCATCGCACGGCTTCGCGAGGTAACGAGCGGATCCCGCGAACCAGGACCTTCCCGTACTGTCGAAGCACGATTGTCTGCACCGCGCCCTGACCGGGCAGGTGTGCAGTTATACTTGTCCGTCCAATCTTTATCGACGCTGCCACGCGCTCCCGACCGCAACAGACTCTATGCGAAAGAACCTGAAAAATATCGGCCTGATTGCCGCGGGCCTTGCTACCGGTGTCTTTGCCACCCTGCAATTCTCCGCCTCGGCTGAGCAACCCGCGAGTGCCGTGGTTGCCCCCCTGCCGCTAGACCAGCTCAGGCTCTTCGCCGAAGTGTTCGGGCAGATCAAGCACGAATACGTCGAACCGGTCGACGACAAAAAGCTCCTCACGTCCGCGATCAAGGGCATGGTGTCGAGCCTCGACCCGCACTCGTCGTATCTCGACAAGACCGATTACGAAGAGCTGCAGGAACAGACCAAGGGCCGCTTCGCGGGCCTCGGCATCGAAATTTCGTCGGAAGACGGCCTGATCAAGGTGATTTCGCCGATCGAGGACACGCCCGCGTTCCGCGCCGGCATCCGTCCGGGCGACCTGATCACGCGTATCAACGACAAGCCGGTGCGCGGCATGACGCTCGACCAGGCGGTCAAGCAGATGCGCGGCGAGCCGGGCACCAAGGTCACGCTGACCATCTTCCGCAAGACCGACGACCGCACGTTCCCGCTCACCGTGACGCGCGCCGTCATCAAGGTGCAATCGGTCAAGGGCAAGATCGTTGCGCCGGGCTTCGCGTACGTGCGCATCACCAGCTTCCAGGAACGCACCACGCCTGATCTCGCGGCCAAGCTGCAGGACCTCGCGCGCCAGGAGCCGAACCTGAAGGGCGTGATCCTCGATCTGCGCAACAACGGCGGCGGTCTGCTGCAAAGCGCGGTCGGCGTCGCCGGCGCGTTCCTGCCGCCCAATTCGGTGGTGGTGTCGACCAACGGCCAGATCCCGGATTCGAAGCAGATCTATCGCGACACCTACGACAACTATCGCCTGCAATCCTTCGACAGCGATCCGCTGAAGGACGTCCCGGCGATCTTCAAGACCGTGCCGATGATCGTGCTGACCAACGCCTACTCGGCGTCGGCGTCGGAAATCGTCGCGGGCGCGCTGCAGGACCAGCATCGCGCGCTGATCCTCGGCAAGACCACGTTCGGCAAGGGCTCGGTGCAGACCGTCCGGCCGATGACCGCCGACACCGCGCTGCGTCTGACCACCGCGTACTACTACACGCCGAGCGGCCGCTCGATCCAGAACAAGGGCATCCGCCCGGATCTGCCGGTCGATCAATACGCGGACGGCGATCCGGACGACGCACTGGTGACCCGCGAAGTCGACTACTCGAATCACCTCGCGAACACCCAGGATCCGAACGAGAAGAAGGAAGCGGAGCAACGCGAGCAGGAGCGCATGGAGCAGCTGCGCCAGCTCGAAGAGCAGAACGACAAGAAGACCCCGGAACAGCGCCAGAAGGATCGTGAGCGCAAGCCGGTGGAATTCGGTTCGGCCGACGACTTCATGCTGCAACAGGCGCTCAACAAGCTCGAGGGCAAGGCGGTTCAGCAATCGAAGTCGATCATGGAACGCCGCCTCGCGCAGAACAAGCCGGCTACGTCGGCTTCCGCGCCGGTCGCGGTGAAGCCGACCCAACCGGTGCCGGGCGCATCGGGACCGGCGCCGGCTTCGGCGCCCGCTCCGGCTGGCAAGTAAGCAGTCATCCGTACGTGTCTTCGCAGCGCTTCAGGTTGCGAAGACACGCGGTAACCTTGCGTCTCCTTCGTAGTTCCTCGTAGCAGCGCCCGCACCAACCCACCCTCCCCGCGCGACTAAAATAACAGCGACAACACGCGCGCCGCGGACCGTCCCGGTCCGTCTCCCGATGCGCGACACACTCGCGCGCCTCCGCCATGAATGACGATCAACTCCTCCGTTACTCCCGCCATATTCTCGTCGACGAAATCGGCATCGAGGCGCAGCAGCGTTTTATCGATGCGCACGCGATCATCGTCGGCGCCGGCGGCCTCGGCTCGCCGGCCGCGATGTATCTGGCGGCCGCGGGCGTCGGCCGTTTGACGCTGGTCGATGCCGATACGGTCGACCTGACCAATCTGCAGCGACAGATCCTGCACGTGAGCGCATCGGTCGGCCGCAAGAAAGTGGAGTCCGGGCGCGACATGCTCGCGCAGATCAATCCCGAGGTCGTCGTCAATGCGGTGGCCGAACGTGTCGACGACGCGTGGCTCGATCGCGAGGTCCCGCACGCGAGCGTCGTGCTCGATTGCACCGACAACTTCGCGACCCGTCACGCGATCAACCGCGCGTGCGTCAAACATCGCGTGCCGCTCGTGTCGGGCGCGGCGCTGCGCTTCGACGGCCAGATCAGCACCTTCGATTTCCGCAACGAAGCGTCGCCGTGCTACGCGTGCGTGTTTCCCGAGGACCAGCCGTTCGAGGAAGTCGCGTGCTCGACGATGGGCGTGTTCGCGCCGACGGTCGGCATCATCGGGTCGATGCAGGCCGCCGAAGCGCTGAAGGTGATCGGTGCGATCGGTACGCCGCTGGTGGGCCGTCTGACCATGCTCGACTCGCTGCGGATGGAGTGGAACACGATGCGTATCGGCCGTCAGCCGGATTGTCCGGTGTGCGGCCACGCGCATCCGGCTTGATGGAGCGCGCCGCGCTTACTCGCACTGCGCGACTACAGCGAGCGACACGTCAAAATGAAAAACGCCGCACATGTGCGGCGTTTTTCATTCAACGGTGACTGACGACGCTACCACTCAAACCAGCGCGACCCGCTTCAGCGCCGCCTGCACTTCTTCCGGCTCGAACGACGCGAGCACGTCGGCGACCGGCTTCTCGAGCGTGCGCAGATGCGAGCGCAGCACTTCCTGCTTGACCTCGAGCAACTGGCTCGGATGCATCGAAAATTCGGTGAGGCCCATGCCGAGCAGCAGACGCGTCATCGCCGGATCGCCGGCCATCTCCCCGCACACCGACACCGGCACGCCCGCGCGCTTCGCCTCGCGCAGCGTGAACGCGATCAGATGCAGCACCGCCGGATGCAGCGGATCGTACAGATGCGCGACCGCGTTGTCCGCGCGATCGATCGCGAGCGTGTACTGGATCAGATCGTTGGTGCCGATCGACAGGAAATCGAGCCGCTTCAGAAACAGCGGCAACGCGATCGCCGCGGCCGGAATCTCGATCATCGCGCCGATCTGCACGTTCGGATCGTAGGCGATGCCCGCGTCGTCGAGTTGACGCTTCGCCTCGCGGATCAGATCGAGCGTCTGGTCGATTTCCTGCGCGTGCGCGAGCATCGGAATCAGGATCTTCACCTTGCCGAACGCCGACGCACGCAAAATGGCGCGCAACTGCGTGAGGAACATCTGCGGCTCCGACAGGCTCCAGCGAATCGCCCGCAGCCCCAGCGCGGGGTTCGCGGCGGTCTCGTAGCCGTCGCCGCCGCCCATCGAATCGAGCGGTTTGTCGGCGCCGACGTCGATCGTGCGGATCGTCACCGGCAAGCCGTTCATCAGCTCGACCGCGCGGCGATACGCTTCGAACTGCTCCTCCTCCTCCGGCATCCGGTCCTTGTGATTCATGAACAGGAACTCGGTACGGAACAGGCCGACGCCGGTCGCGCCGGATTCGATCGCCGCGCGCGCGTCTTCCGGCAGCTCGATGTTCGCGCACAGCTCGATGCGCGTGCCGCACAGCGTTTGCGTCGGTGAGAACTTCAGGCGCTGCAGCTTGCGCTGCTCGAGCTCCTTCTCGCTTTGCCGGTACGAGTACTCTTCGAGCACGATCGGCGCCGGATCGACGATCACGATGCCGTGGTCGCCGTCGACGATGATCAGATCGTCCTGGCGAATCAACGCGCTCGCATGCTGCACGCCGACCGCGGCCGGAATGCCGAGACTGCGCGCGACGATCGCGGTATGCGAGGTGCGGCCGCCGAGATCGGTGACGAAGCCCTGGAAGGTCTGCGTCTTGAACTGCATCATGTCGGCCGGCGCGATGTCGTGCGCGACGACGATCATTTCGTCGCACGCGCCATGCACGTTGTCGACCAGATTCGACGCGCCCGCGAGCGCCTTCAGCACCCGTTCCACGACCTGCTCGATGTCGGCTTTACGCTCGCGCAGATATTCGTCTTCGATATCGTCGAAGTGGCGCGACAGCCGTTCGAGCTGCTCGGTGAGCGCCCATTCGACGTTGTAGCGGCGGGTGCGGATCAGGTCGATGGTTTCCTGCACGAGCATCGCGTCGTTCAGGATCATCGTATGGACGTCGATGAACGCGCCCATTTCGCTGGGCGCGTCGGCCGCGAGATCGGCGCGCAACGCGTTCAGCTCTTCATGCACGCGTTGCTGGGCCGCGCGAAACCGCGCGACCTCCCCTTCGATCTGGGCAGGTTCGATCAGATAGTGGTCTACGTCGAGTGCTGCCGGGGCGATCAGATAGGCCCGCCCGATGGCGATACCGCGTGACACGGGAATTCCATGCAGCGTGAATGACACGCGCACCTCCTCTAGTTGTGTGATGCCGCGGCAAACCGCTGCAATGCTCTCAGACTGTACTGGGCATTATAAATTCCGCGCCTTTTTGAAGTATGTCAGGGCTGTGTGCGGCGCAGCACGAATTGTCGTAATCGGCGCCCGCGCACGGCCGCTACATCGGGCGAAGCGCGGTTTTAGCGGAAGACTTTAATTATTGAAAAATCGCCGCTCGCCTTACCCGCTCTTTCACCCTGGCTTTCGCTCCCATTTAGGAAGCCGACGTTTTAATAATCGAATGCCGGCGGCGAAAAAAAACCGCGGCGAGGGCCGCGGCTTTGTTCTGCCATTCGAATCGCACAGCGCGTGGCTTTATTGCCCCTCGCCGAATTTATCGGCGATCAGTTTCAGCAATGCGTCCATCGCGTCCTTTTCGTCGGCGCCTTCCGTTTCGATCAGCACCGTACTGCCGATGCCGGCGGCCAGCATCATCACGCCCATGATGCTCTTCGCGTTGATACGACGGCCATTGCGGCTCATCCAGATTTCCGACTGGTAGTTGCCCGCGAGTTGCGTCAACTTGGCCGACGCGCGCGCGTGCAGCCCCAGCTTGTTCACAATAGTCGTTTCCTGTTGCAGCATGTGTTGGTCCGAAGCGCGGGTGAATGAAAGGGTGAAGGGTGAAACCGCCAACCGGTTGCCAGGCCTTTGAAGCGTCGCGCGCACAACCGGCCGGCTTACAGGCCCGCCGCGTCCGTCTTCTGCGTCAGATCGGCGCCGGCCGGCAACGCCGGAATACAGTCGCCGGGTGCCGCGTCGGGCGGCAGCGCCGGCAGGCAATCGTTCGAGCACGCGGGCGGCGCGACCGGTTCCGGGGTCGCCGGACCGATCGCGTGCACGCCCTTGGTCGCGCCGGCCAGCGCCTTGTCGACCAGCGTGTCGAGCGGGGTCGCGCGATAGCAGACGGCGCGCACGAGCATTGGCAGATTGACGCCGCACAGCACGCGCACGTCGGGCAGCGTCGCGAGCCGCCCGGCGATGTTGGCCGGAGTCGCGCCGAACATGTCGGTGAGCACCAGCGCGCCGTTTTCTTCTCTCAGCCGTGTGATTTCCGAATCCGCGAACGCGACGACCTGCGCGGGATCGCAATCCGGCGACACGTCGATCACGCCGATCCGTGCCGGCAAACCGCCATAAATGTGGGAAATGCAATCGCGCAACGCGGTGGCGAACGGAGCGTGCGCAATGATCAGAATGCCTGCCATGTCAGCCTTACTGCAAAAGAACGGCCCCAAATCGTGGACCGGGGTTAGCCCGGCTCGCCTGCGCCTCGCAGCGGCCGTAGCTGGCGAGGGCGGCAACACATCGTGGAACGAGCGATTCGGCGCGCCTGTCGGCGCCGGCGCTCGCGTTGCCCGTTGCTGGTCCGCGAGCCGCGCCAGGGTCGCCGAGGGCAACCGCCAGGGCTGCCGGACGACGCCTCGCGCGGGCGAGCGGGCATTGTATCAGGCTCATTTTCGCGCCAAATCTGGCGACCTGCCCACTGCGGATTTACTTCCTAAATGGGGGACGCGGCCGCGCATTCAAGCCGGTCGCCCCCACGCCTGCCTGCCCGTCCGGCGGGTCAGGCGGCCGCGCGCTCCAGCGCGTCGATGAACATCGCGGCAACGTCGAAACCGGTCTGATCCATGATTTCACGGAAGCAGGTCGGGCTCGTCACGTTGACTTCGGTGAGCCAGTCGCCGATTGCATCGAGTCCGACCAGCAGCAAACCGCGCGCCGCGAGCACCGGCGCGAGCGTATCGGCGATCCGGCGATCCTGGTCGCTGAGCGGACGCGCGACGCCAAGGCCGCCGGCCGCGAGATTGCCGCGCACCTCATTGCCCTGAGGAATCCGCGCGAGCGAGTACGGCACCGGTTCGCCGCCGATCAGCAGAATGCGCTTGTCGCCGTCCTTGATCTCGGGGATGAATTTCTGCGCCATCACCGAACGCGCGCCGTCATGGCTCAGCATTTCGATGATCGAGCCGAGGTTCATGCCGTCCGCCTTCACGCGGAACACGCCCATCCCGCCCATCCCGTCGAGCGGCTTCAGGATCACGTCGCCGTGCTGCTCGTGGAACGCGCGCAGACGCGCGGCGTCGCGTGTAACCAGCGTCGGCGCGACGAACTGCGCGAACTCGCCGATCGCGAGCTTTTCGGAATGGTCGCGAATCGCCTGCGGCTTGTTGAAGATGCGCGCGCCGCCGCGTTCGGCCAGCTCCAGCAGCCACGTCGACGTCACGTACTCCATATCGAACGGCGGGTCCTTGCGCATCAACACCGCGCCGAAGCTCTTCAGCGAACGCGGCGCGAACGGATCGGCCGCATACCACACCTCGCGATGCAGATCGGTGGTGTCGCCGGTGATCTCGATGCGCTGCACGTTCGCCTCGACGTCGCCGCCGGTCCACGCGAGCTGCTTCGGCTCGCACGTGTACACCGTGTGACCGCGCCGCGCCGCTTCGGCCATCATCGAATAGGTCGAATCCTTGTAGATCTTGAACTGGCTGAGCGGATCGGCGATGAAAAGAATGTCCATGGAAATCCCGGTGCGCCCTGCTGGGCTTGGCATTATTCGTCAATGAATCGGCGCGGACAGCGCCGGCGGCACGCTCGCCGCCGGCGCTGTCCGCGCGCTAAGTGGCTTAGACCTGGATCGCTTCCGGATCGGTCTTTTCGAGTTCGACCGACGCGGCCAGCAGCCCGAGCCGCGCGACCACGCCGTACATGTAGAAGCGGTTCGGCGGCGCCGCGCCGGGCTTCGCATGCGCATCGGGCAGCGCGGTGTGCTCGAAGCCGAGCGGCACGAAGTGCATGCCCGGCGCGTTCAGGTTCTGGTCGCGCTCGCGGCTGCCGTGCACGCGATAGAAACCGCCCACCACATAGCGGTCGATCATGTAGACGACCGGCTCGGCCACTTCCTCGCCGACCCGCTCGAACGTGTACACGCCTTCCTGCACGATCACGTCGTGCACTTCGAGGCCGTCCTTGGTGGCCGCCATCCGCGCGCGTTCGCGCTTGGTCAGCGCGGCCACTTCCGACGCGTCGTGTACGGTCATCACGCCCATCCCGTAGGTGCCGGCGTCCGACTTGATCACCACGTACGGCTTCTCGGAGATCCCGTACTCGCGGTACTTGCGGGCGATCTTCTTGAGCACGCCGTCGATCGCATCGGACAGCGCTTCCTCGCCGGTGCGCTCCTGGAAGTCCACGCCTTCGACGTGCGCGAAGTACGGATTGATCATCCACGGATCGATTTCGACCATCTTCGCGAACTTCTTCGCGACGTCGTCATAGCACGAGAAATGCGTCGATTTACGCCGCACCGCCCAGCCCGCGTGCAACGGCGGCAGCAGATACTGCTCGTGCAGATTTTCGAGCACCGGCGGAATGCCGCCCGACAGGTCGTTGTTCAGCAGGATCGAGCACGGGTCGAAATTCTTCAGACCAAGGCGCCGCTGCGAACGCTCGAGCGGTTCGAGCACGAGCTTCTGGCCGTCGGACAGCGCGATCGTGACCGGGCCGTTGATGGATTCGTCGAGCGTGCCGAAGCGTACGTTCAGACCCGCCTGGCGCATGATCGACGCGAGCCGGGCGACGTTTTCGAGGTAGAACGCGTTGCGCGTGTGGCGCTCCGGAATCACCAGCAGATTCTTCGCATCCGGGCAGATCTTTTCGATCGATGCCATCGCGGCCTGCACCGCGAGCGGCAGCACTTCCTGCGGCAGATTATTGAAGGCGCCGGGAAACAGATTGGTGTCGACCGGCGCGAGCTTGAAGCCCGCGTTACGCAGATCGACCGAACAGTAGAACGGCGGCGTGTGCTCCTGCCATTCGAGCCGGAACCAGCGTTCGATAGCGGGCGTGGCGTCGAGGATCTTCCGCTCGAGATCGAGCAGCGGGCCGTTTAACGCCGTAACTAGGTGCGGAACCATTGATCACTCGCAGACTGGAGAAAAAAGATTGTAGAGCAAATGCTTTGCCCATTTGGGGACGGTTTCTCCGTACGCAAGCAGACTCGAAATGCTTTTCCCTATCACGATGATAGGCGGGGAAAACTGCCGTTTCCATCCGGATCAGCAAGAAAAAAGCCCGCCATGAAGGCGGGCCAAATCGCTGCGCTTAAATCTTACCGGTCGAATCTTCGAACGCTGATTCCGTAATTTCCACTGTTTTCGTTATTCGACGCGCTCGCCGTGCAGGCTGACGTCGAGACCTTCGCGTTCCTCTTCGTGGGTCACGCGGATGCCCATCACCATGTCGATGATCTTCAGCAGCACGAAGCTGACTACACCGCTGTAGACCAGCGTCGTGACCACGCCCTTCAGCTGCAACAGCACGCTGCCGTCCGCGCCGCCGATGTCCTTGACCGCGAACACGCCGGTCAGGATCGCGCCGATGATGCCGCCGATGCCGTGCACGCCGAACGCGTCGAGCGAGTCGTCGTAGCCGAACTTGTGCTTGAGCCAGGTGGCCGACCAGAAGCACACCACGCCGGCGACGATGCCGATCACCAGCGCGCCCGTCGTACCGACAAAGCCCGAAGCCGGCGTCACCGCGACCAGACCCGCGACCGCGCCCGACACGATGCCGAGCACCGACGGCTTACCCTTGCTCGCCCATTCGGCGAACATCCACGCGAGCGCCGCGGCGGCGGTCGCCACCTGGGTCGTGAACATCGCGAAGCCGGCACGGCCGTCCGCCGCCAGCGCCGAACCCGCGTTGAAGCCGAACCAGCCGACCCACAGCATCGACGCGCCGATCAGCGTGAGCGTCAGGTTGTGCGGCGCCATCGCTTCGCGGCCGTAGCCGATCCGCTTGCCGAGCACCAGACAGCAGACCAGACCCGCGATACCGGCGTTGATGTGCACCACCGTGCCGCCCGCGAAGTCGAGGATGCCCTGGCTCGCCAGCCAGCCGCTCGGCTCCCACACCATGTGCGCGATCGGCGCGTAGACGATGATCGACCACAGCGACATGAACACCAGCATCGCCGAGAACTTCATCCGGTCAGCGAACGCACCGGTGATCAGCGCGGGCGTGATGATCGCGAAGGTCATCTGATAGACGAAGTAGACGGTTTCGGGGATCGTCGGCGCGAGGTGGCTGACGGTCAGCGTGACGCCCTTGTCGCCCTTGATGTAGTTCATCCCCGCCATGAACACCCGCGAGAAGCCGCCGATGAACGAGCCGCCCGGCGTGAACGCGAGGCTGTAGCCGACCACGGTCCAGATGATCGTCACGAGGCAGGTGATCGCGAAGCTTTGCATCAGCGTCGCGAGCACGTTCTTCTTGCGGACCATGCCGCCGTAGAACAGCGCGAGGCCCGGAATCGTCATGAACAGCACGAGCGCGGTGGAGGTCAGCATCCACGCGGTGTCGCCGGCGCTGATCTTCGATGAATCGACCGAGAACGGCGCGGTCGGGGTGGCGGGAGCGGCGTCCGCCGCCGGGGCGCTCGCTGCGGCGGCGGTGGCGTCGGCGGCCGGAGCCGAAGCGGCCGGCGCGGCGACCGCGGCCGACGCATCCGGCGCCGGCGCGCTGGCGCTCGCCTCGGGTGCCGAGGCGGCGGCGGGCGCGGACGCGTCGTCCGCGAGGGCGGCGCCGACACCGCCCGCGAGCAGCGAGCCGGCCATCAGCAGGGACATCAAAAATTTGCGCATCTTGGTTTTCCTCTTGTCGCTATCTATGTCGCTTATCCGTGTCGCGAGGGTTGGGGCTTACAGCGCATCCGCGCCGGTCTCGCCGGTGCGGATGCGGATCACCTGCTCGATCGGCGTGACGAAAATCTTGCCGTCGCCGATCTTGCCGGTGCGCGCGGCGCGCTCCAGCGCCTCGATCGCCTGATCGACGATGTCGTCCGATACGGCTGCCTCGATCTTCACCTTCGGCAGAAAATCGACGACGTATTCGGCGCCCCGATACAGCTCGGTGTGTCCCTTCTGGCGCCCGAAACCTTTCACTTCCGTGACCGTGATGCCCGACACGCCGATCGCCGACAAGGCTTCGCGCGCTTCATCGAGCTTGAACGGCTTGATGATTGCGGTAATGAGCTTCATGAAATCCCTCGCTAATGTGGTGCTGTTCCCGTTGCGTCCCGGTAAGCCGGTCTGTTGCGCTACCGGTAAAACGTGCTGTGGCAGTGCGCGCGGGGCAGTAACAGCAACTCCTATGCCATGTTGTGTCAGACTGCGGTCCGCGCCGCTCCCGCGAAGCGCCCGGACGGCCTTGTCCGAACGGCCAGCGGCGCGGTGCGCGGGTGGCGCCGCGCGGGGATCGTTGCTAGAGTGTTCGAACACTTCCGGCGCCCCGGCGCGCACCAAAGGCGCTCACGCGGTCGCGGCGCCCACGCTCCAACGCACCACGAATGCCCATTCGCCGCGACGGGGCACAGACGTAACGAAACATGCACATTTTTTGTGCACCAAGGGGAACACCATGAAACAACCGAACGACGTTTTTAACGACTTCCAGGCTCGCGTCAGCGATCTGTTCAAGAATTCGCCGGCCAAAGATGTCGAGCGCAACGTCAAGGCGATGCTGTCGCAAGGCTTTTCGAAGCTCGATCTGGTCACGCGCGAGGAATTCGATACGCAGACCCAGGTATTGGTGCGCACGCGCGCGCGCCTCGAAGAACTCGAGCGCCGGGTCGCCGAACTCGAACAGAAGCTGCCGCTCACCCAGACGCCGTAACCCGCGCTCGCAGCGTTCGCGCTGCGCAGCGCCGCACCTCACCGGCAAGCGAGCCGTGACGTCATCAGCGTTTTAGGGGCTTCGCGCTCGCCACGAGCGCACCGTCCGACGGGAGAAAACATGTCGCTTGCCGTGGTGCGCAGTCGCGCGCCGGCCGCTGGCCGCGCGCCCGAAGTCACCGTCGAGGTTCACCTCGCCAACGGACTACCGTCTTTTTCGATAGTCGGCCTGCCCGATCTGGAAGTGCGCGAAAGCCGCGAGCGCGTGCGCGCGGCGCTGCAGAACTGCGGCTTCGAATTTCCGGTGCGGCGCATCACCGTCAATCTCGCCCCCGCTGATCTACCCAAAGAATCCGGCCGCTTCGATCTGCCGATCGCGCTCGGCATCCTCGCCGCGAGCGGGCAGATTCCGGCCGAGTCGCTATTGCGGCGCGAGTTTGCCGGAGAGCTGTCGCTGACCGGCGCGCTGCGGCCGATGCGCGGGGCTTTCGCGATGGCTTGTGGCACTGCGCGTGGGGCCGCGGCCGGTGATAGTGACGTTGAACAATCTTCTGCCGATGCTGGAGCTGCGCTGTCTGCCGGGGCTACAGCTGACGCAGCCGCAGCGCGGACCTCGTGCACCCGAACGGCCACCCCACAGCTTTACCTACCGGCGGCAAGCGCGGCCGAAGCGGCGCTCGTGCCGGGCGTCGATGTCTACGGCGCCGCCGATCTCCCTTCACTCTGCGCTCATCTGGCCGGCGTGCCGGACGCGGGCCTGCGCCCGGTCGCAACGCCCGTGCTCGACGCGCACAGCGCGACGCCGATTCCCGACATGGCCGACGTGATCGGCCAACGCGCGGCGCGGCGCGCGCTCGAAGTCGCCGCGGCCGGCGGTCATCACGTGTTGTTGATCGGGCCGCCCGGCGCCGGCAAGTCGATGCTCGCCGCACGCCTGCCCGGCCTGCTGCCGCCGATGACCGACGA
Organism: Burkholderia sp. SRS-W-2-2016; assembly: GCF_001931485.1. GTDB lineage: Bacteria > Pseudomonadota > Gammaproteobacteria > Burkholderiales > Burkholderiaceae > Paraburkholderia. Next base: position 81,161 of record NZ_MSDV01000005.1, on the reverse strand, counting down.
CGAAGCGCTCGACTCCGCCGCGCTGCTGTCCGCGAGCCGCCTCGGCTTCAAGCCGTCGCAGTGGCGTCAGCGGCCGTTTCGCGCGCCGCATCATTCGTCGAGCGCGGCCGCGCTGGTCGGCGGACGCAACCCGCCGCAACCGGGCGAGATCACGCTCGCGCATCTGGGCGTGCTGTTTCTGGACGAATTGCCGGAGTTCGACCGCGTGGTGCTCGAAACGCTGCGCGAGCCGCTCGAAGCCGGCCGCATCACGATCTCGCGGGCCGCGCTGCAAACCGACTTCCCGGCCGCGTGCCAGCTGATCGCCGCGATGAACCCGTGCCCGTGCGGCTGGCGCGGCGATCCGGGCGGCCGCTGCCGCTGCACGCCGGAGCTCGCGACGCGCTATCTGCGCAAGCTGTCCGGGCCGCTGCTCGACCGCATCGATATCCAGCTCGAAATCCCGGCGCTGACGCCCGCCGAACTGAGCGCGCGCGCCGCCGGCATCGGCGAGGCGAGCGCGACGATCGCGGCGCGAGTGAGCGTTGCGCGCGAGCGCCAACTGGCCCGGCAAGGCAAAACCAATCGCGAACTGAATGGGCGGGAAGTGGACGAAGCATGCCGCCCCGACGCGGCCGGCGAAGCGCTGCTGCGCGAAGCGGGCGAGCGCTTCGGCTGGTCGGCGCGCGCCTATTACCGGGTGCTGAAGGTCGCCCGCACCATCGCGGACCTCGCCGGCACCGCGATGCCGAGCGCCGCGCAGATCGCCGAAGCGATTCAGTACCGGCGCGCTTTTGGCTCGTTATGAGGAGAAAAATCTACTGTCAAGACTTGACTTATACACAAGTTCGCGATCCTGACAGATTTTGAAACAACTGGATGGCGGTTTCGTAGGCATCTCTAAAAGCCATTGATTTTATTGATATTTTTTGAACGCACCGCAGCCGCGCATCGTTGATGGAAGGCCCGCCAGACGGGCCTTTGAGGCAAATCAAGCGAAGTTCTCAACAAAGTTATCCACAGGAATCGCGACGAAGTGGAAAACTTCAACGTAAACCGGGAATTAGCGCGTAAACCCAGGAAGGAACTTTCACTACGCGCGGCACTCTGACGCACCCGCGATCGGCCAGAAATACCTAGGTCAATACAGCTGGAACGACGAAAAAAACTGGTCGACCTGATCCTGCGGCAGCGGTTGGGCGGCGATGATCGCCGCCTGATAGACATGCCGTCCGTGCGCGACCAGCCGCGCGTAGACGATGCGCTGCTCGTGCTGCGCGCCGGCCGCGCCGCTGACCTTCATTTCGAGGCCCGGCATCTTGCCGCCGGCGGCGAGCGGGATCTGCACCTCGTGCGCGTCGGGCGCCGCGCCGACGTTGCGCGCGAGGCCCGCGCGCAGGAATTCGAGCGCCGCGCGCTGGGTCGCCGGGTTGGCGTCGGGCAGCATCACGGTGCCGACCGCGAACACCGCGTGGCCGGCTTCGGCGGTCTGCATCGCCATCTGCATCGGCGTGCCGTCGATCTGCACCGCGCGCTGGTCGTGGCCCGGCTTGGCCGGGAAGTCGACCGTATAACCATCGTCGTTGTTCATGACGGTGCGCCAGTCGAAGGTCGGCGTACAGGCTGACAGCGCGGCGCCCAGCAGCAGCGCTGCGGCGGCGGTGCGGAGCGCGGCGCGCAGCTGACCCACGGGAGCGAACGCGTTTGCCGAGACGGCTGAACGAACAACGGGAGCGCCAACGCGACGGGTCGGCGAGCGATCGAACGGGAAGCAACGGAACGAAGTGCGGGCAAGGAAACGGCGGATGCAGCGAGCAGTTCGGAACATGGGAGCGGGAGATCGGGCTGACAAAGCGGAAAGCGCCATTATCCGCTGATCCGCCGCCTGGCCGGCTCCCGCCGCCCCGCCCCTTCCGGCGCAAGCACCAGTAATGGAGCTACAATAGCCAAGCTCTTCAGCACCGGCCCAAGGCCCGCCCGACCCATCGTTCCGCGCTGCGCGCGACTCCCGAGGTTCCGTCCATGAGTTCCAATCCGTCCACCGCCGGCACGCGCACGAGCCCGCTTCGCTACCTGATCGCGGCCGTCGTCGCGGTTGCGATCGCCGTCGCCGGTTACTTCGCGTTCGCCGGGCAGCAGCGCGTGCCCGATGCGACCTTCACGCTGCTGTCGGGCCAGAAACTCACGACTGCCGACCTGAAAGGCAAGGTCTATCTGGTCAACTTCTGGGCGACCAGCTGCGATACCTGCATGAAGGAAATGCCGCAGATGGTCGAGACCTATAACCGCTACAAGGGCCAGGGCCTCGAATTCGTCGCGGTCGCGATGAACTACGACGCGCCGATGTACGTGACCAACTACACGGAAACGCGTCAGCTGCCGTTCAAGGTCGCGATGGACGACGGCTCGGCCGCCAAGCAGTTCGGCAACGTGCAACTCACGCCGACCACCTTCGTCGTCGACAAGGACGGCAAGATCCTGAAGCGCTATGTGGGCGAGCCGCAATTCGCGGAACTCGACCAGTTGCTCGCGAAGGCGCTGAAAGCGACTTCGACCTGAGTCAGGACCAGCGGGGCTTCAGCGCCCCGCCCGCTTAAGCTAATCCCGCTCGCAGCGCCGGCACGATTTCCCACCGCCGGCGCCAACACCCCTCACCGCTCCCCTTCCCCTTTGGCCGCCAGGCCATAGCGCTTGATCTTCTCGTACAGCGTCGCCTTGCCGAGCTGCAGCCGGTCCGCCGCGACCGCCACCGCGCCGCCCGCCTGCTCCAGCGCCTCGGCGATCATCGCCCGCTCGAACTGTTCGACCCGCTCTTTCAATGGCTGCGGCGCTGCGGTGTCGTCGGTATCGAACGACAGCGCCGGTTCGTCGGCGATGCCGAGCACGAAGCGGTCGGCCGCATTGCGCAGCTCCCGCACGTTGCCCGGCCAGTCGCGCTGCATCAGGCTCGCGCGCTGGCGATCGGTGAGGATCGGCGCCGGCCGCTGGTAGCGCACCGCCGCATCGAGCAGGAAGTGTTCGAACAGCGGCACGATGTCTTCGCGGCGCTCGCCGAGCGGCGGCAACGCGATCGTCACCACGTTGAGGCGGTACAGCAGGTCGCGCCGGAACGAGCCGTCCGCGACGTGCTCGGCCATATCGCCCTTGGCCGCCGCGACCACCCGGCAATTGACGCGAATCGGCTGATTCGAGCCGAGCCGCTCCAGCACGCCGTCCTGCAGCACGCGCAGCAGCTTGACCTGCAACGCGAGCGGCATGCTTTCGATCTCATCGAGAAACAGCGTGCCGCCCGATGCGTGTTCGAGCTTGCCGATCCGCCGTTTCGCCGCGCCAGTGAACGCGCCCGGCTCGTAGCCGAACATCTCGGACTCGAACATCGGCTCAGGCAGCGCGCCGCAGTTCACCGCGATAAACGGCTTGTCGCGCCGCGGCGACAGCTCGTGCAGACTGCGCGCGATCAGCTCCTTGCCGGCGCCGGTGTCGCCGTTGATCAGCACCGACGCATCGGTCGGCGCGACGTTCGCGATCAGCCGCCGCACCTGCTCGATCGCCGGACTGCGACCGATGATGCGCGGCGCCAGCGCGTTCTGTTCAGCCAGCTCGCGGCGCAGCGCGAGGTTTTCGAGCAGCAGCTTGCGGCGCTCCAGCGCGCGCCGCACCGTTTCGATCAGCCGCTCGGATGCGAACGGCTTTTCGATGAAGTCATACGCGCCGTCGCGCATCGCCTGCACCGCCATCGAGATGTCGCCGTGGCCCGTCACCAGAATCACCGGCACGTCGGGCGCGCGTTCGTGGCACTGCGCGAGCAGATCGAGACCGCTCGCGCCGGGCAGCCGGATGTCGCTGACGATCACGCCGGAAAAATCCGCGCTGATCAGCTTCGCGGCGGCCTCGACCGATGCATGGCCGATCACGTCGAAGCCCGCCAGTTGCAGGCTCTGCACGCTCGCGCGCCGCACCAGTTCGTCGTCTTCGATATACAGCACCTGCAGGCCATCGGTCATTGCTTGTTCCGGGTCGGGTCGGATCGGTTCAGGAGCCCGCGGTCAGCGAGTCCGGCGAGGGGTTCGTCTGCACGCGCGCGCGGCGCAGCGTCAACACGAATAATGCACCGCCCCGCGGCGCGTTGCGCGCGACCAGCGAGCCGCCGCAATCGCGCGCGATCGACGACGAAATCGCCAGACCCAGGCCGAGCCCCTGGCCCATCTCCTTGGTCGTGAAGAACGGCTCGAACAGACGCGGCAGCACGTCGTCGGGGATGCCGGGGCCGTTGTCGGCGACCGCGATCGCGAGATTCGCGGCGGCGGCCTCGACCTCGACGGTGATGCGCGGCGGGCTCATGCCGGCGGTCGCGTCGAGCGCGTTGCCGAGCAGATTGATCAGCACCTGTTCGAGCCGCAGATCGTCGCAATGCGCGACGAGTTCGGGGTGATCGTCGGCGAGGCTCAAAGGCGTGCGGATGCTGTTCGCGAAGTTGTCGTCGGCGGCATCCACCAGCACGAATTCGAGCTCGACGCCCTGCAACCGCTTCTGCAACAACCCGACGACGTTGCGCAGCGCCCGCACGATCGGCGCGCGCGCGCTACGCGGGCGGGCCCGGCCGACGAACAGCTTCAACTGATTGGTGATCTTGCCCATCCGCTCGGTGAGCGCCGCGATCGCTTCGAGATTCTCGCGCGCCGACGCCTGATCGCCGCGTTCGAGCAGCACGCGGGTGTTGTCGGAGAAGCTGCGCAGCGCCGCGAGCGGCTGATTCAATTCATGCGTGATGCCGGCCGCCATCTGGCCGAGCGCGGCGAGCTTGCTCGCCTGGATCAGCTCGTCGTGCGCGGCGCGCAGTTCCTGTTCGGCGCGGGTGCGCTCGGCGACTTCCTTGTGCAGCTGCTCGTTCGCCTCGGACAGATCCGCGGTGCGCTCCGCGACGCGCTGGTTCAGTTCCGCGTACGCCTTCTGCAGCAGCGCGCGGCTGCGCATCACCTCGCGCACGCGCGCGCGGCGCATCCGCCAGTAGAACGCGAGCAGCACCAGCGACACATAGCCGAAGCCGGTCACAATCGTCGCCTTGCGCGCGTCGGCATCGACCGGATCGACCGGCGACATCGTGATCAGATGCCAGTCCGGCTCGCCCATCCCGCGCCGCGACGCGAGGTAGCGCGGCGCGGACCGGCCGCCGCCGATGCGCAGAATCTGCGCGTTGCCTTCGAGCATCCGTTCGATCGTCACCGGCAGCGGCTCGATCGGCTGCTGCGCATACTGGCGCGCCTGGTAGATCGAATCGGCGATCTGGCCGGTCAGCGGCCGGATCGTGTGGTACTTCCACGCCGGCACCGAGGTTAGAAAGATCACGCCGTGATCGTCGGTGACGACCAGCGGCTCGGACGCGTCGGCGGTCTGGAACCATTCGAGATCGAGCTTGACGACCGCGACGCCGATGATCTTGCCGTCGCGCCGGATCGGTTGCGAGATGTAGTAGCCGGGCGCCTGCGAAATCGTGCCGATGCCGAAAAAGCGGCCGACGCCGCCGCTCATCGCATCGAGGAAATACGGCCGGAACTGATAGCCGGCGCCGACGAAGCTGCCCGGTCCGCGCCAGTTGCTGGCGGCGACGCAGTAACCGTCGGCCGCGATCACGTAGCTGACGGTCGCGCGCGCATGGCGGTTCAGGTCTTCGAGATGGAGATTCGCGCGTTCGACGTTGGCTGGACTGGGATCGACCAGCACGTCCTGCACGATCGGATGCTCGCCGAGCAGATAAGGGAGGGATTCGTAGCGCTCGAGCGTGCTTTTGAGCGCGCTCGCGGTGCGTTCGGCACGCACGGCGGCGTTGCGCCGCAAGGTGTCGATGCCGCTGCGCCACGCGACGCTGTAGGTGAGCCAGCATGCCGCCGCGAGCCCGGCTGCGAGCGCGAACAGGATCAGCAGACGGCGCGTCACGTTGGCAAAGTCCAATCGATGGGGATCGGACATTGTGGCATAAGGCGGCAGCGCATCGTCCCCGGCAGGGCGAGGCGCGTCGGTTCCGGGTTGGCGGCGGTTTGCGCCGCGCGCGTCGTCCGTCTCCGCCGACGGAGCCGCTTCTTCAGAAGCGCGTGCGGACGCCGGTTTCATACGCAGGCGTCCGCACACATGACGACAGAACTCAGCTAAAGGCCGCGCTTACACGCCGGCCGGCTCTTTGACCGTCGCGTCGCCGCTCAGCACCGCTTTCAGCTTGCTGCGATCGAGCTCCTTCTCCCAGGCCGACACGACCACCGTCGCAACGCCGTTGCCGACGATGTTGGTCAGCGCGCGGCACTCGCTCATGAAGCGGTCGATACCGAGGATCAGCACCATGCCCGACAGCGGAATCGTCGGCACCACCGCCAGCGTCGCGGCCAGCGTGATGAAGCCCGCGCCGGTCACGCCGCTCGCGCCCTTCGAGGTCAGCATCGTCACCGCGAGCAGCGTCAGCTGCTGGCCCCACGTGAGGTCGGTGTTGGTCGCCTGGGCGATGAACAGCACGGCCATCGTCATGTAGATGTTGGTGCCGTCGAGGTTGAACGAGTAACCGGTCGGCACCACCAGACCCACCACCGAGCGCGAGCAGCCGAGCTTTTCGAGCTTCTGCATCAGCTGCGGCAGCGCGGCTTCGGACGAGCTCGTGCCGAGCACGATCAGCATCTCTTCCTTGATGTACGCGATGAAGCGCAGGATGTTGAAGCCCACCACCTTCGCGATCGCGCCGAGCACAACCACCACGAACACGATCGAGGTCAGATAGAACGTGCCGATCAGCTTGAGCATCGGCAGCAGCGAGCCGACCCCGTACTTGCCGATCGTGAAGGCCATCGCGCCGAACGCGCCGATCGGCGCGAGCTTCGTGATGATCCGCACCATCCCGAACAGCACGTGCGAAATCCCTTCGATGAAGTTCGTCACGACCTTGCCCTTCTCACCGGCGGTCGCGAGCACCGAGCCGAACAGCAGCGCGATCAGCAGGATCTGCAGGATTTCGCCCTGCGCGAACGCCGACGAGATCGTGTCCGGAATGATGTGCATGAAGAAGTCGACCGTGCTCTGGCCGTGCGCCTTGGCCGCGTACGACGCGACCGCGCGGCTGTCGAGCGAGGCCGGATCGACGTTGAAGCCGGCGCCCGGACGCAGCAGGTGGGTCGCGAACAGGCCGAGCACCAGCGCGAAGGTCGAGACGATTTCGAAGTACAGCAGCGCCTTGCCGCCGACGCGCCCGACCTTCTTCATGTCCTCCATCCCGGCGATACCGGTGACCACCGTGCAGAAAATGATCGGCCCGATCACCATCTTGATCAGCTTGATGAAGCCGTCGCCGAGGGGCTTCATGTCGATGGCGAAGTTCGGGGAGAAATGCCCAAGTACGATGCCGATGATGATCGCCACGATCACCTGGACGTACAGCACTTTATAGAAAGGTTTCTTCACGATGGTTCCTGCTAGGGGGATGAGCTCATTGACCCACCGCGATGCGCGGCGCGCGAACGGAACGTCGCGCGGGCGCACTGCATCGGGGCGACCAAGACGACGAATTCAGAAATACCGGGAAGGGAAATCGGACATCGTTGTCTCCTTGCTTTAATTGTCGGGCCGTGGCGGCCACGGGCTTCTGAATTGCAAGGTCGATGCCAGCTTGGCACTCGGCCGAGGGCCTTGATTCTTAGGGGTTTTCTGGCGCCGCAGGACGAGCGCCGTCCGGGATTCCGGAAATCCGGACGACGGCTGTCGGGGAATCCGGAATTCTTCGCGCGCGAATTTACGGGGAAACCCGCAAGGGTTTCCCAAGGGGCTGCGGTTTCAGGTCAACCGCTTCAGACCAGCAGATCGATCCGGTCCGTGCAGATCATGTCGACGCCCCATTGCGTGAGCGTTTGCGCGCGCGCCGGATCGTTGACCGTATAGGCGAGCACCCGCAGTCCGGCCGCGCGGATCTGCGCGACCAGCTGCTCGCTCAGATAGCGATGGCTCGCGTGCAGCGACACGCAGTCGAGTTCGCGCACGATGCTCAGCCAGTCCGCCGGCACTTCCTCGAACAGCATCCCCCGCGGCAGCGACGGCGCGGCGTCGCGCGCGGCGGCCAGCGCGTCGAATGAAAACGACGACAGCAGCGGCGGCGTTTGCCCTGCCCACAACGTCAGCGCACCGCTCGCGACCAGCGTGCCGGTGATCGTTTCGCGGCCCGGACACGGCTTGATCTCGATGTTCGCGGCGATGCCGTCGCGCGCGCAGCGCTGCGCGGCTTCGGCGAGCGTCGGCAGCCGCGTGCCGGCGAACTGCGCGCCGCGCCATGCGCCGGCGTCGAGCGCGGCGAGTTGCTGCCACGTGTGGTCGGCGGCCGGACCGTGGCCGTTGGTGGTGCGCTCGAGCGTGTCGTCGTGCAGCAGGAACAGCGCGTTATCGGCCGACAGCTTCGCGTCGAATTCGACCATCCGGTAGCCGTAGCGCACGCACGCGTCGAAACCGGCCAGCGTGTTTTCCGGCGCGAGCGTGCCGCCGCAACGATGCGCGACGAGCCGCGGATAAGGCCAGGGTGCGGACGGTCCGCGAGCGATCTCTGTTGTCACCTGTCGTTCCTTTGTCGAACAGCGGCCAAAGAAAAAGCCCGCTAACGAAGCGGGCTTTTGCTGCTACTGCAAATACCGGGCGTTACCTCAAACCACCCCGGCGCCATGCGCCTGCAGGTCGGCGTGATAGCTCGAACGCACCATCGCGCCGACGGCCGCGTGCGTGAAGCCCATCTTGTACGCCTCTTCCTCGTACATCTTGAAGGTGTCCGGGTGCACGTACGCGCGCACCGGCAGATGGTGCTCCGACGGCTGCAGATACTGGCCGATAGTCAGCATGTCGACGTCGTGCTCGCGCAGATCGCGCATCACCTGGAGGATTTCCTCCTCGGTCTCGCCGAGACCGACCATCAGGCCCGACTTGGTCGCGACGTGCGGATGCAGCGCCTTGAAGTCCTTCAGGAGCTTCAGCGAGTGCGCGTAATCCGAACCCGGACGCGCTTCCTTGTACAGACGCGGCACCGTTTCGAGGTTGTGGTTCATCACGTCGGGCGGCGCGGCGTTCAGGATGCCGAGCGCGCGATCGAGACGGCCGCGGAAGTCCGGCGTCAGGATTTCGATGCGGGTGGACGGCGACAGCTCGCGCGTCTGACGAATACATTCGACGAAGTGCGCAGCGCCGCCGTCGCGCAGATCGTCACGGTCGACGCTGGTGATCACCACGTACTTCAGCTTCAGCGCGGCGATGGTGCGCGCGAGGTTGGCCGGTTCGTCGGCGTCGAGCGGATCGGGGCGGCCGTGGCCGACGTCGCAGAACGGGCAGCGGCGCGTGCACTTGTCGCCCATGATCATGAAGGTCGCGGTGCCCTTGCCGAAGCATTCGCCGATGTTCGGGCAGCTCGCCTCTTCGCAAACCGTATGAAGATTGTGTTCGCGCAGGATCTGCTTGATTTCGTAGAAGCGCGAATTGCCGGTGGCCGCCTTCACGCGGATCCAGTCCGGCTTCTTCAGCTTTTCGATCGGCACGACCTTGATCGGGATGCGCGCGGTCTTGGCTTGCGCTTTCTGCTTCGCGGTGGCGTCGTAGGCGGCGGGGGCCGGCACGCCTTCGGGGGCGGGGGTAGCTGCTGCGGGAGTCGCGGTTACGTCAGTCATTCGTTCGATCCAGTCAGGCGGTGAGCGCACCGGCCTGCGGTTGGGCGACGGCCGCGGGATTGCCGTCGAGGTTTGCGGTGAGGCGTGCTGCAAAGGTCCGGGCCACGTCGTCCCAGCCGGCGGCGACGCCGAGCGTCGCCATATCGACCGTTTCGAGCCCCGCGTAGCCGCATGGGTTGATCGCGAGGAACGGCCGCAAGTCCATGTTCACGTTCAGACTCACGCCGTGATAGCTGCAGCCGTTGCGGATTTTCAGACCGAGCGCCGCGATCTTGGCGCCGGCATGCGGCCCGGCGTCGGGCCCGGGCGCCACGTAGATGCCGGGGGCGCCCGCCTTGCGTTCTCCGGCGAGATTATACGCCGCCAGGGTGTCGATCACGGCCTGCTCGATCCGCGTGACCAGCTCGCGCACCATCAGCTTGCGGCGGCGCAGGTCGAGCAGCAGATAGGCGACCACCTGGCCCGGTCCGTGGTACGTGATCTGCCCGCCGCGGTCGACCTTGACGAGCGGAATCGAACTGTCGGCGGCCAGCAGATGGGCCGGATCGCCGGCCTGGCCGAGCGTGAAAACCGGTGGATGTTCGACCAGCCAGATTTCGTCGGGTGTGTCCGCAGTGCGCGCTTCGGTGAATGCGCGCATCGCGTCGAAACTGGTTTCGTAGGGCTCGCGGCCGAGCCAGCGCAGCGTGGGCGGCTCGACGGCGGGAGATGGGGACGGAGACGGGGAAAGCGGGGTGGCGCACATGATGCCCGGAGTTTACCGAAATCCGGGCATCCGCGCCGGGGTCCGCCGGCGCCGCGCCGCCTCTCAGACCGTGCGCCAGCCGCCCCGCACGCGCAGCATCCAGCGCTCGCCGATCCGCGCGAGCCAGTTCAGCGCGCGCTCGTCGTAGCGGGTCGGCACCGAGAACGTAACCCTCGCGTATTGCTCGCCCTCGGCGCTCAGCCACAGCCGCTCGCCGCGCCGCAGATGCACGGTATTACCCGGTTGTAACCAGTAGTCGTTGATGTCGTCGCTGCGCGTGAGCCACACCGTACCGCCGCGCACGGTCAGTTTGGTGCTGCGCGCGACCTTCAGCGGCAGCGTCTCGCCGGTACCGACTTCATAAGCAATGCTAGAGGAAATTTCTCGCATGATGCCCTCGCCAAAAATCGTCTGATGGCTAGAATCGTAGGTGCAGCAAGGGCTTGGGCAAAACGATCAATTTTCACCTCTATGTGAGAAATATTGCGATGGACCTACGTCAACTCCCCGCCTTGAACGCGCTGAAGGCATTCGAAGCCGCCGCCCGCCACGAAAGTTTCTCGCGCGCCGCCGACGAGCTATTCGTCACCCACGGCGCGGTCAGCCACCAGATCCGCGCGCTCGAAGCCGAACTCGGGGTGTCGCTGTTCGCCCGCGACGGCAAGCGCGTGCGCCTGACCGAAACCGGCCGGCGCTACGCGACCCAGGTGCGCGGCGCGCTGATGGAGCTGGTCGACGCGACCCGCGCGATCCGCGCCGGCGACCGCGAGCGGCGCCTCGTCGTGTCGATGCTGACGTCGTTCGCGGCGCGCTGGGTCACGCCGCGCATCGGCAGCTTTATCGAAGCGCATCCGCAATGGGACCTGGAGATGCTGTCCACCAATGCGCTGACCGACTTCGCGCGCGACGATGTCGACGCGGCAATCCGGTTCGGCTTCGGCAAATATCCGGGCCTGCATTCGGAGCTGCTGCTGGAGGAGATTTTCTTTCCGGCGTGCGCGCCGGACTTCAACGGCGGCAAGCTGCCGCAAACCCCGGCCGATCTCGCCAAAGTCCCGCTGCTGCGCTCCGGCGACGAGCTGTGGCGGCCGTGGTTCGACGCGGCCGGTCTCGCCGACTGGCCGGAACCGAGCCGTGGCGTGCTGTACGAGGATTCGTCGAATCTGCTGCAGGCGGCCATCGACGGCCAGGGGATCGTGCTCACGCGCCGCTCGCTGGCGATGCGCGAAATCGCGGCCGGCCGGCTGGTGCGTCTGTTCGACGTGGATGGGCCGAGCCCGTGGCAATACTATTTCGTCTGCCCGCCGCAAATGCTCGAAACCGCGCGGGTCAAGGCGTTTCGCGACTGGCTGTTCGCCGAGGTGGGACGATTCCGCCAGCTGTTCGAACTGGCCTGCACCGCGGGGCCGGAAGCGTGCTCGCGCGCCGCGGCGGAAGGAGAGACGGCGGACGCATTGCGCGTCGCGCCGTGAGGTGAAGCAGGCGAAAAGTCGCGCCGCGCGTTGGCGTTACAGCACGACCTTGACCATCGGATGACCGGTCAGCGCGCGATAGATGTCGTCCAGATGCGCGCGGCTGGTGGCCGTGACGTGAATGGTCAGCCCGGTGTAAGTGCCGCTGCTCGACGGCCGCGTTTCGACGCGCGATGCGTCTACTTCGCTATCGAACTGGCGCACCACTTCGACGATCGTCGCGGCAAACTCGGGATGCGATTTGCCCATGATCTTGATCGGGAAATCGCAGGGGAATTCAAACAGTGAGTCGTTCTCGGGATTCATTCTCTACTCCTTCTTCTGCCTCGGCGGCCTTGGCGCGCTGATAGGCTTCATACAGTGCCGCAAACACCGCGCCCGGCTTGCCGGCGCCGACCGGCGCGGCGTCGAGCCGGGTGACCGGCAGCACTTCCTTGGTCGCCGAGCTGACGATGATTTCATCGGCCGCGCGCACTTCGGCCTCGGTGATTTCACGCGCTTCGAAACGGATCCCGCACTGCGCGGTCAGCTCTTCGATCAGACCGTAACGGATCCCTTCGAGGATCCTGTTGCTGCGCGGCGGCGCGGCGACCACGCCGTCCTTGACGATCCACACATTCGACGACGACCCTTCGGTCAACCAGCCATCGCGGAACTGGATCGTTTCGAACGCGTCGTTTTCGGCCGCGTACTGCGCCATCAGCACGTTGCCGAGCAACGACACCGACTTGATATCGCAATTGAGCCAGCGACGATCCTCGGCGCTCACGCAACGCACGCCCTGCGCGCGCTGCGCGGCGTCGGGCAGGTTCAACGCGGTGACCATCACGAACACGGTCGGCTTCGCGTTGGCCGGAAACGCGTGGCCGCGCTTCGCAACGCCGCGCGTGACCTGGATATACGCGATCGCGTCCTGATCGGCGCGCAGACCGCCGTCGCTTTCGTTCGCCTCGACCACCCGCGCGATCAGCTCGCGCCAGCCGGCGTCATCAAACGGATTGGCGATGCCGATCTTGCCGACCGAACGCGCGAGACGCGCCAGATGCTGGGTCAGACGAAACGCGGTGCGGCGGCCGCTCGCGTGCGCATACAGCGGCGCGACCTCGTAAATGCCGTCGCCGAAGATAAAGCCGCGATCGAGCACCGGCACGCGCGCCTCGGACAACGGCACCACTTCGCCGTTCAGATAAACGATCGGTTCCAGCGCAACTTCGGAGACAGCGGTCATTACGAGGCAGCCCTTACTTTTTCTTGTTGAACATCAGCATCAGCGAATCCCACACGCGGCCGACCACGCCAGCCTGCGGCACCGGCTGCAGCGCGACCACCGGGAACTGCGCGAGCACCTTGCCGTCGGCGACGAGCTTCGCGGTGCCGACCTGCTGGCCGTTCGCGAGCGGCGCGACCAGCGGATCGTTCAGTTCGATCTGCGGCTTGGCCTTGTCGCCCGCGCCCTTCGGCAGCGTGATGTACTGGTCGCTCTTCACGCCGACCTGCACGCTGTCCTGCGAGCCCTTGTAGACGCGCGGCGTGGCCACCACCTGGTTGGCCTTGTACAGACGCGTGGTGTCGTACGCGGTGTAGCCGTAGTTCAGCATCTTCAGGCTGTCCTGCACGCGGTCGTGCTCTTTCGGCTCGCCCATCATCACCGACACCAGACGGCGCGACGCGTCGGTCGTGCCCGGCAGCGGCCGCTTCGCGCTCGCGATCAGGCAGTAGCCGGCCGCTTGCGTGTGGCCGGTCTTCAGGCCGTCGACGGTCGGGTCGATCCACAGCAGACGGTTGCGGTTCGGCTGCTTGATCTTGTTGTACGTGAATTCCTTGACCGAGAAGATGTTGTAGTAGTCCGGATAGTCGCGGATCAGGCGCGCCGACAGGATCGCGAGGTCGCCCGCGGTCGTGTAGTGCTGCGGGTCGGGCATGCCGTTCACGTCGGCGAAGTGGGTGTTCTTCATGCCGAGCTTCTGCGCTTCGGCGTTCATCATGTTGACGAACTGCGCTTCGCTGCCGCCGACCAGCTCGGCCAGCGCGATCGCCGCGTCGTTACCCGACTGCACGATCATCCCGTACACGAGGTCGTGCACGGTCACCGGCTTGAGCGCCTCGATGAACATGCGCGATTCGTCGGTGCGCACGCGGCGCACGGCGAGACTCGGCTCGATGGACTGATCCATCGTGATCTTCTTCGTGTCGAGCGCCTCGAACACCAGATACGCGGTCATCAGCTTGGTCAGCGAAGCCGGTTCGACGCGTTCGTCGGCATTGGCCGAGGCGAGCACCTGGTTGCTGGTGGCGTCGACCAGCACCCACGAACGGGCGTTCACGCCCGGCGGCGGCACTTGCGCGAACGCGCTGGACGCGACCAGCGTGGCGGGCAGCACGAGACCGACGGTGATGGCGCGGGTAAGCGAGGCGGGAACGAAGGAAGCGACTGACGGGAAGGACGTACGGCCAGAGGAGGAGAAACGCATAGGGATCGATTCGTACAGAAAAATACGTCGCGCGACAGCGCGCAGTGTTGGGAGGAGCCGGTCGGCGGGTGTCTGGCCGTAAAACGGCGCGGCGCCCGTTGGACTTCCGGCGACACGATCGGTTCGCGAGCGCAGCGCGCCACAGCCGGCTGCGCTGCCCGCGAAACGACTCCGCCGCGCGCGAAACTGCCGGATGGGCGGCGCTGCGCCCAAAAAAAGAGCGCTCATTATACGCGCGCCGCCAGGTCGGCTTCTCACACCGGACAGTGTTTTACACGCGTTTCCCGCGTACCTGTCCCCCGCCAAACGCGCGCGGCGCGGCCAATCAGCGCCACGCGTCGACGATGATCCGCTTCAGCACGTGCAGCTTGCGATGCAGAAAATGTTCGGCGCCGGGGATCACGACGACCGGCAGTTCCTGCGGCCGCGCCCAGTCGTAGACCGATTGAATCGGCACGGTTTCGTCGACCTCGCCGTGAATCACCAGCGTGCTCTCGGGCACCGGCGCGACGTCCCAGCGGCTCGCGGCAGTGCCGACGAACACGATGCGCTCGATCTCCTGCCCTTCTTCACGCAGCCGCGCGGCGACATGCGACAGCACCACGGTGCCGAACGAAAAGCCCGCCAGCACCAGCGGCAACTCGCCGTACTGCGGGTCCGCGCGCATATGGTCGAGCACCGCGCGCAGATCGTCGCGCTCGCCGACGCCGGCGTCGTGCTCACCCTCGGTCTGGCCGACGCCGCGGAAATTCGACCGGTAGGTCACGTAGTTCAGTTGCACCAATGTGCGCGCGAGGGTCTGCGCGACCTTGTTGTCCATCGTGCCGCCGAACAGCGGGTGCGGATGCGCGACGAGCGCGATGCCGCGCGGCGCGGCGCCGTTCTCGCGGACCGCGTCGGGCAGGTCCAGCGCGACCTCGATCTTGCCGACCGGGCCGTCGATCAGATATTTCTTCGTGTTGACGTTCATGACAGTGCCTGCTGATCGCTTGTCGTTCGCGTGGTTAATTCGCGGTTTTTGATTCGCGGTTTTTGATTCGCGTTACTGATCGATCTTCAGACGCTCGACGATCTTGCCGTTCGCCAGATGCGAGTCGACGATCTCGTCGATGTCGCTTTCGTCGACATAGGTGTACCAGACGCCTTCCGGATACACGACCAGCACCGGGCCCAATTCGCAGCGATCGAGACAGCCGGCCTTGTTGATGCGCACCTGGCCGGGACCGGCGAGGCCCAGTTGCTTCACGCGTTTTTTCGCGTATTCCTGCATCGACTGCGCATTGCAGTTCGCGCAGCTCGGCCGCTCGGCGCCGGGTTCGCGCTGATTCAGACAGAAGAAAACGTGGTGCTTGTAGAAGGAATCCATGATGTCGGGGAGAGACTGAAAGGGAGTGCAAGGACGCCGTCAGCGCGTGGAATGCCCACGGCGCCTGTCGTGCGGACGATTATAGCGAGCGGGCTTTGGCGCCGCCGGGGGCGGCGTGAGGCGACCACAGCGTCGCGCCCGCCTCACGCCCACTTCAGGCGGGCTGCGCGCGCCGCTTCAGCCACGCGCGCTCGACCGCGAACGCGAGCCACACCAGCGCCGCGTACGGCCACACCCACGCGAGCCAGTGCGCGAGCCCGTTGAAGTGCAGATACCGTCCCTGCCGCCAGTCGGCCAGCACGACGTCGAAATACGGATTCACCGGCAGCAGATTGACGAACACCAGCGCGACCGCCAGCGCCGCGCCCGCGAGCACCGCGCGCAGCCGCCGCCGCAACGGCAGCGCGAGGAGCGCCGCGAGCGTGCCGCCCGCAAGGCCGAACAGCGCGCCGCGCGTCGCCCAGTTGAACGCGAGGCCGGATTGCGATTGCAGAAAAGTCGCGCCGACTTTCACGACCAGCGCCATCAGCACGAACAGCAGCAACAGACGCACCCGCGGCGCATGGCGGCGCATCGGCAGCGACGCGAGCGCCAGCGCCGCGAACAGGTTCAGCGTGGTGATCAGCGCTTCCCAGCCGTCGTCGGGCAGCCACGCGGCGGCCGCCGCCGGCCAACCGCCGACATGCCACGCCGCCGGCGTCCACGCGAGCAGCGCGTCGTGGCTGGCCGCATCGAAGCGCAGCCACAGCGCGCGCGGCCAGTTGCCGAGACCGAACAGACGCGGCGCCGGGTACATCGTCGCGAACGGCCACGCGGCGACGAGGCACGCGAGCACCGCATGGCCGCGCTCGAACCACACGAGCCGCAGACGCCTGAGCAGACCGCGATCGAGCAGCGCGCCGGTCGCCGGCGACATCATCGCCGCGCCGAGCAGCGCGCCGAGCGTGTTGGCCGCGAGATCGAGATTCGACGCGACGCGCGTCGGCAGATAGGTTTGCACCGCTTCCATCGTGCCCGACAGCAAACCGCCGAGCAGGAACGCGAGCGCGACCGCCAGCGTGCCGCGCCAGCGCGGATATACCGCGAGCACCACCAGCGCGCCGAACGGCATATAGCCGAGCACGTTGGTGACGACGTCGAACGCCGTCAGGTACTGCGGCAGCGGATCGAACAGATAGGCGAGCGGCGCGAGACCGAGCGAGCGCCAGCCCGAAAACGGATACCACGAACCGTAGACGATCAGCGCGGCGTACAGCAGCAGCGCCTGACGCGACAGCGCCGACGGCCGGCGCAGCCAGGGGCGTTCGCTCATGCAGCGCTCCGGCGCGTGCGCTGCACGCCCGTCATTGCGCGGCGGCCAGCGCCTGCGAGCCGAGCCACGCGCCGATCTGCGCGACGAGGTCGTCGCTGGCCGCGGCGAGCGCCCGCGCGCCGCCGGCGGCGTCCGCCGAACGCGCGGGCGCGCGCGCGACGAACGAATGCTGGCCGATCACCTTGCCGCCCTTCATCAGGGTGGCGCGCGCGGCGATTGCGCCGTGGCTGTCGGCCTGGCTGTCGAACACCTGCTCGAACTCGGTCAGGTCGACGCGCAGCACCGGCGCGGTAATGCCGTCGGCGCCGGTCAGCACGGTGCCGCGTTCGCTCAGCGCATTGCGCAGCCGCTGGGTCAGCAATTGCGACGGCATCATGGTCCAGTGGCTGTTCGCGTACGCGGCCGTCTGCTGCGCGTCCGCGTAGCTGAGCCGGTACACCAGCCGGTCCGATTCGAGCACGGTCGGCGCGTTGACTTCGAGCACCTTGACGGCCGGCAGCGGCGCGGCCGCGGCGCTCTGCGGCGGCGGCCCGAAGTCGTAGCGGATATCCGAGACCACCGCGGACGAGCCCGCGCAGCCCGCCGCCAGTACGCCGAACGCGAGCAGCGCCGCGAGCGCGGCGCGCGTGGACAACAGTCGGTGAATCGAGCGTGACATGGAGATCTTCCTCAGTTCAGTTCTGGCTTCTTGCTTGCGGATTTAGTGGGCGGCCTGGCCGGCGGGCCACGCGAAGCCGGCTTCGCCCGGACCCGGCGCCTGTCGCGGCGCGCCGAACAGCACGCTGCGCGGGTTGTTGCTGAAGGTATCGGCGGCGCGGTCGATCGAGCGGGCCGCGGTGCGCACGTCTTCGCTCAGCGAATTCACGCGCGGCAACGTGTCGTAGCCGACCCGCGCGGACAGGTCCTGCAGCGAGCCGTTCATCTCGGCGAGCGCGTCGCCCGCCTGCTGCGCGGCCGTGCCGACCTTGTTCAGATTGGTCTGGAACGTGCCGTCCGGGCGGTTCAGGTTCGTGATCATCTGGTTGGTCGACGCGAGCGTGTGGTTCAGCTGGTCGATCGTGCCGGGCAGCTTGCTGGTCACCGGTGCCAACTGGCGGGTCAGCGTCGCGACGCCGGATGCGGCCTGCTCGATGCTCGCCGCGGTGTCGTGCAGCTGGTCGACCATTTCCGGCGACAGCATGTCGTTGACGCTGTCGGTGACCTTTTCGAGCTTGCGCAGCAGCACGTCGCCGCGTTGCTGCAACTGGTCGAGCAGACCCGGGCGCATCGGCAGTTGCGCGACCTGATGCGGCGACGACGGCAGCGGCGTCGGATCGCGGCCGGTGTCGTCGAGCTGGATAAACGCGATGCCGGTCACGCCTTGCAGCCCGAGGCTGCCGAATGTCGAGCGGGTGATCGGCGCGTGCGTGTCGACGTTGATGCGAATCATGATCTGGCCGGGATGACTCGGATCGAATTTGATCGACTGCACCTTGCCGACGTCGAGCCCGCGAAAGCGCACTGCCGCGTCCGCATAGAGCCCGGTCACGTTGGTGCGCGCGATCAGGTCGTACGGCACCCGCTCCGCGCGGTCGACGTTGAACAGAAACGCCGCCAGCGCGATCGCCGCCGTCAGCACGACCGTAAACAGCCCGGCCCAGAATGCATGCGCTTTGTTTTCCATTGTCAGGTTTCCTGGTTCTGAGCGGCCTGGCTCATAGCGGTAATTCGGACGACGCCGCTTCGAGCGCCTTTTGCGGCAGTTTCGCGCGGCGCTCCGGCGGCAGCGCCTGCAACGCGCGGCGCCCGCGCAGGCCGAGGAAATATTCGCGGATGAACGGATGGTCGACGCCGGCCGCCTCTTCGACCGGCGCGTTGACCAGCACCTTGCGGTCGGCCAGCACCGCCACCCGGGTGGACAGCGCGACCATCGTGTCGAGGTCGTGCGTGATCATTACGACGGTCAGGCCGAGCGCGCGATGCAGCGCGGAGATCAGCTCCACGAATTCGTCGGAGGCCTGCGGATCGAGGCCGGCGGTCGGTTCGTCGAGGAACAGCAGCTCGGGTTCGAGCGCGATCGCGCGGGCGATGCCGACCCGCTTGATCATCCCGCCCGACAGCGCCGACGGCATCTTCGACGCGTGCTTGCACGGCAGCCCGACCATCTCGAGCTTCAGCATCACGATGTCGCGCAGCAGATCCTCGGGCACCTTGCCGAGTTCGCGCACCGGCTGCGCGATGTTGTCGAACACCGACAGCGACGAGAACAGCGCGCCGCGCTGGAACAGCATGCCGGAGCGGCTGCGCATCAGCAGCGCGGTTTCGGGCGAGATCGTCGCGAGGTCTTCGCCGAACAGTTTGATGGTGCCCGCCGACGGCCGTTCGAGGCCGAGAATCTGCCGCACCAGCGTGGTCTTGCCCGAGCCCGAACCGCCGACGATCGACACGATCTCGCCGCGCCGCACGTCGAGGCTCAGGTGCTGATGCACGATGTTGCGGCCGTAGCGCTTGGTGATGTCGATCACCTCGATCACCGGTTCTTCGATCGACGGCACCGGCTGGCCGCGCACGGCTTCGGTAAGTGGCGCGATCATCCGAGCCCCACGTTCTGGAAGAGAATCGCGAACACCGCGTCCGCGAGAATCACGATGGTGATCGAGGTCACCACCGAGGTCGTCGTGCCTTCGCCGAGACTCTGCGAATTGGCCTTGATACGGAAGCCGAAATGACAGCCGGCGATCGCGATCAGCATGCCGAATACCACGCCCTTGCCGAGACCAATCCACAGATTCGCGATCGGCACGACGTTCGGCAACTGCCGCGCAAAGAAGCTCATATCGATGCCGAGCACCACCTTGGCGGCGAGCGCGCCGCCGGTCAGCGAGATCACGTTGGTCCACATCACCAGCAGCGGCATCGCGATGCCGAGCGCGATCACGCGCGGCAGGATCAGCCGCAGCCCGTGCGGGATGCCCATCACGCGCATCGCGTCGAGTTCCTCGGTCACCCGCATCACGCCGATCTGCGCGGTGATCGCCGAACCCGAGCGGCCCGCGACCAGAATCGCCGACAGCACCGGACCGAGTTCGCGAATCACCGCGAGCCCGAGAATATTGACGATGAACTGGTTCGCGCCAAAGATCCGCAACTGCTGCGCGGACAGATAGCTGAGCACGATGCCGATCAGGAACGCGACCAGCGCGGTGATCGGCAGCGCGCGGGCGCCGGCGTTGTAGACATTCGCGGAGATTTCGGTCCACGGCGTTTTGCGCGGGTTGCGCACGATCGCGAGCAGATCGAGCACGACCTGCCCGAGCATGCCGACGCCGCCTTTCAGGTGTTCGGCGAACGAGAAGAGGCTAAGGCCGAGGCGCGTGAACGGATCGAAACGCGTGACCGGTTCGGCGCTCTCGCGCACCGTGTCGAGCAACGCGATGCGCTCGAAGATGTCGCGTTGCGTGTCGGTCAGCTCGGTGCCGGGCGGCATCTGCCGGCCCCACACGCGCCACAGCGCCTGACCGCCGACGTGGTCCATCCGGTCGATGCGCGACAGGTCCCACTGGCCGATGCCCTGCGCGCCGGTCAACGACCGCAGCTGCGGAATCACCCGGCCGGTGGCGCGATCGCGCGCGAGCGCGAGCGCCGTCCACTGGCCCGAGAGACGGACGATCTTGCCTTGGCTGCCAGCCGCGACTTCGAGGCCGGGCGGAGTGTCGTAGTTCAAGGATCGTGTGAATCTGGTTATCGGATTAGGGGCCATTGTAACGAAGGCTCGGCTTGCGGTCCGCTCCGATCCGCATGCGTTTGTAAGCCGGGCCCGCGCGGGTTCGCGCTCGCTACAATATGTGGCATGAACGCTTCCAAGACTCCCCCTTCGTCGCCGGCGACGGCGACCACTCCGGCCGCTTCGGCTGCTTCGGCTGCTTCGGCTCCCGCTTCGGCCGACTGGCGCATCGATCGCGAGCGCGCGGTCAAACTGTTCGGCCCGCAGGCGCATGACTGGCCGATCGAAATCGTCGAAGAAACCGGCTCGACCAATGCCGACCTGATGGCCCGCATGAAAGCGCTGCCGCGCCGCGCGAACGCGCTGCCGCGGCCGATCGTGCGGGTCGCGTATCTGCAGACCGCCGGACGCGGCCGGCGCGGTCGGCCGTGGTATGCGGAACCGGGCAACGCGCTGCTGTTTTCGGTGGCCTGCGTGCTGCCGCGGCCGCTCGAAGGACTCGCGGGGCTAAGCCTCGCGGTCGGCGTCGCGCTGGTCGACGGACTGCGCTCGCTGCCGGTCGCCGGTCCCGGCCAGATCGCGCTGAAATGGCCGAACGACGTGCTGCTCGAAGGCGACAAGCTCGTCGGCATCCTGATCGAAACCGCGTGGAGCACCGACGACGCCAGCGCGGTCGTGATCGGGATCGGCACCAACGTGAAGGGCGCGGACCTGCTCACGGCGCAGGTCGAAGCGCTGAATGCCAACGCGCCGCCGCAAGCGCGCGGCACGTTGCCGACCGCGTTGCAGCGCGTGCTGCCGAACGCGAATCTGACCGACACGCTGGCGGCCGAGCTGAACGCGCTCGAACCGGCGTTGCAGCGCTTCGGCGCCGAGGGCTTCGCGCCGTTCCAGCCGCGCTGGAATGCGGTGCATGCGTATGCGGGCCGCGAGGTCGTGCTGCTCGAACAAGGCCAGGAACTCGCGCGCGGCGTGGCGGCGGGCGTCGACGAACGCGGCCAGTTGCTGCTCGATACGGCCGCCGGCCGCCAGAGCATCGCGACCGGCGATGTGTCGCTGCGGCTCGCCGACGGTGCCGCATGACGCGGCACGGGGCTTCGCAGCACGCGGCTTATCTGCTGATCGACGCGGGCAATAGCCGGGTTAAATGGGCGCTGGTGCAGCCGGATGGGGTGCAGTTGGCGAGCGGTGCGCTTGGGCATGATGAGTTGGCGGAGCTTGCCGAGGGCGGCATGCAGCCTGGTTCGCAGCCTGGTTCAAGGTCAGGTTCAGCGCAAGATTCAATGCCGGGCTCACAGCCCGCGTCACCGCTGGGTTCGCAGTCGGGTCTATCGCCTGATTCGCTGCCGAGTTCGCTGCGTGATTCGCTGCCGGGTTCACCGCTCAGTTGGGCCGCCTTGCCGAGGCCGCACGGCGCGTGGCTGTCGAACGTCGCCGGCAGCGAGGTCGCGGCGCGGATCGCCGCGCTGGTCGATGCGCATTGGCCGCAATTGCCGCTCACGACGATCCGCGCGAGCGCGCAGCAATGCGGCGTGACCAATTGCTATACGACGCCGCACTCGCTCGGCAGCGATCGCTGGGCCGGCATGATCGGCGCGCACGCGGCGTTTCCCGGCGAACATCTGCTGCTCGCAACATTCGGCACCGCGACGACGCTCGAAGCATTGCGCGCGGACGGTGCGTTTATCGGTGGCTTGATCGCGCCGGGCTGGACGCTGATGATGCGCTCGCTCGGCGAGCACACCGCGCAACTGCCGACGCTGTCGGCTGCCCGCGCACGCGGCCTGCTCGGCGTGGACGACGCCGCTGAAGCGAACGAGCGCGGACCGTTTTTCGCGACCGATACGCCGCGCTCGCTGTCGGCCGGTTGCACGCTCGCGCAGGCGGGGTTGATCGAACGGATGTGGGGCGATCTGTGCGACGAGTGGCAGGTGCCGGTGCGCCTCGTGGTCAGCGGCGGCGCGGCCGACGCTGTGGCGAGTGCGCTGAAAGTGCCGCATACTCGCCACGATTCGCTGGTGCTGTCGGGGCTCGCGTTGATTGCCGCCGCGGATGCGGCGCGCGAGGGCGGCTCAAGCTGAATAATGCACGCTTGCGTGGCGGCTGACCGCGCCGCCTCTGCCCTTGCACTCCCCGCTCGATCTCTTTTCTGGACTGGAAACAACCCACGATGCTTCGCTGGCCGATCGCGATTCTGATTCTTGCCAACGTGCTGGCGTTCGTTGCGCTGCGCGGCGCTTTCGGCCCGACGCCCACCGCCGGCGGACACGACCCGGTTCATCTGAACCGGCAGATTCGTCCGGAGTCCGTCAAGGTGCAATCGGTCAGCGCCGCGGATGCCGGCGATCAGGCGGTGGTCGGCGGACCGGCGCCGATGGCGCCGATTTCGACGTCGGAGTTGCCGGAGTAGCAGGTTTGGGCGGAGCCGCCCCACAGGCCTGATCGCACGGCCTCACGGTTCGCCGCGCTTTCACGCGGCAACCACGCGACTCAACCCTGAGTCCGCACCTTCGTCAACAGCGCGGTCGTCGAGCGATCGTGCTCGAACGCAATCGCCAGCGCCTTGCCGCCCCAGCCGCGCACCAGCGCCGATTCGGGCAATACGTCCATGTCGTAATCGCCGCCCTTGACCAGCACGTCCGGCCGCAGCGCCGAAATCAGTTCGACCGGCGTTTGCTCGCCGAAGCCCACCACGTAATCGACGCTTTCGAGCGCCGCCAGCAGCGCCATCCGGTCGGCTTCGGTATTGATCGGCCGATCGTCGCCCTTGCCGAGCATGCGCACCGAGGCATCGCTATTCACGCCGACGATCAGGCACGCGCCCAACGCCTTCGCGTCGGCCAGATACGTGACATGCCCGCGATGCAGGATATCGAACACGCCATTGGTAAAGACGACCGGCGCGCGCAGCGAAGGACGCAGCTTCGCCAGGGCATCGCGCGTCATGATTTTGCGTTCAAAGATAGCGGCCATCACGGAATCACAGAGTTGCGGGAGAACGGGAAAGTGCCGTCACGATACACGCTGGACGGCCTCAAGCAAAACGGTCCGGCAAGCTCACGCCTGCCGGACCGTTGTAAAGCTGATTTCGGATCACTAGCGGATTCTGTTCACGCGGCGGGCGTTTCACCCGACCTCGTCAAGCCCGATCCGTCACGCCGGCGTTACTCACGACGCCGGCACGCACACCGTTACGCGGGCTGCTGCGCCGGGTTCTGATCGGCAGCTTGCAGGCGCGCGACCACTTCCTTGCGATAGCGGTTCAGTTCCTGCGCGGTGTTGAACGTGCGCTCGAACAGCAGCGACAGGTTGTGCAGAATGCGTTCGACGACCTTCTTTTCCCAGCCGTCGTCGAAACGGATCTGCTCGTCGAGCCAGCGCTCGAGCCATTCCGGATCCGGCAGACGCGACTGGATCGTGTCGCGCGGGAACAGCGCCTGGTTCACGTGCAGGTTCGTGGGGTGCAGCGGCTTTTCGGTGCGACGCGCCGAGGCCATCAGCACGCCGATCTTCGCGAACGCGGCGCGCGCGATGTCGCCGGTTTGCGCCATCGCCTTCTTCATGTAGCGCAGATACGCGCCGCCATGCCGCGCTTCGTCGCGCGAGATGGTTTCGTAGATGTGCTTGATGACCGGCTCGGTGTGCCATTCGGCAGCGCGGCGATACCAGTGATTCAGGCGGATTTCGCCGCAGAAGTGCAGCATCAGCGTTTCGAGCGGCGGCGCCGGATCGAATTCGAAGCGCACCGCGTGCAGCTCCTCTTCGGTCGGGCACATTTCCGGCTTGAAGCGGCGCAGATATTCCATCAGGACCAGCGAGTGTTTCTGTTCTTCGAAGAACCACACGCTCATGAACGCGGAGAAATCGCTGTCGTGATGATTGTCACGCAGAAACATTTCCGTGGCGGGCAACGCGGACCATTCGGTGATCGCGTTCATCTTGATCGTCGCGGCCTGCTCGTCGGTCAACAGCGATGCGTCGAATTTGTCCCAGGGAATGTCCTTCTCCATGTCCCATCGAACGGATTCGAGCGATTTATAAAGTTCCGGATAAAGCATGGTGTTCATAGTCCCACCCCTGTTCTGCGCATACTGTGTGTGTCTGTTGCTGCTACGTGTAGCCGTTTTTGCCTGCGACGCACGGACATGCCGTTTATCGGCCAAGCATTCAATTTTACGCGGTAATCGGTCGCCCACATGCACCGGGCGACAAAGAAGTCCGGGCGTTTTGCACTGGCGTTTGAAGCATGATCGGCGTCGTCAACCGTGGGTGAGGGGAGCCCCTGTGCCTGAGGTCGAGCCGGTCTGGGTCGAATACCGCACCGTCCAGCCCCGCTCCGGAAGTACCGGAGGCCATGACGCGAGGGCGGCGGGATTGGTTCTTTTCAGCACACGCCCAAAAGCCAGATCAAGCTTACACAATGATAGCACGCGGACTTCGCAGAACCTGTGACAGAAGAGCCCGAATTGCGCTGTGGGATTGACTTCCGTCAAGAAAGACTTCGATGTGTGAGCGCCGCAACGGGCGTGCCCAAAGCGGGCGCAAGCGGGTTGGATTGGAGCGCTTTATCGGCCGGGGCTGGGTTGCGTATTGGATAAGCGGCGGGTGTGCCGATTTTGGGATCTTTCTGGATTGCGGCGGAAGGAAGCGCGGCGGCCACGCTTCCCGGTGGATGGTGCGGCGGGCGAAATGCGCCGCCGCCGTCGCATATTTACGACGCTTTCTTCGGCGCCGCGCCGCTGGCGCCCTCGCCGGCCGCGCGTTTGCCCGACGCGGGCGCGCGTTTCGCCGCCGGCCGCTTAGCCGCGGGCTTGGCGTCCGATGGGTTCTGCGCGCCGGTGTCCGCCGCTGCGCTCCCGGCCGACGCGGCCATTCCGCCCTGCGTGCCGCCGCCCGCCGCGGCCGCCGCCATCCCCGGCTGCGTCATCGCGAACTGGGCGATCTGGTTGAACTGCGATTGCAGCAGGTTCCACCAGCCGGAGGCATCGAATGCGGGGGCCGCAGGTGCTTCCTGTTCGCCGCTGTCGGCGGCCGCGCTTTCGGCTGCTGGCGCGGGTTCAGCGGCGGGTTTGGCCGCCGGTTGGGCGAGTTTCGCCCAGCTGTAGGCCGAACTCGGCGCGGGCGCCGGTTCCGGCGCGTTGGAGGCGGCCGGCTGCGCCATCGACGACTGCGCGAACGCGCCGAACGCGCGCAACGTCGCGAGCGTCGCGCGCTGCACTTCGAGCGCCTGGATCGCGGACTGCAGCATGCTCAGGTTCAGCTTCAACCATTGCTCGACCGCGCGCATGTCGGTGATGCGCTTGTCGAGTTCCTCGACGCTGGTGAGCGGCGCCATCATGTCGGACATCATCGACAGCGATGGGCTCGCGCCGCCGCCCGGCTGCGCGCCGGTCAGCGCCGAGCCGAACGGCGACAGCCGCATCATGCCCCACATGCGATCGAGCATTTCAGCGGGCGGGAAACCGGGAAAGCCGGGAAAGGGCGGCGTGGTGCCAGTCGTATCGGTCATGCTTGTCGCCTCGGTGCTTAAAGAGATGTCGCGCGCGCGATGCCCGCGCGCACTGCTTTCGATCATACCGTGAGGGGCAGCGGATCAGGATCGATTCTGGGGCGGTGACGCGACGCTTTGCGAGCGGCCGCGGAGCATCTGCGCCACCGCCGGCCGCGTCATCGATTCCTGCCCTCAGCCCGCGCTATCCGTGCCGCCGAGGCTACTTTGCGCGTCGCCGTCCGGCCGCCGCGCGGACGCGTCGCGCCACGGATCGCCGGCGCCGAAATCCGGCGCGCGCCGCTCACGCAGCGAACTCACGCCTTCGCGCACGTCCGGCCCCGCAAAGCCCATGAATTCCAGCGCCAGCGACGTATCGAAGGCCGGCCCCGCGCTGCGCAGCCAGTTGTTCAGCGCGTACTTGGTCCAGCGGATCGCGGTCTGCGAACCGTCGGCCAGCTTGCGCGCGACTTCGAACGCCTTCGGCAGCAGCTCGGCCTCATCCACCGCCAGCGACACCAGCCCGATCCGTTCGGCCTCCTCACCGCTCACCGGCTCGCACAGCATCAGGTAGTACTTCGCCTTCGCCATCCCGCACAGCAGCGGCCAGACGATTGCCGCATGGTCGCCGGCGGCGACGCCGAGCCGCGTATGACCGTCGATGATGCGCGCCGTCTTCGCCGCGATCGAGATATCGGCGAGCAGTCCGGCGACGAGCCCCGCGCCGACCGCCGGCCCGTGCATCGCCGAGACGATCGGCTTGCCGCAATTGATCACGTTGTAGACGAGGTCGCGCGCCTCGCGCCAGACCCGCGCGCGCACGTCGAAATCGTTCGCCATGTCTTCGACGAGTTGCAGATCGCCGCCCGCCGAGAAGCCCTTGCCCTCGCCGCGAATGATCGCGACGCGCGTGTCCGGATCGCGATCGATGTCGCGCCAGATCTCCGCCAGCTCGTAATGCATACGCGCGTTCGCGGTGGCGAGTCCGCTTTTGTTCGCGCCCTCGCCGCTCATCACGACTTCGAGCACGCCATGCGGATGGCGCTGCAAACGCAATGCGCGGTAATGCGCGTAGTAGCTATCGTTGTCTTGCGGTGGCTGAGACATGGTGAGCAGTCCGTAAAAGATCGGTCAGAGCATCACAGCCCGTTCAATGCGGCTGATACACCCATTTTCCATTGCTGATTTCGACCATCACGCGGGCGCGCTGGTCGAGTCCGAGATGATCGGCCGCGCTCATATTGACGACACCATTGGTATCCGCGAGGCCGCGGGTTCCTTCCAGCGCGTCGCGCAACGCGCGGCGAAATGGCGGCGTGCCCGGCGCGCCCGCTTTCAGCGCGACCGGAATCGCGTGTTCGAGCAGCGTGCCGGCATCCGCCGTGTACGAGCCGAACGCCGACACGCTGCCCGCGCCGCGTTGCGCTTCGAAGCGCGCAATGTAGTCGAGCGCGAGCCGCTTGGCCGGATGATCGGCCGGCAGTTGCGCGGCGACCAGCACCGGGCTCGCGGGCAGGAACGTGCCGTTGCAATCGGCGCCGCACACGCGCAGGAAATCGTTATTGCCGACGCCGTGGTTGTGATAGATCGCGCCTTTGTAGCCGCGCTCGCGCAGCGTCTTCGGCGGCAGCGCGGCGGGCGTGCCGGCCGCGCCGACCACCACCGCGTCCGGATGCGCGGCGAGAATCTTCAGCACCTGGCCGGTCACGCTCGGATCGGTGCGATTGAAGCGCTCGCTCGCGACCACGTCGATGTGATGCAGCTGCGCGAATTTCGCGACCTCGGTATAGAAGGTCTCGCCGAGCGCGTCGGCCTGGCCGATGAACGCGATCGTCTTCACGCCGTGGTCGCTCGCATGCTGGGCGATCGCCGAGGCCATCATCGCGTCCGTCTGCGGCGTCTTGAAGACCCAGCGGCGTTTCGCGTCGACCGGCTCGATGATCTTCGCCGACGACGCGAGCGAGATCATCGGCGTTTCGGCGTCGGCGACCACGTCGATCATCGCCAGCGAATTCGGCGTGATCGACGAACCGATGATCGCGTCGACATGGTTCTCGGAGATCAGCTTGCGGGTGTCCTGCACCGCCTGGGTGGTATCGGATGCGTCGTCGAGCACGATGTACTCGACTTTCTGGCCGCCGATCTGTTTGGGCAGCAAAGCGACCGTGTCGCGCGCCGGAATGCCGAGCGACGCGGCCGGCCCGGTCAGCGACAGCACGAGACCGATCTTGACCTGCGCGAACGACGGCAACGGCAACGCGCAGGCGAGCGCGGCCGATAGCATCGCGGCACGCCGCGCGACGCGCGGGACAAGCCGGCTGCGCTGGCTGCGTCGGCTTGAAACGCGCGGGTTCTCAGCTTCGGGGAAGTCCAATCGCGGCATGCTGTCTCCTCACGTCGGGTTGTCGTTTTGATGTTGCCGACGTGCGATCGCTGCGTTAGCGCAGTCGATCCGCCGGTCGCGCCGGGCGGGCCGGCGCGCCAGTCAGTGTAGCCGCGCGCGCGGAGCCGGCGGCATCGGGCGAAACCCTTTCGCGGAGCTGTCGCCGCGACGTGGCGACGTGGCGACGCAAGCGCGAGAACGCTCGCTCGCCCTCAACCGTCAATCGAG
Organism: Burkholderia sp. SRS-W-2-2016; assembly: GCF_001931485.1. GTDB lineage: Bacteria > Pseudomonadota > Gammaproteobacteria > Burkholderiales > Burkholderiaceae > Paraburkholderia. Next base: position 52,346 of record NZ_MSDV01000005.1, on the reverse strand, counting down.
CGGCGCAATGCTCTGCTCGATCGCCCCGAAAATCGACTTGCCCGCTTCGTCGAACATCTCGATCTTCACGACGTCGCCATATTTCATGAACTCCGTCTGCGGCGCGCCGTGCTCGATCGTTTCGAGGCAGCGCTTCTCGGCGATGCAGCAGTAGCCGCGCTTCGCGTCCTTGTTCGACACCGTGCCCGAACCGACGATCGCACCGGCCCGCAGATTGCGCGTCTTCGCCGCGTGCGCGATCAGTTGCCCGAAATGAAACACCATGTCGGTGCCGGCGTCCGGCTGGCCGACCTTGCGGCCGTTCCAGTGGACGATCATCGGCCGATGCACGCGGCCTTCGCGCCAGAACTCGCCGAGCTCGTCCGGTGTGACCGCGACCGGCGCGAACGAGCTGGCCGGCTTGCTCTGGAAAAAGCCGAAGCCCTTCGCGAGTTCGGCCGGAATCAGGTTGCGCAGCGATACGTCGTTGACCAGCGTGATCAGACGCACGCTCTTCAATGCCTGCTCGGGCGTCGCGCCCATCGGCACGTCGCCGGTGACGACCGCGACTTCCGCCTCGAAGTCGATCCCGTACTCTTCCGATGCGCACAGCACGTCGTCGCGCGGACCGATGAAGTCGTCGCTGCCGCCCTGGTACATCAGCGGATCGGTCCAGAATTCCGGCGGCATTTCCGCGCCGCGCGCGCGCCGCACGAGCTCGACGTGGTTCACGTACGACGAGCCGTCCGCCCACTGGAACGCGCGCGGCAGCGGCGCCATGCAGTCCTTCGCGTCGAACGAAAAACTGTTGCGGGCGCGGCCCTGGTTGAGCGCTTCGTAGAGGTCCTGCAGTTGCGGCGCGTAGAAGGCCCAGTCGTCGAGCACGCGCTGCAGCGTGGGCGCGATCGCGTCGGCGATGGCCGCGGTATGCAGGTCGCGGGACACGACGATCAGTTGACCGTCGCGCGTGCCGTCCTTCAGCGAGGCAAGTTTCATAGAGCTGTGAACCGTGGGTTAGTGACGATGGAAGGAATCTATTCTACGATGGTGAATCGGCGCGGCGCCAACCCGGGCGCGTAGCATGCGGAGTCTGCCGGGCATTCGAACGCACGGCGCGCGAGCCTCGCCCGCGGCCGGCGTCGCCGCCCCGGCACCGCCCGCAACCGCGCCACTACCGATCACCGAACGCGCCGCCCGCGCCCATTGCCCATGTCCGCCAACGCCCGCTCCGGCACGCTCCGCTCCCGCACCGCTCACGCGTCCGCTTCCGCGCACGAACCACTCGAGACCGTCGAGACCGCCGAGACCAACACCGATACCGCCGCCGACGACGAAGCGCTCGAAGCCGGCGAGGAAAAACTGCGCTCCGGCATCCAGTCGATCGAAGTCGGTTTCCGGCTGCTCGACGTGCTGACCCGCGAACCGCGCGCGATGATGCTGCGCGACCTCGCGCAGCGCGCCGGCATGAGTCCGGCGAAGGCGCATCGCTATCTGGTGAGTTTTCTGCGCCTCGGCGTGGTCGCGCAGGATCCGCTGTCGGGCCGCTACGAACTCGGCGGCTTCGCGTTGCAGTTGGGGCTGGCGCGGCTCGCGCGTGTCGACGGCGTATCGCTCGCGCGGATCGCGCTCGCGCAATTGCGCGACCAGCTCGATCTGACCGTCGGCATCGCGGTATGGGGCAATCAGGGCCCGACGATGGTGCACTGGATGGAATCGAGCTATCCGGCCAAGGCCTCGCTGAAACTCGGCGACGTGATGCCGCTGCTCAGTTCCGCCACCGGTCTGCTGTTCGCCGCCTACCTGCCGGCCGGCCAGACCTCAGCGATGCTCGAACGCGAACTGGCCGACTCGCGCCGTTCGTCGTATAGCGGCGCGCCGCGCACGCGCGAGGACGTCGAGCGCGTGCTTGCCGGCGTGCGCGAACATCAGGCCGCGCGCGTCGAAGGGATGCTGCTGCCGACCATCCACGCGTTCTGTATGCCGGTGTTCGACTCGACCGGCGCGCTCGCGCTCGGCCTCGTCGCGCTCGGCCACGAAGGCGCGTTCGATATCCGCTGGGGCGGCGAAATCGATACCGCGCTGCGCGAATGCGCGCAAAAACTGTCGTACGAACTCGGCTATAGCGCGACGCCGCGCGGCGCGAACGATCAAGACCCGGCGCCAATCTGAAGCACACCGACACCCGAGCCCCGATGGACTTTGCTTCCGCGACCCGCCGCCCCGATGCGCCGCCGCCTGCCGGCAACGGGCCGGGCCGCGCGTCGCGGACGCGGCGCACGTGGCGGGTCGGGCGCTGGCTCGCGGTGCTCGTCGTGGTCGCGGGGTCGCACTGGATCGCCGCGCAATGGTTCGAGCGCAATCGCATGAATCTGACTCCGGCCGAGCATCATGTGCCGGTGCAGATCAAGCTGCTGACGCCCGAGCGGGTCGAGCGTCAGCAACAGCCTGCCGCCGCCGCGCCAGCGCATCCGCCAGCGCCGGTGCACAAGCCCGCGGCACCGCGACCGCACGACCAGCACGTGCTGAGCGCGTTACAACCGGCCAAACCGGATCAGCCCGCGGCCGCGCCCGCGTCGGAAGCCGCAGCGAGTGCGCCGGTCGCCGCGAGCGGCGCGAACGCGAACGCCGCCGCTGCGAACGCCGGCGGCAATGCCGCGAGCGCGCCCGCCGCGGCCAGCGCGCCGCACGCTTCGAAGGGCGTGAAGTTCTCGGTGCCGCCGTCGGCGGACCTCGAATACGACACGTTCTACAACGGCGTGCGCAACCCGCCCGGCACGATCCATTGGGCGAGCAATGCACAGGGCTACGAAATGATCGTGTCGGTGCCGGTGCCGTTCGTCGGACCGTTCGTGTATTCGAGCCGCGGCGGCATCGACGCGTTCGGGCTCGCGCCGGCGCAATACAGCGAAAAGCGCGGCCGTCGCGCGGAAGACATCGCGATCTTCAATCGCGACGACAGGAAAATCGCCTTCACGCGCACGCCGGCCGCGCTGCCGCTGCCCGACGGCGCGCAGGACCGCTTCAGCGTCGTGATGCAACTGGCCAGCCTCGTGCGCGGCGACCCGGGCGCGTACACGCCGGGCGTCACCCGGCAGTTTTTCGTCGTCGATAACGATAGCGGCGAGAACTGGCCGATCGAGACGATCGGCGACGAAACGATTCGCGCGGCGCAGGGCTATCTGCAGGCGCGTCATTTCAAACGGCTGCCGCGCCACGAAGGCGATCAGCGCCGCATCGACGTGTGGCTCGCGCCGTCGCTCGGCTGGCTGCCCGCGCGCATTCTGCAGACCGAGCCGAATGGTACGCAGTTCGAACTGGTATGGCGCGGCAAGCTCGAACTCGACGGCGCGACGCCGGCTGACGGTTCAAACGGTGGCGTGACACCAAGCGCGGCCGCGCCTGCAATGCCCGCGCCGGCAGCGCCCGCACCGGCTACTCCTTCTACTCCTGCACCAGGAAACGCTTCCACTTCATCATCGGCCACGCCACCGGCCGACGCGTCGGCAGCAATGCCCGACACCGCGCCCGCCGCACCGGTCGAATCGACCGCGCAAAAAAATATCACTCCTTGATATATTTTTCAAAATAGGCCTTGATTTACGCGTCGAATCAAAGCCCAGCAAATCTTCGCAACTTCGGCGAAACTTCCCCTACAGCGCAGACTTGCATGTCACTGCGGCACCCGCTCGCGCAAACGCCCGTATGAATCGACGCCGGTCGACGGCGCAACGAAAACAGCGCGCGAGCGCAAGCACCACCGATCTTTTTCACTGCGTTTCCTTCAAAGGAGCCCGCATGCAAGTGAACATCAACGGAATCGACACCCGCTACGTGCTGAGCAACGAAGGCGGCGGCCCGTGGCTCACGTTCATCCACCAGTTGGGCGGCGATCTTTCTATCTGGGATCAGCTGGCCGGCTATTTCCGCGACGACTACACGGTGCTGCGCTACGACGTGCGCGGCCACGGCCAGAGCGCGGTGGCGCGCGAGCCGTTCAGCATGGCCGATCTGTCCGACGATCTCGCCAAACTGCTCGATGCGCTCGGCGCGCCGACCACGCACCTGGTCGGCCTGTCGCTCGGCGGGATGATCGCGCAGCAATTCGCGCTGGACCACCCGGCGCGCGTCGATACGCTGACGATCGCCGACAGCACCGGCGGCACCCCGCCCGAAAACCGTGGGTTGTGGGACCAGCGCGCCCACACCGCGCGCAGCGACGGGATGGCCGCGCTGACGCCGTCGACAATCGCGCGCTGGCTCACGCCCGAGTTCCATGCCGCGCACCCCGAGGCGGTCGAGCCGATCCGCGAAACCTTCGCCGCGACGCCGCCGGAGGGTTTCGCGATGGCGTGCGAGGCGCTGCGCGACTTCGACCTGCGCGGCAGGCACGGCGCGATCCGCTGTCCGACGCTGACGGTGGCCGGCCGCCACGACACGGGCACGCCGCCTGCTGCTACTCAGGCGATAGCGGAAGCGATCGAAGGCGCCCGCTTCGAATTGCTCGACGCCGCGCATCTCGTGCCGATCGAGCAGTCACAACGATTTGCCGCTTTGCTGGAATCGTTTCTCGAGCGGCGGGTCTAACCGATAGGTCCGGAGCTTTACCTGCGTCGTCCGGACCCACCCCTTGAATTCCATCTCTCATGCTCCACCTATGTTGCATAAAAGGCAGGAGCCCAACGGAAATAAGGAGTGTCGCCATGCAAATGATCTACAACAGCCCCAACTATTGCGTCGTCGAGTTTCCGCCGCAGGAAGGTCAACTGGCCATGCGCTCGGGCGGCTACGAGATCGTCGACAAGAACATGCAGCGCGAAATCTTCATCGACGGTGCAATGGCGGCAAATTTTCGCGAGCATGTGCAGAAGCTGATCGAAGGCGAGCCGACGCTGGATGAGGTCGACGAATTCCTCGGTCAGTTCGATAGTCTGATGCATCAACCGGTAATTCTGCATTAAGCGCAGGTAGTTCGAACTGGCATTCTGGCGACATCGATCGACCGCCCCGCCCGGCTCCGCCGGGGCTTTATTCAAACGGTCGATCACTACAAACGGCCCAGCACGCTTTTCGCTTGCTGGGCCGTTTTTCATTCGCGCATTAACATGCAAGCCGCCCACTTCTTTGAAGCTCCGCGCGCCCTTTTCTCCAGGTCGCTCCGCGCTACCTGACCGGTCATTTTTACGTCCCGTACGTGTAACGTTTCGCGCCGCCGCCACGCCCCGCTTCCCGCCCAGGCCCGGCGGATCCGCCCGCCAGCGGCTACAATGACAGGTTTTCCGCCAACGTCGGCACACGCCCCCGTCCGCCATGACCCAGCCCGCCCAAACCGCCACGCCAGTCCGTCCCGACGCCGCCTACACGCGCGGCGCCGCACTGCCCGCGCTGCTGAACTCGCGCATCCTGATCCTCGACGGCGCGATGGGCACGATGATCCAGCGCTACAAGCTCGACGAAGCCCGCTATCGCGGCGAGCGCTTCAAGGACTACGCGCGCGACATCAAGGGCAACAACGAACTGCTGTCGATTACCCAGCCGCAGATCATCAGCGAGATTCACGAGCAGTATCTGGCGGCCGGCGCGGACATCATCGAAACCAACACGTTCGGCGCAACCACCGTCGCGCAGGCCGACTACGGGATGGAGTCGCTCGCGATCGAGATGAACGTCGAATCGGCGAAGCTCGCGCGCGCCGCGTGCGACAAGTACTCGACGCCGGACAAGCCGCGCTTCGTCGCCGGCGCGATCGGACCGACGCCGAAGACCGCGAGCATTTCGCCCGACGTCAACGATCCGGGCGCGCGCAACGTGACCTTCGACGAACTGCGCACCGCCTACTACGAGCAGGCGAAGGCGCTGCTCGACGGCGGCGCCGATCTGTTCCTCGTCGAAACGATCTTCGATACGCTGAATGCGAAGGCCGCGCTGTTCGCGCTCGACGAACTGTTCGAAGACACCGGCGAGCGTCTGCCGATCATGATCTCGGGCACCGTCACCGACGCATCGGGCCGCATCCTGTCGGGCCAGACCGTCGAAGCATTCTGGAACTCGCTGCGCCATGCGAAGCCGCTGACGTTCGGCCTGAACTGCGCGCTCGGCGCGGCGCTGATGCGCCCGTACGTCGCCGAACTCGCGAAGCTGTGCGACACCTACGTGTCGTGCTACCCGAACGCCGGCCTGCCGAATCCGATGAGCGACACCGGCTTCGACGAACTGCCCGCCGACACCTCCGGCCTGCTGAAGGAATTCGCCGAAGCGGGTCTGGTGAACATCGCCGGCGGCTGCTGCGGCACGACGCCCGAGCACATCGCGGCGATCGCGAAGGCGCTCGCCGAGCTCAAGCCGCGCAAGTGGCCGAGCCAGTATCGCGACGCCGCCTGAGCGCGGCCACCGCTCCTCGGCCCAACGCCACGCACGTCACGTCGCTCACGTCCGCGCACCTCGCACCCTTTAACGCACGCACCGACTCGCACTCACGCCATGACCGATCACACCATGCGCCTTAGCGGCCTCGAGCCGTTCAACGTCACGTCCGGGACGCTCTTCATCAACGTCGGCGAACGCACCAACGTGACCGGCTCGAAAGCGTTCGCGCGAATGATCCTGAACAATCAGTTCGACGACGCATTGGCGGTCGCGCGCCAGCAGGTCGAAAACGGCGCGCAGGTGATCGACATCAACATGGACGAGGCGATGCTCGATTCGAAGGCGGCGATGGTCCGCTTCATGAATCTGATCGCTTCGGAGCCGGACATCGCGCGCGTGCCGATCATGATCGACTCGTCGAAGTGGGAAGTGATCGAAGCGGGTCTGAAGTGCGTGCAGGGCAAGGCGATCGTCAACTCGATCTCGCTGAAGGAAGGCAAGGAAGCGTTCGTGCATCACGCGAAGCTGATCCGCCGCTACGGCGCGGCCGCCGTCGTGATGGCCTTCGACGAACAGGGCCAGGCCGACACCTTCGCGCGCAAGACCGAAATCTGCAAACGCTCGTATGACGTACTGGTGGGCGAAGTCGGCTTTCCGCCCGAGGACATCATCTTCGACCCGAACATCTTCGCGATCGCGACCGGTATCGAGGAACACAACAACTACGCGGTCGACTTCATCGAGGCGACCCGCTGGATCAAGCAGAATCTGCCGTACGCGAAGATCAGCGGCGGCGTGTCGAACGTGTCGTTCTCGTTCCGCGGCAACGACCCGGTGCGCGAGGCGATCCACACGGTGTTCCTCTATCACGCGATCCAGGCGGGGATGGACATGGGCATCGTCAACGCGGGTCAGCTCGGCGTGTACGCGGATCTCGATGCCGAGTTGCGCGAGCGCGTCGAAGACGTGGTGCTGAACCGCCGCGACGATGGCACCGACCGGCTGCTCGAAATCGCCGACAAGTTCAAGACCGGCGCCGCGAAGAAGGAAGAGAACCTCGAGTGGCGCAATCAGCCGGTCGAAAAGCGTCTCGCGCATGCGCTGGTGCACGGCATCACGAACTTCATCGTCGAAGACACCGAGGAAGTGCGCGCGAAGATCGCCGCCGCCGGCGGTCGCCCGATCAACGTGATCGAAGGCCCGCTGATGGACGGCATGAACATCGTCGGCGACCTGTTCGGGCAGGGCAAGATGTTCCTGCCGCAGGTCGTGAAATCCGCCCGCGTGATGAAGCAGGCGGTCGCGCATCTGATCCCGTTCATCGAGGAAGAAAAGCGCCAGCTCGCGGCGGCCGGCGGCGACGTGCGCGCGAAGGGCAAGATCGTCATCGCGACCGTGAAGGGCGATGTGCACGACATCGGCAAGAACATCGTGTCGGTGGTGCTTCAGTGCAATAACTTCGAAGTGGTCAACATGGGCGTGATGGTCCCGTGCAGCGAGATTCTCGCGAAGGCGAAGGTCGAAGGCGCGGACATCATCGGGCTGTCGGGGCTGATCACGCCGAGCCTCGAAGAGATGGCCTACGTCGCGTCGGAAATGCAGCGCGACGACTACTTCCGCGTGAAGAAGATTCCGCTGCTGATCGGCGGCGCGACGACCTCGCGCGTGCACACCGCGGTGAAGATCGCGCCGCATTACGAAGGCCCGGTCGTCTATGTGCCGGACGCGTCGCGCTCGGTGTCGGTTGCGTCGAGCCTGCTGTCGGACGAAGGCGCGACCAAGTACATCGACGACCTGAACACCGACTACGCGCGCATCCGCGACCAGCACGCGAACAAGAAAGCGCAGCCGATGGTCACGCTCGCCGAAGCGCGCGCGAATAAAACCAAGGTCGACTGGGCGAGCTATCAGCCGGTCAAGCCGAAGTTCATCGGCCGCCGGGTGTTCAAGAACTTCGATCTGAACGAGCTCGCGAACTATATCGACTGGGGCCCGTTTTTCCAGACCTGGGATCTGGCCGGCCCGTATCCGGCGATCCTGAACGACGAGATCGTCGGCGAATCGGCGCGCCGGGTGTTCTCGGACGGCAAGTCGATGCTCGCGCGTCTGATCCAAGGTCGCTGGCTGCAGGCCAACGGCGTGATCGCACTGCTGCCGGCCAATACGGTCAACGACGACGACATCGAAATCTATACCGACGAATCGCGCACCGAAGTCGCGATGACGTGGCGCAATCTGCGCCAGCAGAGCGTGCGGCCGGTGGTCGACGGCGTGATGCGGCCGAACCGCTCGCTGGCCGACTTCATCGCGCCGAAGGATTCGGGCGTGGCCGACTACATCGGCATGTTCGCGGTGACCGCCGGTCTCGGCGTCGACGTGAAGGAGCGCCAGTTCGAGAAGGACAACGACGACTACAGCGCGATCATGCTGAAGGCGCTCGCGGACCGCTTCGCCGAAGCGTTCGCCGAGGCGATGCACGCGCGCGTGCGACGCGACCTGTGGGGCTACGCGAACAGCGAAACCCTGTCGAACGACGAACTGATCGCCGAAAAATATCGCGGCATCCGCCCGGCGCCCGGCTATCCGGCCTGCCCGGATCACCTCGTGAAGCGCGACATGTTCGACGTGCTGCAAGCGAACGAGATCGGCATGAGCGTGACCGAATCGCTGGCCATGCTGCCGGCGGCCAGCGTGTCGGGCTTCTACCTCGCGCATCCGGACAGCACCTACTTCTCGGTCGGCAAGATCGGCGCGGACCAGGTGGACAGCTACGCGCAGCGGATGGCGCTGTCGAAGGCGGACGCCGAGCGCGCGCTCGCGCCGTTGCTGTAAGCGGCCGCTCGTGGGCCGCGCCGCGCGCCGCCCACTATATCGGTCCCGAAACCCTGAAGATTTGCCGCCACGGCAATTTCGGCTTTGTAGACTGAGTCGGCTTTCATCCTGTCAGGCGCGAGCACAACGCGCCGGCTCACCGAACTTGCAACCGTCACCGGAGAAAAATCGTATGAAGAAGCTGACGCTGTTACTGACCGCTGTTTCGCTGGCCGCGGGCGCTTCCGTGGCGCTCGCGCAAGCGGCCGCGCCGGGCGCGTCGAGCGAGGTCAGTTCGTACTCGCCGCCGACCGAAAAGCATGTGAAAAAGCCGAAGAAACACAAGACGAAGAAGGGCGAGACCGCGCCGGCGGCCGCTCCCGAAGGCGCAAGTCAGTGAACGGCGTCGCCGTTTGCGCACCTTGAACGTCAAAGAGCCCGCGTTAAGCGGGCTCTTTTGTTTGTTGCAATGAATCTGTAGACGATTGGCGCTCGGAGGCAGCGCCGCCGGAGACCGGCCGAACCGCCACCGCACCGCACCGCACCGCAGGCCATCATGGCCATACGCGCGCCGCAGCAGCCGGACCTTACCGTTCAGCCAGCACGCGCCGCCCTCAATCACAGCCCCCAGACGATATCCGAGTTTTCCTTCTGCGCCGCGCGCAGCATGTCGAGGAACGGATACGCGCGTTGCGCGAGGCCGGGCGGAATTTCGTGGCGCTCGTGACCGTCCTCGCCTTCGTGGAAATGGCCTTCGTGTTCCGCGCGTTCGCGCTTGTCCACGGTGATCGCGGCTTCGAGCTTCTCGATCGCGGGACCCAGTTCCTCGGGGGTGATCACGCCCCTCTGCCCAAGGCGTTTGCCGATAATGCCGAGCAGATGCTGCGCCAGATTGTCCAGCATCATCACGTCCGGGCAGGCGTGGCATTTGAAAGTAATCAGCATGACCGTTCCTTTTTCGTTATGTCGGGTTGACGCACGAGCGACCCGCGGGCGGCCTCGAAGGTGACCTGAACGCGCCTGACACGACACCGTGCGGGCACGGCGGACACGACCGCTGGCGGGCATCTCATTGAACATATTAGCACCTGCTAAAATCCGTCTGAACGGAAAAGCGCGCCGCCAGACGCCGCGTGCAGCAAGGCGCGACGAGCAACAGGCAAGCGTGCGAAGCAGGTGGTTAAAGCCTGCGTCGCAACTCGCGTGCCGCGCGAGCCAGGGGCCACCGGCCCGCGTCACGGCAAGCCGGCATGCGCCGCTCACCAGCTCGCCGCGGCGGCAACGCGCCTGGCCACGCTGCTGCCGGGCGCACGCCGCCGCAACGCTCGACGCCGCCCGCCGCAACGCTTCCGACACCGGCCTCGGCCGGCGCCACTTCCGCCTTACCGGATCGCCTCACTGGACTCGCAACAAGCATGCTGCCCGCACACAAACACACACTCGAAACACTGCTCGCCGCAACGGTGAAGCAGGTCGCGCTCGCCACTCAGGGCGCCACCGAAGCCGCGTTCGTCTCCCCCACCATCACGCTCGAGCGCCCGAAAGTCGCCGCGCACGGCGACGTCGCGTGCAACGTGGCGATGCAGCTCGCCAAGCCGCTGCGCGCGAATCCGCGCCAGCTCGCGCAACAGATCGTCGATGCGCTGCTCGCGCAGCCCGAGGCTAAAGGCCTGATCGACGCGGCCGAAGTCGCGGGTCCGGGCTTCATCAATCTGCGCCTGAGCGCGGCGGCCAAGCAGGCCGTCGTCAGCGCGGTGTTCGCCGAAGGCGTCGGCTACGGCCGCTCGCAACGCGACGCCGGCAAGCACGTGCTAGTCGAATTCGTGTCGGCCAACCCGACCGGTCCGCTGCACGTCGGCCACGGCCGCCAGGCCGCGCTCGGCGATGCGCTGTCGAACGTGCTCGCGTCGCAGGGCTGGGACGTGCATCGCGAGTTCTACTACAACGACGCCGGCGTGCAGATCCAGACGCTCGCGCTGTCCACGCAGGCGCGCGCGCGCGGCCTCGCCCCCGGCGACGCTGGCTGGCCCGCGTCGGCGTACAACGGCGACTACATCGCCGACATCGCGCACGACTACATGAACGGCGTCACGGTCGAAGCCAGCGACGGCGCACCGGTCACCGGCGCGCGCGACGTCGAAGACCTCGAAGCGATCCGCCGTTTCGCGGTCACCTATCTGCGCCGCGAGCAGGACATGGACCTGCAGGCGTTCGGCGTGAAGTTCGACCGCTACTACCTGGAATCGTCGCTGTACACGGAAGGCCGGGTCGAGAAGACCGTGCAGGCACTCGTCGATGCCGGCAAGACCTACGAGCAGGAAGGCGCGCTGTGGCTGCGCACCACCGACGACGGCGACGACAAAGACCGCGTGATGCGCAAGACCGACGGCACGTACACGTACTTCGTGCCGGACGTCGCCTATCACGTCGCCAAGTGGGAACGCGGCTTCACCAAGGTCATCAACGTGCAGGGCTCGGACCACCACGGCACGATCGCGCGCGTGCGCGCCGGCCTGCAGGGTCTCGGCATCGGCATTCCGAAGGGCTATCCCGACTACATCCTGCACAAGATGGTCACCGTGATGCGCAACGGCGAAGAGGTGAAAATCTCGAAGCGCGCCGGCAGCTACGTGACCGTGCGCGACCTGATCGAATGGTCGGGCGGCGCGACGCCGGGCACCGAAGCGGCGGTCGATCTGATCGACGAGGAAACCATCCGCCGCGGCCGCGACGCGGTGCGCTTCTTCCTGATCTCGCGCAAGGCCGACACGGAATTCGTGTTCGACATCGACCTCGCGCTGAAGCAGAACGACGAGAACCCGGTCCACTACGTGCAGTACGCGCACGCGCGGATCTGCTCGGTGATCGCCGAGTGCAACACGCGCTACGGCTTCGACGAAAGCGCGCTGGCCGGCGTCGACCTCGCGCCGCTCACGAGCGAACGCGCAATGGCGCTGCTCAACAAGCTCGCCGAGTTCCCGGACATGCTGCAGCACGCGGCCGACGAACTCGCGCCGCACGCGGTCGCGTTCTATCTGCGCGACCTCGCCGGTGAATTCCACTCGTTCTACAATGACAGAGCCGAGCGCGTGCTGGTCGACGATGCGGCCGAACGCAACGCGCGCGTCGCACTCCTCGCGGCCACCCGTCAGGTGCTGGCCAACGGTCTCGCGACGATCGGCGTCTCCGCTCCCGTCAAGATGTAACTCTCCCGGCGTAACATGCACGCGGCCGTCGTTATAATCGACGGCCGTTCCTGGATTCTTTTTGCAGGTGATTCGAACGATGGCAAAACCACGCCGCACAACAAAGCAATCGAAGCAAACCGGGGGTACTTTTCTCGGTATCGTGCTGGGCCTGATCGTCGGTCTGGCAATCGCGGTAGTCGTGGCGCTGTACATCACCCGTGCACCTACGCCGTTCGTCTCGAAGGTCGCGCCGCCCGCGGCGCAGGAGAACGGCGCAAGCCAGCCGCAGTACGATCCGAACCGGCCGCTGCAAGGCAAGACGCCGGGCCAGCCGGTGCCGCAGGCCGCGCAACCCGCGCCGCCGAACACCGCACCGGGTCAGACCAACGCGCAGACCCAGTCGGGCATGCTCGAAGAACCGCAGATCGTCGAAGTGCCGCCGACCATCGGCAACTCGAACGGCACGGCGGTCGCGCCGAAGCCCGCGCAGGATAACAACGCGCTAGCCAACAATGCGCCGGCTTCCGCGCCGGCGAAGAAGCCGCAAACCTCGAGCGCGCCGAGCGCCACCACGGCAGGCTCCGCGCCGAAGACCAGCAGCGCGCCGGCCACCACCGCCAACAACGCGGCGAAGCCGGGTTCGGCCGCCGCGCCGGTACCGGGCGACGCGAACACCGGCTACTTCCTGCAGGTGGGCGCATACAAGACCGCCGCCGACGCCGAACAGCAACGCGCGCGTCTCGCGTTCCAGGGCTTCGAGTCGAAAGTCACCCAACGTGACGCGGGCGGGGTTACGTACTACCGCGTGCGGATCGGCCCGTTCTCGAAGTTCGAGGACATGAATTCGAGCCGCCAGCGTCTGTCGGATGCCGGTGTCGACACCGCGGTGATCCGCTTCACCAAACAATAAATAAACGGTAATGCCGGCTCGCGCGGCGCGCTGAACCATCGGCGCGCAGCGCGAGTCACAAGCACGATGGCCGCCTCGCCCGCTTTGCCTGCCGAAGCGGCCACCCGAATCTGACAAGCGGTGACGGACATTCGCGTGGCTTCACCGCATCACGCTTACCTGGGTCTACACAACATGAAAAAGCTGCTGAGCATCCTGTTTCTCTCGCTGGGCCTGATCGCGGCCTCGGCGCACGCGTCGCCGCAAGCGCCGGTCGCCGGCAAGGACTACACCGTCCTCGCCACGCCGCAACCCACCGACGTGCCGGCCGGCAAGATCGAAGTCACCGAATTCTTCTGGTACGGCTGCCCGCACTGCAACGAATTCAACCCGTTCCTCGAAGCATGGGTGAAGAAGCAGGGTCCGGACGTCGTGTTCCGCCGCGTGCCGGTGGCTTTCCGCGACGACTTCATCCCGCATTCGAAGATGTTCCACGCGCTCGACGCGCTCGGCGTCGTCAACGAACTCACGCCGAAGATCTTCAACGAAATCCACGTCAACAAGAACTACCTGCTGACGCCGGAAGACCAGGCCAAATTCCTCGCGAAGTTCGGCGTCGATCCGAAGAAGTACATGGAAGCGTACAACTCGTTCTCGACGCAAAGCGCGCTGCAGAAGGACAAGAAGCTGCTCGACGACTACAAGATCGAAGGCGTGCCGACCATTGCGGTGCAGGGCAAGTTTGAAACCGGCCCGGCCGCGACCAACAGCCTGCCCGGCACGATCCAGGTGCTCGACTACCTCGTCTCGCAGGTTCGCGCGAAGAAGATGTAATCACGAGGCGCCGGTATGACCTCTCCCCTGAAGGTATTCATTACCGGCGCATCGAGTGGCATTGGCCTCGCGCTCGCCGGCGAATATGCACGGCGCGGCGCGATTCTCGGCCTCGTCGCCCGTCGCGGCGACGCGCTCGCCGCGTTCCAGCAGTCCCATCCCCAGAATACCGTCTCAATCTATGCGGTCGACGTGCGCGACGCGGAAGCGCTCGCCGAGGCCGCCGCGCGCTTTATCGCCGAACACGGGCTGCCCGACGTGGTGATCGCCAATGCCGGGATCAGCCGCGGCGCGCTGACCGGGCACGGCGATCTGCGCACGTTCCGCGAAGTGATGGACATCAATTACTTCGGCATGGTCGCAACGTTCGAGCCGTTCGCCGCGGCGATGGCCGCCGAGCGGCGCGGCACGCTGGTCGGTATCGCCAGTGTTGCGGGCGTGCGCGGCCTGCCGGGCTCGGGTGCGTACAGCGCGTCGAAGTCGGCGGCGCTCAAGTATCTGGAAGCGTTGCGGGTCGAAATGCGGCCGCTGGGCGTCGGTGTCGTGACGATCGCGCCCGGCTATATCCGCACGCCGATGACCGAGCACAACCCGTACGGGATGCCGTTCCTGATGGACGCGGATCGCTTCGCCGCGAAGGTAGCCAGCGCGGTCGAGCGGCAAACTTCGTTCGCGGTGTTCCCGTGGCAGATGCGGGTCGCGGCGATGCTGCTGCACGTATTGCCGCGCTGGCTATACGACCGCGTGTTCGAACGCGCGCCGCGCAAGCCGCGCGCCGTCGCCGAGTAAAACATGTCCACCCGTGCGGTCGATGCAGCCGGCGTCGCGCACGAACCAGCGGGCGCCGCCGCGCGCATCGTGTCGCTGGTGCCGAGCGTCACCGAAACACTGTTCGCGCTCGGCCTCGACGGCCAGATAGTCGGGCGTACCGGTTTTTGCGTGCATCCGCGCGACAAGGTGCAAGTGGTTCGCAAGGTCGGCGGCACCAAGGCCGTCAAGCTCGACGCGATCCGCGCGCTGCGCCCCACTCATCTGCTCGTCAATATCGACGAAAACGAACGCGACACCGTCGAACAGTTGCGTGCGTTCGTCCCGCATATCGTCGTCACCCATCCGCAAACGCCGCGCGATAACCTCGCGCTCTACGCGCTGCTCGGCGCGATCTTCGGCCGTGAGCACGAAGCGCGGCGCCTCGCCGATGCGCTCGAACTACGCCTGCGGAAAGCCGCCGCCCGCCGCTTTGCCGCGCAGAACGTGCTGTACCTGATCTGGCGTGAACCGTGGATGAGCGTCGCGCGCGACACCTACATCGCCGCGATGCTGGAACTGGCGAACTGGCACGCGCTGCCCGACGTGCACGGCGGTCTCAAGGGCGCAGCGCGCTACCCGGTACTCGACTTCGATGCCGCGCCGTGGCTCGCGCAGGTCGACCGGGTGCTGCTGTCGAGTGAGCCGTACCGGTTCACGGCCGCGCATCGCGATGCGCTCGCGCGCGATTCGCGCATGAGCGGCAAGCGTATCGAGTTGATCGACGGCGAGATGACGTCGTGGTACGGGGTGCGCGCGATCGACGGGGTCGACTATCTGTTGCGGCTCGCAGCGGCGGGTTGAAGGCCCGCGGCCCGCGGCACGCGCGCTGCTACCCCGCCCGCCATATGGATATGTCGATTAAATTGTTGTCGCCATAATCCCCCTTCGATAAGCTTTCGCGAAGGCGCGCCGCCCGCGAAGCCGGGTCTCCCGGCCCGTGCGACGGCGCCGGGAGCAAATCACGCGCGTGGCGCCGCCCGCCGCGACCGCTTCCCGAGGCCGCCATAAACACAACCAGACGCACAGCCTGACCGCGCTCGTCACCGGAGATCCTATGCGCTTCAAACTGCTCGCAGCCGCCATCCTGTTCACAGCGCCCGCGCTGGTGCTCGCCAAACCGCTCACCGTCTGTACCGAATCGAGCCCCGACGGCTTCGACGTCGTCCAGTTCAACTCGCTGGTCACGACCAATGCGTCGGCCGACGTGATCTTCAACTCGCTGGTGTCGTTCGACGAAGCGCAGAAGAAGGTCGTGCCGGCGCTCGCCGACAAATGGGAAGTGAGCGCCGACGGGCTGACCTACACGTTCCATCTGCGCCCGAACGTGCAGTTCCAGACCACCGACTACTTCAAGCCGACCCGCGCGCTGAACGCCGACGACGTGATCTTCACGTTCGACCGCATGCTCAACGACAGCAACCCGTGGCACAAGGTGACGGGCGCGAGCGGCTTCCCGCATGCGCAATCGATGGGGCTGCCGAAGCTGATCAAGGCGATCACCAAGGTCGACGAGAACACCGTCAAGTTCGAGCTGAACGAGCCGAACGCGACCTTCGTATCGATCCTGACGATGGGCTTCGCGTCGATCTATTCGGCCGAATACGCGGATCAGTTGCTGAAGGCCGGCAAGCAGGTCGACCTGAACGCGAAGCCGATCGGCACCGGCCCATTCGTGCTGAAGAGCTATACGAAAGACGCAGTGATCCGCTACGACGCGAACCCGGGCTACTGGGGCGCGAAGCCGAAGATCGAGCGCCTGATCTACGCGATCACGCCGGACGCGACCGTGCGCGCGCAGAAGGTGAAGGCCGGCGAATGCCAGATCGCGCTGTCGCCGAAGCCACAGGATCTCGCCGACGCGAAGAAGGACAAGTCGCTCGCGATCGTGCAGACGCCCGCGTTCATGACCGCGTTCGTCGCGCTGAACACGCAGCAAAAGCCGCTCGACAACCAGAAGGTGCGTGCCGCGCTGAACATGGCGTTCGACCGCACCGCGTATCTGAAGGCCGTGTTCGACAACACCGCGACGCCGGCGGTCAATCCGTTCCCGCCGAATACGTGGAGCTACAACCACTCGATCAAGGGCTGGCCGTACGACCCGGCCAAGGCGAAGGCACTGCTCGCGCAAGCGGGCTTCCCGAACGGCTTCTCGACGACGATCTGGGTGCGCCCGAACGGCAGCGTGCTGAATCCGAGCCCGAAGGCCGGCGCCGAAATGCTGCAGGCCGACTTCGCGAAGATCGGCGTGAAGGCCGAAGTGAAGGTGATCGAATGGGGCGAGCTGATCAAGCAGGCCAAGCAGGGCCAGCATGACACGCTGTTCATGGGCTGGGCCGGCGACAACGGCGATCCGGACAACTATCTGTCGCCGCTGTTCAGCTGCAACGCGGTGAAGTCGGGGATCAACTTCGCGCGCTTCTGCGATCAGGATCTCGACAAGCTGATCGCCGACGGCAAAGCAACCTCCGATATCGCTAAGCGCACGAAGGCGTATGAAGCCGCGCAGCAGATCATCCACGACGAAGCGCTGTGGATTCCGCTCGGTTATCCGACCGCCGCGGCAATTACGCGTACCAACGTGAGCGGGTATCACGTGAGTCCGTTCGGACGACAAAACTTCGGCACGGTCGCGGTGCAGTAAGTTTCCTGCCGCGCCTGAAGGCAAAAGAGCCGACCTCGCAGGTCGGCTTTTTTTATTTGGCGAATGATTTCTTTGTAGTTCTCTTCTCTGTGGTTCTCTTCTTTGCGGTTCTCTTCGCCGCGCGATTTGTGTCTCCAACGTATCCACGGCGAGTCCGGAAAAACTGGCTTACATTTCAGAGGCCGGCGGACATACGTTAGATACATTGGGCCGTTCAAATTGACACCCGCCAGTCTGCTCGCGGCAACGCGAACGCAGCAATGCTAACCGGAGGGAACATGAGTGAACTATGGCGTTTATCGGCGACCGAGCTTGCCGCGCGGATCAAAAGCCGCGACGTGTCCGCGCGGGAGGCCGCGCAGTCCGCGCTCGCGCGCCTCGATGCGGTGAATCCGGCGATCAATGCGATCGTCGAACATCGCCCCGAGGCGGTCCTTGAACAGGCGGACAACATCGACCGCGCGATCGCGCGCGGCGAAGATCCCGGCCCGCTCGCCGGCGTACCGGTCACCGTCAAGATCAATGTCGATCAGGCGGGTTTCGCGACGACCAACGGCACCCGTCTACAAGAAAAGCTGATCGCCGAGTTCAACAGCCCCGCCGTCGATAACCTGCAAAAAGCCGGCGCGATCCTGCTCGGCCGCAGCAATTCGCCGGCCTTCGCGCTGCGCTGGTTCACCTCCAACCTCGTCCACGGCCGCACCGTGAATCCGCGCAATCCGAAGTTGACGCCCGGCGGCTCGTCGGGCGGCGCGGCGGCCGCGGTCGCCGCCGGGATCGGCCAACTCGCGTTGGGCACCGATATCGGCGGCTCGGTCCGCTACCCCGCGTATGCGTGCGGCGTGCACGGATTGCGGCCGACGCTCGGACGCGTGCCCGCATTCAACGCGTCGTCCCCCGAGCGGGCGATCGGCGCGCAACTGATGTCGGCCGCCGGTCCGATCGCGCGCACGATCGCGGATCTTCGCCTGGGACTGCTTGCATTGTCCGCGCCGGACCTGCGCGATCCCTGGTATGTGCCGCTGCCGCTCGAAGGGCGCACGGTGCCGCTGCGCGCCGCGCTGTGTCTGCGGCCGGGCGGCTTGCAGATCGTGCCGGAAGTCGAGCACGCGCTGCGCGATGCGGCGCAACGGCTCGTCGATGCGGGCTGGACCGTCGAAGAGATCGACGATACGCCGTCGCTGCGTGAAGCCGAGCAGTTGCAGGAGCGCTTGTGGCTCGGCGACGGCTTCGACGCGCTGGTCGACTCGGTCACCCGCGACGGCGACCCCGCCGCGCTGGCCGTCGTCACCGCGGCGCGCCGCAAGGTTCAGGACTTGCCCGCCGATGTGATCAGCCGGTCGTTAGTACGTCGTACTACGTTGACGCGCCAGTGGCGCCTGTTTCTCGATCAGTACGCGGTCGTGTTGATGCCCGTCTCCGCCGAACTGCCGTTTCCCGACGATCTCGACCAGCAGGGCCTCGACGGCTTCGACCGCGTATGGGAAGCACAACTGACAATGCGCGCGCTGCCGGCGATGGGTCTGCCCGGGCTCGCGGTGACGACGCAACTCGTCGACGGCGTGCCGGTCGGCGTGCAGATCGTTGCTGCGCACTATCGGGAAGATCTTTGCCTGCTGGCCGGCGAAGCGATCGAGGCACGCGGGGTGCCGGAATCGCCGATCGATCCGCGGGTTTGATTGCCGGTTTGATCGCCGGTTTGATTGCGCCTTCGACCGCGGCTGAAGCGCCGCGGTTGTCGCCGCTCAATTCATCTATCGAGGATTGCATGTCCGAACACGACGTCTACGCAACACTGAAAGAACTGGGTATCGAACTACCCGTGGTCGGAGCGCCGGCCGCCGCTTATCTGATGTGCGTGCAAAGCGGCAATACCGTGTACCTGTCCGGCCATCTGGCGAAAAAGGACGGCAAGGTATGGGCCGGAAAACTCGGCGCCGGTCTGAGCACCGACGAAGGCTACGCCGCCGCGCGTGCGGCCGCGATCGACCTGTTCGCGACATTGCATGCGCACGTCGGCGACCTCAATCGCGTGACGCGCATCGTGAAGGTGATGAGCCTCGTTAATTCGAGCGAGGATTTCGTCGAACAGCATCGGGTGACCAATGGCGCGTCCGATCTGATCGCTCAGGTGTTCGGCGATAACGGCAAGCATGCGCGGTCCGCGTTTGGCGTCGCGCAGATTCCGTTGGGCGCTTGCGTCGAGATCGAGATGACGGTGGAAGTGGCTGCGTAGGAATCGATGTTTTAGATCGCAAACCTGTGAAGCCGCACACCGATTGGTGCGCGGCTTCCATAACGATTGAGTAAAGAGCGAGTTGCGACAACACAATCGCGACTGCGCATTAGTGATGCGCGTAAGGCGAGATCGACGCCGCGTCTGCCGCGCTTACAAAACGCGCGCCCGATTGCGAACTGCCCTGTTGCGCACCGCCGTACGACTGCCTGCTGAGTTCGCCGTCCGTCACCCGGACGGCCTGCTCGGCGCTCACTGTCAACGCGCTCTGCCCGCGTTGCGATGCCGGCGCGCCGACGATCGGGTTGTAATGCGGCGCGGGCCCATAACCGCCGCTAGCGAATGCGGGAGCCGCGACTGCGGCGCTGGCCGAAAGAACGGCGGCAACAAAAAGATGCTTGATCATGGCAAACCTCGATAGTGAATGAGAAGAAGGTACTCGGATCGTTCGATCGATAATGCTTAGCTACCCTGATAGATCTTGTTGAGCGCGGCGAGCTGGCCGTCGGTTCTGGCGCGAGCCAGTTCCTGGCGAACCTCGGCACGCGTTTTCGCTTGCGGCGCGCTTTGCGGCGGGGTCCATTGCGCTTCTGCCTGCACGACGGCGGTGGCTGCGTGCGGGTCGGCTGCATTGGCCGCGTAGTTGGCTGCATAAGCGGAACCGGCGGTTGCGCACGCAGCAACGGCCAAGGTCAAAGCGATCATCGGGACTTTCATGGCGTTCTCCTGAATCAGGTCGGATGGAAAAAAATCCGCCGGGCGTCCGAAGCGGACGGCAGACCTTCGGGTCTGCGTCACTGCGTTGTTCGGCATCCGTCGTTGGATGTATTAGACCCAGCCGAGGTATCTGGCTTGTGTCGGGTGGGGGCGGAATTGCAAGGCTGTGTGTCGGCTCGCGGGCCGTACACATTCAGGTACAAAGCTGTGGGGTTTCCCGGAGTCCTTGCACCGTTGCAACGCCGTCGCGGCAGCCGGTTCTGACGCTGTAAAGACGAGGCCGCGAAAGTTCTGGCGCCGAACCTTCGGTGAACTATTCTTGGGTGGAGGCAACGCGCCGCCAGTGCGGCAACAGGATCATCGGAATGAACGCGCACACCGGCATGGATGCCGAACTGGCCCGGCACTACATCGTCCGCACGATGACGGCCGGAGAAGTCCCGCTAGCGATCGAGTGGGCAGCAAACGAGGGCTGGAATCCGGGCCGCGATGACGCGCGGTGTTTCCGCGCCGCCGATCCCGGCGGCTTCCTTGTCGGTGAATTACACGGTGAGCCGGTCGCCTCGATTTCCGCGGTCGCTTACGACGCGCATTTCGGCTTTATCGGTTTGTATATCGTCAGACCGGAGTTTCGCGGCAAAGGACTCGGGCTGCGGCTCTGGCAACACGCAATGGATTATCTGAACGGGCGCAACGTCGGTCTGGATGGTGTCGTCGCGCAGCAGGCGAACTATCGGAAGTCGGGCTTCCAACTCGCGCATCGGAACATTCGTTTTCAAGGCGTTGCACATGCAGCGCCAGCGAGTGCGGCAGTCACGGATTTATCCGCGGTCCCGTTCGACCAGTCGACCGCTTATGACCGGCGCTGGTTTCCCGCGGCGCGCGCCGATTTTCTGAAAGCATGGATCGCGCAACCCGACGTGATTGCACTCGCGTCGATACGCGATGGCGTGATGCGTGGCTATGGCGTACTGCGCGCTTGCCGTCAGGGGCGCAAGATCGGCCCGCTGTTCGCCGACGATGCGCTCACCGCCGAACAGCTATTCGATGCCCTGCTCGGCAAATGCGCTGATGAAACCGTGTCGATCGACGTGCCTGAGAGTAACGCCGCAGCGATTGCGATGGCCGAACGGCACGGCATGTCGATCAGCTTCGAAACCGCGCGGATGTACACGCACGCACCGCCGGATATTCCGATGGCGCGTGTGTTCGGGATTACGTCGTTTGAACTCGGTTGAGGCGGCATTAGCATTGCTGCCGGCTTCAGCATCGCTTTAGCGTAGCCTCAACGCGCCCTCAAACCTCAGTCAGCATTCGAACCGTTGAACTCGACGACTTCGACCCAATTCGCGCCCTTGCCAACCGGATACTGTCCGATCGCGCTCAGCTTGCCGGTCTTGCCATCGATGCGGTAAGCGCTCAATGTCGGCGACAACTGTCCGACCGCCAGCAGGTATTGACCGGACGGATCGATATTGAAGCCGCGCGGTTGCTTCTCGGTCGGATAGGTGCCGATGCGCGTGAGCTTGCCGCTCGCGCGATCGATCCGGTACGCGGCGAGCGTGTTCGACGTGCGCTCCGACGCGAACAGGAAGCGCCCGTCCGGCGTCACGTGCAGGTCGGCGCCCCACGGATTGCCACCGGAGAAATTGGGCGGCAGGATCGATACGGTCTGCACCGGCTTGACGGTATCGCGCTTGTTGTCGAGCGCCAGCACGTGCAGCTTGCCGTCGAGTTCATCGATCAGATACGTGAAGCGCTGATCCGGCGAGAACACGAAGTGACGCGGGCCCGACTTCGGCGGCAATGCATAGGCCGGCGAAGCATCTTCGGTCAACTGACCATTCGATGCATCGAACTTGAAACGCAACCACGCATCCGAGCCGAGCACCGACGCGAATACCACACGGTTATCGGGCGCGTTACGGATCGCGTGCGCCATCGGGCCGGTCTTGATGGTCTGCTGCACGTTGCCGACCACGCCGTTCGCGCCGATCGGGTTCACCGCCACCATGTTGCCGCCGTACGACGCGGAAAACAGATAGCGGCCGCTGGCGTCCGTCGAGATATACGCCATGCTCTCGGCGAGCGGCGCGCGGCCGAGTTCGATCAACTTGCCGTCGAGCGGATTGACCGCGAAGCTCACCACGCTATAAGGCGTCGAACGCAGCCCCGCGTACAGGCGCAGATGGTCCGGCGAAAACGTCATCGGCATCGCCGTGCCACCGACCGCGACCGTCTCCACCGGCGTCAGCGCGCCGTTGGATTTGTCGAGACTGAAAACCGAAATGTCCTTGCTGTCCGCGTTCGAGACATACGCATACGTCGCGGCCTGCGAGATGCCCGATGCGCACGCACCAGCAAAAAGAACGGCGATTGCGCCGAGGACGCCTTTGAGCTTCATCTTCATACTCCAGTTGGGAATGGCTATTGCGCGGGTGGGTCCGGCTGCGAATTACGCCGGATTCGCGCAGTGATTCATGCAGTGACTCATGCGGCAAGTTACGCGGCGAGGCGGAAGGCCGACACGGCGGCCGTCATCGATTGCGCCTGTTCTTCGAGCGCGCTCGCGGCGGCGGCCGCCTGTTCGACGAGCGCCGCGTTCTGCTGGGTCACCTGGTCCATCTGCGAGACGGCCTGACCGACCTGCTCGATGCCGGTGCTCTGCTCGATCGTCGCGGCTTTGATTTCGTTCATCAGCGTGGCGACGCCGCGCACCGCGCCGACGATCTCCTTCATCGACTGACCGGCCTGGGTGACGAGGCTATTGCCGTTCGCGACGTCATCGACGGAAGCCGAGATCAAGGCCTTGATCTCGCGCGCGGCATCCGCGCTGCGCAGCGCGAGACTGCGCACTTCGCTGGCGACGACCGCGAAGCCGCGGCCCTGTTCGCCGGCCCGGGCCGATTCGACCGCGGCATTGAGCGCGAGGATATTGGTTTGGAATGCGATGCTGTCGATCATCCCGGTGATCTCGGCGATTTTGCGCGAGCTGTCGCTGATCGCACTCATCGTCTGAATGGCACGCTCGACCACTTCGCCGCCGTTCTCGGCGACCTCGGCCGCGCTCGATGCGCGCGTGCTCGCCTGTTGTGCGTTATCCGCATTCTGTTTGACCGTCGACGTCAGTTGCTCCATGCTCGCCGCGGTTTCTTCGAGCGCCGCCGATTGCTGTTCGGTGCGGCTCGACAGATCCAGATTGCCCGCGGCGATCTCGCGTGCGCCGCCGTGAATCGCTTCACAACTCGTGCGCACGTTCGCGACCGTCTGCGACAGACCGCTCTGCATCCGCTGCATCGCCGCGAACAATTGGCCGATCTCGTTGCCGCTCGCCTCCGGGATACGCGCGGTCAGATCGCTCGCGGCGATCCGGTCGAGCAGCGTCGCGGCGTCCTTCAGCGGCGTCGTAACGATGCGGCGCAGCGCGAAATGCGACGCGACGATCAATGCGAGTGCCGCGCTCACGCCGACGATCACCAGCGCGATGACCCACGTGTATTCGCGATCGACCTGCGCGATCGCATCGTTCGACAAACTGTTCGCGATGCTCTGGAATTTCTCGACGTTCACCGAATACACCTTGCCGGCTTCGGTAATGTCGCGATCGTTGATCTCCGCGTAGGCGTTGGTGTCACCGGCCAGCAGTGCGTCGGATGCTTTTTTCAGAAACGCCGCAAGGTTGTTCGATGAGTCGATCAATTGCTGCTTCAGCGCGTCGTCCTGACCGGCGAAGGCCGCGGCGTTGCGGAACGACTCAGTTTCGTCGGCGGCTCGCTTGATCGTCGTCGCGGCGGTCTTCACCGCCGAGTCGCGAGTGGGCTGATCGTTGCGCTCCTTGAGCGCCGAATAGGCGCGCGTCAACGCGGAGCGCGTGCGGGTGGAGTCTTTGTAAGCGTCGTTGACGAGAATTTCCTGCGTCGCGATCTGATGGATCCGGTTCAGATTGGCGTTCGCGCGGCTGAGCGTGGCGACGCCCAGGATGCCGCCGAGCAGGATCATTGCCGCGAAAATCAGGAAGACCGCCAGAAGACTATTTCGAACCGAGACGTTGCGCATGCCGCATTCCAACCCGCTGTTATACGATGACTCGTTTAACGGCAGATTGGAGCAGGTCTTTAATTTGTGCGGGTTCGCAAGTGAGCGACGGGAGAGATCGGACCTCCTTGATATAGATCAATAGCCGTCGCTACTCAATTAGCCGAAAACCGGATCACCCCATCCTGATCCTGCGTCCGCTTCAGATCACCGGCAAGCCACAGCAGATGCAAATGCGCGAGCGCCTCGCCCATTGCAAACGTCATCTGATGGATATCGAG
The DNA here is from genome assembly GCF_001931485.1 of Burkholderia sp. SRS-W-2-2016. Classification (GTDB taxonomy): domain Bacteria; phylum Pseudomonadota; class Gammaproteobacteria; order Burkholderiales; family Burkholderiaceae; genus Paraburkholderia. The sequence goes on along the minus strand of NZ_MSDV01000005.1, from coordinate 27,562 downwards.
TTGCCGCTTGAACATGATCGGCACGATATCGGCCGCACTGCATGGTTTCTCCGCGCACGCGTCGCGCACTTCCGCGAGCCGCGCATCGTGATGCTCGCGCAACTGCTGGATTCGCGTGCGCACGCCGCGAAACGGCTTGCCATGCGACGGCAGCACCAGCGTATCTTCCGGCATCTCTTCATAGCGGCCGAGCGAACCGAGATACAACGCGAGCGGCGAACCCTCCGGTTCGATATCGAACACCGACACGTTGGTCGAAATGCGCGGCAACACCATATCGCCCGAAATCAGCGTGCCGGTTTCCGCGCAATACAGCGCGCAATGCTCCGGCGAATGACCGAAGCCCGTCACCACGCGCCACGTTCGCGCGCCGATCTTCACCTCGTCCGCTTCGCGCAGACGCCGGTACTGCGCGGGAATCGCCGGCACGAGACTCGTGTAGTAGCTCTTACGATTACGCAGTTTGTCGAGCGACTCGGCATCGTTCAAGCCGTGCCGCGCGAAGTGCCGCGCCGCGGCCTCGCCGCCCGCGTTCGAGCCGTCGCCGGTCGCCATCACGCGCGCCTGCATGTATTCGCCGTGAGTCATCCACAGCCGCGCATCCCAGCGCTGTTTGTCGCCGCCGCTGCACACCCAGTGCGCGAGGCCGATATGGTCCGGGTGGCAATGCGTGACGATCACACGCAACACCGGCAGTCCGTCGAGCACCGTGTCGAACACGCTCTCCCAGTTCTGCTTGATCGTGTCCGACGTAATCCCGCAATCGACCACGGTCCAACCTTGCTGCCCCTCGATCTCATCGCGCAGCAGCCACAGATTGATATGGTCGAGCGCGAACGGCAGCGGCATCCGTAGCCACAGCACGCCCGGCGCGACTTCCATCGTGCGGCCCGAGTCGGGCATCGTGTCGTTGAAGGGATATTGGAGTTGGTGTTCGAGTGCATTCATGGGGACTGTCTTCCTCCGTCGACTCTCCGGCATGGCGAGGTATGCGATACCGGTCGGCCTGGTTGTGGTTGCTTTCCGCTCTGCTTGACGATAACGTAAACGTCGATTCTATCGTTCAATCCGCTTTTGTGCCGGGCACCACAAGCACCTGCGGCCGCGAGCGGCCACGAGATCTCCCGATGAATACCCAATACACGATCACCGAGCTCGCGCGCGAATTCGACGTGACGCCACGCGCGATCCGCTTCTACGAGGATCAGGGTTTACTCTCGCCGAGCCGCGAAGGTTCGAGCGGCTTGCGGCGCGTCTATTCGGGCCGCGATCGCACGCGGCTGAAACTCACGCTACGCGGCAAACGGCTCGGCTTCACGCTGTCCGAAATCCGCGACCTGCTCGACGTCTACGAATCGCCGACCGACACCGTGCCGCAACTGCACGCGTTTCTCGCCACCGTCGCGCGTCATCGCGAAGTACTCGAGCGTCAGCGCGAAGATCTCAACGCAACGCTCGAAGATCTCTCGCAGTACGAAGCACAGGCGCGCGCATTGCTCGACGGCGGCAGGCACGACGCGAAGCCTGCCTGACTCTGAACGGCGCTCCGGGAGTTCGCGCTTTATGAATCACTTTCCCAAACTGCTGTCGTCGCAAATCGGCTTCGATGTCGCGCAGACGATGCTCGAAGGTTTCGACCGCCATTACCGGGTCTTTCGCGACGCCGCGATTCGCGCGAAAACGCTGTTCGAAACCGGCGACTGGCACCGTCTGCAACGGCTCGCGCGCGAGCGCATCACCTCTTACGACGAGCGCGTGAAGGAATGCGTAGTCCGGCTCGAAGACGAATACGACGCGGAGAACATCGACAGCGAAGTCTGGCAGCAGATCAAGCTGCATTACATCGGTCTGCTGACCTCGCATCGCCAGCCCGAATGCGCGGAGACCTTCTTTAATTCGGTGTGCTGCAAGATTCTGCACCGCTCGTATTTCAACAACGACTTCATTTTCGTGCGCCCGGCCATCTCGACCGAATACATCGAGAACGACGAGCCGGCCGCGAAGCCGACGTATCGCGCGTACTACCCGGGCACCGATGGACTCGCGGCAACGCTCGAGCGGATCGTCACGAACTTCCAGCTCGACGCGCCGTTCGAAGATCTGACACGCGACGTCGGCTGCGTAGTGCAATCGATCCACGACGCGTTCGGCGTATTCGACGAAGCGCCGAACTTCCAGATTCACGTGCTCTCGTCGCTGTTCTTTCGCAACAAGGCCGCTCATATCGTCGGGCGCATCATCAACGGCGACGCGCTGATACCGTTCGCGGTGCCGCTGCGTCACGTGCGCCCCGGCGTACTCGCGCTCGACACCGTGCTGCTGCGGCGCGAACAGCTGCTGATCATCTTCAGTTTTTCGCACTCGTACTTTCTGGTCGATATGGAAGTGCCGTCCGCCTACGTGCAGTTCCTCGGCACGATCATGCCGGGCAAACCGAAGGCGGAAATCTATACGTCGCTGGGTCTGCAGAAGCAGGGCAAGAATCTGTTCTATCGCGATCTGCTGCATCACCTGTCGCATTCGAGCGACCGCTTCATCGTCGCGCCCGGCATCAAGGGACTCGTGATGCTGGTGTTCACGCTGCCGTCGTTTCCGTACGTGTTCAAGGTGATCAAGGACAACTTCCCGCCGCCGAAGGAAACCACCCGCGAGAAGATTCAGGAAAAGTACCAGCTGGTCAAACGTCACGACCGGCTCGGCCGGATGGCCGACACGCTCGAATATTCGAGCGTCGCGCTGCCGCTGTCGCGACTCGACGACGCGCTGCTGCGCGAGCTCAAAAAGGAAGTGCCGTCGCTGCTCGAATACGACGGCGACAATCTGGTGATTCGCCATCTGTACATCGAGCGGCGCATGGTGCCGCTCAATCTGTTCCTGCAAAACGGCAACGACGCCGACGTCGAGCACGGCATCAAGGAATACGGCAACGCGGTGAAGGAACTGATCCAGGCGAACATCTTCCCCGGCGACATGCTGTACAAGAACTTCGGCGTCACCCGTCATGGCCGCGTGGTGTTCTACGACTATGACGAGATCGAGTACCTGACCGACTGCAACGTGCGCGCGGTGCCGCCGCCGCGTAATGAGGAAGACGAAATGTCCGGCGAGCCGTGGTACGCGGTCGGTCCGCACGATATTTTTCCGGAGACCTACGGCACGTTCCTGCTCGGCGATCCGCGCGTGCGCCGTTCGTTCATGCAGCATCACGCGGATTTTTTCGAGCCCGCGTTGTGGCAGACCCACAAGGATCATCTGTTGAAGGGCGAGCTGCCCGACTTTTTTCCGTACGACCAGAGCGTGCGTTTTTGCGTGCGCTATCCGGAACGCTTCACCGCCGCGCCCGTGAACACGCAACAGGACGCACCCGACGCGCGCGCGGCGTAAGCCCGATTCTCAGGTAACGGTCCGGCCGCGTCGGTGGCCGGGCACTCAAGGAGCTTGATGATGAGTGATGCAAATCTCGCTGGAACCCCGTCCGATCCGATCGTTATCGTCGGCGCCGCGCGCACGCCGATGGCGGGCTTTCAGGGCGACTTCGCGACGCTGACCGCGCCGCAGCTCGGCGCGGTCGCGATCGAAGCCGCGGTGCGGCGCGCGGGGCTGAAACCGGAACAGATCGACGAAGTGGTGATGGGCTGCGTGCTGCCCGCCGGTCTCGGCCAGGCGCCCGCGCGTCAGGCGTCGCTCGGCGCGGGGCTGCCGCTCGCGGCCGGCTGCACGACGGTCAACAAGATGTGCGGCTCGGGGATGCGCGCGGCGATGTTCGCGCACGACATGCTGGCCGCCGGCTCGCTCGACGTGATCGTCGCCGGCGGGATGGAAAGCATGACCAATGCGCCGTATCTGCTGCCGAAGGGACGCGGCGGGATGCGCATGGGCCACGGCCAGGTGCTCGACCACATGTTCTACGACGGCCTCGAAGACGCATACGACAAAGGCCGCCTGATGGGCACGTTCGCGGAGGAATGCGCGGCGTCGTTCGAATTCACTCGTGAAGCGCAGGACGCGTTCGCGGTCGAGTCGCTGAACCGCGCGAAGCGCGCGAACGAGGATGGTTCGTTCGATTGGGAAATCGCGCCGGTGAAAGTGGCGGACCGCAAGGGTGAGATCACGATCACGCACGACGAGCAGCCGTTCAAGGCCAACCTCGACAAGATCCCCACCTTGAGGCCCGCGTTCAGCAAGACCGGCACCGTGACCGCGGCGAACTCGTCGTCGATCTCGGACGGCGCGGCCGCGCTGGTGATGATGCGCGAATCGACCGCCAGGCGCCTCGGCGTCACGCCGCTCGCGCGCGTGGTCGGTCATTCGACGTTCGCGCAGGAGCCGTCGAAATTCACCACCGCGCCGGTCGGCGCGATTCGCAAACTGTTCGAGAGGAACGGCTGGCGCGCGGCCGACGTCGATCTGTACGAGATCAACGAAGCGTTCGCGGTCGTCACGATGGCGGCGATGCGAGAGCACGATCTGCCGCACGAGAAGGTCAACGTGAACGGCGGCGCCTGCGCGCTCGGCCATCCGATCGGCGCATCGGGCGCGCGCATTCTGGTCACGCTGATCGGCGCGTTGAAAAAACGCGGCGGCAAGCGCGGCGTCGCGACCTTGTGCATCGGCGGCGGCGAAGCGACCGCGATGGGCATCGAACTGGTCTGACGCGCGGCATCCGCGGCAGATCGATAAACCTTGAGGAATACGATGAAAACAGTATTGATCGTCGGTGCATCGCGTGGCATCGGCCAGGAATTCGTCCGCCAGTACAACAAGAGCGGCTGGCGCGTGCTCGCCACCGCGCGCGACGGCGCCGCGCTCGATGCGCTCGCCGAACTCGGCGCGCACACTTTCGCGCTCGACGTGACCGCGCCCGAAGAAATCGCGTCGCTCGGCTGGAAGCTCGACGGCGAACGGCTCGATGCGGCGATCGTCGTGTCGGGCGTGTACGGCCCGCGCACCGAAGGGATCGAAACGATCACCGCGGAAGACTTCGATCACGTGATGCACACCAACGTGCGCGGTCCGATGCAGTTGCTGCCGGTGCTGCTGCCGCTGGTCGAGGAGGCGGGCGGTGTGCTCGCGGTGATTTCGAGCCATATGGGCAGCACCGCCGATGCGAGCGGCACGACCGGCTGGCTGTATCGCGCGAGCAAGGCGGCACTGAACAACGTGCTGAAACTCACGTCGCTCGAAGCGCAACGCGCGACCTGCGTGTCGCTGCATCCGGGCTGGGTCCGCACCGATATGGGCGGCTCGCAGGCCGCGCTCGATCCGGCGCGCAGCGTCACCGGCATGCGCGAGGTGCTCGCGCAGGCGGCGGCGTCGCACGACGCGTTCAACGGCAAGTTCTTCCAGTACGACGGCACGCAACTCGATTGGTGAGCAACCCGAGGAGACACCCACATGGTGCTTGACCAGGACCACCTGATGGTGCGCGATGCGCTGCGCACCTTCGTACGCGACGCGATCACGCCGTACGCGGCGCAATGGGATCGCGAGCGCACGTTCCCGCGCGACGTGCACAAGCAGCTCGCCGAACTCGGCGCGTACGGCGTGCTGGTGCCCGAAGCGTATGGCGGCGCCGACATGGACGCGCTCGCGCTCGCGCTGATCCTCGAAGAAATCGCCGCCGGCGACGGCGGCACCTCGACCGCGATCTCGGTCAACAACTGCCCGGTGTGCAGCATCCTGCTCAGCTACGGCAACGACGCGCAGAAACGCGACTGGCTCACGCCGCTCGCGCGCGGCGAGATGCTCGGCGCGTTCTGCCTGACCGAACCGCAAGCGGGCTCCGACGCATCGGCGCTGCGCACCACCGCAACGCGCGACGGCGACGCGTACGTGCTGAACGGCGTCAAGCAGTTCATCACCAGCGGCAAGAACGGCGACGTCGCGATCGTGATGGCCGTCACCGACAAAACCGCCGGCAAACGCGGGATCAGCGCGTTCATCGTGCCGACCGCGACGCCCGGCTACGTGGTCGCGCGCGTCGAAGAAAAACTCGGCCAGCATTCGTCGGACACCGCGCAGATCGTGTTCGACGAGTGCCGCGTGCCGGCCGCGAACCTGATCGGCGCGCAAGGCGAAGGCTACCGGATCGCGCTGTCGGGTCTCGAAGGCGGGCGCATCGGCATCGCCGCGCAGAGCGTCGGGATGGCGCGCGCCGCGTTCGAGGCCGCGCTGAGCTACGCGAAGGAACGCGAGAGCTTCGGCGCGCCGCTGTTCTCGCATCAGGCGGTACAGTTCCGCCTCGCCGAGATGGCGACGCAACTCGAAGCCGCGCGCCAGCTGATCTGGCATGCGGCGTCGCTAAAGGATGCGGGCCAGCCGTGCCTGACCGAAGCGGCGATGGCCAAGCTGTTCGCATCGGAAGCGGCCGAGCGCATCTGTTCGGCCGCGCTGCAGATTCACGGCGGCTACGGCTATCTGAGCGACTTTCCGGTCGAGCGGATTTACCGCGACGTGCGCGTGTGCCAGATCTACGAAGGCACCAGCGACATCCAGAAGATCCTGATCGCCCGCGCGCTCAACCACTGAACTTCATGAATAAGCCATTGTTGTCAATGCAACGACCTGTCGACTGTCCGTGCGGCGGCACGACACCCGAAACACGCAGCGGCGCGGCCGCCAAAGCACCGCGCTTCACCGAGTGCTGCGGCCGTTATATCGACGGCGGCGAAGCCGCGCCGCGCGCGCTCGAACTGATGCGCTCGCGCTACAGCGCGTATGTGCTCGGCGCGACCGACTACCTGCGCGCGACGTGGGATCCGCGCACCTGCCCCGCCGATCTCGACGCGGACCCGGCCGCACCGGATGCGCCGCGTTGGCTCGGACTGCAGATCAAATCGTTCGCGCAGAGCGACGCCGATCACGCGACGGTCGAATTCGTCGCGCGTTACAAAGTCGCGGGACGCGCGCATCGGCTGCATGAATTGAGCCGCTTCGTGCGCGGCGACGATGAACGCTGGCGTTATGTTGATGGAGACGTTAATGACTAGGCAATCATTCCGTTTCATTAAATGCTCACTGCATTAAACGCCGAATCTTTCTGCTGTCTTTCAAGATCTCCGCGCGTACTTAGCAGAGCTTTACATCGGGCCTTCATCGAAGGCCTTTTCTTTAAGCGCTGCGTTCGACATTTTGGTGTTGGCCCCGCACCACAGCGCTTACACGACCTTTACCCATCACCTCCCGCCACCCGGCGCGAAGCCACGCCAGTCAAGCCCTCCCCGCCTTTATCCGCAACGCTGCAATTTTTTCGGCCCGGGTTCTCCTTGATTGCACAAAACAAAATTGTCGTGCCAGGATGAGTCCGTAGTTTCATGACGTCACGTTGCGAGAGCGAGTCAAACCCAATCCGCAAGATGCGCAGGAAACCGTGCCGGCCGCCACGTACTCGCGAGCCGCGGCGGTTCGACGTGCATCCAGTGACGCTCATCATCGGCGCGTGGGGTCGCGTCGGCCGTTGGGTTCATCCCGTGCGATCTCGACTGGCGTGCGTGCGCTTTGCGCACAACGTACGCGAGTGAATCTGTTTGTCGAAAAAAGTAGCGCGATTCGGCAAACAGAGGGCACGGAGTTCGAGACAGGTCTTTCAGGCAGGTGCGTCAATGGTGTTGAGCAAGGTACTGAAGCAGTGTGCGGCGATCTGCGCCGCGGCCACTTGTGCTGTCGCGATCGCGCACGCCGATCCGCTACGCGCGACGCCCGCTGCCGCCCTCGATGCGACGCCGCTGTCCGACACCCAGGGACCGCTGGCGAGCGCCCGCGTGCCGCGCCTCGCGCTCGACGACGCCTATCTGCCCGTCGCCCACCTGAACGAACAGATCATCCGCGTGCCGGTCGACGCGGACGGCTCGATCACCCTCGAAACGACGATCTACAAACCGGAAGGCCGCGGCCCGTTCCCGATGATCGTGTTCAACCACGGCAAGATCCAGGGCGACCCGCGCAGCCAGGAACGCAGCGACCCGCTGCCGTTCGCGCGCGAATTCGTGCGCCGCGGCTACGTGGTGGTCGCGCCGAACCGCCAGGGCTTCGGCGAGTCGGGCGGCGTGTACCAGCAGGACGGCTGCGATGTCGCAGCCAATGGCCTGAGCCAGGCCGGCGACGTCGCCGCGACGATCGATTACATGTCGAAGCAACCGTATGTCGACGCCACCCACATCGCGGTGGCCGGCACCTCGCACGGCGGTCTCGCGACGATCGCGTACGGCACCGAGGCGATGCCCGGCGTGCGCGCGCTGATCAATTTCTCGGGCGGCCTGCGCCAGGATGCGTGCACCGACTGGCAAGGCAATCTGACCCGCGCGTTCGGCAGCTATGGCGAACACACCAAAGTGCCGGCGCTGTGGCTGTACGGCAATAACGATTCGGTGTGGAACGCCCCGCTCGTCGCCGGCATGTACGCCGCGTACCGCGCGCACGGCGCGAACGTGAAGATGGTCGATTTCGGCAACTACAAGAACGACGCGCATCGCCTCGTCGGCGATCGCGACGGCGTGCACGTGTGGTGGCCGTCTGTCGAAGCGTTCCTCGCGCGCGCCGGCATGCCGACCGCGGTGCAGTACCAGGTCGCCGATCCGGCCGCGCCGAAGGCGACCGATTTCGCCGCGCTCGACGCGGTCGACGCGGTGCCGTACCTCGACGAAGCGGGCCGCAACGGCTATCGCAACTTCCTGCATCAGTACCCGAGCCGCGCGTTCGCGGTGTCGGATTCGGGCGCATGGTCGTGGGCCGAGGGCGGCGACAATCCAATGTCGGTCGCGATCAACAACTGCCAGAAGCAGAGCGCCGATCCGTGCAAGCTGTACGCGGTCGATAACTCGGTGGTGTGGGGTCATCAGGATTCGCGCACGGCCGACGCGGGTAACGCGAATGGCGACGAGCGCCGCGCGCTGGCGAGCCGCGAGTGACGCGCGGGTAATTCCGCTTGAGGATATGAAGGCCTGCTGAACCAGCAGGCCTTTTTCTTTTGCGGCGCACGCACCGGCGCAGCACGGCCGCGACCGCACTTCTCACCTCACGCGCCCCAAAAAGCCCCGTCGCCGCAAATTCTCGCCAGTAATAGCCCATTACTTTGACGTCGTCATCTACGGCGATTTGCGAGCTTCGCGAGCGATGTCATTCCAGCTGCACCGAACTGCGCCAAACCCCGGCGCGACAACGAAAAACGGGCGTTCCGGAGCAGGTGCGCGCGGCCCGATAAACCGCTAATCTCGACCCCGCGCGCTCGTCGAGACTCGCGCGCCGCCGCTCGAAAAGAGCCGCGGCGCCGCGAAAGCCCTCAAAACCGGGGCCCCAAAATCGCCTCGCGAGCCAGCAGTAGAAAAGCATCTTGGAGTACCCCTTTGGAAAACTCAGCAGCACCTTCCGTTGCATCGCCCGTCGCCGCCGACGACTGGGTCGCCCGCAGTCTGAAAGCGGTATGGCATCCGTGCACGCAGATGAAGCATCACGAACGTCTGCCGCTGATCCCCGTCGCGCGCGGTCAGGGCGCGTGGCTCTACGATCGCGCCGGCCATCGCTATCTGGATGCGATCAGCTCGTGGTGGGTCAATCTGTTCGGCCACGCGAACCCGCGCATCAATGCGGCGCTAAAAGATCAGCTCGACACGCTCGAACACGCGATGCTCGCCGGCTGCACGCACGAGCCCGCGGTCGAACTGGCCGAGCGGCTGCGCGCGCTGACCGGCGATACGCTCGGCCATGCGTTCTTCGCGTCCGACGGCGCGTCGGCCGTCGAAATCGCGCTGAAGATGAGCTTTCACAGCTGGCGCAATCGCGGCCATGCGGACAAGCAGGAATTCGTCTGCATTGCCAACAGTTACCACGGCGAGACGATCGGCGCGCTCGGCGTGACCGACGTCGCGCTGTTCAAGGACGCCTACGATCCGCTGATCCGTCATGCGCACGTGGTTGCATCGCCCGATGCGCGGCTCGCGCAGGCCGGCGAATCCGCCGCCGAGCTCGCGCGCCGCGCGCTCGATACCGTACGCACGCTGTTCGATGCGCGCGCGCACAAGATCGCCGCGCTGATCGTCGAGCCGCTGGTGCAATGCGCGGCCGGCATGGCGATGCACGATCCGTCGTACGTGGCGGGTTTGCGCGAGTTGTGCGACCGCTACGGCGTGCATCTGATCGCCGATGAAATCGCGGTCGGCTGCGGGCGCACCGGCACCTTCTTCGCATGCGAACAGGCCGGCGTGTGGCCGGACTTCCTGTGCCTGTCGAAGGGGATCAGCGGCGGTTATCTGCCGCTGTCGATCGTGCTGTCGCGCGATGAAATCTACGCGGCCTTCTATCACGACGACACCGCGCGCGGCTTCCTGCACTCGCACTCGTACACCGGCAATCCGCTCGCGTGCCGCGCGGCGCTCGCCACGCTCGATCTGTTCGAAAGCGACGGCGTGCTGGCCGCCAACGCGCGCAAAGCGGCGACGCTGAAAGCCGCGCTCGCGCCGCTCGCCGAGCATCCGCACGTGCGCAACCTGCGCCAATGCGGAACGATCTTCGCGTTCGATGCGGTGCTCGACGACCCTCAGCAAGCCAGAACGTTTTCGCGCCGCTTCTTCGAAAACGCGTTGCAGCGCGAACTATTGCTGCGCCCGATCGGCACCACCGTGTATCTGATGCCGCCGTACATCCTCGACGACGAAGAACTCGCGCTGCTCGCCGCCCGCACGCGCGAAACCTTCGACGCCACGCTCGCGCAGGTCCGCTGATGCATCTACTCGACACGCTCTCCGAAGGGCTGAAAGAACTCGACGCGCGCGGGCTGCGGCGTCGCCGCCGGATCGCCGACACGCCGTGCGCCGCGCACATGACGGTGGACGGCCGCGAGATCATCGGCTTCGCGAGCAACGACTATCTCGGTCTCGCCGCGCATCCGCAGCTGATCGACGCGATCGCCGAAGGCGCGCGCCGCTACGGCGCGGGCAGCGGCGGCTCGCATCTGCTCGGCGGCCATTCACGCGCGCACGCGCAGCTCGAAGACGACCTCGCGGAGTTCGCTGGCGGCTTCGTCGACGAGCCGCGCGCGCTTTACTTCAGCACCGGCTATATGGCCAATCTCGCGACGCTGACCGCGCTCGCGGGCCGCGGCACCACGCTGTTTTCCGACGCGCTGAATCACGCGTCGCTGATCGACGGCGCGCGGTTGTCGCGCGCCGACGTGCAGATCTACCCGCACTGCGACATGGATGCGTTGAGCGCGATGCTCGAAGCGTCGGATGCGGACGTGAAGGTGATCGTCTCCGATACCGTATTCAGCATGGACGGCGACGTCGCGCCGCTGCCGCGTCTGCTCGAACTCGCCGAGCGCCACGGCGCGTGGCTGATCGTCGACGACGCGCACGGCTTCGGCGTGCTCGGCCCGCAAGGCCGCGGCGCGATCGCCGAGGCCGCGCTGCGCTCGCCGCATCTGATTTCGATCGGCACGCTCGGCAAAGCGGCCGGCGTGTCCGGCGCGTTCGTCGTCGCGCATGCAACGGTGATCGAATGGCTGGTGCAACGCGCGCGGCCGTATATCTTCACGACCGCGTCGGTGCCGGCGGCCGCGCATGCGGTGTCGGCGAGTTTGCGGATCATCGGCGGTGCGGAAGGCGACGAGCGGCGCGCGCATCTGCGTGAGCTGATCGAGCGCACCCGCGCGCTGCTGAAGGCAACCCCGTGGCTGCCGGTCGATTCGCACACCGCCGTGCAGCCGCTGATTATCGGCGCGAACGACGCGACGCTCGAACTCGCCGCGTCGCTCGATCGCGCGGGGCTGTGGGTCCCCGCGATCCGGCCGCCGACCGTGCCGACCGGCACCTCGCGGCTGCGCATCTCGCTGTCCGCCGCGCACTCGCACGCGGATCTCGACCGGCTTGAAGCCGGGCTGCAACAACTCGGAGCGAACGCCGCATGAGCCACGCGAATCACGCTAACGGCGCGCTGTCGCTATTCGTCACCGGCACCGATACCGAGATCGGCAAGACCTTCGTGTCGTCCGCGCTGTTGCGCGGCTTCGTGCGCGAAGGTTTGCAAGCAGCCGCGATGAAGCCGATCGCGGCCGGCGCGTTCGAACTCGACGGCGTGCTGCACAACGAAGACGCGGACCAGCTCGACGCCGCATCGAGCGTGCTGCTGCCGCCCGAAATGCGCACACCGTATCTGCTGAAGGAACCGGCCGCGCCGCATATCGCGGCCGCGCTGGAGAACGTCAGCTTCGATCTCGCGCATATCGTCGAATGTCACCGGCAAGCGGTACAGCTCGCGGACGTGGTGGTGGTCGAAGGCGTCGGCGGCTTCCGCGTGCCGTTGACCGCGACCGAGGACACCGCCGATCTCGCGGTCGCGCTGAAGCTGCCGGTCGTGCTGGTGGTCGGCATGCGGCTTGGCTGCATCAGCCATGCGCTGCTGACCGCCGAAGCGATCGCCGCGCGCGGGCTCAAGCTCGCGGGCTGGGTCGCGAACCGGATCGACCCCGACATGACTTTTCCCGACGAAAACATCGCGTCGATTCGCGCGCATCTCGCGCAAGCGTACGACGCGCCGCTGCTCGGCATCGTCCCGCATCTGAGCCCGCGCTCGCCGGACGAGGCTGCCGAACAGCTCGACATTGAACGACTGCTGCAGACGCTGCGCGAAGCGCACGAAGCGCACGAAGCGCACAACGCCTAACGCCGCCGCATTGCAGCGCCGAACCCCATTCATCCGCATCCGTACACGAGGATCGAACTCATGACCCAACTGAACATCACCCCGAGCGCCGCCGACACGGCCGCCGCCAACCCCGCAGCCGCAGCCACCGCCGAAGCAAAACCGCTCGCGCGCTGGCGCGTCGCCGACATCGTCGCGCTGTACGAACTGCCGTTCAACGACCTGCTGTTCCGCGCGCAGCAGACGCATCGCGAGCATTTCGATGCGAACACGGTGCAGCTGTCGACGCTGCTGTCGATCAAGACCGGCGGCTGCGAAGAGGACTGCGCGTACTGTCCGCAGTCGGTCCATCACGACACCGGCCTCGAAGCCGACAAGCTGATGGCCGTCGACGACGTGCTGGCCGCCGCCCAGGTCGCCAAACAGAACGGCGCGACGCGCTTCTGCATGGGCGCCGCGTGGCGCAATCCGAAGGACCGTCACCTCGAACCGATCAAGGACATGATCCGCGGCGTGAAGGCGATGGGCCTCGAAACCTGCGTGACGCTCGGCATGCTGGAGACGCACCAGGCACAGGCGCTGCGCGACGCGGGCCTCGACTACTACAACCACAACCTCGATACGTCGCCCGAGTTCTACGGCCAGATCATTTCGACGCGCACCTATCAGGACCGTCTGGACACGCTGGAGCGCGTGCGCGACGCGGGCATCAACGTGTGCTGCGGCGGCATCGTCGGAATGGGCGAATCGCGCCGCGAACGCGCGGGGCTGGTCGCGCAGCTCGCGAACATGGAGCCGTATCCGGAATCGGTGCCGATCAATAACCTCGTGCAGGTGCAAGGCACGCCGCTGACCGGCACCGAAGCGATCGACCCGTTCGAATTCGTGCGCACGATCGCGATTGCGCGTATCACGATGCCGCGCGCGATGGTGCGTCTGTCGGCCGGCCGCGAGCAGATGGACGAAGCGTTGCAGGCCATGTGCTTCCTCGCCGGCGCGAACTCGATTTTCTACGGCGACCAGTTGCTGACCACCAGCAACCCGCAGGCCGAAGCGGACCGCAAGCTGCTCGAACGTCTGGGCATTCGCGCCGAAGCCGCGCAGCAGATGCCGGCCGAGCGAAGCGATTGCGAGCGCGGCTGCTCGCATGGTCATGGCGACCACGCGCACGCTTCGACGAACTAAGCGTTTGCACTAGCGCGCGCAGCAAAAGCGCGCGCATGTAAAAAGGGCTGCCCCGCGCACAGCGGGGCAGCCCTTTTATTTCGCAGCAAACTTTCCGGCGTTACTTGCGATCGACGATGATCTGATCGAACGTACCGCCGTCGGAGAAATGCGTGTCCTGCGCTTTCTGCCAGCTGCCGAACATCTCTTCGACCGTGAAGGTCTTGAGCGGCTTGAACTCGGCCGCATGCTTCGCGAACACGTCCTTGTTACGCGGCCGCAGATGATGCTGCGCGATGATTTCCTGCGCGGCCGGCGACCACAGATAGTCGAGATACGCCTGCGCCTCTTTGCGGGTACCGCGCTTGTCGACCACCTTGTCGACGATCGACACCGGCGGCGCCGCGAGCAGGCTCATCGACGGATACACCGCTTCGTAGCTGCCGGCGCCGACGCCCGTATTGATCAGCGACACTTCGTTTTCGAACGTGACCAGCACGTCGCCGATACCGCGCTGCGTGAAGGTGGTCGTCGCGCCACGGCCGCCGGTATCGAGCACCGGCACGTTGCGGAAAATCGCCTTCACGAAGTCCTGCGCCTGCGCATCGGTGCCGCCATGCTGCTTGCGAAAGCCCCACGCGGCGAGGTACGAATAGCGGCCGTTGCCCGAGGTCTTCGGATTCGCGATCACCGCCTGGATGCCCGGCTTCGCGAGATCGTCCCAGTCCTTGATGTGCTTCGGGTTGCCCTTGCGCACGAGGAACACCATCGTGGTCGTGTACGGCGCGCTGTCGTCCGGCAGGCGCGCGCGCCAGTTCGCCGGAACCAGATGGCCCTTGTCGGCGAGCAGATCGATGTCGTTCGGCTGGTTCATCGTTACCACGTCGGCCTGCAGACCTTGCAGCACCGACAGCGCCTGCGCGCTCGATGCGCCGTGCGACTGGCGCACCGCGATGGTCTCGCCGCTCTTCTGCTTATAAGCCGCGATGAAACCCGCGTTGATGTCCTTGTACAGCTCGCGCGTCACGTCGTACGACACGTTCAGCAGCGCCGTGTCCGCGTACGCGCTCGACATGCCGCCGCTCGCGAGCGTGAGTGCCGTGATGCCGGCTGCGAGCCAGCGCGTTGTCCCCGTGTTGCCCTTCATCCTGTCCCCGCCTGTCGATAAAGAAAATCTGTGGCCGCACCCGCGCGGCGTGAAGCGGGATTCTAACGGATTGCTTACCATCCGCGCGGCGCGCGGCGCTCACATCAGCACGTGCTGCGCGACCTCCAACGCCTCTTCCCGAAACCGCAACGGCGCCGCGCAGTGCACCAGCGTATCGATGAAATACTTCGCGCGCGGCCACGGCCCGAAGCCGGCCGCGGTGTTGATATGCCCCGCGTCGCCGAGATTCACGAACGCGCTGCCGAAGCGGTGCGCGAGATCGCGGGCGTCGGCGAGCGGCATCCACGGATCGGTTTCGCTGCCGATCAATATCGACGGCACGCCGAGCCGGCGCGCGTCGAACGGACCGGCGAACGCGAACTTGCGCGGACTCGCGGGCGCGACGAACAACACGCCGACCACGTCGCTCACGAGCGAAGTCTGTTGCAGCGCGTGCGCGGTCGCGAGGCAGCCGAAGCTATGCGCGGCCAGCACGAACGGGCCGCGTTCACGCGCGAGCAACTCGCGCAGCGAATTCGCCCAGCCGGCGACATCGGGCGCATCCCAATTGGCCTGCTCGACCCGCAGCGAACGCGCGAACTGCCGCTCGAGCCAGCTTTGCCAATGCGCGCCTTCGCTGCCGTGCAGGCCGGGAACGGTGACGAGGCGCGGCGGCCACGTCGATCGGGTGCATGAAAGCATAGCGGTGCCTCGCTGCGGGAATCCGGGCAGTCATTGTCACGCGCCGTGGCACGCGCACGAACCAAGTTTTTGTGCTTTGGTTATCGGCGATACGGGCACATCACGCGGCACAGCGCGCAAGTGACGAAACGCACGCCCGTGCGCAAGCGCGCGCGATCCGCGTCGAAAAAGTAGAATGACGCCTATCCATAGCGGGAGGAGACCCCGATGCCGCACGCGCTGTCCCAGCCGCGTCACCCGAGCCACGCACGCCCCGCGCCGCCCCTGGCGCGGCCACGTTGCGCCGGCGCGGCCCGGCTCCGTCCCGCTGCCGCGAACCTCAGCGCTTGAGCGTGCCCGAGCCGATGAAAGTCCTCTTCTACCAGTCCAGTACCGACGCCGCCGCGTGGCTGCACGATCTCGCCCGCGCGCTGCCGGCCGCCGAACTGCGCGAATGGCAACCGGGCGACGACGCGCCGGCCGACTTCGCGATCGTCTGGCGGCCGCCGGCCGAGATGCTGGCCGGCCGCGACTCGCTGCGCGCGATCTTCAATCTCGGCGCGGGCGTCGATGCGATGCTCGCGCTCGAACGTGAACAGCCCGGCACGCTGCCGCGCAATGTGCCGCTGATTCGTCTCGAAGACACCGGCATGGGCGCGCAGATGGCCGAGTACGTGACGCATGCGGTGCTGCGTTATCTGCGCCGCTTCGACGAATACCAGGCACAGCAAAGCGAACGCCGCTGGCAGGTACTGAAACCGCATCCGCGCGAGAGCTTCACCGTCGGTGTGCTCGGGCTTGGCGTGCTCGGCATTCAGGTCGCGCAAACGCTCGCATCGTTCGGTCTGCCCGTGCGCGGTTATAGCCGCAGCGCGAAGCAGATCGACGGCATCACGACGTTCGCGGGCGAAGCACAGCTCGACGCGTTTCTCGACGGCGCGAGCGTGCTGGTCAATCTGCTGCCGCGCACGCCCGACACCGAGGGCGTACTGAACGCGCGCACCTTCGCGAAGCTTGCGCGCGGCGCGTATCTGATCAACGTCGCGCGCGGCGCGCATCTGGTCGAAGCGGATCTGCTCGACGCGCTCGCGAGCGGCCAGCTGACCGCCGCGACGCTCGACGTATTCCACGAAGAACCGCTGCCCGATAACCACCCGTTCTGGCGCGAGCCGCGCATCACGATCACCCCGCATGTGTCGGCGCTGACGTTGCGCGAGGAAAGCGTCGCGCAGATCGCGCGCAAGATCGATGCGCTAATGCGCGGCGAGCCGGTGAGCGGCGTCGTGCAACTCGAGCGCGGGTACTGACTGACGCGCAAGCTTCGAACCGCAAGCATCGAAGCGCAAACGGATTCGCTGAAATCGCAACCAAATCGCAAGAGACCGGAGACAGATCATGGCCTTACCGAAGCAGGTGAAAATCGTTGAAGTCGGTCCGCGCGACGGACTGCAGAACGAAAAGGAATTCGTCCCGACCGCGACCAAGATCGAATTGATCGACCGTCTGTCCGCGGCCGGTTTTCGCAATGTCGAGGCCGCGTCGTTCGTGTCGCCGAAATGGGTGCCGCAGATGGCCGACGGCGCCGACGTGATGGGCGGCATCGCGCGTCGCGAGGGAACGATCTATTCGGTGCTGACGCCGAACCTGCGTGGCTTCGAAGGCGCGCTCGCCGCGCATGCGGACGAGATCGTGATCTTCGGCGCGGCCAGCGAGGCGTTTTCGCAGAAGAACATCAATTGCAGCATCGCCGAAAGCATCGAGCGCTTCGCGCCGGTCGCGGCCGCCGCGAAGGAGCACGGCCTGCGGATTCGCGGCAGCGTGTCGTGCGCGCTCGGCTGCCCGTATCAGGGCGAGGTGCCGGTCGCGTCGGTCGTCGATGTCGTCGAGCGCTTCGCGGCGCTCGGCTGCGACGAGATCGATATCGCCGATACGATCGGCGTCGGCACCGCGCAGCGCACCCGCGAAGTGTTCGAAGCGGTCACCAAGGTATTTCCGCGCGAGAGGCTGTCCGGCCACTTTCACGACACCTACGGCCAGGCGCTCGCGAACATCTACGCCGCGCTGCTCGAAGGCATCGAGATTTACCACGCGTCGGTCGCGGGGCTCGGCGGCTGCCCGTATGCGAAGGGCGCGACCGGCAACGTCGCGACCGAAGACGTGCTGTATCTGATGCACGGCCTTGGCATCGAGACCGGCATCGATCTCGCGCAAGTGGTGCAGATCGGCGACTTCATTTCGACCGCGATCGGCCGCCCCAATGTGTCGCGGGCCGGCAAGGCGCTGCTCGCGAAAGCGCGCAGCGAAGCGAACAGCTGCGTCTGAGCGGCAACTGAACATCACCCTCACTTTTCAATCAGGATCCCCAACGATGACCGAACTCGCGTCCTTCGAATCCGACGATCTCGCCGCGCTGCCCGACTCGGCACGCCGCGTCGCGCTGCTGCTGCGCGAACGCGGTCACGCGGGCCGCATCGTGATGCTGCCGGAAACCGGCAAGACCTCCGCCGAAGCGGCCGCCGGCCTCGGCTGCTCGGTCGAGCAGATCGCCAAGTCGATCCTGTTCCGCCGTCGGGAGGACGACGCGCCGGTGCTGGTGATCGCGAGCGGCGCGAATCGCGTCGATGAGAAGAAGGTTGCCGCGCAGGTCGGCGAAATCGGCCGCGCGGATGCGAAGTTCGTGCGCGAGAAGACCGGCTATGCGATCGGCGGCGTCTGCCCGGTCGGTCACGCGACAGAACCGGTCACGCTGATCGACGCCGATCTGCTCGAACTCGATAGCCTGTGGGCCGCCGCCGGTCATCCGCACGCGGTGTTCAATCTGACCGCGCAGGAGCTGATCGCGCTGACCGGCGCGCCGGTCGTCGACGTCGCGCTGCGCGAGCCGGCCTGAGCGCAATGGCGACAGCGGGCGCCAGGAACTACGAAGAGGACGACGACGGCTCGGTGCCGTCGCCGTGCATCAACGTGTGCAGGATGGATGCGGCGACTGGCTGGTGCGAAGGCTGTCTGCGCACGATCGACGAAATCGCCGGCTGGTCCAGCTTCGACGACGCCGCGAAACGCGCGGTGTGGGACGCGCTCGACACGCGTCACGTCACGTTCATGGCGGCCCATGCGAAACCCTCGAAGGAGCCGCAATGAAAGCCGCGCCACGCGTCGTCACGATCGGCGAGACCTTCAGCTCGACGCTCGATCTGTCGGTCGAGTCGATCAAGCAATTCGCGACGCTCGTCCACGATTTCAATCCGCTGCATCACGACGAAGCGTATGCCGCGCAAAGCCGCTTCGGCGGGCTGATCGCATCGGGCACGCAGCCCACCGCGTATTTCATGGCGCTGCTCGCCACGCACTTTTCGACCTACGCGCAGCCGCTCGGACTCGAATTCGATATCAAGCTGAAAAAAGCGGTGCAGGCGCACGACACGCTGACGATCACGTGGCGCGTGCGCGACGCGCACTGGAAGCCGAGCCTGAACGGCGATCTGACCATGCTGGAAGGCTCGGCCGTCAATCAGCACGGCGAACTGATGCTGACCGGCACATCGACGATTCTGGTGATGCCCAAGCCCGGCTCGGACGCCGCGCTCGACGCTCAGGCAGCGACGCCATGATCGCGCTGCCGGCATCGATCCGCGTCTTCGAGCGCGGCTGGCTCTCGTCGAACAACGTGCTGCTCACCGACAGCGCGTGCGCGGCGCTGATCGACACCGGCTATGCGACGCACGCGCCGCAAACGCTCGAGCTGGTGCGCAATGCACTGGGTACGCGGCCGCTCGATCTGATCGTCAACACGCATCTGCATTCGGACCACTGCGGCGGCAATGCGCTGCTGCAAGCCACATGGCCGTGCCGCACGCTGATTCCCGCCTCCGAAGCCGACGCGGTGCGCGACTGGGACGAAGCACACCTAACATTTCGCGCGACCGGCCAACGCTGCGAACGCTTCGGCTTCACCGGCACGATTGAGCCCGGCGCGCGCCTGCGGCTCGGCGCGCTCGACTGGCAGGTGCTCGGCGCGCCCGGTCACGACCCGCATTCGCTGATGCTCTACTGCGCGGACGAGCGCGTGCTGATCAGCGCGGACGCGCTGTGGGAAAACGGCTTCGGCGTGATCTTTCCGGAGCTGGAAGGCGAAAGCGGTTTCGCCGAGCAACAAGCGGTGCTCGATACGATCGCGACGCTCGACGTGCGCGTCGTGATTCCGGGTCACGGCGCGCCGTTCGGCAATGTCGAACAGGCGCTTGAACGCGCATGGTCGCGCATTGCATGGCTACGCGCCGATCCCGCTCGCAACGCGAAAAACGCGCTGAAAGTGCTGATCGTGTTCAAGCTGCTGGAAGTGCGCGAGATGAGTTTCGACACGCTGCTGC
Organism: Burkholderia sp. SRS-W-2-2016; assembly: GCF_001931485.1. Lineage (GTDB taxonomy): Bacteria > Pseudomonadota > Gammaproteobacteria > Burkholderiales > Burkholderiaceae > Paraburkholderia. The sequence continues at coordinate 7,567 of NZ_MSDV01000005.1, read as the reverse complement.
GCATGCTCGACGACGCAACTGTGCTGCGCGCCGCCGCGTCGATGCTGAAGCCGCGCGACCAATGGCCGGCGTTACTGGAAGGGATCGTCAAAGAGCTGGCCACGCCCGGCGGCCCGCTCGACGTGGACGGCACGCGCATTCTCGCGCGCGGCTGAACGGCGCCACACGCAAACCCGCACGCAAACCCCCACACAAAAACCACCGCCACAAAAAGAAAAGCCGCTCGACGAAGCGAGCGGCGGAACATCTGTTGGACGTGATCAGCGTCAGTAACAATGATACGCGGGTGGGTTTTCACAAAGCATCGGTGATTTCCCTACAGAAATTTAACGATTACTTTTACCGCCGCCTGCATGCGGCGTCGCGAGCGCGCACCGTTTCAAATGCGCGTATGCATCAGTCCGGCGATATGAAGATTGGCGCGCGCGCATTAATCTGGAATCCGTAGCATTTTTCAATACAACGACTAACACCGGCATCACGTCGAACTCGACGACAGCGGTTTCCTGCGCGGCACGATGCGCCAGCCGAGATTGACGCCGGCCGCCGCGAGCAGAATCAACGCCGCGCCGAGCACCTGAAGCCATGCGAGCGTCTGCCCGAACGCGACCCTATCGACGATGATCGCGACCACCGGATAGATGAACGACAGCGCGCCGGTCATCGAGGTCGGCAGCTTCTGGATCGCGCCATACAGCAGCACGTACATGATCCCGGTATGCACGACGCCGAGCACGACCAGTTCGAGCCATTGCGTCGCGCTCGCCGGCAGCGCGTCGAAGCGCACGAACGGCGCGAGCAGCAGCACGCCGAGCGACACCTGGATCAGCGCGAGCAGATGCGGCGGCGTGCCCTTCAGGCGCTTCGTGATGATCGACGACAACGCGTACATCGCCGCCGCGCCGACCGCGTACGCGACGCCGATCAGGTACTGGCCGGGCAGCGCGAGCACGGCCGGCTCGACCCGCACGACCAGCACGAGGCCGACGAACGCGACCGCGAGCCAGCCGATCGTCGACGCACTGATGCGCTCGCGAAACACCAACGCGCCGAGCGCGACCAGCATGAACGGCTGGGTGTTGTAGACCGCGGTCGCCATCGAAATCGACGCGCGCGAATACGCGGCGAACAGCAGCACCCAGTTCGCGACGATCCCCGCGCCGCCGAGCAGCGCGAGGCCGAGCATCTTCCACGAGAACAGCTCGCGGCGGAACAGGCCGAGCAGCGCGCACACGAGCGCGAGCGTCGCGCCGCCGAACAGGCAGCGAAAGAACACCACGTTGAACGGGCTTTGCTGCGACGACACGACGAGCCAGCCGATCGTGCCCGACATCAGCATCGCGATACTCATCTCGGCCGCGCCGCGGCGAATTTCGTTGGCATCGCTGCCTGAAGTGCTGCCTGAGGTTCCAGCTGAAGACGGGTTTGAAGCGCTCTGCTCTGAAGCCATGATTCGGTTCCCGGATTGATTCCTGTATGACTGGCAGTGTAATTAATCGCCGCGCGCGAATACATGGCTAAACTTAAGCGTTGCCGCCTTTTCACCTCGCATTCGAAGGCCATCATGAGCAAACGCCTTGCATCGCCCGCCCCCGTTGCGCTCGACGATACCGACCGCGCGCTGCTCGCCGCGCTGGCCCAGGATGCGCGCCAGCCGGTCAGCGAACTCGCGCGCCAGGTCGGGCTATCGGCGCCGAGCACCGCCGAGCGGGTGCGGCGGCTCGAAGCGCAACGGGTGATCGAACGCTTTACCGTGCAGATCGATCCGCGCGCGCTCGGCTTTACGTTGCAGGCGATCGTGCGGGTGAAGCCGCTGCCGGGTCAGCTGCATCTGGTGGAGGACGTGATCCGGCGCATTCCGGAATTCGTCGAATGCGACAAGGTCACCGGCGACGATTGCTTCATCTGCCGGCTCTATCTGCATTCGATCGAACAGCTGGACGAGATTCTGGCGAAGGTGACCGAGCGCGCGGAAACCAGCACCGCGATCGTCAAGTCGACGCCGGTTACGCGGCGCTTGCCGCCGCTGGGATAAAGAAGAAGGAGGCGCTACGCGCGGCTTGCGCAACGAAGGCCGCCCGAAGCGGCCCGCGCTGTAACGGCATGTGAGGCGGAACGTGCGGGAGAGACCGCGCAAAGCAACGCCCGCTTTAGCGGCCGCTGGCAGCCGCCGCTGCGTGAACGGCCGCGCGCGGCGGCCATTCACTCACCGTTCAACCGCCTCGAAGAACGACAGCATCTCGGCGACCAGTTCGTCCGGCGCTTCCTCCGGCAGATAGTGCCCGCACGACAACGCGCGCCCGCTCACGTCGCGCGCAACATGCCGCCATTCGGCGAGCGCATCGAAGCATTTCTCGATCACGCCCTTATCGCCCCACAACACCCGCAGCGGACAGCCGATCTTGTTGCCGCGCTCGATATCCGCGCGGTCGTGTTCGAGGTCGATGCTCGCCGACGCGCGGTAGTCCTCGCACATCGCGTGCACCGCGCCCGGTTGCGCGAGCGCCGCGCGATACGCGTCGAGCGCGGCCGGGTCGAACGGTGCGAGCCCGGCGTGGCGGCCGCCCATCACCGCATCGACATACGCGGCCGGATTCGCGCCGATCAGCGTCTCCGGCAGTGGCTCGGGCTGGATCAGGAAGAACCAGTGGAAGTAATGCGTCGCGAACGCGCGGTCGGTGGCTTCGTACATCGCGAGCGTCGGCGCGATGTCGAGCAGCATCAGACGCTCGACCGCATCGGCGTGATCGAGCGCCATCCGATGCGCGACCCGCGCGCCGCGATCGTGCGCGCAGACGAGAAAGCGCTCGAAGCCGAGCTCGCGCATCACCGCGACCTGATCGGCGGCCATCGTGCGCTTCGAATAAGGGGCGTGGCTCGGGTCGCTCGGCGGTTTGCCCGATGCGCCGTAGCCGCGCAGATCGGTGGCGATCACCGTGAAGTGCTGCGCGAGCTGCGCGGCGCAGCGCGCCCAGATCAGGTGCGATTGCGGATGGCCGTGCAGCAGAAGTAGAGGCGGCCCGGCGCCGCCCTTCACTCCGAAAATATCGACATCGCCCACGGCGACGCGAAAGGGCGAGAAGTTCTCGAAGGCCATGACGTCTCGTTTGGTCGTTTGAGGGTCTGTGCATTGTAGAAGCCCTAAATGTCCGCGCGAGGTGGGTTAACCCACGCAAACATAGAACCTGAACACTCCTTCGAACTGTTCCAAACGACCCGTTTATGCGCGTGCAATTTGCTTCGCATATAATCGAACGATCGTTCTTAATTGCGGCCGGCATTCGCCTCTCAGTTTCGCGTCGTCCGGCTTTGCGAAAGCCGAACCCGCCGCCAGGCGGGTGCCGCTAAACTCATCGAACGCCAAACGCTTACACCGCTCGCCTCGTATCGGCCGATTCATAACGACACTGGAGACACTCAACATGGCATTGCCCGCCGTACTGCAAAACCTCGCGTTGCCCGTCGTCGCTTCACCGATGTTCATCGTCAGTTATCCCGAACTCGTGCTGGCCCAGTGCAAGGCCGGTATCGTCGGTTCGTTCCCCGCGCTGAACGCACGCCCGGCCGAATTGCTCGACGAATGGCTCACGCAAATCCAGACGCAGCTCGCCGAACACAAGGCCGCGAACCCCGACGCGCTGATCGGCCCGATCGCGGTCAATCAGATCGTCCATCAGTCGAACGTGCGGCTCGAACAGGACGTGCGCGTGTGCGTCGAACACAAGGTGCCGATTTTCATCACCAGCCTGCGCGCGCCCGCGCGCGAGATCGTCGATGCGGTGCATAGCTACGGCGGCATCGTGCTGCACGACGTGATCAATCTGCGCCATGCGCAGAAGGCGCTCGAAGCGGGCGTAGACGGTCTGATCCTGGTGGCGTCGGGCGCCGGCGGCCATGCGGGCACGACCTCGCCGTTCGCGCTGGTCGGCGAAGTGCGCCGCATGTTCGACGGCCCGATCGTACTGTCCGGCTCGATCGCGAACGGCGGCTCGATCCTCGCCGCGCAGGCGATGGGCGCGGACCTCGCTTACATGGGCACGCGCTTTATCGCGACCAAGGAGGCGCACGCGGTCGACGCGTACAAGCAGGCGATCATCAACTCGAAGTCCGCGGACATCATCTACACGAACCTGTTCACCGGCGTGCACGGCAACTACATCCGCGAGAGCATCCAGAACGCCGGGCTCGATCCGGACGCGCTGCCCGAATCGGACAAGAGCAAGATGAATTTCGGCGGCGACAAGGCGAAGGCTTGGAAGGACATCTGGGGCGCGGGCCAGGGCGTCGGTCTGATGGACGATGTGCCGAGCGTCGGCGAACTCGTGCAGCGGCTCACGAAGGAATACGACGACGCGAAGGCGCGACTGGGGATTGCGCGCTGACGCGTGATTGAAACGATGAGGCGGCTCGCGGTGCAACGCCCGAGCCGCAGGAAATACGACTACGCGGAGGCGCGTTCAAGTGATTTCGCGCTGACGCACGGTTGAGGCCATGAAGCGGCCCGTGCATCGCGCGCGATGCACGGGCCGCATCGTTCGCAATTGCAGGACCAGGCACGCGAGCCCGCGCCACACCCGCTACATATTCCGCCGGTACTGCCCGCCCACCTCGAACAGCGCGTGCGTGATCTGCCCGAGCGAACACACGCGCACCGCATCCACCAGCACCGCGAACACATTCGCATCATCGATCACCGCGCGCTTCAGGCGCTCCAACGCGGCCGGCGCGGCGTCTCGATGCTTCGACTGAAACTCGCGCAGCCGCGTCAGCTGACTCTGCTTTTCTTCGTCCGTCGAACGGGCCAGCACCAGCGGCCGCGGCGCCTCGTGCGGATGCGCGCTCAAAAACGTATTCACGCCGACGATCGGATACGAGCCGTCATGCTTGCGATGCTCGTACAGCATCGACTCGTCCTGAATCCGCCCGCGCTGATAACCGGTTTCCATCGCGCCGAGCACGCCGCCGCGTTCGGTGAGCCGATCGAATTCGGCGAGCACCGCGGCCTCGACCAGATCGGTCAGCTCGTCGATCACGAAGCTGCCCTGATTCGGATTCTGGTTCTTCGCGAGTCCCCATTCGCGATTGATGATCAACTGGATCGCGACCGCGCGGCGCACCGATTCCTCGGTCGGTGTCGTGATTGCTTCATCGAATGCATTGGTGTGCAGCGAGTTGCAGTTGTCGTAGATCGCGATCAGCGCCTGTAGCGTGGTGCGGATGTCGTTGAAATCGATCTCCTGCGCGTGCAGGCTGCGGCCCGACGTTTGTACGTGGTACTTCAGCTTCTGGCTGCGCTCGTTCGCGCCGTAACGCTCGCGCATCGCGACCGCCCAGATGCGGCGCGCGACGCGGCCGAGCACCGTGTATTCCGGGTCCATCCCGTTCGAGAAGAAGAACGACAGATTCGGCGCGAAGTCGTCGATCGACATCCCGCGCGCGAGATACGCCTCGACATAGGTGAAGCCGTTCGCGAGCGTGTACGCGAGTTGCGAGATCGGGTTCGCGCCGGCCTCGGCGATGTGATAGCCGGAGATCGACACCGAATAGAAATTGCGCACGCCGTGCTCGACGAAATATGCCTGGATATCGCCCATTACCTTCAGGCTGAATTCGGTCGAGAAGATGCAGGTGTTTTGTCCCTGGTCCTCCTTAAGAATGTCGGCCTGCACGGTGCCGCGCACGTTTTCGAGCGCGGCGCGGCGGGTTTGCGCGGTTTCTTCTGCTGTGAGCGCGCGGCCTTGCTGATGCTCCTTTAGCGCGATCTGCTGATCGATCGCGACGTTGAAGAACATCGCGAGGATCGTCGGCGCGGGACCGTTGATCGTCATCGATACCGACGTCTCCGGCGAGCACAGGTCGAAGCCGTCGTACAGCGTCTTCATGTCGTCGAGCGTCGCGACCGATACGCCCGAATTGCCGACCTTGCCGTAGATGTCCGGGCGCTCGTGCGGCTCCTCGCCATACAGCGTCACCGAATCGAACGCGGTGGACAACCGCTTGGCGGGCATCCCTTCCGATAGCAGCTTGAAGCGGCGGTTCGTGCGTTGCGGATCGCCCTCGCCGGCGAACATCCGCGTCGGGTCCTCGTTTTCGCGGCGAAACGGAAACACGCCGGCGGTGAACGGGAAATAGCCGGGCAGATTGTCGAGCATCAGCCAGCGCAGGATCTCGCCGTGATCGATGAATTTCGGCAGTGAGACTTTGCGGACTTCTGAGCCGGACAGCGTGGTCACCGCGAGCGCGGTGCGGATTTCACGGTCGCGGATTCGGACTACGTGTTCGCTTCCTGAATAAGCGGCCACGGTTTGCGGCCATGCGTCGAGTAACTTGCGTTCGCGCTCGCCGAGTGATGTGTTGCGTTGCTCGATTAATGTGTCGAGCGAGTTCAGTTGGTCCGCTGCGCCGCTATCCGCTTCATCCAGCATCCGTCGCGCTTCGCTCAGTTGCCAGCGCTCGCGCGCGATGCGCGCCTGCGCGTCGGCACGCTCGCGATACCCGCGCACCGTCTCCGCGATGTCGGCCAGATAGCGGACCCGCGCGGGCGGCACGATCGCATGCAGGTTGCTCGAAAAGCGCAGGCCGTCGACCGCGCCGAGGCGGCCGCCGCCGTCGCGCAGTCCGTGGCCGCGCAGCGCGGCGGCGATGTGCCGGTACAGCGCGGTCACGCCATCGTCGTTAAAGCGCGACGCGATCGTGCCGAACACCGGCATCGCTTCGGGCGGCGTCGCGAACTCGGCGCGATTGCGCTGCACCTGCTTCGCGACGTCGCGTAGCGCATCCTGCGCGCCCTTGCGGTCGAACTTGTTGATCGCGACGAAGCTCGCGAAGTCGAGCATGTCGATCTTTTCGAGCTGGCTCGCGGCGCCGAACTCGGGCGTCATCACATACAGCGATTCGTCGACGAACGGCACGATCGCCGCGTCGCCCTGACCGATCCCCGAGGTTTCGACCACGATCAGATCGAAGCCGGCCGCCTTGCACAGGCGCAGCGCGTCGGGCAGTGACGCGGACACTTCGCTCGATGCTTCGCGGGTGGCCATCGAGCGCATGTACACGCGGCGCGCGGCGCCGCGTGCGCCGTTACCCCACTCGCCGATCGCGTTCATGCGGATGCGGTCGCCGAGCAGCGCGCCGCCGGATTTGCGGCGCGATGGGTCGATCGCGAGTACCGCGATGGCCAATGTGTCGCCGTAGTCGAGGCGAAAGCGGCGAATCAGTTCGTCGGTCAGCGAAGATTTGCCGGCGCCGCCGGTGCCGGTGATGCCGAGGACGGGGACTTGCGTGGTTTGCGTGGTTTGCGTGAGGGCGGCGAGTTGGTCGCGTGACGCGGGGTCGGCGGTGTTGGTTTCGAACGCGCTGATTAGCTGGGCGAGGCGGCGGAAGGTGACAGCGGAGGAATCGGCGCCCGGATGAGCGCGATTGGCGCGCGCTTCGGGGTGGGTTTGGGCGGCGGTTTCGGTTTCGGTTTCGGCTTCGGCTTCGGCTTCGGCGTCGGCGTCGGCGAGCGGATCGTGTGAGGCGAGTAGCGAGGACTCCGAGGCGACGGGCCTGGTGGGCGGGGGGGGGG
>NZ_MSDV01000036.1 GCF_001931485.1 Burkholderia sp. SRS-W-2-2016 | reverse complement strand
GGGGGCGGGGGCGGGCGCCGGGGGGGGGGCTGGGGCGCCGCGCCGGCGCGGCGGGGGGGGGGGGGGGGCCCCCCCCCCCCCCCCCCCCCCCGCCCGCTTTTGCATCTTCAGTGTTCGGTCATTTGGCCCGCTTGCCGCGCGGGCACGTTTCTCACCCACGCGTTGTTGCCGCCACCGCCACCTCCGCGGCCACCGCCACCGGCCTGCGGTTGAGCGGGCGGCTGAGGCGGCGGCGGGCCGCCCGCGCCGGGGCGGGGGCCACTCGGGCCGCCGCTCATGCCGCCGGGACCGTGCGGACCGGCTGCCGCGCCTTGCGGCGGCGGGCCGCCGCGCGGTTGGCCGGGACCGCCGCCGTCGCCACGGTTGCCGTGGTGCCAGTCGTTATTGTTCGGGTGTCCGCGGTCCGGATAGCCGCGATAGCCCGGTCCCGGTCCGTAGTAGCGGCCCGGCCCGTAATTGCCATAGCCAAGATAGACGTTGGTTTGCGGCACCACGGCGGCACCGGGCGCGTAGCCGTAACCGTCGTAGCCGTAATCGCCATAGGCGCCGTAGCCGTTGCCGTACATCGGCGTGCCGTCCGGATAGACCGCGCAACCGCCGAGCAGGGCGGCGGCGAGCAGAGCAGCGAGAGGAGCAAAGCGTTTCATTTTGTCAAGCCGCATGTAAGTACAGGGAAATGCAGATGTAAGAATGAGACCACTATTATCGCCGTCCGTCTTCGGAGCTTTGTATTCGTTTGTAAGGTTTTCTTTCTCGTGCCAGCTCGACGGATAGTTCCGCGAAATGCTGATCAATGGACTGTTTCCTTTGACGCAACGATCTATCGCGCGTGGGTGGGTTTTTCCTGATTGTGAATTCCTATAGCATCTCGACTGGGCATAGTGGGTCACGAACTCATGCGCCTCTAATCGGAAAACACATCATGAAAAAGACAATATCGGTGTACTGGCCCCTCGCCATCGTCGCGTCGCTCGCGACACTCGCCTACTTGCACATCAACAGCCATGCGGCTTCGCGCGCGTCGCAAACGCTCGACGCCAATCATTTGACCGCCGAACTCGCGCGCGCGGTGTCGTACGGGATCATCGACGCCGCCGCGTTGCCCGCCAAACCGCTGCGCGACGCGACGGCGATGCCGGTCGCCGAGGCTTCGTAAGCACGCGTCCCTCACAGTGCGCGAGCCGCGGCGACTGCGCGCCTGTAGCACGCCCGGCGCGAATCCGTCGAGCTTTGTATAATCGCGGCGCATCCGCATCCTGTCCGTCGACCCTCACACGCGGCGCTTCCGGCGCCTGAATCCGCGATGAAAACTGTGTCCGTCTGTTTCGTCTGCCTCGGGAACATCTGCCGTTCACCGACCGCGGAAGGCGTGATGCGCCATCTGGTCGACGAAGCGAAGCTCGCGGAGCGCATCCTGATCGATTCGGCCGGCACCGGCGACTGGCATATCGGCGCCGCGCCCGACGAGCGTGCCCAGCAAGCGGCGCGCCAACGCGGCTACGACCTCGGCGCATTGCGCGGTCGCCAGATCGCGGCCGCCGACTTCGAGCGCTTCGATCTGCTGATCGCGATGGACGACCGCAACGTCGCCGCGCTGCGGCAGGTCTGCCCGCCCGACCAGCGCGACAAGATCCGGCTGCTGATGGAGTTCGTGCCCGAAGCGGACAGCCGCTGGGGCGGCGCGCGGGAAGTCGTCGATCCGTATTTCGGCGGCGCGGAAGGCTTCGAGCAGGTGCTCGATCAATGCGAGACCGCGTGCCGGGGCCTGATCGCCGCGCTGCGCCCGCAGTTGCTGGCCTGAGCGCGCAACAGACCACCCGGCTTCACGGCCACGGGCGCAAGCGCAGCGCGTCGACCCGACGGCCAATTAAGCAAATCGCACAAATCACGCTGGCCATACTTGACTAATTTGCTCATGTATTTATACTTGACAAAACTTGTCGAGAATTGCGGTTCCCACACCATATGAGACTCACCACGAAAGGCCGTTTCGCCGTCACGGCGATGATCGACCTGGCGTTACGCCAGGAGCAGGGCCCGGTGACGCTTGCGGGTATCAGCCAGCGCCAACATATCTCCCTGTCCTATCTCGAGCAGCTGTTTGGCAAGCTGCGCCGTCATGAAATCGTCGAGTCCGTGCGCGGACCGGGCGGTGGCTACAATCTGGCGCGCCGCGCCGAAGCCGTGACGGTGGCGGACATCATCATCGCGGTCGACGAACCGCTCGACGCGACCCAGTGCGGCGGCAAAGGCACGTGCGAAGGCACCAAGCAGCACGACGGCCACTGCATGACCCACGAACTGTGGTCGACGCTGAACCAGAAAATGGTCGAATACCTCGATTCGGTTTCGCTGAAAGACCTGGTCGACCAGCAGCGTTCGCGCGAAGGCGCGCCGGCGGTGTTGCGCGACAGGCGCAGCGACGCACCGGCGGTCGAGCCGGTCCGCGTGGCACCGAAAGGCCCCAATTCCGTTTTCAACATGGCCGGTTCCTGAGCGCGGCACGAAATAGAACAAGCCGCTGCACGATCACGAACCCATAAGCCAGAGCACACGACGTCCCCCGGAGCAATTGATGAACAACGACTCTCTCCATCTGCCCATCTACATGGACTACAGCGCCACGACGCCGATCGATCCGCGTGTGGTGGACAAGATGATTCCGTACCTGCGCGAGCAGTTCGGCAACCCGGCTTCGCGTAGCCACGCATACGGCTGGGACGCCGAGCGCGCGGTCGAAGAAGCGCGCGAGCAGGTCGCCGCGCTGGTGAACGCCGACCCGCGCGAAATCATCTGGACGTCGGGCGCGACCGAGTCGGACAACCTCGCGCTCAAGGGTGCCGCGCACTTCTACAAGAGCAAGGGCAAACACATCATCACGGTGAAGACCGAGCACAAGGCCGTGCTCGACACCTGCCGCGAACTCGAACGCGAAGGCTTCGAAGTCACCTATCTGGACGTGAAGGACGACGGTCTGCTCGACCTCGACGTGTTCAAGGCCGCGCTGCGTCCGGACACCATCCTCGTGTCGGTGATGTCGGTGAACAACGAAATCGGCGTGATCCAGGACATCGAGGCAATCGGTGAGATCACCCGCGAGAAGGGCATCATTTTCCACGTCGACGCGGCCCAGTCGACCGGCAAGATCGAGATCGATCTGCAGAAGCTGAAGGTCGACCTGATGTCGTTCTCGGCGCACAAGACCTACGGCCCGAAGGGCATCGGCGCGCTGTACGTGCGTCGCAAGCCGCGTATCCGTATCGAAGCGCAGATGCACGGCGGCGGTCACGAGCGCGGCATGCGTTCGGGCACGCTGGCTACGCACCAGATCGTCGGCATGGGCGAAGCGTTCCGTATCGCGCGCGAAGAGATGGCGACCGAAAACGAGCGCATCCGCATGCTGCGCGACCGGCTGCTCAAGGGCCTGTCGGAAATGGAAGAAGTCTATGTGAACGGCGACATGGAAAAGCGTGTGCCGCACAACCTGAACATCAGCTTCAATTTCGTCGAAGGCGAATCGCTGATCATGGCGGTGAAGGACGTCGCGGTGTCGTCGGGCTCGGCATGTACGTCGGCGTCGCTGGAACCGTCGTACGTGCTGCGCGCGCTCGGTCGCAACGACGAACTCGCGCATAGCTCGATCCGCTTCACGGTGGGCCGTTTCACAACGGAGCAGGAAGTCGATTACGTGATCAACCTGCTGAAGACGAAGATTTCCAAGCTGCGCGATCTGTCGCCGCTGTGGGAAATGCACAAGGACGGGATCGATCTGTCGACCATTCAATGGGCCGCGCACTGACGCGCCAGCTGGACGGCATCGAACCCGGTGTTCATCGGATTGCAGGTTGAAACGAATCAAGGAGTGTAATCATGGCTTATAGCGACAAGGTCCTCGACCACTACGAAAACCCGCGCAACGTCGGTTCCTTCTCGAAGGACGACGACGCGGTCGGCACCGGCATGGTCGGCGCGCCGGCTTGCGGCGACGTGATGAAGCTGCAGATCCGCGTCGGCGCGGACGGCATCATCGAAGACGCGAAGTTCAAGACCTACGGCTGCGGTTCGGCGATCGCGTCGAGCTCGCTCGTCACCGAATGGGTGAAGGGCAAGACGCTGGATCAGGCAATGTCGATCAAGAACACGCAGATCGCCGAAGAACTCGCGCTGCCGCCGGTGAAGATCCACTGCTCGATCCTCGCGGAAGACGCGATCAAGGCCGCGGTTGCCGACTACAAGCAGCGCCACGGCGAAGCGGTTGCCGAAGACGGCGCGGCCGCCTGAGTAACCGTAACGGCTGAGCGCGGCGCGATCGAGCGCGCCGCGCCCGCACTGCGCAACTGAGAAACGCTATGGCAATTACGTTGACCGAAAAGGCAGTACAGCACGTCCAGAAATATCTGATCCGTCGCGGCAAGGGCATTGGCCTGCGCGTCGGCGTGCGCACCACCGGCTGCTCGGGCCTTGCCTACAAGCTCGAGTACGTCGACGAACTCGCGCCCGAAGACCAGGTGTTCGAGACGGGCGGCGTGAAGGTCGTCGTCGATCCGAAGAGCCTCGCCTATATCGATGGCACCGAGCTCGACTTCGCGCGCGAAGGGCTGAACGAAGGCTTCAAGTTCAACAACCCGAACGTGAAGGACGAATGCGGCTGCGGCGAGTCGTTCCGCGTCTAGGTTCGACACTTTCCGCGTGCGGCGGATCAAAGGCGGCGCGTGCCGCCTTTTTAATTTGCCGCGCGGCTCGGGCGACTGACTCGGGCGCTGAATCCGGCCCGCGCTTGCCGACCGCGTTTTTTAGACCCGCACTCCGGTGCGCTTTCATCAACGGACGTTTAATCCGATGGCCTCGCTGAACGATAGCCACTTCGACCTGTTTGGACTGCCGGCGCAATTCGCGCTGGAAGCGGGCGCGCTCGATCACGCGTACCGCACCGTGCAGGCGCAGGTGCATCCGGACCGCTTCGCGGCGGCCGGCGACGCGCAAAAGCGCATCGCGATGCAATGGGCGACGCGCGCGAACGAGGCGTATCAGACGCTGCGCGATCCGCTCAGGCGCGCCACTTATCTGCTGTCGCTGCGCGGCATCAATGTCGGCGCGGAGAACAACACGGCGATGGAGCCGGCGTTCCTGATGCAGCAGATGGAATGGCGCGAGAACATCGAGGACGCGGCGGCGGCGAAGAACGTCGACGCGCTCGACGCATTGCTCGCCGAGTTGCGCGATGAAGAGCGCCAGCGCTTCGACAAGCTCGGCGCGTCGCTCGACAGCGGCGCGAACCAGGCGGCCGGCGAAGCGGTGCGACAGCTGATGTTCATCGAGCGCGTCGCGTCGGAAATCGGCACGCAGATCGAACGGCTCGAAGACTAACAACAAGCAGCGCGGCCCAGCCGCCGCGCGCCGCGGTATCACACCCCAGCAACGCGAACATTCAGGACGGGGCACCACGTCCCCGAGAAGATCCAGATGGCCTTACTGCAAATCTCCGAACCCGGCATGGCGCCGGCGCCTCACCAGCGGCGTCTGGCGGTCGGCATCGATCTCGGCACCACCAATTCCCTCGTCGCCGCCGTGCGCAGCGGCGTGCCCGACGTGCTGCCCGACGAAGACGGCCATGCGCTGCTGCCGTCGGTGGTGCGCTACCTGGAGCAGGGCGGGCGGCGCATCGGCCGCCGCGCGAAGGCCGAGGCGGCCAGCGACCCGCGCAACACGATCGTGTCGGTCAAGCGCTTCATGGGCCGCGGCAAGGCCGAGGTCGAAGGCGCCGAAAACGCGCCGTACGATTTCGTCGACGCGCCCGGCATGGTGCAGATTCGTACCGTCGACGGCGTGAAGAGCCCGGTCGAAGTGTCGGCCGAAATTCTCGCGACGCTGCGCCAGCGCGCCGAAGACACGCTCGGCGACGAGCTGGTCGGCGCGGTGATTACGGTGCCCGCGTACTTCGACGAAGCGCAGCGCCAGGCGACCAAGGACGCCGCGCGCCTCGCTGGCCTGAACGTGCTGCGCCTGCTGAACGAACCGACCGCGGCCGCGATCGCGTACGGTCTCGACAACGGCGCGGAAGGCCTCTACGCGGTCTACGACCTGGGCGGCGGCACCTTCGACCTGTCGATCCTCAAGCTCACCAAGGGCGTGTTCGAAGTGCTCGCGGCCGGTGGCGATTCCGCGCTCGGCGGCGACGATTTCGATCACGCGCTGTACCGCCATGTGCTCGAGCAGGCCGGCATCGCGCCGCAGACGCTCGCACCGCAGGACGTGCGGCTGTTGCTCGATAGCGTGCGCGACGCGAAGGAAGCGCTGTCCAGCGCGCCGCAAGCCGCGCTGAAAGTGACGCTGTCGAATGGCAGCGCGATCGATCTGACGCTCGACGAAGCGAGCTTCGAGACCCTCACCGCCGCACTGGTCCAGCGCACGCTGGGCCCGACGAAGAAGGCGCTGCGCGACGCGAAGGTCACGACGAAGGAAATCAAGGGCGTGGTGCTGGTCGGCGGCGCGACGCGCATGCCGGTGATCCGCCGCGCGGTCGAGGCGTTCTTCGGCCAGCCGCCGCTCGTCAATCTCGATCCGGACCAGGTGGTCGCGCTCGGCGCGGCGGTCCAGGCGGATCTGCTCGCCGGCAACCGCGGCGCGGAAGGCGAGGAATGGCTGCTGCTCGACGTGATCCCGCTGTCGCTCGGCGTCGAGACGATGGGCGGCCTGACCGAGAAGATCATCCCGCGCAATTCGACGATTCCGGTCGCGCGCGCGCAGGATTTCACGACCTTCAAGGACGGCCAGACCGCGATGGCGATTCACGTCGTGCAGGGCGAGCGCGAACTGGTCAGCGACTGCCGCTCGCTCGCGCGCTTCGAGCTGCGCGGCATTCCGCCGATGGCGGCCGGCGCCGCGCGGATTCGCGTGACCTATCAGGTCGACGCCGACGGCCTGCTGTCGGTGTTCGCGCGCGAGCTGGGCTCGGGCGTCGAGGCATCGGTGGTGGTCAAGCCGTCGTACGGTCTCGCCGACGACGACATCGCGCGAATGCTCGAAGACAGCTTCTCGACCGCCGAGGTCGATATGCGGGCCCGCGCATTGCGTGAGGCACAGGTCGAAGCGCAGCGCCTCGTCGAAGCGACCGACGCGGCGCTCGCCGCCGACGCCGAACTGCTCGACGACAGCGAACGCGAGGCGCTCGACGCGCTGCTCGACACGTTGCGCCGCGTCGCGCAAAGCGACGACGCCGGCGCGATCGAAGCGGCCACCAAAACGCTCGCCGAAGGCACCGACGAATTCGCCGCTCGCCGCATGAACAAGGGCATCCGCCGCGCGCTGTCGGGCCGCAAGCTCGACGAGATCTAAGCGCCGCCGCTGAACCACCGGAGCGCGTCGGGCGGACTTAAAAACTCCGCGCGACGCCAGTAAAATGGCACGAACGACTGCACCAGGCTTTGCCGGCAGCCGCCGTGCGTCAGACCCAAACGGAAACTGTATGCCTCAAATCGTTGTGCTGCCCCACGTCGAACTGTGCCCGGAAGGCGCGGTGATCGACGCCGTTCCCGGCAAGAGCATCTGCGACAGCCTGCTCGAACACGGCATCGAAATCGAGCATGCGTGCGAGAAGTCGTGCGCGTGCACGACCTGTCACGTGATCGTGCGTGAGGGTTTCGCCGCCTTGACGCCATCCGAGGAAGACGAGGACGATCTGCTGGACAAGGCGTGGGGTCTCGAACCGGCTTCGCGTCTGTCGTGCCAGGCGATCGTGCCGGACGAACAGGACCTGGTCGTCGAAATTCCGCGTTACTCGATTAATCACGCGAAGGAAAACCACTAACAAGGAGGGCGCCGCCATGAAGTGGACCGATACGCAAGACATCGCGATGGCTCTGACGGACAAGCATCAGGACGTCGATCCGCAGCAGGTACGCTTCACCGACCTGCACCGCTGGGTCACCGAACTCGAAGGCTTCGACGACGATCCGAACCGTTCGAGCGAAAAGATCCTCGAGGCGATTCAGGCGGCGTGGATCGAAGACGCGGATTATTGAGCGGATCGTCGCGCTGGCGCGATGACTGCAAAGACAAAGGCGATTCCATCGGAATCGCCTTTTTTCATTGGTGCGGCAGGAAGCGTTGAGCCGTGGAGCGCCGGTTCCGGTTGGGCGTCAGTCCGCGACCAGCGTGCCGTTTTCGACCCGCACGCGCTGACCGTCGCGGAACGGCGGCGCTTCGTGGTACGTGAAGTAGCGCGTGTGACCGTTTTCCATCCGCACCCGCACCGAATACGAGGTCGAGCTGCGCAGATGTTTTTCGACCGAGTTGCCGGCGAGGCCGCCGCCGAGCGCGCCGAGCAGCGTCATCGCGGTACGGCCGCCGCCGGCGCCGAACTGGTTGCCGACCACGCCGCCCGCGACCGCACCACCGACCGCGCCGATCCCGGTGCCGTGACCTTCCTGACGGAGCGCCGAGATCGCGACGACGGTGCCGCAGGTCGAACAGTACGCGGCCTGCGGGGCGGGTTGTTGCTGTTGCGCGTATTGCGGCGCGGCTTGAGCCTGCTGTTGCTGCGCATATTGCTGCTGTTGTGGCGGAGCAGGGACGGGGGCCGGCGCGGCTGTTACCGCTTGCTGCGCCTGAGCAGATTCCTGCGCCGCCTGCTGCTGCGCGGACGGATTCACTGGCGCGGCCGAATCGACGACGCCCGGTTGCGGCGTGGCCGTGATCTGCGCGGCTTGGGTCTGGCCGTTCTGCTCGCTGGTACTCGACGCTTTCGGAAACACGCCGGTGATGGCCGCGGTCGCGACGAGGCTCGCGATCAGCACCGCGCCGGCGGCGACCGCGATCAATGGATGAAGACGACGTTGCTGCGAGTGTTGGGTGGGGGTGTCCGTGGGGTTGTCCATGTGGGGCCTCCGTTTCTGACAGAGCCGACTTTGGGTGAGATCGAGTGTCCGGCAATTCGATCCGGGCAGCGTTTCAAGTTGTAACCGGTGCTTGACCACGGCGGTCGGAATGGTACGGAATGGGGCAGCTTTTACCGCTGGTTACAAACCATCCGTAGCAGAAAGCGATCCTGGATAAGCGTGTCGCCGCAGCGGACAGCACGCGAAAAACGGCGTGCAAAAGAAAACGCCCGGCTTAACCGGGCATTGTTCAAAGGCGTGTTGTCGCGCGCACGGCACAACCATCAGCGTTCAGCGACGTTCGCTCAATCCTCGCGACGCAGATGCGGGAACAGAATCACGTCGCGGATGCTCGGGCTGTCGGTCAGCATCATCACCAGACGGTCGATACCGATCCCGCAGCCGCCGGCCGGCGGCATCCCGTATTCGAGAGCGCGGATGTAGTCGGCGTCGTAGTACATCGCTTCCTCGTCGCCGGCGTCCTTCTGGTCGACCTGCTTCTTGAAGCGCGCGGCCTGGTCTTCCGGATCGTTCAGCTCCGAGAAGCCGTTGGCGATCTCACGGCCGGTGATGAACAGCTCGAAACGCTCGGTGATGCCTTCCACCTTGTCCGACGCGCGCGCGAGCGGCGACACTTCGATCGGGTAGTCGATGATGTAGGTCGGTTCCCACAGTTGCGACTCGGCGGTCTCTTCGAACAGCGCCAGTTGCAGCGAGCCGACACCGGCGTTCAGGAACTGCGGCTGCGACGCGTCGACGCCGAACTTCTTCAGCTCGGTGCGCAGGAACGCGGCATCGGCGAGCTGTTCGTTCGTGTATTGCGGCGCGTACTTCTGGATCGCCTGGGTGATCGTCAGACGATGGAACGGCTTCGCCAGATCGAGCTCGCGCCCCTGATACGTGATGGTCGCGGTGCCGAGCGCGTCGATCGCCGCCTGGCGGATCAGCTGCTCGGTGAAGTCCATCAGCCACTTGTAGTCGGTGTAGGCCGCGTAGAACTCGATCATCGTGAATTCCGGGTTGTGGCGCACGGACACGCCCTCGTTACGGAAATTACGGTTGATCTCGAACACCCGTTCGAAGCCGCCGACCACCAGCCGCTTCAGATACAGCTCCGGCGCGATGCGCAGGAACATCTGCATGTCGAGCGCGTTGTGGTGGGTGCTGAACGGCTTGGCCGCCGCGCCGCCCGGGATCGGGTGCAGCATCGGCGTCTCGACTTCCATGAAGTCGGCCTTGGCCATGAAGTTGCGCACCGACGCGATCGCCTTGGTGCGCGCGACAAACGTGCGGCGCGTTTCCGGCGTGACGATCAGGTCGACGTAGCGCTGGCGGTACTTCATTTCCTGGTCGGCGAGACCGTGGAACTTGTCCGGCAGCGGGCGCAGCGACTTCGACAGCAGACGCAGCTCGGTACAGCGCACCGACAGCTCGCCCTTGTTGGTGCGGAACAGCACGCCGCGCGCGGCGACGATGTCGCCCATGTCCCACTTCTTGAACGCGTCGTAGGTGTCCTGACCGACGTCGGCCGGCGTGATGAAGAACTGGATCTGACCCGAGCCGTCGCGCACGGTCGCGAAGCTGGCCTTGCCCATCACGCGCTTGAGCATCATGCGCCCGGCGATCGCGACTTCGAGCGGGCTCGCCTCGAGCGCTTCCTTGTCGGTTTGCTCGTACTGCGCCTGCAGGTCTTCGGCGTGGTGCGTGGGACGGAAATCGTTCGGGTAGGCGACGCCTTGCTCACGCAGCTCGCGCAGCTTTTCGCGGCGCTCGGCGATGATCTTGTTGTCGTCCAGTTCGGGCACGACAGGCGCTGCGGGCGCGGCATTCGGCTGGGTCGGTTCGGTCATGGTGATGTGGTATTCGGTGGCCCGCCGCGGCGTGGGCCGCGGGCGGGAAGCCAGTCAGTATAAAAACCTCAGGCGGTCAAACAAGAGGCAAGAAACGGCGACGCGGCCGGGGCAGGTTACCGCGGGCCGCGCCGGGTGCGCTTAGACGCCCTGTTTCAGGCTCGCGCTGATGAACGGATCGAGATCGCCGTCGAGCACACTCTTCGTGTTGCTGATTTCGACGTTGGTGCGCAGATCCTTGATGCGGCTGTTGTCGAGCACGTACGAGCGGATCTGGTGACCCCAACCCACATCGGTCTTGCCCGCTTCGAGCTTGTCCTGCTCGGCCTGACGCTTGCGGATTTCCGCTTCGTACAGGCGCGACTTCAGCATGGCCATCGCTTCGGCGCGGTTGCGGTGCTGCGAGCGGTCGTTCTGGCATTGCACGACGATGCCCGACGGCATGTGCGTAATCCGCACCGCCGAGTCGGTCTTGTTGATGTGCTGACCGCCCGCGCCGGACGCGCGGTAGGTGTCGATGCGCAGATCGGCCGGATTGACGTCGACTTCGATCGAGTCGTCGATTTCCGGGTACACGAACACCGACGAGAACGACGTATGGCGGCCGCCCGACGAGTCGAACGGCGACTTGCGCACGAGCCGGTGCACGCCGGTTTCGGTGCGCAGGAAGCCGTATGCGTATTCGCCTTCGATCTTGATCGTCGCGTTCTTGATGCCGGCGACGTCGCCTTCGGTCTGCTCGAGCACTTCGGTCTTGAAGCCCTTGCGTTCGCAGTAGCGCAGATACTGGCGCAGCAGCATCGACGCCCAGTCGCACGCCTCGGTGCCGCCGGCGCCGGCCTGGATGTCCAGAAACGCGTTGTTCGGGTCGGCCGGGTTCGCGAACATCCGGCGAAATTCCATGTCGGCGACGCGGGCCTCGATGCCCTGCGCGTCGCTTTCGCACGCGAGCAGCGTGTCGTCGTCGGCTTCTTCGCGCGCCATCTCGAACAGGTCCAGGGCGTCGCGCACGTCGTTGCTGAGCGACGTGAGCTTGCCGACCGTGTCGTCGAGCAGCTTCTTTTCCTTGCCGAGTGCCTGGGCGTGTTTAGCGTCGTTCCAGACGTCCGGGTCTTCGAGTTCCCGGTTGACTTCGATTAGACGTAGTGCTTTGTCGTCGTAGTCAAAGATACCCCCGTAGGTCGTCCGCGCGCTTGCGCAGGTCGGCCAGAGAGGCTTCGATCGCGTTGAGACGTTCCGCTTCCATGTCGATCTTTTATAGCTTCGTAAAAAGCTGAAATTATAGCCGATCGGCACGCCGCGCCGGAGCCTTACGGGCGATCCGGCGCGGGTTTGCGGTTGATTTTGCGGAGATTTTCGATGCTTTGGCGGGGGAGGAGATTCTGCGTAGCAAGCAGAATCCCGCAGCCCGGCGCGCCCGGCCTTGCCCTCGGGCTTCAGCTCAGCGCGTGCTCGACGATCAGCTGCACGCGCGACACGCCGTTCCACGTATCGCTCGCCAGCCGGTATGCGAGCGTCGTGCGCGCGGGCAGCGTATCGGTGTGGTTGAACCAGATCGCGTTGAAGCGCTGGCGGCCGCGCAGCAGTTGCAGCTTCAGGTGCTTGTCCTTGACGAGCGCCTGCGATGCGATCTCGAACTCGCCGGAAAACACCGGCGCCGGAAAGCCCTGGCCCCACACGGCCGCGTCGAGCATCTCGACGAATTGCGGCGTGAAGTACGCATCTTCGAGCTCGCCGTCGGTTTCGACCGTGCGCGCGAGCGCTTCGGCCGACAGCCATTCGCGGCCGACCGCCTCGAACGCGGCGGTGAAGCGCGGCACGTCGGCGGCGGCGAGCGACAGACCCGCGGCCATCGCGTGGCCGCCGAACTTGACGATCAGGTCCGGTTCGCGCTTCGAGATCAGGTCGAGCGCGTCGCGCAGATGGAAGCCCGCGATCGAACGGCCCGAGCCCTTGACCATCACGCCGCTGTCGTCGGCCGGCGCGAACGTGAACGACGGCCGGTGGAATTTCTCTTTCAGCCGCCCGGCGACGATGCCGATCACGCCCTGGTGCCAGCTGGAGTTGAACAGCGTGATCGTGGTCGCGCCTGCGGGGTCGAAGGCGGCCAGGTCGTCGAGCGCCTGCTGCTGCATGCCCGCTTCGATCTCGCGGCGCTCGCGGTTCATCGCGTCGAGCTGCTGCGCGAGCTCCCATGCGCGGCCGACGTCGTCGGTGGTCAGGCATTCGATCCCGAGCGACATGTCCGACAGCCGGCCCGCCGCGTTCAGGCGCGGGCCGAGCGCGAAACCGAGGTCGAAGCCGGACGCACTGCGCGCATCGCGCGCGGCGGCGCGATAGAGCGCCGCGATGCCCGGCTGCATGCGGCCCTTGCGGATCCGCTGCAGCCCTTGCGCGACCAGTACGCGATTGTTGCCGTCGAGCTTGACGACGTCGGCGACGGTGCCGAGCGCGACGAGATCGAGCAGGCCGTCCAGGCGCGGTTCCGGCAGCGCGTCGCCGAACGCGCCGCGCTGGCGCAGTTCCGCGCGCAACGCGAGCAGCACGTAAAACATCACGCCGACGCCGGCGATGCACTTGCTCGGGAACGTGCAGCCCGGCTGGTTCGGATTGACGATCGCGCGCGCGGCGGGCAACTCGTCGCCGGGCAGGTGGTGGTCGGTGACCAGCACGTCGATGCCGAGCGCGTTGGCCGCCTCGACGCCGTCGACGCTGGCAATCCCGTTATCGACGGTGATCAGCAGATCGGGCTTGCCGGCTGGCGCGCTCGCCGCGAGCGCGACGATGTCCGGCGTGAGGCCGTAGCCGTGCTCCATCCGGTTCGGCACCAGATAGTCGATCCGGCCGCCGAACATGCGCAGCCCGCGCACCGCGACCGCGCAGGCGGTTGCGCCGTCGCAGTCGTAGTCGGCCACCACCAGCATCCGGCGGTTTTGCTGGATCGCGTCGGCGAGCAGCGCGGCGGCGGCGTCGCAGCCTTTCAGGTCGGCGGGCGGCACCAGCCGCGCGAGGCCGGTTTCGATGTCTTCGGGCAGGCACACGCCGCGCGACGCATAGAGGCGCGCGAGCACCGGGTGCAGGCCGTGGCGGGTCAGCACTTCGGCGTCGACCGGGGAGCAGGGGCGCGTAACGATTTGGGTCATGCGGAAAGGCCGTGGATCAGTCGATCGGCGGAGCGATCGGTCATTCGATGAACAGCGAGGCCAGCACGCGCCGTCGCCAGAATTTGCGCAGATCGCCGCGCGTGATGTTGAGCGTGACCGAGCCGGTGTCGCCGCACAGCGTCAGACCGAGTTCGGCGAGTTCGCCGGCTTGCAGCGCGGCGAGCGCGGGTTCGAACCAGTCGGTCTGCAGCGCGGCGAACGCGTCGTTCCAGCGCGCCCAGTCCTGCTCGATGTACGGCGCGGAGAACGGGTCGAGTTCGACGAGCGTGGCGGCGGGTTGGCCGCCGGGCGTCGCGGCGGCGCTTGCGTGGCCGGCCGCCGCGCCACGCTGGGCCGCCGCCAGCGCACCGAACGACGCCGGCGGCGCACCCGCCGGCACGCCCGCGCTCAGCGCGAGCCCGCGGGTCGCGGCTGCATCGGAGAGCACCATCCCAAACGGGCTGCGCACCGGCCGCGCGACGCCCTGCGCGTGAAACCAGATCGAGTTGACGGCCGGCAGGCCGCGCGCCTCGCGCGCTTCGTTGACCGGATGCTCGAACCACGCCATCTGCACTTCGTTCTGCAGCTTCATCCATGCGCGCGAACGCTCGCCGGAATGCGCTTCGTGCGGCAGCCAGATCTCGATGTTGCGGCCGCTCGCGCGCAGCGGCGACGCGCCGGCGAGCGTGCCGAAGCCGTCGCTCGACAGATACCAGCGGCTCGGCTGCGGCGCCTCGATGCGCACGCCGAGTTCCTCGATCAGCGGCCGCGCGACCGCCAGCAGCGCGCTGGCATCGGCGTCGGAGAGTTCGAGCGAAGCCGGGTCGATCAGCACCAGATGGTCATGCGCGATGCGCACGTGCACCGGTTGCACGCAGGCCCACGTCGCGTCGCCGGGCTCGCCGCCGTCGGCGCGCAGCATGTAGGGCGCGAGCGGCGCTTCGTCGGCCGCGGCGGACGCGCCGTCGGGGAGCGCGCCGAATTGCCGGGCGACCCAGCGTTCGTGCGGCAGCGTGCGCTGAAAATCCTCGCCGGCCACCCGTTCGATCAAGGTGGCGCGCGCGATCAGTTTGTCGAGCGCGGGACTATGGATGTCGTACAGGGCGGTGGAGGCATCGGCCGCGGCGGGCAGCGCGAACGGCAGCAGAAGATGGAGGCGGTCGGCAGGCATGATGCTGCGCATTGTAGGGCAAACGGGGCGGTTGATTCGAGCCGGCGCGTGGGTGGGCGCTGGGGTATCGACAGTAAGTTCGCCGCGCATGCGCGTTACGCGAGGCGGCGGCATTGTATGGCAAACTTCGCGCTTGATCGCGCGGCAGGCGGCGAGCGCCGGGGACCGGCCGGCGCCACGGCTGGAACCGTGGCCGGAACCGGAACGATCGGCAGCGCCGCAAGCCAAACGATCACGACGTCAGGCGCCCAGGCAGACGCTTTGCGTTTGCCGCGCAGCACGGCACACCGCCGCAGAAACGCACAAAGGATTCGCTTGAAATTTCCCTACGAATGGCAGATTGGCTGGCGCTACACCCGCGCCGGCAAACGCACGACCGGTAACGGCTTCATCTCGTTCATCGCGCTGGTGTCGATGTCGGGCATCGCACTCGGCGTCGCCGCGCTGATCGTCGTGCTGTCGGTGATGAACGGCTTCCAGAAGGAGGTGCGTGACCGCATGCTGTCGGTGCTCGCGCACGTCGAAATTTTCTCGCCGACCGGCTCGATGCCCGACTGGCAGCTGACCGCGCAGGAAGCGCGGCAGAACAAGTCGGTGATCGGCGCCGCGCCGTATATCGACGCGCAGGCGCTGCTCACGCGCCAGAACGCGGTCAGCGGCGTCGCGCTGCGCGGCGTGGAGCCGTCGCTGGAGCCGCAGGTGTCCGACATCGGCAAGGAAATGAAAGGCGGCAAGCTGACCGACCTGACGCCGGGCGACTTCGGCATCGTGCTCGGCGCGGACCTCGCGGCGAGTCTCGGCGTGCAGTTGAACGACAAGATCACGCTGGTCGCGCCCGAAGGCACGATCACGCCGGCCGGCATGCTGCCGCGGCTCAAGCAGTTCACGGTGGTCGGCATCTTCGAATCGGGCCATTACGAATACGACAGCACGCTCGCGCTGATCAACATCAAGGACGCGCAGGCGCTGTTCCGGCTGCCGGCGCCGAGCGGCGTACGGCTGCGTCTGCAGGACATGCAGAAGGCGCCGGAAGTCGCGCATCAGCTCGCGCGCAGCCTGTCGGGCGATCTCTATATCCGCGACTGGACCCAGCAGAACAAGACCTGGTTCTCGGCGGTGCAGATCGAAAAGCGCATGATGTTCATCATCCTCACGCTGATCATCGCGGTGGCCGCGTTCAATCTGGTTTCGTCGCTGGTGATGACGGTCACCAACAAGCAGGCCGACATCGCGATCCTGCGCACGCTTGGCGCGCAGCCGGGCTCGATCATGAAGATTTTCGTCGTGCAGGGCGTGACGATCGGCTTTATCGGCACCGCGCTCGGCGTTGCGCTCGGCTGCCTGATCGCGTGGAGCATTCCGTGGCTCGTGCCGATGATCGAACACTTGCTCGGCGTGCAGTTCCTGCCGCCGTCGGTGTACTTCATCAGCGAGCTGCCGTCCGAACTGGTGCCGGCCGACGTCGCCCGCATCGGCATCATCGCGTTCGTGCTGTCGGCGCTGGCGACGCTCTATCCGAGCTGGCGCGCCGCGAAGGTCCGTCCGGCGGAGGCGCTGCGCTATGAATGACCGCCTCGCTCACTCTTCCAACGATTCGTCCATGACCGCTCAGGATTCCGCAGTTCAGCCCGCCGTTCAGTCCGCAGCGCACCCGTTCGTGCTCGAAGCCACCGGCATTTCCAAAGCGTTTGTACAGGGCGGGCTGAACGTGCAGGTGCTCGATAACGCGCAACTGTCGGTGCGGCGCGGCGAGAAGCTCGCGATCGTCGGCGCGTCGGGCTCCGGCAAAAGCACGCTGCTGCATGTGCTCGGCGGTCTCGACGATCCGAGCGCGGGCGAGGTGTCGGTGCTCGGCAAGCCGTTCACGAAGCTGTCCGAGCGCGAGCGCAACGACCTGCGCAATCGCGCGCTCGGCTTCGTCTATCAGTTCCACCATCTGCTGCCGGAGTTTTCCGCGCTCGATAACGTCGCGATGCCGCTGCGAATTCGTCGCGAGACGCCCGAAGTCGCGCGCCGCGAGGCGCTCGCGGTGCTGGAGCGGGTCGGCATGGGGCATCGCGCGAAGCATCGGCCGGGCGAGCTGTCGGGCGGCGAGCGGCAGCGCGTCGCGATTGCCCGCGCGCTGGTCACCAAGCCCGCGTGCGTGCTCGCCGACGAGCCGACCGGCAACCTCGACGGCGGCACCGCCGACACCGTCTTCAACCTGATGCTCGAACTGTCGCGCACGCTTGAAACCAGCTTCGTGATCGTCACGCACGATCAGGAACTGGCCGGCCGCTGCGACCGCATCATGCGGCTGCGCGACGGCGTGCTGCACGAGGAACCGCCGGTGCCGGTGTGAGGGCGGCATGAGTCGTGGCCTGAAGAGCGGCATCAGGCGCGGCATGATCGTTGCGCGCTGACACGCACTTGCGGGCGCCGCCGGCGCGAGCCGGGCGGCGCCTGTTCCATTGCTAGCGAGACCGCTCATGTGGATCGACACCCACTGTCATCTGGACGCTTCCGAGTTCGACCCCGACCGTGACGCGGTCGCCGCGGCGGCGCGCCGTGCCGGCGTGTCGCGCATCGTGATTCCGGCGATCGGGCGACAGAACTTCGCGGCCGTGCGTGAGTTGGCGCATCGTGTCGACGGCGGCGCGTACGCGCTCGGCATTCATCCGCTGTTCACCCCGAACGCCGCGGATAACGACCTCGACCTGCTGCGCATGGAGATCGAGGCGAGTCTCGACGATCCGCGCTTCGTCGGTATCGGCGAGATCGGGCTGGACTTTTTCGTCGAGGGGCTCGACGACGCCCGTCAGCAGTTTTTCTATAACGGCCAGTTGGAGCTTGCGCGCGAATTCGATCTGCCGGTGATCTGCCACGTGCGTAAATCGCAGGATCAGGTGATCGCGGGGCTGCGCCGCCATCAGATTCATCGCGGGATCGCGCACGCGTTCAACGGCAGCTTCCAGCAGGCCCAGGCTTATCTCGATCAGGGGATGCATCTGGGCTTCGGCGGCAATCTGACCTTCGAGCGCGCACGGCAGATCCGCCGGCTCGCCGAGCAATTGCCACTCGACGCGCTGGTGGTCGAGACCGACGCGCCGGACATCGCGCCGTCGTGGATCTACAAGCAGCGCAACTCTCCCGAGCAGATTCCCGCGATCGGCGCGGGCCTCGCGCAACTGCGCGGCCTCACTTCCGACGCAACGGCCCTTGGCACAACGGCTAACGCGCTCGCCGCGCTGCCGCGACTCGCGCTTTCGTCTGCATAATCGATCGGTTGGTCGAAGGAATACGCGCCGGGCGATTCCACGCCCGGCGGGCTCGCTGTTGCCTGTTTGCAAGCCTGAACGCCAGCGCGTGACGAAGCCGGCGCCAGCGGCGCGGAGGGCGAATGCGGACGGTGTGGAGCGGGTTTGCGTTGGGGGTGTTCTGGCTGCAGCGGCAGGCGGCGTTGCCGGAGGCGGGCGGCTGGTGGGTGCTCGGGGTGGTTGGCGGTGTGGCGGTGGGTGTTGCGGTGTGGGGGTTGCGTGGGGAGGTGGCGCGTGGAGTTGGCGGCGAACTTGCAGGCGGGTGCGGGGTAGCGAGCGTTAGCGACGGCGGACGCGAGGATTGGCGCGGGTTCGAGGGCGCGGGCAAGAGTGAGCCCGGGATTGGGCGTGGAGCCCAAGGTGGCGACGAAGGCGGACGCACTGGCGGGTGCCGGGGCGCAGGCATCGGCGAGAGTGGACGCGAGGGCGAGCGCGTCAGTGGTAGTGAACGCGGAGCCGGAAAGAGTGGCGAGAGTAGGCAACTGACGCCTACCGCTGCGTCTGCGCGCCGCGTTTGGCTTGCGGCTGCCCGCATGCGCCGCGCCGCCGGCTGGTTTGCGCTCTGCTGCGCGGCAGCGTGCATTGGCTTCGGCTACGCGGCGCTGCGCGCGCAGGCGCGCCTCGCGGTGAATCTGCCGCCCGCGTGGGAAGGGCGCGATATCGAGGTCACCGGCAGCATCAAGGGTTTGCCGTCGCGCGACGAGACGGGCGCGCGCTTTCTGTTCTCGGTCGACTCGAACGACGCGCAACTCGCCGCGTTCCCGCCGGTGATCCGGCTGTCGTGGATTATCCGTGATACGCCACCGCCCGCGCTCGAACCCGGCGAGCGCTGGCGTCTGCCGGTACGGCTCAAACGCCCGCACGGCAACGCGAACTCCGGCGTGCGCGATGCCGAAGCGAGTTTGCTCGCGCGCAATGTGCGGGCGACTGGTTACGTGAGTACGCCCGACCGCGCGATGCGGCTCGCCGGTCGCGAGCAAGGCGTCGCAGTGTCGATCGACCGCTGGCGTGCCGCGTTGCGCGCGAGGATCGATAGCGTGCTCGCGGGCGCGCCGCATCGCGGCATCGTCATCGCGCTGGCGATCGGCGCGCAGGACGACATCAGCGATGCCGACTGGCAACTGCTACGCGCCACCGGCACCAGTCATCTGGTGGCGATCTCGGGGCTGCATATCGGTATCGTCGCGGGACTGACCGGCTGGCTCGCCGCCGCGCTGTGGCGACGCTCGGGCTGGCTTGGCCGCAACTGGCCGCTGCGGCTGCCCGCGCAACTCGTCGGCGTGACGGCCGGCGCGCTGTTCGCGGTGCTGCACGCGGCGCTCGCCGGCTTCAACGTGCCCGCGCAGCGTGCGCTGTGGATGGCGATGCTGGCCGCGCTGGCGTTCGTCGGCGGCCGCCAGCTCGCGCGCTCGACGGTGTTCGCGTGGGCGCTCGGTCTCGTGCTGCTGGTGGATCCATGGGCGGTCGTGTCGGCGGGGTTCTGGCTGTCGTTCTGCGCGGTCGGCGCGATTCTGTACGCGCTGTCGGGACGGCCGCGCGTGGGCGTGAAAGAGCAGACCGAAGCCGCTTTGGATCAGCCGCGGCGCGAGCAGGATGACGAGCGGCAGGATGGGGCGCGACAGGATGAGGCGCGACAGGATGGGCGGCCGCGCGAGCGAGACGACCACCGGCAGTCCGGTCAGCGGGGCGAGCAGCACGAGGCGGCGCCGCCGCCGCGCCCGACTCTGCGCGGCGCAGCGCTCCGGCATCTGCGCGCTTTGTTCGAACGGTTGCGCAGCGCCGCGTACGTGCAGTTCGCGGTGACGATCGCGCTCGCGCCGTTGACCGTCTACTGGTTCTCGCAGATTCCGCTCGTCGGGCCGCTCGCGAACGCGTTCGCGATTCCGTGGGTGAGCGTGCTGGTCACGCCCGCGGTGCTCTTAAGTGTCGCGCTGCCCGCGCCGCTCGACGGATTCACGTGGCATGCCGCGCACGCACTTATCGAGTGGCTGATGGCGGGCTTGCAACTGCTGTCAGGGCCGAGCTGGACCGTCTGGTGGCTGCCGCAACCGTCCGCGTGGGCGCTCGCGACGGCGGCGCTCGGCGTGCTGTGGTGCCTCGCGCCGCGCGGCTGGCCGCTGCGCTGGGCCGCGCCGCTGACATGGCTGCCGTTGCTGATTCCCGCCACGGACGGCGCGCCGGCTTTGCCGGCCGGCGGCTTTCGCGTGACCGCGCTCGACGTCGGCCAGGGCACCGCGGTACTGGTGCAGACCGCGCATCACGCGTTGCTGTTCGACGCGGGGCCGGGTCCCGAATCGAGCCACGCGGGCGAACGGGTGGTCGTGCCGTTCCTGCGGGCGCACGGGGTGACGACGCTCGATACGCTGATCGTCAGTCACTCCGATTCCGATCACTCGGGCGGCGTGCCGGCGGTATTCGACGCAATCGACGTGCGGCAGATGGTGGCCGCGCTCGCGGCGGATCATCCGCTGTGGTCGGGCGCCCGGCAGCACGGCGCGCAGACCGTGCCGTGCGCGGCCGGGCAGCGCTGGCAATGGGATGGCGTCGAATTCGCGATGCTGTGGCCGGACCCGGGGCCGCTGTCCGGCAAGCCGAACGAGCATTGCTGCGTGCTCAGCGTGCGTACGGTGGCGGCGGCCGCGAGCGGCCCGCAAGGGCCGCAGCCGCAGCCGCAGAAGCAACCGCAGCCGCAGAAGCAGCAGCAACCGCAGCAGCCCGGCAACGCCCCGACGCGCTTCGCCGCGCTGCTGAGCGCGGACATCGAAGCGTCCGCCGAACGGACGCTGCTCGCGCGCGATCCCGCCGCCTTGCGCGCGCAACTGCTGATCGCGCCGCATCACGGCAGCAGGACCTCGTCGACCGAACCGTTCCTCGACTCTATCGATCCGTCCATCGCGGTATTTCAGGTAGGCTACCGAAATCGCTTTCATCACCCGCATGCGGGCGTGTATGCGCGTTACGTCGCGCGCGGCATCGAGCTGGCGCGCAGCGATCAGCACGGCGCGGTGCGGGTCGACGTGGACCCGGGCGCCGAAGGTCCGGCATTGACGCTCGAGCGTTATCGCGAGACGCAGCGGCGCTACTGGATGGACCGCTGAGCGGGGGGCGACAGAGCGCAACGCAAGCAACACCCACGGGCAGGCGGCGGCGCTGGCATCCCCGAATGCAAAAATTCGCGGTCCCCGCGCACGGCAAAGAACACAAAGAAAACACAACGAGAACACCACGGAGATAGCCGCAGTTGAAAAACATCATCCATTTCTCGCATGCGAACGGCTTTCCGGCCTCGACGTACCGGACCATCTTCGCCGAGCTCTCCGACGACTACGAGTTGCGTTCGATCGAGCGCATCGGCCATGACCCGCGCTTTCCGGTCACCCAGGACTGGCCGCATCTGGTCGAACAGCTGCTCGACGACATCGGCCGCGCGTACGAGCAGCCGGTGTGGCTGGTCGGCCATTCGCTCGGCGGTTATCTGTCGTTGATGGCGGCGCTGAAAAAGCCGCAGTGGGTGAGGGGCGTGGTGATGCTCGACTCGCCGGTGATCGCCGGCTGGCGCAGCAGCATGCTGCGGGTCTCGCAATGGACCGGGCTCGACGAGCGGCTCTCGCCGGCCGCCGCGACGCGCACCCGCCGCACCCACTGGGCGAGCCGCGACGAGGCGTGGCGCCATTTCCATTCGAAGCCCGCGTTCGCGCGCTGGGACGAGCGGATGCTGTCCGACTACATCGATTTCGGCATTCCGCAAAGCTCGCCCGACGGCGGCCGCGCGCTCGCGTTCGACCGCCGCACCGAATATCAGATCTACCGGACGCTGCCGCACACGCTCGGCTCCCGGCTTGCGCGCGGCGCGCCGGTGCCGGTCGGTTTCATAGCCGGCACGCGCTCGAAGGAAATCCGCCAGGCCGGGCTCGACGCGACCCGTCGCGCGACCGGCGGGCACGTCGAGTGGATCGAGGGCAGCCACCTGTATCCGATGGAAAAGCCGCTCGAAACCGCGCGCGCGGTGCAACGGATGTTGCGCGAACTGGAGCGGGGCGCCTGACGGCGCGGCGCCGCTCGCCGCGCCGCTTATAGCTATCTCGACTCGCGACGGCGGATGCCGCGCGAGGTGGATCGACGCGTGCGGGTCGGTCGTTTTTTGCTGGGTCGGGCCCTTGCTTTACGGTATAATCCGTTTTTCCCGCGAGCATCCAGCGATGACCAAATATGTTTTCGTCACCGGCGGCGTAGTATCTTCCCTCGGCAAGGGTATTGCCGCCGCTTCCCTCGCCGCGATCCTCGAATCGCGCGGTCTTAAAGTCACCCTCCTCAAGCTCGATCCGTACATCAACGTCGACCCCGGCACGATGAGCCCGTTCCAACACGGCGAAGTGTTCGTGACGGAAGACGGAGCGGAAACCGACCTCGACCTCGGCCACTATGAGCGCTTCATCAGCACGAAGATGCGCAAGGCCAACAACTTCACCACGGGCCAGATTTACGAATCGGTGATCCGCAAGGAACGCCGCGGCGATTATCTCGGCAAGACGGTGCAGGTGATTCCGCACATCACGAACGAAATCCAGGCTTTCGTCGAACGGGGCGCGGCTTCCGCGACCTGCGGCGAGCCGGATGTCGCGATCGTCGAAGTGGGCGGCACGGTCGGCGACATCGAATCGCTGCCGTTCCTCGAGGCCGCGCGTCAGATGAGCCTGCGCCTCGGCCGCAACAGCGCGTGCTTCGTGCACCTGACGCTGGTGCCCTGGGTCGCCACGGCCGGCGAACTGAAGACCAAGCCGACCCAGCACAGCGTGCAGAAGCTGCGCGAAATCGGTATTTCGCCGCACGTGCTGCTGTGCCGTGCCGACCGCCGCATTCCGGACGACGAGCGCGCGAAGATCTCGCTGTTCTCGAACGTGCCCGAAGACGCGGTCATTTCGGTGTGGGACGCGGACAGCATCTACAAGATTCCGCAGATGCTGCACGACCAGGGTCTGGACGCGATCATCTGCGAGGAGCTGAAGCTCACGCCGAAGCCCGCCGATCTGTCGATGTGGTCCGACCTCGTCGAAAAACTGCAGAACCCGAAGAACGAAGTGACGATCGGCATGGTCGGCAAGTACGTCGATCTGACCGAGTCGTACAAGTCGCTGATCGAAGCGCTGCGCCATGCGTCGATGCATACGTCGACGCGCGTGAACATCGAGTACATCGACTCCGAAGAGATCGAAACGCAAGGTGTCGAAAGCCTTCGCCATCTCGACGCGGTGCTGGTGCCGGGCGGCTTCGGCCGGCGCGGTACCGAAGGCAAGATCGCGGCGATCCGCTATGCGCGTGAAGCGAAGGTGCCGTACCTCGGCATCTGCCTCGGCATGCAGCTCGCAGTGATCGAATTCGCGCGCGACGTGGTCGGCCTGAAGGACGCGAACAGCACCGAGTTCGATCAGGACACGAAGAACCGCGTGGTCGCGCTGATCACCGAGTGGTACGACCGCGAAGGCCGTGTCGAGAAGCGCACCGAAGAGTCCGACCTTGGCGGCACGATGCGCCTCGGCTCGCAGCGCTGCCCGATCAAGCCGGGCACGCTCGCCGAAGAGATCTACGGCAAGGACGTGAACGAGCGCCATCGTCACCGTTATGAAGTGAATAACCGTTTCGTGCCCCAGCTCGAAGGCGGCGGCCTCATCATTAGCGCCCGTACCCCGAGCGAGGATCTGCCGGAAATGATGGAACTGCCGCGCAGCATGCACCCGTGGTTCGTCGGCGTGCAGTTCCACCCGGAATTCACGTCCACGCCGCGTGACGGTCATCCGCTGTTCAAGTCGTTCGTCGAAGCGGCGCTTGCGCATCAGCAGTCGCGGGTCGAGGAGAAAGCATGAAACTGGGCGATTTCGAAATCGGGCTCGACAAGCCGTTTTTCCTGATCGCCGGTACCTGTGTCGTCGAATCCGAACAGATGACGATCGACACGGCCGGCCGCCTGAAGGAAATCTGCGCGAAGCTGAACATTCCGTTCATCTACAAATCGTCGTACGACAAGGCCAACCGCAGCAGCGGCAAGTCGTTCCGCGGTCTGGGCATGGACGAAGGTCTGCGCATCCTGTCGGAAGTGAAGCGCCAGCTCGGCTTGCCGGTGCTGACCGACGTGCATGCCGAGCACGAGATCGAGCAGGTCGCGTCGGTGGTCGACGTGCTGCAAACGCCCGCATTCCTGTGCCGTCAGACCGACTTCATCCACGCGTGCGCGCGCTCGGGCAAGCCGGTCAACATCAAGAAAGGCCAGTTTCTCGCGCCGCACGACATGAAGAACGTGATCGACAAGGCGCGCGACGCCGCGCGTGAAGCGGGTCTGTCGGAAGACCGCTTCATGGCGTGCGAGCGCGGTGTGTCGTTCGGCTATAACAACCTCGTGTCGGACATGCGTTCGATCGCGATCATGCGCGAAACCAACGCGCCGGTCGTGTTCGACGCGACGCACTCGGTGCAGTTGCCGGGCGGCCAGGGCACAAGCTCGGGCGGCCAGCGCGAATTCGTGCCGGTACTCGCGCGCGCCGCGGTCGCGGTGGGGGTTGCGGGTCTGTTCATGGAAACGCACCCGAATCCGGCGCAGGCAAAATCGGACGGGCCCAACGCGGTGCCGCTCAATCGCATGGCCGAGCTGCTCGAAACGCTGGTCACGCTCGACCAGGCCGTCAAGCGCGGTCCGTTCCTCGAGAGCAACTTCAACTGATTCAGGCGAGCGCCGCGTGTCACGATTTCCTTCGATAATCGGCTCGCGGCGTTTTCGCATAATGGTCGTCGAACGTATCGGCGCGCAGGTTGTCTGTCGGGGAGACCGGCAAGTGCGCCATACCGTGTCACAGTAAAGAATTCAACGTCATTTCCTTGAGGAAACCATGAGTGCTATCGTAGACATCATCGGTCGAGAGATTCTCGATTCGCGAGGCAACCCCACCGTCGAATGCGACGTGCTGCTGGAGTCGGGCACGATGGGCCGCGCCGCGGTACCGTCGGGCGCGTCGACCGGTTCGCGTGAAGCGATCGAACTGCGCGACGGCGAAGCCGGCCGTTACGGCGGCAAGGGCGTGCTGAAGGCCGTCGAGCATATCAACACGGAAATCTCCGAAGCGATCATGGGCCTCGACGCTTCCGAACAGGCCTTCCTCGACAAGACCCTGCTCGAGCTCGACGGCACCGACAACAAGTCGCGTCTCGGCGCGAACGCGATGCTGGCCGTGTCGATGGCCGTCGCGAAGGCCGCCGCTGAAGAAGCCGGCCTGCCGCTGTACCGCTACTTCGGCGGTTCGGGCGCAATGCAACTGCCGGTGCCGATGATGAACATCGTCAACGGCGGCGCGCACGCGAACAACAGCCTGGACATCCAGGAATTCATGATCGTCCCGGTCAGCCAGCCGACCTTCCGCGAAGCGCTGCGCTGCGGCGCCGAAGTGTTCCATGCGCTGAAGAAGATCCTGTCGGATCGCGGCATGAGCACGGCAGTGGGCGACGAAGGCGGCTTCGCGCCGAACTTCGGCAGCAACGAAGAATGTCTGTCCACGATCCTCCAAGCTATCGAGAAGGCAGGCTACCGCGCCGGTGAAGACGTGCTGCTCGCGCTCGACTGCGCGGCCAGCGAGTTCTACCACGACGGCAAGTACCAGCTGGCGGGCGAAGGCCTGCAACTGTCGTCGACGGAATTCGCGGACTACCTTGCGAACCTCGCCGACAAGTTCCCGATCGTGTCGATCGAAGACGGGATGCACGAAGGCGACTGGGAAGGCTGGAAGGTCCTGACCGACAAGCTCGGCAAGAAGGTTCAACTGGTCGGCGACGACCTGTTTGTGACCAACACGCGGATCCTGAAGGAAGGCATCGAGAAGGGCATCGCGAACTCGATCCTGATCAAGATCAACCAGATCGGCACGCTGACGGAAACCTTCGCGGCGATCGAAATGGCCAAGCGCGCGGGCTACACGGCAGTGATCTCGCACCGCTCGGGCGAAACCGAAGACTCGACGATCGCTGACATCGCGGTCGGCCTGAACGCCGGCCAGATCAAGACCGGTTCGCTGTCGCGTTCGGACCGCATCTCGAAGTACAACCAGCTGCTGCGCATCGAGGAAGATCTCGGCGATATCGCCAGCTACCCGGGCAAGTCGGCGTTCTACAATCTGCGCTAAGTTTTCAGCCAGTTTGTTCACGCGATTCGATGAGCCGGTTTTCCTTCGTTTCTGATTGACCTCGCCGCCCTGCGTATAGCGCAGGGCGGCGCGTATTTATTGTGCTTACTTCATGCGGCTTGTCACTGCTGTACTGATTGTTCTGCTGGCGCTGATCCAGTACCCGCTCTGGTGGGGGCACGGCGGCTGGCTGCGCGTGCATGAGTTGCAACAGCAGCTCGCGCAGCAAATGCAGAAGAATGCCGACTCGAAGCTGCGCAACGAGCGGATTCAGGGCGAAGTGCAGGATCTGCAGAACGGCACGGCCGCGGTCGAAGAGCGGGCGCGCTACGAAATGGGCATGGTCAAGGACGGCGAAGTGTTCGTGCAGTTCGTGTCGCCGAATCAGCCGTTGCCGGTGCCGAGTGGTCCGTCGGCGAATACGTCGACGCGTGGCGAGGTGTCGGCCGCGCCGCTGCATGTGGTGCCGAATCCGGAATCGCGCGCGAAGCCGGATCGCCGGCATGGCGCGAAGGCGGCGGCGAAGGATAAAAAGCCGGCGCACTGATGCGAAGGTGGTTCACTGTGTCGCCTGGCCTGGTCTGGTGATAGCAGAAGACGTAAAAAAGCGCGGTTCATTTGAACCGCGCTTTTTCTTTTTGGGCGTGACCGGCGAGGCGCTTGCCACTGCCCGTGGCGGCGTCACGAAGCCCGCTCACCAACCCCAGTACGGCCCGAAGCCGACGCCAATACCGGTCCCCCAGCCGCGTCCCCAGCCACCGGTCGAGAAGCCACCGGTGAACATGACCGGCGGCGGCGCCGAGTACTGCCGCGACCAGGCGCGCGCGGCGGCGTCCGCGGCCATCGTTTGATCCTGCTCGAACAGCACCTGACGGTCGATCGCGTCATAGCGCGCGCGATCTTCGGGCGTGAGCGGTTGGCCGTGGCTGACCGCTTCCGCCTGATCGGGCGGCAAACGGCTGAGGATCGGCGACGGACCCGGCGGATCGATCGTGCAGCCGGCCAGCGCGGTGCCGCCGGCGACGATGGCCAGTACCGCGAGCGCGCGCAGCGGGCGCAGCAACGAAAGAGAATGCTTCATGTTCGAATCTCCATCGGTTCGATGCCTGAGATTACCTGAGCGGCGTCCGGGACACCCGTATCGCGTGCATCGTTGATGATTTTACGCAAGGAGCGGCGGGCAGCGGCGCGCGGGCGAAGGCCGAAGACAACACTCAAAAGCACCGCCCAAAAGCACCGCGCCGCCCGAGCCATAACAAGGCAAAGGGCGGCGCGGTGAGGATCATCGTCAGTGAGCGCGGTCAGTCAGCGGTCGTGAAGCCGTTCCGGGCGACCGTGTGCGAGAGCAAGCGCAAGAAGCGCATTAATGCCGCTGCTCGGCCGCCGGCGTCACACCCTGCGACAGCCCATCGGCGACGAAAAGCTGCGCGACGTCGACCGGATCGAACTCATAGCGCTGATTGCAGAACTCGCAATGAATCTCGACGTGGCCGCGCTCCTCGATCACGCTATCCACTTCCTCGCGACCGAGCATCTTCAGCATCGCGCCGACTTTCTCGCGCGAGCACGTGCACTCGAAGCGTGCGCCGACCGGCTCGAAATGCTGGACGTTCTCTTGCCAGAAGAGCCGCCGGAACACCGTCTCCGGTTCTTCCTTCAGCAACTCGTCTTCGGACAGCGTGCCGCCGAGCGTGCACACGCGCTCCCAGGTGTCGGCGTCGAGTTCGCCCGGATGCGGGACGATGCCGCCGTCGCCGGGCAGCTTCTGCAGCAGCATGCCGACCGCGCGCTCGGTGTTCGCCGCGAGCCACATGCGCGTGTCGAGCTGCTCGGAGTGATGCATGTAGTGCTCGAGGACCTCGCCGATCGACTGCAGCGGACCGTTGACGCCCGCGAGCGGCACGATGCTCTGGTACGGCTGCTGACCGGGCTGCTTGTCGGTCGGGTCGAGCGTGATCACGCAGCGGCCGTGACCGCTCGCGTTCAACAGATCGACGAACGGTGTGTCGTCGTCGATCAGATGGCTGCCATCGGCCGACAGCTTGGCGGTCGCGCGCATCGTCAGATTCGAGCTGCACTGCACGACCAGCATCTTGACCGGGCCGTCGCCGAAGATCTGCATGACGAGCGTGCCGTCGAACTTCAGGTTCGCCGACAGCAGCGCGCACGCGGCCATCATTTCGCCCAGAATCGTCCGCACCGGCGCCGGATAATCGCGGCGCGTCAGCACCTCCTGCCACGTATTGCGCAGGGAAACGATCTCGCCGCGCACCGGCGCCGCGCTGAACATGAATTTTTGCAACTGGTCGTTCACAACTTTTCCTCGGTGGAGTGACGCGGCCGATGCCGCGTCGTGGCGCGCCCCGTGCGCCGGCCGTCTAGCCGATGCGTACGAGCTGCGCCTTGAAGTACTCGCGGCGCCCGGCATAGCTTGCCGCGCCGCGCTGCATGTTGGCGATATCCGCTTCCGTCAGTTCGCGCACCGCCTTCGCGGGCGCGCCCAGAATCAGCGTATTGTCGGGAAACACCTTGCCCTCGGTGACGACGGCGCCCGCTCCGACCAGACAGTTGCGGCCGATCACCGCGCCATTCAAGACCACCGCCTGAATGCCGATCAGCGAGCCTTCCTTGATCGTGCAGCCGTGCAGCATCACCTGGTGGCCGATCGTCACGTTCGCCTCGACCGTCAACGGGAAGCCCGGGTCGGTGTGCAGCACCGCGCTTTCCTGCACATTGCTGCCGGCGCCGATCGTGATCGGCTCGTTGTCGCCGCGCAGTGTCGCGCCGAACCACACGCTCGCGTTTTCCTCGAGCGTCACGTTGCCGATGATGTTCGCCGAATCCGCAACGAACACGCTTTCATGGATGATCGGGGCGGCTTCGCCCAGCTTGTAAATCGTCACAATGTCTCCTGTTGATCGGTCGCCGCACGCGTGGCGCGGCGGCTTGCGCCGGCACGCGAGGGTGGGTCGGGTGTTGCCGTCCTGCCAATCGACCGACGCGTTTGTGGGCACGCCGGTCAGTCGAATCGGGTATTGTAAACGGTTGTGCGCTCCGGCCGCTTGGCGTGGCTGTGCGGCGGTTAATGGTGCTTGGGTGGGTGCTCAGGTGGGTGGCTCAGGCGGGTTTTGGGCGCTCGAGCGGTCCCGCCTCAGCAGGCTCGCCACCCGTTCCGGCCGTCGCATCCCGCCTCACAACGTTTCCCGTGGCGTTTTACGCGCGCCCACTTGATCCGTTGCCTGTCCTACTTTCCTTGCAGATCCGCTCTTCATGACGTCCGCCGCTTCGCCCGTTTGCTCCGCTTTCTCCGCATCGACTCGCGCGCAAGCGCCGTACTGCGCGCGTAGCGCCGCGCTCGCCGCGTTGTGCGAGCGCGATCCGGCCACCAAGGCGGCGGCGACCCGCGACCTTTACGCGGCGGTGCTCGACCGCCGCGCGGTCTGTCACGCGGACCTTGAACTCGCCGAACCGGCCGGTCTGCCCGGTCGTCCCAGCCGCCCCGAACTGGTCGAAGCCCGCCAGCTTGGCCGCCGCAGCATGCAGTCGCCGCAAGGCCGCGCGGTGCTGCTCCACGCGCTCGCGCACATCGAATTCAACGCGATCAACCTCGCGCTCGACGCGCTCTGGCGCTTCGTCGGCATGCCGCCGACGTTCTACACCGACTGGCTCAAGGTCGCCGCCGAAGAGGCCTACCATTACTCGCTGCTCGCCGCGCGGCTTGCCGAATACGGCCACGCGTACGGCGACTTCCCGGCGCACGGCGGGTTGTGGGACATGTGCGAGCGCACCCGCGGCGACGTGCTCGCGCGCATGGCGCTGGTGCCGCGCACGCTCGAAGCGCGCGGCCTCGACGCGTCGCCGCCGATTCGCGCGCGTTTGCAGCAGGCGGGGGACCACGAGTCCGCGGCGATTCTCGACGTGATCCTGCGCGATGAAATCGGCCACGTGCTGATCGGCAATCGCTGGTTTCGTCACCTGTGCGACGGCAGCGGGCTCGATCCGCATCAAACCTATCTGCGTCTCGCGGATCAGTATCACGCGCCGAAACTGCGCGGCCCGTTCAATTTCGAAGCGCGCCGCGATGCCGGCTTCGACGAGGCCGAACTCGCCGCTCTGGCGGGTCTGGACGCTGGGTCTGTTGAGCAACAAGCCTCGCGGCAAAACACACAGTAAGCCCGCAACGAGCGCGCACGGGCACGCAACGAGTCCGCAACGAGCCCGCCGCCAGCATCGCCGCCAGCATCGCCACCAGCATCGCCACCAGCATCGCCACCAGCATCGCCGCCAGCATCGTCGGCACCCGCCCACCGAGCCGCGCCTCGATAAACCGTTACCACTTCCGGCACGGCTATCCCTATAATCGAACGACCATTCTTTTTTGTGGGTGCGCCGTACATGAATATTTCCCGCTCTGAGTTCGTTGCCGCGCGCGGCGTCCGTCTGCATGTGCGACGGTGGGGCCGTCCCGACGCGCCGATGCTGTTCATGCTGCACGGCTGGATGGATGTCGCGGCGTCGTTCCAGTTCGTCGTCGATGCGCTCGCCGGCGACTGGCAGGTGATCGCGCCCGATATGCGCGGTTTCGGCCTGTCGGACTGGCCGGTCGCCGAGCGTGGCGGCGGCAGCTACTGGATCCAGGACTATCTCGCCGACCTCGACGCGCTGCTCGACCACTATGCGCCGGACGGCGCGGTGAACCTCGTCGGTCACAGCATGGGGGCGAACGTCGTGTGCGTGTATGCGGGCGTGCGGCCGCAGCGGGTGCGTCGGGTGGTCGATCTGGAAGGCTTCGGGCTCGCGCCGTCGCATCCGGCGCAGGCGCCCAGACGTCTGCTCAACTGGCTCGACGAGCTGCGCGATCCGCCGCAGCTGAAGCGCTATGCGTCGCTCGACGCGGTCGCCGCGCGGCTGATCAAGACCAACCCGCGGCTCGATCCGCGGCGCGCGCAATTTCTCGCGCAGCACTGGTCGAAGCCGGACGGGCAGGGGCAGTACATGCTGCTGGCCGATCCGGCGCACAAGCTGCGCGGCCCGACGCTGTACCGCATCGATGAAGTGATGGCGGTGTGGCGCAAGGTCAGCGCGAAGGTGCTGCACGTCGAGGCCGCCGGGTCGCCGACGCTCGCGCAGATCGCCGGCGAAATCCCGCTCGACGAATTCAAGGCGCGTTTCCAGGCGTTCCCCGATTGGCACGAAAAGATCATCGACGAAGCCGGTCACATGGTGCATCACGACCAGCCGGAGCAGATCGCGGCGTTGATCGAAGGCTTCTGCGCGTAACGGCGATTGTCCGGGCGGCGGTGCCTCGCCGCTGAATCGGCCTTGAATCCGCGCTGAATCCGCCCGCCAGCGGTCCTGAACTCGCGCGACGCCGACGGCCGGAACCCCCGTCGCGCGATACCCCTGCGGACCCTTACTGCGTTGCAGTAAAATGGCCGCAGAACCTTTTCAGGACCACGATGAACGCCGATCTTCACTGTCATTCCACCGTTTCCGACGGCCAGTTCGCGCCGGCCGACGTCGCGCGCCGCGCGCATGCGAACGGCGTGACGCTGTGGGCGCTCACCGATCACGACGAAGTGGGCGGCCAGCACGAGGCCCGCGCCACTGCCGAGGCGCTCGGCATGCGCTATCTGAGCGGCGTCGAGATTTCGGTCACGTGGGCGGCGCGCACCGTGCATATCGTCGGACTCGGCATCGATCCGACCAGCCAGATCCTGATCGACGGTCTCGCCCGCACCCGCGACGGCCGCGCCGCGCGCGCCGAGGCAATCGGCGAGCAACTGGCCACGCTCGGCATTCCGGATGCGTACGAAGGCGCGCTCAAATACGTATCGAATCCCGACATGATGTCGCGCACGCACTTCGCGCGCTTCATGGTCGATCACGGCCACTGCGCGACGACCCAGGAAGTGTTCGACCGCTATCTCGGCGACGGCAAGCCGGCCTATATCGCGCACCGCTGGTCCAAACTCGCCGACGCGCTCGGCTGGATCAAGGCGGCGGGCGGCGTCGCGATCGTCGCGCATCCGGGCCGCTACGCCTATTCGCAGCTCGAATTCGACGCGTTTTTCGGCGAATTCATCGACCTCGGCGGCAACGCGATCGAGGTCGTCACCGGCAGCCATACGCCCGCCCAATACCGCGAATACGCGGACGTCGCGCGCCGCTACGGCTTCGAGGCGTCGCGCGGTTCCGACTTCCACGCACCCGGTGAAGGGCGCATCGAACTCGGCGCGTTGCCGCCGCTGCCCGCCGATCTCAAGCCCGTCTGGGAACGCTGGCTGTGACGCCGGCTCGTGCCGTCGCGGCACGTCATGCGCGCGGGCCGGCCGGCTGCGGCGTGCGCTCTGCCCACCTTACGCCGTAGTCCATCCGTCGCCGCGCTTGCGCCGCCATCGTGAGTCTCCATGTCCCAATACTTCCGGCTTCATCCCGACAATCCGCAGCCGCGCCTCGTCAAGCAGGCGGTGCAGATCATCAACGACGGCGGCGTGGTCGCCTTGCCGACCGACTCGACGTACGCGCTCGCCTGCCATCTCGACGACAAGGACGCGGTCGAGCGTCTGCGGCGCATTCGCGGGCTCGACGAAAAACAGCTGCTGTCGCTGCTGGTGCGCGATCTGTCGGAGCTCGCCAATTTTGCGATGGTGGACAACCGCCAGTACCGGCTGCTTAAATCGGTGACGCCGGGGCCGTACGTGTTCGTGCTGCAGGCCACCAAGGAAGTACCACGGCGCGTGTCGCATCCGTCGCGCAAGACGATCGGTCTGCGCGTGCCCGATCACGCGATCACGCTGGCGATTCTCGAAGAACTCGGCCAGCCGCTGCTCGGCACGACGCTGATCATGCCGGGCGAAACCGAAGCGCTGAACGACCCCGAGGAAATCCGCGCGCGGCTCGAAAAGCAACTGGATCTGGTGATCGACGGCGGCGCGTGCGTGTGCGAGCCGTCCACCGTGATCGACCTGACCGGCGCCGAGCCGGTGCTGGTGCGGGCAGGGCGCGGCCCGCTCGCGCCGTTCGGCCTTGCCGAAGCGGCCTGAGCGGCTCGAGCAGCATGAGTGAAACCGGACAGACGCGCGCAGGCGCATTGTTACAATAGCGAGTTATGGATTCTTCCCTGATACAGACCATTGCGGTGTACGCGCTGCCGGTGATTTTCGCGATCACGCTGCACGAGGCCGCGCACGGTTACGTCGCGCGCTGGCTCGGCGACAACACCGCCTACGTGCTCGGCCGCGTATCGATCAACCCGATGCGCCACATCGATCCGCTCGGCACGATCGCGATTCCGCTGCTGCTGTATTTCGCGACCAGCGGCGCGTTCATGTTCGGCTATGCGAAGCCGGTGCCGGTCGCGTTCGGCAATCTGCGCAATCCGCGCTGGGGCAGCCTGTGGGTCGCGGCGGCCGGGCCGCTGTGCAACTTCATCCAGGCGTTGATCTGGGGCGTGGTCGGCGTCGCGCTCGCGGTGCTCAATGTCGACGAACCGTTTTTCACCCGCATGGCGGGCGCCGGGGTCGGCGTGAACCTGGTGCTCGGCGTGCTGAACCTGTTCCCGTTGCCGCCGCTCGACGGCGGCCGCGTGCTGATGGCGCTGTTGCCGCCGCGGCCGTCGCTGATGCTCGCGCGCCTCGAACCCTACGGCTTTTTCATCGTGATGGCGCTGGTGATGACGGGCACGCTCACCCGTTTCTGGCTCAGGCCGCTCGTCACCCTCGGCTACGGCGCGATCACCGCAATTCTGACTCCACTCGTTTCGCTCTTCTAATACAACCATGTTCCCAGACCGTATCTTCTCCGGCATGCGGCCCACCGGGTCGCTGCACCTCGGCCACTATCACGGCGTGCTGAAAAACTGGGTCAAGCTGCAGTCCGAATACCCGTGCTTCTTCTGCGTGGTCGACTGGCATGCGCTGACGACCCACTACGAAACGCCCGAAGTGATCGAAAAGAACGTGTGGGACGTGCTGATCGACTGGCTCGCTTCCGGTATCGATCCAGCCCAGGCGACGCTGTTCATCCAGAGCAAGGTGCCCGAGCACGCGGAACTCGCATTGCTGCTCGGCATGAGCACGCCGCTCGGTTGGCTCGAACGCGTGCCGACCTACAAGGAGCAGATGGAAAAGCTCAAGGACAAGGACCTGTCCACCTACGGCTTCCTCGGCTATCCGGTGCTGATGGCGGCCGACATCCTGCTGTATCGCGGCTCGCTGGTGCCGGTCGGCGAAGACCAGGTGCCGCACGTCGAGATGACGCGCGAGATCGCGCGCCGCTTCAACTATCTGTATGGGCGTGAGCCGGGCTTCGAGGAGAAGGCCAACGAAGCCGCGAAGAAGCTCGGCGGCAAGCGCGCGAAGCTCTATCACGAGCTGCGCAACGCGTATCAGCAGGAAGGCGACGACGAAGCGCTCGAACGCGCGCGCGCGATGCTGCAGGAATCGCAGAGCCTGTCGATGAGCGATCGCGAGCGGCTGTTCGGCTACCTCGAAGGTTCGCGCAAGATCATCCTCGTCGAACCGCAGGCGATGCTGACCGAAGCGTCGCGGATGCCCGGCCTCGACGGTCAGAAGATGTCGAAGTCGTACGGCAACACGATCGGTCTGCGTGAAGACGCGGAAACGATCACGAAGAAGGTCCGCACGATGCCGACCGACCCCGCGCGCGTGCGCCGCACCGATCCGGGCGATCCGGACAAGTGCCCGGTGTGGCAACTGCACCAGGTCTATACCGACGAAGCGACCCACGAGTGGGTGCAGAAGGGCTGCCGCTCGGCGGGCATCGGTTGCCTGGACTGCAAGCAGCCGGTGATCGAAGGGATTCTGCGCGAGCAGCAGCCGATGCTCGAGCGCGCGCAGAAGTACATGGACGACCCGTCGCTGCTGCGCGCGATCGTCGCCGACGGTTGCGACAAGGCGCGCCGCTTCGCGACCGAAACGATGCGCGATGTGCGCGAGGCCATGGGCCTTTCGTACAACTGAGCCGGCGCGTTAAAGCAGACCCCCGATGATGAGCACGTCCGTCGCCGTTCCGCATGGTCTCGGTGAGCCGTCGCGCTGGGTGCGTGACTGGGCGCACCTTGTCGCGCCGGGCGGCGCGGTGCTCGACGTCGCGTCGGGAGCGGGGCGGCATGCACGCTTTTTCGCGTCGCGCGGGCATCCGGTCACCGCGGTCGATCGCGACGCGGCCGCGCTCGACTTGCTGCGCGATGTGCCGCTCGTCTCGCCGCTCGTGGCCGACCTCGAAAACGCGCCGTGGCCGTTGCCCGCGGACGCGGCGTTCGCCGCGCTCGTCGTGACCAACTACCTGCACCGGCCGCTGTTCCCACAGCTACTGGGTGCGCTCGCGCCCGGCGGCGTACTGGTTTACGAGACCTTCGCGCAAGGAAACGAAAGCGTCGGCAAGCCCTCCAATCCGGCCTTTCTGCTCGCTCCGGGCGAGCTGCTGGAGCAGGTGCGCGGCCAGTTGCGGGTGGTCGCGTATCAGGACGGATTTCTTGCGCAGCCGCGTCCGGCCTACGTTCAGCGCATCTGCGCGATCCGCGAGGCCGCGGGTTCGAACAACCCCGAGCAGACAGCATTCCCACCGTGTTACGAGTTGGCGGGCTAATCCGCTACAATCGCGGTTTACCTGATCAAATTCATGGCTTTTCATGACTAACGGCAACCAGAGCGCTCACCAGGACGGTGTCAAGATTCGCGGCAGCATTCCTGCCATCATCACCCCGATGCTCGAAGACGGCAGCCTCGACCTGCCGGCGTTTCGCAAACTGATCGACTGGCATGTCGAAGAAGGCACGAACGCGCTGGTCGTGGTCGGCACCAGTGGCGAGTCGGCCACGCTGTCGGTCGAAGAACACGTACTGATGGTCAAGACCGCGGTCGAACACGCGGCGGGCCGGATTCCGGTGATCGCGGGCGCGGGCGCCAACTCGACCACCGAAGCAATCGAACTCACGCAACACGCGAAAGACGTTGGCGCGGACGCGACGCTGCAGGTCGTGCCGTACTACAACAAGCCGACCCAGGAAGGCATCTACCGCCATTTCTCGAAGATCGCCGAAAGCGTCGATCTGCCGGTGATCCTGTACAACGTGCCGGGCCGCACCGTCGCCGACATGAGCAACGAGACCATCCTGCGCTGCGCGCAGGTGCCGGGTATCGTCGGCGTGAAGGAAGCGACCGGCAACATCGACCGCGCCGCGCATCTGATCAAGGCGGCGCCGGCTCACTTCGGCATCTATAGCGGCGACGATCCGACCGCGATCGCGCTGATGCTGCTCGGCGGCCACGGCAATATCTCGGTGACCGCGAACGTCGCGCCGCGCGCGATGAGCGAGCTGTGCAAGGCCGCGCTCGCGGCCGATGCAAAGACCTCGCGCGAG
This sequence comes from Burkholderia sp. SRS-W-2-2016, assembly GCF_001931485.1. Classification (GTDB taxonomy): domain Bacteria; phylum Pseudomonadota; class Gammaproteobacteria; order Burkholderiales; family Burkholderiaceae; genus Paraburkholderia. The sequence goes on along the minus strand of NZ_MSDV01000036.1, from coordinate 95,490 downwards.
ATTCATCTGAAGCTCCTGTCGCTGCACAAGTACCTGTTCGCCGAAGCGAATCCGATTCCGGCGAAATGGGCGCTGCAGCAAATGGGGCGCGTGCAGGGCGGCATCCGCCTGCCGCTTACGCCGCTCGACGCGCAATACCACGAAGTGGTGCGCGGCGCGCTGCGCGAAGCGGGCCTGCTCGGCTGAGCGGCGCGTCCGCCCAGTCGCAGCGTCCGCGCAAGACCGCCACCGGCATTTCATTAACCGACGTCGCTTCAGCCCACGTTCCCGGCAGACCGAACCAGGCATCGCGTTCCAGCATCACGAAGGACTTCATGAAACGTTCCGCACTTTCCCTCCACGCAACCCGCATGGCGGCGCTGGCGCTTGCCCTGGCATCGCTCGCCGGCTGTGACACGCTGAACGACTGGTTTGCCTCCGACCGCGTCGATTACAAATCCACCGCCAGTGCGCCGCCGCTCGCGGTGCCGAGCGATCTGAGCACCTCGCCGGCTGACCAGCGCTATGTGGCGCCGCCCGCCAACCTGGCGCTGGGCGGCGCGACCGCGCGCAACGTGACGGCTGCGGGCAACGCGTCGGAAGGCCAGCCGACCGCGCAGGATCCGCTCGGCATGCACATCGAGCGCGACGGCGATCGCCGCTGGCTGGTGGTCGACGGACGTTCGCCGGAACAGCTGTGGCCGCAGTTGCAGGAGTTCTGGCAGGAGAACGGCTTTGCGCTGAAGACCGATGCGGCATCCACCGGCATCATGACGACCGACTGGGCTGAAAACCGCGCGAACATTCCGGACGACTGGTTCCGCCGCACGGTGGGCAAGCTGATCGACTTCGCGTACTCGTCGGGTACCCGCGACAGCTTCCGTACGCTGGTGTCGCGCGGTCCGAACAGCACGACGGACATTTCGATCACGCATAGCGCGATGGAAGAAGTGCTGACCGGCCAGGACAAGACCTCGTCGCGTTGGGAAGAGCGTCCGCGCGATCCGGCGCTTGAGGCGCTGTTCCTCGCCAAGCTGATGCAGAAGTTCGGCCTGACCGAAGCGCAGTCGAAGCAGTTGCTGACCGACGCGCGTCCGGCCGCCGCGCCGGCCACGATCGAGCAGAACGCGGGTGCGTCGACGCTCGACCTGCAGGAATCGTTCGACCGTGCATGGCTGCGCGTGGGCCTCGCGCTCGACCGCACCAACTTCACCGTCGACAACCGCGATCGCGAGAAGGGCATCTACTACGTGCGCTACGCGGATTCGATGCAGGAGCTGAAGAAGGAAGGGCTGTTCGGCAAGCTGTTCTACAGCGGCAATTCCGCGCGCAAGCCGGGGCAGGAATTCCTCGTCAACGTGCGCGCGAAGGGTGACTCGGTGACCCAGGTCGCGGTGCTGAACGCGAGCGGCCAGATCGATACGTCGTCGGACGCGCAGCGCATCGTGTCGCTGCTGCACTCGCAACTGAACTAGGTGGGTCGTGCGCTTCGCAAGTCTTGGCAGCGGCAGTGAAGGCAACGCGCTGCTGGTCGAAGCGCACAGCGGTACGACCACCACGCGCGTGCTGCTCGATTGCGGCTTTTCCGCGCGCGAAGTCGAGAAGCGTCTGGCGCGGCTCGGCGCGAGTGCCGAGCATCTCGACGCAATTCTGATTACCCATGAACATAGCGACCACATCGGTGGCGCGCTGACGCTGGCGCGCAAGTGGTCGATTCCGTTGTACATGAGCTGGGGCACCGCGCGCGCGGTGGGCGCCGACGAAGCCGATGTCGACCTGCAGGTGCTGTGGGGCGACGAGGCGGTGGCGATCGGCGACCTCAGCATCCTCCCCTATACCGTTCCGCACGACGCCCGCGAGCCGTTGCAATACGTGTTCTCGAATGGCGCGAGCCGGCTCGGCGTGCTGACCGACGTCGGTACGTCCACGCCGCATATCAGCTCGGTGCTGAGCGGCTGCGACGCGCTGGTGCTCGAGTGCAATCACGACGTGCAGATGCTCGCGGGCAGCCGCTATCCGCCGTCGCTGAAGGCGCGCATCGGCGGCAATCATGGCCATCTGAACAACGATGCGGCGGCGGACATTCTGGCGTCGCTCGATCGCTCGCGCTTGCGGCATCTGGTGGCCGCGCATCTGAGTCAGCAGAACAATCTGCCGGAACTGGCGCAGGCGGCGTTGGCGGGCGTACTCGGCGCGGCGCACACCGAGGTCGTGGTGGCGTCGCAAAGCGACGGATTCGCGTGGTTGTCGGTTTGATGCCGGTCTGACGACTGGCGACCGCGACACCGATTTCAGATGGTCGCGCAATAAAAAAAGCCCATAACGATTGCTCGCTATGGGCTTTTTGCTTTAAGCCACTGAAGGCGGCGCCGGGGCGCCCCGTGTCGACCGGACTTAGTTGCGGTTGCCGCCGAAGATGCCGAGCAGGGCCAGCAGGTTGACGAACACGTTGTACAGGTCGAGGTAAATCGCGAGCGTCGCGGTGATGTAGTTGGTTTCGCCGCCGTTCACCACGCGCTGCACGTCGAACATGATGTACGCGGAGAAAATCACGATCGCGAGCACCGAGACCGTCAGCATCAGCGCCGGCAGTTGCAGGAACACGTTCGCGACCGATGCCAGCAGCAGCACGATCACGCCCATGAACAGCCACTTGCCGAGACCCGAGAAGTCACGCTTGCTGACCGTGGCGATGGTGGCCATGGCCGCGAAGATCACACCAGTGCCACCGAACGCGAGCATGATCAGCGACGGACCGTTCGAGAAGCCGAGCACGAACGAGAGGATGCGCGACAGCATCAGCCCCATGAAGAACGTGAAGCCGAGCAGCACGAACACGCCCACCGCGCTGTCTTTGGTGCGCTGGATCGCGAACATGAAGCCGAACGCGATCGCGAAGAACGCCAGCATGCTCATTGCCGGGCTCGTCGCGGCGAACAGCGAGAAGCCGGTGGCGAGGCCGACCCATGCGCCGAGCACGGTCGGAATCATCGACAGCGCGAGCAGCCAGTAGGTATTGCGTAGCACCCGGTTACGCGTTTCGGCCGTGCTGACCGCGCCGTTGCGGCCAAACATATACGGATGATCGTTCATGGTCTCTCCTTACCTCGCAAGCGTGTTTCGTGATGGTGATACGGAAATTCGTGAAGTGCCGGCGGACGCGGCATTTACCCCTAAGATTAGCGCCGCGGCAGGGAGTTTCAATACCCCGCAATCCCCCACACAGCCTACGCTACCAGAATTATTAGCCTTCCTGCCAGCAACCTTTCAGTGCCGTAAGGGTTCAATCGCAATCATACACGGGAACATGCTACAATTGCGGATTCATTTGAATCTGTAACCTCTTAATTTTTTGGAGTTTTTATGGCGATCGAACGCACCCTGTCGATTATCAAGCCGGACGCAGTGGCAAAGAACGTTATCGGCCAGATCTACAGCCGCTTCGAAAACGCTGGTCTGAAGATCGCGGCATCGCGCATGGTTCATCTGTCGCGTGCTGACGCTGAGAAGTTCTACGCTGTGCACGCAGCGCGTCCGTTCTTCAAGGACCTCGTCGAATTCATGATCTCGGGTCCGGTGGTGGTGCAGGTTCTGGAAGGCGAAAACGCAATCCTGAAGCACCGCGAACTGATGGGCGCGACGGATCCGAAGAAGGCGGATGCGGGCACGATCCGCGCCGACTTCGCCGACAGCATCGACGCTAACGCAGTCCACGGCTCGGACGCAGCGGAAACGGCAGCGGTCGAAATCGCTTTCTTCTTCCCGCAAGTCAACGTCTACGCACGTTAAGCACTTACTGCGGACGCCGCATGAGCGGTGCCCCGCGGAATGTGCAGGCCGGTCCGGGGTCGTGGGTTTCGTGCAGCCGGGTTTTATCGCACGAATCGCGCGCGCGGGCCGGCAAAGTAGTAAGGTAAAAGCAGCAGGAATGGGCGCGATCGGCAGGGCGTTCATGCAGCTTGTTGCATGAATGTAGTCTCGCACTGAAATGGCAGGATTCGATATGACGAGCAGTCCCAACGTCAACCTTCTCGACCTCGACGCCCAAGGGCTCGTCGCCTATTGCGACAGCCTGGGCGAGAAACCGTTTCGCGCCAAGCAATTGCAGCGCTGGATTCACCAGTACAACGCTGCCGACTTCGACGGTATGACCGATCTCGCGAAGTCCTTGCGCGAAAAGCTCAAGGGGCGCGCGTCGATCACGATGCCCGGCATCGTCAGCGACCATATTTCGACGGACGGCACCCGCAAGTGGCTGATCGACGTCGGCAACGGCAACGCCGTTGAAACCGTGTACATCCCCGAGGAAACGCGTGGCACGCTGTGCGTGTCGTCGCAGGCCGGGTGCGCGGTCAATTGCCGGTTCTGCTCGACCGGCAAGCAGGGTTTCTCCCGCAATCTCTCCACCGGCGAAATCATCGGCCAGCTGCGCATGGCCGAATTTGCGCTGCGCGCGACGCGCGGCGATACCGGTGGGCGCGCGATGGGCGGCGACGGTAAAGGTGAACGTGTGGTCACCAACGTCGTGATGATGGGCATGGGCGAGCCGCTGCTCAATTACGATGCGGTCGTGCCGGCCATGCGGCTGATGCTCGACGACAACGCGTACGGCCTGTCGCGCCGGCGCGTGACGCTGTCCACCTCGGGCGTGGTACCAATGATGGACCGGCTCGGCGCAGACCTGCCGGTAGCGCTTGCGGTGTCGCTGCATGCGTCGAACGACGCGCTGCGCGACATGCTGGTGCCGCTGAACAAGAAGTATCCGCTACGCGAACTGATGGCTGCCTGCGAGCGCTATCTGAAGGTTGCGCCGCGCGATTTCATTACGTTCGAATATTGCATGCTCGATGGCGTGAACGACAGCGAGGCGCACGCGCGCGAACTGCTCGCCGTCACGCGCAACGTGCCGTGCAAATTCAATCTGATTCCGTTCAATCCGTTCCCAGAATCGGGCCTCATCCGCTCGAAGCCGGAACAGATCAAGCGGTTTGCGCAGGTGCTGATGGACGCGGGCGTCGTCACCACGGTGCGCAAGACCCGCGGCGACGATATCGATGCTGCCTGCGGTCAGCTGGCCGGTGCGGTGAAGGACCGCACGCGTCTTGCTGAACGCACCGGGAAGGCGGCGAAGGTCATCGAAGTTCGCGCCGTGTAATCGGGCGGCGATGGCAGGGCTGGCGGTCGCGCGAAAAGCGGCGCGCACGCAACAAAGTGCCAGATGCCCCCGCCGATTGAAAAGAAAGTTTGCAGAATCGATCAGGAGCGGCACACAAAGCCGCGCATTTTGTTATAAACGGTCTGCGATTTGGACGTGAGGCTCGAGCCCGTCCGGTTGCACCAGAAAAGAATCGACGCGAAAGGATTTGGGATGAGTGAGCCGCAGCACCCGCAGCCGCACGAGACAGACACGAACGACGGCCATCCGGCACCCGTAGCGCGTGCGGTGGTTCAGCCGGTCGTGCAGCCGGCCCTCGATTCGCTGGCGGCGGTTGGCGCGCGCTTGAACCAGTTGCGTGAGGCGAAAGGCTGGACGATCGAAGACGTGTCGGCGCGGCTGAAGGTGTCGGTCGTCAAGCTGAGTGCGCTCGAGGCGGGCGACATCAGCCATCTGCCGGATACCACTTTCGCGCTCGGCGTGGTGCGCAGCTACGCGAAGATGCTCGGCGCCGATCCGGCGCCGTTTACCGCAGCACTGCGGCGCGAAAAGGGCGTGCCCGCGCCGAATCTGTCGATGCCGGCATCGTCGGGCAAGGATCTGCCGCGCGGCAAGGTTTCGCTGACGCTCGGCGACAGCGGCCACAAAAGCCGTTCGTGGCTGTGGGGTGTCGCCGCGATTGTCGTCGCGGTCATCGCGCTCGGCATGTGGCGTACCAATGGCGGCGATTCGTCCGCGTGGCTCGCGCGTCTGAAGGCGAGCGCGAACGGTTCGACGAGTAGCGACACGGTTGCCTCGGGCGCGGTTGCGCAAGCTCCAGCGACGGCGGCGCAGGAAGGCGCGTCGACTCCGGACGCGGCAGCGCCGGCTGCCACTGCGGACAATAATGCGGCGGGCGCGGACACCGCGGCGGCATCGGCGACGCCGATGCCCACGCCGCTCGCCACCGGTACGACGGCGGGCGCGGCGCCCGCAGCGAACACGACTGCCGCCGCACCGAAGGCCGGCTCGCAGCCGCAGGCGGCCGCGAGCGCGCCGGCGGCGGTCGTCGCGGGCGCATCGGCGCCAGCGACCGTGGCGGCGCCGGGCGAAGCGGTTGTCGCGCTGCGCGTGACCCAGGACAGCTGGTTCAGCGTACGCGGCAAGGACGGCAAGGAGCTGTTCTCCGGCCTCGTGCATGCGGGCGATTCGAAGGAAGTGAGCGGCGCGGGACCGTTCAAGGTCACCGTTGGTAACAAAGCGGGTCTCGAATCGATCACGCTCGACGGCCAGCCGGTTGATCCCGCGAAATATTCGGCAGCCAAGGGCAACGTGGCGCGCTTTGCGCTGCCTTGACAGATACGGTACGCGCCGCGGCCACCCGGTCCGCGGCGCTTTTTCAATTCAGGCGCTGCGTTTTTGTGTAGCGCATGCGGCGTAAATGGGTTTTTCGATGCAATCCGAGGCTCAATCCCAATCCTGTAGCAAGATCGTTTCCGACGAGCCGGTGTTCGGCGGCCCCGCGATGCGGCGCAAGTCGCATGCGGTCAACGTCCGCTGGGGCGGCCAGCTGGTGACCATCGGCGGCGATGCGCCGGTGCGCGTCCAGTCGATGACCAACACCGACACCGCCGATGCGATCGGCACCGCGATCCAGATCAAGGAACTGGCACAGGCCGGCTCCGAACTGGTGCGCATCACCGTGAACACGCCGGAAGCCGCGGCGGCCGTGCCGGCGGTTCGCGAGCAGCTCGACCGCATGGGCGTGATGGTGCCGCTCGTCGGCGACTTCCATTACAACGGCCATCTGCTGCTGCGCGACTATCCGGCCTGCGCGGAAGCGCTGTCGAAGTACCGGATCAATCCGGGCAACGTCGGGCACGGCGCGAAGCGCGACACGCAGTTCGCGCAGATGATCGAGGCGGCGGTCAAATACGACAAGCCGGTGCGGATCGGCGTGAACTGGGGCAGTCTCGACCAGGATCTGCTCGCGAAGATGATGGACGAAAACGCTTCGCGCGCGACCCCGTGGGAAGCGCAAAGCGTGATGTACGAAGCGCTGATCCAGTCGGCGATCGGCTCGGCCGAACGCGCGGTCGAACTTGGCCTGGGCCGTGACCAGATCATCCTGTCGTGCAAGGTCAGCGGCGTGCAGGATCTGATCGCGGTGTACCGCGAACTCGCGCGCCGTTGTGATTTCGCGCTGCACCTCGGGCTGACCGAGGCGGGCATGGGATCGAAGGGCATTGTTGCGTCGACCGCGGCGCTGTCGGTGCTGCTGCAACAGGGCATCGGCGACACGATCCGGATTTCGCTGACGCCGGAACCGGGCGCATCGCGTACCGGCGAAGTGATCGTCGGTCAGGAAATCCTGCAGACGATGGGCCTGCGCTCGTTCACGCCGATGGTGATCGCGTGCCCGGGCTGCGGTCGCACCACCAGCACGCTGTTCCAGGAACTCGCGTCGCAAATCCAGACCTATCTGCGTCAGCAGATGCCGGTGTGGCGCGACCAGTTCCCCGGCGTCGAGCAGATGCACGTCGCGGTGATGGGCTGCATCGTCAATGGGCCGGGCGAATCGAAGCAGGCCAACATCGGCATCAGCCTGCCGGGCTCGGGCGAGAATCCGGCCGCACCGGTGTTCATCGACGGCGAGAAGGTCAAGACGCTGCGCGGCGACAATATCGCGCAAGAATTCCAGCAAATCGTGAGCGACTACGTCGAGCGCCGCTATGGCCGCGCCGATGCGCTCAACTAATCATCGGCTATCGAAACACAGATGACTGAACAGAAGAAAAAGCTCGAGAAGCTGTCCGGCGTGAAGGGCATGAACGACATCCTTCCGCAGGAAGCCGGGCTCTGGGAATTTTTCGAAACCACCGTCAAGTCGATGCTGCGTTCGTACGGATACCAGAATATCCGTACGCCGATCGTCGAGCATACGCAGCTGTTCACGCGCGGTATCGGCGAAGTGACCGACATCGTCGAAAAAGAGATGTACAGCTTCACCGACGCGCTGAACGGCGAAAACCTGACGATGCGCCCGGAAAACACCGCGGCCGTGGTGCGCGCAGCGATCGAGCACAACATGCTGTACGACGGCCCGAAGCGGCTGTGGTACATCGGCCCGATGTTCCGTCACGAGCGTCCGCAGCGCGGCCGCTATCGCCAGTTCCATCAGGTCGGCGTCGAGGCGCTCGGCTTTGCCGGTCCGGACACGGACGCGGAAATCATCATGATGTGCCAGCGGCTGTGGGACGACCTCGGCCTGACCGGTATCAAGCTCGAAATCAACTCGCTGGGCCTCGCTGAAGAGCGCGCCGCGCATCGCGTCGAGCTGATCGCGTACCTCGAAAAGCACATGGACGTGCTCGACGAAGACGCGAAGCGCCGTCTCTATACGAACCCGCTGCGCGTGCTCGATACGAAGAACCCGGCGCTGCAGGAAGTCGCGCAGAACGCGCCGAAGCTGATCGATTTTCTCGGCGAGGAGTCGCGTGCGCACTTCGAAGGTCTGCAGCGCATTCTGAAGTCGAACAACATCCCGTTCACGATCAACCCGCGCCTCGTGCGCGGTCTCGATTACTACAATCTGACCGTGTTCGAATGGGTGACCGACAAGCTCGGCGCGCAGGGTACGGTGGCGGCGGGCGGCCGTTACGATCCGCTGATCGAGCAGCTCGGCGGCAAGCCGACCGCCGCGTGCGGCTGGGCGATGGGCGTCGAGCGGATTCTCGAGTTGCTGAAGGAAGAGCAACTGGTGCCGGAAGCGGAAGGCTGTGACGTGTATGTCGTCCATCAGGGCGACGCCGCGCGTGAGCAGGCTTTCATCATCGCCGAGCGTCTGCGCGATACCGGTCTCGATGTGATCCTGCATTGCAGCGCGGACGGCCAGAGCGCCAGCTTCAAGTCGCAGATGAAACGCGCCGATGCGAGCGGCGCCGCGTTCGCGGTGGTGCTCGGCGAAGACGAGATCGCGAACGGCACGGTCGGCGTCAAATCGCTGCGCGATACGCAAGCCGGCGGCGGTAAGAACGAGCAACAGAACGTGCCGGCCGAAGACTTGACCGAATATCTAATCAATGCGATGGTTGCAACCGCCGAAGACGGCGACGACTGATCGCGCTGTCGTCGGGCCGGCTGGCTCGACACACGTCAGTATCAAGAAAGAGGAAATCGCCGGGCGATGAGTTACCACGACGAACAAGAATCGATTGAAAGTCTGAAGGCATGGTGGAAGCAGTGGGGCAATGCAACCACGTGGATCCTGCTGGTGGTGTTGCTGGCAGGTGCGGCTTATAACGGCTGGAATTTCTGGCAGCGGCGTCAGGCGGCGGAAGCCGCGGTGCTGTATGACCAGGTGCAGCAGGCCGTGGCCGCGGGCGACAAAGCGCAGGTCCTGCGCGTCGCCGCCGACATGGAAGACAAGTTCGGCCGCACCGCGTATGCACAGATGACCGCGCTCGGCGCCGCCAAGGCGCTGTACGCCGCCGGCGACCAAACCGGCGCGAAGGCGCAACTGCAATGGACGATCGATCACGCGAAGGACGACGAGTTCAAGCAGATCGCCAAGCTGCGCATGGCGTCGCTGCTGCTCGACGAAAAAGCCTACGATCAGGGCCTCGCGCTGCTGGCCGAGCCGCAGGCGGAGGCCTTCAAGGGCATCGTCGCGGATCGCCGTGGCGACCTGCTTGCCGCCCAGGGCAAGCGCGATGACGCACGCGCGGCCTATAAAGTCGCGCTCGATTCGCTGTCAAAGACCGACAGCTCCGCGCGTCAGCTGATCCAGTTCAAGCTGGACGCGCTCGGCGGTTGAGTGTTGCGCGCGGCGTGCCGCGCGCCACCACCGTAAGACGATCTCCTTTAATCCATTTCCTGAATGCTTCGTCCACCGATGAATCTGCTGAAACGTTACGCCGTGCCCGTTATCTGTGCGATGACCGTTCTGACGCTGGCGGCTTGCTCATCCACGAAAGACGAGCGCCGTGTGCCGACGCCGCTCACCGAGTTCAAACCCGTGCTCGACGTGCAGCAGTCGTGGTCCGCGAGCGTCGGCAAGGCGGGCCGCTATCTGTTCTCGCCGGTGGCGGTCGGCAATGCCGTGTTCGCTGCCGCCGCAAACGGCACGGTCGCCAAGATCGACGCGCAAACCGGCAAGGACGTGTGGCGCATCAAGCTGCATGACGATCTGTCGGCAGGGGTCGGCAGCGATGGCACGCTGACCGCGGTCGGCGGCCTGAAGGGCGATGTCTACGTGCTCGGCGCGGACGGCAAGCAGCTGTGGACCGCCAAGGCGCCGGGCGAGATCATCTCGCCGCCGCTGGTCGGCAACGGTCTCGTGGTGGTGCGCACGATCGACGGTCAGATCGTCGCGTTCAACGCGCAGACGGGCGAGCAGAAGTGGAACTACCGCAACCGCGCGGTGCCGCTGAACCTGCGCGTGTCGTCGGGCATGACCTTCGCGGGCGACGCCGCGGTGCTGGCCGGTTTCCCGGGCGGCTCGTTCGCTGCGATCAACCTGCAGACCGGCGAAGCCTACTGGCAGACGCCGGTGTCGTATCCGAAGGGCGTGACCGAAGTCGAGCGTATCAACGACGTGACGGGCCCGCCCACGCTGGTCGGTTCGCAAACCTGCGCGGTCACCTTCCAGGGCCAGATCGGCTGCTTCGACGCGAACTCGGGTCGCGCGCTGTGGGGCAAGCCGTTCTCGAGCGCGAGCGGCCTCGCGCAGGATGAGCGCAGCGTCGTCGCCGCCGACGACTGGTCAGTCGTGTCCTCGTTCGACGGGAACAACGGCTCGGTGCTGTGGAAGAACGAAGCGCTGAAGAACCGCGACCTGAGCGTGCCGATGCTGCTCGGCCGCGCGGCCGTGTTCGGCGACTATCAGGGCTACGTGCATTTCCTGTCAGCCGCCGACGGTACGCTGGTCGCGCGGGTGAAGACCGATGGCAGCGCGATCGTCGCGGCACCGGTGCTGGCCGGCGACACGCTGGTCGTGCAGACGCGTAACGGCGGGCTGTACGGTTTGCGTCCGCGCTGATCCCGCGGCATACGGTTGTCTGGCGCGCAGGCCGGCTTTGCCGGCCGCGCGCTTTTTAATTGAGGTTGGCGCCGGCCTTGACGCCGGCCGGGGGTAAGCAGGCGAGGCAACGCCTGCCTGTCTGTCCGTCGTCGCGGCGGGCAGGCTCACCAGAAAAAATCGCCGGACGGGCTGGTCCGGCAAGTCGGCTCGAGAGTCGTGCCGGTCGCCCGCGCGGCGTCCCGCGAATCTTCTCGCCGATGCCGCGAACAAGCGTGCTCGAGCGGATCGGTGAGCCGCCGGGCCGCCGGATCTGCAGCGGGCGGCCGCCGGTGCCGTCTGTACAGCCCATTCCCGTCCGCCCGGATGCGCGTCGTAAGCGCCTATCCGGAGTTGGCTGAATTCGTGATAATTTCGTCGGAACACCGCCACCTGGCGGCCACCCGGCGTCGCTACGCGGGTGCGCAATTTTTCGCTCCCGCGTTCACTGTGAACAAGATCAGATGAAACCCGTTATTGCCCTCGTCGGGCGCCCCAATGTGGGGAAATCCACGCTGTTCAACCGCCTCACGCGCTCGCGTGACGCGCTGGTTGCCGACCTGCCCGGTCTCACCCGCGATCGCCATTACGGCGAAGGGCGCACCGGCGAGCGGCCGTATCTGGTCGTCGATACCGGCGGCTTCGAGCCGGTCGCGAAAGACGGCATCCTGCACGAGATGGCGCGTCAGACCCGTCAGGCGGTCGAGGAGTCGGACATCGTCGTGTTCATCGTCGACGGCCGTAACGGGCTCGCGCCGCAGGACAAGTCGATCGCCGACTATCTGCGCAAGGTCGGCCGGCCGATCTTCCTCGTCGTCAACAAGGCGGAAGGGATGCGCTACACGACGGTCGCCGCCGACTTCTACGAGCTCGGCCTCGGCGATCCGCGGGCGATCTCGGCCGCGCACGGCGACGGCGTGACCGAGATGATCAACGAAGCGCTCGAAGTCGCGTACGCCGGCCAGCCGGAAGAAAGCGACGAAGACAAGGAAACGCGCGGCGTGAAGATCGCGATCGTCGGCCGGCCGAACGTCGGCAAGTCGACGCTGATCAACGCGCTGGTCGGCGAAGAGCGGGTGATCGCATTCGACATGCCGGGCACCACGCGCGACTCGATCTATGTCGATTTCGAGCGCCAGGGCAAGCCCTACACGCTGATCGACACAGCCGGCCTGCGCCGCCGCGGCAAGGTGTTCGAGGCGATCGAGAAGTTCTCGGTGGTGAAAACGCTGCAGTCGATCTCCGACGCGAACGTCGTGATCCTGCTGCTCGACGCGCGTCAGGACATTTCGGAGCAGGACGCGCACATCGCCGGCTTCGTGGTCGAACAGGGCCGCGCGCTGGTGGTCGGCGTGAACAAGTGGGACGGTCTCGATCCGCATGTGCGCGAGCGCACCAAAGCCGACCTCGAGCGCAAACTAAAATTTCTGGACTTCGCCAAATTCCACTTCATTTCCGCAGCGGAAAAAACCGGAATCGGCCCGCTGATGCGTTCGGTCGACGACGCCTACACGGCCGCGATGTCGAAGCTGCCGACGCCGAAGCTCACGCGCGCGTTGATCGAGGCCGTCGAGTTCCAGCAGCCGCGCCGTCGCGGTCCGGTGCGGCCGAAGCTGCGTTACGCGCACCAGGGCGGTCAGAATCCGCCGATCATCGTGATTCACGGCAATGCGCTCGACGCGATCACCGACACGTATAAGCGCTACCTCGAGAATCGCTTCCGGGAAACTTTCAAGCTGACGGGCACTCCATTGCGAATAGAGTTCAGATCGTCGACGAACCCTTACGCGGACAAGGGCTGACGCGGGGCCGGGAAAGCGCTTTAAACCGGGCCTCGAAGTCAGGCTGAAACCCGCGTGTGTGTTGGCTTTGGCCGCCTGGCCAGGGCCCGCGCGCCGAAATGAAAATCAGCTATAGTGTAGCGGTTGGCGGTGGATCTCTTTTTCTTCCCCGCCAATTTAGTCAACCTGCAAAAAAATACGGAGTTTGCTATGAGCAACAAAGGGCAATTGTTACAAGACCCGTTTTTGAACGCACTGCGTAAAGAGCACGTGCCGGTGTCGATCTACCTGGTCAACGGCATCAAGCTTCAAGGGAACATCGAATCGTTCGACCAGTACGTCGTGTTGCTCCGGAATACGGTCACCCAGATGGTCTACAAGCACGCCATTTCGACGGTTGTGCCGGCCCGCCCGGTGAATTTCCACCCGGATTCCGAACAGTCCTAACCCTCGTCGCGGCCGGCCCAGCGTCGCCCGTTGGCGATCATTCCCGGCCGCGTCATTTTGATACCCTCCAATTTGATCAATGCAGCGCTCGTCGGCATCGACTTCGGCAAGATCGATTTCGAAGCCAGTCTCGAAGAACTCAGCCTGCTCGCGCAAAGCGCGGGCGCGAATCCCGTAGTCACCCTCACCGGGCGGCGTTCCAGCCCCGACGCGAAGATGTTCGTCGGCAGCGGCAAGGCAGAAGAACTGCGTCTTGCGTGCGAAGCGAACGACATCGAACTCGTGATCTTCAACCATGCTCTGGCACCTGCGCAGCAGCGCAATCTGGAGCGGGCGCTTAACCGGCGCGTGGTCGATCGCACCAGCCTGATCCTCGACATTTTTGCGCAACGCGCCCGCAGCCACGAAGGCAAGCTGCAGGTCGAACTCGCGCAGCTGCAGTATCTGTCGACCCGGCTGATTCGCGCGTGGACTCACCTCGAACGGCAGAAGGGCGGTATCGGTCTGCGCGGCCCGGGCGAAACCCAGCTCGAAACCGACCGCCGGCTGATCGGCGAGCGCATCAAGGCGCTCAAGATCCGGCTCGACAAGCTGCGCCGTCAGCATGGCACGCAGCGTCGCGCGCGCAGTCGCAATCAGACCATGTCGGTGTCGCTGGTCGGCTATACGAACGCGGGTAAATCGACGCTGTTCAATGCGCTGACCAAGGCCCAGGCGTATGCGGCGGACCAGCTGTTCGCGACGCTCGACACGACCTCGCGGCGCGTCTATCTCGGCGACGAGGCGGGTCAGGTGGTAGTGTCCGACACGGTCGGCTTCATTCGCGAACTTCCGCACCAACTGGTCGCCGCGTTTCGCGCGACGCTCGAGGAAACCATTCACGCTGACCTGCTGCTGCATGTCGTCGATGCGTCGAGCGCGGTGCGGCTCGACCAGATCGATCAGGTCAACGAGGTGCTGCACGCGATCGGCGCGGACAACATCCGTCAGGTGCTGGTGTTCAACAAGATCGACGCGGTGCCCGAGTTGGCGGCCCGTGGCGACGCGGTCGAGCGGGATGAGTATGGTAATATTTCGCGCGTCTTTTTGAGCGCGCGCACGGGGCAGGGGCTTGATACGCTGCGCGCTGCCATCGCTGAAATCGCTACTGCCGAACCGCTTACCGATATGCCGCTCGACGCGTCGAAAGACGACCGCACGGCGGAACCGAACGAAAATCACAAGGTTCCAGAACTCGGGCACTGACCCGTTCCAATTGCACTGACCCGCTGTCTACTCTGGTGAACGAACACAGGTGAACGATTACAACGAGCGGAGTACCTGGCTGCGTATGCGCGCCTTGCTTTCACTGAACGATCCGCGCTGGGGCCGGGGCGACGGCAATGGCGACCGGCAACGGCCGAACGATCCGAAGCGTCCGGGGCGCGACGGCGAAGGCCCCCCCGACCTCGACGAAATGTGGCGCGACTTCAACCGCCGCTTGAGCCGGATGTTCGGGCGTAAGGGCAACGGCGGTGGTGTCGGCGGCGGTCGTCCGGATAACGGACGCGGCGCGCGTATCGGCGTCGGGATCGTGATCGGCGTGCTGATCGCGATCTATCTGGGCAGCGGCGTGTTCGTCGTGCAGGACGGCCAGCAGGCCGTCGTGATGCAATTCGGCAAGTATCGCTACACCGCGAGTCAGGGTGTGCATTGGCGCTTGCCGTATCCGTTCGAGTCCCACGAGTTCGTGAACGTCGCGCAGATCCGCCAGGTCGAGATCGGCCGCAGCAACGTGGTGCGTCTCGCGAACGTGAAGGACGCGTCGATGCTCACGCACGACGGCGATATCGTCGACGTGCGCTTCGCGGTGCAATACCAGATCCGCAAACCCACCGACTATCTGTTTCGCGGCGTCGATGCCGAGCAGAGCGTGACCAGCGCCGCGCAGGCTGCGGTGCGCGGGATCGTCGGCGCCCGTGGCACCAGCGAGATTCTCGATCAGGATCACGAAGCATTGCGCCAGCAACTGATGACGGCGATCCAGCAATCGCTCGATCAGTACGAGTCCGGTCTCGCGGTTACCGGCGTGACGATCCAGAGCGTGCGGGTGCCCGAGCAGGTGCAGCCCGCGTTCGACGCGGCCGCCAAGGTCCACGACGAAAACGAGCGCGCGAAGCGCGATGCGCAGGCGTACGTGGCGGATCTGTTGCCGCGCGCGCAGGCCGACGTTGCGCGTCAGGTCGAAGAGGCGAAGACCTATAGCGCGAACACGGTCGCCCAGGCGCAGGCCGAGGCCGAGCGCTTCAAGCAGGTCTACGCGCAATACGCGAAGGCGCCCGCGGTGGTGCGCTTCCGTCTGTACATGGAAACCATGCAGCAGATCTACTCGAAGGCGACCAAGGTGTTCGTCGACGCGAAGAACGGCAACAACGTGCTGTATCTGCCGCTCGACCGGCTGGTTGAGCAGAATCGCGAGCGCCAGGCCGCGGCGGCTGCCGGTGCGAGCGCGCCGCAGGCCGCGAGCGCAGCCGTGCCGGCGCCGGCACAGTCCGGTGCCGCGGCGGCGGACAGCGGTGCCGCCACAGGCGCCGCAGCCGGCGCTTCGGCCGATGCCGCGTCCGCCCCCGCAGCTTCCGCGCCTGCCGCCGCGAGCCGGCCGAGCGCCGCATCGCTGCGTTCGCGCGAAGCATTCCGCAATCGCATGCGCGAAGACGACGTCCAATAAGGAGCGCACGGAAATATGAACAGAATCATCGCGCTCGTCGTCGCCATCGTCATCGTGCTGTTCGCGGCATCATCGATGGTGTTCGTCGTCGATCAACGCCATATGGCCGTGCTGTCCGCGCGCGGCGACGCGGCGCCGACGCTGCTCGGCCCCGGCCTGCACGTGAAATTGCCGCCGCCGCTGCAAACGGTCACGCTGGTCGATAACCGCATCCAGTCGCTCGACGCGCCGGACGAAGACCATTACGTGACTTCCGATAAAACCGAGTTGCTGGTCAACCCGGTCATCAAGTTCCGCGTCACCGATCCGCTCAAGCTGCTCGCCGAAACGAAGGGCGACGTGCAGAGCCTGCCGGAACGTCTCGCGTTGCTGTCGCGCGGCGCGCTGGGCGACGCGTTCGGCCAGTTCACGCTGGCCGACGCGCTGGCCAAACAGCAGGCCGTCGCCGAACAGGCGCGCGGCGCGCTGGACAAGGGCGCGGCTTCGCTGGGCGTGTCGGTGGTCGACGTGCGGTTGACCCGCATCGATTTCCCGGCCGCGCAGGCCGACACGGTGTTCAAGCGAATGATCGCCGCGCGCGATCAGATCGCCGCCGACGAGCGCGCGAAGGGCACCGCCGAAGCGGACCAGATTCGCGCCGACGCGCTCGCCAAGCAGCAGGCGGTGCTGGCCGAAGGCCTCGCGCAGGCGCAGGGCATTCGCGGCGAAGGCGATGCGAAGGCCGCGGAAATCGCCGCCGAAGCGTTCGGCAAGGACCCGCAGTTCTATCAGTTTTATCTGAGCATGCAGGCGTACCGGAAGACCTTCAAGCCGGGCGATCTGATCGTGGTCGACTCGAACAGCGAGTTCTTCCGCTTCATGCGTAGCCCGACCGGCGGCGCCGCCCCGGACGCCCCCGCGACGACCCCGCGCAAACGCTGATTACCGACGGCCGCGGCACCCGCATCGCGGCCGCTTCACTCGCATGGACATAGCCGGCTCGTTATTGCTCGCGATCGCCCTGATGCTGATTATCGAGGGGATGTTTCCCTTCGTTTTTCCGAGCGCCTGGCGCGACACGTTCCGTAAAATAGCGGAACGGCCGCCCCATCATATTCGCGTCGGTGGGCTGATCGTGATGCTGCTCGGGCTGGTGTTGCTGTTCATCGTGACCTGACACAGCGGCGCCGCGAATCCCGCTGCGGCGCGCGCCGCTCACGGCACCTCGCGGTGCGCCTCCGGTGGCGACCCGCCAGAATCAAGGCGCTGCACGCCACTCACACCCATTTATCGGCGCTTCAAGACGCCGTGTTCAACGCCGTAGGACTGTATCGATGTCGACCTGGTTGCTTCCCGAGAATATTGCCGACGTGCTGCCGTCGGAGGCCCGCAAGATCGAAGAATTGCGGCGCCATTTGCTGGACCGTTTCCGCTCGTACGGCTACGAGATGGTGATGCCGCCGCTGCTCGAATACCTCGAGTCGCTGCTGACGGGCGGCGGCCAGGATCTGAATCTGCGCACCTTCAAGCTCGTCGATCAGCTGTCGGGCCGCACGCTCGGTCTGCGCGCCGACATCACGCCGCAGGTCGCGCGGATCGACGCGCATCTGCTGAATCGCCAGGGTGTTACGCGCCTGTGCTACGCGGGCAATGTTGCGCATACGCGGCCGCGCGGTCTGCATGCAACCCGCGAGCAGATCCAGATCGGCGCTGAAATCTACGGCCACGCGGGCCTCGAAGCGGACCTCGAAATCCAGCAACTGATGCTCGACGCGCTGCGTCTGGCCGGCCTCGGCAAGGTGCGCCTCGATCTGTGCCACGCGGGCGTGCTCGCGGCGCTCATCGAAGCGGAGCCGGCCGCCGCGCAGCTCGGTCAGGCGCTGTACGACGCGCTCGCCGGCAAAGACGTGCCGCGCCTCGTCGAGATGACCGCGCAGTTCTCGCCGGTGATCCGCGACGCGCTGCGCGCGTTGCCCACGCTGTACGGCGACGCGTCGGTGCTCGAGGAAGCCCGCGCGCGGCTGCCGAACTCGCCGGCGATCGCCCGCGCGCTCGACGATCTCGCGTTCCTCGCGACCCAGGTCGACGGCGCCGAAGTGATGATCGATCTCGCCGATCTGCGCGGCTACGCGTATCACAGCGGTGTGATGTTCTCCGCGTATGTGGACGGCGTGCCGAACGCGGTCGCGCGCGGCGGCCGTTACGACCACGTCGGCCAGGCCTACGGCCGCGCGCGCGCGGCCACTGGCTTCTCGCTCGATCTGCGCGAAGTCGCGCGGATCTCGCCGATCGAAGCGCGCAGCAGCGCGATTCTCGCGCCGTGGCGGCACGACGAGTCGCTGCGTGTGGCGGTCGCGGCACTTCGCGACGCGGGCGAAGTGGTGATTCAGGCGCTGCCTGGCCACAAGCACGATCTCGATGAATTCGCGGCCGACCGCGTGCTGGTCGAGCGCAACGGCGTATGGGTGGTCGAGCCGCGCGCCTGAGCCGCGCGTTGCCCACACACTTCGCAATACTCAACATAACGTCCATACCGTTGAGCGGAAACGGAAAAAATCCGGAAGCTTCCGCGAACATAGGTAAAATACGTTTTTAACCAGCTTACGAAACAACATGTCTGCCAGCGCAGTGAATGTGAACCCCGGGCGTAACGTCGTCGTCGTGGGTACCCAGTGGGGTGATGAGGGCAAGGGCAAGATCGTCGACTGGCTGACGGACCACGCTCAGGGCGTCGTTCGCTTCCAGGGCGGTCACAATGCCGGTCACACGCTCATCATCGGCGGCAAGAAAACCATCTTGCGTCTGATTCCGTCGGGCATCATGCGCCCCGGCGTCGCGTGCTACATCGGCAATGGCGTCGTGTTGTCGCCGGAAGCGCTGTTCAAGGAAATCGGCGAACTCGAAGCCGCCGGCATCGACGTTCAGAAACGCCTGTTCATTTCCGAAGCCACCACGCTGATCCTGCCGTATCACATCGCGATCGACCAGGGCCGCGAAGCGCGCCGCGGCGCGAGCAAGATCGGCACGACCGGCCGCGGTATCGGCCCGGCATACGAAGACAAGGTTGCACGCCGCGGTCTGCGCGTGCAGGACCTGTTCGACGCGACCGAATTCGCCGCCCGTCTGCGCGAAAACCTCGACTATCACAACTTCGTGCTGACGCAATACCTCGGCGTCGCCGCGGTCGACTTCCAGCAAACGCTCGACACGATGCTCAGCTATGCCGACCGTCTGAAGCCGATGGTCACCGACGTGTCGCGCCGTCTGTACGACGCGAACGCGAACGGCGGCAACCTGCTGTTCGAAGGCGCGCAGGGCACGCTGCTCGACATCGATCACGGCACCTATCCGTACGTGACGTCGAGCAACTGCGTCGCGGGTGCCGCTACGGCGGGCGCCGGCGTCGGTCCGCAGAAGCTGAACTACATCCTCGGCATCACCAAGGCGTATTGCACGCGCGTCGGTTCGGGCCCGTTCCCGAGCGAACTGTACGACGCCGACAACGCATCGCGTCAGGAGCCGATCGGTCTTGAACTGGCTACCGTCGGCAAGGAATTCGGTTCGGTCACCGGCCGTCCGCGCCGCACCGGCTGGCTCGACGTCGCCGCGCTGCGCCGCTCGATCCAGATCAACGGCGTGTCGGGTCTGTGCATGACCAAGCTCGACGTGCTCGACGGCCTTGACGAAGTGAAGCTGTGCGTCGGCTACACCGTGGACGGTCAGCCGGTCGATCTGCTGCCGCGCGGCGCGTCGGAAGTCGCGCGCTGCGAGCCGGTCTACGAAACGTTCGCGGGCTGGAAGGAAAGCACGGTCGGCATCAGCGACTGGGACAAGCTGCCCGCCAACGCACGTGCGTACCTGTCGCGCGTGGAAGAAGTCGCGGGTATCCCGATCGACATGGTGTCCACCGGTCCGGATCGCGACGAAACGATTCTGCGCCGTCATCCGTTCAAGGTTTAAGTAATGCAAGGTGTACCGATGATCGCGATGAAAGATCCGCGTAACGACGACAAGAACCTGTGGGTCGGCTGGGACGAATATCACCGGCTGATCGAGGTGCTCGCACTTGCCGTGCACGAATCGGGCTGGAAATTCGATCAGATCCTCTGTCTCGCGCGCGGCGGTCTGCGCGTCGGCGATCAGCTCTCGCGTATTTACGATCTACCGCTGGCGATTCTCGCCACCAGCTCGTATCGCGAGGCGGCCGGCACGGAGCAGGGCGAACTCGACATCGCGCAATACATCACGATGACGCGCGGCGAACTGCACGGCAACGTGCTGCTCGTCGACGATCTCGTCGATTCGGGCGTCACGCTCGCGCGCGTGCAGCAGCATCTGAAGGAACGCTATCCGGCGATCACCGCGGTGCGCTCGGCGGTGCTGTGGTACAAGGGCTGCTCGAAGGTCAAGCCCGATTACCACGTGCAGTATCTGCCGACCAATCCGTGGATTCATCAGCCGTTCGAGGAGTGGGACACGGTGCGTCCGCACAACCTCGGCGCGTGGATCAAGCGCGGGATCGCGCAGGCCGAGGAATCGGCCGGCAAGTAACACTCGGGTGAGCGCGTCGCGGCAGTTTTGCTTTCTGCAATGAAATCCGCGTCGCGCGTTGCTGTGAGCCAGGTGCTTGCCGCAAGAGTTCTCAGTGCGACGATATCCGCAAGACGGAGCCCTCCCGGGCTCCGTTTTTTTTTGCGCGCGGGCGCATCGGACAGGGCCCGCGGGCCGCGTAAGCGGACGCTTCACACTCGAGCGCGCTGGCCGCCGACGCGGCAGACGCGGCCATATCGCAGTGCTACACTGCGCGGGACGTCCACGTGGCGTATCCACAACAAGCCGGGCGGTACCGGAAGGGCAGTTTAGAATAGCGGTCGTTTTTTCCGCCCGGGAACGGATTTCCTCGCGTCTATGACAGATAACAATCACGCACATAAGCAGCCGCTGCCTTCCCTTGCGATTGCCGCGATCGGAGTGGTGTTCGGCGACATCGGCACGAGCCCGTTGTATTCGCTCAAAGAGGCGTTCAGCCCGTCGCACGGCATCCCCCTGACCGATCAATCGATCCTCGGCGTGATCTCGCTGCTGTTCTGGGCGATCATGATCGTGGTCGGCGTCAAATACGTGCTGTTCGTGATGCGTGCCGACAATAACGGCGAGGGCGGTGTGCTCGCGCTGATGGCGTTGGCGCTGCGCTCGATCGACCAGAAGTCGAGAGTGGCCGGCCTGCTGATGATGCTCGGCATCTTCGGCGCCTGCATGTTCTACGGCGATGCGGTGATCACGCCGGCGATCTCGGTGATTTCGGCGGTCGAGGGTCTCGAAATCGCCGCGCCGCATCTATCGCATCTGGTGCTGCCGCTGACCATCGTGATCCTGATCGCGCTGTTCTGGATTCAACGTCACGGCACCGCGACGGTCGGCCGGCTGTTTGGGCCGATCATGGTGCTGTGGTTTCTGGTGCTTGCCGCGCTCGGCTTGTGGCACATCGTGCAGTCCCCCAGCGTGATCCGCGCGCTCAATCCGTACTACGCGTACTCGTTCATGGCTGCGCACGTGCTGCAGGCCTACGTGGTGCTCGGCTCGGTCGTGCTGGTGCTGACCGGCGCCGAAGCGCTGTACGCGGACATGGGTCACTTCGGCGCGAAGCCGATCCGGATGGCGTGGTACTTCCTCGTGATGCCGTCGCTGGTGCTGAACTACTTCGGCCAGGGCGCGCTGCTGATGCACGACTCGAAGGCGATCGAAAACCCGTTCTTCCTGCTCGCGCCGGACTGGGCGCTGCTGCCGCTCGTCGTGCTGTCGACGGTGGCGACCGTGATCGCGTCGCAGGCGGTGATCTCGGGTGCGTACTCGCTGACCAGTCAGGCGATCCAGCTCGGCTACGTGCCGCGGATGAAGATCCTGCACACGTCCGAACTCGCGATCGGGCAGATCTATGTGCCGGTCGTCAACTGGATGCTGCTGTTCATCATCCTGTGCATCGTGATCGCGTTCAAGAGTTCGGATAATCTCGCCGCCGCGTACGGTATCGCGGTGACCGCGACGATGGTGACCACCACGATTCTCGCGTGCGTGGTGATGGTCAAGGTATGGAAGTGGAACAAGATTCTGGTGGGGCTGATCATCGGCGTGTTCCTGATGATCGACCTCGGCTTCTTCGGCGCGAACCTGCTGAAGGTCGAAGAGGGCGGCTGGCTGCCGCTGTGTATCGGCGCGCTGCTGTTCTTCCTGCTGATGACATGGTTCAAGGGCCGAATGCTCGTCAAGGAGCGCACGGCCGCCGACGGTATTCCGTTGATGCCGTTCCTGCAGGGGCTGCTCGCGCATCCGCCGCATCGCGTGTCGGGCACCGCGATCTATCTGACCGGCAGCGATACGCTGGTACCGGTAGGTCTCCTGCACAATCTGAAGCACAACAAGGTGCTGCATGAGCGCACCATTTTCCTGACCTTCATCACGCGCGACATTCCGTACGTGAACGACGCGGATCGCGTGACGGTCAAGGATATGGACGGCGGGCTGTATCTGGTGAAGGCGGCCTACGGGTTCAATGAAACGCCGGACGTGAAGGCGGTGCTGCTCGACGTGGGCCACACGCACGACATGACCTTCGAGATGATGGACACGTCGTTCTTCCTCGCGCGCGAAACGGTGGTGCCGACGCAATTGCCGGGGATGTCGGTGTGGCGCGAGCGGGTGTTCGCGTGGATGCATCAGAACGCCGCGAAGCCGACGGACTTCTTCAGTATTCCGGCAAACCGCGTGGTCGAGCTGGGGACCAAGATCGAGATCTGAGCGCGGTGCCCGCCGCGTTCGATGTCCGGTAGTGCCAACAAAAAGCCCACGCATTGCGTGGGCTTTTTGTTTATCGCGAGCGGCGCGCGCGGGTCGAGATACCCCGCGTTCGCCGCGTGCTTACTTCTGCTTGAGCTTCGCAAACGCGGCCGCCATCGCGCCGGCCGGTTCCGCGTCGCGCGAGCGCTGCGGCGCACCGCGTCCGCCGCCGCCACGGTTGAAGTTGCCGCCGGCGCCGCCGCGGTCCTGTTGCGCACCGCCGCCGCTGCGAGCTGCCGCCGCACCCGGTTCGTCGTCCATCCGCATCGTCAGCGCAATGCGTTGGCGCTTCACGTCGACTTCGAGCACCTTGACCTTGACGATCTGTCCGGCCTTCACGACTTCGTGCGGATCCTTGATGAACTTGGTCGACATCGCCGACACGTGCACGAGGCCATCCTGATGCACGCCGACGTCGATGAACGCGCCGAACGCCGCGACGTTGGTCACGACGCCTTCGAGCACCATCCCCGGGATCAGGTCGCTGACCTTTTCGACGCCTTCACGGAACGTCGCGGTCTTGAACTCCGGACGAGGATCGCGGCCCGGCTTTTCGAGTTCGCCGAGAATGTCGCGCACCGTCGGCAGACCGAAACGTTCGTCGACGAATTCAGTCGGCGACAGTCCGCGCAATGCGTCACGATTGCCGAGCACCTCGCCGACCTGTTTGCTGATCTTCGCGAGAATCCGCTGGACGACCGGATACGCTTCCGGGTGCACCGACGAACGGTCGAGCGGGTTCTCGCCGTTGTTGATGCGCAGGAAGCCGGCGGCCTGTTCGAAGGTCTTGTCGCCCAGGCGCGGCACCTTGCGCAGATGCTCGCGCGACGGGAACGGACCGTTCGCATCGCGATAGTCGACGATATTGCGCGCGAGCGTCGCATTGAGACCCGACACGCGCGCGAGCAACGCGACCGACGCGGTGTTCGCATCGACGCCCACCGCGTTCACGCAGTCTTCGACGACCGCATCGAGCGAGCGCGCGAGTTCGCGCTGGTTCACGTCGTGCTGATACTGGCCGACGCCGATCGCCTTCGGTTCGATCTTCACGAGTTCGGCGAGCGGGTCCTGCAGACGCCGCGCGATCGATACCGCGCCGCGCAGCGACACGTCCATGTCGGGGAATTCCTTCGCCGCGAGCTCGGACGCCGAGTACACCGACGCGCCCGCTTCGGACACGACGATCTTCTGCAGCTTCAGCTCCGGATGCCGCGCGATCAGCTCGCTCGCGAGCTTGTCGGTTTCACGCGACGCGGTGCCGTTGCCGATACTGATCAGTTCTGCCTGGGTTTGCGCGGCGATGCGCGCGAGCTTCGCGAGCGAGCCGTCCCAGTCGCGGCGCGGCTCGTGCGGGTAGATCGTGTCGGTCGCGAGCACCTTGCCGGTGCGATCGACCACCGCCACCTTCACACCGGTGCGCAGGCCCGGGTCGAGACCGATCACCGCCTTCGGGCCGGCCGGCGCGGCCAGCAGCAGGTCCTTCAGATTGCGTGCGAACACGCGGATCGCCTCGTGTTCGGCTTCATCGCGCAGATTGGTCAGCAGCTCGTTCTCGAGATGCGGCTGCACCTTCACGCGCCAGCACCAGCGGCACACGTCGGACAGCCACTTGTCGGCCGGGCGGCTCTGGTTGGCGATGCCGAAGTGACGCGCGATCAGCGCTTCGCCCGGATGCGGGACCTGCGCGTCGAGTTCCTCGCCCAGGCCGAGCTTGATCATCAGCACGCCGGCATTGCGGCCGCGGAACAGCGCGAGCGCGCGATGCGACGGCACCGTGCGGATCGTTTCGGCGTAGTCGTAGTAATCGCGGAATTTTTCTTCTTCCGCATTTTCCTTGCCTTCCACGACCTTCGACGACACCACGCCCTGGCTGAACAGGTAGTCGCGCAGCTTGCCGAGCAGCTCGGCGGTTTCGCCAAATTGTTCGGAGAGGATGTCGCGCGCGCCGTCGAGCGCGGCCTTCACATCGGCGACGCCTTTCCCGGCATCCACGTACGCGGCGGCTTCGGTCTGCGGATCGAGCAGCGGGTTGCCGAGCAGTGCATCGGCGAGCGGCTGCAGACCGGCCTCGCGGGCGATCTGCGCGCGCGTGCGGCGCTTCGGCTTGTACGGCAGATAGAGGTCTTCCAGCACCTGCTTGCTGTCGGCGCCTTCGATTGCGCCGCGCAGCTCGTCGGTGAGCTTGCCCTGTTCGTCGATGCTCGCGATGATCGTCGCGCGGCGCTCTTCCAGCTCGCGCAGATACAGCAGGCGTTCCTCGAGATTACGCAGTTGCGTGTCGTCGAGATTGTCGGTCACTTCCTTGCGGTAACGGGCGATGAACGGAACGGTCGCGCCTTCGTCGAGAAGTTCCACCGCGGCCGCGACCTGGCGCGGCTGGACGGACAGTTCGGCGGCGATGCGCTGGACGATCTTGAGTGCTACGGTTTCCGTCATAAGGTCTTGGTGTTCCTGCGGACTCAGTGATGGGCCGCGCGTGGGCGGCAGGTCGGACAGGCCGGGCGTGCGCCGCGACCAGGAGCGGGGCATTTTGCCATAAATGCCAAAGGGCTCAACCGCGCGGTGTTAGAATTTCGGCCATATTCCGTTGACCCTCTACGACGTTGCCAATCTCCTTGCCGCTCAACCGCCTGGTCCCTTTTCTGTCGTCGGATTCGCTGCCGGGCTCGGCTCGGGGTTCGTTTCAGTCGCCACTGGTTTCGTCGCGTGTTGCGCGCGCATCGTCGCACTCGCTCGCGGCACTGAGCGCGGCGTGGGTTATCGCCGGCGTGATGGCAATGCCGGCGCCGGCCGTTGCACAGACCGCGACGCCCGCGCAAAGCGCGGCACCGGTCGCGGCGCCCGCCGCAAGCGCGCAGGGCGCCAACCCGGCCGCCTCCGCGGACGGCGCCCAGAGCGCGAGCGAAGCAGCCGCGCTGGACAAATCGTTCGACGAGCGGCAACAGGCGCTCAACGAGCGTAGCGACGACAACAACTATCAATTCGCGGTCGCGCAGCACAACTGCTACAGCCGCTTCTTCGTCAATCACTGCCTGAACCGCGCGCGTGACTCGATGCGTACCGTGCAGGCGCAAATCCGCAAGGAACAGCTTGCGCTCGACGCCGAACAGCGTGCGCAACGCGCGCGCGAGCGCGACGAGCGCACTGCGTTGCGGCGTGCGCGCGCCGAGGCGGAAGCGCCGCAGCGGGCCGCCGAAGACGCGCGCAACGAGCAGGCCTATCAGGACCGGCTGCGCCAGCACGAAATCGATCAGGCGCAGCGCACTGCCGAGGCGCCGCAGCGCGCGGCCAACGCACAGGCTTACGAGGACAAGCAACGTCAGCACGCGCTCGATCAGGCTCGACGTAACGCCGAGGCGCCGCAGCGTGCTGCCAATGCGCAGAGCTACGAGGACAAGCAGCACCAGCATGCGCTCGAGCAGGCGCAACGCGGCAGCGCGCCGGCCCAGGGTGCGGCCGCTCAGAACGCTGCCGGCCAGAAGCAGAGCGACTTCCAGCGGCAGCTTGAAGAAGCGCGTCAGCAGGGCGCGCAGCAAGCGGCCGAGCGTCAGCAGAAGCAGGCCGATTTCGAGCGCAAGCAGGAGACCGCCGCGCAGCACAAGCTCGACGTCGAAGCGCGCCAGAAACAGGCGGCCGAGAAGGCCGAGCAGCGGCGCGAGGAGCAGCTGAAGCAGCAGCAACTCGAAGAGCAGCAGAAGCAGCAGCAACAACAGCAGTAAATCGGCCGTAGGGCTTGTGCTGTAGAGTGAACCCGGCCGCTCGAGCGTGGCCGGGACCGAGGTAGTCGCCGTAACGCGTTTTGAGCCGGACAGCAATCTCAGGCAGCGGACCGTGCACGAGGTCCGGGCCGCAGACGAGGGGAGGCGAGCATGCGCGATCGTCATCACGTCATCGACGCGAATACACTTCGCGACCGCATTCTGCAGCTGGAATCGGAGCATAGCGGGCTCGACCGGTTGATCGACCGGATTGCGGATGAGCCCGGCATCGACGACTTCGAGTTGCAGCGCCTGAAAAAGCGCAAACTCAAAGTCAAGGACACCATCATCTTGCTGCAATTGCAGCTCGAACCGGACGCGCGCGCCTGAGTTCGCGGCCTGGCAGGCGCCGGGCGCGCAGCGCGCGAGCCGGACCTAGCAGGAAACGCTTGCCTTGAATTCACCGCATGACACTTCATCCCGGACCGCGTCGGGCGACGCGGCTTCCAGCGCCGGCGCGCCGGCGCCGCGCGCGGCTGCCTCGCTAACGGGCGGATCGTTGAGCCGGCGCCGCGCGAGCGAGCTCGACGAAATCTTCGCTGACAACGGCCTGCTTGCGCGGCAGATCGACGGCTACCGGCCGCGCGCGTCGCAGGTCGAAATGGCCCGCGCGGTCGCCGCCGCAATGGAGGCGTCGGGTCGCGCGATGCCCGAGCCCGCGATGTTCGAAGCACAGAAGCGCCCGGCGCGGCGCCTGCAGCAGACGGGCGCCGACAGCGCTGCCGAGACGAGCGATAACGACGCGGCCGAAGGCGCCGACGCCGGCGAGAACACGCTGATCGTCGAGGCCGGCACCGGCACCGGCAAGACCTATGCGTATCTCGTGCCGGCGATGCTGTGGGGCGGCAAGGTGATCGTCTCGACCGGCACCAAGCATCTGCAGGACCAGCTGTTCCAGCGCGACATTCCGACCGTGCGCGACGCGCTCGCGGTGCCGGTGTCGGTCGCGATGCTCAAGGGCCGCGCGAACTATCTGTGCCACTACTACCTGCAACGCACCGCGGACAATGGCCGCTTGCCGTCGCGTCAGGAGACCTCGTACCTGCAGGACATCGTGCGCTTCGCGAAGATCACGCGCACCGGCGACAAGGCGGAACTCGCGAGCGTGCCGGAGACGGCGGCGGTGTGGTCGATGGTGACGTCGACGCGCGACAACTGCCTCGGCCAGGAGTGTCCGCACTACAAGGAATGCTTCGTGATGCAGGCGCGCCGCGAAGCGCAGCAGGCCGATATCGTGGTGGTCAATCACCATCTGTTCTTCGCCGACATCATGTTGCGCGATACCGGCATGGCCGAGCTGCTGCCGACCGCCAACACGGTGATTTTCGACGAAGCGCATCAGTTGCCCGAAACCGCGACGCTGTTTTTCGGCGAGACGCTGTCGACCACGCAGTTTCTCGAACTCGCGCGCGACTCGGTTGCGGAAGGTCTGGGTCATGCGCGTGATGCGGTCGACTGGGTCAAGCTCGGCGCGACGCTCGAGCGCGCTGCGCGCGACGTACGGCTCGCGTTCAAGGAAGACTCGGTGCGGCTGTCGATCGGCCAGTTGCCCGACGATCATCCGTTGTTCCCCGCGCTGGAGACGCTCGAAACCGAGCTCGATGCATTGGCATCGGCGCTCGCGGGGCAGGCCGAGCGCGCCGAATCGCTGGGCGCATGTCTGCGGCGCGCGCGTGAATTGCAGGACGTGCTGAGCGGCTGGACCACGCCGCCCACCAGCACCGAACGCGACGCCGCGGCTGGCGCGTCCAACGGCGAACGCACCGAACGCACCGAACGCACCGATCCGAACGAGAAGGTGCGCTGGATCGAAGTGTTCTCGCACACGGTGCAATTGCACGAAACGCCGCTGTCGGTCGCGCCGATTTTCGCGAAGCAGCGCGCGGGCGTGCCGCGCGCGTGGATCTTCACGTCTGCGACGCTGTCGGTGCGCGGCGACTTCACGCACTACGCGGCGCAGATGGGCCTGAATTCGAAGCGTTCGATGACGCTGCCGAGCCCGTTCGACTACCCATCGCAGGGGCTGCTGTACGTGCCGCGCAATCTGCCGCAGCCGTCGTCGCCGATGTTCACCGACGCCGTGTTCGACGCCGCGTTGCCCGCGATCGAAGCATCGGGTGGCGGCGTCTTCATGCTGTGCACGACGCTGCGCGCGGTGGACCGGATCTCGGCGAAACTGCGCGACGCGATCGAGGCGCGCGGCTGGGACTATCCGCTGCTGGTGCAGGGCGATGCGAGCCGTACCGAATTGCTCGATCGCTTCCGTGCGTACGGCAACGCGATCCTGGTCGGCAGTCAGAGCTTCTGGGAAGGGGTGGACGTGCGTGGCGATGCATTGTCGCTGGTGGTGATCGACAAGCTGCCGTTCGCACCGCCCGACGATCCGGTGCTGTCCGCGCGGCTCGATGCGCTGACCAAGAAGGGCTTGAGCCCGTTCGCCGTGCATCAGCTGCCGCAGGCGGTGATCACGCTGAAGCAGGGGGCTGGCCGGCTGATTCGCGCGGAGACCGATCGCGGCGTGCTGATGATCTGCGATACGCGTCTCGTCGATAAACCGTATGGCCGCCGGATCTGGCAGAGCCTGCCGCCGTTCAAGCGAACTCGCGAAATCGATGTGGTGCGGGAGTTTTTCGAAGAAAACGCAGTGCCGGGTTCCACCGCGTGAATGCGCGAATCCGAGTTAATGCAAAAAAGCCGCTTTTAAAGCGGCTTTTTTTCGAATCTCTTCGAGTGGGTCGGCGTAAGCGTCAACAAAAGCAAAATCTGAAAACCGGAGCCAAAAAGCAAAACGCCACGGAGATGAATCCGTGGCGTTTCGCCGGACTGCCCGGGAAACCGAAACGATTTCCCGAAACAGTTTTCGCCCAGAGGCGAACCCTACGCGACAGCTTACTGGCTTGCGCCCGAAGCCGGAGCAGCAGCCGAAGCAGCAGCGTCCGAAGCGGCAGCGCCAGCGTCCGAAGCAGCAGCCGAAGCCGAAGCAGCAGCGTCGCTCGCAGCAGCAGCAGCACCCGAAGCCGAAGCAGCAGCGTCGGAAGCTGCAGCAGCCGGTGCCGAAGCAGCAGCTGCGTCGCTAGCCGGTGCAGCGGCCTGGTCGTTGCTCTTGTTGCATGCAGCCAGTGCCACAGCTGCCAACAGGGATGCTACGAGGAGGGATTTCTTCATGATCACGTCCTTTTATGGTTTAAAGGTAAGCAACAGCGCAAAATAAAACCGGTAATGTGCTCCAACACCGACCTGGGCCGCTGGTGGAGAAGCTCTTTTGACGAGCTGGATTCTTCCCTACGGCTTGGGCGGAAATTATATGCACTTTCGTACTGACAGTCGATAAATCCGGGGTCAATACGTTGTCTTTCTCATACAAAATTTCACTGTACGGTATAGCACGTGGGCAGAGTTACGCAAGCTCGCCCACCTGTATCCAGCCCGCACAATACCACTCGTGTAGCAGTGCTGTCACCGAGGAATCGTGCGATAGTGTTACAAAGCGTTTCGCACTCATACAGCGGTGATTGGCGAGATCAAACAGCCATTTTTTCGCGCCGTCCCACGCCATTTCCTCTCCATTTACAAAGAAAAAGCGGCGTTCATACAACAAGTTAGTCTTGCGATCGAGCCTGAGACCCTGTTTCGACGCCGCACTGACGAAACGCGCGTCGTTGAGCGGCCGCTGCGGCGGATCGAAGACGACACTCGGCTTGGGTTCGCTGAGGTACGTACCAAGGAACGACGCAATGTCCTGCTCATTCCATTTGACCCGAGCAAGGATCGCGCCCACCCGTTCGATCAGCGCCGCGGGCAACTGGGCCGGCGTTTCGACGGCCGGCTGCTGCGGATCGCGATAGTGCGCGCCGGACTTGCCCGCGGCTTCGCCGCGCTCGGCCAGATGGTAGAGGAACTGCGCGGTCAACTCGTGCTCCGACGGCGCGCGAAAACCGATCGAGCAGGTCATGCATTCGCCTTCCGCGATGCCGTCGTGCGCGATGTGCGGCGGCAGGTACAGCATGTCGCCGGGTTCCAGCACCCACTCCTGTTCCGCTTCGAAGTTCTGTAAAACTTTCAACGGCAAGCCGGGCTGCAGCGTCAGATCCTTTTGCGCGCTGATGCGCCAGCGGCGCTTGCCTTTTACTTGCAAAAGAAACACATCGTAGGAATCGAAGTGCGGGCCGACGCCGCCGCCATCACTCGCGTACGAGATCATCAGGTCGTCAAGACGCGCATCCGGCACGAAGCGGAAGCGGTCGAGCAACGCGCGCGCGTGGTCGTCGTGTAAATCCACGCCCTGCACCAGCAGCGTCCATGCGCGCTGTTTGACCGACGGCAGTTCGTCGGCCGCGAACGGGCCGTGCTCGAGTTGCCACTTGTTGCGGAAGTGAGTGATCAGCCGCGCTTCGACGTCGTCCTGATTGGCGAGTTCGAACAGCGCGTCGCGCGAGAGCGGCGCCTCGATGCCGGGGATCGCCTGCCGGATCAGCAGCGGCTTTTTCTGCCAGTAGCGGCGCATGAATTGCGACGGGCTCAGATCGCCGAGCAACGCAGTCGGAAGATCGGGCGCGGGAGGCGTAACGGGCAGGGTGACCGGCTTTGCAGCGGACGACGAATTGGCCGCCGAAGCTGCATCGGCCGGGGGGTGAGTGGGCCGCCTGGGCATCGTATAATGTGAGTTGTATTCTGGAGAATCGAATGAAAATCGCAAAGAACACCGTCGTCTCGGTCGCCTACAAGCTGTCGGATGCACAGGGCAATCTGATTGAGGAAAGCGACGAGCCGATGGTCTATCTGCACGGCGGCTATGATGGCACGTTCCCCAAGATCGAGGAAGAGCTCGACGGCCACGAGACCGGCTTCGAGACGCAGATCCAGCTCGAGCCGCAAGACGCGTTCGGCGAATACGATCCCGAACTCGTGAAGATCGAGCCGCGCGATCGTTTCCCGGAACCGCTCGAAGTCGGCATGCAGTTTGAAGGCACCCCGGAAGACGGCGACGAGGAAATCGATTCGCTGGTCTATGTGGTGACCGACGTCGCGGAAGACAAAGTCGTGCTCGACGGCAATCATCCGCTCGCCGGCATGGCGCTGCGTTTCGCGTTGACCGTGAAAGACGTGCGCCCGGCTACCGAAGACGAAATCGAACACGAGCACGCGCACGGCGCGGATGGCCTCGAAGTCCTCGATGACGATGAAGACGAGGACGAAGACAACTCAAAACCGACCCTGCACTGAACTCGCGGGTATCCCGGGTGCGCCTGACGCGGCACCCGGTATCCGGGGCGCCGTCGCGGGGGCAGGCGGCGCCGACGCAGGCGAGGCGGGCAGTATCGAACCCGGCGGCATCGAGATCGCCGGACCGTAGCCGCCATCGGGCGTCTGCAACAAGGGCGGCGTTTCGGACGCCGGCCCGAACCCTTCCACATTAGGCATATCCGGCACGCCCGGTTCCGACGCACCCGGTTCTTCGCGCGGCGGTGCGGCCGGCAAGAGCGGCGGCACAGCCGGCAGCGGCATCTGCTTCGGCACGTCGCGCACACTGACGCGGAACGGCGGCTTCCTGCCGAAATCCGCTTCGACCTCGATCCACTGGTTCAGACGATCACGCGGCGCAAGTGCGATACGCGTGAGATTCGTCACGACCATCCCTTTATCGTTGCGTAACGGCTGATCGATCACGAAGCCGCCGGCCGCGCGTTCGTCGTCCGCATGAATGACGACCACCGGTCCCTTGAAACTCTGCGCGAGCTTGACAAGGCTGCGCTTGAATTCGAGGAAGCCGTCGCGGCGCGAACTGTGCGCGAAGTGCAGCCATGCGAACCGTTCGGGCCGCTCGTAACGCTCCGGATCGAAATCACCCTGAATGAACACGACGATCGCGCGTGCATCGCGGCGTTTTGCGTACTCGCCCGCATGCTCGAGCCAGAACGCATTGGCGATCACTCGATCCTCGAACTCGCCGTTGCGCCCGCCCGCGGTCAGATAGTGATTGTTCGGGCCCGGCGCGTTCAGACCGACGAACACGACGTCGCCGGCTTTGTCGTTGACGACCCAGCGCACGTTTTCGCGGAACTGCCGGAAGCGCGACACTTCGCTCTCGCGCGTCAACGCGAGCGGATTCTGGCCCATCGAGGTCGCGTCGGCGAACAGTGTCTGACGCAGCAGATCGAGCCGCTCGACCGGATCGAAGCCGCCGGCTTCGGCGGTATTGCAATCGACCCAGTCGTGCTGGCCGGGGATAAAGAATAGCGGGGGCCGCGCGCTTTCGAGCAGCGTATGACGGCGCTCGAACAGCGCGTCGCGGCAGGTTTCCTTCGGGCCCTTCAGATTGCCGTTGTAGACGATGAAGCGCACGTCGCGATCGCGGCCGATCGCATCCAGTAGCCGCTGCGTCGAGGCTTCGTCGGCGGGGGCGCGCAGTGTGTCGGCGATGACCGCGAAGGTGAGGCGTGGGGACGCTGCATAGGCCGGCGCGCTGGGCGCGCAGAGCGCGGCCGCGAGTGAAGCAGCGAGGCCGCCCGCTAACGCGAGCGTGTGGTGCAGCGCCGCGCGAAATCCGCGCGGGCGCCGCGTTTGCCTCGGTGTGTCAATGGTCCGCATCCGGCGCGACGGCCAGTTCGTGCAGTTCGTACAGCAGATCGAGTGCTTCGCGCGGACGCAGATCGTTCGGATCGATGCCGCGTAGACGTTCGACCAACGCCTGCATTGCCGGCGACACGGACGGCGTCGCCGCGGCGGGCTCGTCGTAGTCGTCCGCGTCTTCGACCAGCATCGGCTGCGGCGCGGCGAACAGATCGAGCTGCGGCGCGGGCTGCGCGGCCGACTGTTGCTCGAGATGCGCGAGATGCTTGCGCGCCGCGCGGATCACCGCGTTCGGCACGCCGGCGAGCTGCGCGACCTGCAGACCGTAGCTCTGATTGGCCGGGCCCTCGTCCACCGCGTGCAGGAACACAATGCCGTGGCCATGCTCGACTGCGGACAGATGCACGTTCGTCGCATGCGGAAATTCCGCCGGCAACTGCGTCAGTTCGAAGTAGTGCGTCGCGAACAGCGTATAGCAGCCATTGTGCGTCAGCAGATGGCGGGCGATCGCCCACGCGAGCGCGAGGCCGTCGAACGTCGAGGTGCCGCGGCCGATCTCGTCCATCAGCACGAGGCTGTGCGGGCTCGCGTCGTTGAGGATCGCGGCCGCTTCGGTCATCTCGACCATGAAGGTCGAGCGGCCGCCGGCGAGGTCGTCGGCCGCGCCGATGCGCGTGAAGATGCGGTCGATCGGCCCGAACGCCGCGCGCTGCGCCGGCACGTAGCTGCCCACGTAGGCGAGCAGCGCGATCAGCGCGGTCTGGCGCATGAAGGTCGACTTACCGCCCATGTTCGGGCCGGTGATCAGCAGCAGTTTGCGCTCGGCCGCGAGCGTGCAGTCGTTGGCGATGAAGCGCTCGACCTGCGCTTCGACGACCGGATGGCGGCCCTGTTCGATGTCGATGCCCGCGTCGGCCGAGAAGCTCGGCGCGACCCAGTCGAGCGCGCGCGCGCGTTCCGCGAACGCGGCCAGCAGATCGAGTTCGGCGAGCGCCATTGCAACGCGCTGGCAATCCGGAATGAACGGCAGCAACGCCTGCAGCAACGCGTCGTACAGCGCGCGTTCGCGGGCCAGCGCGCGTTCCTGCGCGGACAACGCCTTGTCCTCGAAGGTCTTCAGCTCGGGCGTGATGTAGCGCTCGGCATTCTTCAGCGTCTGGCGGCGCCGGTAGTCGTCGGGCACCTTGTCGGTCTGGCCGCGTGTGACTTCGATATAGAAGCCATGCACCTTGTTGAATTCGACGCGCAGATTGCCGATGCCGGTGCGCGCGCGTTCGCGCGTTTCCAGATCGATCAGGAACTGTCCGCAGTTCTCCGAAATATCGCGCAGTTCGTCGAGCTCCGCGTCATAGCCGCGCGCGATCACGCCACCGTCGCGCACCATCGCGGCCGGTTCCGGCGCGACCGCGCGCTTGAGCAGTTCGACGCAGTCCTGCGGCGGTTCGAGCGCCGCGTCGATGCGCGCGAGCGACTCCGCGTTCGACGCGACCGCCGCGAGCTGCGCGCGCAATTCGGGCAGCGCAATGAAGGTATCGCGCAGGCTCGACAGATCGCGCGGCCGGGCCGACAGCAGCGCGAGCCGGCCGGTAATCCGTTCGATGTCCGAAACCCGCCGCAACGCGCCGCGCAGCGTATCGAGATCGGCGCCGGGCGGAGCGTCGAGCAGCACGCCGATCGCCTGCTGGCGCGCCTGGGCGTACCCCGGATCGCGCGGCGGGTGATGCAGCCAGTGACGCAGCAGGCGGCTGCCCATCGTCGTGCAGCAGGTGTCGAGCAGCGAGCACAGCGTCGGCGACTCGGTGCCGCGCAGCGTTTCGGTCAGCTCGAGATTGCGGCGCGTGGCCGGGTCGAGGCCGATATATTCGGATTCCGATTCGACTTTCAGGCTGCGCACGTGGCGCAACTGCTGGCCTTGCGTGGACGCCGCATACAGCAGCAACGCGCCGGCCGCGCCGCATGCGCAGGTGAGCGAGTGCGCGCCGAAGCCGTCGAGGCTCGCGACGCCGAGTTGATCGCGCAGGCGCTGGGTACCCGAGCTGATGTCGAAGTGCCAGGCCGGCATGCGGGTCAGCGCGCCGGCGTTGACGGGCGGGGTCCAGCTGGACGACTCGGTGGTGCTGTCGGCGACCAGAATTTCGGCGGGGCGGATGCGTTCGAGCGCGGCGGCGACCTGATCGGGCGCGACTTCGGCAAGGCGCAGCGCGCCGCTCGCCAGATTGAGCCACGCGAGGCCGACGCTGATCGCGACGCCGCGGCGGTTGTGCGCGACGCACATCGCGAGCAGGTAGACGTCGTTCTTGTCGGACAGCAGCGCCGCGTCGGTCAGCGTGCCGGGCGTAACGACGCGCACGACCTTGCGCTCGACCGGGCCTTTCGATGTGGCCGGATCGCCGATCTGTTCGCAGATTGCGACCGATTCGCCGAGCTTCACGAGCTTGGCCAGGTACTGTTCGACCGCGTGATGCGGGACGCCGGCCATCTTGATCGGATTGCCCCCCGACGCGCCGCGTTGCGTGAGCGTCAGATCGAGCAGGCGTGCGGCTTTTTCCGCGTCGTCGAAAAAGAGTTCGTAGAAGTCGCCCATCCGGTAGAACACCAGCGTGCCCGGATGCTCCGCTTTGATGCGTAAATACTGCTGCATCATTGGAGTGTGTTGTGCGACGTCGGTGGCCGCTGCGGTTTGATTGCCCATCCTTGGTGTCTTCTTGCGGTAGATGCTCAGGGCGTGAGTTTAACCCGCCGGCGCGGCGAGCGGACCCTGGCCGAATGGGCGATGCCCGGCGCGGAAGCGGGGTGGCAACATGAGCGAACCGCTGGCCATGGCGCCGCTCACTAGTGCGGCGCTGCGGCTCCTGTCGATGCCGGTACGCGGGACCACCGCGGAAGGACCCTCATGCGCTTATTCCTCGACCATCGCCCGCATATCCATCACACGCTCGTTCGCGGCGCTGCGCCGCTTCGCGAGCCACATCATCAGCGTGATGAAGCTGCCGAATACGACGATGATCCACTGCGCGGGCAACTGCGCGGTGAGCAGCAGCGCGTACGCGCCGAGCATCAGCAGCACCGCGAGGTTCTGGTTGAAATTTTGCACGGCGATCGAATGACCGGCCGACAGCAGCGTCGCGCCGCGGTGCTGCAGGATCGCGTTCATCGGCACGATGAAAAAGCCCGACAACGTGCCGAGCACGATCATCAGCGGATAGGCGAACAGGATGTAGAACGGCACGACGTGCGCGCCGAAGTGCAGCCCTGCGCCGGCCGGGAACAGGTCCTTGTTGTAGAACGCCATCGCGATCGCTACCGCACCGGTCAGTACGCCGATCGGCAGCACCCGCAACGACTGGCGCAGCGGAATCAGCGCGGCCGCGCCCGCCGCGCCGAGCGCGATGCCCACGCCGGTCACGCCCTGCATCACCGCCGCCTTGGAGAGCGACAGCCCCAGATTCACGTTCGCCCACTTGAGCACCAGCAGCTGCATCGTCACCGCGGCGCCCCACAGCAGCGTCGTGACCCACAGCGCGATCTGCGCGAGCTTGTCGGCCCACAGCACGTGAAAGCAGTGATGGAAGTCGCTGACCAGTTTTTTCGGTTCGGTCAGCCGGTTCGGATAGCGCGCGCCGGTATCGGGAATGAACACGTTGATCGCGGCGGCGAGCGCATACGTGAGCATCACCGCGAACATCGCGAGATCGGCGGCGGAGCCGATCAACGGCAGATGCGCGTGCGCGACGAAGCGCTCGACGACCGCGCTGATCAGCGCGCCGCCGAGCATTGTGCCGACGATCGTCGAGAGCACCGTCGCCGATTCGAGCCACGCGTTCGCCTTGACGAGTTTCGCGGCCGGCAGCAGTTCGGTGAGGATCCCGTACTTGGCGGGCGAATACGCGGCGGCGCCGAAGCCGACCACGCCGTACGCGATCATCGGATGAACGCCGGCGATCATCATCAGGCAGCCGCTCGCCTTCAGCGCGTTGGAGATGAACATCACGTGGCGCTTTTGCAGCGCATCGGCGAACGCGCCGACGAACGGCGCGAGCAGCACGTAGGAGATCGTGAAGAAAATCTGCAGCAGCGGCGTGACCCACGCGGCCGATCTGATCACGGACAGCAGCGCGATCGCGGCGATCAGCAGCGCATTGTCGGCCAGCGATGAAACGAACTGCGCGGCGATGATCGTGTAGAAGCCTTTTTTCATGAGGCGGGTGGAAAGCTGAACGCAGAGCGGCGGGAGGGCGACGTGACGAAGTCACAGACGGGGCAAGTCGAAGCTGCCCGAAGCAGGGAACGGTCCCGCTCGTCGCGCGAGGGGGCGGGTGGGGCGTGGCAAGACTTTGCGCAAGCGGCCGACCGGTGTCCCGCTTGCCTCTGTCACTGGCGCCGGCTCTGCACGGTTTCCCGTTTTGTAGCACGAAGCTCCGCGCGCTGCATGCGCACGGCCAGGCCAATGAAAAAAGCGGCCGAAGCCGCTTTTTCATACTACCTGAAGGCGCGGCCGCGAACCGGTCGCGGCGGCGCGGCTTAAGCCGACTGCTGACGCGTGCGGCTGTAGCGCGACAGCACCGGGATCATCTGCGCGTAGACCTTCGGGTTGCCCGCGACGATTTCGCCGACGTGCAGGAAGTCCGAGTCGCCGGTGTAGTTGCCGACCAGACCACCGGCTTCGGTGATCAGCAGGCTGCCCGCGGCGACGTCCCATGCATTCAGGCCCTGCTCGAAGAAGCCGTCCATGCGACCGGCGGCGACGTTGGCCAGATCGAGCGCGGCGGCGCCCGGGCGGCGCAGGCCCGCGCACGCTTCGGTCATCTCGGCGAACTGGCGGCCGTACGCATCGAGGCTGTCGCTCTCGCGGAACGGGAAGCCGGTGCCGATCAGGCAGTCGGCGAGGCGGTCGCGCTTGGCGACGCGGATACGGCGATCGTTGAGGAACGCGCCGCGGCCGCGCGATGCGGTGAACAGATCGTTGCGGGTCGGATCGTAGACGACGGCCTGGGTGACGATGCCCTTGTGCGCGAGCGCGATCGACACGCAGTAGTACGGGAAGCCGTGGATGAAGTTGGTGGTGCCGTCGAGCGGATCGATGATCCACTGGTATTCGGACTCGTTGTCCGATTTGCCCGATTCCTCGGCGAGGATCGCGTGATCGGGGTAGGCGGTCTTCAGCGTGTCGATGATCGCCGCTTCAGACGCTTTATCGACCTCCGTGACGAAATCGTTGTGCTGCTTCTTGCTGACCTGGATCAGGTCGAGATCGAGCGATGCGCGGTTGATGATCTGCGCTGCGCGGCGGGCGGCCTTCACAGCGATATTGAGCATGGGATGCATAAACTGATCCTTGTGCCGGGGCAGCACGGCTGCTTGCCGGGAAATAGGCGCGAAAACCCGCGCCAGGAGGCGCCGCAATGGCGCAGAAACAGCACGGAACGCTGGCCGGACAACGCCGGAGCGCATTCCGTCGACGGAGACGAATTGAATAAGAACGTAGCGGCCGGTTCGACGCAAACCGTGGGGCAGACGTCGGCGCCGGACGCGAAAGGCGATATTTTACCCGAAGTCCGGGCGTCGCCGCGCAGGTGCCAACGAACCTTCCGGATTCGGCAGCGGCGCGTGTTGGCGCTACCATACGCGTCTTCGGCCGCAGTCTTTTGCGCCAGTCACCAGTTTTCTAGCTAGCCGGGTTTCATCGTGGATCACCTCCATCACTCTTCCGACCCCGCCGTTGCCGATCTGCGCGGCGGCTTCACGTCGACGCGCTTCGTGCTCGTCGAGCCCAGTCACCCGGGCAATGTCGGCGCCGCCGCGCGCGCGCTGAAAACCATGGGCTTCGCGCGGCTCGTGCTGGTGTCGCCGCGCGTGCCGAACGTGCAGAACGA
Source organism: Burkholderia sp. SRS-W-2-2016 (assembly GCF_001931485.1). Classification (GTDB taxonomy): domain Bacteria; phylum Pseudomonadota; class Gammaproteobacteria; order Burkholderiales; family Burkholderiaceae; genus Paraburkholderia. The sequence continues at coordinate 56,370 of NZ_MSDV01000036.1, read as the reverse complement.
TCCCGAGGCGATCGCGATGGCGAGCGGCGCCGACGACGTGCTCGCGTCCGCGCACGTCGTGCCGACGCTCGCCGATGCGCTGACCGGCGTGCACTGGTCGATCGCGCTGACCGCGCGGCTGCGCGAATACGGGCCGCCGCAATGGACGCCGCGCGCGGCCGCCGCGGTCGCGCACCAGCAGGCGGTGCACGGCGAGATAGCGCTGGTGTTCGGCAACGAGCGCACCGGACTGTCGAACGACGACGTCGAGCGTTGCAGCGCGATCGCGCATATCCCCGCCAATCCGGCCTATAGCTCGCTCAATCTCGCGCAGGCGGTGCAGGTGCTCGCGTACGAATTGCGGACCGCGTATCTCGGTGCCGATGAGGCGGGCGACGCGTCCACGGCCGCGCGGCCGGGCGCCGGTTCTGGTACAGGTGCGGGTGCGGGTACAAACGCACACCCAGGTGCAGGGCAGCCCGAATCCGCCGGCGCACGCGCGCAGATGGCGGCCAGCGACGAAATCGAAAGCATGTTCGCGCATCTGCAAAGCGCGCTCGTCGCGCTCGAGTTTCTCGACCCGGACAATCCTAAGAAGCTGATGTCGCGGCTGCGGCGGCTGTTCGCGCGCTCGGGTCTGGAGCGCGAAGAGGTCAACATCGTGCGCGGGATCGCCAAGCACATCCTGCTGAAGACGAAGCGCGACGACTGAGCGACGCGCATCGATCGAGCGTGATGTGTGGGGAGTGCGGGGAGTGCGGGGAGTGCGGGGAGCAGGGGGAGCGCGGTACCGGATAAACGGGATAACCGAACAACCGGACACGCTGCCGGCGGCCAGCGAGGCCAGCGCGCCCCGCCGGTGACAACCTTGCCGGCGGCGGGGGCTTCCCGCAGCTTGCGCGCAATCGACCTACAATCCACCAGGCATTCGAAGCTAAGCTGCTGCCGTGCTAAGCGGCCGCGCTGCGTTCATCCAGCGCGCGAAATGCCCATGTAAAAACACCGCGGCGTGCACGAGCGGCGTGCGCTATCCAGGCACGCCGAACCGCGCCAACGGTTTCCGTCCCTACACAAAACCAGTCCCTGCCATGTTCACGAGACTTCGCGAAGATATCGCCACGATCCGCGAGCGCGATCCCGCCGCCCGCAGCGCATGGGAAGTGCTCACCTGTTATCCGGGGCTGCACGCGCTGGTGCTGCATCGTGTCGCGCATGCGTGCTGGCGGGCCAGACGTCGCTGGCTCGCGCGTTTCGTATCGCAGATGGCGCGCTTCATGACCGGCATCGAGATCCATCCGGGCGCGACGCTCGGCAGGCGCGTGTTTATCGATCACGGAATGGGCGTCGTGATCGGCGAGACCGCGCAGGTCGGCGACGACTGCACGATCTACCAGGGCGTGACCCTTGGTGGTACCTCGCTCACGCGCGGCGCGAAACGCCATCCGACGCTCGAGCGTGGCGTGATCGTCGGCGCGGGCGCGAAGGTGCTCGGCGGCTTCACCGTTGGCGCCGACGCGAAGATCGGCTCGAACGCGGTCGTGACCAAGCCGGTGCCGGCGCGTGGCACTGCGGTCGGCAATCCGGCGCGGATCATCGTGCCGGCCGCGGCGGCGGTTGCCGCGAGCGGCGCCACTGCGAACGGGCAAGCGGGCGGCGCGGCCGCGAGTTCGGCCAACCACGCAGCCAACCACGCAGCCAGCCAGGACGCCGCGCGCGACGCCAAACGCGCGGCCGAAGCCAGCGCGTTCTGCGCATACGGCATCACGCCGAATGCGGACGATCCGGTATCGCTCGCGATTCACGGCCTGATCGATCACGCGGCCACCCAGACGCGGCGCATCGATGAAATCGTCGTCGCGCTCGAGCGGCTCGGCACCAGCCTCGAAGGTCTGCAGGGCGCGGATGCGGCGCTGCTCGACCTGCGCCGTCTGTCCGCGGCAATCGCGGGCAAGGCGGAAGCCGTGACGGCGGACGCCAGATCGTGAAGCAGGGTGAGGTGAAGCGCAGGTGAAGTGAGGTGAGAAGCGCTGACGCGCGGCGCATGCTGCCGCGTCAGGCGTCAATCGAGTGTCAATCCAGCGGCAACGCGCGAATCCCGTCGGCATCGACTTTCAGATAGCCGCCACGGCGCTGGCCGTGATCGAGATCCCAGTCCGGCAATACCCAACGCGTGCCGCCCGGCTCGCGATGCCGCGCTGGCAGATGCGTATGCCCGTGAATGATCGTCGCCGCCTTCGATTTGCGGAACAGCGCGGCGACGCCTTTGGCGGTCACATCGTACTTGGCCGACATCGGTCGCATGCGGCCGTGCTCGCTATTGGCGCGCATATTCTCGGCGAGCCGGCGCCGCCAGCGAAACGGCCACGCGAGAAACAGCAACTGCGCAAACGGATTGCGCGCGAACTTGCGGAATAGTTGATAGCCGCGATCGGCGGTGCACAGTGCATCGCCGTGCGCGAGCGCGATGCGCGTGCCGAATGCGGTGATCACGAACGGATCGGGCAGCCAGATCGCGCCGGCCGCTTTCATGAAGCGCCGGCCGAGCAGGAAGTCGCGATTGCCGTGCATGATGTAGAGCGCGATGCCGCGCTCGGACAGCGTATGCAGCAGCGCGGTGATGCGCGCGACGAACGGCTCGCCGAGCATGTCGTCGCCGACCCAGTACTCGAACAGATCGCCGAGGATGAACACCGAATCGGCCGCCTCGGCAGTGACGCGGACGAAGTGCTCGAACGCGGCGACCGTGTGCGGAATCGCGTCGCTCAGATGCAGATCGGAGAGAAAGAAAAACGGGCGTGCGGCGTGCGGGCGTGGGCCCTCGCCTGGCACGCCCGCGGCGACGCTTCGCAGCGGCGTCTCTTGCAGCATTGAAGGTGCCTGATATCAGTTCAAACGGGTCGACGTTGCGCGGTGCGCTTAGCCGACGACGACAGCCTTCTCGATCACGACGTCGTCGACCGGCACGTCCTGATGGAAGCCCTTCGAACCGGTCTTGACCTTCTTGATCTTCTCGACGATGTCCATCCCTTCGACGACCTTGCCGAACACCGCGTAGCCCCAGCCCTGCGGCGTCGGCGACGAGTGGTTCAGGAAGTCGTTGTCGTTCACGTTGATGAAGAATTGCGCGGTCGCCGAATGCGGGTCGTTGGTGCGCGCCATCGCGATCGAGCCGGTTTCGTTCTTCAGGCCGTTGTTCGCTTCGTTGGTGATCGGCTCGGCCGTCGGCTTCTGCTTCATGCCGGGTTCGAAGCCGCCGCCCTGGATCATGAAGCCGTCGATCACGCGGTGGAACACCGTGTTGTCATAGTGACCGGCCTTCACGTAGTTGAGGAAGTTCTCGACCGACTTCGGCGCCTTCGCAGCGTCCAGTTCGAGTTTGATGACGCCGTGGTTCGTATGCAGTTCAACCATGATGGAATCCTTTGATGAACAGGTGGATAAAAGGCGCGGCGCGCCGTCATGGGTTGACGGCAGGCCGCGCCGGGGCGTGGGTTGCGCGCGCGTACCGGTGAGGTGCGCGAGCCGCGCTGGTTGTTTTTCGTCGCACGCGTATTTAACCGCGTGCGTGGCTTTGCCGATGCGCGGTTACTTGCTCACCACCGTCGCCGACTGGATCACGATCGGCTTTTGCGGCACATCGCTCATCGCGCCGCGCACGGTGGTCGGGGTCGCCTCGATACGCTTGACGACGTCCATGCCGCTCGTCACTTTGCCGAACACCGCGTAGCCGTTGCCGTCGGGCTTCGGATAGTCGAGATTGGCGTTGTCGACGGTGTTGATGAAGAACTGCGCGGTGGCCGAATCCGGATCGCTGGTGCGGGCCATCGCGATCGTGCCCGCGGTGTTCTTCAGACCACTACGGCTCTCGAGCGGAATCGGCGCGCGCGTCGGCTTCTCGGCGAAGCTCTGCGTATAGCCGCCGCCCTGAATCATGAAGCCCGGAATCACCCGATGAAAGATCGTACCGCTGTACTGTCCGGCCTTCACGTAGTCGAGGAAGTTCGCGACAGTTTTTGGCGCTTTCTCGGGATAAAGCTCGACGCGAATGTCACCTTCGGACGTCTTGAGCAGCACCTGCGGATGAGCAGCCTGCGAGCCGGCCTGCGCAAAAGCCGGCGCGGTTGCGATCAGGGCGGCGCTGCCGAGCGCCAACATCAACCATTTCATGAAGATCCTCGGGGTGGAAAAATCTGCGGTGGGCAGTGTGGCGCAGCGTTAGCGCGACGGCGCGACGTACGGCGGCATCGCCAGCGAGCCGTTGGCGCCGCCGAACTGGAAGCTCGGGGTTTCCGGCAGCGTCGAAGACGTGGTGCCGCGCGCGCTGGTCTCGCCGGGTTGCACGGCGGCCGGTTGCGCGGCTTTGCGCGCGGGCGCCGGCGAAACGATCTTCTGGATATCCGCGAGACGCTGGGTGGTCGTCGCGCTCGCTTTACCCGTGCCTTGCGCGCGCCGATACGCTTCATTGGCCATGCGCAGATAGACGTCGCCGAGGTTCTCGTATGCGAGGCCGTAGTTCGGGTTGACCTGCAACGCGGTTTCGAGCGCGGCGCGCGCGTCGGTCAGGCGGCCATGCTTTGCATACAGCGTCGCGAGGTTGTTGTACGGTTCGGGCAACTCGGGGTAGAGCTGCGTGAGTTCGGTGAACGCGGCGATCGCTTCGTCGTCACGGCCGAGGTGAGCGAGCACGGTGCCGCGCTTGAATTTGGCTTGGGCGTCGTGCGGGTTCGACGCGATGCGCGCATCGAGCTGGGTCAGCGCGGCCTGCCAGTTTCTCTGCGCGATCGACGCGTCGACTTCGGGAGTGTTATCGCGCACCGCCGGGCCTTGCGGCATCACCGCGGCCTTCTGCGCATAAGCGCCGGCGACCGGTACCACGGCCAGCGCGGCGGCCACGGTGACACGCCACGCGAAAGTGCGCGCCGCTTCGAAAACAACGCCGCCGAGACGGCTTCCAACGAGGCCGCCAACGAGGCCTTCAGGCGCAGTCGCGGCGAGGGTCGCAGCGCTGCGTGCGCGGCCGCTGGAGTGTTTCATAGGCTTAGGTCTGGGTGTTATACTCCGAGCCATTCTAACAAAAGGTCTGCGCGTTCCGTCGAACCGCCGACTGTCTTTTCGCCACTCGTGGCCGTCTCCGCCTGGTTCGCCGTTTCGTCTGCAGCCTGATCGCCGCACGAGGTGCGCCGGTTTCAGCTGTCGGCGACGCACCCGCTGTTCTGTTCGTCGCGGGTCGCGGCGCGCATGAAGCACAATGCGGACTTCTTTGGGCCCACGCACCGTTCTCTATGGAATCTCTGCGCATCTACAACACGCTCGCGCGTGACAAGCAAACTTTCGTGCCGCTGCAGGAAGGCGTCGTACGAATGTACGTCTGCGGGATGACCGTGTACGACTATTGTCACGTTGGCCACGCGCGGGTGATGGTCGTGTTCGACATCGTGCAGCGCTGGTTGCGCACGCTCGGCTACAACGTGACCTACGTGCGCAACATTACCGACATCGACGACAAGATCATCCGTCGCGCGGTCGAGAACGGCGAGACCATCAAGTCGCTGACCGATCGCTTCATCGCCGCGTTGCATGAAGACGCGGACGCGCTCGGCATCGCGCGTCCGGACATCGAGCCGCGCGCGACCGACTTCATTCCGCAGATGCTCGGCATGATCGAGGCACTCGAGAACAACGGCTACGCGTATCAGGCGAGCGACGGCGACGTCAACTACGCGGTGCGCAAGTTCGCCGGCTACGGCAAGCTCTCGGGCAAGTCGCTCGAAGACCTGCGCGCGGGCGAGCGCGTCGCGGCCAACGACGCGAAGCAGGACCCGCTCGACTTCGTGTTGTGGAAGCAGGCCAAACCGGAGGAACCCGCTGACACCGGTTGGGATTCGAAGTACGGGCGCGGGCGTCCGGGATGGCATATCGAGTGCTCGGCGATGGGCTGCACGCTGCTCGGCGAGCAGTTCGACATTCATGGCGGCGGCCAGGACCTGCAGTTTCCGCACCATGAAAACGAGATCGCGCAGAGCGAGGCCGCGACCGGTCAGACCTTCGTGAATTACTGGATGCACAACGGCTACGTGCAGATCGACAACGAAAAGATGTCGAAGTCGTTGAATAATTTTTTCACGATTCGCGAAGTGCTCGCGCAGTACGATGCGGAGGTCGTGCGTTTCTTCATCGCGCGCGCGCATTACCGTTCGCCGCTGAATTACAGCGACGTGCATATCGACGACGCGCGCAACGCACTGACGCGTTTGTACACGGCGTTGAAAGACGTGACGCCGGATACGAGCGAGCTCGACTGGAACGAAGCGTACGCGCAGCGTTTCCAGGCGGCGATGAACGACGACTTCAATACGCCAGCGGCCGTGTCGGTGCTGTTCGAACTGGCCACCGAAGTGAACCGCACGCGCGACCCCGCGCTGGCCCGTCAATTGCGCGCGCTTGGCGCGGTGCTCGGGCTGCTTGGACGCGAGCCGCGTGCATACCTGCAGCAGGCGGCGGGTGCTGCAGCCGAAGGCGCGCTGGATGCCGCCGCGATCGAAGTGAAGATCGCCGCGCGCGTCGCCGCCAAACAGGCAAAGGACTATGCGGCAGCAGACCGGATCCGGGCCGAATTGCTCGAAGCCGGTGTTGCCCTCGAAGACAAACCCGGCGGGTTGACCGAGTGGCGGCGCGTGTGAGCGCACCTCGTACTTCCCTCTGATCGACTCGCCAGGCAGGAGGCAGGATGGCAACGGCCACGAAGACGCCGGCTAAACGCGCGACGTCTCAAACCAGTGCGGCAGCCGCAGCGTCGGCTGCCGCGGCTAAGTCGACGCGTGCGTCGACTCGCGCGGGCAGCGCGGTAGAGAAAGCGTCGTCGAAAGCGGGTGGGGCGGCGAAAGCCGGTGCCGCCGCGGCGAAGAAAAGCGCGGCCAAACGCTCGCTGAACGGCGCGGGCGGCGACGCCGCGCACGCGCCCACCACGAAGCGCGCGAAGTCCGCGACGAGCGCGGTGGCGGGCAAGAGCAATGGCGCCACGCCTCCCAAACCCGCGGCCAAACCCGCGGTGAAACTCGCGAGCGAACTGGCCGGCGAAGTCCAGGAACTCGCGCGCGACACCAACGCGGGCGAGGTCGTGCGCAAGACGCGCGTGTCGGCCACCGCGGCGAGCGCGGCCAGCGCGAGCGGTGAAGCGGCCGGCGCCAGCGCGCTCGCGAGCGAAGTCGCGGTGCCGGTGCAGATCGGCGGTCTCGCGCCGGAAGTCACGCGTCCCGCGTACTGGGACAAGGCATGCGCGGACCTCGTCAAGCGCGATCGTATTCTGAAGAAACTGATTCCGAAATTCGGCCCCGTGCATCTGCTGAGCCGCGGCGACCCGTTCGTCACGCTCGCGCGCTCGGTGGTCGGTCAGCAGATTTCGGTCGCCTCCGCGCAGGCGGTGTGGGCGCGGGTCGAAGCCGCGTGTCCGAAGCTGGTGCCGCAGCAGTTCATCAAGCTCGGTCTCGAGAAGCTGACCGCCTGCGGTCTGTCCAAACGTAAGGCCGAATACGTGCTCGATCTCGCGCGCCATTTCGTGTCGGGCGCGTTGCACGTCGGCAAGTGGACGTCGATGGACGACGAGGCGGTGATCGCCGAACTCACGCAGATTCGCGGCATCGGCCGCTGGACCGCGGAGATGTTCCTGATCTTCAATCTGTCGCGTCCGGATGTGCTGCCGCTCGACGACCTCGGCCTGATCCGCGCGATCAGCGTCAACTATTTCAGCGGCGAACCCGTCACGCGCAGTGAAGCGCGCGAGGTCGCGGCAAACTGGGAGCCGTGGCGCACCGTCGCGACCTGGTATATGTGGCGTAGTCTCGATCCGTTGCCGGGCGACTACTGAAGAACAGGAAAACGAGGCCGTTTCGAAAAACTATCGTTTGTTTATGGTTGATAGTTGAGAAAAGGTTTTGACATCGGCGCGCGCGGTTAGAATACGCGCTGCCCGGTAAGTCCAAGGATTACAACCAATGAAGACCACGTTTCTGGATTTCGAACAGCCGATCGCTGAACTCGAAGCGAAGATCGAAGAATTGCGCTTCGTGCAGGACGATTCGGCCGTCGATATTTCGGAAGAAATCGAGCGGCTGTCGAAGAAGAGCCAGCAGCTCACCAAAGATCTGTACGCGAACCTCTCACCGTGGCAGGTTTCGCAAATCGCCCGTCATCCGCAGCGTCCGTACACGTTCGACTACGTGAACGAGCTGTTCACCGATTTCCACGAATTGCATGGCGACCGCAGCTTCGCGGACGACCAGTCGATCGTCGGCGGCCTCGCGCGTTTTAACGGCCAGGCGTGCATGGTGATCGGCCATCAGAAGGGCCGCGACACCAAGGAGCGCGCGATGCGCAACTTCGGCATGCCGCGTCCGGAAGGCTATCGCAAGGCCGAGCGCCTGATGCGTCTGGCCGAGAAGTTCGGTCTGCCGATCTTCACGTTCATCGACACGCCGGGCGCGTATCCCGGCATCGGCGCGGAAGAGCGCGGCCAGTCGGAGGCGATCGGCCGCAATCTGTACGTGATGGCCGAACTGAAGACGCCGCTGATCGCGACGATCATCGGCGAAGGCGGTTCGGGCGGCGCGCTCGCGATCGCGGTGGCCGACACCGTGCTGATGCTGCAGTTCTCGACCTATTCGGTGATCTCGCCGGAAGGCTGCGCGTCGATTCTGTGGAAGAGCGCCGCGAAGGCGCCGGAAGCGGCGGAAGCGCTTGGCCTGACCGCGCATCGCCTGAAGGCGCTCGGTCTGATCGACAAGATCGTCAACGAGCCGCTCGGCGGCGCGCACCGCGATCCGAAGGGTATGGCCGCGATGCTGCGTCGCGCGCTCGCCGATTCGCTGCGCCAGTTCCAGGGCATGGGCACCAACGACCTGCGCGAACGCCGTTTCGAACGGCTGATGGCGTACGGCAAATTCAAGGAAACGACGCCGGGCGCATAAGCCCGCGCGCGTTGGCCTGTCTCTTTGGTCCACCAGCGCTTGCCGCGCTAAACCCGTGACCTCCACCGCCGACTCGTCCGCCGAGCGCCTCGTTTTCGAGGCGCTCGGCGTTGCGCTATCCGCGCTCGACGCACGCGCTCCGCACGCGCGGATCGCGATCGCGTTCAGCGGCGGCGTCGATTCGAGCGTGCTGCTCGATGCGGCGGTGCGCGTCGCGGGTTCCGCGCGCGTGGTCGCGCTGCATGTGCATCACGGTTTGAGTCCGCATGCCGATGCGTGGCTCGCGCATTGCGACGCGTTCGCGCGCGAGCGCGGCGTCGCGTTCGACGCACGGCGCGTGGAAGTGGCGCGCGCGAGCGGCGTGAGTGTCGAGGCGGCCGCGCGCGACGCGCGTTATCGCGCGCTCGATGCGATGTGCGACGCGCACGGCATTCGCACGCTGTGGCTCGCGCAGCACGCGGACGATCAGGCCGAGACCGTGCTGCTGCAGTTGTTGCGCGGCGCGGGACTGGCGGGGCTGGCGGCGATGGCGCCGGAGTTTCTCGCCGCCGGCGCGTCGGCGACCCGGGTGCGGCCGCTGCTGCATCTGTTGCGCGCGCAACTGGATCACTATGCGAGCGCGCGGCAGTTGCACTGGATCGACGACGAGTCGAACGCGGACACCCGCTATGCGCGCAATGCGCTGCGCCATCAGGTGATGCCGGCGCTCGCGGTGCACTTTCCCGGTTTTCGCGACGCGCTCGCGCGCACTGCCGCGCATGCGGCGTCGGCGCAGCGTCTGCTCGACACGCTCGCGCGCGCCGATCTGCACGACGCGGCGCGCGATGAAGGCCGAGCGCTCGACGCATCGGCATTGCTCGCACTCGACGACGATCGCGCGCTGAACCTGCTGCGTTACTGGATGCGCACGCTGGGTTTCGTCGCGGCATCGAGCGCGCGTGTCGCCGACGCGCTGCGGCAGTTGCGCGAGGTCGGCGCGGGGCAGGACGGTCATCGCCTGCGCATCGATCATGCGGGACACGCGCTGCGCAGCTATCGCGGGCTGATCTATTGGGAGGCCGGCGACAGCAGCGAGCCCGCCGACGAAACCGCGCTCGTCGAACGCGAAATCAGCGAGCTCGTGTGGCGGGGCGAAGCGGTGTGGCGTTTGCCGCAGTGGCGCGGCACGTTCGTGTTCGAGGTGATGCAAGCGGGTGGTGTGAACGATGCGACGCAGCCGGCAGCCGTGGCTGAGGCGGCCGACCTGATCCCGCTCAGCGTGCTGCAACGCGCGCCGCTCACCGCGCGCGCGCGCCGCGGCGGCGAACGGATGCGAACCGCTTCGCCAAATGCGCCGAGCCGCACGTTGAAGAATCTGTTCCAGGAGCGCGCGATTCCCGCATGGAAGCGCGACGTGCCGTTGCTCTATGCCGGCGACGCGTTGCTGTTCGTTCCGCTGATCGGCGTGAATCGTGCGAGCGTGCCCGAGTCGGCGTCGAGCGGTGACGCTTGCGTGAGGATCGTCTGGCGCGAAGACCTGCTGATCGCCTGACCGGCCGGTCGGACAGTCGGGCAGCACCTGCCCGCAAGTACAGAAATCACGAAATAGGGCACAAATCAGCGGAAAAACTGGCCTTTGCCAGCCCGATTTGACGCAATTGAACGCTCGCCGCGACTTGTCTTTTTTCGCCTAATCAGGTACTTTAGCTCGTTTGCCCGACCCGATTTCGTCATCGCTTTTGCCGCACTCGGTCGTGATGCCGGTTTGCGAGCGTGATCCGTCGTTGCCGTTGAATTCCGACCTGCCATCAAGCGATCTCATCCCGGGCAAATCCGCGCGTGCTGCACGCGCGCTGCATTTACGCCGCCACACACTTCGCCGCCGTTCACGAGACGTTGCGCCCCTGTGCTCCCTGTGCGGTTTTCTTCAGCGCGCCAGCGCGGTTTCTCCTTCAGTTCAGAACGACAATGGCACTCATCGTACACAAATACGGCGGCACCTCGATGGGCTCGGTCGAGCGCATCAAGAACGTCGCAAGGCGCGTCGCGAAATGGCACAAGGCTGGCCACAAGATGGTCGTCGTGCCGTCGGCAATGTCCGGCGAAACCAATCGCCTGCTCGGCCTCGCGAAAGAAATCACGACCCAGGCAAGCCCGCGCGAACTCGACATGATCGCCGCGACCGGCGAGCAGGTCAGCTCGGGTCTGCTCGCGATCGCGCTGCAGGAAGCCGGCGTCGACGCGGTCAGCTATGCAGGCTGGCAGGTGCCGGTCAAAACGGATAGCGCGTACACCAAGGCGCGTATCAGCGAAATCGACGGCGAGCGCGTGCTGCGCGACCTCGACGCCGGCAAGGTGGTCGTGATCACCGGCTTCCAGGGCATCGACCCGGACGGCAACATCACGACGCTCGGCCGCGGCGGCTCGGATACGTCGGCGGTCGCGGTCGCGGCCGCGCTGAAGGCCGACGAGTGCCTGATCTATACGGACGTCGACGGTGTCTACACGACCGACCCGCGGGTGGTCGAAGAGGCGCGCCGGCTCGATCGCGTGACGTTCGAAGAAATGCTGGAAATGGCCAGCCTGGGTTCGAAGGTGCTGCAGATCCGCTCGGTGGAATTCGCCGGCAAATATCAGGTGAAGACGCGCGTGCTGTCGAGTCTGACCGATCCGCTGATGTCGCTCGAAGAAGAAATGAAGTCGGGCACCCTGATTACTTTTGAAGAAGACGAGACCATGGAAAAAGCAGTCATCTCGGGCATCGCGTTCCAGCGCGACGAAGCTCGTATCGCCGTGATGGGTGTGCCGGACAAGCCGGGCATCGCGTATCAGATCCTCGGCCCGGTGGCGGACGCGAATATCGACGTCGACATGATCATCCAGAACCAGAGCGTCGAGGGCAAGACGGCGTTCACGTTCACGGTCGGCCGCGGCGACTACACGCGCGCGATGGAAATCCTCACCGGCACGGTGAAGGGCCACGTGCAGGCCGAACAGGTGCTGGGCGATCCGAAGGTGTCGAAGGTGTCGGTGGTCGGCGTCGGTATGCGCTCGCACGTCGGCATCGCGAGCAAGATGTTCCGCACGCTGTCGGAAGAGGGCATCAACATCCAGATGATCTCGACCTCCGAAATCAAGATTTCGGTGCTGATCGACGAGAAGTACATGGAGCTCGCCGTGCGCGCGCTGCATAAGGCGTTCGAACTCGATCAGGCCTAATTTGCCGGATAAGTTGCCGCAATAAGTGGCAGAAAAACGGGGCGCCCTGGGGCGCCCCGTTTGTTTTGCGGCGCGCGTGTGAACGGCCGATGAACTATTTGCGTCGCCAGCGCAGAATTGGCACAAAAAATGTTCGTCAGACATTGACCTTATCGGCTTCGCCCGCTATTATCTTGGCTTCTTCGCACTGACTCCCTGTGCGAAAGAAAGTTTGGGAGACGTGGCCGAGAGGTCGAAGGCACTCCCCTGCTAAGGGAGCATCTGGGCCAAAACCTGGATCGAGGGTTCGAATCCCTCCGTCTCCGCCAGAAGTGGTAGAGAGAACCCCGCAGAGTCTAGGCTCTGCGGGGTTTTTGTTTTTCCGGGCGCGTTCGCGATCTTCCCGCGTTTTTATCCTTCTCGTTGATTCCCTCTGGCTGTCGCCTTGTGCGTGGCGGATCTCTCCGTAGCTTGCCCGCAGTGCTTGCGGCGTTGTGAGTTTGCGCGGGTTCCGGGCCATCGATCCGGCAAGCAGTGCTCGCGCCGCATCCTGGCGATGCGGTGTCCGTGCCGGAGGAGGGGCGGCGCCGTCGCACAGCCCGAGCGAATCGGAGTACGTCCCCGTCCGATATATAGTTCTCCAGATTAAATGGCTCGGCTGTTCGTTCCGGCCGACAGCGATCATTAGCACGCCCGCACCAGCGGCGCGATGAGCGTCGCTTCACTGCGGCCGCCACACTCCCATCCCACTGCACGCTCTGGCACCGGTCAGCGACGCATCGCAGCGTCCCTTCCTCGCGCTCTCAGCGAGAGCCGGGATCGAAACCCGGCCCTTCTCATCCCACGTCCGCTGCCATAACGCTTCCGTCGCATCCGCAAGCATGGCTGCGCGGACTCTCCACTCGCGATTAATTCTTCTTTTGATTGTGGCGCAGCGCTATGTCGTTTTAATACAAGATGGAAATAAATTTCAGCAATGCATTGCAATTATTTCGAGATAATGTATGCATTAAGTATGAATAAAACTTGTAACACATTGCATCCCTATTGTTCTAATTGTTAATCAAGTATTGACATTCATTAACAATTATTTCGATTTAATCCTATTCAATGAATTGGCGCGCGCCGCCGACAATACGCGCTATTAAAGCTATTAGGGAAGTGGTCACTACGTAGTGCAAATTTCGCACGAAAATTAAAAATTGATCGGCTCTCCTGCTGGTCAAGTGATCTTATCTCAAATTATAGAAATTGGAAAATGTTTTCTATTCGGTTTGCCCGGGTTCTGATGCATGCGATTGCGAGCAATTCGCAATCTCAAAAAAGTCGAAGATCAGTTTTGTTGGGACGTAGTGAGTGATAGGTAACCAGTGTCTGGAGGTGGATTTTGCTTACTAAGATTGCTATCGCCGACAGCAATTCCATTCTGCGAATAGGAATGCGGTGTATTTTCGGAAGGCAGGCTGGCTTGAGGGTAGTGGGGGAGGCGGAAAATTCCACGGCAATCGTGGAATTACTTCGAGAAAGAGAAGTCGACGTGCTGCTCGCCGATTTCGAAATCCCCGGGAAGGTCTATCGGGATGGAAGCTCGCTGATGGCGCTGCTGCGCCGGACCTTTCCCGCCACCAAAGTCATCTTCGTCACCACCCTTACTAACCCTCTGCTGCTGAGCGCGGTCGTTAAATCGCGGGCTCATGGCGTGTTGCTGAAAAACGATTCCCCGGAAGAAGTGGTGAGCGCGGTGCGGTGCGTTTCGCGCGGCCAGTTCTATATAGCGCCGTCGGTACGCCGTATCACCGGCGCCAGCCATTGCGAGGAATCGGATACCAACAGAATGGGGCATCTGTCGGCGCGCGAGGGCGAAGTGCTGCGTCTTTACGTGAGTGGAATGAGTATCAGCGAAATCGCCGCGTTAAGTCATCGGAGTTTGCAAACCGTTAGTACCCAGCGCAAGCAGGGCATGAAAAAGCTAGGGTTTACCAATGACCGCGAGCTGTTCGAATACATGCTGCCGTCGAGAGGTTGATTTTTACGGAATTTTTACGGCTTCATCACGAAGCCGATTTTTTTTACGGAATTTTTACACGAAGACAAGTTGCTAATTAAAAGGGCAACTTTGTCAGATGTATTTAATAGAGTCGTGGTTCCGAACGTTATTAAAAATAGTAGTAAGTCGACGTCGGTAAATTTGGGATATCTCTAAGATTTTGGCTGGCATGACTGATGTCAGCCGAAGTATCAGCGCGCGCTGATTTTGTTTCTCCATCGGTTGGTTTTCGATTCACGAATTATTTAACAGGTAAAAAATGAAACTTGCACGTTCACTCGCATTTGTCGCGGTCGCAGCAGCAGTCGGTATTCCGGCGGCATCGTACGCAGCTGACGGCACGATCACCTTCAACGGCAACATCACCGCGCAGACCTGCACGATCAGCGGCAACGGCGGCGGTCAGGACTTCACGGTGACGCTGCCGACGGTGTCGACCTCGGCACTGGCAGCAGACGGTTCGACGGCCGGCCGCACGCCGTTCAACATCGCGCTGACCAACTGCTCGCCGGATTCGGGCACCGCGCTGACGTACTTCGAACCGGGCGCAACGGTCGACACGGCAACGGGTCGTCTGCTGAACGCAACGGGTAGCGCAAGCAACGTCGAGATCGGCCTGCTGAACCAGGACTACAGCGCGATCCAGCTGGGCGCCGCACAAAGCTCGCAGAACTCGCAGTCGGCCACGATCTCGGCCGGCAGCGCAACGCTCGACTACTTCGCGCAATACGTCGCGACCGGCGGCGCAGCAGGCGCTGGCTCGGTCAACACGACGACGCTCTACTCGATCGTCTATCAGTAAGCAGTACGGAGCAGTCGTAAGCCGTACATGATGTGGTGAGGCAGCGGCCGGGGCCCGATGGGCGCCGGCCGCTGTCCGAAGAATTCAGTGGCATCCCGGCCGGACCGGGGAAGCGGGGCGAGAAGATGGCGGTACGTAAAAATTTGCTGGCGGCAGCGGCCGCCTTGTCGATGTGTGCGGGCATCGCCCACGCGAGTGTCGTCGTCAACGGAACGCGTCTGGTGTACGACGCGAGCGACCGTGAAATTACAGTCAAGCTGAACAACGTCGGCAACGATCCGGCGCTGGTGCAGGTGTGGCTCGATACCGGCAATCCCAAGTCGTTGCCGGACGAAGTGCAGGTGCCGTTCTCGATGTCGCCGCCGCTGTTCCGGCTCGATCCGAAGAAAGGTCAGAGCCTGCGTCTGATCTATACGCAGGATCCGTTGCCGCAGGACAAGGAGTCGCTGTTCTGGCTCAACGTGCTCGAGGTGCCGCCCACTGCCGCGCAGAAAGACGCGGTCGAGCGCAACATGCTGCGCCTCGCATTCCGCTCGCGCATCAAGCTGTTCTTCCGGCCCGACGGACTGCCCGGCCGCGCGGACGAAGCGCCCGCGAAAATCAGCTGGAAGTTCGTGCCGAAAAAAGACGGCGCCGGTTATGTGCTCGAAGCGACCAACCCGACGCCGTATCACGTGACCTTCACGCAGGTCGTCGCGAAAGCGGGCGGCGCGACGTGGACCGACGACAAGGGCGGCATGGTCGACCCCGGCGCGACCCAGGACTACGACGTGGGCAAGGTCGCGTCATTGCCGGCCGCGCCGTTGCAGGTCGACTACAAGTTTCTCAACGATTACGGCGCGGGCACGCCCGGCCAGTACAAGCCGGCGCACGCCGGCGCGGCAGCCGCGCCGGCCGAACCCGCATCGGGCGCGCCGGCCGGGGAGCCGGCCGCGCAGGCGCAGCCTGAAGCGCAGCCCGAATTGCAGCGCGCAGCCCAGCCTTAATCCGGCGCGCCGCTCCAGTCATATCTATCCGGTGCTCCGACCCGTGCGGTCGCGGCACTCGCCCGAGTCATCGCGCGTGACGAGTAGTGCGCGCGTCCAGCGTCTAAAGAACGGTATTCATGCGTATCAGACAACAAAATCAACGGGACCGTTACGCGGGCCGAGCGCCCACTCCGAGGCATAGCCATTTCGTGATCCTAAGCGCGTTGGCCAGCTGGGTTCCGGCTGCCGCACACGCCGATGCGACGATCGCCCAGGTCCAGTTCGACGATCAGTTCCTGATGAAGCCGCGGAACCAGAACGTCGACGTGTCGCGCTTCGAGCACGGCAACCCGGTGGTGCCCGGCGAATACACGGTCGACCTCTACGTGAACGGCAACTGGGTCGGCCACCCGGCGGTGAACTTCCGCACGCCGCAAGGCGCCGACAGCGCGACGCCGTGTTTCGACAAGGCGCTGGTCGGGCGTCTCGGCCTGAATCAGACCAGACTGACGGACAGCGCGCGCGCTGTGCTGGCGGGCGGGGGCGAATGCATGGACCTCGGCGAGATCGTCGAGGGCGCATCGGTGACGTTCGACATGTCCGATCTGCGGCTCGACGTGAGCGTGCCGCAGGCGTCGCTCACGCGCAATCCGCAAGGCTATGTGAGCCCCGAGTTCTGGGACGAGGGGGTGCCGTCCGCGACACTCGCCTATAACTTCAATTCGTTTCGCGTCACCGGCTCCGGTTACGGCAGCACGCAGAGCTATCTCGGCCTGAACAGCGGCATCAATATCGGCAGCTGGCATCTGCGGCAGAATTCCGCGTTCACGTTCCAGTCGCACGGACCGAGTTCGTATCAGAACATCGAGACGTACGTACAGCACGATCTGCCCAGCATCAGCAGTCAGCTGACGCTCGGCGATGCGTTCACCGACGGCGCGGTGTTCGACAGCATCGGCATTCGCGGCGCGCAGATCGGCACCGACGACCGCATGCGGCCCGATTCGCAGCGCGGCTACGCGCCGGTGATTCGCGGCGTCGCGTTGACCAATGCGCGCGTGACGGTGTCGCAGAATGGCAACCGTCTGTACGAAACCACGGTCGCGCCGGGCGCGTTCGAGATCGACGATCTGTACGCGACCGGTTACGGCGGCAACCTGCTGGTGACGGTGACCGAGGCCGACGGCACCCAGCGCAGCTTCACGGTGCCGTATGCGTCGGTCGTGCAGCTGCTGCGCCCGGGCATCTCGCGCTTTAACTTCGCGATCGGCCAGATTCGCGACGCGGAGCTGGACCGTCACCCGAACATCCTGCAGGGCACGTTCCAGTACGGTATCAACAATCTGATCACCGGTTATGCCGGCGTGACCGCCGCGGAGGGTTACGCGGCGGGGCTCATCGGCGCAGCGTTCAATACGCCGATCGGCGCGGTCGCGCTCGACGTCACGCAGGCGAACGCGAGCATTCGTGGCGCCGGCACGACCTCGGGGCAGAGCGTGCGGATCAGCTACAGCAAGCTGCTCGCGGCCACCGATACGAACTTCGCGGTCGCGGCCTATCGCTATTCGTCGAGCGGCTTCTGGGGGCTGCGCGATGCGATGCTCGCCCGCGATGCGGTCTCTCGCGGCCAGTCGGCCAACGCGATCGACCGCCAGCGCAACCAGGTGCAGCTGACGATGAACCAGGGGTTCGGCGACGGCCGCGGCAACGCGTACGTGGTCGGCTCGACGCTCAGCTACTGGAACCGTTCGGGCACGACCACGCAGTTTCAGGTCGGCTACAACAACATCCTGCGCGCGCTCGGCACCAGCTTCAGCTACAACCTGTCGCTGTCGCGCCAGCGCGATACGCTCAGCGGGCAGATGAACAACCAGGTATTCCTGAGCGTTTCGATGCCGCTCGGCAAGTCGCAGCACGCGCCGACGCTCGCCACCAGCTTCGCGCACGACAGCAACACCGGCTGGTCGGAACAGGCGATGCTGACCGGCACCGCGGGCGAGGACAACAACTTCAGCTACGGCGTAACGGCGAACCACTCGCCGGGCTCGACGGTCGGCGGCGTCAACGGCCAGTACCGCAGTCCGTATGCGACCTTCCTCGGCAGCGCCAGCACCGGCTCCGGCTACTCGCAGTTGTCGGGCGGCGTGTCGGGCGCGGTGGTCGCGCATCCGGGCGGTATCACGTTCGCCAACGATCTCGGCGACACGGTCGGGGTGGTCGAAGCGAAGAACGGTTACGGCGCGCGCGTCACCAATTCGACAGGTGTGCGAATCGATCCGCGCGGCTATGCGGTGATTCCGTACCTGATGCCGTACCGGATGAATCTGGTCGACATCGATCCGAAGGGCCTGCCGCTCGACGTCGAGTTCAAATCGACGACCCAGCAGATCACGCCGCGCGCGAACTCGGTCGTGATGATCCATTTCGACACGGTGAGCGGCCGCGCTGCGGTGATCACCGCGCGTCAACCGAACGGCGCGACGTTGCCGTTCGGCGCGAATGTGCTCGACAGCGACGGGCACGACGTCGGCGTGATCGGTCAGGGCAGCCGGATCTTCGTGCGCGGCGTCGCCGACGAAGGCGCGTTGACCGTGAAGTGGGGCGACTCGGCCGACCAGCAGTGTCTGCTGCACTACAAGCTGCCGCCGCGCGACGCCGACAAGGGCATGTTCGCGCACGCCGAGGCGGTTTGCGACGTGGGCGCGGTCGCGCCGGCGACGGGTGTGGTGACGGCGCCCGTGGCGACTCCGGAAACGACACCGGAAGCGACACCGGCCGTAGAGGCGCAGCCGCAAGCGCCGCAGCAACCAGGACAGCCGTCCGGCCAGCAGGCCCAGCCGCAACCTGAACCGGCCGAACAGCAGTCGTTCGCGCCGAGCGCGCAGAACTGGGCGGCCAACACGGCCGCGGCGAACGTCAGCATGGCCGCGCGGATTTCGACCGCGGGGCGCCTGCATGGCGACGGCACCGGGGACGCCTACCTGCATTGAAATCCGCACCGCGAGCGCGGGCGGCACGGCTGCCCGCGCACTCCAGCATCCGATCAACCCTGAAAGGTCCGCTCAATTGAAAGCACGCCATTTTCTGATTGTTTCGCTGCTCGCAGCGTCTGTTCTGCCGGCGCTGTCGGCTCACGCGCAGGTGGTTCGTTCCATCGGCATCGCGCGCAATCCCGCCGCCGCGGCGGCCGAGCGGGCTCACGGCGAGTGGCGCCAGCGCAACCTGAGCGGCGGCAGCGGCGGCGCGGTGAGCGCTGCCGGCACGTCGACGGCGGAGGGCGCCAATAGCAATCCCGCCAACGCGGGCAATGCCGACAATCGCGGCGGCCGCAATGTCGGCTTCGTGCAGCTGCCCGGCGTGCGCTAGGCGCGGGAGCGCCGCGACAGCGCCGGCACTGCGCGCGAGCGCAATGGCGGCGCGTAATTTTTTTGGGCGCCGTCCCGACTGCGACGCGCGTTCTGCTGCAACCGGTCACCGCAAGGAACCTTATGAAACTCATCTCCAGATTTGTCGAGGCGACGCACGTCGTGTCGAAACTGCTGCTATCGGCGTTCGTGCTGATCGGCGCAACCCTGCTGCCGGGCTTGGCGCACGCGCAGTGTTCACTGGGCTCGGGCGGCACGTCCAATTTCATGATCTCGATCCCTTCGCCCGTCACCATTCCGCGCGACGCGCCGGTGGGCAGCGTGATCGGGCAGGGCACCGCGACGGTGGCATTCACCAACGCATCACCGACCGGCGTGTATTGCACGGCCGCGACCTCGTACGTCTATTCGAACCTGCAGGGCGGTAGTTCGTCCGGCTCGAACAACGTGATGCCGATCGGTTCGACCGGTATCGGCTACACGCTGCAGTCGGGCTCGAACTACTATCCGACCGCCACGGGCACGCTGCCGGTAACTTTCTTCCAGCCTGCTTCGTGCGGTCAGACGGCGGGCGGCAAATGCTATGCGTACCTCGGACCGACCGTGACGATGCAACTGATCAAGCTGTCGCCGCTGATCAGCAGTCAGACCATTCCGGCCGGGCAGTATTTCTCGGCGACCGTCGGGGGGCTGGTCGCGGGCACGGTGTCGCTGGCGAACGCGGTGCAGATCGCCAACCAGACCTGCACGGTCACCACGCCTTCGATCTCCGTGCCGCTCGGCAGCGTGCCGATCAGCCAGTTCGGTGGGGTGGGCTCGACCTCCAATACCGTGCCTTTCCAGATCGGGTTGAATTGCGGGGGTGTCGCGACCAGCTATTACGTGACTTTTACGGATAGCAATAATCCTGGGAATAATTCTAATGCGTTGTCGTTGACATCGGATTCCAGCGCGAAAGGCGTCGGCATACAGATCCTGAAAGACGGTAATCCGATTGCTTATGGACCCGATTCATCGGTGGCGGGTAATGTGAATCAGATCTTTCTCGGCACCACCACCGGCACCGACACGGTGTTGACGCTGCCGTTCGGCGGACGTTACGTGAAAACCGACGGCACCATGACGCCCGGCAGCGCCAACGGCGTCGCGACGTTCACGATGTCTTACCAGTAAATATTCGAAGTTCTCAGATTGACGTTATCGCTATTTTTAATTCCATTTTTATTTCAAGATAAATCGGATTTTTTTGATATTTGCGCTGTGTCAAATTTCATTAAGCGTATTGCATAGCTTAATTAATCGGGCATAATTTGCAGGCCGGATTCATGGGGAATTAGTGAATCCGGAAAATCTTTTTATTTGAAAATAGGATATCAAAATGCAACAGATCGATCGTAACGAACTCGCCAAGTCCAACGTCGCAGGCGGCTGCTGCAAGACCAGCTGCGATACCACCACCTGCACGACGGACACGTCGTCGACGGGCGGCACGGGCGGCAACCCGCTGCCGGTGACCAGCGCGTAATAGCCGCTAACCGGTCGTACGCGCGAGGGCGGTCGAACCCGGCCGCCCTCGCGCCGTCTCCGGCCGGGGCTGCCTATGCGCTCACTTTCCTCACGGCTGCGCAGATATCTGCGCTACGCGAAATATCGCGGCCAACGCGCTGTGCTGGCGCGCGTGCCGGCGTCGCTGCTGGAGCCGCTCGCGGTCGCCGGCGAGCTGACCGGCGCTCTGTTCAGCGCGAAGCGGCGCGCAAGCGGCGTGGTGCGCGCGGAACCGGGGCCCGACCTCGTGGATCTCGCGCCGCGCGAAACGCGCCGCGCACGCACGGGTCGCACACTCGAACATCTGATCGACCGGCGTATCTATTTCGGCCGCCACGTGCGCGGCGTCGAGCATTGGCCCGACCTGCAGGCGGTCGCCGCGAAGCTCGCGCAACAGATCGCGCGGCTCAGGCAGACGCATCCCGGCTCTCCGGTGATCGTGTCGCCGTTTCACTACGTGTCGCAGTACGCGAACATTTATGTAATCGACGAATTGCGCGCGCAGCTGGAACTCGGCTCGATCGCGGTCGTGTCGGGGATGCCGCGCAATCTGTACGGCAACGACCAGGCGCAGATTCCGGGCGTGAACGTGCTGTACACGTTCGACGACGACAACCGCGGCGGCCTCGGCCTGCGCGTCGTGCGTTCGCTCAAACGCAACGGTGTGCTGGTGCTGTTCGCCGACGTGCCGCCGTTCACGATGCACCGCTATCCGATGGAGACCGTCGGCGTCGAGATGTTCGGCCGCGGCGCGCGAATTCATCACGGCGTGTTTCGACTGGGCGCGCCGCTGAACGCGTGGCTATTGCCGTTTTATCTGACCTTCGAGCGCGGCCGCTTCGACGCCGAGCTATTCGAGCCGCTGCCGCTGGCGGCGCCAGACGCGCCGCAACGGGTGGCCGACTGCATCGCCACCGCGCTGCGCGCGAATTACGGCCGCTGGCTCGCCGCCGGGCATCCGTCGCTGTACGCGTTCGCCGCGTCCCGTTAGCACGCTGACTACGGCTCGCATTGCCGCGACGGGCAGGCGCGCCTCCACGCCCGGTTTCCCGGCCGCCCAAGCCGCTACAGACAATAAGGCATGCCAATCACCCCGGCATGAGCAGCATCGATGGAATCGACTCAACTTCCGCAATTCAAGGACGTGCCGTGGCGCTGGATCGCCTACGCGACGTCCGGACTGGTGATCGGCGCGATCGCCTTCGCGTTTCTGCACGAAATCGAATTGAAGCAGGACGTGCAGAGCGAAATCGTCTCGCCCGACGAGGTCAAGATTCAGGGCCTCAGCGGCCTCGTGTCCGCGATCTACGTGCAGCCGCTGGCGCACGTGAAGGCCGGCGAGCCGCTGTTCCAGCTCAAGCGCGACCTGTCGCTCGCCAGCGACGGCGTGCAGCGGCCGGTGTACGACGCGCGGATGCGCGACGACCAGCTGCGCACGTCCGAGGCGCAGTACACGCAGCGGCGCGGCGCGTTGAGCGCGCAACTGGCCGCGTCCGCGCAAACGCTGCAAAGCCGCCACGCGGAGCAGGCGGCGCTCGATCAGCAGATCGCGCAGAACCGCGCGCTGGTCGACGAATCCGCGCGCAAGCTCACGCGGCTGCAATCGGTGTCCGACTACGTGACCGCCGATCGCATCGAGCAGGCCAGCGCCGACGTGCATCAGGGCAAGGTCGCGGTCGCGCAGGGTCTCGCGCGGCGTCAGCAGCTGGTCGGCGAGCTGGCCACCCAGCAGAGCACGCAGACCGATCTGCAGGCGCAGCTGCGCGAACTCGACGCGCAGCATACGCGCGATCTGCAGGACATCAGGCTGCGTTTCGAACAGCTGCGCCAGGACCAGACGATCTCCGCGCCGCAGGCCGGCGTGGTGACGTTTTCGAATCTGGTGCCGGGCCGCTCGCTGGCCGCGGCCGACGTCGCGCTCGTGATCGGCACGCGCGAGCACGGGCCGTTGCGCGCCGCGCTGCGAATTCCATCGCGCCAGCGCGGCTTCGTGCGCGAAGGCGACACGGTGCGGCTGAAATTCGACGCGTTCCCCTATGAACGCTTCGGCAGCTACGCGGCGCGGATCGACGCGATTTCGAGCACCACGGTGCAGACACAGATCTCGCCGGACAGCGCGTCCGACGCGAAGGCGAGCGAGGCCGGCGACTACATGGCGTGGGCCACGCTGGCCGGCGACACCTTCGTGTTCGAGCGCCAGCAGTTCCGGATTTTGCCGGGCATGCGCGCGACCGCGAGCATCGTGGTCGAACGCAGGACCATCGCCGAATGGGTGCTGGCGCCGCTGTTTCGCATGCTAAGGGGGTAACGGTGCGCACGATCTATCAGAATGAAGTGGCCGAATGCGGCTACGCGTGTCTCGCGATGGTGCTCTCGCATCTGGGCCGCGCAACCGAAGTGCGCGAGCTGTCCGCGTTCCGGCCGATCTCGGCGAACGGGCTCACGTTGATGGACCTGTACGACGTCGCGGTCGAATTCGGCCTCGCGGTGCAGGCGTATCGCTTCGACGTCGCCGATCTGCACGAGGTCGCGCGCGGCTCGATCATCCATTTCGGCGGCGCGCATTTCGTCGTGTTCGACAAATACCGGCGCGGCTACGTGCATATCATCGATCCGGCCAGCGGCCGCCGGCGCGTGTCGCTCGACACGTTCGCGGCCAACGTGTCCGGCTATCTGCTCGAATGCGGGCCCACTCCGCAACTGCCGCGCATCCGCGCGGACTCCGGGGTGGCCGCCGCGCTCGCGCGGGTGCGCGCGAGCAACCCGATGCTGTCCGCGCAGATCGCGAAGGTGCTGTTCGTCGCGCTCGGCAGCCAGGTCGCGATTCTGGCCATGCCGTATCTCGGCAATCTGGTGCTCGACTACGTGGTCGCCACCGACAACCTGAACCTGCTGAACGTGCTCGTGCTGACCTTCGCGAGTCTGTTCGCGATCGGCGCGTTGAGCCAGTACGTGCAGGCGCGGCTCGTCGAGGTGCTCGAAGGGCGCACGCGGATCGGCATGACCGAGGGGCTGCTCGGCCATCTGCTGCGCAATCCGCTGCCGTGGTTCGAGAAGCGCAACGTCGGCGATCTGTTCGCACGCCTGAAGGCGCAGGACGAGATCAACACCTATGCGACCCGCACCGCGGTGTCGCTGTATATCGACATCGCGGTCGGGCTGCTCGCGTTCGTGCTGATGCTGGTGCAAAGTCCGCTGCTGACCGCGGTCGCGGTGGGGATTTTCGCGTTCTACGTGACGGTCGCGTTCGCGCTGTTCGTGCGGATGCGCGACAACCACGCGCTGGTGCTGGAACGCTCCGCGCAATGCGACGACGCGCTGATCGAGACGATCCGCGCGGCCTCGCTGATCAAGCTGTCGCAAGGCGAGACGCGCCGCACCGCGCGTTACATGACGAAGTATCGCGACTTCATCGCGGCGACGCTGACCAGCAACCAGCTCGGCGGCCTGCGCGATGCGATCCTGAAACTGGTCGACTACGCGGACATGATCGTGATCACCTGGCTCGCCGCGCAGCTGATGCTGGGCGGCGAGATTTCGGTCGGCGTGTTCTATTCGTTTCTGATCTACAAGGCGCTGCTGTCGGAGCGGCTCGCGCGCTCGATCAACGCGGTGTTCGGCTATTTCATGCTGAGCGTGCCGGTCGCGCGGGTCGACGATATCGTCAAGTGCGAAAGCGAGCGCTATACGCCGCCCGAGGACGTTCAGAAAGCGGTCGAGGTGCGGGAATTTCGCGACCTGTCGATTCGCGGCGTGTCGTTCCGCTACGGCGTGTCGGACCAGCCGGTGCTCAGGAATGCGAACCTCGAAATTTGCCGCGGCGACAAGATCGTGATCACCGGGCCGTCGGGCAGCGGCAAGTCGACGCTGTTCAAGCTGCTCGCCGCGGCCGAGCCGCTGCAGGAAGGGCAGATTGCGCTGAACGGCATCGCGTGGCCGAACCTGCACGTCGACGAAATCCGCCGCCATGCGACCCATATGCGCCAGGGCGACCTGATTCTGCACGGCTCGATCGCGGACAACATCTCGCTGTTCGAGGGGCATGCGGATGAGGAGCGCATCCATCGGCTGCTCGACGACGTCGGCCTGCTCGCCGACGTGATGCGTCTGCCGATGCGTACCCGCACGATCATCAGCGACACGATCGCGAATATTTCGGCCGGGCAGCGGCAGCGGCTGCTGCTTGCGCGCGCGTTGTACCAGCGGCGCGAGGTGTTGCTGCTCGACGAACCGACGTCGAATCTCGATCCGGAATCGGTGCGCCATGTCGCGGCTTTGCTGCTGCGGCTCGACTGCACGGTCGTGGTGATTACGCACGATATGTCGCTCGCGGCCGCGTTCGGGCGGCGCTACCGGCTGCACGAAGGGGAACTGGTGCGGGAAGGGCACAGCGATAGCCAGGCCGACCCGCAACGCGACGTTCGCGACAACCTGAGCACCACAAATGAATAAGCACGGCGGCATGCTGCTAATTCTGCTGGCCGGCTGCGTCGCGACCGGCGCCGTGGCCGGCACCACGACCGGCACTGCAACGAACGCAGCAACGAACGCAGCAACGGGCTCCGCGGTCGCAACAGGCACCACGGCCAGCACCACCGCTGCCGTCAAAGCCGCCCCCGCGTCCGCCTTGCAGCCCGTCGACCTGATGACGATCGTCGACCAGGCGATCGGCCACGACGCCGATCTCGCCGCCGCCGAGGCCGGCTACGCGGCCGCGCGGCAGGCCAGGCCGATCGCGCGCGCGGCGTTGCTGCCGCGCATCGACGGCGGCTGGGGGCGCGGCTACAACCGCATCGCGAATCAGGGCTATACGCCGGTCGCGTACTGGCAAAGCGGCTGGACCGTGAGCCTGTCGCAACCGCTGTTCGACTGGGCGCGCTGGACCGGCTACCAGCAGGCCGACCTCGTCGAAGCGCAGGGCGCGCTCACCTATGCGGACGCGCGCCAGAGCACGATCCTGCGCGCCGCGCAGGCGTACTTCGACGAACTCGCGGCCGAAGACGAACTGCAACGCGCGACCGATTACCTGGCGGCGGTCGGCACGCAGATCGAAGAACTGCAGCGCCGCCGCGCGGCCGGCGACGCGACGCTGATCGATCTGCGCGAGGCCGACGCGCTGAGCCAGCAGGCGCAGTTGCAGCAGCTCGATGCGACCAGCGCGCTGCATCTGAAACGCCAGGCGCTCGAACTCGCGACCGGGCAGCCGTTCACGCCGTTGTCGCGGCTCGCGGCCACGCCGGTGCGTCCGCGGCTCGAACCGGCCGACCTCGACAGCTGGGTCGGGCAGGCGAGCGGGCAAGGCTACGCGGTGCAGCTCAAGCAGCTCGACTGGCAGATCGCGAAACTCGACGTCAGCAAGGCGCGCGCCGCGCACTATCCGGTCGTCAATCTGCAGGCGGGTTACACGCCGGCCGGCGCGGCGTCCGGTTATGCGCGCCCGACCACCACGACGACCGCGATGCTGACCGTGACGATCCCGCTGTTCTCCGGCGGCGAAATCCAGGCGCGCCTGCGTCAGTCGTTCGCGCAGCGCGACCAGGCCGAGGACGCGGCCGAGTCCGCCGCGCGCCAGGCGGGCGCCGCCGCGCGCGATGCGTACACCCGCTTCACGTCGGGACTCACCCGCACCGATCTGCTCGCGCGTATCACGCAAAGTTCGCGCGACGCGCTCGCGGCGACGCGCATCGGCTACCGGGTCGGCAGCCGCACCAGCACCGACGTGCTGCGCGCGACCGACACGCTGTACACGAACCAGCGCGATCTGCTGCGCGCGCGCTACGACACGATCCTCGCGCTGCTGCAACTGAAGGCGCAGACCGCCGCGCTGAATGTCGACGAAGTGGCGGCCATCAACGCGCAACTGGCGGTGGCTGCCCCAGGCTCCGCCGTGCCCCCCGCGAGTGGCCGCGGTGACGCCGCCACGGCCGCGCATTAATCGGCGCCGCAAGTTTTAAAAAATTAACGCTGAAATTATCTTGAAATTACCGGGTAATTTCCGGTGGGTTGCGCTCGTCTTGCGGGGCGGGGATTTAAAGAAATATTAACGATTAAGAATCTGTATAAATGTAAAAAACATCCCTATGGAAGCTGTGCAAAAGCACCTTGGTTTGCAGGGATTTTCAGCGAAAAGCCGCACTCATCCAGCTCGCCGGCGAATACCAAATCTCAATAATAAATCGAATATCTAAGACACCGAAAAACAGGGTGCTGAATTAAATTTATTCGATTCGAATTTATCAATAGTTTTTGGCTTTTATTAGAATAAGGAACGAACATGCGTGACATTGCGGTGGTGGGGATGGCCGGGCGTTTCCCGGGTGGTCTCGACAATCTTGATCTACTCGTCGAGGCCATGCGCGCGCGCACCGTGACCGCGGGGCCGGTCGCGCCGGACCGCTGGGATGCCGCGCGCTACTACGCGTCCGACGAAAGCGCGAAGGGCAAGGCCTATGTCGACCGCGCGAACTTCATCACGCAGGACGTGCGCTCGATGGACGCCGGCTTTTTCGATCTGCCCGCGCGCGTCGCCGAAAACATCGACCCGCAGCAGCGGCTGCTGCTCGAACTGATCTGGGAAGCGTTCGAGAACGCCGGGCTCGATCTGCCCGCGCACGCGGGCCGCAAGGTCGGCGTCTACGTGGGCGGCTTCATGCTCGACCATATGGTCACGCTGATGCAGGTGTCGAACCGCACCCGCCACAACGCGAACACCGCGGCCGGCATGATGATGACGATGCTCGCGAACCGCCTGTCGCATGCGTTCGATCTGCGCGGGCCGAGCCTGTCGATCGACACTGCCTGTTCGTCGTCGCTGGTCGCGTTCAGCTATGCGTGCCGCGATATCTGGGCCGGCGACTGCGAGATGGCGGTGGTCGGCGGCGCGAACGTGATGACGCGCCCCGAGTACCCGATCGGCATGAGCAAGGGGCAGTTCCTGTCGCGCGACGGCCAGTGCAAATCGTTCGACGCGCGCGGCGACGGCTACGGCCGCGCCGAGGGCGGCGGCATCGTGCTGCTCAAGCCGCTCGAGCGCGCACTCGCCGACGGCGACACGATCCTCGCGACGGTCGCGGGCGCGGGCGTCAACTCGGACGGTCGCACGCCCGGCATCTCGATGCCGAGCGAGGAAGCGCAGCGCGAGCTGATTCGCGAGGTGTCCGAACGATTCTCGATCGACACGCGCAACGTGCGCTACGTCGAATGCCATGGCACCGGCACCGCGGTCGGCGATCCGATCGAAGCGGCCGCGATCGGCTCGGTGTACGGCACCGGCCGTCACGGCGACGAGCGTGTCGTGCTCGGCTCGATCAAGAGCAACATCGGTCACATGGAAGCCGGCGCCGGCGTCGCGGGCGTGATCAAGGCGGTGCTGTCGTTGCAGCATCGCGAGGCGTTCCCGCTCGGCAATCTGCAAACCCCGCACCCGGGTATCCCGTTCGAGGAACTCGGCGTGCGGCTGGCCGATGCGCCGATCACGCTCGCGCCGGCCGGCGAGCCGTTCCTCGTCGCGATCAATTCGTTCGGTTATGGCGGCACCAATGCGCACGTGGTGCTGCGCTCGGCGCCTGAACCCGTCCATGCCACGGCGAACGCGAGCGCGGCGGCGGCCACCGCTGACGCCGCTAACGCGGCCGCCGCGCCCGCGCGCCCCGACCATCTGCCGCTCTATCTGCCGCTGTCCGCGCGCAGCCCCGCCGCGTTGCAGGCGCTCGCGCAGCGTTATCACGACGCGCTCGGCGAGTCCGCAACCAACGTCACCGATCTGCTGCATTCGGCCGCGCTGCGCCGCGCGCCGCTCAGTCAGCGCGCGGTCGCGCTCGGCGCGGACCGCGAGCAGTTGCGCGCCGCGCTGCATGCGCTGGTGCAAGGCGAGCTGTCGGAACATCTCGTCACCGGTCAGCAGGTGATCGGCGCGCGCGAGCTGCCGGTCTGGGTGTTCAGCGGGATGGGTCCGCAATGGTGGGCGATGGGCCAGCAGCTCTATCGCGACGAGCCGCTGTATCGCGCGGCCGTCGACGAAGCCGACGCGATTTTCCAGCGCATCTCCGGTTTTTCGATCCTCGCCGAGATGCTCAAAAGCGAAGCCGACTCGCAGATCACCAGGACGATCTATGCGCAGCCGGCCAACTTCATCGTGCAGTGGGGCATCGTCGCGGTGCTGCGCGCCGCGGGCGTGACGCCGGGCGCGGTGGTCGGCCATAGCGTCGGCGAAGTCGCGGCGGCCGCGGTCAGCGGCGCGTTGAGTCTCGAAGACGCATTGCGGGTCAGCTACGAACGCAGCCGTTTGCAGGCGCAAACCGCCGGCACCGGCAGCATGCTCGCGGTCGGCGTCGGCCGCGACGCGCTCGCGCCGTTGCTCGAAACGTACGCGGGGCGCGTCGAAATCGCCGCGGCGAACGGCCCGAACACGCTGACGCTGTCGGGCGAAACCGCGGCGATCGAGGCGCTGGCCGCCGAGCTGTCCGCGCGCGAAATCTTCAACCGCGTGCTGAACGTCGAGGTGCCGTACCACAGCTATCTGATGGAGCCGATTCTCGCCGAGCTGACCACGTCGCTGCGCGGCATCGTCGCGCGTGAACCGGTGATTCCGGTCTATTCGACGGTCACCGGACAGCGCCTGCAAGGGCCGTCGTTCGGCGCCGAGTACTGGGCGCGCAACGTGCGCGAGCCGGTCGCGTTCGCGGATGCGGTGCAGTCGCTGGTCGACGCGGGTTTTGCGACCTTCGTCGAAGTCGGCCCGCATCCGGTGCTGTCGAGCGCGATGCGCGACTGCGTGAAGGCGCGCGCGAAAGAGATCCGTCTGGTCGAAACGCTGCGGCGCAACGAGGCCGAATGCAAGCGCGTGTACCGCGCGATCGCCCAGGTGTTCGCAAGCGGCTGCACGCTCGACTGGCGCGCGCTGAACGGCGCGGGCCGCTTCACCGCGCTACCGAACTATCCGTGGCAGCGCGAGCGCGCATGGCTCGAAACCGAGCGCTCGGTGTATCAGCGCGTGAGCCCGACCGAGCGGCCGCTGCTCGGCTGCGAGCAGTATCCGGCGACCGGCGTGTGGGTCAACGACCTCGAATACGACGAGCTTGCCTATCTGAAGGACCACATCGTGTCCGGCACCGCGATCATGCCGGCCGCCGGCTACATCGAAACGCTGCTCGAAATGGCCGCGCTGCTGCATCCGCGCGCGCCGGGCTGGCGCATCGGCGACGTCGAGATTCGCGCGCCGCTGGTGCTGGCCGGCGACCGTGCGATCGACTACGTATCGAGCTACGACCGCGACACGCGGCGTGCGGCGATTCGCAGCCTCGACAGCGGCAAGATCGGCGAAGGGCAGTTGCATCTGACCGCCAGCGTCGCCGCGCTCGGCGCGGCCGAGGCGCGCCGCGTCGATCTCGACGCATGGCGCGCCGCGTTGCCGGTCGAGCGCGAGCCGGCCGAGTTCTATCGCCAGCTTGCCCGCATCGGTTTGCAGTACGGAGCGAAATTCCAGACCGTCAAGGCGCTGCATCTGGCGCCGCAGGGCGGCCGCGTGCTGGCGCTGATCGAACGCGATCCGGCGCTGCGCGAGGCCGGTTATCTGGCGCAGCCGGTGATGCTCGACGCGTGCTTCCAGGTGCTGGTCAGCCTGCTCGAGGACAACGAAGCGACCTTCCTGCCGACCGGTTTCAAGGAGCTGCGTCTGCTGGTCCCGCAACTGCCCGCGCGCTACTGGTGCGAGGCGGTGCAGGTGCGCGTGAGCCCGCAGCATATCGATGCGGACCTGACGCTGGTCGACGATTCGGGCGCGGTGCTCGCGGTGATCCGCGAGATGCGCGTGACCGCGTCGTCCGCGAAGGTCGCCCGCACCGACGACTTCGGCGATCCGGTCAAGCTGCAGATGACCCGCTACGAATGGCACGACGCCGGCAGCGCGAGCGAACCAAAGCGGCTCGGTCACTGGCTGGTGATCGAAGACCCGGCGGCGGCCGCGCTGACCGACCGCCTCGCCGAGGGCCTCGAAGCGTTCGGCGCGCGAGTCTGCGCGCGGCTGCACGCGGGCGCCGGTTTCAACGTGGACGGCGCGCGCATCAGCGTGCGCCCCGACTCGGCCGACGATATCGCCAAGGCCCTCGCCGCGGCCGGCCCGGTCAGCGGTGTGCTGTTCGCGCACGGCGCCCAGGCCGCGCTCGACGGCGTCGATCCGACCGCCACCGAAGCGCTGCTGTTCATGCTCGGCATTACGCGTCAACTGGCGGCGTTGCCGGTCGCGCAGCGGCCGCGCACGTATCTGCTGACCCGCAACGCGTTCAGCGTCGGCGACGGCGACCGCGCCAACCATATCGCGGTCGAACCCGCGCAAACCGCGCTGAACGGTTTCGCGCGCGTCGCGTTCAACGAACTCGAAGCGATGCGCTTCAGCACGGTCGATATCCCGGCCGCCGCGAGCGATGACGACCTCGACGCGGCGATTCTCGAACTGCTGTGCGACGCCGACGAAGACGAAGTCGCGATCCGTCGCGGCCATCGCTTCGCGAGCCGTCTCGAAGCGAAGCCGTGGCTCGCCGCGCCGCGGATCGAAACGGTGCCGCTCGGCACCGAGCGCGCGGTGCAGGTGCGCAGCGTCGCCGAACACGAGGAGCAGGAGAGCGCCGGCAGCGTGAAGCTGATCGAAACGGTGCGCGCGCCGCTCGCGAACGACGCGATCGAGCTGCGCATCGAGCAGGTCGCGCTGACGATGCGCGCGCTGCGCCACTCGGGCGCCGACTCGCTCGATCAGGACTTCGTCGAAGTGGTCGCGACGGTTAGCGGAGTCGGCGGCGACGTCACCGATCTGCGGATCGGGCAGCGCGTGTACGGTCTCGCGCCGGCCGATTTCGCGAGTCATATTCGCGGTCCGCGCTCGGCGTTCCAGCTGGTCGAACTGCCGCCCGCGGCAGGCGTTGCGGATACGAAGGCGGCCACGGCGCTGCTGTTCGTCGCGCTGCGCGAAGCGGTCGCCGAACGCCTCGTCGAGCAGGCCGATCTCGCCGCCGATGCGCGTGTGCTGATCGCCGCCGACGAACTCGGTCTGGCGGTCGGCGCGGCGCTGCGCCGGCGCGGCATCGAGACCACGCTGTTCGCGAGCCCGGCCGAAGGCTCGACGCGCCAGCCGGCCGGCAACGTGGTCGCGGCGATTGCCGCCACGCACGGCGCGCTCGAAACGGCGGTCGCCGACGTAACCGGGGATCGCGGCTTCGATGCGATCGTCGCGCCGATGAGCGCGTGGGCCGACAGCTTCGGCTGGTACGCGCTCGCCGCCGGCGGTGTGCTGATCGATACCGCGCCGCGCACGCAGCCGTTCACGGTGCCGCCGCAGGCCGCGTCGATCGTGCGCGCCGATCTCGCGGTGCTCACGCAGCGCGCGGGCCGCTTCGTCGCGGCGCTGCGCAATGCGATCGAACGAGTGGGCAGCGGCGAGCCGACGCCGGTCGATAGCCTGGCCGTGTCGATCGTCGATCTGGCGAGCCGCAAGCTCGCGCTGCCGGACGCGGACAGCCCGCTGATCGTCAGCTTCGACGCCGCGGATACGCCGTTGCAGCTGCGCGTGCATGAAGCGCTCAGCTTGCGTGCCGACGCCAGCTATCTCGTCACGGGCGGTCTCGGCGGCTTCGGTCAGAAGACCGCGCGCTGGCTGGTCGAGCATGGCGCACGCCACATCGTGCTGGCCGGACGCAGCGGTATCGATACGCCGGAGCGGCGCGCGTTCGTCGCGGAACTGGAGGAGCGCGGCGCGCGCGTCGCGTTCATCAAATGCGATCTGTCGAAGGCCGGCGAGGTCGGCGATCTGTTCGCGACGCTCGCAAGCTCGGCCGCGCCGCTGGCCGGCGTGTTCCACTCGGCGGCCGTGATCATCGACGAGCCGATCGTCGAACTCGATCCGCGCAACCTCGTCGCGGTGATGCGCAGCAAGGCGGAAAGCGCGCGGCTGCTGCACGAGGCGACCCGCGACCTGCCGCTCGATTATTTCGTGCTGTATTCGTCGATCGCGAACCTGGTCGGCAATAGCCGCCAGGCGAGCTACGTGGCCGCCAACGGCTTCCTCGACGGCCTCGCGTGGCATCGCCGCGCGCTCGGGCTGCCGGCCACCAGCATCAACTGGGGCGCAATTGCCGACGTCGGCGTGGTCACCCGCGACGAGAAGCTCGAACAGTTCATGCGCTACATGGGGCTGCGCGGGATGCAGTCGGCCGAAGGGCTGCGCTGGCTCGAACGCGCGCTGTTGCGCGAGACGACCCAGCTCGGCATCACGCTGATCACCAACTGGAGCGACTGGGGCCGCTACGAAACGCTGGCCGCGCAATCGCCGCGCTATCGCGATCTGATCGCCGCCGACACCAGCGCCGACGCCGATCCGGGCGCGGTGCTGCGCGCGGAACTGGCCGAGGTGCCGGCCGCCGAGCGCTTCACGGTGCTCGCGAGCCTCGTCGCGGCGCTGATCGCCGACGAGCTGGAGACCAGCGCCGACGCGATTCCGGTCGACCGGCCGATCCTCGATCTCGGCGTCGACTCGCTGATGGCGACCGAGATCCAGTCGCTGCTCAATCGCCATCTCGGCATCGCGGTGTCGGTGCTGGAGATTCTCGACGACCTGACCGTGCGCGCGATCGTCGACAAGACGTTGAACGCGTTCGGCTGGGGCGATACGGACGCGGCCGCGCCGGTCGCGAAGGTCGCGTGATGCGGATGCGAACTAACTTCGACACTTGCAAGGAGACTCGCCGATGAATCCCGCAACCCATATCGAACGCCTGCGCGCGAAGCTGCTCGGCAAGCCGGCTGTCACCAGCGGCGCGGCCGGCGACGACGCGCCCACGCCCCGGCACGCCGCCGCGAAAGTCAACGTGGGCCCGGAGCACTATGACTTCGCGCGTTTTCCGGAGCTGCGCGAATACACCAACACGCGCTGGTACTACGACAAGCAGGGCTACGAGTGGAACATGTTCCGCGAGCACGTCGGGCTGGTCAGCGCCGAGGTCGAGGTGGCCGGCCGCAAGATGATCAACTTCTCTTCGTATAACTACCTGAACCTGTCGGGCGATCCGCGCGTGCAGGCGGCGGCGAAGCAGGCGATCGACAGCTACGGCACCTCGACCGGCTCGGGCCGGATCATCATGGGCGAGATCCCGGTGTTCGGCGAGTTCGAGCGCGAGCTGGCGGAGATGCTCGGCGTCGAGGACGCGGTGCTCGGCGTCAGCGGCTACGGCACCAACGTCGCGGCGATCGGCTATCTGGCGCGCAAGCAGGATCTCGTGCTGTACGACGAGCTGGTCCATAACAGCATGCTGGTCGGCGCGAAACTGAGCGGCGCGCGCCGCTTTGCATTCGCGCACAACGATTGCGACGCGCTCGAACGGCTGCTCGCCGAGCATCGCGGCAGCTACGAGCGGGTGCTGATCCTGACCGAAGGCGTGTTCAGCATGGACGGCGATATCCCCGATATCCCGCGGCTGATCGAGATCAAGAAGCGCTATCACGCGCTGCTGATGGTCGACGAAGCGCATTCGATGGGCGTGATCGGCCCGCGCGGGCGCGGCGTGGTCGATCACTTCGGGCTCGATCCGGCCGACATCGACATTCACTACGCGTCGATGAGCAAGGCGTTCGCGACGGTCGGCGGCTATATCGCCGGGCGCCGCGAGCTGATCACGATGCTCAAGCACTACGCGCCGGGGCTCGGGCTCTACATCGCGTCGCCGATGCCGGCCAACGCGGCGGCCGGGCTCGCCGCGCTGCGCATCATGCGCGACGAGCCGGAGCGCGCGCGCCGGGTGCTGGAGAGCGCCGACTACTTCCGCGCGCAGGCGCGCGCGGCGGGGCTCGATACCGGCGTCAGCGAAGGCTCGGCGGTGATCCCGGTGATGCTGCCCGACGGCGAGAAAGCGCTGTGGATGGCCGCGCGGATGTTCGACAACAACATCTTCACGTTCCCGATGATCTTCCCGGTGGTGCCGCGCGACGCCGCGCGGCTGCGCTTCTTCATCAACGCCGCGCACACCCGCGAGCACATCGACCGCACGATCGCGCTGCTGGTCGAACTGAAAGCGGCCGCGCCGGCGAGCAGGGGACTCTTTTGAAACAGATCCGGATTGACGGCTTCGGGCCGCCGTCGCAGGTCGCGCGCTGCTGCGAGGTCGCCGCGCCCGGCGCGCCGGCCGCGTGGGAGGTGCTGGTCGACATCGACGCGTGCGCGGTGAATCTCGCCGATCTCGCGCGGATCGCC
Organism: Burkholderia sp. SRS-W-2-2016; assembly: GCF_001931485.1. Taxonomy (GTDB): domain Bacteria; phylum Pseudomonadota; class Gammaproteobacteria; order Burkholderiales; family Burkholderiaceae; genus Paraburkholderia. The sequence goes on along the minus strand of NZ_MSDV01000036.1, from coordinate 21,291 downwards.
GGTCACTACGGCGAGCTGCCGAAGCTGCCGGCGACGCCGGGTCTCGAAGCGGTCGGGCGGATCGTCGAATGCGGCGCGTCGGTCAGCGATCTGGCGATGGGCGACCAGGTGATTCTGATGGCCAACGACAACTGGTGCCAGCGGCGCCGGCTGCCGGCGTCGCTGGTGTTCAAGGTCGGGCCGCCGCTCGATCCGCTGCAACTGGCGGGGCTGAAGGTCGGCGCGTGCACCGCCCTCGAACTGGTGCGCCGCCAGGCCGCGCTCGCGCCCGGCGGCTGGCTGGTGCAGACCGCGCCGCTGTCGAGCGTCGGCCGCGCGGTGATGCAGATCGCGCGTCACGACGGTCTGCGCACATTGAATATCGTGCGCCGGCCCGAGGCGGTCGCCGAAGTGCTGGCCGCGGGCGGCGACGTCGCGCTCGAAGACGGGCCCGAACTCGCGCGGGCGGCGCGCGCGGCGGCCGGCAGCTCGCCGCTCACCGTCGCGTTCGACGCGGTCGGCGGCGACGGCGTCGCGCGGCTCGCGGCGCTGCTCGACAGCGGCGGCGCGATCGTCAACTACGGGATGTTGTCGGGCCGCCCGATCCAGCTCGACTGCGACGACGCGATCTTTCGCGGGATCGGCGTGAAGGGCTTCTGGCTCACCAAGCGGCTCGCGCGGATGACGCATGCGCAGCGCGACGCGCTGCTCGCCGAAGCGGTCGAACTGGTGCGCGCGGGGGTGTTGCGCAGCGAGGTCGCCGCGACCTATCCGCTCGATGCGATCGGCAAGGCGCTGCGCGAGGCCGCGCAGCCGGTGCGGCCGGGCAAGGTTTATCTGTTGCCGAATGGGATGCAGGGCGGGACGCCGGGCGGGGTGGCCGACGCTGCCTCCGCGCGCTGACGCAGCCCCACCGCGCCATTTGAAAAAATCATCAGGATATCTATGAGAATCGATTCGCAGGAAGCCGCGACGGCTGGCGCGGACGACGCGCCGTTGGCGACGTTTCCGCCGCCGGCCTCGCTCGTTCCGCAGGGAACGCCGCACAGCACGCCGGTGGTGCGCCTGAAAGGCGTGAGCCGCAGCTACGGCCAGGTGCAGGCGCTGGCCAATCTCGATCTCGACGTGCAGGCGGGCGAGATGCTCGCGATCGTCGGGCCGTCCGGCAGCGGCAAGACCACGCTGCTCAATCTGATCGGCCTGCTCGACAAGCCCTCGACCGGCGAGATCGACGTGCAGGGCGAACCGACTTCGCGCCTCACGCCGACCGGCTACGCGCGGCGCCGTCAGGCGCTGATCGGCTTCGTGTTCCAGAGCTACAACCTGATCCCGGTGCTGAGCGCGCTCGACAACGTGCTGCTGCCGCTGCGTCTTGCCGGCCGCACGAATGCCGCGCAAAGCGCGCGCGCCCGCGAGCTGCTCGACGAAGTCGGCCTCGCCGGCCATCACCACAAGCGCCCCGAGCAGATGAGCGGCGGCCAGCGCCAGCGCGTCGCGATCGCGCGCGCGCTGATCGGTGAGCCGCAACTGGTGATCGCCGACGAACCGACCGCGAGCCTCGACAGCGACAACACCCACGCGGCGATGCAACTGTTCCAGCGCCTGAATCGCACGCACGGCGTGACCTTCGTGTTCTCGACGCACGACGAGCGGGCGCTGCGTTATATGACCCGTTGCTTGCGGCTGTGCGACGGCCGGCTTCCCGCAGGAGATTCCCACTGATGCATGCGCTGCTTCTCGCACTCAAAAACGTGTTTCGCAATCGCCGCCGCAGCTTCGTCACGCTCGCGGCGATCGCGTTCGGCCTCACCGCGATCAATCTGTTCAGCGGCTATATCTCGAACGTCTATGCCGGGCTCGAACAGCAGGCGGTGATGGGCGAACGTCTCGGACACCTGACGATCTTCCGGCGCGGCTTCCTGCTCGAAGGCAAGCTCAATCCGAAGCGCTATCTGTTCACGCCCGACGACACCCGCAAGATCGAAGCGCTGATTCATCGCGAGCCCGGCGTGAAGCTGATCTCGCCGCGGCTGTCGCTCAATGGGCTGATCTCGAACGGCGAGGCGTCGACGATCTTTATCGGCGAAGGGATCGTGCCGCGGCATAACGATCTGCTCGGCGCGGGCGGCACCGACGACTCGGGCGGCCGGCTCGATGCGAAACACGACGCGGGCGTCGCGGTGTCGTCGGATCTGGCGAAGCTGCTGAACCTGAAGAAGGGCGATACGTTCAGCCTGCTCGCCTCGACGCTCGACGGTCAGGCGAACGCGGTGGACGCGGACGTCGTCGATATCTTCAACACCGGCAGCGCCGGCACTAACGATAAATACGTGCTGACCACGCTCGCGCTCGCGCAGTCGCTGATGAACACCGAGTCGGTCGAGCGGCTGGTCGTGCTGCTCGACGACGCCGCGCTGACCGACCGCGTGCGGCTCGACCTCGCGCGGCAACTGCGCGACGCGGGCTTCGACGTCGAGATCAAAACCTGGAAGGAACTGTCGAGCTTCTACAGCCAGGTCCGCCAGCTGTTCGACATGATCTTCTCGTTCATCGCCAGCATCGTGCTGGTGATCTCGGCGATGAGTGTCGCCAACACGATGTCGATGGCGGTGGTCGAACGCACTCGCGAAATCGGCACACTGCGCGCGCTCGGCCTGACCAATGCGGGCGTGGTGCGGCTGTTCTCGCTCGAAGGGCTGTGGATCGCGCTGCTCGGCTGCGCGGCGGGCTTTGCGATCACGGTGCTCGCGGCGCTCGCGATCAACGCGTCGGGGATCGGCTACGTGCCGCCGAATTCGTCGTATCGCGTGTTGCTGCAGGTCGATCTCGACTGGCCGCGGATGCTGCTGATCGCGCTCGCGGTGAGCTTTTTCGCGGTGCTGTGCGCGGCGTGGCCCGCGTATCGCGCGACCCGCATCGAAGTGGTCGACGCGCTGAGCTTCGTCTGAGCGTCGATCGATGTTTCCATTTTCTCTGTCAGGTACTCATACGATGCAGCGTTTCAAGGCAGTCATTTTTCTCGGCATGTCGCTGCTCGCAAGCGGCGCGGCAGTGCCGCTTCACGCGGTCGCGGCGGATCAGCAGAACCCGAACCCGACCGAAATCGTCGCGGCGAGCGACCGCGCACGCGGCGGCGGGCTGAACGGCGTGCAATGGACGATCGATATCACCGGCCAGGACTCCGGCGGCCCGATCGACAAGCGGACCTACGTGGTGCGCGCGAGCGGCGACGACAGCCTCGCGCAGGCCACCTATCCGCCGCGCGAAGCCGGCAGCCGGCTGTTGCAGAACGGCCGCAGCATGTGGTTCGGTAAAGCGACGCTGACCAAGCCGGTGTCGATCTCGACCCGGCAGAAGATGGTGGGCCCGGCGTCGAACGGCGATATCGCATCGACCAACTATGCGAAGGACTACGATGCGACGATCCTGCGCACCGAGCCGGTGAACGGCGAGGACGCGTACGTGATCAATCTGGTCGCGAAGAGCCGCTTCGTCACTTACGACCGGATCGTCTACTACGTATCGGTCGCGCGTCACGTGCCGTTGAAGGCCGAGTTCTACACCGTGTCGGGCAAGCTGTTCAAGACCGCGCAGTTCGAGATCGGCAACAAGCTGCAGATCGACGGCAGCACGCAGCCGTTCGTCAGCAAGATGAGCATCCAGGACACGATCGATCGATCGAACTACTCGGTGCTGCAGTATTCGGACGTGAAGACGAAGAAGTTCGCCGCCGACACGTTCAATCTCGACGCGCTCAATCGTCCGTGACGGCGGGTTAGCGAGGTGATGCGTCGAAACGAACAGGACCGGGCGGGCCGCGCGCCCGGCGTGCCCAACGCGCCCGGCGCGGCCGCGTGGCTGCGTCTGCGCACGCTGCCGCTGGCGCTGCTCGGTTGGGCCGCGGCAGCGGGTACCGCATGGGCCGACGACGGTCAGGACGACATAGCGAACTGGCTGTCGTTCGACTACAACATTCAGGCGCTCGGCTACGGCACCGCGACCGTGCTGAATCGCGAGTCGCTCGCCAATCCGGGTAACCGGATCGCGCAAGTGCCGCAATTAAAGGGGGAAATCGATCCGCGCGTCGACCTGACGCTGAAGGCCGGGCCGTGTTACGCGCAGTTGAAGCCGCGCGGCTTTTTCGTCTGGCAGGGCAGCACGCCGGGCGAGAATCCGCGCACGTCGACCGATGCGTATCTGAACGAAGGCCGCCTGTCGTGCCGGCTGGAAGGCGTGACCGCCGAAGTGGGGCGCGGCGTGCTGCTGTGGGGCAGCTCGATCCTGCTGTCGCCGAGCAATCCGTTTTTCGCCGAAACCGGCAAGATCAATCCGGTCAACGAAATCCTCGGCCGCGACTTCGCGCGACTGAGCGCGCAGGTCTCGCCGGCATGGAGCGTGGAAGCGATCGGCAACTTCCACGTCGATACCCGCGATACGACCAAAGCGTATTTCTCGCCGGTGACCGCGCTGAAAGTGAACTGGACCGGCGACGCGGCGAGCGCGAGCGCGCTCGTATCGCATCGCGACGACGGCGTGAACCGGCTCGGCGCGTACGGCACGTGGACCGTGTCGGACGCGCTGCTGCTGTACGGCGACGGTTCGCTCGGTCAGGGCCGCAGCGCGCTGTTCGCGGTGCCGCAGAGCGGCGCGCCGGCGGGCTGGACGTTCGCGCAGAACCAGACGCGCGACAAGTCGTTGCGCGCGAGCGCGCTGTTCGGCGCGAGCTATACGGTGCCGTCCGGCTGGACCGGGACGCTGGAACTGCTGTACAACGGCGACGGCTATTCGAGCGGCGAGCGGCACGCGTATCAGTCGGCGATTCAGGCCGCAAACGGCGCGCTGGCGATGGGCAATGTCGCGGCGGCAGGCGTGCTGGGGCAGGCGCTCAATCCGCAGCAGAGCCTGCTCGGGCGCCGCTATGCGCTGCTGCAAGTGGGGCGCACCGATCTGTTCAACAAGCTCGACGTGACGCTGCGCTACACCCAGGCGTTCGACGCGCCGCGCGGCGGCAACGCGGCGCTGTCGTTGAACTACAAGATCACGCCGAACGCGGAGCTGTTCGCGTTCGCGCAGTGGAACGTCGGCAATTCGCAGTCGGAATTCGTGCAGGTCGCGCGTTTTTCGATGATGAGCGGCCTGCACTACTACTGGAATTGACCGGCGCGGTTTAGAACGCGTGTCGCAAGCCCACCATGCCGACGAACTGCGACGGCCCCGACGACGGCGTGGTGTTCTGCGAATCGCCGACCACCGCGACCGCGTCGGCGATGCTCACGCCGCTGCCCGCGGCGATCAGCGCTTTGCCGCTCGCGCGCTGATACGCCTGGAGCGCATACAGCGTGGTGCGGGTCGACAGGTTGTAAGTCTGCTCGAGCGAGATCTGGTGATAGTGGGCCGGGTCGCTGATGCCGTTCGCGCGGCTCGACTGCGTGAAGCTGTAGCCGCCGCCGACCGTGACCGCCGGCGAGAACCTGTAGGTCGCAATCGCGCCGTAGGTGTTGAACACCGCCTTGTCGAAGAACAGCGAGCCGTGACCCGGCGCGTACTGCACGTTCGAGTAGTTCAGCCCGACCATCAGGTCGTGCCACGTATAGCGGCCGGCCGCGGCGAACAGCTGCGCGCTGCGTGCGCTCGCATAGCCGTTGTTGACCGGCGAATTGATCGCGAACGTGCCGAGCGCGGCGCTGGTCGCGATGTCCTTCAGCTTCACGTAACCCACCGCGACCGACACCGGCTGATAGTCGTAGCGCAACGCCGCGCTGAACTGGCCGCCGTTGGCAATGCTGCCCGGCACGCCGCCGAGACCGTACTGCGCACTCGCCTGCAAACCGGCGATGACCGGCGACAGATAGGTGAGCGAATTATTGAAACGCAGCGTGGTATCGAGCGCATCGATATCGCCCGGGTGCGCGCCGGTCGCGCCGGTCAGCACGCCGGTCGGACCGAGCCCGCCGACCATCTGGAAGTAGGGCGTGTATTGGCGGCCGAGCGTGACGGTGCCGTAGCGGTCGTTCGCGAGACCGACGTAGGCCTGGCGATTGAACATATAGCCGGCGCTGCTCTGCGCGCCGGTCAGCGAATTGAAGCCGCTTTCGAGCCGGAAGATCGCGCGGGTGCCGCCGCCGAGATCTTCCGCGCCGAGCAGACCGAACTTGCTCGCCTGCAGGTTGCCCTGGCTCATGTAGACGTTCGAGTGGCCTTTCTGATTGCTGACGTAGCTGAACGCGTTATCGACGACGCCGTACAGGATCACGCTGCTTTGTGCCGAGGCAGCGCTCGACCATGCGGCGCCCGCGAACGGCAGGCAGCAGAGGACGAACGCGCGGCTGCGCGCGCGCTGGATGGATTTCATGATGGGAGTGTCTCCGGGCTGGAAAGACGGCCTGATCGTTCAGGCCGATGCGGTTTGTTGTTCAGTGCCTCGTAACCGGGGGCGCCGGGCCGTTGCGGGTTGTTGTGTGCTTTACCGCACGGCCTCGGCGAACTGCTTCAGTGCGCGAGCGCGATCGTCAGGCAGCGCCAGCCGTCGGCGATCTGATCGGCTTCGAGCGTGCCGCTCTCGCAGACGATCGCGCGAGTCTCGTGCTGCGGCACGAACACGCGGACGCGTTCCTGCGCGTGGCCGGCCGTCCAGCGCGGTGCTTCGATCGCGATACGCAGCGTGCCGGCGTCGGTGTCCGCAGCGCCGGTGCCGCTCAGCGTGACGTTCCAGCGTCCCTGCTCGCCGTCGCGCCATGCTTCGCTCTCGCCGTCGTCCTCGATACAGCCGCCTTGCGCGCTGCCCGCGCCCGCATACGGCACCGCGATAAACGCGCGCTCGTCGGCGGGGCGGCCGAAGTGCTGCTCGGCGACGTTCAGCGGCACCACGCTGCCTTCACGCAGCAGGAACACCGGGCGCTCGAACGGCGCCGGCAGCGTCACCGTCTGGCCGCCGTCGAACGCTTCGCCGCTCCAGTACGACACCCAGCGCGAGCCGGCCGGCAGATACACGTCACGCGTGCTCTGGCCCGCATCGACTACCGGCGCGACCAGCAGCGACGAACCCAGCATCATGTCGTCGCCGTCGGCGAGGCAGCGCGGATCGTGCGGAAACTCGGCAAACAGCGGGCGCAGCACCGGCTCGTACGCGCTGTGCGACTGCCACAGCAGTTCGTACAGATACGGGATCAGCCGGTAGCGCAGCTTGATCAGATCGGCGACGTGACGCGTGACTTCAGGATGCATCCACGGCTCGTTGACGCTGCCGTCGTCGTTCCACGAATGAATCGAGAAGCGCGGCAGGAAGATGCCGAACGCGACCCAGCGCGCGAACAGTTCCGGCTCCGGCGCCGGACCCGAGAAGCCGCCGATGTCGTGACCGCTGTTCGACACGCCCGACATCGCGAGCCCGAGCCCCATCTTCAGATTGAAGCGCAGCGTTTCCCACGACGTGTAGTTATCGCCCGACCACGTCTGCACGTAGCGGTGCATACCGACGCCGCCCGAGCGCGACACGAGGAACGGCCGCGTGCCGGGTGCGTGTTCGCGCTGCGCGTCGCGCGACGCGCGCATCATCAGCTGCGTTTGCAGCACCTTCGCCTGATGCGCCGGGTACGGTTTGCCGAAGCCGTGCGCGATCGCGTGCGGGGTCCAGATCTCGAACTCGTTGTTGTCGTTCCACGTCGACGCGATCCCGTATTGCAGCAGCGCGTCTTTCACGCGCGCCTTCCACCAGTCGATCGTCGCGGGATTCGTGAAGTCCAGATACGCGCCGACTTCGTCCCAGAACTGCACCCACGTCGGTTCGCCGTCCGGCGCATTGATCAGCAGTCCGGCGTTGGCGACTTCGTCGAAGCGCGGATGATCCTGCAACAGGCACGGCTTGATGTTCGCGCACAGCCGCACGCCGTAGTCGAGGTAGCTCTGCACGAAGCCTTCGATGTCCGGAAACTTCTCGTGATTCCAGTTGAACACGTAGCGCTTCGGACCGATCGACGTATAGCCCGACGACAGGTGGAACGAATCGCACAGCACGTCGTGCTCGCGGCAGCGCTCGATAAATTCGCCCATCTGCTGCTGCGCGTTCGGCGCGTCGGTGTAGCTCATCGTCGAGCCGGAGTAGCCGAGGCCCCATTTCGGCATCCACGCGGGGCGGCCGGTGAGCCACGTGAAGCGGCGCACCGCGTTAAGCGGCGAGCCGGCCGACGCGATGAAGTAGTAGTCGAGGTCGCCGTGCTCGGCGATGAAATGCCGGTAGTGGCCGTGGTAGTTGTCGAGCTCGCGGCCCATGTCGAAGCGGCAGTCGGCGAGCGTGTCGTAGAACAGGCCGAAGCCGGTCGAGCTTTGCGGCTGCCACGTCACGTAGAACGGGATGTGCTTGTACAGCGGGTCGGTGCTGCGCGCGCTATAGCCCATCGCGTCGATGTTGCGCATCTCGTAGCTTTGCTGCGCGCGGTCGAGCGAGCCGGCGCGCTCGCCCAGACCCACGTAGATTTCGTCGCGTCCCCGTTCGACATAGTGATAGACGCGCTCGTCCCACCAGCCGAAGTTGTACGCCTGGGTCTTGCGGTCGTTCATCACGCGCTGCCACGCGCCTTCATGCAGGATGTCCCATGCGCAGACGCCGCCGTCGAGCGCGACGCTCACGCGCACCCGCGCGGTTTCGATCACCACGTGGCCGGCTTCTTCGAGCACCGTGAACGGCGGCGGCGTGAAGCCGCTCAGGTCGCGGCGCTCGCGGCCTTCGAGCGGCACGTCGTCGGTGCCGGGCGCGATTGCCCACGTGCGCGGACCGCGGGTGTCGCCGTGCGGCAGCACCAGTACGCGAATGATGTCTTCGGCGAGCACGTACAGCTCGATGCGGCAGTCCGGCTGCGCGCTCAGCACCACCGGATTGGCGGCGGCGGGGGAGGCCAGCGCGAAGCGCGGCGGATGTTTGAGATTGGTCATTGAACGCATCTGGGGTCTTCTTGAAAGTGGGTCACGCGGGCGTGCCGGCGCCAAGTTCGGCGCGCCGCGCGCGGCCATGGCGCGGCACTCCGCGCATCAACACGATCAGCAGCACCGCGCCGATGAGGTCGAACGCGCCGAGCGCGCCGAACAGCGGCGTATAGCCGATCGAATCCGCGAGCGCGCCGACCATCAGCGAGAAGCCGAGCCCGCCGATCCACGCGGCCATCCCCGCGAAGCCGGCCACGGTGCCGACTTCGCCCGGATCGAACACATCGGCGGCGAGCGTGTTGACGAGCGCGGAGATCATCTGGTGCGCGAAGCCGCCGACGCAGAAGAGGGCAATCGCCTGATACGGCGATGCGACGAGACCGATCGACGCCGGTCCGAGCATCATCAGCGCGCCGAGCACGACGCCCGAGATGCGCGACCAGATCAGCGGCACGCGCAGGTGCTTCATCAGGAACGGCGACAGGTAGCCGCCAAAGAGGCCGCCCAGGTCGGCGGCGAGAAACGGCAGCCACGCGAACATCGCGATCTGCTTCAGATCCATATGGCGCTGCGTCGCGAGATACAGCGGAATCCAGAAGCTGAAGGTCTGCCACGCCGGTTCGGCGAAAAAGCGCGCCTGCGCGATCGCCCAGAAACGGCGCGTGCGCAGCACTTCACGCACGGTCGCGCGGCGCGGCGCGGGCGGCGCCTGGCCGTCGAGAATCTTGCCGCGTTCGGCGGCGCTCACGCGCTTGTGCTCGCTCGGCGAGCGGTACAGCACGTACCACGCGGCGGCCCACACGAAGCCGAGCGCGCCGGTCACCGCGAACGCGCTTTGCCAGCCGTAGCGCAGCGACAGGAAGATCACCAGCGGCGGCGCGAGCAGCGAGCCGAACGAGGTGCCCGCATTGAAGTAGCCGACCGCGACCGACTTCTCGCGGTCCGGAAACCACTCGGCGACCACCTTCATGCCGGCCGGAATCGCGACCGCTTCGCTCAGCCCCATCAACCCGCGCAGCGCCGCGAGCGACAGCCAGCCGCTCGCGAAGCCGTGAAACACGCCGGTCAGCGACCACAGGCACGCGAACAGCGCGAAGCCCACGCGCAGACCGATCAGATCGATGATCAGCCCGCAGACCGGCTGCATCAGCGTGTAGCCGGCCTGGAACGCGCCGACCACGTACGAGTACTGCCGCGTGCTCATGTTCATCAGCTTCATCAACTCGGGCGCCATCACGCCGAGCGCGTTGCGCGACAGATAGTTGACGATCGTGCCCAGGCACACCAGGCCGATGATCCACCAGCGCAATCCCTTGATCGTTTTCAAAATCAGTCTCCGTGACGCATGCTGCCGCGGCCTTCGGCGAAGGCGAATCTTGCATGCGCGAATTCGAACATTTAGTGATTTTCGATGGCAGTCATCCTACCACTGAAATTCAGCCGAGATATCCGGGAAAACCATATGTGATTTGTCTGTTGGCCTTGATTTTCAGGCGAAAACTGTAGGGTTCGTAAAGAAGTTTCTTGAGTGATCTGATGACTTAGTGAGTGGCTAACGAACATCGATGTTCTTTCGAAAACTAAAATGTTCGTTTTTGAGATGAGGGGCGAGGTGGGGGCGGCGGGTGGCCGGGCGAGGGATCGGCCGGCGGGCGAGCGTCACCGGTGCGGCGTTTTTTCGCAGCTGGCTGGCCGATGTAACCAGACGTTACCCAGCGTCGGGAGCGGCGATCTTCGGCATCAGTTCTTACAAAGTTGAAATACGCGCGATGCTGCGTTGCGCTATATTTCCGCCAACAAAACGTTCCTACCAAGGGTGAATCCATGAAGTCCACTCGTGTTGTTCCGCTTCTGCTCGGGGTGTTGACGTTGGCTGCATCGGGGGCTGCGATGGCCTCGGGGCTGAACGTCGGCGTCAATATTGGTATCCCCGCGCCGGTCTACGTCGCGCCGGCGCCGGTCTACGCACCGCCGCCTCCGCCGCCGCCGCCGGTCGTCTATCAGCCGGCGCCCGTCTATTACGGTGGTCCGCAGGTCGTGATCGGCTGGCACGGCGACCGTTACTGGGACGGCCGTCGCTACTGGAATCGTGATGACTGGTATCGCCACCACCCGCAGGGTCGCGGCAACTACGCGCACGACCACTACGACAACCACCGCGGCTGGCACTGAGTCGCGCGGTATGCGGCTTCGAGCCGCACTGCAATAAAGAACCGCCCGCGAGGGCGGTTTTTGTTTTTGGGCGGGCGGTTTTGCCGTGGCGCGCATCACGGCACGCGACGAGCGGGAAGGGGCGGGAATGCGCGGATTAATTGGGTAGAATCGCTCCCAACGCCACAGCCCACTCCCCAGCACGACTCTATGATCACTGGCTCGCAACGGGTTCAAACGACGGCTGCGCTTCGACGCAGCATGATTCATCGACCGTTGCGCGCCGCGCTTGCGACTGTGCTGTCAGCCGCGGTTTCAGTCGTACTGGTCTGCGCGACTTTGCTGCTGGCGCCGGCCGCGCACGCGGCGCACGCAATCGCGCAATACGGCGAGCCGAAATATCCAGCCGGCTTCAAACATTTCGACTACGTCAATCCCGATGCGCCGAAGGGCGGCACGCTGGTGCTCGCGAATCCGAGCCGGCTGACCAGCTTCGACAAATTCAATCCGTTCACACTGCGCGGCAATGCGGCGCCGGGGCTCGAGCTGATGTTCGAGAGTCTCGCGGTCGGCAGCGCCGACGAAGTCGCATCGATGTACGGGCTGCTCGCCGACGACATCGCGGTCGCGCCGGACGGTCTGTCGGTCACGTTCCGGATCAATCCGCGCGCGCGCTTTTCGAACGGCGACCCGGTCACCGCCGACGACGTCAAGTTCTCGCTCGACACGCTGAAAAGCCCGCGGGCCGCGCCGCAATACGCATCGATCTTCGGGGAGATCAAGCAGGCGGTGGTGGTCGATCCGCGCACCGTGCGCTTCGAGTTTCGCGAGCGCAATCGCGAGTTGCCGCTGCTCGCGGGCAGCATGCCGGTGTTCTCGCGCAAGTGGGGGCTCAAGGCCGACGGCAGCCGCATTCCGTTCGATCAGCTGGCGTTCGAGAAGCCGATCGGCAGCGGCCCGTATCTGATCGAGAGCTTCGACAACGGCCGCAACATCACCTTCAAACGCAATCCGGATTACTGGGGCGCCGATCTGCCGGTGCGGGTCGGCATGAACAACTTCGATCGCATCGTCTACAAGCTGTACGCGGACGCGACCGCGCGGCTCGAGGCGTTCAAGGCCGGCGAGTACGACGCGCTGGTCGAGTACATCGCGCGCAACTGGGTGCGGCGCGACGTCGGCAAGAAGTTCGACAGCGGCGAGCTGATCAAGCGCGTGTTCCCGCAGCACAACGGCACCGGGATGCAGGGCTTTATCCTGAACGTGCGCCGGCCGCTGTTCCAGGACGTGCGGGTGCGCAAGGCACTCGATCTCGCGCTCGACTTTCAATGGCTGAACCGGCAGCTGTTCTATAGCCAGTACACCCGCATCGACAGCTATTTCGCCAACACCGAATGGCAGGCGAAAGGGCTGCCGTCGGCCGGTGAGCTCGCGCTGCTGGAGCCGTGGCGCGACCAGCTCGACCCGGCCGTATTCGGGCCGCTGCCGAAGCAGCCCGACACCGATCCGCCCGGCTCGCTGCGCGCCAATCTCTTGCAGGCGCGCGATCTGCTGCAACAGGCCGGCTGGACCTATCGCGACGGCGCGCTGCGCAACGACAAGGGCGAGCCGTTCCGCTTCGAGATTCTCGACGACTCGGGGTCGGCCGCGGCGATGGAGCCGATCATCGCGACCTTCACGCGCAATCTGCAAAAGCTCGGCATCACCGCGACGTTCCGGGTCGCCGACTACGCGGTCTATCAGAAGCGCCTCGACGCATTCGACTTCGACGTCACGACGATCCGGATGCCGGACGTGCAGGTGCCCGGTCAGGAGCAGATCAACCGCTTCGGCAGCAAGGCCGCGGATACGCCCGGTTCGGATAACGCGATCGGTGTGAAGTCGCCGGTGGTCGATGCGGTGCTCGACGCGCTCGTGCACGCGCAAACCCGTGAGCAGCTGACCGACGCCGCGCACGCGCTCGACCGTCTGCTGATGCATGGCTACTATGTGGTGCCGCACTGGTATAGCGGCACGCACCGGGTCGCGTTCAAGCGCGGGCTCGCGTGGCCGAAAACCTTGCCGCTGTACTATGGCGCGGAAGGCTGGATCACGTCGATGTGGTGGCGCGAAGAGCGCTGATTCATCGGCCGCCGTCGTTCACACCAACGCTCATCCGTCGCTCACCTGTCGCTCACACCAACGCCTTCGCACCGGAATACCGCTTATGTGGAGCTACATCCTCAAACGCCTGCTGCTGATGATTCCGACGCTGATCGGCGTGCTGACGCTGACCTTCGTCGTGATCCAGTTCGTGCCGGGCGGCCCCGTCGAGCAGATGCAGCACGAGTTGCGCAAGGGCGCGGAGGGCGCGTCGCCGTTCGGGCTGCGCACGCATAGCGGCGTCGACGCGCAGCAGCTCGCGCAACTGAAGCAGCTATACGGCTTCGACAAGCCGCCGCTCGAACGCTATGTGCTGATGCTCAAGCGCTTTGCCACCTTCGATCTCGGCGACAGCTATTTCCGCCATCAAAGCGTGTGGTCGCTGATCGTCTCGAAGCTGCCCGTGTCGATCAGCATCGGCTTATGGACGTTCTTTCTCACCTATCTGATATCGGTGCCGCTCGGCATCGCGAAGGCGGTGCGCAACGGCTCGAACTTCGATCTCGCGACCAGCCTGATCGTGCTGATCGGCTACGCGATTCCGGGCTTCGTGCTCGGCGTGCTGCTGCTGGTGCTGTTCGGCGGCGGCACCTTCCTGCAGCTCTTTCCGCTGCGCAATCTCACGTCGGATAACTGGGGCCAGCTGAGCGTGATCGGCAAGGTGCTCGACTATCTGTGGCACATCACGTTGCCGGTCACCGCGTCGGTGGTCGGCAGCTTCGCGGTCGTCACGATGCTGACCAAGAACGCGTTTCTCGACGAGATCCGCAAGCAGTACGTGCTGACCGCGCGCGCGAAGGGGCTGTCGGAAAAGCGCGTGCTGTGGAAGCACGTGTTTCGCAATGCGATGCTGCCGCTGATCGTCGGCTTTCCGGCCGCGTTTATCGGCGCGTTCTTCACCGGCAGTCTGCTGATCGAAACGCTGTTTTCGCTCGATGGGCTCGGGCTGCTGTCGTATGAGTCGGTGATGCGGCGCGACTATCCGGTCGTGCTCGGCACGCTGTATGTGTTCACGCTGATCGGCCTCGTGACCAAGCTGATCTCCGACCTGTGCTACGTGTGGGTCGATCCCCGCATCCAATTCGAACAACTGGAGCGCTGATGAATCGAGCCCGCCTTTCCGCCGACGCGGCAGCGCGCACCGAACCCGCGCGCGCATTGCAGTCGCCGACGCCCGCGCGCCGTGTATGGCAGCGGTTTCGCCAGCAGCGTCTGGGCTACTGGAGCCTGATCATCTTCGTGGTCGCGTTCGCGGCGAGTCTCGCGGCGCCGCTATGGTCGAACGACAAACCGCTGGTGGTGCGCTACGACGGCCACCTGTATTTCCCGCTGTTCAAGAACTATGCGGAGACCACCTTCGGCGGCGACTTCCCGACCCCGGCCGATTATCTCGATCCGTATATCAAGCAGCGTTTCGACGCGCCGGGCAATTTCGCGCTGTATCCGCCGAACCGCTATTACTACGACACGCTGAACTACTTCTCGAAGTCGCCGAACCCGGCGCCGCCGTCGCGCGAGAACTGGCTCGGCACCGACGACCGCGGCCGCGACCTGTTCGCGCGGCTGCTATACGGGTTTCGGGTCTCGGTGGAGTTCGGTCTGGTGCTGACGCTGATCGGCACGGTGCTCGGCATCGCGGCCGGCGCCGTGCAGGGTTACTTCGGAGGGCGAACCGATATCGTCGGGCAGCGGCTGATCGAAATATGGGCCGCGATGCCGGAGCTGTATCTGCTGATCATCTTCTCGGCGATCTTCGAGCCCGGTTTCATTCTGCTGATCGTGCTGCTGTCGCTATTCGGCTGGATCGGTCTGTCCGATTACGTGCGCGCGGAATTCCTGCGCAATCGCCAGCAGGACTATGTGCGGGCGGCGCGCGCGATGGGGCTGTCGAACTGGCAGATCATGTGGCGCCACGTGCTGCCCAATAGCCTGACGCCGGTGATCACGTTCCTGCCGTTCCGGATGAGCGGCTCGATCCTCGCGCTGACCAGCCTCGACTTTCTCGGCCTCGGCGTGCCGGCGCCGACCCCGAGCCTGGGCGAACTGCTCGCGCAGGGCAAGGCGAATCTCGACGCTTGGTGGATTTCGATGTCGACGTTCGGCGTGCTGGTCGCGATGCTGCTGCTGCTGACCTTCATGGGCGACGCGCTGCGCAACGCGCTCGATACGCGGATTTCCGACGCGATGCGCGCGGGAGGCAATCAATGAGCGCGCAGCCGCAGATGAATTCGCCGCGGACCGACGCGCCGCTGCTCGAACTCGACCATCTGCGCGTCACGTTCGGCGACACGGTCGCGGTCAACGACGTATCGCTCGCGATCGCGCGCGGCGAGCGGGTCGCGCTGGTCGGCGAATCGGGTTCGGGCAAGAGCGTGACCGCGCTGTCGGTGCTGCGCCTGCTCGCCGACGCCGAGGTGAGCGGCGCGATCCGCTTCGACGGCGAAGATCTGCTCGCGAAGAGCGAACGGCAGATGCGCGGTCTGCGCGGCTCGGACATCGCGATGATCTTCCAGGAGCCGATGACCGCGCTCAACCCGCTGTATACGATCGGCGACCAGATCGCCGAGACGATCGTCACGCACGACGGCGTCAGCGCGCCGGAAGCGGCGAAGCGCGCGGTCGAGCTGCTCGCGCGCACCGGCATTACCGAGCCGGGCAAGCGCGTGAGCAGCTATCCGCATCAGCTGTCGGGCGGCCAGCGCCAGCGCGCGATGATCGCGATGGCGCTCGCGTGCCGGCCGCGGCTGCTGCTGGCCGACGAGCCGACCACCGCGCTCGACGTGACGATCCGCGCGCAGATCGTCGAGTTGCTGCTGGAATTGCAGCGCGACGAAGCGCAAAAGCGCGGGATGGCGGTGCTGCTGATCACTCACGACCTGAATCTGGTGCGCCACTTCGCGCAGCGCGTCGCGGTGATGGAGCGCGGCGTGCTGGTCGAGACCGGGCCGGTCGAGCAGGTGTTCGAGGCCCCGCAGCATCCGTACACGCAACGCCTGCTGGCGAGCCGGCCGCAGCGCGCGGTCGTGCCGGTGCTGCCGATCGCGCCGGTGCTGCTCGAAGCGCGCGACGTGTCGGTCGACTTCAAGACCAAGCTGCCGGGTCTGCGCGGCTGGTTCGAGTCGGGACGCTTCCGGGCGGTCGACTCGGCCAACGTGTCGGTGCGCCAGGGCGAGACGCTCGGGATCGTCGGCGAATCGGGCTCCGGCAAGTCGACGCTCGCGATGGCGCTGCTCGGTCTGCAACGCACCGCGCACGGCGAGATCGAGTTTCAGGGCAGGGCGCTCGGCAGCTATCGCGGCGCCGCGAAGACCGCGTTGCGCTCCAATATGCAGGTGGTCTTTCAGGATCCATTCAGCTCGCTTTCGCCGCGCCAGACGATCGAGCGGATCGTCGGCGAGGGGCTCGCGCTGCATCGGCCGCAGATGACTCCGCAGGCGCGCCGCGACAAGGTGATCGCGGTGCTGCGCGAAGTCGGCATCGACCGCACCGCGCTGTATCGCTATCCGCACGAGTTTTCGGGCGGCCAGCGCCAGCGGATCGCAATCGCCCGCGCGCTGGTGCTGGAACCGAGCGTCCTGATTCTCGACGAACCGACCAGCGCGCTCGACGTGTCGATCCAGCAGCAGGTGCTCAAACTGTTGAGCGGTTTGCAGCAGAAATACAACCTCGGCTTCGTGTTTATCAGCCACGACCTGGAGGTGATCGGGGCGATGGCGCACCGGGTCGTGGTGATGCAAAACGGATCGATTGTGGAGGCCGGCGATGTCGAGCGAATTTTTGCGACGCCGTCGCATCCTTACACGCGAAAGCTGCTGAAAGCGGCGCTTGATCGTTGATTTTTTACTTGTTCGACAATTGAGTGCGTATCTCGATTGATTTTTTCTATTTGTTTTGACACACAAATACTTACTGATTAGTATCGACCAAACTTTTTTCCCTAGCCCACTGATTTTTTGGCAAAAACTTCCGACCAATGCAGCACAGAAACCTAACCCAGGCTTGCACGCGCGTCGTCGCCGGGATGTTCATTGGCGTCTTGATGGCAGCAACTCCCGGCGCGTTCGCCGACGAAGTAAGCGGTTTCAATCAGAATGCCTCCTATTCGACCAACTCCGGGTCGAATTCCCTGTCCCTCTCCACTCCCCAAACCCCGGCTGCCGACAGCAATAGCGGCGGCGCGAAGTCGTTCTTTTCCGGCATGGCTGGCAAAGCGGGCGACGTCGTGGTCGGTGCGCTGAACATGATCGGCGTGCGCTACCGCTGGGGCGGCAATACGCCGGATTCGGGGCTCGATTGCAGCGGCTTCGTGCGCTACGTGTTCCAGGACACGCTCGGCCTCGCGCTGCCGCGCCGTGCCGAGGAGATGAGCCGGATGGGCGAGAAGGTGCGCGTGAGCGACCTGAAGCCGGGCGATCTGGTGTTCTTCAATACGATGCGCCGCACGTTCTCGCACGTCGGCATCTATATCGGCGACAACAAGTTCGTGCATTCGCCGTCCACCGGCAGCACGATCCGCGTCGACGACATGGATGACGGCTACTGGGAAAAGCGCTTCACCGGCGCGCGCCGGATCGAAGCGTCGTATCAGGGCGACGATCTGCGCCAGCGCGTGAACGCGACGCTCGGCGGCAATAACTGATTCCAGCCTGAATCTGGTGGAATAAAAAAGCCTGCTTCATCGAAGCAGGCTTTTTTGCGTTTGGGGCGCCGATGTTTTTGCGACAACCGCAGGCCGCCGGCACCGCGCCCCGTCCGGCGACGCGCGGATTCGCGCCGTCAGCCGGCCATCCGCCGGGCCGCGAGCTTGCGCTGCAACTCCGGCATCATCTTCGCGACCGCTTCCTCGCCGGCCAGAATCGCCGCGTTGCGCTGCGAGAAGTCGCTGCCGCTCATCGCCGCGAGATTCGGCCGGATCACCACGTCCGCATATTTGTCGAGCTCGTAGGCCTTGATCGACTGGCCCATGATCGTGAAGGTCTGCATCAGCACGTCGAATGAACTGCTGATCACGCCGGTCTCCGGGCGCTGCGAAATATCGACCGCGATCACGAAGTCCGCGCCCATCTTGCGCGCGAACGAGGCCGGCACCGGACTCACGAGGCCGCCGTCCACGTATTCGTGACCGCCGATCTTCACCGGCTCGAAAATCGACGGCACGCTGCACGATGCGCGCACCGCGATACCGGTATCGCCGCGCTGGAACAGGATCGGCTGACCGGTCTGCAGATCGGTCGCGACCACCCCGAGAGGCCGGGCCATCTTCTCGATCGGGCGGTTGTTCAGCGTCGTGTTCAGGTACTTCTGCAGCGCCACGCCTTGCAGGAAGCCGCGGGTACGAAACGGCATCGCCCAGTCGCTGATCGACGCTTCATCCATGGAGAGCGCGAGTTTGTTCAGCGCGAAGCCGTTCATGCCCGACGCGTACAGCGCGCCGACCACCGAACCGGCGCTGGTGCCGGCGACCAGATCGATCTGGATGTTGCGCGCCTCGAGCGCCTTGATCACGCCGATGTGCGCGAAGCCGCGCGCGGCGCCGCCGCCCAGCGCGAGCGCGACCCGTACGGGCTTTTGCTGCGCCTTATCGGGCGGCGGCGCGGTGGGCGTGGCGGTGATCGGCGCGCCGTCGAGCTTGCCGCCGGTCGTGGTGCAGGCGGCGAGTAGCGCGGACGCGGCTGCCAGCGAGAAGTGGCGACGGCTCAAACGGGGCGATGAGTGCGAGAGCGAGTCGGGGGACGAAGCGGGCGACGACGGTGATGACGGTTTCAACGATTTCTCCAGCAACGGCGCGGGCGACGCAGTCGGCGTCGCGCGTGCCGCGGTCAGGCTGAGGTCAGACGGAACGGAGCGCCGGGGGAGCGGCGTCCTGTCGAAATTCGACCGGAGCCCACCTGCAGCGCGCGCACATCATAAAGCAAAGGATCGACGCGCACGCCGCACTGTAATGAAACGTTGCAGAGGAAGTATTCGGAACTGGCGGAGGGGCTTTTCGGAACCGCCTGCGCGTTTGCGAGGCTGCCTGCCTCCATGCCGTTTGCCGCGCCTCCCAGGCCCTTCGGGCGAGGGCGGCAAGCTCCGTGCGGAAGGTATAATTCGACCCTTGCACTTATTTCCCTCGTGTCCGTGCGCGACCTCGCGCGCAGCATGGGCACGCTTCGCTGCCGCGCTTCGCGATTTCCATTCGCCCGGGCGCCGGCGCCTGTTCTCCGAGTAACGCTAATGACCACCTCCGTCCGTACCCGCTTCGCACCGAGTCCCACCGGCTTCATCCACCTGGGCAACATCCGCTCCGCACTGTATCCGTGGGCGTTCGCGCGCAAGATGAAAGGGACCTTCGTGCTGCGGGTCGAAGACACCGACGTCGAGCGCTCGACCACCGAATCGGTCGACGCGATTCTCGAAGGCATGGCCTGGCTCGGCCTCGATTTCGACGAGGGCCCGTTCTACCAGATGCAGCGCATGGACCGCTATCGCGAAGTGCTCAAGCAGATGCAGGACAACGGGCTCGTCTACCCGTGCTACATGTCGACCGAGGAACTCGACGCGCTGCGCGAGCGCCAGCGCGAAGCCGGCGAGAAGCCGCGCTACGACGGCACGTGGCGTCCGGAGCCGGGCAAGGTGCTGCCGCAGCCGCCGGAAGGCGTGAAGCCGGTGCTGCGCTTTCGCAATCCGCTCACCGGTGTGGTCGCGTGGGACGACGCGGTCAAAGGCCGGATCGAAATCTCCAACGAGGAACTCGACGACCTCGTGATCGCGCGCCCGGACGGCACGCCGACCTATAACTTCTGCGTGGTGGTCGACGATCTCGACATGCGCATCACCCACGTGATCCGCGGCGACGACCACGTGAACAACACGCCGCGCCAGATCAACATCCTGCGCGCGCTCGGCGGCGAGCCGCCGGTCTACGCGCACCTGCCGACCGTGCTGAACGAGCAGGGCGAGAAGATGAGCAAGCGTCACGGCGCGATGAGCGTGGTCGGTTATCGCGATGCCGGCTTTCTGCCGGAAGCGGTGGTCAACTATCTGGCGCGCCTCGGCTGGTCGCATGGCGACGCGGAGATTTTCACGCGCGAGCAGTTCGTCGAATGGTTCGACCTCGAGCACCTGGGCAAGTCGCCGGCGCAGTACGACCATGACAAGCTGAACTGGCTCAACGCGCACTACATCAAGGAAGCGGACAACGCGCGCCTCGCCGAACTGGCGAAGCCGTTCTTCGCCGAACTCGGTATCGATGCGGCGGCGCTCGCGCAGGGCGCGGATCTGGTCGGCGTGGTGGGGTTGATGAAGGACCGCGCGTCGACGGTCAAGGAGATCGCGCAGAACGCCGCGATGTTCTATCGCGTGCCGGCGCCCGATGCCGAATCGCTCGCGCAGCATGTGACCGACGCGGTGCGTCCGGCGCTCGCCGATCTGGCCGCCGCGCTGAAGACGGTCGAGTGGAACAGGGAGGCGATCGCCGCCACGCTGAAGGCGACGCTCGGCGCCCATAAGCTGAAGATGCCGCAACTGGCGATGCCGGTTCGTCTGCTGGTGGCGGGCACGACCCATACGCCGTCGATCGACGCGGTGCTGATGCTGTTCGGCCGCGACGTGGTGGTGAGCCGCATCGAAAAAGCGCAGGGCTGATAGGTGCGCTGCCAGGTGTGCTGATGAGGGCGTTCAGGCGCGTGCGAGAGGGCATGCACGCGACCTGAAAAAATTTCGCATGTAATTGCTCAAAGGGTATTTACAAAGCGCAAATCGCCCTCTAGAATCTCGTTTCTCTGATGTGCCACGGGGGTATAGCTCAGCTGGGAGAGCGCTTGCATGGCATGCAAGAGGTCAGCGGTTCGATCCCGCTTACCTCCACCAACACAGCAGAGCGAGTAGTAGAAAGTTGTTCGGAAGTCTGGAAGTTGTAGTAAAAAAGACTTTACAAACGAACAAAACGTAGTTATAGTATCGGTCTTCGCAGTTGACGAAAACGAATTAACGAAAGTTAGCGTGAGTTAGCAGCGAATTAAAGACAGATCTGAAAAGATTATGTCCCCTTCGTCTAGAGGCCTAGGACATCACCCTTTCACGGTGAGTACAGGGGTTCGAATCCCCTAGGGGACGCCA
>NZ_MSDV01000050.1 GCF_001931485.1 Burkholderia sp. SRS-W-2-2016 | reverse complement strand
AACAGGACCGTGAAACGACTCTACGCCGATGATAGTGCGGATTGCCCGTGTGAAAGTAGGTAATCGTCAGGCTTCTTCTTCAAACAAAAACCCACCGCTCGCGGTGGGTTTTTGCGTTTACGAAAGCTGTAGGAATCACCTACATATAAGTGAGAACGTTGGGTTTGGAACGGTCAAGCAACCCTTGACAAAAAGATGTTGTTCCCCCATAATCGTCAGTTCTCTGCGGAGGGGTGCCCGAGTGGCTAAAGGGGGCAGACTGTAAATCTGTTGGCTTACGCCTACGTTGGTTCGAATCCAACCTCCTCCACCAGAATGCAAGCTGTAGCAGTTGTTGGGAATCCATGACCTTGCGGGTGTAGCTCAATGGTAGAGCAGAAGCCTTCCAAGCTTACGACGAGGGTTCGATTCCCTTCACCCGCTCCAGCAACGTAGAAGTAGCGCCCATGTGGCTCAGTGGTAGAGCACTCCCTTGGTAAGGGAGAGGTCGGCAGTTCGATCCTGCCCATGGGCACCAGAAGTACTCAGTGATTGTTTGCGCCCAGCGCAACGTACGGAAAATCCTCTTAGGAGTCGAAAATGGCCAAGGGTAAGTTTGAGCGGACCAAGCCGCACGTGAACGTGGGCACGATCGGTCACGTTGACCACGGCAAGACCACGCTGACGGCAGCGATCACGACGGTTCTGACGCAGAAGTTCGGCGGCGAAGCGAAGGCATACGACCAGATCGACGCGGCGCCGGAAGAAAAGGCGCGTGGTATTACGATCAACACCGCGCACGTCGAGTACGAAACGGCTAACCGCCACTACGCACACGTTGACTGCCCGGGCCACGCCGACTACGTGAAGAACATGATCACGGGTGCAGCGCAGATGGACGGCGCAATCCTGGTGTGCTCGGCAGCAGACGGCCCGATGCCGCAAACGCGTGAGCACATCCTGCTGGCGCGTCAGGTTGGCGTTCCGTACATCATCGTGTTCCTGAACAAGTGCGACATGGTGGACGACGCTGAACTGCTGGAGCTGGTCGAGATGGAAGTTCGCGAACTTCTGTCGAAGTACGACTTCCCGGGCGACGACACGCCGATCATCAAGGGTTCGGCCAAGCTGGCGCTGGAAGGCGACAAGGGCGAGCTGGGCGAAGTGGCGATCATGAACCTGGCCGACGCGCTGGACACGTACATCCCGACGCCGGAACGCGCGATTGACGGTTCGTTCCTGATGCCGGTTGAAGACGTGTTCTCGATCTCGGGTCGCGGCACGGTGGTGACGGGTCGCGTTGAGCGCGGCATCATCAAGGTCGGCGAAGAAATCGAAATCGTCGGTATCAAGGCGACGGTGAAGACGACCTGCACGGGCGTGGAAATGTTCCGCAAGCTGCTCGACCAGGGTCAGGCAGGCGACAACGTCGGTATCCTGCTGCGCGGTACGAAGCGTGAAGACGTGGAGCGTGGCCAGGTTCTGGCGAAGCCGGGTTCGATCAACCCGCACACGCACTTCACGGCTGAAGTGTACGTGCTGAGCAAGGACGAAGGCGGCCGCCACACGCCGTTCTTCAACAACTACCGTCCGCAGTTCTACTTCCGTACGACGGACGTGACGGGCTCGATCGAGCTGCCGAAGGACAAGGAAATGGTGATGCCGGGCGACAACGTGTCGATCACGGTGAAGCTGATCAACCCGATCGCGATGGAAGAAGGTCTGCGCTTCGCAATCCGCGAAGGCGGCCGTACGGTCGGCGCTGGTGTCGTCGCCAAGATCATCGAGTAACGCCAGAAAGTTCTCGGTAATCGGTTGTATGGGGTTGGCGATGCCGCCAACCCCAAATGGTTTAGGGGTATAGCTCAACTGGCAGAGCGTCGGTCTCCAAAACCGAAGGTTGGGGGTTCGATTCCCTCTGCCCCTGCCAACTATCGCGTCGTAGTGACGCTTCGTAAGGTGTTATGGCGAATCCTTCCGTCGAAACTGTAAACGCATCCGGCGATAAGTTGATGTTGATCGCAGGTGTGTTGCTGGTCTTGGCCGGGTTCGTGGGGTTCTTCTGGCTAAATGGCCAGGAATGGTACATCCGCGGAGCCGCCTTGGCTGTTGGTGCGATCGCGGGTGTTGCAGTCGGTCTGCTCTCGGCGCCTGGCAAGGGTTTTATCGCTTTCGCCAAAGACTCATACAAGGAAGTTCGTAAGGTTGTTTGGCCTACTCGCAAAGAGGCGACCCAGACAACGCTCGTAGTGTTCGGCTTCGTTGTGGTGATGGCAATCTTTCTCTGGATCAGTGATAAATCCATTGAATGGGCGATTTTCTCGGTGATTCTGGGTTGGAAATGATATGAGCGATACTCCGGCATCCCCGAGTGGTAAACGTTGGTACGTGGTGCACGCCTACTCCGGCATGGAGAAGAGCGTGCAACGAGCGCTTCAGGAGCGCATCGAGCGTGCCGGCATGCAGGATCAGTTTGGCCAGATCCTCGTTCCGACCGAAGAGGTTGTCGAGGTGAAGGGCGGTCACAAATCGGTGACCGAACGTCGTTTCTTCCCGGGCTATGTGCTGGTGGAAATGGAAATGACGGACGAAACGTGGCACCTCGTGAAGAACACGGCAAAGGTGACAGGTTTTGTCGGCGGAGCGCGCAATCGTCCGAGCCCGATTTCCCCGCGGGAAGTCGAAAAAATCATGTCGCAGATGCAGGAAGGCGTGGAGAAACCGCGTCCCAAGACCCTGTTCGAAGTAGGCGAGATGGTGCGGGTCAAGGAAGGCCCGTTCACTGATTTCAACGGTAGCGTCGAAGAAGTGAACTACGAAAAGTCGCGAGTCCGTGTTTCCGTTACAATCTTCGGCCGCGCAACGCCGGTCGAGCTGGAATTCGGCCAGGTCGAAAAGTTGTAATCCAGAATTCTACGGAACGCACCGCTTGGTGCGTTCCGTATTTCGCGCTTACGGTCCGCGTAATGATCGTTGAGGAGCGTCACTAGCCAGCTTTTCGGCGAACGCGCGCTACTACTCACCGAACGTCCGCTTGCAACGCAACCGACGTTTCAAAGAGGTTCTCAAGATGGCAAAGAAAATCATCGGCTTTATCAAGCTGCAGATTCCTGCAGGTAAAGCCAACCCGTCGCCGCCGGTCGGTCCGGCACTGGGCCAGCGCGGCCTGAACATCATGGAGTTCTGCAAGGCGTTCAACGCGCAGACTCAAGCTCTGGAACCGGGTCTGCCGATTCCGGTCGTGATCACGGCATTCGCGGACAAGAGCTTCACGTTCGTTCTGAAGACGCCGCCGGCTACGGTTCTGATCAAGAAGGCAGCGAAGATCGACAAGGGTTCGAGCAAGCCGCATACCGACAAGGTCGGCAAGATCACCCGCGCTCAAGCTGAAGATATCGCCAAGACCAAGATGCCCGATCTGACGGCTGCTGATCTGGATGCAGCGGTTCGTACGATCGCTGGTAGCGCCCGCTCGATGGGCATCACCGTGGAGGGCGTGTAAATGGCTAAGCTTTCGAAGCGTCTGCAAGCATTTGCAGCCAAGGTTGATCGTCAGAAGCTGTACCCGCTCGAAGACGCTCTGTCGCTCGTGAAGGAATGCGCAAGCGCGAAGTTCGACGAGTCGATCGACGTTGCAGTGCAACTCGGCATCGACGCAAAGAAGTCGGACCAGGTCGTTCGTGGCTCGGTCGTGCTGCCGGCTGGTACCGGTAAGTCGGTCCGCGTCGCTGTGTTCGCACAGGGCGAAAAGGCTGAGCAGGCTCGTGCAGCCGGCGCAGAAGTCGTCGGTATGGAAGACCTGGCTGAACAGGTCAAGGCCGGTAACCTCGATTTCGACATCGTGATCGCTTCGCCGGACACGATGCGTATCGTCGGTACGCTCGGTCAGATCCTCGGCCCGCGCGGCCTGATGCCGAACCCGAAGGTCGGTACGGTTACGCCGGACGTCGCGACCGCGGTCAAGAACGCCAAGGCTGGTCAGGTGCAATTCCGTGTCGACAAGGCCGGTATCATCCACGCGACCATCGGCCGTGCTTCGTTCGAACCGGCAGCTCTGCGCAGCAACCTGAGCGCGCTGATCGAAGCGCTGCAAAAGGCCAAGCCGGCAACCAGCAAGGGCGTGTACCTGCGTAAGGTTGCTCTGTCGAGCACGATGGGTGTTGGCGTTCGCGTCGACCAGACGTCGATCGCTGCACAGTAATGAATTTCGCCGCGCCGGCGCGAGCCGGGGCGGCTTTATGGGCTTTGGGCGGTTGCGAGGTGGCAGTCTGCATTGCGCAACCGGTTGTCAAAGACCGTTGGCGGACGCGCAGCAGGTAGGCGAGTCCTTAATGTAAAGCCAACGCAGATGGCGAACCCGAAAAGGTTTTGTAGTGATGAAGCTGTTGGGCGCTCGCAGCAATGCGGGTGTCGGGCGGTCGAAATACTCCTGACTGGTCGGACGCCGTTATTGAACGCGGTACACAAGGCGCACGCCGCGTGTATCGAATCTGGAGGTTAACCGTGCCACTTAACAAAGAAAGCAAGCAGGCCGTTGTCGCTGAGGTTTCCGCGCAAGTCGCGAAAGCCCAGACCATCGTTCTGGCTGAGTATCGTGGGATCACGGTTGGCGATCTGACCAAGCTGCGCGCGAAAGCGCGTGAGCAACAGGTTTACCTTCGCGTGTTGAAGAACACGCTGGCGCGTCGCGCTGTCGAAGGTACCCCGTTTGCTCCTCTGGCAGAGCAGATGACCGGCCCGCTGATCTACGGCATCTCGGAAGATGCAATTGCCGCCGCTAAAGTCGTCAACGACTTCGGCAAGGGCAATGACAAGTTGATCATCAAGGCAGGTTCCTACGAAGGCAAGGTGATGGACAAGGCTGGCGTGCAAGCGCTGGCAAACATCCCGAGCCGCGAAGAACTGCTCTCCAAGCTGCTGTTCGTTATGCAAGCTCCTGTTTCCGGCTTCGCGCGTGCTCTGGCCGCGCTGGCGGAAAAGAAGCAAGGCGAAGAAACCGCTGCGTAATGCACATCGGCCGAGCGTAATTGATCGCTGGCTGTATCCGAATTCAATTTAGGAGTATTTCAAATGGCAATCGCAAAAGAAGACATCCTCGAAGCCGTTGGCTCGATGTCGGTTCTGGAACTGAACGAACTGGTCAAGGCGTTCGAAGAGAAGTTTGGCGTGTCGGCAGCTGCTGTTGCAGTGGCAGGCCCGGCAGGCGGCGGCGCTGCTGCTGCTGCTGAAGAGCAGACCGAATTCACGGTCGTTCTGGCTGAAACGGGTTCGAACAAGGTTGCAGTCATTAAGGCTGTTCGCGAACTGACGGGTCTCGGCCTGAAGGAAGCGAAGGACCTGGTTGACGGCGCACCGAAGCCCGTCAAGGAAGCGGTGCCCAAGGCTGCTGCTGAAGAAGCGAAGAAGAAGCTGGAAGAAGCCGGCGCGAAGGTTGAAGTCAAGTAAGTTTCAACGCGCTGTGCGAAGGCTGGCGGTTTTTCACCGCCGGCCTTTTTGTGCTTTGTGGGGGCTGCGTTTTTGCGAGTGTTAGCCGGCAAGAACGTCGCCCCAGAAGCCAAAGAAAATCGCCAGTCGGCAAGTTTGACCGGCGTTTCTCTTTGTCTTCTGAAGCGACTGCAGAAGGCAAGTTTGGTCGGGTAGCGGGCAACACAGGCATCCGCTGCCGTCAGCCAGCGGTTGGTAGAGGCCAACCACCAAGCTTCTAGGCTCGTTCAAGCCATCGGACGGCCATCGGGTCTCAGTCGGTGAACACTCGGGTTGTCTCATCAAGGTACCCTGCCTCGACAACTATGCCCGCCGTGATTCGGAGATCGTATGCAATATTCCTTCACCGAGAAGAAGCGTATTCGCAAGAGTTTTGCGAAACGCCCCATCGTTCACCAAGTACCTTTCCTGCTGGCTACCCAGCTTGAATCATTCAGCACGTTTCTGCAAGCAGACACGTCGTCCACGCAACGCAAGCCGGAAGGCCTGCAGGCTGCGTTTTCCTCAGTTTTCCCGATCGTTTCGCACAACGGCTTCGCTCGTCTCGAGTTCGTCAGCTACATGCTGTCGCCGCCGGCATTCAACATCAAGGAATGCCAGCAGCGCGGTCTGACGTACTGCTCGGCGCTGCGCGCCAAAGTGCGTCTGGTGCTGCTCGACAAGGAATCGCCGAGCAAGCCGGTCGTCAAGGAAGTGAAGGAACAGGAAGTGTACATGGGCGAAATTCCGCTCATGACGCCGACCGGTTCGTTCGTCATCAACGGCACGGAACGTGTGATCGTTTCGCAGCTGCACCGTTCGCCGGGCGTGTTCTTCGAACACGACAAGGGCAAGACGCACAGCTCGGGCAAGCTCCTGTTCTCGGCTCGTATCATTCCTTACCGCGGTTCGTGGCTCGATTTCGAGTTCGACCCGAAGGATGTGCTGTACTTCCGCGTCGACCGTCGCCGCAAGATGCCGGTCACGATCCTGCTGAAGGCCATCGGCCTGACGCCGGAACAGATCCTCGCAAACTTCTTCGTGTTCGACAATTTCACGCTGATGCCGGAAGGCGCGCAGATGGAATTCGTGCCGGAGCGTCTGCGTGGTGAAGTCGCGCGTTTCGACATCACGGACCGTGACGGTAACGTGATCGTCCAGAAGGACAAGCGGATCAACGCGAAGCACATTCGCGACCTCGACAACGCGAAGACCAAGTTCATCTCGGTACCGGAAGACTATCTGCTCGGCCGCGTGCTCGCGAAGAACGTGATCGACGGCGATACCGGTGAAGTCATCGCGAACGCGAACGACGAAATCACCGAAACGGTGCTCGACAAGCTGCGCGAAGCGAAGATCAAGGACATCCAGACGCTCTACACGAACGATCTGGACCAGGGTCCGTACATCTCGTCGACGCTGCGTATCGACGAAACGGCCGACAAGATGGCCGCGCGCATCGCGATCTACCGCATGATGCGCCCGGGCGAACCGCCGACCGAAGAAGCGGTCGAGGCGCTGTTCAACCGTCTGTTCTACAGCGAAGAAGCGTACGACCTGTCGAAGGTGGGTCGTATGAAGTTCAACCGCCGTGTCGGCCGTGACGAAATCGTCGGCCCGATGACGCTGCTGGACGACGACATCCTCGCGACCATCAAGATCCTCGTCGAGCTGCGCAACGGTAAGGGCGAAGTGGACGACATCGACCACCTCGGCAATCGTCGTGTGCGTTGCGTGGGCGAACTCGCGGAGAACCAGTTCCGCGCGGGTCTCGTGCGCGTCGAGCGTGCAGTGAAGGAACGCCTCGGCCAGGCCGAAAGCGAAAACCTGATGCCGCACGACCTGATCAACTCGAAGCCGATTTCGTCGGCGATTCGCGAGTTCTTCGGTTCGTCGCAGCTGTCGCAGTTTATGGACCAGACCAACCCGCTGTCGGAAATCACGCACAAGCGCCGTGTTTCCGCACTGGGCCCGGGCGGTCTGACGCGCGAACGCGCAGGCTTCGAAGTCCGCGACGTGCACCCGACCCACTACGGCCGCGTGTGCCCGATTGAAACGCCGGAAGGTCCGAACATCGGTCTGATCAACTCGCTCGCTCTGTACGCGCACCTGAACGAATACGGCTTCCTCGAGACGCCGTATCGCAAGGTTGCGGACGGCAAGGTGACCGACCAGATCGACTATCTGTCGGCGATCGAAGAAGGCCGTTACGTGATCGCTCAGGCGAACGCGGCGGTGGCCGACGACGGCACGCTGACCGACGAACTCGTGTCGTCGCGTGAAGCGGGCGAAACGCTGATGGTCACGCCGGACCGCATCCAGTACATGGACGTGGCGCCGTCGCAGATCGTGTCGGTGGCAGCATCGCTGATTCCGTTCCTCGAGCACGACGACGCGAACCGTGCATTGATGGGCTCGAACATGCAGCGTCAGGCTGTGCCGTGTCTGCGTCCGGAAAAGCCGGTCGTCGGTACGGGTATCGAGCGCACCGTGGCGGTCGACTCGGGCACGACGGTTCAGGCACTGCGTGGCGGTGTGGTCGACTACGTCGACGCGGGCCGTATCGTGATTCGTGTGAACGACGACGAAGCGGTCGCCGGTGAAGTCGGTGTCGACATCTACAACCTGATCAAGTACACGCGTTCGAACCAGAACACGAACATCAACCAGCGTCCGATCGTGAAGATGGGCGACAAGGTTGCTCGTGGCGACGTGCTGGCTGACGGCGCATCGACCGATCTGGGCGAGCTCGCGCTCGGCCAGAACATGCTGATCGCGTTCATGCCGTGGAACGGCTACAACTTCGAAGACTCGATCCTGATCTCGGAGAAGGTTGTTGCGGACGACCGTTACACGTCGATCCACATCGAAGAACTGAATGTCGTTGCTCGCGACACGAAGCTCGGACCGGAAGAAATCACGCGCGACATCTCGAACCTCGCTGAAGTGCAGCTTGGCCGTCTCGACGAGTCGGGCATCGTGTACATCGGTGCGGAAGTCGAAGCGGGCGACGTGCTGGTCGGCAAGGTCACGCCGAAGGGCGAAACCCAGCTGACGCCGGAAGAAAAGCTGCTGCGCGCGATCTTCGGCGAGAAGGCTTCGGACGTGAAGGACACGTCGCTGCGCGTGCCGTCGGGCATGAGCGGTACCGTGATCGACGTGCAGGTGTTCACGCGTGAAGGCATCCAGCGCGACAAGCGCGCGCAACAGATCATCGACGATGAACTGAAGCGTTATCGGCTCGACCTGAACGACCAGCTGCGCATCGTGGAAGGCGACGCGTTCCAGCGTCTGGCACGTATGCTCGACGGCAAGGTCGCGAACGGTGGTCCGAAGAAGCTCGCGAAGGGCACCAAGATCGAACAGGCTTACCTGGCCGATCTGGATCACTACCACTGGTTCGACATCCGCCTCGCGGACGAAGAAGCAGCGGCGCAGCTCGAAGCGATCAAGAACTCGATCGAAGAGAAGCGTCACCAGTTCGATCTGGCCTTCGAAGAGAAGCGCAAGAAGCTCACGCAAGGCGACGAACTGCCGCCGGGCGTGCTGAAGATGGTCAAGGTGTACCTGGCTGTGAAGCGTCGTCTGCAGCCTGGCGACAAGATGGCAGGCCGTCACGGTAACAAGGGTGTCGTGTCGAAGATCGTGCCGATCGAAGACATGCCGTACATGGCCGACGGCCGTCCGGCCGACGTCGTGCTGAACCCGCTCGGCGTGCCGTCGCGGATGAACGTGGGTCAGGTTCTCGAAGTGCATCTGGGTTGGGCCGCGAAGGGTCTCGGCTGGCGTATCGGCGAAATGCTGCAGCGTCAGGCGAAGATTGCCGAAGTGCGTGAATTCCTGACCAAGATCTACAACGAGTCGGGCCGCGCGGAAGAGCTGGACAGCTTCAGCGACGAGGAAATCCTCGAACTGGCGAAGAACCTGCGCGAAGGCGTGCCGTTCGCAACGCCGGTGTTCGACGGTGCGACGGAAGAAGAAATGTCGCGCGCACTGGATCTGGCATTCCCGGACGACATCGCGACGAACCTCGGCATGACGCCGTCGAAGAACCAGGTGCGTCTGTACGACGGCCGCACGGGCGAGATGTTCGAACGTACGGTGACGGTCGGCTACATGCACTATCTGAAGCTGCACCACCTGGTCGACGACAAGATGCACGCGCGTTCCACGGGTCCGTACTCGCTCGTTACGCAGCAGCCGTTGGGCGGTAAGGCTCAGTTCGGTGGCCAGCGTTTCGGTGAGATGGAAGTGTGGGCACTCGAGGCATATGGCGCATCGTACGTGCTGCAGGAAATGCTGACGGTGAAGTCGGACGACGTGACGGGCCGGACCAAGGTGTACGAGAACCTGGTCAAGGGCGATCACGTGATCGATGCCGGCATGCCTGAGTCGTTCAACGTGTTGGTGAAGGAAATCCGGTCGCTGGGTATCGACATCGACCTGGACCGGAACTAATCGGACTACTGGAGAGAAGCGATGAAAGCTTTGCTCGATCTATTCAAGCAAGTCCAACAACCTGAAGTTTTTGATGCGATCAAGATCGGTCTGGCTTCGCCGGACAAGATCCGTTCGTGGTCGTTCGGTGAAGTGAAGAAGCCGGAAACCATCAACTACCGGACGTTCAAGCCGGAGCGTGATGGTCTGTTCTGCGCGAAGATCTTCGGGCCGATCAAGGACTACGAATGCCTGTGCGGTAAGTACAAGCGTCTGAAGCACCGCGGCGTGATCTGCGAGAAGTGCGGCGTCGAAGTGACGCTCGCGAAGGTCCGCCGTGAGCGCATGGGCCACATCGAGCTCGCCTCGCCGGTCGCGCACATCTGGTTCCTGAAGTCGCTGCCGTCGCGTTTGGGCATGGTGCTCGACATGACGCTGCGCGACATCGAGCGCGTGCTGTACTTCGAGGCATACGTGGTGATCGATCCGGGCATGACGCCGCTGAAAGCGCGGCAGATCATGACCGAAGAGGATTACTACAACAAGGTCGAGGAATACGGCGACGAATTCCGTGCCGAAATGGGCGCGGAAGGTATTCGCGAACTGCTGCGCGCGATCAACATCGACGAGCAGGTCGAACTGCTGCGCACGGAACTGAAGAACACCGGTTCGGAAGCGAAGATCAAGAAGTACGCGAAGCGCCTGAAGGTGCTCGAGGCATTCCAGCGTTCGGGCATCAAGCCGGACTGGATGGTTCTCGAGGTGCTGCCGGTGCTGCCGCCGGAACTGCGTCCGCTGGTGCCGCTCGACGGCGGCCGTTTCGCGACGTCGGACCTGAACGACCTGTATCGCCGTGTGATCAACCGTAACAACCGGTTGAAGCGTCTGCTCGAGCTGAAGGCGCCTGAAATCATCGTCCGCAACGAAAAGCGGATGCTGCAGGAAGCCGTCGACTCGCTGCTCGACAACGGCCGTCGCGGTAAGGCGATGACCGGCGCGAACAAGCGTCCGCTGAAGTCGCTCGCCGACATGATCAAGGGTAAGGGCGGTCGTTTCCGTCAGAACCTGTTGGGTAAGCGCGTCGACTACTCGGGCCGTTCGGTGATCGTGGTCGGCCCGACGCTGAAGCTGCATCAGTGCGGTCTGCCGAAGCTGATGGCGCTCGAGCTGTTCAAGCCGTTCATCTTCAACAAGCTCGAAGTGATGGGTGTCGCTACCACCATCAAGGCTGCGAAGAAGGAAGTCGAGAACCAGACCGCGGTGGTGTGGGACATCCTCGAAGAGGTGATCCGCGAACATCCGGTCATGCTGAACCGTGCGCCGACGCTGCACCGTCTCGGTATCCAGGCTTTCGAGCCGGTGCTGATCGAAGGTAAGGCAATCCAGCTGCACCCGCTCGTTTGCGCGGCGTTCAACGCCGACTTCGACGGTGACCAGATGGCTGTTCACGTGCCGCTGTCGCTCGAAGCGCAGATGGAAGCGCGCACGCTGATGCTGGCGTCGAACAACGTGCTGTTCCCGGCGAACGGCGATCCGTCGATCGTGCCGTCGCAGGATATCGTGCTCGGCCTGTACTACGCGACCCGCGAAGCAGTGAACGGCAAGGGCGAAGGCCTGACGTTCACGGGCGTGTCGGAAGTGCTGCGCGCGTACGAGAACAAGGAAGTCGAGCTGGCCTCGCGCGTCAACGTGCGGATCACCGAAATGGTCCACAACGAAGACAAGTCGGAAGGCGCGCCGGCGTTCGTGCCGAAGATCTCACTGTACGCAACCACGGTTGGCCGCTCGATCCTGTCGGAAATTCTGCCGCCGGGGCTGCCGTTCTCGGTGCTGAACAAGCCGCTGAAGAAGAAGGAAATCTCGCGTCTGATCAACACCGCGTTCCGCAAGTGCGGTCTGCGTGAGACGGTGATTTTCGCCGACCAGCTGATGCAGTCGGGCTTCCGCCTGGCAACCCGCGCTGGTATCTCGATCTGCGTCGACGACATGCTCGTGCCGCCGCAGAAGGAAACCATCGTCGGCGACGCCGCGAAGAAGGTGAAGGAATACGACCGTCAGTACATGTCGGGTCTCGTCACCGCGCAGGAACGCTACAACAACGTGGTCGACATCTGGTCGGCGACGTCGGAAGCGGTCGGCAAGGCGATGATGGAGCAGCTGTCGACGGAGCCGGTCACGGACCGCGACGGCAACCAGACGCGTCAGGAGTCGTTCAACTCCATCTACATGATGGCCGACTCGGGTGCACGTGGTTCCGCAGTTCAGATCCGTCAGCTGGCCGGTATGCGCGGCCTGATGGCGAAGCCGGACGGCTCGATCATCGAGACGCCGATTACGGCGAACTTCCGCGAAGGTCTGAACGTGTTGCAGTACTTCATCTCGACCCACGGTGCACGTAAGGGTCTGGCTGATACGGCACTGAAGACCGCGAACTCGGGTTACCTGACCCGTCGTCTGGTCGACGTGACGCAGGATCTGGTCGTCGTCGAAGATGATTGCGGCACGTCGAATGGCGTGGCGATGAAGGCGTTGGTCGAAGGCGGTGAAGTCGTCGAAGCGCTGCGTGACCGGATTCTGGGTCGCGTGGCCGTGGCTGATGTCGTCAACCCGGAATCGCAGGAAACGCTGTTCGAAGCGGGCACGCTGCTCGACGAAGACGCGGTCGAAGACATCGAACGCCTCGGTATCGACGAAGTGCGCGTGCGCACGCCGCTGACCTGCGAAACGCGCTACGGTCTGTGCGCGGCCTGCTACGGTCGCGACCTCGGCCGCGGCTCGCTGGTGAACGTCGGCGAAGCAGTCGGCGTGATCGCGGCGCAGTCGATCGGTGAACCGGGCACGCAGCTGACGATGCGTACGTTCCACATCGGTGGTGCGGCATCGCGTGCGGCAGTGGCCTCGTCGGTCGAAGCGAAGTCGAACGGTACGGTGCGTTTCACGTCGACGATGCGTTACGTGACGAATGCGAAGGGCGAGCAGATCGTCATCTCGCGTTCGGGCGAAGCGATGATCACCGACGATCACGGCCGCGAGCGCGAGCGTCACAAGGTGCCGTACGGCGCGACGCTGCTGCAGCTCGACGGTGCGCAGATCAAGGCCGGTACGCAACTGGCCACGTGGGATCCGATGACGCGTCCGATCATCACCGAGTACGGCGGTACGGTGAAGTTCGAAAACGTCGAGGAAGGCGTGACCGTTGCGAAGCAGATCGACGATGTGACGGGTCTGTCCACGCTGGTCGTGATCGACGTGAAGCGTCGTGGTTCGCAAGCGTCGAAGACGGTGCGTCCGCAGGTCAAGCTGCTCGATGCGAACGGCGAAGAAGTCAAGATCCCGAACACCGAGCACTCGGTGCAGATCGGCTTCCAGGTCGGCGCTCTGATCACCGTGAAGGACGGTCAGCAAGTGCAGGTCGGTGAAGTGCTCGCACGTATCCCGACCGAATCGCAGAAGACGCGTGACATTACCGGCGGTCTGCCGCGGGTGGCGGAACTGTTCGAAGCACGTTCGCCGAAGGACGCGGGTATCCTGGCGGAAGTCACGGGTACGACGTCGTTCGGTAAGGACACGAAGGGCAAGCAGCGTCTCGTTATCACGGACCTCGAGGGCAACCAGCACGAGTTCCTGATCGCGAAGGAAAAGCAGGTTCTGGTGCACGATGGTCAGGTCGTCAACAAGGGCGAAATGATCGTCGACGGACCGGCGGATCCGCACGACATCCTGCGTCTGCAGGGCGTCGAGGCGCTGTCGCGCTACATCGTGGACGAAGTGCAGGACGTGTACCGTCTGCAGGGCGTGAAGATCAACGACAAGCACATCGAAGTGATCGTGCGTCAGATGCTGCGCCGCGTGCAGATTTCGGACAACGGCGATACGCGCTTCATCCCGGGCGAACAGGTCGAGCGGTCGGATATGCTCGACGAGAACGACCGTATGATCGCGGAAGACAAGCGTCCGTCCACGTACGAAAACGTGCTGCTCGGTATCACGAAGGCGTCGCTGTCGACCGATTCGTTCATCTCCGCGGCGTCGTTCCAGGAAACGACCCGCGTGCTGACCGAAGCGGCGATCATGGGCAAGCGCGACGATCTGCGTGGCCTGAAGGAAAACGTGATCGTCGGCCGTCTGATTCCGGCCGGTACGGGTCTCGCGTTCCACAAGGCGCGCAAGAGCAAGGAAATGGCCGACCGCGAGCGTTTCGATCAGATCGCAGCGGAAGAGTCGTTCGAATTCGGTACGCCGGAAACCCCGGCTGCCGAACAGCAGCACTCGGGCGAATAAGTCCAGAGGCGGCGCAAGCCGCCTCGGCTTAACCGCCTCGCAAAGCCGCCCGGTTTCGACTGGGCGGCTTTTTTTATGCGCGCTTTTTGCCGCTCCGCAACGCTGTGGCGCGCCGGCGACGCCCCAAGCGCTCTAGTCCGGATGGCTAACGTTGTCGCAAAGCGAAGGCGCAAAGCAAATGCGTTGGTAAAATTCGTGTCACTGCCTTAAAGCCGCGTCTGTCGCCGCCTCTCAAATTCATGTCCCGTCCGCTCGAAATCCTCAACGAAGTCTTCGGTTATCCCGCGTTCAGAGGGCAGCAGGGCGAAATTGTCGAGCACGTCGCCGACGGCGGCGATTGCCTCGTGTTGATGCCAACCGGCGGCGGCAAATCGCTGTGCTATCAGATTCCGTCGCTGGTGCGGCGCGAACGCGGCTTCGGTGCCGGCATCGTCGTGTCGCCGCTGATCGCGCTGATGCAGGACCAGGTGGCCGCGCTGACCGAAGTCGGCGTGCGCGCCGCGTATCTGAACTCGACGCTGTCGAGCGCGGAAGCGATGGCCACCGAGCGCGCGCTGCGCGACGGCGACATCGATCTGCTGTACGTCGCGCCCGAGCGACTGATGACGCCGCGTTTCCAGGAGCTGCTCGAACGCACCCGCATCGGCCTGTTCGCGATCGACGAAGCGCACTGCGTGTCGCAATGGGGGCACGATTTCCGCCCCGAATACATCCAGCTGTCGGTGCTGCACGAGCGCTTTCCGAACGTGCCGCGGATCGCACTCACGGCGACCGCGGACGCGATCACGCGCGACGAAATCATCCAACGTCTCGCGCTCGAAGACGCGCGCGTGTTCGTGTCGAGCTTCGACCGGCCGAACATCCGCTACCGGATCGCCGAAAAGGACAATGCGCGCGCGCAGCTGCTCGACTTCATCCGCGCCGAGCATACGAGGCCGGACGGCACGACCGACGCCGGCGTCGTCTATTGCCTGTCGCGCCGTAAGGTCGAGGAAACGGCCGAGTGGCTGAAGGAAAAGGGCATGCGCGCGCTGCCTTATCACGCCGGAATGGAGTTCGAGGTGCGTCAGAAGCACCAGGAGATGTTCCAGCGCGAGGAAGGCATCGTCATGTGCGCGACGATCGCGTTCGGCATGGGGATCGACAAGCCGGACGTGCGCTTCGTCGCGCACCTGGATCTGCCGAAGAGCGTCGAAGGCTACTACCAGGAAACCGGCCGCGCGGGGCGCGACGGGATGCCGTCGAACGCGTGGATGGCCTATGGGCTCGGCGACGTCGTGCAGCAGCGCAAGATGATCGACGAGTCCGAAGCTGACGAAGCGCACAAGCGCGTGCAGACCGGCAAGCTCGACGCGCTGCTGGGGCTGTGCGAAACGGCGACCTGCCGGCGCGTGCGTCTGCTCGCCTATTTCGGCGAGAGCAGCCAGCCGTGCGGCAACTGCGACAACTGCCTCGAACCGCCGCCCACGTGGGACGCGACGCGCGAGGCGCAGATGGCGTTGTCGTGCGTGTTCCGCGCGCAGCGGGCGAGCGGCTTTCACTTCGGCGCCGGTCATCTGATCGACATCCTGCGGGGCAACCGCAGCGAAAAGATCCTGCAGCGCGGCCACGAGAAGCTCACTACCTTCGGAATTGGCGCGGCGCTCGGCGAGGCGGAGTGGCGCGCGGTGTTCCGTCAGCTCGTCGCGTTCGGCTATCTGACCGTCGACCACGAGGGCTTCGGCTCGCTGGTGCTGACCGAGGCGAGCAAGCCGGTGCTCAAAGGCGAGCAGCAGGTCACAATGCGCCGCTATGTGAAGCCGACCCGCACGCGCCAGTCGTCCGGCCGCACCAGCGAGCGCGCCGATCCGACGATCGGCATGGGTCCGCGCGAGCGCGCTCGCTGGGAGCGGCTGCGTATGTGGCGCACTGAAACCGCAAAGAGCGACGGCGTGCCTGCCTACGTGATCTTCCACGATGCGACGCTGGCGGAAATTGCCCGTCTCGGCCCCGATTCGATCGAGGATCTGCGCGGCGTGCCGGGCATGGGCGCGCGTAAACTTGACCGTTTCGGCTACGAACTCCTCCACGTCGTAGCCGCTGACTGACCTCTCCGCGTCTGTCCGAGCCAATCGACAGGGGTGCGAAACATCGCAACCTGTTGACTCCCTTAGTATTTTCGGAATATTATGCTAGGTTCCGGTTCTTGGAATGCCTGCGCGCGGGTTTACTTCGCGTGTGAGCAGACCGCCCGGAAGTTCGATGCGCAGGCGTTTCCGCTTTGCCCGGAAACAGATGCGTCGATTTTGTTCAATTTCAGGAATAAACAATGCCAACCATCAATCAACTGGTTCGCAAAGGCCGCACGTCGGAAACGACGAAGAGCAAGAGCCCGGCTTTGCAGGACTGCCCCCAGCGTCGCGGCGTGTGCACCCGTGTGTACACCACGACGCCGAAGAAGCCGAACTCGGCACTCCGTAAGGTTGCAAAGGTTCGTCTGACGAATGGCTTCGAAGTCATTTCGTACATCGGTGGTGAAGGCCACAACCTGCAGGAACACTCGGTCGTGCTGATTCGCGGCGGCCGTGTGAAGGACTTGCCGGGTGTGCGTTACCACATGGTTCGCGGCTCGCTGGATACCCAGGGCGTCAAGGATCGTAAGCAGGCTCGCTCGAAGTACGGCGCGAAGCGTGCCAAGGCTGGCAAGTAATTAGCCGGTCGGTCGTAGTTTCAGGTCGCCTGCAAAGGCGGTAATGGCGATGGTGCCGGAAGTGCCGGTGCTATCGAGTAAGTGGTCACCCGACCAGGCTGGTTAGTCTTACGGATGAATCGGGTTAGTTGGTGACCGCGGGGCCGTGAATGGCTCCAACTGAAAAAGTAAAGGAAGAAACATGCCGCGTCGTCGCGAAGTCCCCAAGCGGGAAGTGTTGCCGGATCCGAAGTTCGGTAACGTTGATGTTGCAAAGTTCATGAACGTGCTGATGCTCTCCGGCAAGAAGTCGGTTGCCGAGCGTATCGTGTACGGCGCTTTCGAACAGATCCAGACCAAGGGTGGCAAGGACCCGCTGGAAGTGTTCACGGTGGCGCTCAACAACGTCAAGCCGGTGGTCGAAGTGAAGAGCCGCCGCGTTGGTGGTGCGAACTATCAGGTTCCGGTCGAAGTGCGCCCGTCGCGTCGTATGGCATTGGCGATGCGTTGGCTGCGTGAAGCCGCGAAGAAGCGCAGCGAGAAGTCGATGGCTCTGCGTCTGGCAGGTGAACTCTCCGAAGCGGCCGAAGGCCGTGGCGGCGCGATGAAGAAGCGCGACGAAGTTCACCGGATGGCAGAAGCCAACAAGGCGTTCTCGCACTTCCGTTTCTAAGCTTCCCGACCCCGGGTTTAGCGGAAAAACGGAAAGAAATTCCGGGCGGGTGCGCTTTAAAAGCGCCTCGCCCGTTTGTGTTACAGCGCGATGGGTACATCTCGCATCGCGTTATCCCAATAGAGGATCAAAGTGGCTCGCAAGACTCCTATCGAGCGCTACCGTAACATCGGTATTAGCGCTCACATCGACGCCGGCAAAACGACGACGACCGAGCGCATTCTGTTCTACACCGGCGTGAACCACAAGATTGGTGAAGTTCACGACGGCGCTGCCACCATGGACTGGATGGAGCAGGAACAGGAACGCGGCATCACCATCACTTCCGCTGCTACGACGGCATTCTGGAAGGGTATGGCTGGCGACCGCGCCGAGCACCGCATCAACATCATCGACACCCCGGGCCACGTCGACTTCACGATCGAAGTCGAGCGCTCGATGCGCGTGCTCGACGGTGCATGCATGGTCTACTGCGCAGTGGGCGGCGTGCAGCCCCAGTCGGAAACCGTGTGGCGCCAGGCTAACAAGTACAAGGTTCCCCGTCTCGCGTTCATCAACAAGATGGACCGTACCGGCGCGAACTTCTTCAAGGTTTACGACCAGCTCAAGCTGCGTCTGAAGGCGAACCCGGTTCCCGTCGTCGTGCCGATCGGCGCGGAAGAGAACTTCACGGGCGTCGTCGACCTGCTGAAGATGAAGGCGATCATTTGGGACGACGCGTCCCAGGGTACCAAGTTCTCGTACGAAGACATCCCGGCGGAACTCGTCGACTCGTGCAACGAATGGCGCGAGAAGATGGTCGAAGCCGCGGCTGAATCGAGCGAAGACTTGATGAACAAGTACCTCGAAGAAGGCGAGCTGACGGAAGCGGAAATCATCAAGGGTCTGCGCGACCGTACGATCGCTTGCGAAATCCAGCCGATGCTGTGCGGCACCGCGTTCAAGAACAAGGGCGTGCAGCGCATGCTGGACGCTGTTCTGGACTTCCTGCCGTCGCCGATCGACATTCCCCCGGTTACGGGCGAACTCGAAAACGGTGAGAAGGGCGAGCGTCGTGCATCCGACGACGAAAAGTTCTCGGCACTGGCATTCAAGATCATGACCGACCCGTTCGTCGGCCAGCTGATCTTCTTCCGTGTGTACTCGGGCGTCGTCAATTCGGGCGACACGGTGCTGAACGCGACCAAGGACAAGAAGGAACGTCTCGGCCGTATTCTGCAGATGCACGCGAACCAGCGCGAAGAAATCAAGGAAGTGCGCGCGGGCGACATCGCTGCGGCAGTGGGCCTGAAGGAAGCAACCACGGGCGACACGCTGTGCGATCCGCAAAACCCGATCGTGCTCGAACGCATGATTTTCCCGGAGCCGGTGATCTCGCAGGCTGTTGAGCCGAAGACGAAGCCCGACCAGGAAAAGATGGGTCTGGCGCTGAACCGTCTGGCACAGGAAGATCCGTCGTTCCGCGTTCAAACGGACGAAGAATCGGGCCAAACCATCATTTCGGGCATGGGCGAGCTCCACCTCGAAATTCTGGTTGACCGTATGCGTCGCGAATTCGGCGTGGAAGCAACGGTCGGCAAGCCGCAGGTTGCTTACCGCGAAACGATTCGTGGCAAGGCGGAAGACGTCGACGGCAAGTTCGTCAAGCAGTCGGGTGGTCGCGGCCAGTACGGTCACGCGGTCATTACGCTCGAGCCGAACGAGCAGGGCAAGGGCTACGAGTTCATCGACGAGATCAAGGGCGGTGTGATTCCGCGTGAATACATCCCGGCAGTCGACAAGGGTATCCAGGAAACGCTGAAGGCTGGCGTGCTGGCAGGCTTCCCGGTCGTTGACGTGAAGGTTCACCTGACGTTCGGTTCGTACCACGACGTTGACTCGAACGAAAACGCGTTCCGCATGGCCGGTTCGATGGCGTTCAAGGAAGCAATGCGCAAGGCGCAGCCGGTCATCCTCGAGCCGATGATGGCTGTGGAAGTCGAAACGCCGGAAGACTACATGGGCAACGTGATGGGCGACCTGTCGGGCCGTCGCGGTATCGTGCAGGGCATGGACGACATGGTTGGCGGCGGCAAGATCGTTCGCGCCGAAGTGCCGCTGTCGGAAATGTTCGGCTACTCGACCTCGCTGCGTTCGCTGACCCAGGGTCGCGCCACGTACACGATGGAGTTCAAGCACTACGCTGAAGCTCCGCGCAACGTGTCGGAAGCGATCATCAACGCGAAGTCGAAGTAAGCGCGCGGCAACGTCATTCAACGATTAACTTTCTGAAAGAAGAGAAACATGGCTAAAGGTAAATTCGAACGGACCAAGCCGCACGTGAACGTGGGCACGATCGGTCACGTTGACCACGGCAAGACCACGCTGACGGCAGCGATCACGACGGTTCTGACGCAGAAGTTCGGCGGCGAAGCGAAGGCATACGACCAGATCGACGCGGCGCCGGAAGAAAAGGCGCGTGGTATTACGATCAACACCGCGCACGTCGAGTACGAAACGGCTAACCGCCACTACGCACACGTTGACTGCCCGGGCCACGCCGACTACGTGAAGAACATGATCACGGGTGCAGCGCAGATGGACGGCGCAATCCTGGTGTGCTCGGCAGCAGACGGCCCGATGCCGCAAACGCGTGAGCACATCCTGCTGGCGCGTCAGGTTGGCGTTCCGTACATCATCGTGTTCCTGAACAAGTGCGACATGGTGGACGACGCTGAACTGCTGGAGCTGGTCGAGATGGAAGTTCGCGAACTTCTGTCGAAGTACGACTTCCCGGGCGACGACACGCCGATCATCAAGGGTTCGGCCAAGCTGGCGCTGGAAGGCGACAAGGGCGAGCTGGGCGAAGTGGCGATCATGAACCTGGCCGACGCGCTGGACACGTACATCCCGACGCCGGAACGCGCGATTGACGGTTCGTTCCTGATGCCGGTTGAAGACGTGTTCTCGATCTCGGGTCGCGGCACGGTGGTGACGGGTCGCGTTGAGCGCGGCATCATCAAGGTCGGCGAAGAAATCGAAATCGTCGGTATCAAGGCGACGGTGAAGACGACCTGCACGGGCGTGGAAATGTTCCGCAAGCTGCTCGACCAGGGTCAGGCAGGCGACAACGTCGGTATCCTGCTGCGCGGTACGAAGCGTGAAGACGTGGAGCGTGGCCAGGTTCTGGCGAAGCCGGGTTCGATCAACCCGCACACGCACTTCACGGCTGAAGTGTACGTGCTGAGCAAGGACGAAGGCGGCCGCCACACGCCGTTCTTCAACAACTACCGTCCGCAGTTCTACTTCCGTACGACGGACGTGACGGGCTCGATCGAGCTGCCGAAGGACAAGGAAATGGTGATGCCGGGCGACAACGTGTCGATCACGGTGAAGCTGATCAACCCGATCGCGATGGAAGAAGGTCTGCGCTTCGCAATCCGCGAAGGCGGCCGTACGGTCGGCGCTGGTGTCGTCGCCAAGATCATCGAGTAAAATCGAGGATTGCTGTAGCAGTATGCAGTGCCCGGGTCCGGGCACTCGCTCTCCGCGAGCGCCCGGACCTACGTTCTTTTACTAATCGGCGGTGCAATATCGCCTCGCTCTTTTCAAGGAATTCGTCATGCAGAACCAGAAAATCCGCATTCGCCTGAAGGCTTTCGACTATCGCCTGATCGACCAATCGGCTGCTGAAATCGTCGACACGGCAAAGCGGACTGGCGCAATCGTTCGTGGTCCGGTGCCGCTGCCGACCCGCATCCAGCGCTTCGACATCCTGCGTTCGCCGCACGTCAACAAGACCTCGCGCGACCAGCTCGAAATCCGTACGCACCTGCGCCTGATGGACATCGTCGACCCGACGGACAAGACCGTCGACGCGCTGATGAAGCTCGATCTGCCGGCTGGCGTGGACGTCGAAATCAAGCTGCAATAAGGCTTTCAGGCCTTGTCCGGTAAGCCGGACAGCGCTAAGTCATTGATTGCTTGCAGAAAACGAGAGGCCTTGCTACAATGGCGGGCTTTTCGCGCATTTGCGCAAAAAAGTCGGCGTGCTGCAGCATGATTTCATGCCCGAAACGGCGCCGGCATTTTGTAAATTAGCCCCGACCAATCGCAGTCGGGAATGGAGAAAACGATGAGCCTTGGACTCGTAGGTCGCAAGGTTGGCATGACCCGTATCTTCACGGCTGAAGGGGATTCGATTCCCGTCACCGTGCTGGACGTGTCCGACAACCGCGTGACGCAGATCAAGACTGTTGAAACCGACGGCTACACGGCCGTGCAGGTTGCTTTCGGTACGCGCCGTGCATCGCGCGTGACGAAGCCGTTGGCAGGTCATCTCGCCAAAGCTGGCGTTCAAGCCGGTGAAATCCTCAAAGAATTCAAGATCGATGCCGCCAAGGCTGCCGAGCTGTCGAACGGCACCGTGGTTGGTACCGACCTGTTCGAAGTGGGCCAGAAGGTCGACGTGCAAGGCGTGTCGATCGGTAAGGGCTACGCCGGTACCATCAAGCGTTACAACTTCTCGTCCGGCCGTGCAACGCACGGTAACTCGCGCTCGCACAACGTGCCGGGCTCGATCGGTATGGCGCAGGATCCGGGTCGCGTGTTCCCGGGTAAGCGCATGACCGGTCACATGGGTGACGAGAATGTAACGGTGCAAAACCTCGAAATCGCTCGTATCGACGCTGACCGCAATCTGCTGCTGGTCAAGGGCGCCGTTCCGGGTGCGAAGGGTGGCAAGGTATTCGTTACGCCGGCCGTGAAGACGCGTGCCGTGAAAGGAGCGAAATAATGGAACTTAAGCTCCTGAATGCCAATGGTCAGGAAGGTGCAGGCGTTAGCGCGTCGGACGTCGTGTTCGGCCGCGATTACAACGAAGCCCTGATTCACCAGGTTGTGGTTGCGTACCAGGCGAATGCCCGTAGCGGCAACCGCGCGCAGAAGGATCGTGAGCAGGTCAAGCACACGACCAAGAAGCCGTGGCGCCAGAAGGGTACGGGCCGTGCCCGTGCCGGTATGTCGTCGAGCCCGCTGTGGCGCGGCGGTGGCCGGATCTTCCCGAATTCGCCGGAAGAAAACTTTTCGCACAAGGTCAACAAGAAGATGCATCGCGCAGGTCTCTGCTCGATCTTCTCGCAGCTGGCCCGCGAAGGCCGCATCTCGGTGGTCGACGAGCTGACGCTCGAAGCGCCGAAGACCAAGCTGCTGGCCGAAAAATTCAAGGCGATGGGTCTCGATTCCGTGCTGGTGATCACCGACACGGTTGACGAAAACCTGTACCTCGCGTCGCGCAACCTCGCCCACGTGGCGGTTGTCGAGCCGCGTTACGCCGACCCGCTGTCGCTGATCTACTTCAAGAAAGTGCTGATCACGAAGGCTGCGGTCGCCCAGATCGAGGAGTTGCTGTCATGAGCGAGATTCGCAAGAACGATCATCGTTTGATGCAGGTCCTGCTCGCGCCGGTGGTCTCCGAGAAGGCGACGCTGGTTGCCGACAAGAACGAGCAGGTTGTGTTCGAAGTCGCGCCGGATGCCACGAAGCAGGAAGT
Source organism: Burkholderia sp. SRS-W-2-2016 (assembly GCF_001931485.1). GTDB lineage: Bacteria > Pseudomonadota > Gammaproteobacteria > Burkholderiales > Burkholderiaceae > Paraburkholderia. Next base: position 111,644 of record NZ_MSDV01000050.1, on the reverse strand, counting down.
TAAGGCTGCAGTCGAGCTGCTGTTCAAGGTGGAAGTCGATTCCGTCAACGTGCTGGTTGCGAAGGGCAAAGCCAAGCGCTTTGGTCGCTTCATGGGCAAGCGCAAGGACGTGAAGAAGGCGTACGTCTGCCTGAAGCCCGGCCAGGAAATCAACTTTGAAGCGGAGGCCAAGTAATCATGGCAATCGTGAAAGTTAAGCCGACTTCGCCGGGCCGCCGCGCGATGGTCAAGGTGGTCAACAAGGATCTGCACAAGGGCAAGCCGTTCGCGGCACTGCTCGACTCGCAGTCGACGACCGCCGGCCGTAACAACAACGGCCACATCACCACGCGTCACAAGGGTGGTGGTCACAAGCATCACTATCGTGTCGTCGACTTCCGTCGCACGAAAGATGGTATTCCGGCAAAGGTCGAGCGTCTCGAGTACGACCCGAACCGTAGCGCGAACATCGCGCTGGTTCTGTACGCAGACGGCGAGCGTCGTTACATCATCGCTCCGAAGGGTGTCGTTGTCGGTCAGCAACTGATGTCGGGTTCGGAAGCTCCGATCCGCGCAGGTAACGCGCTGCCGATTCGTAACATTCCGGTCGGTACAACGATTCACTGCATCGAAATGCTGCCGGGCAAGGGCGCGCAAATGGCGCGTTCGGCTGGTACGTCGGCAATGCTGCTGGCTCGCGAAGGCGTCTACGCGCAGGTTCGTCTGCGTTCGGGCGAAATCCGCCGCGTTCACGTTGAGTGCCGCGCGACGATCGGTGAAGTGGGCAATGAAGAGCACAGCCTCCGTCAGATCGGTAAGGCTGGTGCGAACCGCTGGCGCGGCATCCGCCCGACGGTGCGTGGCGTTGCAATGAACCCGGTCGACCACCCGCACGGTGGTGGCGAAGGCAAGACTGCGGCTGGTCGCGATCCGGTGAGCCCGTGGGGCACGCCGGCGAAGGGCTATCGCACCCGCAGCAACAAGCGCACGACGAGCATGATCGTCCAGCGCCGTCACAAGCGTTAAGGAGTAGGCAATGGCACGTTCTATTAAGAAAGGTCCGTTCTGCGACGCCCATTTGCTGAAGAAGGTTGAGGCGGCTGCAGCATCGCGTGACAAGAAACCGATCAAGACCTGGTCGCGTCGCTCGACGATCCTGCCGGACTTCATCGGCCTGACGATCGCCGTTCACAACGGCCGTCAACACGTTCCGGTGTATGTCACGGAAAACATGGTCGGCCACAAGCTTGGCGAGTTCGCACTGACCCGTACGTTCAAGGGTCACGCGGCCGACAAGAAGGCCAAGAAATAAGGGGTATCAAGATGGAAGTGAAAGCAATTCATCGCGGTGCCCGCATCTCGGCGCAGAAAACGCGCCTTGTGGCTGACCAGATCCGCGGTTTGCCGGTCGACAAGGCGCTGAACGTTCTGACGTTCTCGCCGAAGAAGGCTGCGGGAATCGTGAAAAAGGTCGTGCTGTCGGCGATCGCGAATGCGGAGCACAACGAGGGTGCTGATATCGACGAGCTCAAGATCACGAGCATCTACGTCGACAAGGCAGCGTCGCTCAAGCGTTTTACCGCGCGCGCTAAAGGCCGTGGTAACCGCATCGAGAAGCAATCCTGTCACATCACTGTGACGGTCGGGAATTAAGGGGTCATACGATGGGACAGAAAATTCATCCGACTGGCTTCCGTTTGGCCGTCAGCCGCAATTGGGCGTCGCGTTGGTACGCGAACAACAACAATTTCGCGGCGATGTTGCAGGAAGACATCGGTGTTCGTGAATACCTGAAGAAGAAGCTGAAGAACGCGTCCGTCGGCCGCGTGGTGATTGAGCGTCCTGCAAAGAACGCACGTATCACTATTTTCAGCTCGCGTCCGGGTGTCGTGATCGGCAAGAAGGGCGAAGACATCGAACTGCTGAAGTCCGAGCTGCAAAAGCGCATGGGCGTTCCGGTTCACGTCAACATCGAAGAAATTCGCAAGCCGGAAACCGATGCGCAGCTGATCGCTGATTCGATCACGCAGCAGCTCGAGCGCCGGATCATGTTCCGCCGCGCAATGAAGCGCGCGATGCAGAACGCGATGCGTCTGGGTGCTCAAGGCATCAAGATCATGAGCGCAGGCCGTCTGAACGGTATCGAAATCGCTCGTACGGAATGGTATCGCGAAGGTCGCGTGCCGCTTCATACGCTGCGTGCTGATATCGACTACGCGACGTCGGAAGCAAAGACGACGTACGGCATCATCGGCGTGAAGGTGTGGGTCTACAAGGGCGACACGCTCGGCCGCAACGACGCACCGGTGGTCGAAGAAGTCGCCGAAGAAAAGCGTCCGCGCCGCAACGCACGTCCGGGTGGCGATCGCCGTCCGCGTCGTGATGGTGAAGGTGGTGGCCCGGCAGGTGCACGCCGTGGCGCTCCTCGTCGTGCTGGCGGTGCCGGCGGCGACGGGAAGACTGGAGAATAACGATGCTGCAACCGAAACGCAGAAAGTATCGCAAAGAGCAGAAAGGTCGTAACACCGGCGTAGCTACCCGCGGCAACGCGGTGTCGTTCGGTGAATTCGGTCTGAAGGCTGTCGGTCGTGGTCGCCTGACGGCGCGCCAGATTGAAGCGGCGCGTCGTGCAATGACGCGTCACATCAAGCGTGGTGGCCGCATCTGGATCCGTATCTTCCCGGACAAGCCGATCTCGACGAAGCCGGCGGAAGTGCGTATGGGTAACGGTAAGGGTAACCCGGAGTACTACGTCGCTGAGATTCAACCGGGCAAGATGCTGTACGAAATGGACGGCGTAACCGAAGAACTGGCGCGCGAAGCGTTCCGTCTGGCTGCAGCCAAGCTGCCGCTGAAGACGACGTTTATCGTGCGTCAGCTCGGCGCCTAAGGAGCAAATGATGAAGGCTTCCGAACTTCACCAGAAAGACCAGGCCGCGCTCAACAAGGAGCTGTCGGACCTGCTGAAGGCGCAATTCGGCCTGCGCATGCAACTCGCGACCCAGCAGCTCACGAACACGAGCCAGCTGAAGAAGGTCCGTCGCGACATCGCACGTGTGCGGACCGTCCTGACTGAGAAGGCGAACCAGAAATGAACGATAGCGTAAAAACCTCGCTCAAGCGGACGCTGGTCGGCAAGGTCGTCAGCAACAAGATGGACAAGACGGTTACCGTGCTGGTCGAGCACCGCGTCAAGCACCCGATCTACGGCAAGTACGTTGTGCGTTCGAAGAAGTACCACGCGCACGACGATGCGAACACGTACAACGAGGGCGACCTCGTTGAAATCCAGGAAACTCGTCCGATTTCGAAGACGAAAGCTTGGGTTGTGGCTCGCCTGATCGAGGCCGCTCGCGTCATCTAAGGTCGCGAAGTAGTAGAAGTAGTTGAAATCGCAGTAGATTTCGCTTGCAAGACCGAGATTATTTGTTATAATCTCGGTCTTCCCTCTTTATGGGAGCCCCGTCGCGGGCGAAGTTGGTGGGGGAAGCGGTTCGGGCGCCAGCCTGTACCGAAGGATTCACCGGATTGCGATGGCGGGTTTCGTTTGCCGTCGCTGCTGTTCTAACCCAAGCAGCCGATCGGCTGACGGGACCAAGACTGACCGGGAAGCACCATGGTGGTGTGACCGGATTAAGTTGGGAAAGATAAACCATGATCCAGACCGAAACTCGGCTTGAAGTAGCCGACAACACGGGTGCACGCGAAGTCATGTGCATCAAGGTGCTCGGCGGCTCGAAGCGTCGTTATGCCAGCATTGGCGACATCATCAAGGTGACTGTCAAAGAGGCAACGCCGCGCGGGCGCGTGAAGAAAGGCGAAATCTACAACGCCGTGGTGGTTCGCACTGCCAAGGGTGTGCGCCGTCAGGACGGCTCGCTGATCAAGTTCGACGGCAATGCAGCTGTGCTGCTCAATGCCAAGCTCGAACCGATCGGCACCCGTATTTTCGGGCCTGTCACGCGCGAGTTGCGTAGCGAACGATTCATGAAGATCGTTTCGCTGGCGCCAGAAGTGCTGTAAGGAGTCGCGATGAACAAGATTCGCAAGGGTGACGAAGTTGTCGTCATCACCGGCAAAGATAAGGGCAAGCGTGGTGTCGTGCTGGCCGTCCATGGCGAAACGGTGACTGTCGAGGGCATCAACCTCGTCAAGAAACACGTCAAGCCGAACCCGATGAAGGGTACGACGGGCGGCGTGGAAGCCAAGACGATGCCGCTGCAAATTTCGAACGTCGCATTGGTCGACGCGAATGGCAAGCCATCGCGTGTAGGCATCAAGGTCGAAGGAGACAAGAAAGTCCGTTTCCTTAAGACGACCGGTGCCGTGCTGAGCGCCTGACGCTGCGGAGTAAAAAATGGCTCGTTTGCAAGAGTTTTACAAAGAAAAGGTTGTACCCGGCCTCATCGAGAAGTTCGGTTACAAGTCCGTGATGGAAGTGCCGCGCATCACCAAGATCACCCTGAACATGGGTCTTGGCGAAGCGGTTGCTGACAAGAAGATCATCGAAAACGCCGTTGGCGATCTGACGAAGATCGCAGGTCAGAAGCCGGTGATCACGAAGGCACGCAAGGCAATTGCTGGCTTCAAGATCCGTCAAGGCTATCCGATCGGTGCAATGGTCACCCTGCGTGGCCAGGCTATGTACGAATTCCTCGACCGTTTCGTGACGGTTGCGCTCCCGCGGGTGCGTGACTTCCGTGGCGTTTCGGGCAAGGCGTTCGACGGTCGCGGCAACTACAACATCGGTGTGAAAGAGCAGATCATTTTCCCCGAAATCGATTACGACAAGATCGACGCACTGCGTGGGCTGAATATCAGCATCACGACGACTGCGAAGACCGACGACGAAGCAAAGGCTCTGCTCGCCAGCTTCAAGTTCCCGTTCAGAAACTGAGGTTACCGTGGCTAAACTGGCACTGATCGAACGTGAAAAGAAGCGTGCTCGCCTCGCTGCTAAGTACGCTCCCAAGCGTGCTGAACTGAAGGCGATCATTGGTGATATGAGCAAGTCGGACGAAGAGCACTACGCCGCACGTCTGGAACTGCAACAACTGCCGCGTAACTCCAATCCGACCCGTAAGCGCAACCGTTGCGCAATTACCGGTCGTCCGCGCGGTACGTTCCGTAAATTCGGGCTGGCGCGTAACAAGATTCGTGAAATCGCGTTCCGCGGCGAGATCCCTGGCCTGACCAAGGCGAGCTGGTAATAGGAGAAACATAAATGAGCATGAGTGATCCTATCGCCGATATGCTGACTCGCATCCGCAATGCGCAGATGGTTGAGAAAGTTTCGGTGACTATGCCCTCGTCGAAAGTCAAGGTTGCGATTGCGCAGGTCCTGAAGGACGAAGGTTATATCGACGATTTCGCAGTGAAGTCTGAAGGTGCGAAGTCGGAATTGAACATCGTGTTGAAGTATTACGCTGGCCGTCCGGTTATCGAGCGCATCGAACGCGTCTCGAAGCCTGGTCTGCGTGTGTACCGCGGCCGTAACGACATTCCCGTGGTCATGAATGGCCTCGGCGTGGCAATCGTGTCGACGCCGAAGGGCGTGATGACCGACCGCAAGGCACGTGCAACGGGCGTTGGCGGCGAAGTCATCTGCTACGTCGCTTAAGGCCGAAAGGAGAGAAACATGTCTCGAGTAGGTAAAAGCCCGATCGCGCTGCAGGGCGCGGAAGTGGCCCTGAGCGGCGACAGCATCACGGTCAAGGGCCCGCTGGGTACGATTTCGCAGGCTGCTAACAGCCTCGTGAAAGTGGTGAACGACAACGGCACGCTGAAGTTTGAGCCGGTCGACGAAAGCCGCGAAGCGAATGCGATGTCGGGCACGATGCGCGCACTGGTTGCGAACATGGTGCACGGCGTGACGAAGGGTTTCGAGCGCAAGCTGACGCTGGTTGGCGTCGGTTACCGCGCACAGGCGCAAGGCGACAAGTTGAACCTGTCGCTGGGTTTCTCGCACCCGGTGGTGCACCAGATGCCGGAAGGCGTTAAGGCTGAAACCCCGTCGCAAACCGAAATTCTGATCAAGGGGATCAACAAGCAACAAGTCGGCCAAGTCGCGGCAGAAGTGCGCGGCTACCGTCCGCCGGAGCCCTACAAGGGCAAGGGCGTGCGTTACGCTGATGAGGTTGTGATCCTCAAAGAAACGAAGAAGAAGTAAGGGTGCGCAATCATGGATAAGACTCAATCTCGCCTGCGCCGCGCTCGTCAGACGCGTATCAAGATCGCTGAATTGCAGGTCGCGCGTCTCGCCGTGCATCGCACGAACACGCACATCTATGCGCAAGTGTTCTCGCCGTGCGGCACCAAGGTGCTGGCCAGCGCGTCGACGCTCGAAGCCGAAGTGCGTGCTCAACTGGCTGATCAATCGGGCAAGGGCGGCAACGTCGCTGCTGCGACCCTGATCGGCAAGCGCATTGCAGAAAAGGCTAAGGCTGCCGGCATCGAATCCGTCGCCTTCGACCGTTCGGGTTTCCGTTACCACGGCCGCGTGAAAGCGCTGGCTGATGCGGCGCGCGAAGCCGGACTCAAGTTCTAAGGGAAGAATTCGTCATGGCAAAGATGCAAGCTAAAGTTCAGGCTGACGAACGCGACGACGGCCTTCGTGAAAAGATGATCGCGGTCAACCGCGTGACCAAGGTCGTGAAGGGTGGCCGTATTCTCGGCTTCGCTGCACTGACCGTGGTCGGCGACGGTGATGGCCGCGTCGGTATGGGCAAGGGCAAGGCGAAGGAAGTGCCGGTTGCTGTCCAGAAGGCAATGGAGCAGGCTCGCCGCAACATGTTCAAGGTGCCGCTGAAGAACGGTACCCTGCAACACGAAGTGCACGGTAAGCACGGCGCATCCACGGTCCTCCTCGCTCCGGCGAAGGACGGTACCGGCGTGATCGCTGGCGGCCCGATGCGCGCAGTGTTCGACGTGATGGGCGTGCAGAACGTCGTGGCCAAGAGCCACGGTTCGACGAACCCGTACAACCTCGTTCGTGCGACGCTCGACGGCCTGCGCAAGCAGTCCACGCCGGCCGACATCGCTGCGAAGCGCGGCAAGTCCGTCGAAGAAATTCTGGGCTAAAGGTGGACACCATGTCTGATAAAACTGTCAAGATCCAGCTCGTCAAGAGCCTGATCGGCACCCGTGAATCGCACCGTGCAACGGTGCGTGGCCTGGGCCTGCGCCGACTCAACTCGGTTAGCGAGTTGCAGGACACGCCGGCTGTGCGCGGCATGATCAACAAGGTTTCGTACCTCGTTAAGGTCATCGGCTAAGCGGCTGACCAGGACTCAAGGAGTTGATAATGGAATTGAATAACCTGAAGCCGGCTGAAGGCGCGAAGCACGCAAAGCGTCGCGTTGGTCGCGGCATCGGCTCCGGCCTCGGCAAGACCGCTGGCCGTGGTCACAAGGGTCAGAAGTCGCGTTCGGGCGGCTTTCACAAGGTTGGCTTCGAAGGCGGTCAAATGCCGCTGCAACGTCGCCTGCCGAAGCGCGGCTTCACCTCGCTGACGAAGGAATTCGTCGGTGAAGTGCGTCTGTCGGATCTCGAGAAGCTGCCGGTCGACGAAATCGATCTGCTGGCTCTCAAGCAAGCCGGCCTGGTCGGCGAGCTGATCCGTAGCGCCAAGATCATCGCGACGGGCGAGCTCAAGCGCAAGGTCGTTGTGAAGGGTCTGGGTGCGACGAAGGGTGCACGCGCTGCTATCGAAGCAGCCGGTGGCTCTTTTGCCGAGTAACGCGCAAGTTATTTGCCGTCACTAGCATTTGCATCGGAGAAGGTACTTGGCTAACAGCCCGAGTCTCGCAAAACCCGGTCGCGGCGCGGCGAAGTTTGGCGATCTGCGTCGGCGTGCAGTGTTCCTGCTGCTGGCGCTGGTCGTCTACCGCATCGGCGCGCATATTCCGGTGCCGGGCATCGACCCGGACCAACTGGCAAAGTTGTTCCAAAGCCAGTCGGGCGGCATCCTTGGCATGTTCAACATGTTCTCGGGTGGCGCACTTTCGCGGTTCACGATTTTCGCGCTGGGCATCATGCCCTACATTTCGGCGTCGATCATCATGCAGTTGCTGGCGATCGTCTCGCCGCAACTCGAGGCGCTGAAGAAGGAAGGGCAGGCAGGTCAGCGGAAGATTACGCAGTACACGCGGATCTTCACGGTCGTGCTGGCGACGTTCCAGGCGTTCGGCATTGCCGTCGCGCTTGAGAATCAGCCGGGCCTTGTGATCGATCCGGGGATGGTATTCCGTTTGACGACGGTCGTGACGCTGGTGACCGGCACGATGTTCCTGATGTGGCTGGGTGAGCAGATCACGGAGCGCGGGCTCGGTAACGGTATCTCGATCATCATTTTCGGTGGTATTGCGGCGGGTTTCCCGAACGCAATCGGTGGTCTCTTTGAACTGGTGCGAACTGGCTCGATGAGCATCATCTCGGCGATTATTGTCGTCGCGCTGATTGCTGCTGTGACGTATCTGGTGGTGTTCATCGAACGCGGCCAGCGCAAGATTCTTGTGAACTACGCAAAGCGGCAGGTGGGCAACAAGATTTACGGCGGCCAGTCTTCGCATTTGCCGCTGAAGCTGAACATGTCGGGCGTGATTCCGCCGATCTTCGCATCGTCGATCATTCTCTTCCCGGCAACCATCCTGAACTGGTTTAGTTCGGGGTCGCGTACCAGCTGGTTCGCAGACACGTTGCACAACGTGGCCGAAGCCCTGAAGCCCGGTCAACCCGTGTACGTGTTGCTGTACGCGTTGGCGATCGTCTTCTTCTGCTTTTTCTACACCGCACTGGTGTTCAACAGCAGGGAAACGGCCGACAACCTGAAAAAGAGCGGCGCTTTCGTCCCTGGCATCCGCCCGGGCGATCAGACGGCGCGATATATTGACCGCATTCTCACGCGTCTGACGCTGGCCGGTGCGATCTACATCGTGTTCGTTTGCCTGCTGCCCGAATTTCTGGTGCTGCGCTGGAACGTGCCGTTTTATTTTGGTGGAACGTCGCTGCTGATCATTGTCGTCGTCACAATGGATTTCATGGCGCAGGTGCAGTCGTACGTTATGTCGCAACAGTATGAATCGCTGCTGAAGAAAGCTAATTTCAAAGGCGGCGGCGTCCCGATGCGCTGAAAGGACTTATGGCCAAAGACGATGTGATCCAGATGCAGGGCGAAGTAATTGAGAACCTGCCAAATGCTACCTTCAGGGTGAAGCTGGAAAACGGCCATGTCGTATTGGGACACATATCCGGCAAGATGCGGATGCACTACATCCGGATCCTGCCGGGCGACAAGGTGACGGTTGAATTGACGCCTTACGATCTGTCGCGTGCGCGGATCGTGTTCCGGGCGAAGTGATTTGAAAAAAGGGTAATATCATGAAAGTGATGGCATCGGTTAAGCGCATTTGCCGCAATTGCAAGATCATCAAGCGCAAGGGCGTTGTGCGCGTGATTTGCAGCTCTGATCCGCGCCACAAACAGCGTCAAGGCTGAACGCCGCGCTTTTGCTTGCGCTTTTTGTTTGAGGAAAAACAATGGCTCGTATCGCAGGGGTTAACATCCCGAATCACCAGCATACCGAAATCGGCCTGACGGCTATTTACGGTGTCGGCCGCACGCGCTCGCGCGACATTTGCGTCGCTGCTGGTGTGGCATTTTCGAAGAAGGTCAAAGACCTGACCGACGCAGACCTCGAAAAGCTGCGTGAAGAAGTCGGCAAGTTCATCGTTGAAGGCGATCTGCGCCGTGAAACGACGATGAACATTAAGCGCCTGATGGATCTCGGCTGCTATCGCGGCGTGCGGCATCGTAAGGGTCTGCCCCTGCGCGGCCAGCGCACGCGTACGAATGCTCGTACGCGCAAGGGTCCGCGTCGTGCAGCGCAGTCGCTGAAGAAGTAAGCGGAACTGACAGTTACAGGAAAACGTAATGGCTAAGGCTTCGAACAACTCCGCGGCGCAACGCGTTCGCAAGAAGGTCAAGAAGAACGTCGCCGAGGGCGTGGTTCACGTTCACGCGTCGTTCAACAACACCATCATCACGATCACCGACCGTCAAGGCAACGCGCTTGCTTGGGCAACGTCGGGTGGCCAGGGCTTCAAGGGTTCGCGTAAATCGACCCCGTTTGCAGCTCAGGTCGCAGCCGAATCGGCTGGCCGCGTGGCGATGGAATACGGCGTGAAGAACCTCGAAGTGCGGATCAAGGGCCCCGGTCCTGGCCGCGAATCGGCGGTGCGCGCGCTGCATGGTCTTGGCATCAAGATCACCGCGATCTCCGACGTGACGCCGGTCCCGCATAACGGCTGCCGTCCGCCGAAGCGTCGTCGTATCTAAGACGCCGGGTTTTTGCGAGCGCCTGTTGCCGCTTTGCGCGGCGGCAGGCTTCGCTCGTTATTGAATTGACTAAGCCCACCGTTCGACCCAAAGGGTTCGGACTAGCGCGAGTGTATGCATTCGCGTGATCAATCACAGAAGGAATTAACGTGGCACGTTATATCGGCCCTAAGGCCAAGCTGTCCCGCCGTGAAGGCACCGACCTGTTCCTGAAGAGCGCACGCCGCTCGCTCGCTGACAAGTGCAAGCTCGACAGCAAGCCGGGTCAGCACGGTCGCACTTCGGGCGCTCGTACGTCGGACTACGGTACGCAGCTGCGCGAAAAGCAAAAAGTTAAGCGTATCTACGGCGTGCTCGAGCGTCAGTTCCGCCGCTACTTCGCTGAAGCAGACCGCCTGAAGGGCAACACGGGTGAAAACCTGCTGCAACTGCTCGAGTCGCGTCTGGACAACGTCGTGTATCGCATGGGCTTCGGCTCGACGCGCGCTGAAGCACGTCAGCTCGTGAGCCACAAGGCGATCATGGTGAACGGCGTCGTGTCGAACATCCCGTCGATGCAAGTGAAGGCTGGCGACATCGTTGCCGTGCGCGAACAGAAGCGCAAGCAGGCTCGTATCGTCGAAGCCCTGTCGCTCGCTGAACAAGGCGGCATGCCGAGCTGGGTCGCGGTCGACGCGAAGAAGTTCGAAGGTACCTTTAAGCAGAAGCCGGAACGCAGCGACATCGCTGGCGATATCAACGAAAGCCTGATCGTCGAATTGTATTCGCGGTAATCGGATTGACGGCCGGGGCACCCGTTTGCGTTGAGCAAGGGGGCGTCTCGGCTGTTTTCTTTCAGGTTGTTACCGGTCAGCCTTATCGGTGTAACGAGCCGAGGGTATTGAAAAGGAAAACCTATGCAAACCAGTTTGTTGAAGCCCAAGATCATTGCAGTTGAATCGCTTGGCGAGAGCCACGCGAAAGTGGTCATGGAACCGTTTGAACGCGGTTACGGCCACACCTTGGGTAACGCGCTTCGGCGCGTGCTGCTGTCGTCGATGGTTGGCTATGCGCCGACCGAAGTGACGATCGCAGGCGTCGTGCACGAGTATTCGACGCTCGACGGTGTGCAAGAGGATGTGGTCAACCTGCTGTTGAACCTGAAGGGTGTCGTCTTCAAGCTGCATAACCGTGACGAAGTGACGGTTACGCTGCGCAAGGACGGCGAAGGCGTGGTCACCGCCGGCGATATCGAACTCGCACATGATTGCGAAGTCATCAACCCGGATCACGTGATTGCGCATCTGTCGAAGGGCGGCAAGCTCGACGTGCAGATCAAGGTCGAAAAGGGCCGCGGCTATGTGCCGGGCAACGTGCGTCGTTATGGCGAAGAGTCGGCCAAGATCATCGGCCGTATCGTGCTGGACGCGTCGTTCTCGCCGGTTCGTCGCGTGAGCTACGCGGTCGAAAGCGCTCGTGTCGAGCAGCGTACCGACCTCGACAAGCTCGTGATGAACATCGAAACCAACGGTGTGATTTCGCCGGAAGAGGCGATCCGTCAATCGGCGCGTATTCTGGTCGATCAGCTGTCGGTTTTCGCAGCACTGGAAGGCACGGAAGCAGCGGCAGAAGCACCGTCGCGCGCACCGCAGATCGATCCGATCCTTCTGCGTCCGGTGGACGATCTCGAACTGACGGTCCGTTCCGCGAACTGCCTGAAGGCCGAGAACATCTACTACATCGGCGACCTGATCCAGCGCACGGAAAACGAGCTGCTGAAGACGCCGAATCTGGGCCGCAAGTCGCTGAACGAAATCAAGGAAGTTCTGGCGTCGCGTGGTCTGACGCTCGGCATGAAGCTCGAAAACTGGCCGCCGGCTGGTCTCGACAAGTAATTCGGGTGTAACGCACCGTCGTATCGGCGTACTGTGTACTGGCAAAGACGCGGATTTTCCTTTAAAATCCGCGTCTTGTCTTTTTTCACTACCGGCCCGTGCGCTCCCTGCCCGTCAGGAACGAGCGCGATAGAAGAGCTGGACCAAAACTTTGAACCGAAGGAATTAACATGCGTCACCGTCATGGTCTGCGGAAACTGAACCGCACGAGCAGCCACCGTCTGGCAATGCTCCGTAACATGTCCAACTCGCTGATCGAGCACGAAGTCATCAAGACCACGCTGCCGAAGGCGAAAGAACTCCGTAAAGTCGTCGAGCCGCTGATCACGCTCGGCAAGAAGCCGTCGCTGGCAAACCGTCGTCTGGCGTTCAACCGCCTGCGCGATCGTGACTCGGTCACGAAGCTGTTCGACGTGCTCGGCCCGCGCTTCGCAAACCGTCCGGGTGGCTACCTGCGCATCCTGAAGTTCGGTTTCCGCGTCGGCGACAACGCACCGATGGCACTGGTCGAACTGCTCGACCGTCCGGAAGTTGAAGAAACGGAAGTGCAAGAAGCTGAATAAGCTTTTTAGCTTCGAGAAAAAGCCAGGCGCATCGCCTGGCTTTTTTGTTTTTGGGGCCGGTAATCCGCTCGAGGAAAATTGCATGAGCCCCGGAGCCAGATGCGACGCGGTGGGGCGCTCTGCGGCCCGACAGGGGCAGGTGATACGATATCGGCATCTGAATCGTGCGGCGCCGGAGCTTGTGTGAGTGTGAATGTGACCTTGATGCTGACGACGGTGCCGGATGCGGCCGTCGCACAGAAGCTCGGCGCCGAAGCGCTGGCTGCCAGGCTCTGCGCGTGTGTCACGCAGTTGGGCAGCGTGCAGTCGAGCTATCACTGGCAGGGCTCGGTCGAAACGGCTCAGGAAATCCAGCTGCTGTTCAAGACCAGCACCGCTCGCGCGCTCGAACTCGAGCAGTTCATTCACGCGCACCATCCCTACGACACGCCGGAAATCCTCTCATGGCAAGCGACGGCGTCCGCCGCGTACGGCCAGTGGATCACAGCTGAAACCCAACGTCCCCTCCATGTTTAACGGTCTCGACCGGCGAGCGCGCGCTGCGCTGCGCACCGTATTCTTTCTGTTCGGCTGCGTGATCCTCGCGCAATTCGGCACGCTTGCGCGTGCCGCGGACGACTTCCTCGACCCGAGCGTCGCGTTCAAATTCAGCGCGTCCGAGAAGCCGGGCGAAGTCGTCGTCACGTACAAGATCGCCGACGGCTACTACATGTATCGCGAGCGCTTTGCGTTCGCGACCCGCAACGGCACGGCGACGCTCGGCGAGCCGCAGTTGCCGGCCGGTCACGTGAAATTCGACCAGACGTTCAACAAGAACGTCGAGACGTACCGCAACGAGCTGACGATCCGTGTGCCGGTCAAGCAGGCGGGCGCGCCGTTCGATCTCGCGGTGACGTCGCAGGGGTGTGCTGATGCGGGCATCTGCTACCCGCCGATGGAGCGCGTGTATCACGTGAGCGGCGCCGCGCTACAGGCGGCGGGCAACGCGGCGGCGGGCGCGGTCACCCAGCCATCCGCTGCCATTGACGACGAACCCTGGTACGAACGCGCAACCAGCGCCGACTACGCACAGTCGCTGCTCCAGCGCGGCGGCTTCTTCGCGATCGTTGGGTTGTATTTCGTCGCTGGCGCGATTCTCAGCCTGCTGCCGTGTTCGTATCCGATGATTCCGATTCTGTCGGCGATCATCATCGGCGAAGGGGCGACGGTCACGCGTGGGCGCGGTTTCGCGTTGTCGGTTGCGTATGTGATCGGGATGGCGCTCGTGTACACGGTACTCGGCGTCGCCGCCGCGCTGGTCGGCCAAAGTCTCGGCGCGTGGTTGCAGAACCCGTGGGTGCTCGGCGCGTTCGGCGTGCTGCTGACGATTTTTGCGCTGCTGCTGATCGCCGGCGTCGATATCGAGATGCCCGCGCGTTGGCGCGATCGCGTGTCGAGCGCATCGACGGGACGTTCCGGCGGCAAGTTCACAGCGGTCGCGGTGATGGGCGCACTGTCCGCACTCGTGGTCGGCGCCTGCATGACCGCGCCGCTGTTCGCGGTGCTCGCGTTCATCGCGCACACCGGCAATGCGGTGCTCGGCGGGGCGGCGCTGTTCTCGATGGGCATCGGGCTTGGCGTGCCGTTGCTGATCATCGGCCTCGGCGCGGGGACGCTGCTGCCGCGCGCGGGCAAGTGGATGGACGGCGTGAAGGTGTTCTTCGGCGTGGTACTGCTCGCGGCGGCGCTGTGGATCGTCTGGCCGGTGCTGGGCGCGGCCGCGACGATGCTGCTCAGTGCGCTGTGGCTGCTGATCGCCGCGGTGGCGCTCGGCCTCTTTTCCGCGGCGGTTGCCGGCGCTTCGATCTGGCGCCGCTTCAGCCGGGCGCTCGGCGTGGTCATGGCGGTGTGGGCGGCCGCGTTGCTGGTCGGCCTCGCCGCGGGATCGTCGGATCCGCTGCGACCGCTCGCCGTGCTCGCCGCACGCGGTGGTAACGGGGCATCGCTTGCTAATGCCACCGGCGCGGCCGGAGCGGCAGCGCAGAGCGATCTGACGTTCGCGCCGGTACGTTCGTCGGCCCAACTCGACCAGGCCGTCAAAACGGCTGCACAGCCCGCGATGCTCGATTTTTATGCGGACTGGTGCGTGAGCTGCAAGGAAATGGAGAAATTCACCTTCAGCGATCCGCGCGTGCAGGCGAAGCTGAAGCAGATGAATCTGCTGCGCGCCGACGTGACAGCGAACAATCCCGACGATCAGGCCCTGCTCAAGCGCTTCAATCTGTTCGGGCCGCCGGGCATTATTTTCTTCGATCACGGCGGCAGGGAAGTGCTGCGGGTGGTCGGCTACGAATCCGTGGATAAATTCCTGCGCACGCTGGATCGTGCGAGCGCCTCAGGGGTGTAGTCTAGCCGCGCCGAGCGGCGACGCAGCGCGCTCGGCGGCCACGTGGCCAAAAGAAGGGCGCAATAAAAAACGGAGGCAGACCAATAGGTCCACCTCCGTTTTTGTTTCGACAGCCACGCGCGATGATCCGCGCCCCGTCTTACTTCTGGTCGCGCAGAATCCGCGCCGCATCGAGCGCGAAATAGGTCAGCACGCCGTCGGCGCCGGCACGCTTGAACGCGAGCAGCGATTCCATCATCACCTTGTCGTGATCGAGCCAGCCGTTCTGTGCGGCAGCCTTCAGCATCGCGTATTCACCGCTCACCTGGTACACGTAGGTCGGGAACTGGAACTCGTCCTTCACGCGCCGCACGATGTCCAGATACGGCATGCCCGGCTTGACCATCACCATGTCCGCGCCTTCGTTGATGTCCGCTTCCACTTCGCGCAGCGCTTCGTTCGAATTGGCCGGGTCCATCTGATAGGTCATCTTGTTGCTCTTGCCGAGGTTCGTCGCGGAACCGACGGCATCGCGGAACGGGCCGTAGAACGCCGAAGCGAACTTCGCCGCGTAAGCCATGATGCGCGTATGGATGTGGTTCTCGCTTTCGAGCATCCCGCGAATCGAGCCGATGCGGCCGTCCATCATGTCCGACGGCGCGACGATGTCGACGCCCGCTTCAGCCTGCGCGCGCGCCTGGGCGACGAGGATCTCGACGGTTTCGTCGTTCATCACGTAACCGGCTTCGTCGAGCACGCCGTCCTGGCCGTGGCTCGTGTACGGATCGAGCGCGACGTCGGTGAGCACGCCGAGATCGGGGAAGTGCTTCTTCAGTTCGCGCACCGCGCGCGGGATCAGGCCGGCGGGGTTGGTCGCCTCGCGGCCATCGGGCGTTTTCAGCGACGGCTCGATCGCGGGGAACAGCGACAGCACCGGCACGCCCAATTCGACGCACTGCTCGGCGACGCCCATCAGCAGATCGACCGACACGCGCTCGACGCCCGGCATCGACGGCACGGCTTGCCGCACATTCGCGCCTTCGACGATGAACACGGGGTAAATCAGGTCGTTGGTGGTGAGGAGGTTTTCGCGCATCAGACGACGCGAGAAGTCGTCACGGCGCATACGGCGCGGACGGTAGTGCGGGTAGAAGCTCATATCGAATCGAAGATCGTGGATGTGAGGAGTGGACAAATAACGCCTGGCTCCGCTCCCGGAAACTTTTCGAGACAATGGTATATCATACCGATCGAGCAAGGCGCCTGGCGCTGACCTCCCCGCTTCTCCTCCCTGAGCGGGTGCCTGTCGTTTTTTCGATTAGGCTGTTTGACCCGCCGTTCAAGCGGCGGGTTTTTTTATGGGCGGCCGAAACAGCGCGCTTTCACGCGGGTTTCGCGCGCGCTTCCACGCTTTCAAGCGAATCGAATAATTCCGGCGTGGAGGAAATTCCGCCGGCAGCGCACTAGCTCTGGTCTGCCGCGCCCGCCGCTTCGGGAATCAGCCAGCTTTCGATCAGCGCATGCGCTTCGTCGAGTCCGACGCGCTTGAGCGCCGAGAACAGCTGCGCGGTCAGTTCGCCGCGATAGCCGGCGGCCCGGTATTCGGCGAGACCCTTCTGCGCGGCGCGCAGCGAGTTCACGCTTTCCTGCCGCGTCAACTTGTCGCACTTCGTGAGCAGCGTGTGGATCGGCTTGCCGGTCGGCGCGAACCACTCGATCATGCGCCGGTCCAGCTCGGTCAACGGACGGCGCGAGTCCATCATCAGGATCATGCCGCGCAATTGCGAGCGCGATTGCAGATAGGTGGAGAGCAACGCTTCCCAGTGCGCCTTCGCCGCACCCGGCACTTCCGCGTAGCCGTAGCCGGGCAGGTCGACCAGATAGGCGGTCGGATCGTCCGCCTTGCCGACCGAAAAATAATTGATGTGCTGGGTGCGCCCCGGCGTCTTACTCGCGAACGCAAGCCGCTTCTGATTGCAGAGCAGATTGATCGCGGTCGACTTGCCGGCGTTCGAGCGCCCTGCGAAGGCGATCTCGGGCTGCGCGGTGGCGGGCAGGTCGCGCAGATGGTTGACGGTGGTGAAGAAACGGGATTCGTGGAGCAGGAAGGGCATGATGGAGGCCAGATTGGAGACGCCGCAAAGTCCGGAACGGCAACGGGGTCAAGCCCGACTGGCGTCTTAGCGATTAGCGAGTTATTGTACAATACGATGGTTTACTGAAAACCTGAGGAGCCCGCCCCACGTGCCTTGGCGGCTCCTGGCGGTCACTTGGTCGCCGTCGTCGTATTTTGCAAAACCTCTAAAATCCCACAAGACGAGACAGGGTGTGCGAATGAATCGACTGAGCAAGACTCTGATGGTGCTTCATGTAGCGGCAGGTCTTTCAGGTTTGGCAATTCAGGCACGAGCAGCAGAACCGGCAAAGCCGGACATCAATCGGGGACAGGCAATCGCGGTTCAGGTATGCGCGTCATGCCACGGCGCGGACGGCAACAGTGCCGGGGGCGCCTATCCGAAGCTGGCGGGCCAACACCCCGAGTATCTCGTCAAGCAGCTCCGAGATTTCAAGACGCAGCCGGGGGCCAAGCAGCCCGCGCGCAACAACGCGATCATGGCGGGCATGGCCGCCGCGCTCTCCGACCAGGACATGATCAACGTCGCGGCCTATTTCTCGACGCAAACGCCGAAGCCGGGCTATGCGCATAACAAGGCCACCGTCGCAGTCGGTCAGCAGATTTATCGCGGCGGCATTGCGGATCGCGGCGTGCCGGCCTGCGCGAGCTGCCACGGGCCCACGGGCCAAGGCATTCCGATCCAGTATCCGCGCCTGTCGGGACAGTGGGCCGAATATTCGGTCGCGCAGCTGGCCGCGTTCACCCAGGGTCCGGGCGCGCGTAATAACAACGACGCGATGCATGCGATAGCATCACGTCTGTCGGACAACGAGATCAAGGCGGTTGCGGATTACATCGCGGGTCTGCGTTAAGTGGACTGCCCTGAGCGGGCTGCGGTAAGCGGTCCGCGCGCGCAATTCAACCGGCCTCGCAAGGCCGGGAAAAACAAGAAAAGGGTGAGGGCGTCGTGCCTACGACAGCCCTTCACCCTTTTTTGCTGTTCAGTCGGAGTTTGAATGAGCGTCACCACGTCGGGTCTGCAGTCGAAGTCGGGCAATCGCGTCATGCGCAGCATCATCGAGCTCCTGAGCTCGATGCGTTTCGCGATCGCGCTGCTCGTGATTCTGTCGATCGCCAGCATTATCGGCACCGTCCTCACGCAGGACGATCCCTATCCCAACTACGTCAACCAGTTCGGTCCGTTCTGGGCGGACATCTTCCGCGCGCTGAGCCTGTACACGGTGTACAGCTCGTGGTGGTTCATGCTGATCCTCGGCTTCCTGATGGTGTCGGTGTCGCTGTGCGTGATCCGCAATGCGCCGAAGATGCTCGCCGACGCGAAAAGCTGGAAGGACAAGGTCCGCGAAGGCAGCCTGCGCGCGTTTCATCACAAGGGCGAGTTCGCGGTGCACGGCACCCGCGCGCAGAGCGCGGCGGTGCTCGGCAAGCTGTCGGCGAAGCTCGGCTACAAGTTCGTCACGCGCGAGTCGGAAGGCGCGACGCTGATCGCCGCGAAGCGCGGCGCGCTGACCAGGTTCGGCTATATCTCCGCGCACCTCGCGATCGTCGTGATCTGTCTGGGCGGTCTGCTCGACAGCAATCTGCCGATCAAGCTGCAGATGTGGCTGTTCGACAAGTCGCCGATCAACGCGAACACGATGATCAGCGAGATTCCGCCCGAACACCGGCTGTCGGAATCGAACCCGACGTTCCGCGGCTACGCGTGGGTGCCGGAAGGCCAGCACGTGTCGACTGCGATCCTGAACCAGCCGAACGGCTCGCTGATCCAGGACCTGCCGTTTTCGATCGAGCTGAACAAGTTCATCGTCGATTACTACTCGACCGGGATGCCGAAGCTGTTCGCCAGCGACATCGTCGTGATCGATCACAAGACCGGCGCGCGCGTGCCGGCGCGCATCGAGGTCAACAAGCCGTTCGAATACGAAGGCGTGTCGATCTATCAGTCGAGCTTCCAGGACGGCGGCTCGCAGATGCAGATGACCGCGTACCCGATGACCGGCGCGAGTGCGAAGACCGCGCCGTTCGGCGGCACGATCGGCGGCAATGCGCCGTTGAACACGGCCACGCCGCTCGGCGACGGCCAGACCGTCGAATTCACCGACTTCCGCGCGATCAACGTCGAAAACATCTCGAACGCCAACGGCCAGAACGATGCGCGCGGAGTCGCCGCGCACCGCTCGCTGAAGGAAGCGTTCGACGAGCGTCTGGGCTCCGGCGCGAAGACCTCGAAGCCGCTCGATCTGCACAACGTCGGCCCGTCGGTGCAGTACAAGATTCGCGGCAAGGACGGCCAGGCGCGCGAGTACAACAACTACATGCTGCCGGTCGACGTGAACGGCGAGAAGATGTTCCTCGCCGGCATGCGCGCGAATCCGAACGACCCGTTCCGCTATCTGCGCATCCCCGCCGACAGCGGCGGCACGCTGAACGAATGGATGCACCTGCGCGCAACGCTCGAAGACCCGGCGATGCGCGCCACCGCCGCGCGCCAGTTCGCGCAGCGCTCGGTGCCCGGCTCGAACCCGGAACTGCAGCAGCATCTGGAAGAAAGCGCATCGCGCGTACTGACCCTGTTCTCGGGCGCCGACGCCAGCATGAAGATGCCGAACGGCGAGACGCTCGGCGGCTTCCAGGCGATCGCCGGCTTTATCGACCGGTCGGTGCCCAAGGGCGAGCAGGAGAAGGCCGCCGGCTTGCTGCTGCGCATGCTGGAAGGTGTGACCTGGGATCTGTGGCAACTGTCGCGCCAGCAGCTCGGCGAGCCCGCCGCGGCGGCCAACGCGGAATCGAGCCGCTTTATCCAGAGTTCGCTGAATGCGATATCCGACAGCTTTCTGTATGGATCGCCGGTCTATTTGCAGCTTGACTCCTTCAGGCAGGTGCAAGCTTCGGTATTTCAGTTGACGCGCGCGCCGGGCAAAAAAGTCGTGTATCTTGGCAGCCTGCTTCTCGTATTGGGCATCTTCTCGATGTTCTACGTGCGCGAACGCCGGCTGTGGTTCTGGCTCAAGGACACGGACCACGGCACCAGCGTTGTGATGGCGATGTCGAGCGCACGCAAGACGCTCGACTTCGAAAAAGAGTTCGTCCAGACGCGCGACGCCGTGGGCACCGCGCTCGGCGCGAAACTCATCGAAGCAGCCGACGCCGCCGCGCCGCACGCAAGCTCACAGGATTCGACCCGGTAAGATCATGGACTTGACTCAGGTTTCCTCATCCTCTTCCGCCAAGCGCGCCGACAAGGCGTTCGCGGGCGCTCTGCCCGAACTCGCGCAATACGACGACCGGCCGTTTCTGAAACGGCTCGGCATCTTCGACTGGCTGTTTGCGCTGCTGCTCGTCGCGGGCGCCGGGTTTGCGCTGTCGCGCTATCACCCGTTCATGAATTACTACGACAAGCTGGTGCTGGTGTGCTCGGTGCCGGTGTTCGTCGTGCTCGGCTGGCGCTGGAAGCCGGTGCGGCCGCTGATGATCGGGATCGCCGCGCTGTCGCTGCTGGCCATTCAGATCTACCAGGGCGACCTGAGCCGCGCGGATACCGCGTTCTTCCTCAAATACTTCCTGTCGAGCCAGTCCGCGATCCTGTGGATGAGCGCGCTCTTCGTGTTCGCGACCGTGTTCTACTGGATCGGGTTGTTGTCGCGCTCGCCGACCGGCGCCGCGATCGGCTCGAAGATGACGTGGGTCGCGGTGCTGATGGGCTTCGTCGGGCTGATGGTGCGCTGGTACGAGTCGTACCTGATCGGCGCGGACGTCGGCCATATTCCAATCTCGAATCTGTATGAAGTATTCGTGCTGTTCAGCCTGATCACCGCGCTGTTCTATCTGTATTACGAACAGCACTACAACACGCGCGCGCTCGGCGCGTTCGTGCTGCTGGTGATCAGCGCGGCGGTCGGCTTCCTGATGTGGTACTCGGTGGCGCGCGACGCGCAGCAGATCCAGCCGCTCGTGCCGGCGCTGCAAAGCTGGTGGATGAAGATCCACGTGCCGGCGAACTTCATCGGTTATGGCAGCTTCGCGCTGTCGGCGATGGTCGCGGTCGCGTATCTGGCGAAGGAGCGTGGCGTGCTCGGCGATCGACTGCCGGCGCTCGAAGTGCTGGACGACGTGATGTACAAATCGATCGCGGTCGGCTTCGCGTTTTTCACGATCGCGACGATTCTCGGCGCGCTGTGGGCCGCGGAAGCATGGGGCGGCTACTGGAGCTGGGACCCGAAGGAAACGTGGGCGCTGATCGTGTGGCTGAACTACGCCGCGTGGCTGCATATGCGTCTGATGAAGGGCCTGCGCGGCGCGGTCGCCGCATGGTGGGCGCTGACCGGCCTGCTGGTCACGACCTTCGCGTTCCTCGGCGTGAACATGTTCCTGTCGGGCCTGCATAGCTACGGCAAGCTGTAAGCGCTGCCGCGTCGTATCGGCAAAAGTCGACCAAGAACCGCCGCGTGCTTTGCACCGGCGGTTTTTTTACGGCCAAAGGAATATTCGTTGCGTGCCCGTGTTCACCAGTCGAGCACCCACGTATTGATCCGTGGACGACAGATGTCTGCGAACGGACGATCATCAGACAGGCCCGCGAGCCGCAGCGAGCGGCGGGCCGGCAAGGAGCAGCACGATGTGGATCAAGCGAAGCGACAGAATTCAACTGACCGGCGATGACATCGCGCGCAGCGAAATCACGCCGCAACACGTATTCGAGAACCGCCGGCGCATTCTCCAGGCAGCTGGCGCGATGGCGCTCGGCAGTCTGATCGGCGTGAGCGGCGAGGCGCTCGCCGCGTACTCGTCGCCGGACCCGAAGGCGCAGAAGCTGGCGGCGAAGACCAACGCGAAGTTCGTCGCGCTCGACAAGGTGACGCCGTTCAAGGACATCACGACGTACAACAACTTCTACGAGTTCGGCACCGACAAATCCGACCCCGCGCAAAACGCCGGCTCGTTGCGCCCAAGGCCGTGGAAGGTCAGCGTCGAGGGCGCGATCAAGAATCCGAAGGTGTACGACCTCGACGAGTTGCTGAAGCTCGCGCCGCTCGAGGAGCGGGTGTACCGGCTGCGTTGCGTCGAAGGATGGTCGATGGTGATTCCGTGGGTCGGCGTGCCGCTCGCGGAGCTGATCAAGCGCGTGGAGCCGACCGGCAACGCGAAGTACGTGCAGTTCATCACGCTGGCCGATCAGTCGCAGATGCCCGGACTGTCGACGCCGGTGCTCGACTGGCCTTACTCGGAAGGTCTGCGGATGGACGAGGCGATGAACCCGCTGACGCTGCTGACAATGGGCGTCTACGGCCAGGTGCTGCCGAACCAGAACGGCGCGCCGGTGCGCATCGTGGTGCCGTGGAAGTACGGCTTCAAGAGCGCGAAGTCGCTGGTGAAGATCCGCTTCGTCGAAAAGCAGCCGCCGACCAGCTGGAACACCTATGCTGCGAACGAGTACGGCTTCTATTCGAATGTGAATCCTAACGTCGATCATCCGCGCTGGAGCCAGGCGACCGAGCGGCGCATCGGTGAAGACGGCTTTTTCACGCCGAAGCGCAAGACGCTGATGTTCAACGGCTATGGCGATCAGGTCGCATCGCTGTATCAGGGCATGGACCTGAAGAAGAACTTCTGAGGCTCAGATGATGGCTTCCGACACCCAACCCGTGACCCCACCTGCCACCCGCGGCGAACCGCTGGCGAACCGCGGCGCGGCGCGTGCGCGCGGTGCGTCCACAGCGTCCGCGGAGTCCGCAGGGACCGCGCAACGGGCCGGCGGCGCGCGCTGGGTCGTGCCGGCGAAAGTCGTGGTGTTTGTCGTGGCGCTGTATCCGCTCGCGCGTCTCGTGCTGTTCGGCGTGACCGACCGGCTCGGCGTAAATCCGATCGAGTTCATCACGCGCTCGACCGGCCTGTGGACGCTGGTGTTTCTGTGCATCACGCTGGCGGTCACGCCGTTGCGGCGGCTGACCGGCGTCGCCGCGTTCGTGCGGTTCCGGCGCATGCTCGGGCTCTACGCGTTCTTCTACGCGACGCTGCACTTCACCACGTATCTGTGGTTCGACAAGTGGTTCGATCTCGCGGCGATCCTGAAGGACATCGGCAAGCGGCCGTTCATCACCGTCGGTTTCGCCGCGTTCGTGCTACTGATCGCGCTCGCCGTGACCTCGCCGCGCGCGATGGTGCGCAAGCTCGGGCGACGCTGGCAGACGCTGCATCGCGCGATCTATCCGATCGGCGCGCTCGCGATCCTGCATTTCTGGTGGATGAAGGCCGGCAAGCACGATCTGCTGCTGCCGAAGATTTACGGCGCGATCATGATCGCGCTGCTCGGCTGGCGTTTGGTGGTGTGGTTGCGCGGGCGAGCGGCGAGGGCGCAGCGGAGGTGAGCGTGACGGTGGTGCTAATCACGCTTTAAAGGGCCTCAAAACAGCAGGCCCCAAAAGCAAAAGGCGATGTCGCAATGACATCGCCTTTTTTCATCGCAAGCGGTGTGAGGCGCTCGGCCGCGACGCTCTCACCGATACGACGTTTACGCCGGCAAAATCGTTTCGCCCGCAAACAACTGCTGGATCTCCTCACGCGCACGAACTACATGCGCCTGTGTACCATCCACCATCACTTCGGCCGCACGTCCGCGAGTGTTGTAGTTCGAGCTCATCACGAAGCCGTACGCGCCGGCCGAGCGGATCGCCAGCAGGTCGCCCGGTTCGACCGCGAGCAGCCGTTCGCGGCCGAGCCAGTCGCCGCTTTCGCAGACCGGGCCGACCACGTCGTACACGTGCGCGGGTACGTCGCGCTTCACGACCGGCTCGATCGCGTGATACGCGTCGTACATTGCGGGGCGCGCGAGATCGGTCATGGCCGCGTCGACGATCGCGAAGTTCTTTTCCGCGCCTGGCTTCAGGAATTCGACCTGCGTGAGCAGCACGCCGGCATTGCCGACCAGCGAGCGGCCCGGCTCGAAATACACCTCACGATGACCGTGACCGCGTGCTTCGATGCGATCGAGCACGGTGCGCACGAATGCGCCGATTTCCGGCGGCGTTTCGTCGTCGTAAGTGATGCCGAGGCCGCCGCCGACGTCGATATGGCGAATCGAGATGCCGTCCTGCTCGATCTGCTCGACGAGTTCGAGCACCTTGTCGATCGCGTCGAGATACGGCGCGACTTCGGTGATCTGCGAGCCGATATGGCAGTCGATCCCGACCACTTCGAGATGCGCCATCGCCGCGGCCGCCTGGTAGGTCGCGCGCGCGTCTTCGAACGCGACGCCGAACTTGTTCGACTTAAGCCCGGTGGAGATGTACGGATGCGTTTTCGCGTCGACGTCCGGATTCACGCGCAGCGACACCGGCGCCTTCTTGCCCATTTCGCCGGCGACCGCATTCAGGCGGTCGAGCTCGGGAATCGATTCGACGTTGAAGCATTTGACGCCGGCTGCGAGCGCGTCGCGCATTTCGCCCGCCTGCTTGCCGACCCCGGAAAACACGGTGTTTTCCGCTTTGCCGCCGGCCGCGAGCACGCGCGCGAGCTCACCGCCCGAGACGATGTCGAAGCCCGCGCCGAGACGCGCGAACACGTTCAGCACCGCGAGGTTGCTGTTGGCCTTCACGGCCACGTGCACGCTCGCGCGACGGCCCGCGCAGGCGCCCGCGTAGGCGTTCCATGCGGCGGTCAGCGCGGCGCGCGAATAGACGTACAGCGGCGTGCCGAACTGCTCGGCGAGGGAAACGGCGGACACGCCTTCGGCGTGCAATACGCCGTCGACGTAGTCAAATGCGGATCGAGTCATGCGGAAGTCTTATTGAACAGAAGGGGCAGCAGAGGCGGGCAGCGGTGCCGACGGGCCGGAAGCGGGCGGCGTGGCGAGTTGTTCGTCGGGCGCGAGCGATAGCGGCGTGCCGGAGGTGTCCGGGATCGAGCTGGTGTCGTCGGCCGGTTGGGTCTGCTCCGGCGGCGGAGTTTGCGTGCGATGCGCCGGCGGAGCGGGCATCGGCGGTACTGTCGGCAGATAAAGCGAACCGCGTTGGCCGCAGCCGGTGAGCGCGCAACCTGCGAAAATGGCTAGAACCGCTACAATCGCGCGGCCGGGCGCCGCCGCTCGCATCCGAGTTACGACTCGCATGACTGTCCCTGAATGAATAATCGATGGAGTTTAGCATGTCCGATAGTGATTACCTGACCCGTGCGGAAGCCGTGCTGGCCGCCATCGAGAGCGCGGTCGACGACATCGACGCCGACATCGAACTCGAGCGCAGCGGCAACGTTCTGACGCTCGAATTCGAGAACCGCACGAAGATCATCGTCAATCTGCAGCCGCCGATGAAAGAGATCTGGATCGCCGCGAAAGCCGGCGGTTTTCACTACCGTTTCAACGACGGCGAATGGCGCGACACGCGCAGCGGCAACGAGTTTTTCACCGCGCTGACGCAATATGCGACCGAGCAGGCGGGCGAGCCGGTGCGCTTCGAGGCGCCGTGAGCGAGCCAACGGTGCTCGCGTAATTCAATTCGCCGCACTCCAGAATAAAAAAACCGCCGCGGGTTTTAATCGCGGCGGTTTTTTCTTTTCCGCGCATCTGCGCAGAGCTCTGCTGAAACGCTAACGCGGCCTCAATGCCCGCGGAACAGATTCATGATGTCCTGCTTCTCCTGCTCGCCGACTTGCGCGGGTGCGGCCGATGCGGCTTCGGCATCCAGCGCCGCCTGACTGACGCCGACCGTCGAAACGAAACCGTGCCCCGGCGTGAAACCGTCGAGATACAGTTCGGAGCCGAGCTCGACCACGCCGTCCGGTCTCTGCATCTTGTACTCGGGCACGTTCTTCAGCGCGCGTCCCATGTACTCGATCCACACCGGCAGCGAGAGTCCGCCGCCGGTTTCCTTGTCGCCGAGGCTGCGCGGATTGTCGTAGCCGATCCACGCGATCGCCGTGAGCGTGTGCTGGTAGCCGGCGAACCATGCGTCGCGCGAATCGTTGGTGGTGCCGGTCTTGCCGGCGAGGTCGGTGCGCTTGAGCGAATTCGACTTCGCGCCGGTGCCGTGCTGCGCGACGCTCTGCAGCAGGCTGTTCATCACGTACGCGTTGCGCGGGTCGATCGCGAGCGGCGCGTTTTGCCCGGCCACCAGCGGCTGCACCCGTGACACGACGATGCCGCGCTGATCGGTGACCTCGGCGATCAGATACGGATTGATCCGGTAGCCGCCGTTCGCGAACACCGAGAACGCGCCCGCCATCTGCAACGGCGTGACGAGACCGGCGCCGAGGGCCATCGGCAGATAGGCGGGGTGGCGCTCCGCGTCGAAGCCGAAGCGGGTGATGTACTGCTGCGCGTACCTGGTGCCGATCTGGTTGAGGATGCGGATCGACACGAGGTTCTTCGACTTCTGCAGCGCGGTGCGCATCGTCATCGGACCGTCGAAGCCGCCGCCGTAGTTCTTCGGTTCCCACGCCTGGCCGCCGGTTTCTGCGGCGCTGAAAAAGAGCGGCGCGTCGTTGATCACGGTCGCCGGTCCGAGGCCCTTGTCGAGCGACGCCGAATAGATGAACGGCTTGAAGCTCGAACCCGGCTGACGCCATGCCTGGGTCACGTGATTGAACTTGTTCTTGTTGAAGTCGAAGCCGCCGACCAGCGCGCGGATCGCGCCGTCCTGCGGGACCACCGAAATGAACGCGCCTTCCACCTGCGGCAATTGCGTGATCGACCAGTCGCCGTTGTCGTTCTTTACGAGCCGCACGATCGCGCCGGGCCGGATGCGCTGATTCGGCTGCGCGCGCGTGCCGAGCGCGAACTGCGCATAGCGCAGGCCGTCGCCCTGGATCGTCGCGACGTTGCCGTCGATGAACATCGCCTGCACCTGCTTCGGGCTCGCCTCGGTGACGACGGCCGCGATGATCTCGCCGTTGTCCGGGTGCTCGAGCAGCGCGTCGTCGATTGCCTGCTCGCGCTCGTCGGCGTCGGCCGGCAGATTGATGAACGCCTCCGGCCCGCGATAGCCGTGGCGCCGCTCGTAATCCATCAGGCCGCGGCGCAGCGCGCGATAGGCGACGTCCTGGTCGGCCGAATCGATCGTGGTCACGACGTTCAGACCGAGCGTGTAGGCCTCTTCGTGATACTGCGCGTACATCATCTGCCGCACCATTTCCGCGACGTACTCCGCGTGCACGCTGTATTCCTTGCCGAGGCCCTTGACGACGAGCGGCTGGCGGCGCGCATCGTCGTATTGCTCGGCGCTGATGTAGTGCAGCTCGTACATGCGTTGCAGGATGTACTCCTGACGCACCTTCGCGCGCTTCGGATTGACGACCGGGTTGTACGCGGACGGCGCCTTCGGCAGACCAGCGAGCATCGCCGATTCGGCCAGCGTCAGATCCTTCAGATCCTTGCCGAAGTACACCCGCGCTGCGCTCGCGAAGCCGTACGCGCGCTGCCCCAGATAGATCTGGTTCATGTACACCTCGAGGATCTGATCCTTGCTCAGCTTCGACTCGATCTTGTACGCGAGCAGCATCTCGTAAATCTTGCGGGTGTAGGTCTTCTCGCTGGACAGGAAGAAGTTGCGCGCGACCTGCATCGTGATCGTGCTCGCACCTTGCGTGGCGTGGCCGTTGGCCAGCGCGACGAAGCCGGCGCGCGCGATGCCGGTCAGATCGACGCCGCCGTGATCGTAGAAGCGCGCGTCCTCGATCGCGAGAATCGCCTTCTTCAGGCTGCCGGGCACGTCCTGGATGTGCACGATGTCGCGCCGCTCTTCGCCGAATTCGCCGATCAGCACGTGGTCGGCCGTGTAGATGCGCAGCGGCACCTTGGGGCGGTAGTCGGTCAGCGCGTCGAGCGACGGCAGGTTCGGCGTGGCGACCACCAGCGCGTAGCCGAGCAGCAGCGCCACGCACACGATGCCCGCCACGATCAGCCCGAGCAGACCAATGAGGAGCTTCTGCCACAACGGGCGTTTGCGCTTTTTCGGCGCGGGCGGCGGGGACGTAGGAGACGTAGCTTGCATAAGAACACCGGAAAAACAGTCCCGCGATTATAGCCGCCCCGTTTGCAAGCTTTCGTCGTGCTTACGAATCGCGCGTGGCGGGCGGCGCGGCAGCGGCTTTGTTGTAGACCTCACTGTAGTCCGTTTGCTGTCGCGCGGGGGCGGCTCGACAGCCGTGCTGGCCATTCGGCCGAATGTCGCCCGCAGGCGGGTCTGGCCACAATGATCGCTCGTCACTCGCGTTCGAATGGTTCGTCGCGCGAGTTGAAGGGAGGGTGTGATGACCTATACGAATTCGTGGCTTCAGACAGTGCGGGCGGGCTGGCAGCGCTTCGCCGCCGGTATCGATATTGGTTCGCACAGCGTGCGTCTGGTGGTGTTGAGCCAGCGCTCGCGTGCGCGGGGCGCGCTG
The DNA here is from genome assembly GCF_001931485.1 of Burkholderia sp. SRS-W-2-2016. Classification (GTDB taxonomy): domain Bacteria; phylum Pseudomonadota; class Gammaproteobacteria; order Burkholderiales; family Burkholderiaceae; genus Paraburkholderia. The sequence continues at coordinate 83,018 of NZ_MSDV01000050.1, read as the reverse complement.
CGTCTCGAATACATGAGCACGGTGCCGCTGGCGCCCGGCGCGATGGCCGGGAGCGAGATCACCGACCGGCCGGCGGTCGCGCGCGCGTTGCGCGATGCGTTCGCCGGCCTGCCGCAGGTGTGCGCGGCGCAAGCGCTGCGCTGTGCGATGGCGATGCCCGCGACGGCGACGCTGACGACCCGCGTGCCGCTTGCGCGCCTCGTCGCGCAGAGTCACTGCGAAGACGCGGATGGCGGTCCCGCGCTCGCCGGCCTCGCGCCGGCGGTGATGAGCGAGGCGGAGCGTCTGATCGGGCTCGAGCGGCATGCGCTGGCGGTCGACTGGTTCGTCGACGACAGCGCGTCGCCGGCGGGATCGGTGACGATTGCCGCGACCGCGCGTCAGCATCTCGAAGCGCGGATCGAATGCGCGGCGAGCGCGGGGATTTCGCTTTCGACGATCGACGGCGAGCCGCAAGCGGCGCTGCGGGCGCTGCGTTTCGCGGCGACGCGCGAGCTCGATTCGCAGGAGCCGTATGCGGCGTTGTGGATCGGCCCGGACGGCGTGTACGGCTGGCGCATGCAGGACGACGGGATCGTCGCCGAGACGCGCTATCCGGCGCCCGAACACAGCGATCTCGCCGACGCGTTGCGCGATCTCGTGCACGGGCCCGAGTTCGACTGCGCGCTGGTCGGCGGCGAAGTCGAGCTGCTAGATGGTGTGGGCTTTTCGCTCGCCGATATCGGCGACGTGCTCGGCTGCTCGGCGTTGCCGTTCGAAGCCGCGCTGCTGGGCACCCGTGCGCGACCGTTCGACGACAGCCTGTTGCACGAACCGGCCAGCGCGGTTGCGTTCGGGCTTGCGTTGCGCGGGGTGTTCGAATGAGGCACGGACTGTCGTTTCCGTTCGGGCCGGCTGGCGCCGCGATGAAGAGTGACCGGCGCCCGGTCCTGCTCCGGGTAGGCGGCTTCAATCTGCTGCCTTACCGGCAACGCAATGCGCGGCTCGCGCGGCGTCGCTGTCTGCGCGATTGGGGCGGGGCGGTAGGCGTGGGTGCGGCGGCCGTGCTGGCGCTGGCCGGCTGGCAGACCGTGGAGAAAGCGCAGCTCGAAGCCCGGCGCGAGTCGGTCGAACAGGCGCTGACACGGCTTGCTACGCCGCTCGCGGAGCACACGCGCTTGCAGCGCGCGCGGGACGAGCAGCGCGATAACGCGGTGCGGACCGCTGTCGTTGGCGTGCCGCTCGTGCAACTGCGCGGTCTGCTCGATGCGCTGAGTTACGAGCCCGGCGATGGCGTCGTGTTGCGGCAATTCCGGCAGCGCGAGCACGAGACCGAGTTGCTCGCGAGTTCGGGCAGTCATCTCGCGTCGGCCGAGTGGCTTAAGCGGCTGGCGGCGATTCGCGGCGTAGAGGGCGCGCAGATGCGCGAGCTGCGGCGGCCGGTGGTGCGCGGCGGCGCGGCGACGGCGCAGGCGCCCGGGGCTTTGGTGGAGTTCGATGCGCGACTGCGTTGGCGCGAGCCGCCGTCGCAAGCCGCTCGGCGGGTTGCGACCGCTGGGGCAACCGGGGCCGCTGGGGCTACTGGAGCCGCCCCGCGTGGGGCGCGCTCCGCACAGCCGGGAGGTGCGCGATGAGTACGAGCTTTCTGGACGCGGGCAATGCCGCGCATCCGTCCGCTGGTTTTTCGCGCTGGATCAAACAGGCCCGTTTGCCGCTCGAAGCGTGGAGTCTGCGGCGTCGCGTACTGGTGGCGGCGCTGCTCACGGCACTCGTGTTCGGTTTGGGTGCGTACGCTTGGTGCACTGCCGATCTGTCGGGTCTCGACGCCAGCCGCGCGGCGCTCGCGAGCAGCACCGCGCGTCTCGCCGACGCGCAGCATGCGGTGGCGCAACTGCCGTCGCTGCGCCGCGAAGCCGGGGCCTTGACCGCCACGGCTTCGGCCGCCGTGACATCGGGTTCGGCCGACGACGTGCGCATCGTCTCCGAACTCGCCACCCAAAATGGCGTCGCGTTGCTCGGTCTGGAGCCGGGCACCGCGAGCGGTGAGGGCGCCGAACGGATGCGTCCGCTGCGGCTCACCGCGCGTACCGACTTCGTTCACCTGATGGCGTTCTTTCACGGCCTCGCGCAGTTGCCGGTGCTGATCGTGCCCGTCGACGTGACCGTCAAACAGGACGGCAATGCGCTGGCGATGAGCGCGACGCTGCACGTATTCGACGCGTTGCCGTCCGCACGCAGGGCCGGTCTGTCGGATACCGCCAGCGCGAGCCTGCACGTCGACGACGCGAATGACGAAGACGAGGAGGTCGTGTTCTTCGATCCGTTCGCGTGGCCGCAGATGTCGGCTGCTGGTTCGCCGATTGATGCCGCGCAGTTGCGGCTGGTTGGGATGCTGCGCGATCGCACGCGAGCTCTCGCGCTACTCGACACGCCGGACGGCGCGACGACGGTTGTGACCGGGCACCAGTTGGGCGTCGAACGGGTGATGCGGCTCGACGCTGACGGCATCACGCTCGCGAACGGCAGCGCGACGCGCACGCTGACGCTGATGTCGACGGAGGCCTCATGATGACGGGCGCGATCACACATTCGGGGCTGTCGGGACTCTGCATCCAACGCGGTGTCGGTTTCTGTCTGCGGCTGTATGTCGTCAGTGCGACGGTGCTGGGCGTGGGTGTCGCTCAGGCCTCGACGCCGCCGCCGTTACCACCGTTACCCGTCCACATGGCGCTCGACGATCAGGCCGCTGCGGGGAGCGAGTATGGAGCGGCACTGCTGCCGCGCGCTGGCATCGGTGAAGTGGCGAATCCGTTCGGCGACGGTGCGATCCCGGTTGCGTTGCCGGTTACGGGGCAAGACGCCGACGGGAGCCAAACTGCCGCGTTCCCAGGCACCGGACAAGATGTGTCGGCTGACTCGATCCTCGACGGCCCGGTCCTGTCCGCGCCAGGCCAGCCCGCCCAACCCACCGCTCTGGCTCGCGACGCCACCGCGGACACGCCCACGCTCGAAGGCCCGCCGGTGCCGCTGCCGCCGCCCAAGCGCCTGCGCGACGCGACGCATCACACGCAGCGGGACGCAGACGCGGACGCAAACCTGCCGCCCGGCAACAAACCGATCTCGCTAAATTTCCTGCACGCCGAGCTGGGCGCGGTGCTAAAAGCCTTCGCGGAATTCACCGGCCTGAACATCGTGTCGAGCGACAAAGTGCGCGGCGCGGTGTCGTTGCGGCTCGACAAGGTGCCATGGCGCACCGCGTTCGATACCCTGCTCGACGTCAACAATCTGGCGATGGAGCGCCACGGCAACGTGATCTGGGTCGCGCCGGCCGCCGAACTCGCCGCCCGCGAGCGGCAGCGCTTCGAAGCGCATGCGCGCGCCGCGGACCTCGAACCGCTCGCGAGCCGTACGTTCGAATTGCACTACGCGCACGCCGAGGACGTGCGGCGCCTGCTGACCGGCTCCGGCACCCAGCGCGTGCTCTCAAAACGCGGCGCCGTGACCGCCGATCCGCGCACCAACCTGCTGTTCGTGACCGATCTCGCCGGACGGCTAGAACAGATCGCGGCGCTGATCGCCGCGGTCGACCGGCCGACCCGCCAGGTGTTGATCGAGGCGCGGATCGTCGAAGGCGAGTACGGCTTTTCGCGCAATCTCGGGGTGCGGCTCGCGCTCGCGGGCACCAGCGCGGACGGCACCGCGCGCGGGCTGACCGGCGGGTCGGACGGCACCGTCTACGATCTGGCGGCCCGGCCGATCTCCGGCTTTGATGCCGCGACCGCCGGCCTGACGCTGTTCGCCGCCCACGCAACCCGGCTGCTGAACCTCGAACTGTCGGCGCTGGAGGCCGAGGGGCAGGGGAAAATCGTCTCGAGTCCGCGGGTCGTGACAGCCGACCGGCGTAAGGCGGTCGTCGAGCAGGGCACCGAGCTGCCGTACCAGGCCAAGGTCGGGCAGGGCGTATCGGGCGTGCAGTTCCGCCGCGCGACGCTCAAACTGGAAGTCGAGCCGCAGATCATGCCGGACGGCCGCGTGGTGCTGGACCTCGACGTCGCCAAAGACAGCGTCGGCGAGCAGACCGACGCCGGGCCCGCGATCAACACCAAGCACGTGCAAACCCGCGTCGAGATCGACGATGGTGGTACGGTGTCGATCGGCGGCATCTACGCGACCGACGACCGCGACGACGAGGACCGGGTACCGATCCTCGGCAAAATCCCAGTGTTGGGCGCGTTGTTCCGCCATCGGACCCATCGCGACCAGCGCACCGAACTGGCGATTTTCATCACGCCGCGGGTGATCCGCGAAAATTAGGGCACGTTAGGGCAAACGCGCGCCGGCGGCCACCGGCGGCGCGCAGGCTCGACAAGGCAGCCGCTTTGCCAGTAAGCTGCGGCACGAACTACACCGGAATATCCAGAGGACACCGTTGTTACCGCGGGACGCACACGCCAATGTTTTTTTCGTAGGGCTCATGGGGGCAGGGAAAACCACTGTGGGTCGGGCGGTTGCGCGCCGTCTCGAGCGCCCGTTCTTCGATTCCGACCATGAAATCGAGGAGCGCACGGGCGCGAAGATTCCGGTGATCTTCGAGCTGGAGGGCGAAGCCGGCTTTCGCGACCGCGAGGCCAGCGTGATCTCCGAGCTCACCGGGCGCGACAATATCGTGCTCGCGACCGGCGGCGGCGCGGTGCTGCGGCCGGAAAACCGCGAAGCGCTGAACAGCCGCGGCCTCGTCATCTACCTGCGCGCCAATCCGCACGACCTGTGGCTGCGCACCCGGCGCGACAAGAATCGCCCGCTGTTGCAGACCGAAGACCCGAAAGCGCGTCTCGAACAGCTCTACGAAGTGCGCGACCCGCTGTATCGCGAGTGCGCGCATTTCGTGATCGAAACCGGCCGGCCGTCGGTCAACGGACTCGTCAACATGGTTCTGATGCAGCTCGAGATGGCCGGCGTCGCCAAACATCCTGCGTCATAATGGACCGTATGATTACCGTCAACGTCGAACTGGGCGAGCGCGCCTACCCCATCCATATCGGTGCCGACCTGATCGGCCAGACCGCGCTGTTCGCGCCGCACATCGCCGGCAATTCGGTCACGATCGTCACCAATTCCACCGTCGATCCGCTGTACGGCGACACGCTGCGGCAGGCGCTTGCGCCGCTGAACAAGCAGGTGTCCACCGTCGTGCTGCCGGACGGCGAGGCGCACAAGAATCTCCAGACGCTCAACCTGATCTTCGACGCGCTGCTCGGCTCGCGCGCGGATCGCAAGACCACGCTGATCGCGCTCGGCGGCGGTGTGATCGGCGACATGACCGGGTTCGCGGCGGCCTGCTACATGCGCGGCGTGCCGTTCATTCAGGTGCCGACCACGCTGCTGTCGCAGGTGGATTCGTCGGTGGGCGGCAAGACCGGCATCAACCATCCGCTCGGCAAGAACATGATCGGCGCGTTCTACCAGCCGCAGGCGGTGATCGCCGACATCGGCGCACTGCGCACGTTGCCTGAACGGGAACTCGCGGCCGGCGTCGCCGAGGTCATCAAGACCGGCGCGATCGCCGACGCCGGTTTCTTCGACTGGATCGAAGCCAATATCGAGGCGCTGAATCGCTGCGAACCGGCCGCGCTCACCGAGGCGGTCAAGCGTTCGTGCGAGATCAAGGCGTCGGTGGTCGCGCAGGACGAGCGCGAAGGCGGCCTGCGCGCCATTCTCAATTTCGGCCACACGTTCGGCCATGCGATCGAGGCCGGCCTCGGCTACGGCGAGTGGCTGCACGGCGAGGCGGTCGGCTGCGGGATGGTGATGGCGGCGGACCTGTCGGTGCGCCTCGGCCATCTCGACGAAGCGTCGCGCAAGCGGCTCGTCGACGTGGTGCTCGCCGCGCATCTGCCGGCCCGCGCGCCCGCGCTCGGCGCCGACCGCTATGTCGAGCTGATGCAGGTCGACAAGAAGGCGGAAGGCGGCGCGATCAAGTTCATTCTGTTGAAGCGTTTCGGTGAGACGCTGATCACCCGGGCGCCCGACGCCGAGGTGCAGGCGACGCTGGCAGCCGCGCTCTGACCGCGCGGCGGCATTCGCGTCACACGCATCGCGCCTCTGCGTCACGAGGCGCCGCCCATGTTTCGGAGAACCCGGTGACTGACAGGCGCAGCGACGACTTCACGCTTGACCCGGTGGCGCGTAGAACGGACGCCGCCGGCGCTCACAGCGCTCCCCCTATCTCCAACGCAGTTGACGGCGTCGCGTCAGCGGCCGTCGCCGCGCCGACCCAGCAGGCGCTCGAAGCGCATCTCGCGCCGTACGCCGCGCATTCCAGCCAGTCGCGCGGGCGCCGCTATCCGGAAGCCGCGCCGAGCGCGCGCACCGAGTTTCAGCGCGACCGCGACCGCATCGTCCACTCGACCGCGTTCCGCCGGCTCGAATACAAGACCCAGGTGTTCGTCAATCACGAGGGCGACCTGTTCCGCACGCGTCTTACGCACAGCCTCGAAGTCGCGCAGATCGCCCGCTCGGTCGCGCGCAACCTGCGCGTGAACGAAGACCTCGTCGAAGCAATTTCTCTCGCGCACGATCTCGGCCACACGCCGTTCGGCCATGCCGGTCAGGACGCGCTGAACGAATGCATGCGCGAGCACGGCGGCTTCGAGCACAACCTGCAGAGCCTCGCGGTCGTCGACGAACTGGAGGAGCACTACGGCGCATTCAACGGCCTGAACCTGTGCTTCGAAACGCGCGAAGGGATTCTCAAGCATTGCTCGCGCGACAACGCGCGGCGCCTCGGCGCGCTCGGCGAGCGTTTCCTGGAGGGACGGCAGCCGTCGCTCGAAGCGCAGATCGCCAACGTCGCCGACGAAATCGCGTACAACAATCACGACGTCGACGACGGTTTGCGCTCGGGGCTGCTATCGCTCGAGCAGCTCGCTGAAGTCGAGTTGTGGCAAAGCCACTACGAGGCGGCGCGCGGCGACTATCCGCAGATCGAAGGGCGCCGGCTGATTCACGAGACGGTGCGGCGGGTGATCAATACGCTGATCGTCGATCTGATCGAAACCACGCGGCTCAATCTGGAGCGCTACGCGCCGGCCTCGCTCGACGACGTGCGCGCCGCGCCCCCGCTGGTCGCGCACAGCGACGCGATCGCCGTGCAGGCAGCGGCACTCAAACGGTTCCTGTTCAAGAATCTGTATCGCCACTATCGCGTGATGCGGATGGCCAACAAGGCGCGCCGCGTGGTGGTCGGGCTGTTCGACGCGTTCACCGACGACCCGCGGCTGTTGCCGCCGGCCTATCAGGCGGCGGACGCGGCGCAGCAGCCGCGTCTGATCGCGCATTACATCGCGGGGATGACGGACCGCTACGCGGTGAAGGAATATCAGCGGCTGTTCGTGATCGACGACAACTAGGCGGCCGGGCCGGGCCGGGCCGCCCCTCGGCGCGTATTTTCAGATCAGCTCATTCATCGCGCCGCTCGCGCGGCGCTCACGAGGCATCGGCGCGTCGGCGTGTCAGCGCATCAACGCGAACGCGACGACGCGAACAGCGCCCCCGCGATCAACGCGAGTCCGCCGACGATCGCAATCGTCTGCCACGGATTTTCATGCACGTAGTCGTCGGCGCCGGAGATCGCCACGCCCGCGCGTTCGCGCACCGCATCGCGGGTGTCGTTAAGGCGCGCTCGCGCCGAGTCGAGTTGAGTGCGCAGCTTGCCGCGCAATTCGACGGCGTCCGCGTGGGTGCCGTCGGCGAGTGTCGATTCGAGTTCCCCCAGCAGCGTGCGCAATTCGGCCGCGATATCTTCGGCCGCGTGGCGGCTATGGCGCGCAATGCGTCGCGCCCGGCGGCTCGCGCTGGTCCAGGATTCGCCGAGGGCGTCTCTCGTATTCGGAAGTGCTGTCATGGTCGCTCCGTCGATGAGTTGAAAAAGCCCCGCGCATCGTCGCGCGGACGCGGTACCGGCTGACGCCAGTATCGCGTCGCGGCGCGCGAAATGCCAAGGAAACGCCATCAGAACGCAACTTCGATGCCACACCCGCCGACGCCCGCGTAGTATGCTCGCGCGGCCGTGCACGGCGCACCGAGGGTCAGCAGATATTGCACGCAGGCAGGCCGGATCCGAGTCAAAGTTACAAATCCGCGCGACGGGCCGGCCACGCGTGCGCGCACAAAAGAAAACGCCGCCATCGACTCGATGACGGCGTTGCAGCCCGCGAAAATTCGACTACCCTAATTCAAGCCACCCGCACTCGCGAAGCGTTAGAAACGGTAACCGATGTTGACGTAGGTCACGATCGGGTTCAGTTTGATCTTGGTCTGCGATTGCACGTTCAGTGTGCCGACCGGCGTGGTCGCCGCCGAGTTCAGTTTGGCGGTCGTGCTGAGCGGCAGATAGGAGATCGAAACACCGGCGAACCAGTGCTGATTGAACGCGTAAGTGAAGCCTGCGTTAAACACGGGTTCCCACGAACTATCCGTCGTGACCGTGGTCGGACCATGCAGAACGTTGGCCTGGAATGAGCTGTTGGTGATGTGTTCGTCGGTGAACCAGATGCGGCTCACGCCGACACCGAGGTACGGACGGAACGAAGCGGTCGGCGCGTTGAAGTAGTACTTGAACAGCAGCGTCGGGCTCCACTGTTTGGCCTGGCCGATCTTGCCGAACTGTTCGAGGCTGCCAGTGCCGTAGAGGTCGAACGAGGGCGGATAGCCCAGCACGAACTCGGTAGCGATGTGGTCGGTAATGAAATAGCCGGCGGTGAAGCCGATGGTGTCGGCGGAACTCAGTGATGCACCGGTATTTGCTTCGGTGATGTTGGTCGGGCTACCGCCAATACTCGTCACGGTCAGCGGGTCGCTGCTCGATTGCGGCGCGAGGTGGAACCAGCCCGTCGTGACGTAGAAACTGCCGGCCGATTGCGCGTGTGCTGCCGTGCTCATGCAGGCTAGTACCGCCATCCCCGTTACGGCCTGTTTTAATTTCATATGTGCTCCTCCAAAAAAGGCCCGCCCATTATGACTACAACGTTTGAAACAAACCATACGCGGCGGTTAGAGTTTTCTCCCTAAGCTCCGCAAGGTTTCTGGCTTGGCCGCATGGCGCCGAACCTTGCGCCCACGCGGTTCTACGGACCTTCGGGTATATCCCAACGCGACTATTTGGACACTCCAGCATGGCACGGCTTGCACGTCTTTATGTCCCCGACCAGCCGCAGCACGTCATCCTTCGCGGGCTCGACCAGCAGCCCGCTTTCGTCGACGACCAGGACTACGAGCTTTTCATCGACTGTCTGAAGGCGGCTTCGCGGGACCATCATCTGTCGATTCACGCTTACGCCCTGATGCCGGGCGCCGTGCAACTGCTCGTCACGCCCACCGAGGAATCGAGCCTGCCCAAGGCGATGCAGGCGGTCGGGCGGCGCTACGTCGCCCACTTCAACCGGCGCTATGCGCGTCGCGGCACCTTGTGGGAAGGTCGCTATCGCGCCACGGTGATCGAAGGCGAGCGCTACTTTCTGCTCGCCAGCCGGGTCGTCGAAATGTGCCCGGTGCGCGCGCAGCTGGTGAGCTCGCCGGAGGACTATCGCTGGTCCAGTTACCGGCATCACATCGGTCTCACGCTCGACAGCCTGATCACCGACCATCCGCTGTACTGGTCGCTCGGCAATACGCCGTTCGAGCGGCAGCGCGCGTACCGCGAACTGTGCGAGCAGCCGCTCGACGAGCGCGAAGCCAGTCAGCTCCAGCAGGCCACGCTGAAAGGCTGGGTGCTCGGCAGCGACACCTACCGGGAATGGGCGGCGCGCGCCGCAAACCGGCGAGTTTCGCCGCTGCCGCGCGGCCGGCCGCGCAAGGTGCGGGAGACGCCGCACACCCAGTAACGCGCCGCGAAATGCGAAATTAGCGTTTCGTATCAATGGGCTGCATGGAAACGGCATTGCGAGTGCCGTTTTCTTTTGCCCCATTTTGATGTGGCACTAATAAAAATGAGCCGCAATGCACCAATTTTGTAAATGGGGTTCGATCACTATGTTTTATTTGCTATTCCATTGATTCCTCGCGTATATTCCGATTTCCGACGCTTTTTGATCTGCGCAGTCCCGCTGCGCGTCGAGCGCCGTCGCGGTTGCGATTGCACTGCGGCAATAGAAAAACGGTTTTAACGGCCTGTCCGGCCCCTCACAGACGGTGTCCCCATGAACGACCACCAGCACCCGATTCACCCGGTTCCCGCCGCCCAGGGTCTGTACGATCCGCAGAACGAGCATGACGCATGCGGCGTCGGCTTCGTCGCCCATATCAAGGGCCAGAAGAGCCACGAGATCATCCAGCAGGGCCTGAAGATTCTCGAGAACCTCGACCACCGGGGCGCCGTCGGCGCCGATCCGCTGATGGGCGACGGCGCGGGCATCCTGATCCAGATCCCGGACGGCTTCTACCGCGAAGAGATGGCCAAGCAGGGCGTGACGTTGCCGCCGGCTGGCGAATACGGCGTCGGCATGGTCTTCCTGCCGAAGGAACACGCATCGCGTATCGCCTGTGAGCAGGAGCTCGAGCGTACGGTCAAGGCCGAAGGCCAGGTCGTGCTCGGCTGGCGCGACGTGCCGGTCGACCACACGATGCCCATTTCGCCGACCGTCAAGGCGAGCGAGCCGCTGATCCGCCAGATCTTCATCGGCCGCGGCAAGGACATCATGGTGACCGACGCGCTCGAGCGGAAGCTGTACATCATCCGCAAGACCGCGAGCCACCGCATCCAGGCGCTCAAGCTCAAGCACGGCAAGGAATACTTCGTGACGTCGTGCTCGGCGCGCACCGTCGTCTACAAGGGTCTGCTGCTGGCGGGCCAGGTCGGCGTGTACTACCGCGACCTGCAGGACGAGCGCGTCGTGTCGGCACTGGCGCTCGTGCACCAGCGCTTCTCGACCAACACGTTCCCGGCATGGGAACTGGCTCACCCGTACCGGATGATCGCCCACAACGGCGAAATCAACACGGTCAAGGGCAACGTCAACTGGCTGAACGCGCGTACCGGCGCGATCGCCTCGCACGTGCTCGGCGACGACCTGCCGAAGCTGTGGCCGCTGATCTATCCGGGCCAATCGGATACGGCCTCGTTCGACAACTGTCTCGAACTGCTGGTGATGGCCGGCTACCCGCTCGTCCACGCAATGATGATGATGATCCCGGAAGCGTGGGAACAGCACACGCTGATGGACGAGAACCGCCGCGCGTTCTACGAATATCACGCCGCGATGATGGAGCCGTGGGACGGCCCCGCCGCGATCGCGTTCACCGACGGCCGTCAGATCGGCGCGACGCTCGACCGTAACGGTCTGCGTCCGGCGCGCTACATCGTCACGGACGACGACCTCGTCATCATGGCGTCGGAAGCCGGCACGCTGCCGATCCCCGAGTCGAAGATCGTCAAGAAGTGGCGTCTGCAGCCGGGCAAGATGTTCCTGATCGACATGGAACACGGCCGCATCATCGACGACAAGGAACTGAAGGACAACCTCGCGAACGCGAAGCCGTACAAGAGCTGGATCGACGCGGTCCGGATCAAGCTCGACGAGATCGAGCCGAACGCCGAAGACGTCGCGACCGAACGCCGTGAAGCCGCCGCGCTGCTGGATCGTCAGCAGGCATTCGGCTACACGCAGGAAGACCTCAAGTTCCTGATGGCGCCGATGGCGCAAGCCGGCGAAGAAGCGGTCGGCTCGATGGGCAACGACTCGCCGCTGGCGGTCATGTCCAACAAGAACAAGACGCTGTACCACTACTTCAAGCAGCTGTTCGCGCAGGTCACGAACCCGCCGATCGACCCGATCCGTGAAAACATGGTGATGTCGCTCGTGTCGTTCATCGGCCCGAAGCCGAACCTGCTCGACACCAACAACATCAACCCGCCGATGCGTCTCGAAGTGTCGCAGCCGGTGCTCGACTTCAAGGACATCGCGAAGATCCGCGCGATCGATCAGTACACCGGCGGCAAGTTCAGCTCGTACGAACTGAACATCTGCTATCCGGTCGCCTGGGGCAAGGAAGGCATCGAAGCGCGCCTCGCATCGCTGTGCGCGGAAGCCGTCGATGCGGTCAAGTCCGGCTACAACATGCTGATCGTGTCGGACCGCAAGACCGACCGCGACAACGTCGCGATCCCGGCGCTGCTGGCCACCGCCGCGATCCACACGCACCTCGTGCAACAGGGTCTGCGCACCAGCACGGGTCTGGTCGTCGAAACCGGCTCGGCGCGTGAAACGCACCACTTCGCGCTGCTCGCGGGCTACGGCGCGGAAGCCGTGCACCCGTACCTCGCGATGGAAACGCTCGGCCAGCTCGCGGCCGGCATGAAGGGCGACCTGTCGGCGGAGAAGGCGGTCTACAACTTCACGAAGGCAGTCGGCAAGGGCCTGCAGAAGGTCATGTCGAAGATGGGCATTTCGACCTACATGTCGTACACCGGCGCGCAGATCTTCGAAGCGGTCGGCCTCGCGTCGGACCTCGTGTCGAAGTACTTCTACGGCACCTCGTCGAAGGTTGGCGGCATCGGTCTGTTCGACGTCGCGGAAGAAGCGATCCGTATGCACCGCGACGCGTTCGGCGACAACCCGGTGCTCGCGAACATGCTCGACGCGGGCGGCGAATACGCATACCGCGTGCGCGGCGAAGAACACATGTGGACGCCGGATGCGATCGCCAAGCTGCAACACTCGGCACGCAGCAACTCGTACCAGACGTACAAGGAATACGCGCATCTGATCAACGATCAGACCAGGCGCCACATGACGTTCCGCGGCCTGTTCGAATTCAAGTTCGACCCGACCAAGGCGATCCCGCTCGACGAAGTCGAATCGGCGAAGGACATCGTCAAGCGTTTCGCGACCGGCGCGATGTCGATGGGCTCGATCAGCACCGAAGCGCACGCCACGCTGGCGGTCGCGATGAACCGCATCGGCGGCAAGTCGAACACCGGTGAAGGCGGCGAAGACGCGAACCGTTATCGCAACGAACTGCGCGGCATTCCGATCAAGAACGGCGACACGATGAAGTCGGTGATCGGCGACGAAGTGATCGTCGACATTCCGCTGAAGGAAGGCGATTCGCTGCGCTCGCGCATCAAGCAGGTCGCGTCGGGCCGTTTCGGCGTGACCGCCGAATACCTCGCGTCGGCCGATCAGATCCAGATCAAGATGGCGCAGGGCGCGAAGCCGGGCGAAGGCGGTCAGCTGCCGGGCCACAAGGTGTCGGAATACATCGGCAAGCTGCGTTACTCGGTGCCGGGCGTCGGCCTGATTTCGCCGCCGCCGCACCACGACATCTACTCGATCGAAGATCTGGCGCAGCTGATCCACGACCTGAAGAACGTCAACGCATCGTCGAGCATCTCGGTGAAGCTGGTGTCGGAATCGGGCGTCGGTACGGTGGCTGCCGGTGTCGCGAAGGCGAAGGCCGACCACGTGGTGATCGCCGGTCATGACGGCGGCACCGGCGCGTCGCCGCTGTCGTCGGTCAAGCATGCGGGCACGCCGTGGGAACTGGGTCTCGCGGAAACGCAGCAGACCCTGGTGCTGAACCAGCTGCGCGGCCGTATCCGCGTGCAGGCCGACGGTCAGATGAAGACCGGCCGCGACGTCGTGATCGGCGCGCTGCTCGGCGCGGACGAATTCGGCTTCGCGACGGCGCCGCTCGTCGTCGAAGGCTGCATCATGATGCGCAAGTGCCATCTGAACACCTGCCCGGTCGGCGTCGCGACGCAAGATCCGGTGCTGCGTGCGAAGTTCCAGGGCCAGCCGGAACATGTCGTGAACTTCTTCTTCTTCGTCGCTGAAGAAGCGCGCGAAATCATGGCGCAGCTCGGTATCCGCAAGTTCGACGATCTGATTGGCCGCGCGGAACTGCTCGACACGAAGAAGGGCATCGAACACTGGAAGGCGAAGGGTCTCGACTTCTCGCGCGTGTTCTATCAGCCGACGGTGCCGGCCGAAACCGCACGCAAGCACGTCGACGTGCAGGACCACGGTCTCGACCGTGCGCTCGATCACACGCTGATCGAGAAGGCGAAGGCCGCAATCGAGAAGGGTGAGCACGTGTCGTTCATCCAGCCGGTGCGCAACGTGAACCGTACGGTCGGCGCGATGCTGTCCGGCACGATCGCGAAGAAGTACGGCCACGACGGTCTGCCCGACGACTCGGTGCATATCCAGCTGAAGGGCACCGCGGGTCAGAGCTTCGGCGCGTTCCTCGCGAAGGGCGTGACGCTGGATCTGGTCGGCGACGGCAACGACTACGTCGGCAAGGGCCTGTCGGGCGGCCGCATCATCATCCGTCCGACCAACGATTTCCGCGGCAAGTCGGAAGAGAACATCATCTGCGGCAACACGGTGATGTACGGCGCGATCGAAGGCGAGGCTTTCTTCCGCGGCGTCGCGGGCGAGCGTTTCTGCGTGCGTAACTCGGGCGCGACGGCGGTTGTCGAAGGTACCGGCGACCACGGTTGCGAATACATGACCGGCGGCACGGTGGTCGTGCTCGGCGAAACCGGCCGTAACTTCGCGGCCGGCATGTCGGGCGGCATCGCCTACGTGTTCGATCCGGACGGCAGCTTCTCGGGCAAGTGCAACAAGTCGATGGTGTCGCTCGACCCGGTGCTGCAACAGGCCGAACAGGAGCGCACAGTCGACCAGGGCGTGTGGCATCGCGGCACGACCGACGAAGCGCTGCTCAAGGGCTTGATCGAGCGTCACTTCCAGTTCACCGGTTCGCCGCGCGCGAAGGCGCTGCTCGAAAACTGGGACGCGGCGCGCCGTCAGTTCGTGAAGGTGTTCCCGACCGAATACAAGCGCGCGCTCGGCGAACTCGCCGCGAAGAAGGCGAACAAGGAAGTGCTCGCCGCCTGACCGATCGTCGCAGACATATATAGCCGCACCCGCCGCGGCCCGACCGGATAGAGTCCGGCCGGCGGCGGGTCCAGATTACCCCTAGATACAGATAGAGAAGAGAACCACATGGGCAAGGCAACCGGTTTTCTCGAGTTCGAACGTCGCCACGAGACGTACGAAGCTCCGCTCACGCGTGTGAAGCACTACAAGGAATTCGTCGCCGCACTGAGCGACGACGAAGCGAAGATTCAAGGCGCACGTTGCATGGACTGCGGCATCCCGTTCTGCAACAACGGCTGCCCGGTCAACAACATCATCCCGGACTTCAACGACCTGGTGTTCCGTCAGGACTGGAAGAGCGCGATCGACGTCCTGCACTCGACCAACAACTTCCCCGAGTTCACGGGCCGCATCTGCCCGGCACCGTGCGAAGCGGCCTGCACGCTCGGCATCAACAACGACCCGGTCGGCATCAAGTCGATCGAGCACGCGATCATCGACAAGGCCTGGGCCGAAGGCTGGGTCGAGCCGCAGACGCCGAAGCACAAGACCGGCAAGAAGGTCGCCGTGGTCGGCTCCGGCCCCGCGGGTATGGCTGCCGCGCAGCAGCTCGCGCGCGCCGGTCATGACGTGACCGTGTTCGAGAAGAACGACCGCATCGGCGGCCTGCTGCGTTACGGCATCCCCGACTTCAAGCTGGAGAAGTGGCAGATCGACCGCCGCATGCGCCAGATGGAAGCGGAAGGCGTGACGTTCCGCAACAACGTGTTCATCGGCAAGGCGGACTCGCTGCCGGCGTACATCGCCAACACCGCGACGGAAACCATCACGCCGGCCGAGCTGAACGAACAGTTCGACGCGGTCGTGATCGCCGGCGGTTCGGAAACTCCGCGTGATCTGCCGGTGCCGGGCCGCGAGCTCGAAGGCGTGTACTACGCGATGGAATTCCTGCCGCAGCAGAACAAGGTCAACGCCGGCGACAAGCTGACGAACCAGCTGCTCGCGAAGGGCAAGCACGTCGTCGTGATCGGCGGCGGCGATACCGGCTCGGACTGCGTCGGCACGTCGAACCGTCACGGCGCGAAGAGCGTCACCCAGTTCGAACTGCTGCCGCAGCCGCCGGAAGAAGAGAACAAGCCGCTGGTGTGGCCGTACTGGCCGATCAAGCTGCGCACGTCGTCGTCGCACGAAGAAGGCTGCGAGCGCGATTGGGCGGTCGCGACCAAGCGCCTCGAAGGCAAGAACGGCAAGGTCGAGAAGCTGATCGCCGCGCGCGTCGAGTGGAAGGACGGCAAGATGGTCGAAGTGCCGAACTCGGAATTCGAAATGAAGGCCGATCTGGTGCTGCTCGCGATGGGCTTCACGCAACCGGTCTCGCCGGTGCTCGAAGCGTTCGGCGTCGACAAGGATGCGCGCGGCAACGTGCGTGCGGCGACCGAAGGCGACAAGGCGTACTACACGTCGGTCGATAAGGTCTTCACCGCGGGCGACATGCGCCGTGGCCAGTCGCTGGTCGTGTGGGCAATCCGCGAAGGCCGTCAGTGCGCGCGTTCGGTCGACGCGTTCCTGATGGGGCATTCGGAACTGCCGCGTTAAGCGTCTTCAGGCCGGCGACTTGCGCCCCGGCCACACGTTTTTTGCAGGAAGGCGTGGAGACGACAAGGTGCCCAATGTAGGCACCGATAGCGGTAGAGCGAAGCAGTAGAAAAAGGAAACCGGGCTGGCCTGAGATGGGCAGCCCGGTTTTTTTATGTCCGCTCGCGCCGGCTACCGCCCTGTTTTTCCCTTACCAATTACCACGATGTAACGCAGAACATATTGGCGAACGTTAAACTGCGCGTGCAGCGCCGGCTGCCTTGAATTTGCCCCTTATTCGCCTGTTATTGGCCCATTAATCCCCGGTTTCCACCGCCGTTCCCGATGCCCTCAACCGCGAAATCCCGTTCGCCTTTGCGCATTGCCGCGAGCACGACCGTGCCCGCGGGCGCCGGCGTTGCGGTGACAACCGCGGCGGCAGTCTCGACGGCGCGGCGGCGCTTCCTGAAAGGCACGGCCGGCTCGGCCGGCGCGCTGCTGGCCGCCGGCTTCGGCGGTTCGCTGCTGTCCGCTTGCGGCGGCAGTCTCGAGGCCGATCAGCCTGAGACGCCGCGTCTCGTGTCGGTCAGCAATTTCCGCGATCTCGGCGGCGCGGGTGCCGGCTATCTGACCGTCGACGGCAAGCAGATGCGCCGCGGCGTGTTCTATCGCGCGAACGCGCTGACGTTGAGCGGCACCGACGCGGCCACGCTCGACAAGCTCGGCATCGTCGCGGTCTACGATCTGCGCACGCCCGCCGAAATCGCCCGCAGCGCCGACGTATTGCCGCTCGGCGCGACCTCGTCCACGCTGAATGTGCTCGGCACCCCTGACTTCATGACGCCGCCGCTCGACACGGCCGGGGCCGCGGCCGGCTTCATGCAGGCGCAGGCGCGCGCCTATGTGATGGGCGGCGCGCAGCGCGAGGCATTCGGCGCGCTGCTCAGCGCGCTCGCCGACGGCACCGGCGCGCAACTGTTCCATTCGAGCGCCGGCAAGGATCGCGCGGGCTGGGTCGCGGCGCTGCTGCTGAGCATCGCCAACGTGCCGCTCGACGTGATCATGCAGGACTATCTGCTGAGCAACGTCTACCTTGCGCCATCGATCGCCGCGCGCACCGCCACGCTGCGCGCGCAGCAGGGCGACGCCATCGCGATGGCGGAGACGCCGTTGCTGACCGTCGATGAAAATTATCTGCAGGCGGGCTTCGATCAGGTGCAGGCGAGCTACGGCACGATGGCGAACTATCTGACCTTGGGCCTCGGTCTGTCGCAGACGCAGATCGATACGTTGCGTAATCGGCTGGTGCGTTGACGAACGCTTGCCGTTCTTTCCGCTGACCCGGCGCGCGGCATGCGGCATGTCGCGCGAAGTGCCCGAAAAAAAGTCCGCCCCGAGGGAGCGGGCGGACGGAGAAGGGCGGCATCGAGGTTGCCGGGAGCGACTATAAAACCGCCACGCGCGCGGCAGTCGCTACGGTAAGGGCGGGTAAGCGCGCCGTTGCCCGGAGCGGCGCGCCAATGCTTACGCGGCTGCCTTTCCGTTCGCGCCGGTTTCCCCTTCTTTTCTCAAATCCCCACTGTCGCCAGCGGCAATTCGATCTGCACGTCGAGCCCGCCGCTCGCGTGATTGCGCACGTGGCAGCGGCCGCCGCGATCGTGCGCGAGCCGCGCGACGATCGCCAGACCGAGTCCGCAATGGCCTTCGCCGCCGCGCGCGGCGTCGAGCCGCACGAACGGCTTCATCGCGGCGGCGATGCGGTCGTCCGGAATGCCGGCGCCGTGGTCGCGCACGCTGATGGTCCAGTGACGGTCGGTGCGCGCGGTCGCGATTTCGACCGGCGGCATCCCGTGTTCGAGCGCGTTGTCGACGAGGTTCGTCACCAGCCGGTCGAGCAGCGTGCGCGGCAGCTTGAACGATGCTCCGGCACGCAGATCGAGCGCGAACAGCGGTGCTTCGGGGGTGTCGGCGGTATCGGCGCCGTCGGCGGCTGTGGCCTCGGCGGTTTCGGTAATGCCGACGTGATCGCCCGAGGAAAACTGCTCGCGCAGGAACTCGTCGACTTCGACCGGCGGCCCGGCATCGGCCGACTGGCCCGCGAATTCGAGGAACTGCTGGACGATGTTGGTCAGCGAATCGACGTCGCGGATCAGGCCCGCGCGCTCGCTTTCGTCGGCCAGTACGCTTGCGCGCAGCTTCAGGCGCGTGAGCGGCGCCTTCAGATCGTGGGCGACGCCGGCGAGCATCACCGCCTGGTCGTCGCCGGCTTCGTTCAGGCGCCGCATCATGTCGTTGAACGAACCAATCAGGTCGCGCAACTCGCGCGGACCTTGCACCGGCACCGGTTCGGGCCGGCTACCGGCGCCGAACGCGCGCGACGCGTCAGCCACGCGCGACAGCGGCCGCTGCATCTGCCACACAGCGAACAGCGACAGGATCAGCGCGGCGAACAGCATCGAGATCGCTTCGATCCGGAAGCGCGGCGGCGGCGGCACGTCGACGGGCACGACGACCCAGTTCGACTTGCCGGGGAACAGCACCCACAGTTGCGGCGGGCGCATATCGTCGACGGCGATCTGCGTGCCGGGCGGCAGGTTTTCGCGCAGATGCCGGCTCAGCTCGCCGAGCATGTGTGCTTTCGGCTCGTGCAGATTCACGCTGGCCGGCATGTTCCAGGTGGGCACCAGATGCACGCGCATCGCGGGCGCGAGCGCGGCGCCCTTCAGCGGTTCGCCGTTGATGGCCTGCAGCACCAGCAGAATGCCGCGCGCGAAGCCGTCCATTTCATGGCGCGGCGGTTGCATCGACACCAGCACGAACCAGCTCGCCTGAATCGCGAACAGCACCACCGCGGACAGCAACGCCATTCTGCCGAACAGCGTGTTCAGCGGATTTTTCATGCGCCGGGCGCGACCTCGTCGTCGAAGGGCGTACCGCCGTTCGCATCGGGGACGAACACGTAACCTTTGCCGCGCACCGTTTGCACGTAGCACGGGTTGGACGGGTCGTCCTCGATCACGCGGCGCAGGCGCCAGATCGGCACGTCGAGACTACGGTCGCGGAATGCAAGGTTGTCGCGATGCACGAGATCGTGGATCAGCACGCGCGAGAGCACCTTGTACGGGTTGTTGACGAAGATTTTCAGCAGTGCGAACTCGCTGTCGCGCAGCGGCAGCTTGGTGTCGTCGCGAGTCAGCGAGCGGGTCGCGAAGTCGAGTTCGAACGGCCCGAAGCGGTAGCGCTTGCGCGCTTCCGGCGCGCTCGTGGTGGGCGGTCCGCGCCGGCGCAACACGGTCTGGATGCGCGCGAGCAATTCGCGCGGATCGAACGGCTTGGTCAGATAGTCGTCCGCGCCGAGCGACAGCCCGACAATGCGGTCGGCCACCGTGCCGCGCGCGGTCACGAAGATTACCGGGATGTCGTCGCCGGCGGCGCGCAGCGCGGTCAGCGTACGCAGGCCGTCGGTGTTCGGCATCATGATGTCGAGTACGACGACCGACGGCCGTTCACGCTCGAGACGGCGCTGCAGATGGGTGCCGTCGTGCAGCACGGACGCATCGAAGCCGTTCGATTGCAAAAACTTGCAGAGAAGGTCGCGTACGACCGGATCGTCGTCGACGATAAGGACCTGTGGATTCATGACCAAATTCTAGACTGGGGGGCCCGGCGCACGATCGGGGGTTTCCTTACCAATGCTTACTGTGTATCGCGTGTGTTGCGGTATATCGGCGGGGCGCTGCCGCTAGGGGCTGGTGATTACTCTAGCACTGCGGGTGGAGGCTGCGATTCGTCGCCGTTTTCGGGCAGGGGCTGACTGGTTGCGGCATCCGGGCACGCAAAGGTTTGAATCGGAAAAAAGCCGCCATTTCCGCAAACGGGACTGGCGGCTTTTCTACATCCGCGCCGACAAACCGGGGCGTCTGGAAACGGCTCGTAATCGTTCGCAAGCGGCTGGAGCGACTCGTAACAACCGGGCGAAAGCGCGGCTTGCTTCGCGCATCGTCGCAACGCGCGCGGCGGGATCATTCGTTCGCAGCACAGCGCGTCGCGTGCCGAGCCTCAGTCCGTTGCATGAGGCTAGCGCGCGCGGCGTTCCACCGACACTGGCGCGCAGCGCGCGTCCCGCGAGGCCCTTTCATGACGATTCAGAACACGCTCAGTTCCACACCCTTTTCCCCGTTGGCGACCACGCCCGCGACCGAACGGCCCGCCAATGCCGCCAGTTCCAGCCGTACCGAAACCGCTTCGACAGCGCCAGAAAACACCGCACAGCCGCAAGCCGGGCAGCCGCACGCCGGCGGCGTCGGGCTGGTCGGCCATCTGATCAACACCACCGCGTGAGCTGGCGAGGTCCACGTGTCGTTAGCAAGAACTCCTGAGCAGTGGCTGCGGGTCGTCGCGTGGTTCGTGTGCGGCGCGGCCGTGGTGTCGCTCGGCGGCTGCGGGGCCGCCGCGTTGCCGTGCCGGCTCACCGCGGCGACGCTGAAAATCGTGCCGGTGGTCGGCCACGCGGCGGCGACGCCGTTCGACATGTGCGCATCGGCGATCGATTGAATCATGACGCTCATCCGGATCGCTTGTGCATGCGCGTTATTCGGCGCCGTTTCGTTGGGCGCGTATGCGCAACCGGCCGCGCGTGACGCGAAGGCGGCGAATGCCGCCAACCCGCCCAACGCCGCGCCGAGTAGCGTGACGCCGGACGCGCGGCGGCGTTCGCCGGACACGCCATTCGCGTTTCGCGGCGTCGCGCTCGGCATCACGCTCGACGAGTTCCGCGCGAGTTCGACCGTGCGCGCGACCCCGCTCGGCAGCGTGCCGATCTGCGAGACCGACGTGCAGGCCGGCGCGCTCGGCATGCGGCTGAAGTCGCGCGATAGTCTGAGCGTCGCGTGCCGTTGGGGGCATCGCGACGACGAGCGCTGGGCGCTGTCGCAGGCGGTCGTCGATGGCGCGCCGGCGCTCGAACACGTGCTGCGTTTCGCGCGTATCGACGGGCAGGGCGCGTTGCGGCTGTACGAGATGTCGTTCGTGATCGACGAGCTGACCGCCGAGGATTTGCGCGACGCGCTCGAAGATCGCTACGGGCCGCCGCGTCTGGCGACGCCTAACGCGGCATCGCCCGGCGCAATGCCGATGTACGTGTGGGAAAACGCGGCCAGCTCGATCACGCTGTGCTTTCTGCCGGGTAGCCGCAACGGCACGCTCACCTATCTGCTGAAGGGCTCGGATGCGTGGCTGAAGGCGGTCGTGCGGCAGTGGCAGACGGGCGGTATCGATGCGGGCTGACGTTTTACCTGGCAGCCCTGATGGTCGGCCGCGGCGCGCCGGATCACGGCAATGCGATCGGCCACCGCTCGGCCGCGCGTCCATTTCATTTCACCTCTTTGCCACGGAGCCAGCATGATCGCGCTACGTCACACTCTCGCGCTTTGCGCCGCGGGCTCTCTCGCGGTCTGGCTGAGCGCCTGTTCGAGCATCCAGGGCGATTCGATCGTCGATACGCCGATGGCGCCGCCGCTCGCGTCCGCGCCGCTGAACATCAACACCCAGGGCGCGATCTATCAGGCCGGTGCGCCGCTGCTGCTGTACGAAACGCCGCGCGCGCAGCATATCGGCGATGTCCTGACGATTCGCCTGGCGGAATCGTATAGCGGCAACAACAGCGCGAGCGCGTCGGCGAGCCGCGCGAGCAGCATCACCGCGACCGCCGCGGACCAATCGACGAGTGCCGCCGCGCGGCTCGCGCGACTGTTCAACATCGGCTCGGCCAGCACCGAATACAAGGGGCAGGGCAGTCTCAGCGACATCAGCGGGATGACCGGCACGCTCGCGGTGACCGTGATCGGCACGGTGTCGGGCGGCAATCTGGTGGTGTCCGGCGAGAAGGTGATCTCGATGAGCGGCAACCGCGATCGTCTGCGGCTGTCGGGCATCGTCAATCCTAAGGATATCGAATCAGGCAACTACGTCGCGTCGAGCAAGGTCGCGAATGCGCGCATCGAGCAGGCGGGCGTCGGCATGGTCAGCGACGCGACGACGATGGGCTGGCTGCAACGAATGTTTCTGAGCGTGCTGACATTCTGAGTGCTAACTGAGCGGCGGCGCGAGCCCGCGTTCGGCCGCGCCGATCTCGCCGTCCGGTACGAACACATAACCGCGTCCCCATACCGTCTGCACGTAGCGCGGCTCGGACGGATCCACTTCGATCAGCCGCCGCAGGCGCCAGATCGATACGTCGAGGCTGCGATTGCGATGCGCTTCGCTATTGCCGTGCAGTTTTTCCAGCAGCTGCGCGCGCGTGAGCACGGTCATCGCGTGCGTGACGAATACCTTCAGCATTGCGAATTCGCTCGAACGCAGCGTGATGCGCTCGCCGTCGCGGCGCAGTTCGCGCGCCGGGAAATTCACTTCGAAGCGGCCGAAATGATATGGCGCGCGTTGCTCGGGCGCACCCGGTGCGATCGAGCCGCGACGCCGCAGCACGGTGCGGATGCGCGCGACCAGTTCGCTCGGCTCGAACGGTTTGCCGAGATAGTCGTCGGCGCCGAGTTCGAGGCCGATCACGCGATCGATCGGATCGGCGCGCGCGGTCAGCAGGATCACGGGAATGTCGTCGCCGGCGACGCGCAATGCGCGCAGCGCGCTGATGCCGTCGAGCTCCGGCATCATGATGTCGAGCACGATCAGCGCGGGACGTTCGGTCTGCAATCTGCGTTGCAGCGCGACGCCGTTTTCGAGCGTGGCGACCTTGAAGCCGCGACCCTGCAGATAGTCGCAGACGAGATTGCGCACGACGGGATCGTCGTCGACGATCAGAATGGTTTGGTTCATTCAGGTCATCTTAGTGATGCGCGCGAGCCGCGCAAAGCGCACGGTGCTTTCGAATCCTTTCCGGAGTAAGACTGAGCAAGTTGCGCGCGCGAGGCGCTCAGTTGCTCGGCGGATAGGCCTGCGAAGTTTGCAGCGTCTGCGGCGGCTGGCGCGCGAAGTCGGTCCGGTCGATGACCATCCTCTCGATCAGGCCGCTGAGTTTCACCGATGCCGACGAAAAGCGGTCGGTGTTGAGCCCGCCGGTCTGATAGCGCGCGGTGACCAGAATCCGGCCGTTCTGGATCAGCGTCAGATCGATGATCGACAGGTACTGGATCGACGCGTCGCTGAACGAGCGGCGGCCGTATTCGATCGCGGCGTTGTAGACGAGCCGCGCTTCGCAGCCGGCGGGCGCGGTGCCCGGATTGTAGACATCCGAACGAATTCCGCGCCGGTCGAGCACCAGCTGCAATGCCGGCACGAAGTCGCCGACCGACACCGTCGGATTCACCTCGATGCACACATGCTGCACGTCGGCCGGGCGACCGTTGACGAAGGTCGGCGACGAGTAGTTCGACGCGATCGCGTAACCGGCCTGGATCACCGAGCCGGTCGCGTCGGCGGCCGAGATCAGCGTCCACGCGCAGCCGTTCAGGCTGAGTGTGAGCGCGGCGGCCAGCGTGACGAACGCGGCGCGCGCGCCTCGGCGCCGCGGTTCGAGCCATGCGGTGCGCGAAGCGTCGCCAGCCCGGCAAGCCCGAAGCGCCCGCAACACAGCGGACGCGCGCAAGGTCGGCAACGGAGTCATGAAGGAGCGCCCGATCGCGGTCGGCAAATGCAGCGAGTCATAAGGAGCGACGACGGCTCGCGCTCAGCGCGTAACGCGCAGCCGCAATTCGTTCTGTCCTTGCACGCTCGCGGTGACGTTCACGCGACGCGCGGCGTCGGTGGTCACGATGAAATGCTGACGCACCGGCGTGTTGACGTCGTGCACGACGCTCGGGAAACACGCGGCAATGTCGGCGCCGAGTTCTTCGAGCGGATCGTTGATCACGCCGTCGGCCTGCCAGTGCGCGCGCCAGTGGCACTCGTACGAGTGCGGGCTCGCGCGGCAGTCGTCGGTATTCGATACGCCCGGCAATTGCGCGCTGCTCTCGTTCGACAGTTGGCGGAAATCCGTCGCGGCGACGATGTGCGTGAGCGGCGCGCAGACATCGGCGGGCTGGTTCTGTGGAGTGGGGGTGGCGGCGTCGGCGCCGCTCGCGAACAGCAAAGCCGCGCCGCAGGCGAGCGCGACGCGCGAAAGCAGGGAGGAGGGACGGCGAGCGAATGACATGGCGAGGAATCCGAAAAGCGGTTGCGATGAATGACCTGAGGGCCGGCACGAGGCGCAGCCCACACGACTATCGTCGCTTCCATCGGCCATTTTCAAAGCGCGGAACAGCTTGCCCGCTTCGCAAATGCTTTCGAAGTCTTCACGGTTCTTTCGCGGTGTTGCCGCGGATTGCCCGCGGCTTACCCGCGGATTGCCCGCGGATTGCCCGCGGCGCGAGTTCGGCGGCGGCTCACTCACCGCGCCACTCGCCGGCCCGCTCATTGCAGCGCTTATCGCCCCGCTTATCGCACTGCTCAGGCCGCGACCGGCTCGCCCGAGCGCTCGACGTCGAGCGTCTCGTCGTGGAACGCGGCGAGCGTCTCGCGATGCGCGACGCTGACGATCGCCGCCTTCGGCAGCCGCTCGGTGAACAGTCGATACAGACGCGCTTCGTTGTCCGCGTCGAGCGCGCTGGTCGCTTCGTCGAGGAACAGGTAGTCGGGCTTGTGCAGCAGCACGCGCGCGGCGGCGAAGCGCTGCTGCTCGCCCGGCGACAGCACGCGGGTCCAGTGCGCCGTTTCCTGCAGACGGTCCGCGTATTCCGACAGATGGCAGGTGACGAGCGCTTCGCGGCACTCCGCGTCGGTATAGGTATCGGCCGCCGACGGATACGCGAGCGCCGCCTTCAGCGTGCCGATCGGCATGTAGCTGACCTGCGGGATGAACATCATCCGGGCGTTGACCGGCGCGTCGATCGAGCCGTCGCCGAACGGCCACAGCCCGGCGAGCGCGCGCATCAGCGTGCTCTTGCCGGCGCCGGACGGGCCGCGTACGAGCCAGCGCGAACCCGGCCGGATCTCGATGTCGCGGATGCTCGACAGCGGGTTGCCGTTCGGCAGCGCGAGCTTCAGGCTTTCGGTGGACAGCTGGTTGGCATCGACGAAATGCAGGTTGATGCCGCCATGCTCGGTCGCCGGCGACACCGATTCCTTCAGACGCGGCGCGTGCACGACGCGCTTGAATTCGCGCAACCGGTTCACGGTCGCGCGCCATTCGACGAGGCTCGTATAACTGTTGATGAACCACGAGAACGAATCGCTGACAGTGCCGAACGCGCTCGAGATCTGCATCAGCACGCCGAACGTGAAGGCGCCCGCGAAGTAGCGCGGCGCGGCGACCACGATCGGGAAAATGATCGCGATCTGGCCGTAGAAACTCAGCACGAAGGTCAGGCGCTTGGTGTACTTCATCACCTGCCACCAGTTATCGCGGATCCGGCCGAACAGCGTGTGCGCGTTGGTCTTCTCGGTCTCCATGCCGTTGTAGAACGCGATCTGCTCGGCGTTCTCGCGCAGCCGGATCAGGCCGAAACGGAAATCCGCCTCGACTTTTTGCGCCTGATAGTTGATCGGCACCAGCGGATGGCCGACCTTCTGCGTGACCAGCGAGCCGACCACCGCGTACAGCGCCGCGGCCCACACCATATAGCCGGGGATGTGCAGCGGCATGCCGCCGAGCGAGATGCTCAACGCGCCGGCCAGCGACCACAGGATCGTGATGAACGACACCAGCGTGACGACGGTGGACAGCAGATCGAGCGTCAGCGACAGCGTGGTGGTCGCGAACGATTGCAGGTCGTCGCTGATCCGCTGGTCGGGGTTGTCGGCGAGGCGGTCGCGCTCGATCCGGTAGAACGCGCTGTCGTTGAGCCACTCGTCCAGATAGCGGGTGGTCAACCACTGGCGCCAGCGGAAGCCGAGCATCTGGCGCAGATAACCGCGGTACACCGCGAGGATGATGAACGCGAACGCGAGCCCGGAGAAGACCATCAGCAGATGCGGGAAGTCGTGGACGTTCTTCGCCTGCAGCGCGTTGTAGAAATCCGCGCTCCAGCGGTTCAGCCGCACGTTGATCCCGACGATGGTCAGGTTCATCGCGACGATCGCAATGAGCAGCCCCCATGCAACGAAGCGTTCCTCGGAGACCCAGTAGGGCTTGATCAGGCTCCAGGCGGAGACCTTTTCGTCGGGCGGCAGCGCGGGGCTGGCGGAAGTATGTGATGTCATGAGCGTCCTGATGATGTGCTGGCCCAAAGTGCCGATCCGGTGCGCCGGTTCGCGCAGGCTGAAGCGGTGGGGACGGCGCGCGGAACTGTCGCTTACCTGTCACCGTCTCGCCGTTGCCGTGGCGCTGCGCGTTCGCGCCGACAAGACCGCCGGGCGGCCGTCCAGCCGTTCGGGCGAGCGCCGATTCTGGCGGCGCGCCCTTAAGCGGGAATTAATTTTCGCCGCGCTCGCGTAGGCCCAGGGATAGTCCCGGGGCGGTCGCGAGTTTGCGTCGAAATTGCCTGGCGTCGCCCCCGCAAGCGCCGTCGCGGTGAGGCGTGAAACATGCCCCGCGCGTCGTCGCGCACCGTGCCGCGTGGCACCCATCGTACCCGCGCGGCAGCCGGTCACGGCATTGTGCCAGAGCGGCGCGCGCGTCCGCAGCGGCGCCGCGAAAGAAGGTGCGGATCGGCACGGCGGCCGCCCGCGCGAGCCCGCAACGGGCGTACGGGCGCTGGTTTGCGGGCGTCGCGGCTTTTATGGTCTAATGGCCTTTCGACGAAACAGGGGTGCTTCGCACACTGCCGGCGTGATTCCGATCCGCGGCGGCGAGGCTGAGAGAGACCCTTTGCACCCGATCCGGGTAATACCGGCGCGGGAAGTTTCCGGAAGCAACCGTCTTCCATTCCCCGCCGGGCGGCGACCGCACATGACGTGCGCACGTGGTGCCCGGCCGGCTTCACCCGCCGGTTTCGTCCTGGGTACGTGCGTTTTCAAGCCGTACGGAAAGGACTCGATGACCGCCTATTCTTCAGCTATGTATTGTTCTCCCCGTCACGCCGCCGCTGGCGCGCCGTGCCGCATCGCTTTTGTCTGCCGCTCCGGTCGTTCCACCACGGAGCACGCGCGATGAACCGTTCCTCCCGACCCGATTTCGCCGTGCTCGGCGGCGGCCTGTGCGGCCGGCTGGTCGCGTGGCGGCTTGCCGGCGCCGGGCATCGCGTGGCGCTTTACGAGCGCGGCGATGCCGCCGGTTCGCAGGCCGCCGCGTGGGTCGCCGCGGCGATGCTCGCGCCGCTCGCCGAAGCCGCGAGCGCCGAGTTGCTGATTACCCGGCTCGGCGCGAGTTCGCTCGAGAGCTGGCCGAAGCTGCTGGCCGAATTGCCGGAGCCGGTGTTTTTCCAACGC
Organism: Burkholderia sp. SRS-W-2-2016; assembly: GCF_001931485.1. Taxonomy (GTDB): domain Bacteria; phylum Pseudomonadota; class Gammaproteobacteria; order Burkholderiales; family Burkholderiaceae; genus Paraburkholderia. The sequence goes on along the minus strand of NZ_MSDV01000050.1, from coordinate 55,224 downwards.
AACGGCACGCTGGTCGTCTGGCATCACGCGGACCGGACCGAGGCGCCGCTGTTCGAACGGCGGGTGCGCGCGAATGCGCCGGCCGAGTTGCTCGACGGCGGCTTCGTCGCGCTGGCGGGCGCGCAGTTGGGCGCCGCCGAACCCGCGCTTGCCGGCCGCTTCAACCAGGGCTGGCTGCTGCCGCGCGAAGGTCAGCTCGACAACCGCCAGGTGCTCGCCGCATTGGCCGCGGGACTGGCCGAGCGCGGCGTCGAAACCCACTGGAACACGCCGGTCGATTCGTCGACGCTGCCCGATGCGGGCATCACGATCGACTGCCGCGGTCTCGGCGCGAAGCCGGTGCTGCCCACGCTGCGCGGCATTCGCGGCGAAGTCGCGCGGGTGCATGCGCCGGGCCTGCAACTGACGCGGCCGGTGCGCTTGCTGCATCCGCGCTATCCGCTGTATATCGCGCCGAAGCAGAACGGCCTGTATGTAATCGGCGCGACCGAAGTGGAAGGCGAGGATATGTCGCCGGTCAGCGTGCGCTCGGCGCTGGAATTGCTGAGCGCGGCGTTCTCGGTGCATCCGGGCTTCGGCGAGGCGCGCATCCTCGAACTGAATTCGCAGTGCCGGCCGACCTTGCCCGATCATCGGCCGGCGCTGTTGTGGGACGGCGCGCGCACGCTGCGCGTGAACGGCCTGTACCGGCACGGCTATATGATCGCGCCCGAAGTCGCCGACGAAGCGGTGCGCTTTGCCGGCGCATTGCTCGACGGCCGCGTCAGCGATGCCGACGGCTTCGCCGACTGGCGCCGCGACGCGCGCTGGAGCGAGCTGTTCCAGCAGGATGTCGCGCGCGAGCCGGCCTGAGCGGCGCGCGTCGCCGCTTTCACCTCCGATTGAACCGTATTCGAACACCATGGACATTCATATCAATCAGAAGCCGTTGTCGCTGCCCGAGGGCGCGACTGTCGCCGATGCGCTCGCCGCGTACGGCGCGCGTCCGCCGTTCGCGGTCGCGCTGAACGGCGATTTCGTCGCGCGCACCCAGCATGCGGCGCGCGCGCTGCAGGCGGGCGACCGGCTCGACGTCGTGCAACCGGTCGCGGGCGGCTGAGCGCGACAGCGCGAGCCTGCCGCCAACCCATTGCCGCAAAGCCGTGACGGTAAAAAGCTTCACGCCAACCCGCCACGGCCAACCAGGATGATGCAAATGACTTCTCAACAGAGCGCCGACGCACTCACGCTATACGGTCAGACCTTCGCGAGCCGGGTGCTGCTCGGCACCTCGCGCTATCCGTCGCTGCAGTCGCTGTCCGATTCGATCGACGCGGCGCGCCCCGGCATGGTGACCGTCGCGCTGCGTCGCCAGATGAACGAGGGCAACGCCGAAGCCGGCTTCTTCGATCTGCTCAAGCGCCACGGCGTGCCACTGCTGCCGAACACGGCCGGCTGCCTGACCGTCGCGGAAGCTGTGACGACCGCGCACATGGCGCGCGAAATTTTCGAGACCGACTGGATCAAACTCGAACTGATCGGCGACGACTACACGCTGCAGCCCGACCCGGTCGGCCTGATCGAAGCTGCCGCGCAGCTCGTCAAGGACGGCTTCAAGGTGCTGCCGTATTGCACCGAAGACCTGGTGATCGGCCGCCGTCTGCTCGATGCCGGCTGCGAGGCGCTGATGCCGTGGGGCGCGCCGATCGGCACGGGCAAGGGCGTGATCAATCCGTATGGCTTGCGGGTGCTGCGCGAGCGGCTGCCGGACGTGCCGCTGATCGTCGACGCCGGGCTCGGCGTGCCGTCGCACGCGGCGCAGGTGATGGAGTGGGGCTTCGACGGCGTGCTGCTGAACACCGCGGTGTCGCAGGCCACGCACCCCGACGCGATGGCGCGCGCGTTCGCGCTGGGCGTCGAGGCGGGCCGTCAGGCTTATCTGGCCGGGCCGATGGCCGAGCGCGAGAGCGCGCACGCGAGCACGCCGGTGGTCGGCATGCCGTTCTGGCATCAGGATGAGAGCGCAGCATGACACAGACTCTGACGTTGAAAGACCGCGACCTGTTCTGGCCGCCGGCCGACGAACTGACCGAAGCGGCCGAGCGCATCCGCGCGCGCCTGGGCGACTGGCCGCCTACCCACGCGCCGTGGCGCATCTGCCTGACCGCGCCGGATCAGCCGAACGGCGGCGACCTGATCGTGATCGCCGATGCGCAGCAGCACGGCGAGCAGATGGCGCGCTGGCTTACGCACGGCGCGGGCGTGCTCGAAGCCGCCGAGAATCGCGCGACGCTGCATCTGGGCGGCGAAAAGTACCCGCTGGAAGGCCATCCGGCGGAAGACTGGCTCGCCGCGCTGGCCGCGTTCCTCGACTGCGGTTTCGATCCGCACGACGCGCTGGTGCTCGCGCTCGCGTGGCGCGACGGCGACGAAACCCGCGCCGACGACGCATTCCCGTCCGACCTCGCGCGCTTCCCGCGTCTGTTGGGCCTGCCGGCCGCGCCGGCGCAGGCGTTCCCGCGCTGCCCGGACAAACTGGGCCTGTACCCGGTGCTACCGAGCGCGGAGTGGGTCGAGCGGGTGGTCGGCTTCGGCGTGAAGACGGTGCAACTGCGCCACAAGGCGGCTGAACCGGTCGACGAGCTGAAGCGCGAAATCGCCCGCAGCGTGGCCGCCGGCCGCGCGCACGACGCCCAGGTGTTCATCAACGATCACTGGCGCGCGGCGCTGGAAGCCGGTGCGTACGGCGTCCACCTCGGTCAGGAAGACGTACATACGGCCGATCTGGCCGCGCTTGCCGACGCGGGCATCCGCCTCGGACTGTCGACGCACGGCTTCTACGAGATGCTGAAGGCGCTGCACTTCCGTCCGAGTTACATCGCGCTGGGCGCGGTGTTCCCGACCACCACCAAGGTGATGCCGACCGCGCCGCAGGGACTGAAGCGGCTCGCGCGCTACGTGCGTCTGCTCGAAGGCGTGGTGCCGCTGGTCGCGATCGGCGGTATCGATCTGCAGGTGCTGCCGGACGTGCTCGCGACCGGCGTCGGCTGTGCGGCGGTGGTGCGCGCGGTGACCGAAGCGGCCGATCCGGCCGCCGCCGTTTCTGCGCTGCAACACGCGTTTACGCAATAATCTTCAGGCTTGGTTAAAGGTAAGGGACACCTCACGGCAGCATTTTCAGGGTGGCCCTATAATTCGGCCTTCCCTGTAAAAGGATTGTCAGTTTGGTGCCTTCCTCCGCTGAGACCCTCCTCGAGCTGCGCGACGTCGACTTCGGTTACGGCGACCGGCTCGTCCTGTCGAATCTGAATCTGCGCTTCCGGCGCGGTCAGGTCGTCGCGGTCATGGGCGGCTCGGGTTGCGGCAAGACGACCGTGCTGCGACTGATCGGCGGCCTCGTACGCGCGCAGCGCGGCCAGGTGCTGTTCGAAGGCCAGGACATCGGCGGCCAGACGCGTGAAGGCCTGTACGCGCTGCGCCGCAAGATGGGCATGCTGTTCCAGTTCGGCGCTTTGTTTACCGACATGTCGGTGTTCGAAAACGTCGCCTTTGCGCTGCGCGAACACACCGATCTCCCCGAAGAACTGCTGCGCGACCTCGTGCTGATGAAGCTCAACGCGGTTGGGCTGCGCGGCGCGCGCGACCTGCTGCCGTCGGAGATTTCGGGCGGCATGGCGCGGCGGGTCGCGCTGGCGCGCGCCATCGCGCTCGATCCCGGGTTGATGATGTACGACGAACCGTTCGCCGGTCTCGACCCGATCTCGCTCGGCATCACCGCCAATCTGATCCGCACGCTGAACCAGGCGCTCGGCGCGACCTCTATCCTGGTCACGCACGACGTGCCGGAATCGTTCGCGATCGCGGACTACGTGTACTTCCTTGCCAACGGCGGGGTGCTCGCCGAGGGCACGCCGGACGAGTTGCGCGCGTCGACCGATCCGACCGTGCGGCAGTTCATCGACGGCGCGCCGGACGGCCCGTTCCGTTTCCATTACCCGACCAAAACGCCGCTCGCCGCGGATTTCGGCATCGGCGGAGGCCAGTCATGATCAGTACGATCGGTCGCTCGGTGTTGAGCGGGCTCGGCACCGCCGGCTACGCGACCCGTTTCTTTATCCGGCTGGTGCTGGAATTTTTCCCGTTGTTGCGCCGGCCGCGTCTTGTCACGAAGCAGATCCACTTCGTCGGTAATTATTCGCTGGTGATCATCGCGGTGTCGGGGCTGTTCGTCGGCTTCGTGCTCGGTCTGCAGGGCTATTACACGCTGAACCGCTACGGCTCCGAACAGGCGCTCGGGCTGCTGGTCGCGCTGTCGCTGGTGCGCGAGCTTGGGCCGGTCGTGACCGCGCTGCTGTTCGCCGGTCGCGCGGGCACCTCGCTGACCGCCGAAATCGGTCTGATGAAGGCCGGCGAGCAGCTCACCGCAATGGAAATGATGGCGGTCGATCCGGTCAAGATCGTGATCGCGCCCCGCCTGTGGGCGGGCATCATCTCGATGCCGATCCTCGCGGCGATTTTCAGCGCGGTCGGTATTCTGGGCGGTTACGTGGTCGGCGTGCTGCTGATCGGCGTCGATGCCGGCGCGTTCTGGTCGCAGATGCAGGGCGGCGTCGACGTGTGGCGCGATATCGGCGCCGGGGTGATCAAGAGCGTGGTGTTCGGCCTCGCGGTGACCTTCGTCGCGCTGTTTCAGGGCTACGAAGCGAAGCCGACGCCGGAAGGCGTGTCGCGCGCGACGACCCGCACGGTCGTGTACGCGTCGCTCGCGGTGCTCGGACTCGATTTTCTGCTGACCGCGCTGATGTTCAGCTAAGACCGCGCAGCGCGCCGGCTGCCGGCGGCGCATGATGCGCCGCGTACGGCGGCAAGCGGCGGCGCGGCGGCTTCACTTTAGGATGACGATGAAAAAGAATGCTCTCGACTTCTGGGTCGGCCTGTTCGTGGTGCTGGGGTTCGTCGCGCTGCTGTTTCTCGCGCTGAAGGCCGGCAACATGAGCTCGTTGTCGTTCCAGGCAACGTACCCGGTCAAGCTCAAGTTCGACAATATCGGCGGGCTGAAGCCGCGCGCGCCGGTCAAGAGCGCGGGCGTGACGGTCGGCCGGGTCGCGTCGATCGGCTTCGACAGCAACGCATACCAGGCGCTGGTCACGATCGATATCGACAAGCAGTTCCAGTTTCCGAAGGACACTTCGGCGAAAATTCTGACCTCGGGCCTGCTCGGGGAGCAGTACATTGGGCTGGAGCCGGGCGGTGACACGGAAATGTTGAAAGCGGGCGATACGATCGCGATGACGCAATCGGCGATCGTGCTGGAGAATCTGATCGGTCAGTTCCTGTATAGCAAGGCCGCGGATTCGGGCGCGGCGAAGCCTGCCGCGCCGGCGCCCGCTGCGCCTGCCGCTGGCGCCGCCAGCCAATAAGGAGAACAACAATGCAGACCACACCGCAGGGCGCGCGCCTCGGAGCGTGCGCGGTTCAGTTCGGCAAGGTCGCGGTGGCGGCGGCGCTGCTGGCCGGTTGCTCGACCGTGCCGACACCGACCAAGGGCGACCCGTTCGAAGGCCTGAACCGGACCATCTTCACCGTCAACGACAAGATCGACCAGTACGCGCTGAAGCCGGTCGCGAAGGGCTACGTGTGGGCGACCCCGCAGCCGGTGCGCGACAGCGTGACGAACTTCTTCTCGAACATCGGCGACGTCTACATCGCCGCCAACAACCTGCTGCAGCTGCGGATCGCCGACGGCGTGTCGGACGTGATGCGGATCGTGATCAACACGGTGTTCGGGGTCGGCGGCCTGTTCGACGTCGCGACGCTCGCGAAGCTGCCCAAGCACGAGAACGACCTCGGTCTGACGCTCGGCCACTACGGCGTGCCGGCGGGCCCGTACCTGGTGCTGCCGCTGTTCGGCCCGAGCACGGTGCGTGACGCGGTCGGCTCGCTCGGCAACTACTACGTGAACCCGATCAGCTACATCGATCCGCCGGGCCTGAGCTGGGCGCTGTACGGGCTGAACGTGGTCAACACGCGCGCCAACCTGCTCGGCGCGAGCGACGTGCTGGAAGGCGCGGCGCTCGATAAATACTCGTTCGTGCGTAACGCGTATCTGCAGCGTCGCCAGTATCTGCTGTCGAACAACCGGCGGACGCCGCAGGAGCTGCCGAGCTACGACGAGGAAGCACCGCTGCCGAAGTACGACGAAGATGCGGGCGCCGGTGCGGCCGCCGGCACAGCGGGAACGCCGGGTGCTGCGCAGGCGGCGCCGGCCTCCGGCGCGGTGGCGGCCACGCCGGCTCAGGGCGCTTCGGCACCCGAGGCCGCCTCCGGCAGCGCGGCGGGACCGACGGACACGAGTGGCAATCCGGCCAACACGCAGATCCCGGCCGGCCAGCTCGTACCGCCGACGCGTTTCAATTTCCCGTCCTTCAGATTGCATTGAGCGTGCAGCCGTAACAGATCGATACGACTCTCGCAGTTTGCGCATGGATTGCTGTCGAACTCGCGTGATAAGGTCGGTCCAACCTGTTGCACCATTTTTGAGGCAAAGCTTGATATGAAAAAATTCTTCCTGATTCCGTTGTTTGCCGCGTTGTTCTCGTTCGTGAGCGGCGGCGCATCGGCACAAACCGTCGACACCAGCCAGCCGGACGCGTTGATCAAGACCGTCACCCAGCAGGTGATGGACCAGATCCGCGGCGACAAGTCGATCCAGCAGGGCGACATTTCGCACATCACGCGTCTGGTCAACGAAAAGATCCTGCCGTACACCGATTTCCGCCGCACCACGCAGCTCGCGATGGGCCGCAACTGGCGCAGCGCGACGCCGCAGCAGCAGGACCAACTGGTCGAGCAGTTCAAGATGCTGCTGATCCGTACGTACTCGGGCGCGCTTGCTCAGGTGCGCGACCAGCAGATCCAGTACAAGCCGTTCCGCATGAACCCGGAAGACACCGACACGGTGGTGCGCTCGGTGGTGATGAACAACGGCCAGCCGATCCAGCTCGACTACCGTCTGTACAAGACCCCGCAAGGCTGGCGCGTGTACGACATCAACGTGCTCGGCGCGTGGCTGATCCAGGCATATCAGCAGCAGTTCAACGAACAGGTCCAGCAGAAGGGCGTGGACGGGCTGATCCAGTTCCTGACCCAGCGTAACCAGCAACTCGCCGCGGGCAAGCAGTCGTGAGCGAAGTGCTGAGCCCGGTCGCGAATCGCTTCGACAGCGGCGCGACGCTGACCCACGAGAGCGCGAAGGCCGCGCTCGCGGCGGGTCTGCAACGTATCGCGGCGGGTGCGGGCGGCGTCGATTGCGCGCCGCTCACGCAGTTCGATTCGTCCGCGCTCGCGGTGCTGCTCGCGTGGGTGCGGGCAGCCGGCGCGCGCGGCGTCAAATTCGAAATCGTCAATCTGCCGGCTGGTCTCGCCAGCCTCGCGCAAGCCTACGGCGTCGATACTCTTCTGTCGGCGCGACATTGACGCTCATCTAGCGTCGTCTCCCCCTTCCGGCCTGGCCGGGGGTCTCAGTTTTTGCCCTATAATCAAACGTTTTTTTGGGGCGTTGAACTGGCCCCGAATCGGCCTCGATTTCCGTTTCTTCCAGCATTTGCTCGTCCCCACGCTCCATCGGGGCTACTTTAGGCGCCGCGACGCACGCGGCCCATAGTCATGTCAGCCATAGAAATTCGTAACGTCAAGAAGCGCTACAAGGACTTGCAGGCGCTCAAGGGCGTCAGCCTCACGGTCGAAGAAGGCGAGTTCTTCGGACTGCTTGGTCCGAACGGCGCGGGCAAGACGACGCTCATCAGCATCCTCGCGGGTCTCGCGCGCGCCGACGAAGGCAGCATCGCGGTGCGCGGTCACGACGTCGTCGGCGATTTCCGCAATGCGCGTCGCGCGCTCGGCGTGGTGCCGCAGGAACTCGTGTTCGATCCGTTCTTCACGGTGCGCGAAACGCTGCGTATCCAGTCCGGCTACTACGGGCTGCGCAACAACGACGCGTGGATCGACGAGATCATGGCCAATCTCGATCTGACCGACAAAGCCGACGCCAACATGCGCGCGCTGTCGGGCGGCATGAAGCGCCGCGTGCTGGTCGCCCAGGCGCTGGTGCACCGGCCGCCGGTGATCGTGCTCGACGAACCGACCGCCGGCGTCGACGTCGAACTGCGCCAGACGCTGTGGAAGTTCATCTCGCGTCTGAACCGCGAAGGTCACACGATCGTGCTGACCACTCACTATCTGGAAGAAGCCGAATCGCTGTGCGACCGCATCGCGATGCTGCGCCGTGGCGAGGTGGTCGCGCTCGAGCGCACCAGCACGCTGCTGCAGCGCTTCGCCGGGATGCAGCTGTTCGTGCGCTTCGCGCAGGGCGTGCTGCCCGCCGAGCTGCGTCCGCTCGAGGTGGAAAGCGGCGCAGGCAACGGCAACGGCCGCCAGCATCTGCTGCGACTGACCAGCTACGACGAGGTCGAGCGCATCCTCGCGCAGTGTCGCGCGGCCGGTTGTACATTCGAAGAAATCGAGGTCCGCAAGGCCGACCTCGAAGACGTATTCGTTCAGGTGATGAACGGTCCGGAAGTGATCGAGGGGCTTGCATGAGCGGCTACAGTGGTTTCAGCACGCTGTTTTACAAAGAACTGCTGCGTTTCTGGAAGGTGTCGTTCCAGACCGTGCTCGCGCCGGTCATCACAGCGCTGCTCTATCTGACGATCTTCGGCCACGCGCTGCGCGGCCATGTGCAGGTTTATCCGGGCGTCGAGTACACGAGCTTCCTGATTCCGGGTCTCGTGATGATGAGCGTGCTGCAGAACGCGTTCGCGAACAGCTCGTCGTCGCTGATCCAGTCGAAGATCACCGGCAATCTCGTGTTCGTGCTGCTGCCGCCGCTGTCGCACTACGAGATGTTCGCCGCCTACGTGCTGGCGGCGTGCGCGCGCGGTCTGTGCGTCGGCTTCGGCGTGTTCATCGTGACGATCTGGTTCGTGCCGGTCAGCTTCACCGCGCCGCTGTTCATCATCCTGTTCGCGATCTTCGGCGCGGCGATTCTCGGCACGCTCGGTCTGATCGCCGGTATCTGGGCCGAGAAGTTCGACCAGCTCGCCGCGTTCCAGAACTTCCTGATCATGCCGCTCACGTTCCTGTCGGGCGTGTTCTATTCGACCCATACGCTGCCGCCGGTGTGGCGCGAGGTGTCGCGGCTCAATCCCTTTTTCTACATGATCGACGGCTTTCGCTACGGTTTCTTCGGGGTGTCGGATATCGACCCGCTGGTGAGCCTCGCGATCGTCGCCGGTTTCTTCGTGGTGCTGGCTGTGGTCGCGATGCGCATGCTCGCCACCGGCTACAAGCTGCGCCACTGACGAGGAGCTTCTCTTATGTTGCCGACTCCTGAACAGGTCAAGCAGTACATTGCGGCTGGGCTCGCGTGCGAGCATCTCGAAGTCGAGGGCGACGGTCAGCATTTCTTTGCGACGATCGTCTCGCCGAGCTTCGAAGGCAAGCGCCCGATCCAGCGCCATCAACTCGTGTACGCGGCGCTCGGCGACCGCATGCGCGAGGAAATCCACGCGCTCAGCATGAAGACGCTGACGCCCGCCGAATGGCAGAACGCGTAACTCTGGAAATTTAGTGCGAATTACTCAGGAAGGGCGCGACGCCGCGAGCGGCGCGCCGAACACAGACAAGCCAGGTCCGGACCAGCACCGGGCCGATCAGGAACCGACAGGCATGGATAAACTCATCATTGAAGGGGGCTACCCGCTCTCCGGTGAAGTCGTCGTCTCGGGTGCGAAGAACGCGGCGTTGCCGATCCTGTGCGCGGGTCTGCTGAGCGCGGAGCCGGTGCATCTGGAGAACGTGCCTGACCTGCAGGACGTGCGCACGATGCTCAAGCTGCTCGGCCAGATGGGCGTGCGGATCGAGGCGGCCGACGGGCGCGTGTCGCTCGACGCGTCGAAGGTCGACAACTGCGTCGCGCCGTACGAAATGGTCAAGACGATGCGCGCGTCGATCCTCGTGCTCGGCCCGCTGGTCGCGCGCTTCGGTCATGCGCGCGTGTCGCTGCCGGGCGGCTGCGCGATCGGCGCGCGGCCGGTCGATCAGCACATCAAGGGCCTGCAGGCGATGGGCGCCGAGATCACGATCGAGCACGGCTTCATCGAAGCGCGCGCGAAGCGTCTGAAGGGTGCGCGCATCGTCACCGACATGATCACCGTGACCGGCACCGAGAACCTGCTGATGGCGGCGGTGCTGGCCGACGGCGAGACGGTCATCGAGAACGCCGCGCGCGAGCCGGAAGTGGTCGACCTCGCGCACCTGCTGGTCGCGATGGGCGCGAAAATCGATGGCATCGGCACCGACCGGCTGGTGATCCAGGGCGTCGAGAAGCTGCACGGCGCGCATCACGCGGTGATTCCGGACCGCATCGAAGCCGGCACCTTCCTGTGCGCGGTCGCGGCCGCCGGCGGCGACGTGACGCTGCGCAAGATGCGTCCGCTGCTGCTCGAAGCAGTGACTGAAAAGCTGCGCGAAGCGGGCGTGACGGTTGAAGAGGGCGACGACTGGATGCGCGTGCGGATGGACAAGCGTCCCGCCGCGGTCACGTTCCGCACCTCCGAATACCCGGCGTTCCCGACCGACATGCAGGCGCAGTTCATGGCGCTGAACACGATCGCGGACGGTACCGCGCAGGTCGTCGAGACGATCTTCGAAAACCGCTTCATGCACGTGCAGGAGCTGAACCGGCTCGGCGCGAGCATCACGATCGACGGCAATACCGCGCTCGTCACCGGCGTCGACAAACTCTCCGGCGCGAAGGTGATGGCCACCGATCTGCGCGCGTCCGCGAGCCTCGTGATCGCCGCGCTGCGCGCCGACGGCGAGACGCTGATCGACCGTATCTATCACCTCGATCGCGGCTACGACCGGATGGAAACCAAGCTCAACGCAATCGGCGCGAAGGTGCGCCGGGTGTCCGGGAGCGAAGTATGAGCACGATGTCGCAAACCTCGGCGTCGCCGGCCGTGAGCGCGCCGCTCACGCTCGCGCTGTCGAAAGGGCGTATCTTCGAGGAAACGCTGCCGCTGCTGGCGGCAGCCGGCATCGAAGTCGCGGAAGACCCGGAGACATCGCGCAAGCTGATCCTGCCGACCACTGACGCGAACTTGCGCGTGATCATCGTGCGCGCGACCGACGTGCCGACCTACGTCGAATACGGCGCCGCCGACTTCGGCGTGGCCGGCAAGGACGTGCTGCTCGAGCATGGCGGCAGCGGCCTGTACCAGCCGGTCGATCTGGACATCGCGCGCTGCCGGATGTCGGTCGCGGTGGCCGCGGGTTTCGATTACGCGAATGCGGTGCGCCAGGGCGCCCGTCTGCGCGTCGCGACCAAGTACGTTGAAACCGCACGCGAGCATTTTGCCGCCAAGGGGGTACACGTCGACCTGATCAAGCTGTACGGTTCGATGGAACTGGCGCCGCTGGTCGGCCTCGCCGACGCGATCGTCGACCTCGTGAGCTCCGGCAATACGCTGCGCGCGAACAATCTTGTCGAGGTGGAGGAGATCATGCAGATTTCGTCGCGCCTCGTTGTGAACCAGGCGGCGCTGAAGCTCAAACGCGCTGCCTTGCGGCCGATTCTCGACGCGTTCGCCAACGCGTCGTCGCAAGCCGGCACTCCGGCCGCCTGACTGACCACGGCACTCTGACCACCCAGCTCAAGCGCGCCTTACCGAAACGGATACCTGTATGTCTACCAAGATTCGCAAACTCGATTCCACCGCTCCCGACTTCCACAAGTCGCTGCACGCGGTGCTCGCGTTCGAGGCGAGCGAAGACGAAGCCATCGAGCGATCGGTCGCGCAGATTCTGAACGACGTGAAGGCGCGCGGCGACGAGGCGGTGCTCGAGTACACGAACCGCTTCGATCGCATCAATGCGAAAAGCATCGCCGAACTCGAACTGCCGATGGCCGAGCTCGAAGCGGCGCTCGAAAGCCTCGAACCGAAGCGGCGCGCGGCGCTCGAAGCGGCGGCGGCGCGGGTGCGCGGTTATCACGAGAAGCAGAAGATCGAATGCGGCAGCCATAGCTGGCAGTACACGGAAGCCGACGGCACGGTGCTCGGCCAGAAGGTCACGCCGCTCGATCGCGCGGGTATCTACGTGCCGGGTGGCAAGGCAGCGTATCCGTCGTCGGTGCTGATGAACGCGATTCCGGCGCGGGTCGCCGGCGTGCGCGAAATCGTGATGGTGGTGCCGACGCCCGACGGCGTGAAGAATCCGCTGGTGCTGGCTGCGGCGCTGATCGGCGGGGTCGACCGGGTGTTTACGATCGGCGGCGCGCAGGCGGTCGGCGCGCTCGCGTACGGCACCCAGACCATCCCCGCTGTGGACAAGATCTGCGGCCCCGGCAACGCATACGTCGCGTCGGCCAAACGCCGCGTGTTCGGCACGGTCGGCATCGACATGATCGCCGGGCCGTCGGAAATCCTCGTGTTGTGCGATGGCACTACCGACCCGCGCTGGGTCGCGATGGACCTGTTCTCGCAGGCCGAGCACGACGAACTCGCGCAATCGATTCTGCTGTGCCCGGATGACGCGTTCATCGCGCGCGTGCACGAAGCGATCGACGAACTGCTGCCGACCATGCCGCGCCGCGACGTGATCCGCACGTCGCTGGAAAATCGCGGCGCGCTGATCAAGGTGCGCGACATGGCTGAGGCCTGCGCGATCGCCAACGACATCGCGCCCGAGCACCTCGAAATTTCGGCGCTGGAGCCGCATCAGTGGGCGCGGCAGATTCGCCACGCGGGCGCGATCTTCCTGGGCCGCTACACCAGCGAGAGCCTCGGCGATTACTGCGCGGGCCCGAATCACGTGCTGCCTACGTCGCGTACCGCACGTTTCTCGTCGCCGCTCGGCGTCTATGATTTCTTCAAGCGTTCGAGCGTGATCGAAGTCAGCGCGGAGGGTGCGCAGACGCTCGGCGAGATCGCCGCGGAACTCGCTTACGGCGAAGGGCTGCAGGCGCATGCACGCAGCGCCGAATACCGGATGCGGCAGAACAATAACGACCGCGGTTGATGCGGATGGCCGCCGGCGGCGCTCGATGCGGTTGAAGCGGGCGCCTCGCGGCGGAAGCGGTGCGGGTAGCGAAGGAAGTGTTGGCGGCGAAGGCGTCGCATCTAGCTGAAGCGGCGAATCGAGCCTGTCCAGCTCGATAGCCGCCGAAATCTTGCCGGCAACAGCGAGCGCCGATGCGATGCTCGCGAACCGCGTCGGCCCGAGCTCGAGCCCGAGCCCGAGTCGCCGCACCGCCCAGCGCCACACATACGCACCGAAGCGCGCGTCACCCAGCCGTTCGATAACGACAACAGAGACCAACCAGCGCGGCCCATGCCGCCGATGCCGGACCGGCGCACTCCACCCGGCCAGGCCCCCGAACCTATGACGACACCTCAAGACATCATCCGCCGCGACGTGCTCGCGATGACGAGCTATCCGGTCCCGGATGCGACCGGCTTCATCAAGCTCGACGCGATGGAAAATCCGTTCCCGCTGCCGCCGGAACTGGCCGCGCATCTCGGCGAGCGGCTGGCCGGCGTCGCGCTGAACCGCTATCCGGCACCGCGCCCGGAAGCGCTGATCGAGCGGATCCGTCACGTGATGGGGGTGCCGGCCGGCTGCGACGTGCTGCTCGGCAACGGTTCCGACGAAATCATCAGCATTCTCTCGGTGGCCTGCGCGAAGCCGGGCGCGAAGGTGCTCGCGCCGGTGCCGGGCTTCGTCATGTATCAGATGTCGGCCAAGTTCGCGAACCTCGAGTTCGTCGGCGTGCCGCTGAAGCCCGACTTCACCCTCGATACCGACGCGATGCTCGCGGCGATCGCCGAGCATGAGCCGGCGATCATCTATCTCGCGTATCCGAACAACCCGACCGGCACGCTATTCGACGACGCCGACATGGAGCGGCTGATTGCCGCGGCGACTCGCAGCCTTGTCGTGATCGACGAGGCGTATCAGCCGTTCGCGCAGAAAAGCTGGCTGCCGCGCGTCGACGAGTTCGACAACGTGGTCGTGATGCGCACGGTGTCGAAGCTGGGCCTCGCCGGCATCCGGCTCGGGTATCTCGTCGGCAAGCCCGCGTGGCTCACCGAATTCGACAAAGTGAGGCCGCCGTACAACACCAACGTGCTGACTCAGGCCGCCGCCGATTTCCTGCTCGACCACGTCGGCGTGCTCGATGCGCAGGCCGCGCAATTGCGCGAAGAACGCACGAAACTCGCGCAGGCCGTGGCTTCGCTGCCGGGCGCCGAGGTGTTCCCGAGCGCCGGCAACTTCCTGCTGGTGCGCGTGCCGGACGCGGCCGGGCTGTTCGAAACCCTGCTGACCGCGCGGGTTCTGATCAAAAACGTGAGTAAAATGCATCCATTGCTGGCCAATTGCGTGCGTTTGACCGTCGGTTCGCCCGAGGAAAACGCCCAGTTGCTCGCCGGCCTGAAGCTCGTGCTTCGCTGAGCGGCCGCGCCGTTTATCCCCCCCACACTACTAGCGCTTTCTAGCCAGATTCGAGGAATTACCATGCGCCTTGCGGAAGTCGTTCGCAACACCAGCGAAACGCAGATCCGTGTGAAGATCAACCTGGACGGCACCGGTCAGCAGAAGCTGGCCACCGGTGTGCCGTTCCTGGACCACATGCTCGATCAGATCGCCCGCCACGGGCTGTTCGACCTCGAGATCGAAGCGCATGGCGACCTGCACATCGACGACCACCATACGGTCGAAGACACCGGCATCACGCTCGGCATGGCGGTCGCGAAGGCGATCGGCGATCGCAAGGGCATTCGCCGCTACGGTCATTCGTACGTGCCGCTCGACGAAGCGCTGTCGCGCGTCGTGATCGATTTCTCCGGCCGTCCGGGTCTCGAATTCCATGTGCCGTTCACGCGCGCGCGCATCGGCACGTTCGACGTCGACCTGTCGATCGAGTTTTTCCGCGGCTTCGTGAACCATGCCGGCGTGACGCTGCATGTCGACAATCTGCGCGGCCTCAACGCGCACCATCAGCTCGAAACCGTGTTCAAGGCATTCGGGCGCGCGCTGCGCATGGCTTGCGAGCTCGACGAGCGCGCGGCCGGCCAGATTCCGTCGACCAAGGGCAGCCTTTAATCGGCCTGTTGATCAGCCTGTTACTCAGAGCCTTTTAATCAGCCTCTAACGTCTTTCATCGCCGCGAGCGCCTTCACGCCATTCATCTTTAGCGAGCCATCGGCCAGCCTCCGTGCGAGCCGGCAAGTGCCGTTCGACGCCGCGCGGCGGTGTCGATGGAATGGAGCGAGGGCCGCGCGGCCAAATCTGAAATGAAAACTTCGATAGCGATTGTGGATTACGGAATGGGCAACCTGCGTTCGGTTGCCCAGGCGTTGCGCCAGGCCGCGCCGGAAGCGGACGTCGCGATCGTCGACCGTCCGGAAGCGATCCGCGCGGCCGACCGCGTGGTGCTGCCCGGCCAGGGCGCGATGCCCGACTGCATGCGCAGTCTCGGCGCATCGGGCCTGCAGGAGGCCGTCGTCGAGGCGTCGCGCAGCAAGCCGCTGATGGGCGTGTGCGTCGGCGAGCAGATGCTGTTCGACTGGAGCGCCGAGGGCGACACGCCGGGTCTGGGTCTGTTGCCCGGCAAGGTGGTGCGCTTCGAGCTCGATGGCCAGGTGCAGGACGACGGCTCGCGCTTCAAGGTCCCGCAGATGGGCTGGAACCGCGTGCGCCAGGCGCAGCCGCATCCGCTGTGGGACGGCGTCGCCGACAACGCGTTCTTCTACTTCGTGCACAGCTATTACGTGGTGCCCGAGAACGCCGCGCATACCGCGGGCGAAACGGTCTACGGGCTGCCCTTTACCTCGGCGGTAGCGCGGGATAACATCTTCGCCACCCAATTCCACCCGGAAAAGAGCGCCGACGCCGGCTTGCGCGTGTATCGCAACTTCGTGCACTGGAACCCGTGAACGCTTTTCCGTATCCCGTTGCCGCGCGTCACAAACGCGCCAGCGCGGTCTTGTTTCAGACCGGCGCCCCGCTGGAGCGCCGAAAGACTTGTACTAAACTAGCGAAACGGCGTGCTGGCGGGCTGGCTTTCCAGCCGCTGCCGCCGACCTTCAACCCACTCCCAGACAACACCCGATTGCTATGCTGCTGATTCCCGCCATCGACCTGAAAGATGGTCAGTGTGTACGCCTCAAACAGGGCGACATGGACCAGGCGACGATTTTCTCCGAGGAACCGGCGGCAATGGCCCGACATTGGGTCGACCGCGGCGCGCGTCGACTGCACCTCGTCGACCTGAACGGCGCGTTTGCCGGCAAGCCGAAAAACGGCGATGCGATCCGCGCGATCATCGACGAAGTCGGCGGCCAGATCCCGGTTCAACTGGGCGGCGGCATCCGCGACCTGAACACGATCGAACGCTATCTCGACGACGGCCTGTCGTACGTGATCATCGGCACCGCGGCGGTGAAGAACCCGGGCTTTCTGCAGGACGCGTGCACCGCGTTCGGCGGCCACATCATCGTCGGTCTGGATGCTAAGGACGGCAAGGTTGCGACCGACGGCTGGAGCAAGCTGACCGGTCACGAAGTCGCCGACCTCGCGCGCAAGTTCGAGGACTACGGCTGCGAGTCGATCATCTACACCGACATCGGCCGCGACGGGATGCTGCAAGGTATCAATATCGAAGCGACCGTGCGCCTCGCGCGCGCGGTGAAGATTCCGGTGATCGCGAGCGGCGGTCTGTCGAATCTGGCAGATATCGAGTCGCTGTGCGAAGTCGAAGACGAGGGCATCGAAGGCGTGATCTGCGGTCGCGCGATCTATTCGGGCGACCTCGACTTCGCGGCCGCGCAGACGCTCGCGGACCGCCTGCGCGAATCGGACGACGCGTAACGCACAGCGGCGGCTTGCCGTCTCAGTGCGCGGCGCGCTTCACCCGCCGCGTGCGTTGCCGAACACCGCGTCCGGAGTCTCGCCGGCCCCCGGCCGACACCTCACTCGCGGCGCGACCCAGGCGGTCGCGCCGGCACCGTGCCGCTTGCCCGTGGCGAGCGGCCTCATCAGCGGTATTGGCAGAATTGCAAGATCATGGCTCTAGCTAAACGCATCATTCCCTGTCTCGACGTCACCGCGGGCCGCGTGGTGAAGGGCGTCAACTTCGTCGAGCTGCGCGACGCCGGCGATCCGGTCGAAATCGCGCGCCGCTACGACGATCAGGGCGCCGACGAACTCACTTTCCTCGACATCACCGCGACCTCGGATCAGCGCGACCTGATCCTGCCGATCATCGAGGCGGTTGCCTCGCAGGTGTTCATTCCGCTGACGGTCGGCGGCGGCGTGCGCGCGGTCGAAGACGTGCGACGCCTGCTGAACGCGGGCGCGGACAAGATCAGCATGAACTCGTCGGCGGTCGCGAATCCGCAACTGGTGAAGGACGCCACCGACAAATACGGCTCGCAGTGCATCGTCGTCGCGATCGACGCGAAGCGCGTGTCGGCCGACGGCGAAGCGCCGCGCTGGGAAGTGTTCACGCACGGCGGGCGCAAGGCGACCGGGCTGGACGCGGTCGAATGGGCGCGCAAGATGGCCGAACTCGGCGCGGGCGAAATCCTGCTGACCAGCATGGACCGCGACGGCACCAAGAGCGGCTTCGACCTCGCATTGACGCGCGCGGTGTCGGACGCGGTGCCGGTGTCGGTGATCGCGTCGGGCGGCGTCGGCAATCTGCAGCATCTGGCCGACGGCATCACGCAAGGTCACGCGGACGCGGTGCTTGCCGCGAGCATCTTCCACTACGGCGAACACACGGTCGGCGAGGCCAAGCGCTTCATGGCCGACCAGGGCATTTCGGTGAGGTTGTAACGTGACGAATCCGTCGGCAGTGAACTGGCTGGACAAGGTCAAGTGGGACGCGAACGGCCTCGTGCCGGTGATCGCGCAGGAAGCGACGACCAACGACGTGCTGATGTTCGCGTGGATGAACCGCGAAGCGTTGGCGAAGACCGTCGAAACCGGCCGCGCGGTGTATTTCTCGCGCTCGCGCCAGCGCCTGTGGTTCAAGGGCGAGGAGTCGGGCCACGTGCAGCACGTGCATGAAGTGCGGCTCGATTGCGACGAAGACGTCGTGCTGCTGAAGGTCGAGCAGGTGTCGGGCATCGCGTGCCACACCGGCCGCCACTCGTGCTTTTTCCAGAAATTCGAAGGCTCGGTGGACGACGGCGACTGGCAGGCCGTCGATCCCGTGCTGAAAGACCCCGAACATATCTACAAATGACGCAAACCACGCAGACCCCGTCCGACGCTTCGTCCGCATCCTCGCTGGATACGTTGCTGCGCCTCGCGGCGGTGATCGACGGCCGCAAGGGCGGCGATCCGGACCTGTCATACGTATCGCGCCTGTTCCATAAGGGCGACGACGCGATCCTGAAGAAGATCGGCGAGGAAGCCACCGAAGTCGTGCTGGCCGCGAAGGATACGCGCCACGGCGGCGCGCCGAAGGCGCTGGTCGGCGAGGTCGCGGACCTGTGGTTTCACTGCCTCGTGATGCTGTCGCATTTCGAGCTGAGCCCGGCCGACGTGCTCGCCGAACTCGAACGCCGCGAAGGGCTGTCGGGTCTCGAGGAAAAGGCGCTGCGCAAGAGCCGCGAGCGCGAGCAGAACGGCGACTGAACACACGCGCCGCGCCGCGGCGGTGGCTGACAACCCGGCGTTGCCGCTTGAAGTCGCGCGCGCCGGCACCCATATTTCGCCCAAGCGCATCTTCGGGAGGACGCTAGCATGGAACAGTCGCAAGGAAGCTACCCGCCGCCGGCCTACCGCCACGCACTGGAGCCCGAACGCGAGCGCAGCCTGCGCACGCTGACCCACGTGCTGTACGCGCTCTATGCAGTCCACTGGCTGACCGGTGGGCTGACCATTCTGATCGCGATCATCATCAACTACATCAAGCGCCCGGACGTCGCCGGCACGCCGTACGAAGCGCACTTCGAATGGCAGATCCGCACGTTCTGGCTGGGCCTCGTCGGCTATGCGATCGGCGCGTTGCTGCTGCTCGTGCTGATCGGCATTCCGGTGCTGTGGGCTGTCAGCATCTGGATGTTGTACCGTATTATCAAAGGCTGGCTGTATCTGTACGATAACAAGCCGTTCGCGAACCCGCGCGGCTGGGTCTGAGCCGCGCGCAGCCCTGCCTTGATCGGGCCGGCTCGCAGGCCGGCCCGCGTCGCGTGAGGCGTCGCGCTTCAGTCATACCGCGTCAGGAATACGATGAGTCACGATCCAAACTGCCTTTTCTGCAAGATTGCCGCCGGCGAAATTCCGTCGACCAAAGTCCATGAAGACGATGAGTTCGTCGCCTTCCGCGACATCCGCCCGGCGGCCGAAACGCATGTGCTGGTAATTCCCCGCAAGCACATCGCGACACTGTCCAACACCACCGAAGAAGACGCACCGCTGCTTGGTAGAATGTTAATTCTGACCGCGCGGCTGGCCGCCCAGCTGGGCGTCGCCTACACCGGCGGCGAGACGGGCTTTCGCACGGTAATCAATACCGGTCCCGGCGGCGGGCAGGAGGTGTATCACCTGCATGCGCATATCCTCGCCGGACCGCGCCCCTGGCAGCGCATGGGCTGAGCGAGGCAACGCGGTTCGTCCGCTGCGCATCGCGTGACACCAGCGAGCATGGACCGCGTGAGTTTTTGGCCGGCGACAATAGCGCAGCCGTTGTTTTTACCGCAGTGTAATAAGCTCGACGCGCTGCCCGGCCACAATGACTGAAGGGTCGCCTGTGACCGGATCGCCAGCGAGGCGAGGCGGCCTGCGGTAACGTAGAGATTCGATGGAGACGAAGCGCGCGCGCTTCAGGTTACGCCGCAAGGCGCACGAAATTAACCGCATCGCCACGCGGTGTCGGGGTCAAGGAGAGTAGTCATGGGTTCGTTGAGCATTTGGCATTGGTTGATCGTTCTGCTGATCGTCGCACTGGTGTTCGGCACGAAGAAGCTGCGCAATATCGGCACCGACCTGGGCGGCGCGGTGAAGGGCTTCAAGGAAGGCATGAAAGAAGCCGAAACGCCGGCGGGCGACGCGCAGCAGCGCGAGCTGCCGCGCAACGGCGCAGTCGACGTCGAAGCGAAAGAAAAGACCCAGCAATCGAGCGACTTCCGCTAAGCCACGGCCCCCGCGCCGTTTCCGCATTACTGACGGACATCCCATTTCATGCTGGACCTCGGTCTAACCAAGATGGCGCTGATCGGCGTCGTCGCGCTGGTCGTTCTCGGGCCCGAACGGCTGCCGCGCGTGGCTCGCACGGCCGGCGCGCTGTTCGGCCGCGCGCAGCGCTATATCAACGACGTGAAGGCCGAAGTCACGCGCGAAATCGAACTCGACGAACTCAAGCGCATGAAGACCGAGTTCGAGAAGGCCGCGACCAATGTCGAAACGGCGGTTCACGATAATCTGCGCAAGCACGAAGGCGAGCTGAACGACGCATGGAACAGCGGCACGTCGGTGTCGCCGAGCATCGCCGGCGGCGCGCTCGAGGATGCCGGCAGCGCCGGCACCTCGTCGTGGCCGGTCAGCACGCCGGCCGCGAACGCCAAACGCAAGAACTGGCGCGTCAAGCAGAGCGCCACGCCGACGTGGTACAAGCGCGCGAGCCTGCGCCGCACTCGCGTGCAGTCGGGCGCCGCGCGCGTCGCGCGGCACACGCCCGCCAACCTGCGTCGGCCGACGCGGTTCTTCTGATGCGCAGAACGACAATCTCTAACCGAGGGCCGGTGTGAGCGACCCCCAGCAATCCCAGAACGAAGGCGCTGAAGAGACCTTCATTTCCCACCTCGTCGAATTGCGTGACCGAATCATCCGCGCCGGTCTCGCGGTGATCGTCGTGTTCATCGGGCTCGTGTACTGGGCGCCGGACATCTTCAGGCTGCTCGCGCGGCCGCTGATGATGAACCTGCCGAAGGACGGCAAGATGATCGTCACCGACGTCACCGGCTCGTTCTTCGTGCCGATGAAGGTGACCATGCTGGTCGCGTTCGTGATCGCGCTGCCGATAGTGCTGTACCAGATCTGGGCGTTCGTCGCGCCCGGGCTCTACCAGCATGAAAAGAAACTCGTGGTGCCGCTGGTCGCGAGCAGCTACACGCTGTTTCTGTGCGGGATGGCGTTTGCGTACTTCGTCGTGTTTCCGACCATCTTCCGCGTGATGGCGCATTACAACGCGCCGCTCGGCGCGGAGATGACCACCGATATCGATAATTACCTGAGCTTCGTGCTCACCATGTTCATCGCGTTCGGCGTGACCTTCGAGGTGCCGATCGTGGTCGTGCTGCTGGTGCGGATGAACGTCGTCACGTTGAAGAAGCTCAAGGAGATCCGGCCGTATGTGATCGTCGGCGCGTTTGTGATTTCGGCCGTGGTGACGCCGCCCGACGTGTTCTCGCAGCTGATTCTCGCGGTGCCGCTGGTCATTCTGTACGAGGCGGGGATCATCGCGGCGCGTCTGTTCGTCGGCAAACGGGCGCCGGTGGTCGAGGATGCGAGTCCGCCGCCGGGGTGAGCGGATGCGAGTGGGTAGACGCCGATGCGAGCCGATGCGCAAATGAAAAGGGCAGTCCATCACGGACTGCCCTTTTTTCGTTGCCGGTTGTGGCGGGTTGTGGCGGCGCAAATAGCTGGAGCTAACTCGCGCCGCGCCGATAAGCCATTCGGCCCGGCGATCAACCGCCTTCGTCATCCGGCTGGTCGCCGCCGCTATCGTCTTCCGCCTGCTTCGGCGGCGGCGGGCGCTTGCCGATCGTCACGTCCAGATCGATCTGCCGGCCCTTGCGCACCAGATGCACCTTCGCGGCGGTGCCCGGCTTGATCTGCGCGATCACGTTCAAAAGGCGCGTGGTGTCGGTGATTTCCTGGCCGTTCACGCTCATCAGGATGTCGCCGGGCTTGATGCCCGCGCGATCCGCGGGGCCGCTCTTCAACACGCCCGCGACGATCGCACCGGACTTCTGGTCTAGCCCGAACGACTCGGCGATTTCCGGCGTCACGTCTTGCGGCTCGACGCCGATCCAGCCGCGCGTGACCGAGCCGGTGGTGATGATGCTCTCGAGCACGCTGCGCGCGGTCGACACCGGAATGGCGAAGCCGATCCCGAGCGAGCCGCCCGAGCGCGAATAGATCGCGGTATTGATGCCGAGCAGGTTGCCTTCGACGTCGACCAGCGCACCGCCCGAGTTGCCGGGATTGATCGCCGCGTCGGTCTGGATGAAGTTCTCGAACGTATTGATGCCGAGGTGGTTGCGCCCGAGCGCGCTGACGATGCCCATCGTCACGGTCTGGCCGACGCCGAACGGATTGCCGATCGCGAGCACCACGTCGCCGACGTGCGCCTGCTCCACGCGGCCGAGCGTAATGGTGGGCAGATGGGTGAGGTTCACCTTCAGCACGGCGAGGTCGGTTTCGGGATCGATGCCGATCACCTTCGCGCTGGTCGTGCGGCCGTCGGCGAGCGCGACTTCGATCTGATCGGCGCCGTCCACGACGTGCTGGTTCGTTAGAATGTAACCTTCCGAACTCACTATCACGCCTGAGCCGAGATTCGAGGCGGGCTGCTCCTGCTGCTTGCGATTGTTGTTCCGGTCGCCGAAGAAGTAGCGGAACAGCGGGTCTTTCGCGCGTGGGTCCGGAGGCAATGAGCCGTCTTTGCTGGAGAACACGTTGACGACCGCGGGCATGGCCTTTTGCGCCGCGTCCGCATAGGACGCTTCGGCATGGCCGTTGCTGATGCCAGGCGCCACTTCCCGCAGCGCAACGATGGGTTCGGCGAGTTGCCTGCCGAACTGTCCTTGACGCTGGAGCCACTGCGGTTTGAGCGTCGCAATGATGAACATCAGCGCCAACAGCACAGTCACCGCTTGGGCAAATAACAGCCAGAAGCGTCTAAGCATCTGAAGACAAGAGGTTTATATGGATCGGATTGAACTTGAATTGTACTTGAACAATCTCCTTGAAACCGCGCGCTTCAAGGACTATTGCCCGAACGGATTACAGGTCGAAGGGCGACGTAGGATCAACAAGCTGGCGACCGGCGTGACCGCGTCGGTGGCCTTTCTCGAAGCCGCGCTCGACTGGGGCGCGGACGCCGTGCTGGTTCATCACGGCTACTTCTGGCGCAACGAGGCGCCGCAGATCACCGGACGCAAGCATGCGCGTCTGAAACTGCTGCTCGCCAACGACCTGAACCTGTTCGCGTATCACCTGCCGCTCGACGATCATCCCGAGTTCGGCAACAACGCGCAGATCGGCGCGAAGATGGGCTGGATCAGCGACGCGCGTTTCGGCGACAACGACCTCGGCTGGCTCGCCACGATGCCGATGCCGATCACGCTATCGCACCTCACCGCGGAGATCGCGCACACGCTCGGCCGCGAGCCGCTGGTGTTCGGCGACCCGGACCGCCAGATCCGCCGGGTCGGCTGGTGCACCGGCGCCGCGCAGGGAATGTTCGACGCGGCGATCAACGCGGGCGCCGATGTCTACGTGACCGGCGAGGTGTCGGAGTCGGTGATGCATACGGCGGCGGAAAGCGGCGTCGCGTTTCTCGCGGCCGGCCACCACGCGACCGAGCGCTTCGGCGTGCAGGCGGTCGGCAAACATCTGTCCGAATCGTTCGATATCGAACACCTGTTTATCGATATTCCTAATCCGGTTTGAATTGCGCATTGCATTAACGCAGAAAAACGCACGAATAGCGTAGAAAACACTTAAAAGAAGGTGCGAAAAAGTTTGCGATCGGCTACGGACAAACCCTGAGTTATCAAGGGCTTCGCACGGTTTTTGGCAATCGGCCCTTGTAAATGGCGACTCCATTCGAGCAAACTAGCGGCGGTAGAAGCGACGTGAAGGAAAAATCCAACTCAGAAGTGGGGCGTGTGATGCGAGACAAAGAAGAGGAGCGCGTCGATGGCAGCCGCCGTAACTGGCTGGTAGCGACGACCGTAGCAGGCGGCATAGGAGGTGTTGCCGTTGTCGTACCCTTTGTTAGTTCGTTTGCACCATCCGAAAAGGCCAAGGCAGCAGGTGCCCCGGTCGAAGTCGATATCAGCAGTCTTAAGCCCGGCGACATGATGACGGTCGCCTGGCGCGGCAAGCCGGTGTGGATCATCAACCGCACCGACAGAATGCTTGCCGATGTCCAGAAGGCAGACAACGAGCTCGCGGATCCCCACAGCAAGAATCCTTTCTCGATGCCGCTGCCGGAGTACTGCAACAACGAATTCCGTTCCCGCGCCGAGAACAAGCATCTGCTGGTCGCGGTCGCCGTTTGCACGCATCTCGGCTGCACGCCGACGCCGCGCTTCCAGGAAGGCCCGCAGCCCAATCTGCCGGACAACTGGCCCGGCGGCTTTCTGTGTCCGTGCCACGGTTCGACCTACGACATGGCCGGCCGCGTCTTCAAGAACAAACCCGCCCCGCAAAACCTCGATATTCCGCGCTTCATGTTCACGTCGCCGACGGCCCTCGTGATCGGGAAAGACGAGAAAGGAGAAGCGTAATGGCGAGCGAACACGAAGTAGAGACGACCGGGCTGGCGGGCTGGATCGATCAGCGCTTCCCGATGACGGCCACGTGGAAGAAGCACGTGTCCGAGTACTACGCGCCGAAGAACTTCAACTTCTGGTACTTCTTCGGTTCGCTTGCGTTACTGGTGCTGGTCAACCAGATCGTCACCGGCATTTTTCTCACGATGAACTACAAGCCCGATGCGACGCTCGCGTTCGCATCGGTCGAGTACATCATGCGCGAGGTGCCGTGGGGCTGGCTGATCCGCTACATGCACTCGACCGGCGCGTCGATGTTCTTCGTCGTCGTGTATCTGCACATGTTCCGCGGGCTGATGTACGGCTCGTATCGCAAGCCGCGCGAGCTGGTGTGGATTTTCGGCTGCCTGATCTTCCTGTGCCTGATGGCCGAGGCGTTCTTCGGCTACCTGCTGCCGTGGGGGCAGATGTCGTTCTGGGGCGCGCAGGTGATCGTGAACCTGTTCTCGGCGATTCCGTTCATCGGGCCGGACCTGTCGCTGTGGATTCGCGGCGACTATGTGGTCTCCGACGTCACGCTGAACCGCTTCTTCGCGTTTCACGTGATCGCGATTCCGCTGGTGCTGGTCGGCCTCGTGATCGCGCACCTCGTCGCGCTGCATGAAGTCGGTTCGAACAATCCGGACGGCATCGAGATCAAGGCGAAGAAGGGCCCGGACGGCAAGCCGCTCGACGGCATCCCGTTCCACCCGTTCTACTCGGTGCACGATTTCATGGGCGTGACGGTGTTCCTGCTGATCTTCGCGGCGATCATCTTCTTCGCACCGGAAATGGGCGGCTACTTCCTCGAAGCGAACAACTTCGTGCCCGCTAATCCGCTGCAGACGCCGCCGGAAATTGCGCCGGTGTGGTACTTCACCGCCTTTTATGCGATGCTGCGCGCGACCACCGATCCGTTCAAGATCGTGCTGATGATCGTGATCGGCCTGCTCGGTCTGCTCGCGCTGGTCCGCGCGCGCGGCAAGTGGAAGGCCGGCCTGCCGGTGCTCGCGGTGCTGGTGATTCTGGCGATGGCGTTCACCGAGTCGAAGTTCTGGGGCGTGGTGGTGATGGGCACCGCGGTGATCTCGCTGTTCTTCCTGCCGTGGCTCGACCGCTCGCCGGTCAAGTCGATCCGCTACCGGCCGTTCTTCCACAAGGTGTTCTACGGGATCTTCGTGCTCGCGTTCCTGACGCTCGGCTTCCTCGGCACGCGGCCACCGTCGCCGTCGGCGACGCTGATCGCGCAGATCTGCGCGCTGATCTACTTCGCGTTTTTCCTCGGCATGCCTTTCTGGACGCGGCTTGGCACGTTCAAGCAGCCGCCGGAACGGGTGCGGTTCAAGCCTCACTAATCGCGAGCCAGGAGAACACGAAGATGAAAAAACTGCTTTCGATGTGCGCGCTGATCGGCGCGACGGTGTTCGGACTGCTGGCCGCGCCGGTTCATGCGGAGGAGGGTTTCCCGCTCGACCGCGCGCCGGACACCACCAACAATTTCGCTTCTTTGCAGCATGGCGCGCAATTGTTTGTAAACTACTGCCTGAATTGCCACAGTGCGAACCTGATGCGCTATAGCCGGCTGACCGATCTCGGCATCACGCCGGGCGCGATCCAGTCGAATCTGCTGTTCACCACCGACAAGATCGGCAACACGATGACCGTCGCGATGCGCCCGGACGACGCGAAAACGTGGTTCGGCGCGACCCCGCCGGATCTGTCGGTGGAAGCGCGGGCACGCGGCACGGACTGGCTGTACACGTATCTGCGCACTTTCTATCGCGACGATACGCGGCCGACCGGCTGGAACAATCTGGTGTACGAAAACGTGGGCATGCCCCACGTGCTGTGGCAGCTTCAGGGGCAGCGTACCGCGAAGTTCGGTGAGGAAATCGACGAAAAAACCGGCGAAAAGGTCCACAAATTCCTCGGTTTCCAGCAGCTGACTCCGGGGACGATGTCGCCGGTAGATTATGATTCTGCTGTGGCCGACCTCGTGTCGTACCTGTCGTGGATGTCCGAGCCGACGCAGCAGACCCGCAAGCAACTTGGCGTGTGGGTGCTGCTGTTCCTCGGTATCCTGAGCTTTTTCGCCTGGCGACTGAACGCCGCGTACTGGAAACATATCAAATAATCACGCCGCACCACGGCGTGGGGCCGGCGCCAGGAAAGACCTGCTGAACGGTTTTTCCGCGCGCTGGCCCTTCAGCTTTTTGAGGAAATGTAAACATGATGGTTCTGTATTCCGGCACTACTTGCCCGTTCTCCCAGCGTTGCCGCCTGGTGTTGTTCGAAAAGGGCATGGACTTCGAGATCCGCGACGTCGACCTGTTCAACAAGCCGGAAGACATCGCCGTGATGAATCCGTATGGTCAGGTGCCGATCCTCGTCGAACGGGACCTGATTCTGTACGAATCGAACATCATCAACGAGTACATCGACGAACGCTTCCCGCACCCGCAACTGATGCCGGCCGACCCGGTGCAGCGCGCGCGCGCCCGCCTGTTCCTGCTGAACTTCGAGAAAGAACTGTTCGTGCACGTCGGCACGCTCGAAAACGAGAAGGGCAAGGCTGCCGAGAAGAATCACGAGAAGGCTCGCCTCGCGATCCGCGACCGCCTCACGCAACTCGCGCCGATCTTCCTGAAGAACAAGTACATGCTCGGCGAAGAGTTCTCGATGCTCGACGTCGCGATCGCGCCGCTGCTGTGGCGTCTGGATCACTACGGCATCGAACTGTCGAAGAACGCGGCGCCGCTGATGAAGTACGCCGAGCGTATCTTCAGCCGCCCGGCTTATATCGAAGCGCTGACGCCGTCGGAAAAGGTGATGCGTCGTTGATTTGGCTTTGGCGCGCGGGCGCCGCATCGGTGTGATGCGCGTCCGCGCCCGCGAGAGGACTGTTGATGCAAGAGATTTCCACCAAGCCCTATCTGCTGCGCGCGCTCTACGAGTGGTGCACGGATAACGGCTACACCCCGCACATCGCGGTTCGCGTCGACAATCAGACGCGCGTGCCGCGCCAGTTCGTGCGCGACAACGAGATCGTGCTGAACATCAGCTTCGAGGCGACCAGCCAGTTGCAGATGGGCAACGAGTGGATCGAGTTCAACGCGCGTTTCTCGGGCAAGTCGCACAAGATCGAAGTGCCGGTCGCCAACATTCTGGCGATCTACGCGCGCGAAAACGGTCAGGGCATGGCGTTCCCGGTCGAATCGGCGGGCGGCGAGGCGCGCGATTCGGGCGCGGACGCGACCGACGAAGTCGACACGCCGGCGGCGCCGCGCGCGCTCGAGAGCGTGCCGGCCGATCCGGCCACCAGCGAAACGGCGGACAAGCCGCAGCCCGACGACGACGGCTCGAAAGGCGGCGGCAGGGCTCGCCTTAAGATCGTGAAATGAAGTAGAATCACGGCCTCATGCCGGCTTAGCTCATCAGGTAGAGCGCTTGACTTGTAATCATGAGGTGGCGGGTTCGAGTCCTGCAGCCGGCACCAGCATCACCCTGAAAACCCCGCGAGACGAAAGTCTCGCGGGGTTTTCTTCTTTCCGGCGCGGTTTTTAGCGGCCGGCGGCGGCTCACGCGCCGCTCTGCCATTCCCGGCTCGCCGCCGGGGTTCGGGTAGCAATGCGCAACGCAGGCGCCGTCGGATTCGACGGCGCTTTTTTGTTTGTTTTCGAGTGGTCGCGAGAGCGGCGATCGGTGCGAAAGCCTTGCTGGGCGGGCTCACCCAGACGAGGTGAGTGTCATGATGGAGCAAAAATCACGCTATCTAATTCACCTTGTCTTTTGTGGATATTTTTGTCTATTTCCGCGTTAGCTCACTTTTTAACATCATGAAAGAAGGTACATCGGTAAACCTGGGTGAGTAGCGAAAAGGGCCAAAAATCACGATATCTCTTTCACCTTGTCTTTTATAGACATTTTAGTCTCAATCCGAGGCGCAAACCTCTCACCATAGCGTGCCCGCCGTGACGCGTATCGCGATGAATCCCCGCGGCGCCGGTGCGGTACCATTCGGGCGTCGCCCGCGCCGGCCATCCTGCTGGCCGGCGTTCCGCACCGCTGTCGCGGCCCCGTCGCCGGCGACGCAACCTCGATCCGATCTCATCATGACCAGCCCCGCAACTCTCACCTGGCCCGAAGCCGACGGCCCGCGCAGCGCGCGCTGGCGCTCCGAAGCGGCGGTGCCGCCGCCGAAGCGCGTCGTCGTCGCCGACGATCGCACCACCGCCGATTCGGCTTACCGTCTCGCCTGCGAAGGCACCGCGCTGCTGTGGCACGGCGACTTTCAGAACGCGCGGCAATTGCTGCAGGCCGTCGCGCGACGGCTCGAACGCAAACCGCGCAAGTCGGGCGCGACGCCGCTCGATGCGTTCAACCTGCATCGCCAGGCGCAATCGCAGCGTGCCCGCACGCTCGGCATGATCCTGATTCCGCTCGACGGCGATTACGGCATTGCGCTGCGTCGTGCGCCCGATGTGCGGCAAGCCTGCGTCGAGGCGTATGGGCCGGCGACCGGCGAAGCGTCGGTGGTGTCGCTGCGCGAGTTGCTCGGATTAATCGGCGCGCACGAGTGGCGCAAGAAGGGTGTCGAAATCGACGCGCTCGGCGAGCGCATCCATCCGCACTACGGGGTGTTCTCGCCGGTGCGCGGCGAGTATGTCGATCTGGTGGCGCGCACGCCGCTGCCGTCGCTCGAACTGGCATTCGATATCGGCACCGGCACCGGTGTGCTGGCCGCGTTGCTGGCCAAACGCGGCGTGCAGAAGATCGTCGCGACCGATCAGGATCCGCGCGCGCTCGAATGCGCGCGCGAGAATCTCGCGCGGCTCGGTTATGACGGGCAGGTCGAGCTCGTGCAGCAGGATCTATTTCCGGAAGGACGCGCGCCGCTCGTCGTCTGCAATCCGCCGTGGGTGCCGGCGCGGCCCGCGTCGCCGCTCGAATACGCGGTCTACGACCCGGATAGCCGCATGTTGCTGGGTTTCCTGAACGGTCTCGCGGATCACCTGACGCCGGACGGCGAAGGTTGGCTGATCATTTCGGATTTCGCCGAGCACCTGGGGCTGCGCACCCGCGAGTGGCTGCTCGCGGCGATCGACAGCGCCGGCTTGAGCATCGCGGGGCGTGAGGATATTCGTCCGCGTCATCCGAAGGCGAGCGATCAGAACGACCCGCTGCATACGGCACGCGCCGCGGAGGTGACGTCGTTGTGGCGATTGAAGGCGCGTTGAACCGGTAAATGAGTCGGGCCGTGGCGGCCAAGTGACGATTTCGCCTCGGCAGGCCCTGATGGCGACGTGTCAGCCGCCAGCCGCCCGCGTGTCCAGATACGCACATACCCCGCGCCCCGCGACCAGCCCGCTGGCGAAACAAGCGGTCAGCAGATAACCGCCGGTCGGCGCTTCCCAATCGAGCATCTCGCCCGCGCAGAACGCGCCGGGCAGCCGCTCGATCATCAGACTGCCGTCGAGCGCCTCGAACGGAATGCCGCCGGCGGTGCTGATCACTTCGTCGATCGGCCGGGTGCGCAGCAGCCGCACCGGCAGCGCCTTGATCGCGTGCGCGAGGCGGTTCGCGTCCGCGAACGCGTCCTTCGGCAGAATCTCGTGCAACAACGCCAGCTTGACCCCACCGATCCCGATCCGCCCATGCAGATGACTCGCGATCGAACGCGACCCGCGCGGCCGCGTCACTTCCTCGACGACACGCTCCAGCGTCAAGCCCGGCGCGAGGTCCAGCGTGATCGTGACCGCGCCGTCGGCCAGAATCCGCTCGCGGATCGGCGCCGATAACGCGTACATCAGGCTTCCTTCGAGGCCGGTTTCGGTCAGAAGTATTTCACCTTGTCGATTGTGGACTTTTTCGTCTACATCGGTGAGCGAAAGCGCGACCGGCTTGATCGGCTGGCCCGCGAAACGCTCGCGCAGATAAGGACTCCAGTCCGCGTCGAAGCCGCAGTTGGCGGGTCGCAGCGGCGCCACGGACACGTCGCGCGCGGCCATCAGCGGCACCCATGCGGCGTCGGAGCCGAGGCGCGGCCAGCTGGCGCCGCCGAGCGCGAACACGACCGCGTCGCAATCTACGGTCACGTCGCCGGCGGGCGTTGCGAAGCACAACGACAACGGTCCCGCGGCCGCGTCGCCGGCAGCCGCCCCCCAGCCGGTCCACTTGTGACGCATATGGAACTGCACCCCCGCTTCGCGCAGCCGATGCAGCCACGCGCGCAGCATCGGCGCGGCTTTCATGTCGGACGGAAACACCCGCCCCGAGCTGCCGACGAAGGTCTCGACGCCGAGTTCGCCGAGCCACGCGCGCAGCGCGTCGGGGCCGAACACGTCGAGCAGCGGCGCGATCCGCTCGCGGCGCGCGCCGTAGCGATCGAGAAACGGCTCGAGCGGCTCCGAATGCGTGATGTTCATCCCGCCCTTGCCGGCCATCAGAAATTTGCGGCCGACCGACGGCATCGCGTCGTACACGTGCACCTGGAGGCCGTGTCGGGCGAGCGTCTCGGCGGCCATCAAGCCGGCGGGGCCGCCGCCGATGACGGCGACGCGGGCGGAATCGAGCGAGGAGGGCATGGGGCTGGGCGGATAAGCGGAGGAACGGAGAAACAGGGCGCCGCTGAACCGCCGGACGGGCCGGCGGCGCGAAGGGCGTTATTGTCACACCGCGCGCGGCACCGGGCAAACGCGCTTCAGACCGCGACCTGCCAGAGCGATGCCGGCCGTCCGTCACGGCGTTTGCCGCCTGCCGCCCGGCCGGAAAACACTCGATTCCGTCGCGCACCGCGGCGCCGGGTAGCCGGCGCGCCGCTTCGCTCGCCACGCCCGCGAACTATACTTTTCGAATACCCTCCATCGGACGCCCGTCCGCGTCGCTTCCCGCGTTAGATCCCGCCATTCAATCACCCGACGCAGCCGCAGCGGCGCGTGCTATCGCGCTCGCTCGCAGCCAGCCGGGTGCCGCGCGAATTTGAATCGGTGGAAGGGTCGATCGTCTGAGTCAAGGAGATTGCCATGACCCGCAAATACATCGATTGCCGCGAGTTTCCGAGCGAAACGAACTGCAGCGTCGCGCTATCGGCCGATACCGACAGCGAGCTGCTGGAAGCCGCGGTTCAGCACGCGGTCAGCGTCCACAAGCATGAGGACTCGCCCGAACTGCGCGCGCAGTTGAAGACGCTGTTCCACGAAGGCACACCGCCGCTCGAGGCGCCGCGCGCTTGAGAGAGTGGTTCGACGGGAAAATTCAGGAGTGCGTGGCGAGCGGCGCGAGGCCGCCCGCTCGCTAGTTCGTTTGCGCCGGCCGCGAGTCGAAACAGGCGCAATGAGCGTAGTAATGACGGGCAGCGCCTGGGCGAGTGAGTGAGGCGGTCACGCCGAGCGCCGCACGCGATACGGCGACACGGTGCGCCGGATTCCGGTCCGCCACGTCGGCAATGTCCACTAACCCGGATACGCTTCGTCGACCTTCAGCCCGGCGAGCTTGAAGATCACCCGCAGCGTTTGCGGTTTGATATCGCGCCGCGACGCGAGCGTGGTCATCACGAAGTCGAGCACTTTCGCGTACTTGAGCATCGTCAGGCAGGTTTCGAGGTCGACGTTGCCGTCGCGCATCACCTCGGCGAGCCGCAGCATTTCGGTCGAGATATCGCGCGCCATCTCCAGTTCGAGTTGCTGCTTCTCGGACCAGGCCGGCGTCGCGGTGAGCTTCGCCAGCATTTCCTGAAATTTCTGTTCGACGTTTCCGTTGGGTACCGTATCCATTGCCGCCCCTTCTTTCATCAACCCAGCGCGCGTCCGGTTGCGAGGCCGGCGCACTGCTGGTTACGTAACGTTCGGTCCGTGTTCCGGGACCGCCCTCCCCACATGCATCCGGTTCGCTGGCCCGGCGCCGCGGCCGGACAGCCTCCTTTTTTCAGGCGACACGGCCCGCGCTTCTGACTGGGCCCGTGCGCGAGGTGGTTTCAGTCAAGCCCGAAACGTCCTTGCGCGCCGCTGTTCGAGCACGAAGTGTTCCAGGTTGAATGCATGTCTCGCATGATTCGCACGGCCCGCTCGGTGGAAGTGCCGCACTTTGGGTAAACTGGCAGTAACTTTTCTCTTTTTCCGTCATCTGTCGCACGTTCGAGCCGCAATAGATGCCGATTCCCACGATGTCCGGTAAAACTCACGAAATCCGCCCCAACCAGTCCGTCGAACTGCTGAAGGAACTCCATATCCTCACGCGCGACGGCAAGATGAATCAGGACAGCCGTCGCAAGCTGAAGCAGGTCTACCATCTGTTCCAGTTCATCGAGCCGCTGCTCAAGGACCTGAAGGACAGTCAGGGCGCGCTGACGCTCGTCGATCACGGCGCCGGCAAGTCATACCTCGGTTTTATTCTTTATGACTTGTTTTTCAAGGAGTTTCAGGACGCCGCTGGTGGGGCGTCGCACATTTACGGCATTGAAACGCGCGAAGAGCTGGTCACGCGCTCCGAAGAGCTGGCCGCGCGGCTCGGCTTCAAGGGGATGTCGTTTCTGAATCTGTCGGTCGCGGAGTCGATCACGTCGACGCGTCTGCCCGCGCAGATCGACATCGTGACCGCGCTGCACGCGTGCAACACCGCAACCGACGACGCGATCCACTTCGCGCTCGAAAAGCACGCGAAGTACATCGTCGTGGTGCCGTGCTGTCAGGCCGAAGTGGCGGGGGTGTTGCGGCAGAACAAGGGCAAGGCGCTCAAGAACGCGCTGACGGAAATCTGGCGCCATCCGCTGCATACGCGCGAGTTCGGCAGCCAGATCACCAACGTGCTGCGCTGCCTGCAACTGGAGGCGCACGGCTATCAGGTCAACGTGACCGAGCTGGTCGGCTGGGAACATTCGATGAAAAACGAGCTGATCATCGCGCAGTACAAGGATCTGCCGCGGCGCCGGCCGGCCGAGCGGCTGACCGAGGTGCTGGACACGCTCGGGCTCGACGCGCTGAAAGAGCGCTTCTTCGTGCCGGCCGAGGCCTGAGGCCCAACGCCGGCGATTACTTCTCCCGCTTCATCAGCGCATCCCAGCCCGCGAGACCGATGCGCCGCAGCGTTTCCTGATTGCGCTCGTAGATGTCTTCCGCGTCGGGAAAAGCCTGCACCGCGCGCTCGATACTGTCCTCGCGCAGCAGATGCAGGATCGGATAGGGCGCGCGGTTCGTGTAGTTCTCGATGTCGTCCGGCTCGCTGCCTTCGAACTGGTAGCGCGGATGAAAGCTCGCGATCTGGATGATCCCTTCGAGCCGGAGCTGCTGGAGCAGCCGGTCGGCGAAATACAGGCAATCGTTGAAGTCGAGAAATTCGCCGAGCGCGCGCGGCAGGATCAGCAGCGTCGTGTCGACGGCGGCCGGGTCGGCGGCGGTGAGCGTTTGCAGCTCGGCTTCCAGATCGGTCAGCACGCCTTCGAGGTCCTGAGCGTCGCTGACCGCGTAGCGGATCTGCCCCTTCACGTACACCGCCTTCGCGAACGGGCACAGGTTCAGCCCGATCACGGCTTCGCTCAGCCAGTGGCGGGTCGCGGCGATAACGCTCTGGTGGGATTCGGCGGGCAACGGCATGGCGGGCGGACGCGGCAGGGGAAAGCCGTGATTCTAAGCGTGATTCGATTCGAGCCCGTTCAGCGCGCCGGCGGCGCGCTGCCGCAAGCCGCCGCGATCAACTGCGCGGCCACCTTCGGCGCGACGACGATCGGCCCGCGGCCGGGCCCATAAGTCTGACTCGCCGCATACACCCCCTCGATCAGCAAACCGAGCGCATTGGCGAGCGCCTCCGGATCGGCGGCGCCGGCCGCAACCGACAGCTCCAGCAGCCGCGCCATCAGCCGCTGCTTGTTGCGGAACACGAACTGCCGCGCCGGGTGCTGGGGATCCGGAAACTCCACCGACACGTTCACGAACGGGCAACCGCGGTAATCGTCGATCGACGCGCGCCTTGCGAGGTCGTCGAAATACTGCTGCAGCTGTTTCGCCGGCTCGCCCGGATGCTTCGCGAAGCTCTTCTCGACGTAGCCGAAGAACTGCTCGTCCTTCTGCTCGAGATACGCCATCACCAGCTCGTCCTTCGACGAAAACTGCCGGTACAGACTCATCTTGTTCACGCCCGCGCGCTCGACCACCGCATCGACGCCGACGGTACGCACGCCGTCGCGGTAGAACAGTTCGCTGGCCGCGCGCAGCAGGTGCTGCTGCGCCTGCGGGCCGGCCGTCTGCGCGCCGCGCGGACGCCGGACGGTCTTGGGATTGGGAGCTTCGTTGTCGGACATGGAAAGTCACCCGGATGAAATTGACGCCTTGACATGTTACCGAGCGGTAACTAAGATCGCAACACCATTGTGACCGATCTGTCACAACTCTCTTACCTAAGCCGTAATAATGCGAACGACGCCGCCGCAACCGAAAGGCAGCGCGTCGATTGGAGATCCGATGAACTGGGCTGCGAAACTGATAGGCGGGCGCTTCCACTATGGCTGGTTGACCGTCGCCGTGGTGTTTCTGGTGTTGCTCGCGGCGGCCGGCACGCGCGCGACGCCGAGCGTGATGATGGTGCCGCTCGAACATCAATTCGGCTGGAGCCGCGCGACGATTTCGCTGGCGATCTCGGTGAACATCGCGCTGTACGGGCTGATGGGCCCGTTCGCGGCGGCCGCGATGCAGCGCTTCGGCGTGCGGCCCACGCTGCTCGCCGCGCTCGGCACGATGGCCGCGGGCGTCGCGCTGTCGTCGCTGATGAGCCACCCGTGGCAGATGGTGCTGATCTGGGGCGTGATGGTGGGCGGCTCGACCGGGGTGGCGGCGCTGTCGCTGTCCGCGACCGTGGTGACTCGCTGGTTCACCACTCGCCGCGGTCTGGTGATGGGGATTCTGACCGCCAGTTCGGCGACCGGCCAACTGGTGTTCCTGCCGATGCTCGCGGCGATCGCCGAGCACTACGGCTGGCGCCAGGTCGTGTGGGTGGTCGCGCTGGCGGCCGCGGTGGTGATTCCGCTGGTCGCGTTCCTGCTGCCCGAGCATCCGGCCGACATGAAGCTGCGCCCATACGGCGAACCGCACGACGCACCGGTCGCCGCGACCGTGACGAAGCAGAACCCGCTGGCCATTGCGTTCGGCACGCTCGCGATGGCGAGCAAGACGCGCGACTTCTGGCTGCTGTTCTTCAGCTTCTTCATCTGCGGCGCGAGCACCAACGGCTATGTCGGCACCCACCTGATCGCGATGTGCGGCGATTACGGGATGACCGAAGTGCAGGGCGCGTCGCTGCTCGCCGCGATGGGCGTGTTCGATCTGTTCGGCACGACCTTGTCGGGCTGGCTGTCGGACCGCTTCAATAGCCGCGTTTTGCTGTTCTGGTACTACGGGCTGCGCGGGCTGTCGCTGATGTATCTGCCGCACGCGTTCGGCATCGACTTCTTCGGGCTGCCGCTGTTCGCGGTGTTCTACGGCCTCGACTGGATCGCGACCGTGCCGCCTACGGTGCGGCTCGCCACCGATGTCTACGGCAAGGAATCGGCGCCGATCGTGTTCGGCTGGGTGGTCGCCGGTCACCAGCTCGGCGCGGCGTTCGCTGCGCTCGGCGCGGGGATGCTGCGCGCGAGCCTCGGCACCTACACGGTCGCATCGATGATTTCCGGCGGCCTGTGTCTCGTCGCCGCGGTGATCGTGCTGCGGATCAATCGTCCGGCCAAGGTGCCGGAACCGCAGGCGATCTGAACGGGCGGGCGGCGCACCCTGGCGCCGCCTCCACATTGAAATCGACGCAAGCACGCACGGCCCCGCCACGGGGCCGTGTTTTTTCGTAGCCGGCGCGGCCGGGCTGTGCATCGGCGCGTGGCGCAGGTTGGAGCGCGCGCGGAAGCCCGCTATCCTATGTGGCCCGGGCAGCCGCCCGGCCGATCATGAATTTCCACCGAGAGAAGCGCATGACCAACAAACCCGCCGTAACCGAAGTTGCCATTCACGAGCTGATCGCCGGCCGCTGGAGCCCGCGCGCGTATTCGAGCGAGCCGGTGAGCCGCGACCAGCTGCGCGCCGTGCTCGAAGCCGCGCGCTGGGCGCCGTCTTCGTATAACGCGCAGCCGTGGCGTTTCATGGTGTTCGATCGCAGTGTCGATGAGGTTGCGTTCAAGAAGGCGTTCGCGACGCTGGTGCCGTTCAACCAGGGCTGGAATGCGCCGGCGCCGGTGCTGATCGCGGTGACCGCGCACACGCTGACCAATAAGGGCGACGTCAATCGCTGCGCGCAATACGATGCGGGCGCGGCGGCGATGTCGCTGGTGCTGC
The DNA here is from genome assembly GCF_001931485.1 of Burkholderia sp. SRS-W-2-2016. Taxonomy (GTDB): domain Bacteria; phylum Pseudomonadota; class Gammaproteobacteria; order Burkholderiales; family Burkholderiaceae; genus Paraburkholderia. The sequence continues at coordinate 18,323 of NZ_MSDV01000050.1, read as the reverse complement.
AGGCTCACGCGCTCGGACTGGCCGCGCATCAGATGAGCGGTTTCGACGTGAACGCGTTCCGCAGCGGCTTCGAACTGCCGAAAGACGTCGAACCGATCGCGATGATTTCGCTCGGCCACTATGGCGACGTCGACAAGCTGGACCCGGTGCTGCGCGAGCGCGAAAAGGCCGCGCGTCAGCGTCAGCCGCTCGCGGACATCGCGTATGGCGGCGGCTGGAAAAAGGCGTTTTGAGCGACTGACAGGCGGTGCGGGCGGCGCGGTTTCGCGAACGGCGAACCGCCCTGTGAAGTGTGGAAGCCCGGCAGCCTGCATGAACGCGCGGCATCGACCGCGCGTTTTTTATTGGGCGCCATCCTCGCTATCGGTCACGCTCGACAGCGGCGCCGCCACGTGTTCGAGCGACTTGCGCTCCGCATCGACACCCCAGATCGCCGCGACAACCGCGGCCCCGAGCATCAGCGCGGAGCCGACCAGATAACCGGAAAACACCTCGCTGCGCTGATGCGTATCGATCAGCCGGCCGAAAAACGCCGGCCCGATGATGCCGCCGAGCGCGGTGCCGAACGCATAAAACACGGCGATCGCGAGCGCGCGGATTTCGAGCGGAAACGATTCGCTCACCGTCAGATACGCGGAGCTCGCGGCCGCCGACGCAAAAAAGAAAATCACCATCCACGCGATCGTCTGCGTGACCACGCTCAGCAACTGTTGCTCGAACAGATAGCCGGACACCGTCAGCAGCAGCGCCGACATCCCGTAGGTCGCGGCGATCATCTTGCGCCGGCCGATCACATCGAACAGCCGGCCGAGCACCAGCGGGCCGAGGAAATTGCCGAGCGCGAACGGCAGCAGATACCAGCCGATCTCGCCGCCCGGCACCTGATAGAAATCGGTCAGCACCAGCGCGTAGGTGAAGAAGATCGCGTTGTAGAAGAACGCCTGCGCGGTCATCAACGTGAGGCCGACCAGCGCGCGGCGCCGGTGCACGTTAAATAGCGTATGGAATACCTCGCGCAGCGGCGTGTGATCGCGCGCGCGCAGCCGCAGCCGGGTGAGGCCGTCGTCGGCGAGCGTGTGGCCGTCGGCGCGAAAACGCGCCTCGATTCCCTCGACGATCGTGCGCGCGTCGCGTTCGTCGCCGTGCGTGAGCAGCCAGCGCGGGCTTTCGGGGATCCAGATGCGCATCGGCAGGATCGCCAGCGCGAGCACCGCGCCGATGAAGAAGCACGCGCGCCAGCCCCAGTCGGCCGGCAGCAACTGCGGATCGAGCAGCACCAGCGAGCCGGCCGCGCCGAGCCCCGCGCCGACCCAGAAGGTGCCGTTGATGCCGAGATCGGTCCAGCCGCGCACCCGCGCCGGGGTGAATTCCTGAATCGTCGAATTGATCGCCGTGTATTCGCCGCCGATGCCCGCGCCGGTCAGAAAGCGGAACAGCATGAAGCTGGCCAGATTCCACGACAGCGCGGTGGCCGCGGTGGCGGCCAGATACAGCGCCAGCGTGATGAAAAACAGCTTGCGGCGGCCGAGCCGGTCGGTCAGCCAGCCGAAGCCGAGCGCGCCGAGCACCGCGCCGGCGATGTACGCGCTGCCGGCGAGGCCGACGTCGGCATTCGTGAAGCGCAGCGCCGGGCTGGTTTTCAGCGCGCTCGCGACCGCGCCGGCCAGCGTCACCTCGAGTCCGTCGAGCAGCCAGGTCACGCCGAGCGCGACGACGATCAGCGTATGGAAGCGGCCCCACGGCAGGCGGTCGAGCCGCGACGGCAGATCGGTTTCGATCGGCGCGGCGTGCTGACGCTGGTTGCGCTCGTTCACGGCGGCGGTCGGCGGCACGCTCATTGCGCTAGGACTCCTTGGTTGACGGAAGCTGGCGGCGAATTCATCGGAGGGAGCAAGACGCGTTCCGCAGCCGCGATTCGAACGGCGACGATCGCGCCCCGGTATTGCCGGTTGATGCTGCCGGAGTTTTCGTGTTACAAAGCCGCTCCCCTTTCTGTCCGCGCCAGCCGTGAGCGGCGATTCCTGCCATGAACTATTGCGCGATTGACTTCGGTACTTCCAATTCGGCCGTTTCGGTGCCGGACGGCGCCCAATTGAAGCTGGCGCCGGTCGAGCGCGCGTACACGACGCTGCCGACCGCGGTCTTCTTCAATACCGACGAAAACACTACCGAATTCGGCCGTGCGGCGCTCGCGGCCTACATCGACGGCTTCGACGGCCGGCTGATGCGCTCGATGAAGAGCATCCTCGGCTCGCCGCTCGCCGAGAACACGACCGACCTCGGCGACGGCAGCGCGATCCGCTACACCGACGTGATCGCGACCTTCCTCACCCATCTGAAACGTTCGGCCGAAGCGACCGCCGGCGGCGCGATCGATCGCGCGGTGCTGGGTCGCCCGGTATTTTTCGTCGACGACGATCCGCGCGCCGATCAGATGGCGCAGCAGCAGCTCGAAGCCGCCGCGCGCACGGTCGGTCTGCGCGAGATTCATTTTCAGTATGAACCGATCGCCGCCGCGTTCGACTACGAATCGCATCTGACCCAGGAAGGGCTGGTGCTGGTCGCCGACATCGGCGGCGGTACCTCGGACTTTTCGCTGGTGCGGGTAGGACCGCAACGGATGCAGCGCGTCGAGCGCAAGGACGACGTGCTGGCGCACCACGGCGTGCACGTCGCTGGCACCGATTTCGACCGCCGCGTCGAACTCGTGACGATCCTGCGCGAACTCGGCTACCAGTCGCTCGACCCGCAAGGGCGCGAGATTCCGAACCGGATCTACTTCGATCTGGCGACCTGGCACCTGATTAATACTGTCTACACGCCGAAGCGCGTCAGCGAACTCGCGCTGATGCGGCACCTTTTCACCGAGACCCGCCATCACGACCGGCTGATGCGGGTGGTCGAGCAGCGTTTCGGCCATGCGCTGGCCGCGCATGCGGAAGAGGCGAAGATCGGCGTCGCGGCGGGCGGCGAGACCGTGATCGATCTGGACGAAGTCGAAGAGGATTTGCGGCTTGCATTCGACGAAGCGCAACTGATCAGCGCCGGCGAAGACGAAACCCGCCGCATCGTGCAGGCCGCGCGCGACACGGTGCAGGCGGCGGGCATTGCGCCGCGTGATGTCGACGCGATCTATTTCACCGGCGGCTCGACCGGGCTGGCGTTTCTCTCGGGCGCGCTGGCCGCGGCGTTCCCGGATGCAAAGGCGGTATTCGGCGACCGGCTGGCGAGCGTGGCGACCGGTCTCGGTATTCATGCCCGGCGCCTGTTCGGATAATCGGGATTATCGGCAAATAGGCGCCGCGAATCGCGAAGTCGTTTGAAGTTAATCGACACGCCGCGGCGAATTGCACGGTAAATCACGCAATTAACGCCAATAATAAAAAAACCCCGCCGAGGCGGGGTTTTTTCTAGCTTCCCGAAGGAGGCTGGGGGCTTACACCGGCTTGATGTTAGCCGCTTGCTTGCCCTTCGGGCCCGTCTTCACTTCAAACGTGACCTTCTGGTTTTCTTGCAGCGTCTTGAAGCCGTCAACGCGAATTTCCGAGAAATGCGCGAACAGGTCTTCGCCGCCGCCGTCCGGAGTGATGAAGCCAAAGCCCTTTGCGTCATTGAACCACTTGACGGTACCGGTTTCCATATTACTTTTTCCTAAAAATGGTGAATAAGGCCGAAGCCCGGGGGTGCATGAAAATCAAGGAAGGGGTAATGGGACCAACCGGAGTACCGTTGATGGGCGACCTACGAAAGAACCACTTCACTCGCCGCTTGAAATCCTGCCCGAACGTTATACGGCGAAATCGGACGAACGTCAATAGTTTGCGCGATTGTTGACAAAACTTTGTCAGACAAAGCCGAAGTTTTCTTACAAAGCTTGCGCTCCCGGCCAACTTTTTGCTAGGGAGAACCCTTAGTTGACCGACGGATTCACTGCAGTAACTCGGTGCAACCGTTAAACTACGCGCCGCGCGTGGGTTGCACCTAATTTGCATCTTCGACGCGCTTTCATGCGCGTCACCCGTCTCCCACCGCCACAAGCGATGTCACGCGGTGCCGACATGGGTTTTGATTTAGGAGAAGACGTGAAAAGTTCTATTCAACGGAACATCGGGCCGTTCGCGCTGATGCTGACCGGTCTGGGCTCGATCATTGGATCGGGCTGGCTGTTCGGCGCGTGGAAGGCCGCCAAGATTGCCGGTCCTGCCGCCATTTGCGCGTGGATCATCGGCGCGGTCGTGATTCTGGCGATTGCGCTGACCTACGCGGAACTCGGTGCGATGTTTCCGGAGTCGGGCGGGATGGTGCGCTATGCGCGCTACTCGCACGGCGCGCTGGTCGGTTTCATCAGCGCGTGGGCCAACTGGATTGCGATCGTATCGGTGATCCCGATCGAGGCCGAAGCATCCATTCAATATATGAGTACCTGGCCGTACGACTGGGCGCATGCGCTGTTCGTCGATGGGTCATTAACGACCAACGGGCTATTGCTGTCGGCCGTGCTGGTGGTTATCTACTTCCTGCTGAACTATTGGGGCGTGAAGCTGTTCGCGCGCGCCAACACGGCGATCACGATCTTCAAGTTCCTGATCCCGGGAGCGACGATCATCGGTCTGATGGCAACCGGCGTGCACACCGAGAACTTCGGCGAGACCACCACGTTCGCGCCGTACGGCTGGTCGGCGGTGCTGACCGCGGTCGCGACGAGCGGCATCGTGTTCGCGTTCAACGGTTTCCAGAGCCCGATCAACCTCGCCGGTGAAGCGCGCAATCCGGCCAAGAGCGTGCCGTTCGCGGTGATCGGCTCGATCCTGCTGGCGCTGGTGATCTACGTGCTGCTGCAGATCGCGTACATCGGCTCGGTGAACCCGGCCGACGTCGCGAAGGGCTGGGGCCACTTCAACTTCGCGTCGCCGTTCGCGGAACTGGCGATCGCGCTGAACCTGAACTGGCTGGCGATCCTGCTGTACGTCGATGCATTCGTGAGCCCGAGCGGCACCGGTACGACCTATATGGCGACCACCACGCGGATGATCTACGCGATGGAGCGCAACAACACGATGCCGAAGATCTTCGGCCAGGTGCATCCGTTCTACGGCGTGCCGCGTCCGGCGATGTGGTTCAACCTGATCGTGTCGTTCATCTTCCTGTTCTTCTTCCGCGGCTGGAGCTCGCTGGCGGCGGTGATCTCGGTCGCGACCGTGATCTCGTACCTGACCGGCCCGATCAGCCTGATGGCGCTGCGCCGCGCGGCGACCGATATCGAGCGGCCGCTGCACATCGTCGGCATGAAGGTGATCGCGCCGTTCGCGTTCGTCTGCGCGTCGCTGATCCTGTACTGGGCGAAGTGGCCGCTGACCGGCGAAATCATTCTGCTGATGGTCGTCGCACTGCCGGTGTACTTCTACTTCCAGGCGAAGGCGGGCTTCGAAGGCTGGGGCCGCGATCTGAAGGCCGCGTGGTGGCTGGTCGCGTATCTGCCGATCATGGCCGTGCTGTCGCTGATCGGCAGCAAGGAGTTCGGCGGCTACGGCATCCTGCCGTACGGCTGGGACATGCTGGTCGTGATCGCGTTCTCGCTGGTGTTCTATTACTGGGGCGTGAACAGCGGCTATCGCTCGGAGTACCTCGACGAACGTCTGGAGCACGACGAAGTGCTCGAAGGCATCGGCGCGCATTGAGCGTCGTGTCGATCTGAAGTAGGGGCCGCGGTGGTTGCGGGCCCTGATAAAAAAGCCCGCCTGACGTTTCGTCAGGCGGGCTTTTTTGTTGGCGCTTCCGGAATGCAGGCGAGTTGATCAGGCGCTGCCGAACACGTAGTTCGTCATCGCCAGCGAGCGCTGGAACGTGCCCAGCGACTGGATGCCGAGCGTGTAGTCGTCGTCCGCGGCGCCGAGCGCGGCGAACACCGGCAGCAGATGCTCGTCGGTCGGATGCATCAGCACCGCGTGCGGCGCCTGACGGCGATAGTCGAGCAATGCGTCGATGTCGCGCGCGGCCAGCTTCTGCTCGAACCAGTCGGTGAACTCGCTGACGCGCGGATCGGCGTCTTCGGGGCGCGCGGAGAAATCGGCGGCGCGCAGGTTATGGGTGATCTGGCCCGAGCCGATCACCATCACGCCTTCGTCCTTCAGCGCGCGCAACGCGCGGCCGATGCGGAAATGATGCGCGGCGTCCTCGTACGGCTGAATCGACAGTTGCGCGACCGGCACGTCGGCTTGCGGAAACATCAGCAGCATCGGCACCCACGCGCCGTGGTCGAGACCGTGCGGCTCGACGCCCGCGGCGATGCCGTTCGCGCCGAGCAGCGCGGCGGCGCGGTGCGCGACGTCCGGCGCACCCGGCGCCGGGTACTGGATCTCGTAGAGCTGGCGCGGAAAGCCGTAGAAGTCGTGGATCGTCTCAGGCGCCGTCGCTATGCTGGCGACGGGCTGCGTCGTGCACCAGTGGGCCGACAGCATCAGGATCGCTTCGGGACGCGGCAGCTGCGTGGACAGCGAGCCGAATTCGGCGGACGGCATCGACGGATCGATCGGCAGCGTCGGTGCGCCGTGGGACAGGAAGAGGGCGGGTAAGCGGTTCATGGTAGCAACGCGGCCGGCGGACGCGGCGTGGAATTGAGTTGCTACGAATATAGGTCCGCCCGGCTATTTCATAAATGACCGGGAACGGATTTGATTGCGTCGCCCGTATTGTTAATCGGGCGCGCCGCGCAAGCCTTGCCAGCCCGGCGACAGCGCCGGTCCGAGCGCGAACAGATCGAGCACCCGCGCGACCGTGTGATCGACCATTTCGTCGATCGATTGCGGTTGGTTATAGAACGCGGGCAGCGGCGGAAAAATCACGCCGCCCATTTCGGTGACGGCCGTCATATTGCGCAGATGCGCGAGGTTGAACGGCGTTTCGCGCACCAGCAGCACGAGGCGGCGGCGTTCCTTCAGTGTGACGTCGGCGGCGCGGGTGATCAGGTTGTCGGCGAAACCGTGGGCGACGCTCGCGAGCGTCTTCATCGAGCACGGCGCGATGATCATCCCGTCCGTCGCGAACGAGCCGGACGCGATGCTCGCGCCGACGTCGCGCACCGAATGAACGACATCGGCGAGCGCGTGTACGTCTTCCTTGCCCAACTGGAGTTCGTGCTGGATGTTGAGCCAGCCTGCGCCGGAGACCAGCAGATGGCTCTCGACGCCGCCCAGCCGGCGCAGCGTCTCGAGCAGCCGGACGCCGTAGATGGCGCCGGTGGCGCCGGTGATCGCGACGATCAGCCGGCGGGGCGCCGCAGCGCGGGTTTGCAGCATGGCTGGCGGCGCCTTATGAAGCGAATTGAGCGAAGCGGGGCGCTCAGGCCGCGGCGAACAGCTGCTGCAGTTCGCCCGATTCGTACATCTCCATCATGATGTCCGAGCCGCCGATAAATTCGCCCTTCACGTACAGCTGCGGAATCGTCGGCCAGTTCGAGAAGACCTTGATGCCCTGACGGATTTCGTCGTCTTCGAGCACGTTGACGGTCTTGATTTCACCGACGCCGCATGCTTTGAGGATCTGGATCGCGCGGCCGGAGAAGCCGCACATCGGGAACTGGGCGTTGCCCTTCATGAAGAGGACGACGTTGTTGCCGTCGACGATTTGCTTGATGCGTTCTTGCGTGTCCATGACCTTGCGGTTCCGGTATGTGTAGGGAATAGGCTGAAATGATAGCGGATTTCGCTACGCGCGGCCGGAGTCGCTTCTGGTAGCGGGGTTTCTGCCAGGGCTGATCGAGGCGCGCGTGGCAGGGCGGCGCTGGCGTGCGCGCAGGCTTACGCCGCGCCGTCGCCCAGTACGCCGCCGCTGATGCGCTCGATGCCGGCCAGGTCGCGCTCCGAGCGGACCTGCGCAAAGCCGCCCGCGCTGAGTAACGCGCGCACCGCCTCGGCCTGGTCGTAGCCGTGCTCGATCCACAATGCGCCGCCGGCGGCCAGACGCGCAGGGGCGCCCGCGACGATCGCGCGGATCGCGCTGAGGCCGTCCGCTTCGTCGGTGAGCGCGCCGCGCGGCTCGAAGCGCAGATCGCCTTCGAGCAGATGCGGGTCGCCGCTGGCGATATACGGCGGATTGCTGACGATCGCGTCGAAGCGGAGGGAGGCGTCGAGCGAGTCGTACCAGTCGCTCTGCAAAAACGTCACGGCGCCGCCGGGGCGCTTCGCGTCGAGCAGACGCGCGCCGTTGCGTGCGGCGACCGCGAGCGCGTCGGCCGAACGGTCGAGCGCCCAGACCTGCGCGTCGGGCCGCATCGACGCGAGCGCCACCGCGATCGCGCCGGTGCCGGTGCCGAGATCGAGCACGCGCGGCCGCGGCCGGTTTTCTAGCGCCGTGAGCACGGTCTCGACCAGCAGTTCGGTTTCGGGGCGCGGAATCAGTACGTGCGGCGTCACTTCGAACTCGAGGCCGAAAAACTCGCGCGCACCGACCAGCTGCGCAACCGGTTCGCCCGCTACCCGCCGCGCTTCGAGCGCGCGATAACGCTCGACGTTCGCAGCTTCGAGCGGCTCGTCGCCGCGCGTGATCAGCTGCGTGCGGCGCCAGCCGAGCACGTGCGTGAGCAGAATCCGCGCTTCGAGCGGCGGCAGCGGGGACGCGCGCAACAGCGCGTCGGCCGTCGCGGGCTGAGCGGAGGGATCGAGCGGGGCCGGAGGGGCGTCGGTCATTTGGGAAACAGGGAGATCAGGGCATCACGGGCATCAGCGGCGCCAACCGCTTCACCCTCGTTAATCCGCGTCGCCCAGCGACGCCAGCAACTCCGCCTGATGCTCGCTGACGAGCGCCGCGATCAACTCATCGAGATCGCCGTCCATCAGCGCGTCGAGCCGGTACAGCGTCAGATTGATCCGGTGATCGGTAAGCCGCCCCTGCGGGAAATTGTAGGTGCGGATCCGCTCGGAGCGGTCGCCCGAGCCGATCAGGTTCTTGCGCGTCGCCGCTTCCTTCGCCTGCTGCTCGTGCGCCTGCTTGTCCTTGATGCGCGCGGCCAGCACCTTCAGCGCGCGGTCCTTGTTCTTGTGCTGCGAGCGGTCGTCCTGACATTCGACGACGATCCCGGTCGGCAAGTGCGTAACCCGCACCGCAGAGTCGGTCTTGTTGATGTGCTGACCGCCGGCGCCCGACGCGCGGAACGTGTCGATGCGCAAATCGGCCGGATTGATCTCGACCTCGCCGATCTCGTCCGCTTCCGGCATCACCGCGACCGTGCAGGCCGACGTGTGGATGCGGCCCTGCGTTTCGGTGGCCGGCACGCGCTGCACGCGATGACCGCCCGACTCGAACTTGAGCTTCGAATACGCGGCATCGCCGGCGATCCGCACGATCACTTCACGATAGCCGCCGAGGTCCGACTCGCTCGCCGACATCATCTCGACCTGCCAGCGATTGCGCTCCGCATAGCGCAGATACATGCGCAGCAGATCGCCCGCGAACAGCGCGGATTCGTCGCCGCCGGTGCCCGCGCGGATTTCGAGGTAGATGTTGCGATCGTCGTTCGGGTCTTTCGGCAGCAGCATTTTCTGCAGCTCGACGCCGAGCGTCTCCATCCGTTCACGCGCCGCGCGGATTTCCTCTTCGGCGAAATCGCGCATCGACGCGTCCGACAGCAGCTCCTGCGCGGTCGCCGCGTCGTTCTGCACCTGACGCCAGAGTCCGTACTGCTCGACGACCGGGCCGAGCTCCGCGTGTTCGCGCGTGAGCTTGCGGTATTGATCGAGATTCGACGTGATGTCCTCGCGGCTCAACAGGTCGTTCAGTTCGGCCAGCCGGGTGGTCAGCTGGTCGAGCTTGCGTTGCATGCTCGTTTTCATCGGGCGGTAGCGGAGCGGACTCCGGAAAGGATGCGGCCAGGGGAACGGGCGAGGGCCCGGGATGGAAGCAGGGACTGCGAGCTACGCCGGGGACGACGCAAACGCGGCGCAGACGCGGCGGCGCAAAGGGCGCCGCTAACGCTCCGAGGAACCGGAGTGTTTGTAGAAACCGCTCATCAGCTCGATCAGCTTGTCGCGGTTGTCGCTGCTCGCGCGATTGAGCGCGTGCGTCGGACCGTGGATCAGCTTGTTGGTGAGCGATTGCGACAGCGCTTCGAGCACCGCCGCTGGATCTTCGCCGCGCGCGAGCATCTTCTGCGCGCGTTCGACTTCGGTGCGGCGCAGCGCGTCGGCCTGCGTGTGCATGTGGCGGATCACCGGCACGATGCTGCGCGCGTCGAGCCACTGCATGAAGTTCTGCACGCGCGTTTCGATGATCGCTTCGGCCTGCGCGACCGCGGCCTGACGCGACGCATTGCCTTCGCGGACGATCGCGCCGAGGTCGTCGACGGTGTACAGGAACACGTCTTCGAGCTGGCCGGCTTCGGGTTCGATATCGCGCGGCACCGCGAGGTCGACCATGAAGATCGGCCGATGGCGGCGCGCTTTCACCGCGCGCTCGACCGCGCCGAGGCCGATGATCGGCAACGTGGACGCGGTACAGGACACGATGATGTCGAATTCGTGCATGCGAGCCGGCAGTTCCGACAGCGGAATGGCCCGCCCGTTGAAGCGCTCGGCGAGCCGCTGGCCGCGCTCGGCGGTGCGATTGGCGACCACCAGCTCGCGCGGCCGCTGCGCGGCGAAGTGGGTCGCGCACAGTTCGATCATTTCGCCGGCGCCGATGAACAGCACGCGCTGGTTCGCGATCTTGTCGAAGATGCGCTGCGCGAGGCGCACCGCGGCGGCGGCCATCGACACCGACTGCGCGCCGATTTCGGTGGTGCTGCGCACTTCCTTCGCGACCGCGAAGGTGCGCTGGAACAGCTGGTTCAGATAGGTGCCGAGCGCGCCGGCCTCGGATGCGGTGCGCACCGCGTCCTTCATCTGTCCGACGATCTGGGTTTCGCCGAGCACCATCGAATCGAGACCCGACGCGACCCGGAACGCATGGCGCACCGCTTCGGATTGCGGCAGCGCGTACACGTGCGGCGCGAGTTCGTCGATCGGGAGGTTGTGGTACCGGGATAGCCACTGCAGCGCGGCCTCGCGCGCCGCGAGGTCGTCGGTCGCGCAGTAGAGCTCGGTGCGGTTGCAGGTGGAGAGAATCGCCGCTTCCGGCGCATTCGGGGCCATCCGGCCCAGCCAGATGCCCTTGAACGTGTCCAGTGCGGGCTTGATCTGTTCGAGCGGAAACGCCACGCGTTCGCGCAGGGCGACAGGCGCAGTGTGGTGGTTGATTCCGATCGTTAGAAGCTGCATGGTGTGGGGCTATCGTTCAGGCCGATATTATAGCGTTTTCACGATTTTCACATCCGGCACGCCGCATACCCGGCATGTGTCAGATCGCGCCGGTCAGGCTTTCCAACGGAATCGGGTCGAGCTGATAACCGTAACCATAGACCGGCGTCAGCGTGTAGCCAAGCTCCGGGCGCAGTTGTAGCTTGCTGCGTACCCGCGACGCATGGGTGTCGATGGTGCGTGACTTTACGTCGCGGCGACGCGACCACACGGTTTCGAGGATGTGCGCACGCGACACCGGGCGCGCGAGGTTGTTGAACAGCAGCAGCGCGAGGCGGAATTCCTTCGGCGTCAGGATTACCGTGAGATCGCGGAAGCTCACCTCGAAGTTCGCGGCGTCGAATGTATACCCGCCGATCACGTCGCGGCGCCGGTTGGCGGGCCGCCGCAGCCCCGCGCGACGCTGCAGCGCCTCGACCCGGGCCAGCATTTCGGGGCCGCGCACCGGTTTGCTCAGGCAGTCGTCCGCGCCGGCGTGCAGCGCGGCGACGATCTGACTCTCGCGCGGGTCCGCGATCAGCATCATGACGGGCAGCCCAGGCAGAATGGAGCGCGCGCGCGGGATCACGTCTTCGGCGCAATGGTCGCCGGCCCAGCTTTCGGTGATCAGCAGATCGAAAAATTCGTCCGCGGCGCGCTGCAGGAATTTGGCGCTGGTGGTGAAGTGCTGGCAGATGTGGCCGCCGGCAAAAATCAGCCGGTCGACTAATTTGGCATGCAGCACGTCTGGTTCAATGAGGGCGATGCGCATGGCTCTGCGTCAGCCTGGCAATGAGCGGGGGATGGCTTTGCCGTAAGCCTTTCAGCTTGCCTAAGCACACTCCCGACCCCTAAACTCAACCGCTACGCGGAAAGCGCCGTGCTGAACTTGTATAGTTAATGAGGCAAAAATGCTAGCTGTGGCGGCTTCCTTCGCCTATGAGACGAATCCGATTTTGCTGTGGTCACGTTGCGAGAGTCGTCGCTGATGGGCTGGCCAGGCATTCTCGTGCTCGGTGTCGCGATCGGTCTGGCCGGCTGGTGGCTGCATCCGTTGCGCCGGGCGAGCCGCGCCCGCTGGTGGCTTGCGCTCGTCGCCGGCGTGCTCGGCGCGAGTGTCGCGCGCATGGCCGGCAACGTGACCGGTCTGTTCCATGATGGCGACCTGCTCGAATGGCCGGTGTGCACCGCCGTCGCGCTGATCGCCGTCGCCGTGACGGTCGGCCTCGGCTCGCGCCGCGCCATCCGTCGATGAATTCTTTGCAGGTAACCCCATGAACGCCCGACTCCCCGAAACCTCCTCCATTCCCGAGCGTCTAGCGAGCCTGCGCGCCGCGATGGCGCGCGAAGGCATCGCCGCCTATCTGGTGCCGTCCGCCGATCCGCATCTGTCCGAGTATCTGCCGGGGCGCTGGCAGGGTCGCCAGTGGCTGTCGGGCTTTACCGGCTCGGCCGGCACGTTGATCGTCAGCGCCGATTTCGCCGGCGTGTGGACCGACAGCCGCTATTGGGAGCAGGCCAGCGCGCAATTGGCCGGCACTGGCGTCGCGTTGATGAAGATGACCGGCGGCCAGCAGACCACCCCGCATTTCGAATGGCTCGCGCGCAACGTCGCGCAGGGCGGCACGGTCGGGGTCGATGGCGCCGTGCTCGGCGTCGCGGCGGCGCGTGCGTTGAGCGCGACGCTCGGCGCGCACGGCGTGCAGCTGCGCACCGACGTCGATCTGTTCGACGCGATCTGGGCGCAGCGCCCCGCGCTGCCCGCCGACGCGGTGTTCGAGCATGCCGAGCCGCAAGCGGGGCTCGCGCGCGCGGAGAAGCTCGCGCAGGTGCGTCGCGCGATGGCCGACAAGGGCGCGCAAGCGCACTTCATCTCGACGCTCGACGACCTCGCATGGCTGCTCAATCTGCGCGGCGCCGACGTCAGCTACAACCCGGTGTTCGTCGCGCATGCGCTGATCGGGGTGGATCGCGTGTCGCTGTTCATCGCCGACGGCAAGGTGTCGCCGGGCCTGGCCAACGTGCTTGCGCGCGACGGCATCCACATCGAGCCGTACGCAAAGGCCGCCGACGCGCTCGCCGCGCTGCCGGCCGGCAGCACGCTGCTGATCGACCCGCGCCGGATTACTTATGGCCTGCTGCAGGCGGTGCCGTCGACGGTCAAGCTGGTCGAGTCGGTCAATCCGTCGACCTTCCTGAAGTCGTGCAAGAGCGCCGCCGACGCCGCGCACGTTCGCGCGACGATGGAGCAGGACGGCGCGGCGCTCGCCGAATTCTTCGCGTGGTTCGAAGCCGCGCTGGGCCGCGAGCGGATCACCGAGCTGACCATCGACGAACGTCTGACGGCCGCCCGCGCGCGCCGTCCCGGTTTCGTGTCGCTGAGCTTCGCGACGATCGCCGGCTTCAACGGCAACGGCGCGATGCCGCATTACCGCGCGACCGACGAGTCGCACGCGGTGATCGAGGGCAACGGGCTGCTGCTGATCGACTCCGGCGGCCAGTACCTGACCGGCACCACCGACATCACCCGGGTCGTGCCGGTCGGCACGCCGAGCGACGCGCAGCGGCGCGATTTCACGGTCGTGCTGAAGGGGATGATCGCGTTGTCGCGCGCGCAGTTTCCGCGCGGCATCCGCTCGCCGATGCTCGATGCGATCGCGCGCGCGCCGATCTGGCAGGCGGGCGCCGACTACGGCCACGGCACCGGTCACGGGGTCGGCTACTTCCTGAACGTGCACGAAGGCCCGCAGGTGATCTCGCACTACGCGCCGGCCGAACCGTGGACCGCGATGGAGGAGGGGATGATCACGTCGAACGAACCGGGTCTGTACCGGCCGGGCAAGTGGGGCGTGCGGATCGAGAATCTCGTGCTGAACGTCGCGGCGGAGAAAACCGAGTTCGGCGATTTCCTCAAGTTCGAGACGCTGACGCTGTGCCCGATCGACACGCGCTGCATCGAGCTGTCGCTGCTGCGCGACGACGAGCGCGCGTGGCTCAACGCGTATCACGAGACCGTGCGCACGCGGCTGTCGCCGCATGTGAGCGGCGACGCGAAAGCGTGGCTCGAGTTGCGCACGCAGCCGATTTGAGCGTAGCGGGGCGACCCTCGCGGATTAACGGAAAGCGGACGGAGAGCGCATGGCAATCAAGGCAGTGGTGTTCGACTTCGGTGGTGTGCTGATCGACTGGAATCCTGACTATCTGTACCGCCAGCTGATTCCCGATGAAACCGAGCGCCGCTGGTTTCTGACGCACGTGTGTTCGATGGACTGGGTGATCCGCCAGGACGGCGGCCAGCCGATCGCCGAAGGCACCGGAGAGCTGATCGCGAAGTTTCCCGATCACGCGCACCTGATCCGCGCGTTCTACGAGCGCTGGCACGAGATGGTGGCCGGCGTGTTGCAGGACGGCGTCGCGCTGATGGAACAGCTCGAAGCAGCCCACGTGCCGCTCTTCGGCCTCACCAACTGGTCGGCCGAGACTTTCCCGTATGCGTGGGAGCACTATCCGGTGCTGCGGCGCTTTCGCGACATCGTCGTGTCGGGGCGGGTGAAGCTGGTGAAGCCGGACCCGGCGATCTTCGCGGAGATGCGCCGGCTCATCGAGTTGCAGATGCCGGGTCTCGAGCCTGCCGAGCTCGTCTTTATCGACGACAACCGGAAGAACGCCGAGGCCGCAACGGCGCTCGGCTGGCACGGCGTGCATCACACCAGCGCGGAACACACGGCGGCGCGACTGCGCGAGTTGGGCTTGCCGGTGTAAGCGGTGTAAGCGGGGCGGCGCCGCGCGCGTCGCTCACTGTGCTCGCAACACTCTCAGCGCCCCGCGCGGCTTCCTCGCAGTCAACGAGCCGCGCGCGCCGCTACTGCCCCAACAGATTCTTCAACGCATTGCCGAGTCCCTTGACGGTCTCGCCGGCGCCCTTCGCGACCCCTTCCACACTGACCCCGAGCGCCTGCGCGAACCCCGCGCCGATGCGCGCGAGGATCCCTTCGCGCACCGAGAACTTCGGATCGCGCAAATCGCCATCCAGCACGAAATGCAGCGTGATGTCGCCGTCGCGCTTCTTCAGCGCGGCGACCGCGGCGTGGGTCGGAATCGACATGAACGTTTCGAGCGGGTTGCCCGATTCGGCCAGCTGCAGATTGTGGACCGTCACCGTGCCGGGCGCGTGCAGGTGGTAGTTGCGCACCGTCGATTCGATCGTCAGATCGACCGTGCCGCCGGTCACCTGCGCGCGGGTGCCGGCCTTTTTCAGCAGATACGGATCGAGCGTCACGATGTCGACGCCATGCAGTTTGCTGATGGTCTGCGAATCGCGGCTCGCGATCTTGATCCAGCCGTCGAAGCTGACCGTGCCGGTATGCGCCGGTCCCTTGATCGAGCCGCTGACGCTGACATTGGTCGGCTCGGCGAGCGACGGCAGATGCAGATTGTCGACGGTCGCGTTCGCGTTGCTGACCGTGATCCTGAACGCGGGTGGCCCGACGGTCAGGTCGTAGAAGTGGAAGTTGCCGTGCTCGAAGCGGATCCGGTCGACCTGCTTTTCGCTCGGCACCGCCGGCGTCGCGCCGTTCGGCTGATCGGCGCGGTTCACCGACTGGCGCAGATTCGGCAGCAGATTCAGCGAGCCGTCCTGTTTGCGCAGTACCGCGAGATCGAAGCCGCGCACCACGACTTCGCGGATATGGATGCGCCGCACGAGCAGCGCGCGCACATCGGGCGTGATGATGATTTCGTCCGCGCGTAGCGGCTCGCCGGCCGGCCAGCCGGGCGGCGCTTTCAGCAGAACGTGGGACAGATGCAGCGAGGTGAGGCCGACGTCGATACTTTCCGCGCTGCCCAGCGGGCCGAGTGCGGCGGTGACGCGATCCTTGATTTCCTGTTGTGCGAATTGCAGCGCGCCGATGGCGAGCAGAACGAGCGCCAGCAACGTGCCGCCCACGACGACGATCCAGCGCCTGCCCCTCGACAACGCCATGCTTGTCTCCTCGTCACCGCGTCGGGCGGTGTGCTGATGACCGGCTTATCGGTGCGCGGCCGCGCGCGCGTGTCCCGCATTTTTCTTCGCGTATTTTTCTTCGCATAGGCACGCCGGCATTGCACCGGCCGCCACCAGCGCGCCGCGTGAATTCCCCAATCACACGACGCCCCGGACAAGCAACGCGCATGCCCCGCCGCTGCGCCGTGATAAAGCGACACGGACAGCGGCGCGCATCAAGCGCTTAACGCGCTTAGCGCGAGATCGGCTTGTAGCGCAGACGCTTCGGCCGCGCGCCTTCCTCGCCCAGACGCGCACGCTTGTCGGCTTCGTATTCCTGATAGTTGCCGTCGAAGAAGGTGACTTGCGAGTCGCCTTCGAACGCGAGGATGTGCGTCGCGATCCGGTCGAGGAACCAGCGATCGTGCGAGATCACCAGCACCGAGCCGGCGAATTCGAGCAGCGCGTCTTCGAGCGCGCGCAGCGTTTCGACGTCGAGGTCGTTCGACGGTTCGTCGAGCAGCAGCACGTTGCCGCCGGCGATCAGCGTCTTCGCCAGATGCAGACGGCCGCGCTCACCGCCCGACAGATTGCCGACGATCTTCTGCTGGTCGCCGCCCTTGAAGTTGAAGCGGCCGATGTACGCGCGCGACGGCGTTTCGTATCTGCCGACCGTCAGCACGTCGGCGCCGCCGGAGATTTCCTCGAACACGGTCTTGTTCGCGGCAAGCGCTTCGCGGCTCTGGTCCACGTAAGCGAGCTTGACGGTCGGGCCCTGCACGATTTCGCCCGAATCCGGCTGTTCGCGGCCGGTCAGCATGCGGAACAGCGTCGACTTACCGGCGCCGTTCGGGCCGATGATGCCGACGATCGCGCCGGCCGGAATCTTGAAGCTGACATCATCGAGCAGCATCCGGTCGCCGTACGACTTGCTGACGTTCTTGAACTCGATCACTTCATTGCCGAGGCGGTCGCCGACCGGAATGAAGATTTCCTGGGTTTCGTTGCGCTTCTGGTAGTCCTGGCTGTTCAGTTCCTCGAAGCGGGCGATACGCGCCTTCGACTTCGCCTGACGGCCCTTCGGGTTCTGGCGCACCCACTCGAGTTCCTTCTTGATCGCCTTCTGGCGCGCCGATTCCGACGCCTCTTCCTGCTTCAGGCGCTCTTCCTTCTGATCGAGCCAGCTGCTGTAGTTGCCCTTCCACGGAATGCCGTGACCGCGGTCGAGTTCGAGAATCCACTCGGCGGCGTTGTCGAGGAAGTAGCGATCGTGGGTGACCGCGACGACGGTGCCCGGAAAGCGCGTGAGGAACTGTTCGAGCCACTCGACCGATTCCGCGTCGAGGTGGTTGGTCGGCTCGTCGAGCAGCAGCATGTCGGGCTTTTGCAGCAGCAGCTTGCACAGCGCGACGCGGCGCTTTTCACCGCCCGACAGATGCTCGATCTTCGCGTCCCACGCCGGCAGACGCAGCGCGTCGGCGGCGATTTCGATCTGCTGCTCGGCGCTGCCGTCCGAGGTCGCGAGGATCGCTTCGTACTTCGCCTGTTCGGCGGCGAGCGCGTCGAAGTCGGCGTCCGGCTCCGCGTAGGCCGCGTAGATTTCGTCGAGCTTTTTCTGCGCGTTGAACACGTCGCCGAGACCTTCTTCGACCGCTTCACGCACGGTCTTTTGCGGATCGAGCTGCGGTTCCTGCGGCAGATAGCCGATGTTCAGGTTCGGCATCGGCGTGGCTTCGCCTTCGATCTCGGTATCCACACCGGCCATGATGCGGATCAGCGTCGATTTGCCCGAGCCGTTCAGGCCGAGCAGACCGATCTTCGCGCCGGGGAAGAACGACAGCGAGATGTCCTTGAGGATCTGGCGCTTGGGCGGCACGATTTTGCCGACCCGGTTCATGGTGAAAACGTATTGGGCCATTTTGCTTGCAGTAGACGTTGACGACGCCGGCCGCGTGCGGGCGGGCAGTCGGGGGTGAATGGGTAATCGGTGTGTCAGGGCCGGGCTGAGTGCCCGGCGCCGGCCGGCGCGGCAGCGGATTTCGACGACGTTCGCGCGCGCGGCGGTGGTTCAGGTG
>NZ_MSDV01000057.1 GCF_001931485.1 Burkholderia sp. SRS-W-2-2016 | reverse complement strand
CGTACTGACGATGATTAATCCGTCTTTCGACAGACAAACCTTCCTCTAATACTGTGTGAGGCTTTTGATACTTTTGCCATACAGCAGACTCCGAAGAATCCGCCACTGCATTCCGCATCAAGTGCCCACACTTATCGGCTGTTAATTTTTAAAGATCGATTCGCTCAACTCGCTGCGCCTTGGCGCTGCTTCGTTTGCGTTGCTGCATCAGCAGCAGAGAAGCGAGATTATGAAGAACTTTCGTCGAATCGTCAACAGGTTTTTATCAACTTCTTAACCTGCCTACGTCGCTGAAGCCCGCACCACTTAAGGCTCTCCCGCTTCCCCGTACCCCGGTGTCCGGAGCACGAAAGAGCGAGATTCTAGTCGCTGGCAGGAGGGCTTGCAAGCGTTATTTTGGCGTGCATTAACCGCGCCAGAACAAGGGCCTGGTCCGGGGGGAAATGTCGCTAGTCAGGCAGTTGCGTGTCTGCGCATCGTCCGTTCCACTATCGCCAGATAGTGATCGAGATCCGGCGTCGCGCGATCCTGTTCCTTCGCGCGATCGTCCCATCTACGCAAACGCAATGCATCCTCGGCGTACGGTTTGCGCAGAAACGCGTCGGCTTCCTCGCTAGTAAAAATGCCGCCCTGCAACTGCAAGCTGCGCACCGAGTCGGCGGACAGCTGGTCGAAATAGCTCGCGTCGATTGCGCACAGGCAACGCTTCGCGTCGACGTGCAGGCGAATCGGCTCCAGGACCGCGTCCGGCAACATCGGCCGCAGGAACGGCAACGCGTAATACTGGTGCAGATCGTCGATGCCTCGCTGCGTCGGCGTCTCCCCCTGCAGATTGAGCAGATGCCCGAGGTCATGCAAAAACGCCGCGGCGACCAGTTCATCGCTCGCGCCTTCGGCCTCGGCCAGCGCGCCGCTCTGCAGCGCGTGCTCGAGTTGCGTCACAGGCTCGCCGCTGTAGGCGAGCTTGCCGTGGCGCTCGAATAGCGCGCGAATATCGTCCAGACTCAATGCCACCTGTTCGTCACTCCCACGGTAATGAGAAGGTCGTCATCGCTTCCTGGACGCCTTCCTTGAAGTCGAGCCCGAATCCTTGATGCCGCCGAACGGCGCCAGCTCGATCCGTTACCTCGCCGCTTCCAACGCGCCCACACGCGCAGCTCCTTGAGCAGACGCGTGATCGCGTCCTGCCAGTTTGTGCGCACGTCCGACGAACAAACCGAACGACGCCCTATTGCCGAACCTGATGCTGATGGCGTCTTCGAGACGTATCGAGCGCGATGAGCGGCGACTCCGGCTCCGCAAGCTTCCTCGCGCAACAGCGTCATCGTCCACGCGGAACCGGTCAGGCACGCCGCCGTTTCTGGTTCTCCGCCGTATTCGCCGTATTCGCCGTATTCGCCGTATTCGCCGTATTCGCCGTATTCGCCGCACTCACCGCACTCACCGCATTCGCCGCATTCGCCGCCTCGCCCGCCGCCCCGCACGCGTCCCGCACCCACTGCAAACCGCCCAACACATGCGCGCGTATCAACGCCGCGGCCTGTTCAGCATCGCGCGACGCCAGCGCCGTCAGAATCGCGCGATGCTCGGCGAGCGACCGCGCCATCGCATCGCCTTGCGCCATCAGCGCGGCCCGCCGGAACAGACTCAACTCGCCGACCAGCCGTCGATACATGTCGAGCAGCTTCGCGTTGCCCGCCGCCGCGACCAGCGCGTCGTGAAACGCGACGTTCGCGCGCGCGTACCCATCGACATCCTCAACCGCGAGCGCCGCGCGCATAGTCTCGATCCAGTCGCGCAGCCCGGCCAGCTGAGCCGCGTCGATCCGCGCGGCCAGCATCCGGCACGCCGCCTCTTCGAGCACCGCGCGCAGCGCGTAAAGCTCGTCCGCCTCCGCCGGCGACACCGTCCGCACGAACACGCCGCGATGCTTCTCGGTACGCACGAGCCCCGCCTGTTTCGAGCGCGCGAAACGCCTCGCGCACCGGCCCGCGCGACACTCGCAGCCGCGCCGCCCAGTCGGCTTCGTTGAGCTTGTCGCCGGGCGCGAGCGCGCCGTCGACGATCCGCCGCTCGAGCTCGTCGCGCACCAGCGTCGTCAGCGAATGGCGGCGCAGGACATCGAGCGGAGCGACAGAATCAGCGTGCATCTTTTCGGTCACTTTGACGGAGTTGCCACCACAGTAGCGGCGCGCGCCCGGCCCACTCGCCGCTCAATCGACCCGCCGCCGCGGCGCGCGCGCCGCGATCAACAGCAGCGCGACCAGCGACACCAGCAGCAGAATCAGCGACAACGCCGAAGCCGGCAGGTAATAACCACGCTCCACCTGCCCGACCACGACGATCGGCACCGTCGCGAAACCCGGCGGGTACACGGTCAGCGTCGCGCCGAGTTCACCGAGCGACAGCGCGAAGCCGAGCGCGAGACTCGCGCGGATCGCCGGCACGAGTTGCGGCAGCACTACGCGGCGGAGCACCATCGACGGCGGCGCCCCCAGACTCGCGGCCGCCTCCCGCAGCACGGTCAGCTCCGGACGCAGCGCGGCGGCCGCGCACCGGTAGCAGAACGGCAGCACCAGCGCGAGCTGCACGAACACGACGATCGCCGCCGAACTCGACAGATCGAGCGGCCGCTTGTGATACGCGATCAGCACCGCGAGACCGAGCACCACGCTCGGCACGCCGTTGGGCATCATCGCGAGCGTGTCGACGAGCGCGCCGAGACCACGGCGGTCGCGCCCTTCGAGCGCGAGTGCAAGCCACAGTCCAAGCACGGTGCCTAGAACCGCGACGCCCATACCGACTTCGAGGCTGGTCGTCAGCGCATCGAAGTCGCTCGAACCGAGGCGTTCGAACCAGCGCATGCTGAAGCCGTCGGGCAGGATCGTGCCGGACCAGTGCGCGGCGACGCTCGATAACGCGACCACCAGCACCGGCAGCACGAACAGCCAGAAGCACAGCAGCGCGGCGAAGCCGAGAAACAGACTGCCGCACAGCCGCACCGCGAGACTGTGACGCACCGGCCGGCCCTTCTTGTGCATCACCGGCAGCACGGCCGGATCGAGATCGGCGGCCATCACCGGGCTCCTTTCAGGTTGCGTCGATTGACGCGCCGGTACAGCGCATACAGCGACAACGACATCAGCAGCATCACGACCGCGCCGGCGGCGGCGGTCGGCAGATCGAGATCGACGGTCGCGGCGCTGTAGATCGCGACCGGCAGCGTAATCAGATGCGCGCTGCCGAGCACCAGCAGAATCCCGAACTCGTTCAAGGTCAGCAGAAAACACAGGATCGTGCCGGCCGCGATACCGGGCCACGCGAGCGGCAGAATCACGCGAAACGCGACCATCAGACCGTTCGCACCGAGGCTTCGCGCGGCTTCGATCAGCCGCCGGTCGAGCAGCGCGAACGAAGCCAACGTGGGCCGCACGACGAACGGCGTGTAGAACACCACTTCCGCGAGAATCACCCCGCCGATCCCGAACAGAAAGTTGAGCGGCGGCTCCTGCAGATTGAACAGCCGCTGCAAGCCGATGCTGACCGAGCCCTGCGAGCCGTACAGAAAGATCAGCGTGAACGCGACCAGAAACGACGGGAACGCGACGAACAGTTCCAGAAAGCGCGTGACCATCCGCGCGCCCGGGAACGGCTTGAAGAACAGCAGCGACGCAAGCGCGACGCCGAGCAGCGACGCCAGACTCGCGCTCGCGAACAGGATCCACAGCGTGGTGCCGATCACGCCGCGCGTCTCGGGATTGCCGAAGAACGTCGTGTACGCGTGGATCGACAGGCCGTGCGCGTCGGTAAGGCTCAGCATCACGAGCCGCACCAGCGGATAGATGACAAGCGGCCCGAGCACGACTACCGCGATAAACAGCAGATGCGATTGCGCGACGCGTTCGCGCCGCTTCACCGCGACCGTATGGGCGGCGGCGCTCGCCTGCCGCCGCGCGGCAGCCTCGGCTTCGAAAGCGACGGCTGCTACGCCAACCGCGCCGGCATCGATCGCGCCGAGGCCAAGCGGCTTCTGCGCGTCAGGGCTTGATAAGGACGACATCGTCAGCCTCGTAACGCAGGGAAACACGCGCGCCCTTTTCCGGCGCCATCCCGTGGCCGCGCTGCAGCGTGACCAGCACCGGCTCGTTCGGCAGCGCGTCGAGCACGACCGATACCGACACCACCGCGCCATACCACTCGACCGAGGCAATCGCGCCATGCAACTGCCCTTCGCCGAGCGGCACGATGCGCAGCGCCTCCGGCCGCAGGCAGGCGACCCGCTCCCGTTCGTTGTGACGCGCGTCGTCCATCCCGAACGCGACCTGCGGCGGCAGCAGATTGGCCGCGCCCAGATAACGCGCGACAAAGCCGTCGGCCGGCGTGTCGTACAGCTGCTGCGGCGTGCCGAGCTGCGCGATGCGGCCGTCGCGCATCAGCAGCGTGCGGTCCGACAGCACCAGCGCGTCGTCCTGATCGTGCGTCACGCAGACGATCGTCAGATTCGGCAACCGCTCATGCAGCGCCTTCAGTTCGGAGCGCACCGACGCGCGCAGATTGGCATCGAGCGCGGACAGCGGTTCGTCGAGCAGCAGCACGTCGGGCTCGATCACCAGCGCGCGGGCGAGCGCGACGCGCTGCTGCATGCCACCCGACAATTGCGCGGGCATCACGTGACCGGCGTCGCCGAGTTGCACGAGCTTCAGCGCATCGGCGACCCGCCGCGCGACATCGCGTGCAGGAATGCGGCGCGCGCGCAAACCGAACGCGACGTTCTCGAACACCGACAGATGCGGAAACAGCGCATAGCTCTGGAACAGCAGACCGAGATTGCGCTTGTGCGGCGGCACGTGGGTCAGATCGTGGCCGGCCACAGTCAGCGTGCCGGCCAGACCGTCCGCTTCGATGAAGCCCGCGATGAAGCGCAGCAACGTGGTCTTGCCGCAACCGCTGCGGCCGAGCACGGTGAGCAGCTCGCCGCGCTGAATCGTCAGCGACAGATCGTCGAGCACCGTGCGCGCGCCGAAGCGCACCGTCAGGTGATCGATCTGCACGCCGCCCGGCGCGGCGGCACGCTCGGCATCGGGCGTATCCAGTGCGGCGCCAGGCGCATGGGGGTGAGCGAGGCTGGCGGTATTCACCGGGGGTCGTCCTCCAACAGGTTTAAAGCGAATGCGGCGCCGCCGCGGTTAGGCCGCGGCAGCGCCGGCATCGGGTCCGGCGGCTTCGGCCGCTTACTTCGGCTTGACCACTTCGGTCTGCTTGCCCGACGAACCGATCACGTCGTTTTTCCAGCGCGTGGTCCAGTCGGCCTTCTTCGCCATCACGTGGTTCCAGTCGACCGGAATCAGCTTCACGCCGGCGATCGACTGCTTGACCGTCTCGCCGTTCTTGCCGGCGAGCGGCACGTCGCTACGGCCCGGAATGCCGAAAATGTCCGGCACCCTCGATTGCACGTCGGTCGACATCAGGTAATCGATCAGCTTCTTGCCCTCGGCCTGGTTCGGGCCGTTCTTGATCAGCGCGATTGCGTACGGCAGCTGGAACGTGGTCGGCTGGCCGCCGGCGTCGGCCGCGAGGAACACCGGCTTCAGCGACAGGCCGCCGTTGGCCGCGTCGTCGAGGTCCATCTGCAGGTCGCCGTTGGCAAACGCGATTTCGTTACGCGACAGCAGCACGTCGAGATAGCCGGTGCCCTTGGTGTGGAATTTCGCGCCCTGTTCGAGCTTCTTCAGATAATCGAACGCCTTGTCCTCGCCCATCAGCGACGAGGTCAGGATGATCACGGCCATGCCGTCGCCTGCGGTCGCCGGGTTCGAGTACGCGACCTTGCCGCTGTAGTCCGGATGCAGCAGATCGGCGAACGTCTTCGGCTGGGTCTTCGTGACTTCCGGGTTGATCGCGAACGAGAAATAGTTGTTCACGAAGGTCGCCCACGCGCCGTTCGGCGCCTTCGCGATCGCCGGCACGTTCTGGTAGTTCGCGCTCTGGTACGCCTGCAGCAGACCGTTCTGGTCGGCCTGCTGGATGAACGGCGGCAGCGTGACCAGCACGTCGGCCTTCGGCTGATCCTTTTCGATGGTCGCGCGGTTCACCACTTCGCCGCTGCCGGCGGTGACGATATTGACCTTCACGCCTTCCTTCTTCTCGAAGGCCGGCAGCACGTCCTTGTAGAGATTTTCGAGGCCGTCGGCGGTGTACAGCACGACCGCCTGGGCCGCCTGCGCCTGAATCGCGGTGCCGCCGAAAGCGGCCGCGGCGACAAGCGCCGGCAGCAGTTTGCGCGCGAGGCCGGCCGCGCGGTGGCGGGAATTCGTCTTTGTCATGTCGCACTCTCCGAAACGCAATAAACCAGACGGTCGGGGTAACCCCATACCTATGTAGTGATCGAATGGCGGCACGCGGCGCTTGCGCGTTGCGCATGGGGCCGTTGCCGTGCCGCTCTGTCGTGAATTGCAGATTGCCGACAAGCTGGCCGCTTCTCTTTCAGCCTGACCGACAGCCGGCTGGTGAGATTCGCGCTGCATGCCGCGCCTGAACGGGCCCGGCAAGAATCACAGGTTTCGATGACAAGGCCGTGACGGGTGCGACAAACTGCAAAAATAACCACAATTTGCCAAATCAGGCCAACTTGCGCAGAGGGTGGGAGTGTGCGGAATGGGGGAAGACGCGCGGCGTGGGAGTCGAACGCGTCGGGATGAAGCGATGCTTGCGGGGATCGCGTAAAGCCACGCGCCCCGCCCTTTGTCACGCGATCAGAATCTCCGGCCCGTGCGCGCTGATCGCCTTGCCGAGCGCGCGCTCCGGCGCCAGTTCGGTGACGAGGTAACGCGCGGACTCGATGCCGTTGATGCGCACGGGCGTCACCCGGCCGAACTTCGAATGATCGGCGACGATCACCACCGTGTCGGCCGCGGCGATCATCCGGCTGCGCACCTCGGCGGCCATCCGGCTGTAGTCGGTCAGATAGCCGTCCGGCGAAATCCCGCCCGCGCCGATGAACGCGAAGTCCGCGTGATACTGGGTGAGTTGATGGACGGTGTCGAGACCGAAGGTCGCGTCCTCGATATCGGACAGCTCGCCGCCGAGCAGCGTCACGCGATTGTCGTTGCGGCGGCCGAGCAGCAGCGCGATGCGCCAGTCGTTGGTGTAGACCGTCAGCCGATGGCGGTCGAGCAGCGCCCGCGCGACCGCCTGGGTGGTGCTGCCCGAGTCGATGATCAGCGATGCGCCGTCCGGCACGAACTCGGCCGCGCGCTCGCCGATCGCGCGCTTGGCGCTGGCGTTCTCGGCTTCGCGGGTGTCGAGATCGGGCTCGCGCCGATCGTTCGACAACGCGCCGCCGTGCGTCGTCACGAGCAGGCCGCGGCCGGCCAGCGCGTTCAGATCGCGCCGGATCGTCTCGCGCGACACGTTCAGTTCGCGCACCAGTTCGGCAACCGAGAGCGCGCCGTTTTTGGCAACTTGCGCGAGGATGTATTGATGACGTTGTTCTGCAAGCATCTGTCGAGGCCGGAAGCCGGCACGCTGGGGTTTCGTCGTTGAAAAAAGGCCGGCGTATTGTATTACGCATGGTCGGCGATCACCGTCGACGCGCCGGGCCAGTCCGCACTGCACGCGAACCCGCCGACCTGCTAACCTTGACGGGCTCGGCGGGCCGGCCGGGCAGCCGCGCGCTGCCCGGCCGCGTTCCGCGCACTTCGCTTCGCCGTCAACCGAACCACGATGCCGCCACTGTTTCGCCGTCTCCGACTGCTGTTCCATGCGCTGCGTTACGGCGCGCGCCTGATCTGGCTCGCCGCTCCGCCCGACCACAAACTCCACTGGATCATCGAGCTGATCGGCCGCGTGCACGCGTCCGGGCGCAGCGGCGCGCAACTGCACGCGATGCTGCCGGCGCTCGGCCCGCTCGCGAGCCGCTTCGCGCAGACGCTCGCCGAGCGTCCCGAACTCGCGAGCGGCACGCTGCACGACGCGCTCGACGCGCTCGATCACATGGAGGAACCGCTGCCGCCGGACGAGTCGGCGCTGGCGTTGACGCGCGCGTTCGGCCGGCCGCTCGGCGAACTGTTCAGCGCGGTCGATCTCGTGCCGGTGCGCAGCGGCTTTGCCGAGCAGACCCATTTCGCGCGGCTCGCGGCGCCGCTCAAAGGCCACCACGAAGTCGCGATCAAACTGGTGCGCGCGCAACAATTGCAGCAACTCGGCGACGAACTCGCGCTGCTGCGCTGGGTTGCGCGCTGGCTCGAAAAGCTCTCGCGCACTGCCCGCCGCCTGCGCTTGCGCGCACTCGCGCAAAGCTTCACCGACGATATCCAGCGTCGCTTCGACCTGCGCGCCGAAGCGGCCAACCTGAGCCAGAGCGGCCACCATTTCGACGCCGATCCGCGCATCGTGATTCCGGACGTGATCTGGGAGCTGTGCACCGAGCACACGCTGACGATGCAGCGCATCAACACGCTGCCGGCGAGCGACCTCGCCGGGCTGCATGCGCATCACATCAAGCTCGCGCCGCTCGCCGCGCATATCGTCGAAGTGGTCACCGAGCAGGCCTTCGAGCACGGCTTTTTCCACGCGACGCTCGATGCGCGCCGGGTGCGCGTCAGCGTCGAACCGGACACGCTCGGGCGGCTGGTGCTGGCGGAATTTTCGATCATGTCGACGCTGTCGACCGGCGAGCGCGAGTTCTTCGTGCACGGCGCGAGCGCGCTGTTCGAGCAGGACTACGCGCGGCTCGCCGACATGCATCGCGACGCCGGCCACGTGCCGCACGACACCCGCCCCGAAATGCTCGAAGCCGAGTTGCGCACGCGCGCCGAAGCGCATTTCGCGGCCGCGCCGCCGGACCGCTCGGCGGGCTCGCTGTTTCATCATCTGCTGCACGGCGTGCAGCCGTTCGACGGCTGCGTGTCCGCTCGCCTCGCGACCGCGCAGCGCTCGTTCCAGCAGGCGGAGACGCTCGCGCGCGCCCTGCATCCGGGCGTCGATACATGGAACATCACGCGCGACGTGCTGGCCGGCATCGCGCGGCGCGACATCGATCATCGCGGCTGGATCAAGCGCATCTCGCGCGAGTTGCCGCATCTCGCGCACATGCTGCCGCGCGTGCCGCAACTCGCGGTGCGCTACCTGCAACAGAAGCACGAGAGCGGACGCACGCCGCAGCAGAACGCGCAACTGCTCGCCGAACTCGTACGCGAATACCGGCGCACCCGCTGGCTGCTGTGGGGCTGCGTGATCTGCGGCGGCGTGCTGGGCGTCGGCATGATGCTGCTGATCGGCTGACGTGACGAAACTTGACGTGACGTGACGGCCGCAACCACGCCGGGCCGCGCATTGCAGCTTCGAACAAGACGCGCGCCGCTGCGCTCGCCATCATGACGGCTTTTTCACACCGTCCGTTTCGATGCTCGCCTCTTTCCTCGCCGCCGTCTTCGTCGTGCTGTGGTCGACCGGCTTCGTGGTCGCCCGCGCGATCACGCCTTACGCCGATCCCAATCTGTTTCTGCTGGCCCGCTTCGGCGGCACCGCGCTGATCTTCACGCTGGCCGCGCTGCTCGCGCGCGCCGCGTGGCCGAGCGGACGCAATCTCGGCAAGCATCTGGCCGCGGGCGCGCTGTTGCAGGGCGTCTATCTCGGCGCCGGCTACTGGGCCGTCGCGCAGGGCCTGAGCGCCGGCGTGATGGCGCTGCTCGGCGCGCTGCAACCGCTGGCGACCGCCGCCGTCGCCGCGCCGCTGTTCGGCGAGCGGCTGTCGCGGCGCGGCTGGAGCGGGATGGCGCTCGGCCTCGCCGGCGTCGTGCTGGTGCTCGCGCCGAAGCTCGCCGCCGCAACGCCGCCGACACACGGCAACGCGCCCGCGTGGCTGGTCGTGCTGGTGTCGATTCTGGCGGTCGGCGCGATCACCGCGGGCACGCTGTTCCAGAAGACTTCGCTCGCGAAGGCCGATATTCGTAGCGCGAGCGCGGTGCAGAACCTGGGGGCCGCCGTCGTCGCCGCGCTGCTGGCGCTCGCGCTCGGCGAGCATCGCTGGATCGCTTCGCCGACGCTGTGGGTATCGCTCGGTTGGGGTGTCGTGATGCTGTCGGGGATCAGCGTGACGCTGCTGGTGTGGATGGTCCGGCGCGGCGACGCGTCGCGCGCGACCGCGCTGCTGTTTCTCGCGCCGCCGCTGGCCGCGCTCGAAGGCTATCTCGGCTTCGGCGAGACCTTGCTGCCGGTGCAGATCGCCGGCTTCGTGCTCGCGTTGGCCGGGGTGTTGCTGGCAAGGTCGTGACGGTGGGCGACGCGGGGCGGACTTGCGCGTCGATGCCGGAGAGGGGCGTTAATAGGCCGTCGAGCCGTAACCGGGCCTGCGTCACGCCGCAGTCGAGTTGCAGTCGAGTTGTAGTCCAGCCGCTGCTAGTCCACCGTCAATCCGCCGTGTCCGCCCTGGCCGGCATCTTCGCGCGCGCGGCCGAGCCCGGCGCCGGCGCCCACGCCGGCCGGCCCTTGCGCTGCGAATCGACGACGACGATATAGCGCCCCGCCCACGGCAGAATCCGTCGATCGCTTTTCAGCACCCAAAGCGATTGGCCCGCGTCGACCAGTTGCGCGTATTCGGCGTCGAGAATCCCGTAGTGATCGATAAACGTGTTCAGCGTCGCGGGAATCCGCACGCAGCCCTTCGAGTGACGGATGCCGAGCACCGCTTCGAGGCGGTCCGGGTCGGTCGCATGCATCTGGAAGCGCATCTGCGAGACGCCGCCTTTGCCCCAGCCGCGCTCGCCGTCGGCCCAGCCGAGATCGAAGATGCGCATGTCGCGCCGCCCATAGCCGCGAATATGGTTTTCGTTCTGTGTGCCCTCAGAGCGGAAATCCATGTTGTCGGGCGTGTGTTCGAATACGCCCAGCGGCGTGATGAAGTGATCGTATTCGCCGGGCCGTCCGGTCGACACCGGCGCCGCGCCGATCATCTGCCAGTTGTCGGCCGGGACCGCGCGAAAGTAGATGAACACTGCCTGCACGTTGGCGTTGCGATCGACCAGCACCACGTATTCGCCCGACAGGCTGCCGAGTTCGTGCGCATCGAGCGCCGCCTGCAAGCGCGCGGCATACGCGCGCTGTTCGGCGGCCGGCACCTTGAGCCGGCGGTTTACGTCGCGCGCGAACACGTCGCGCAGTAGAAAAGCGCGCTGCGGATCGACGACGCCGGCCGCGTCGGGCACCGCGACGGCGGATCCGTCGAGCACGGCCGATGGACGGTTAATAGCGACTGCTGCGGAGGCGGGATTCGGGTTGGAAGCGCGTTTGAGCGACGAGGCCGAAGACGGCGCAGCGATTGGTTTTGACGCGGAGGCAAGGTTGGGTGCTGAGGCCCGCATCGGCGCCGCCGCCTTTCCGACCGACGCCGACGCCGACGCCGACGCCGACGCCGACGCCGCCGTATCAAGCGGCGCCGCCAACGCGCCCGCGCCCGACAATGCGCAAACCAGCGCGCAGCCCCATGCACATAAGGTCGCGCCGACCGGCCCCGGCACGTTCACCAGGCCACCCGCGCGACGAATCCTGCGCGGCACGCCGCGTATCGACAGCATGCCCGTCACCCCGCGCCGACTCACTCGCGCGACGAAACTCAGGCGATTCGATCCAGGCTGGAGAGGCCGATCCAGGTAGCTCATCGCGTATCACAGCAAACGTGATTATTATTGAATGCCCGCCGGGTCCCTGCTGCGCCCGGCACGACGATATTACTCAGCACACCGACGCATGTCGATCAATGCAAAGACAGTCAAAGGCTCAGGCTCGCCGTCATACCCGACGATTCCGCGCTTCCCGCATATCGGCAGCGATCCGCCGTTTGCCGACGCGATTCAATGCGATCGCAACCGTCTCCAGAGCCGGCGCGTCGCTCGCCATGCAAATCGCTTTAAACCGGTTTCAAGCCGCTTTCAATTACGCTTCCAATTCCATTTCCGCGAGGAGAGAGACGCACCATGACCCAATCCGATCCGCTCGCCCGACAGGCCGCCATTGCAGCCGAACTACACGTCGCCGGCCAATTCGACGCGCAGCGCGAGATCGAGCGCCGGGTCGATTTTCTGGCGAACTATCTGCGCGCCAGCGGCCTCGCGACTTATGTACTCGGCATTAGCGGCGGCGTCGATTCGACGACGGCCGGACGTCTCGCGCAACTGGCGGTCGAACGTCTGCGCGCCGCGCAGTACGATGCGCGCTTCGTCGCGGTGCGCCTGCCCTATGGCGAACAACGCGACGAAGCCGATGCACAGCAGGCCTTGGGATTTATCCGCGCCGACGAAAATCTGACGATCGATATCCGCCCCGCCGCCGACGCGATGCTCGCGTCGCTCGAACAAAGCGGCGTGCCGTTCAGGGACGCGGCGCAGCGCGATTTCGTGCACGGCAATATCAAGGCACGCCAGCGGATGATCGCGCAATACGCGGTGGCCGGCGCGCGCGTGGGCGTCGTGATCGGCACGGACCACGCGGCCGAATCGGTGATGGGCTTCTTCACCAAGTTCGGCGACGGCGGCGCCGACGTGCTGCCGCTCGCCGGCCTCAGCAAGCGCCGCGTGCGGGCTCTTGCGCACACGCTCGGCGCACCCGACGCATTGACCCACAAGGTGCCGACCGCCGACCTCGAAATGCTGCGCCCGCTGCGCCCGGACGAAGACGCGTATGGAATCCCGTACGACGCGATCGACGATTTCCTCGAAGGCAAGCCGGTCAGCGAGACCGCGCGCGACGTGATCCTGCAGTTTTACAACGCGACGCGTCACAAACGGGCGCTGCCGTATACGCCGTTCGACTGGCCGACGCGCTCGGACAAGAAATAAAAGGCAGCCCGGCAACGCTGGAAAAGATCGCGACTGCACGCGGGCGCGTGTCGTCGCCGCCGCCACAACGGCGCGCGCCGTAAACGAATCAGGGCGGTGGCGATACGCGCGTGAATCGCGTATCGCCACCGCCCTGGAAAACTTCCGGCCTGTGCGAGTGCCTAGCTCGCGTCGGGCGGCGGTTCGTCGGTAAACAGATCGGCGCTCGCTTCGAGCGGCTGCCCGCCCAGCTGCTTGCCCTGAATCTGCCGCGCGATCACGTCGCCGACATACGGCACATCCGCATCCAGTTCGACCGTCGCGTAGGCGCCGGGCGTGCCGGCGTCCACCACCTCGACGTTTTTCGCGTAATGGCCGAGTTCGCGCGTCAGGAACTCCCGCACCTCCTGTTCGCTGCACGATTCGGCGATATTGCGCACGGTCAGGTTCATACGGCCTACCCTCGCCACCCGGCGCGGCCCGCTCGATCGGCGGCGCGCTCGATCCGCACCGGTCGCAGCGCGCTGCGCTGCTTTGCCTGGGCGGCGGCGAACGCGCGAAGCGCAACGGCGCCGGTCGCGCCGGCGAGTCCCACAGCGAGCAATGACAGATAGAAGGCCATTATTCCAATCTCCTTTGCGAATTTCGTCCTGTTGTCAGGATTGCCACCTGCGACTCCGCGAACGCCGCGGCACCGTGTCATAGCGATTGGCGCGACGTCTGCGTCAATGCACTGTACCCGAATCAGCTGCGTCATCTCTCGAAAAACATCTGCTGATCGAGCACTGCGCATGCCCGGCCGGCGCGTGCGGATCAGTCCGCCGCTTGCACGTTCGCCGCGCTGACCCACCATGCATTGCTGCCGCGCGGCAGACGGACCAGCACCGCGGACGGATCGTCGACGCCGTCGTCGGTGATCTGGCAGACCGGCTGGCCGTCGCGCAGAGGTTTCACTTCGCCGGCCGCCTGGAACAGCGCGATGCGGCGCGCGCTCAGCGGGCGCAGTTGCTCGTACACGTCGAAGCTGATCGCCGCGGGCACGTCGCCGCGAATCTCCAGCGTATCGGCCGGCGCGCAGTGCGCGGGCAACGCCGGCACGGCGGCCAGCGCGGCGGCGCTGCCGCACAGGCCGCCGAGCGTCAGCGCGAGAGCGGCAAAACGGGAATAGGTCATGGTGTTTCTCCGAAAAAATTAAGGACAGCGGACTGCGAACTACCGCGTCTAGCGCGTGCGCGCCTGCGGCTCGCCGCGCTGACGCTCGTCGCCGTCGACCTGATCGCCGCCGGTGGCGACGTCGAGCCGGCTGAGGTCGCAAGACGCGCGGCCGAAGCCGCCGTACACCGCGGACCAGTTGCCGGCGATCGCCGCTTGCGCCTGCGCGAGGCTCAACTGGCCGTCGCAGACGCAGCGTTTGAGCATCGCCGCCGCGCGCGCCTTGCGACGCTCGCCCTGCGGACCCGCCCACGGCAGCAGATCGAGATTGGCGGGCGCGTCCGGCGAGCCGCCGAGCATGATCGGCACCCGTCGATCGAGCGCGAGGCCGGCGCCTTCATCGGCATCGATACCGCGCTCGGCGAGCATCCGGTCCTTCTGCGCCATCAGTTCGTCGAACGGCGGCGCGACCGTGCGCGCATAACCGGGGCGGCAGATCGTCTCGCCGACCGATTCCTGCGTGACGCGCTCGTCGAGCATCCCGCTCAGCTGCGCGGCGGCGTCGCCGATTTGCAGCGCGAGCAGCGCGGTCACGCCGACCCGCAGCCACGCGCGCGGCCGCGTGCGAGCGCCACGGCGCCGGCCGCGCTCGCGCGCGAACGGCGCCGGACTGGCTGCGTCACTGCTGGGGAAAGGATCGCTGGAAACAGCGTCGGGATGCGGGTCGGCGATGCCTGCGTTCATCGGTTGGCGCGCCGGCGGCGGCGCGCGGTAGTTCAATTCGCAGGGCAATTAAAACACATTCAATATGGGTAGCGCGAAAAGCCGCGCTCGGGAAGTGCCGTGCGCGGCGCGGCCAGCGGCTTATGGCGCTTGCGCGTCGCCTTTGCCGCGGCCGCCCATGCCGCTGGTGCCACCCGCCGCCCCGCTACTTCGCGACCCTTGCCTGCAACGCGCGGATCCGGCCGAGCGCTTGCGTATCGCTCACCGTCTTTTCGTACAGATGCGCGAGATCGGCCTTCAACGCGGTGCGCGACCCGCCGTCCAGATAGATCATGTGGCCCGACGGATAGAAGCGCGCGGACAGGTTCTGCCGCACCTGCTGACTGAGCAGCGGCATCTGCTGCAGATCGAGCACGGTCTGATAGAACGGCGTGACGAAATCGTAAAAGCCGTTCGCCGACAGCACCTTCAGGTCGGGATTGAGCGCCATCACCGCGGCGAGGTCGCCGGCCGTGTACAGGATGATGTTGCCCTTCGAGTCGACGCCCTTCTGCGCGCCGGTCGGATCGATATGGCCGAAATCCCAGTACTTGAACGCCTGGTCGTTCAGGTCGGTGAACGCCGAGTTCGATGTGTACTTCAGCTGCTCGTTCAGATACACGTTCCACATCGTCGTGTAGACGCCGGTGACCGCGGTCATCGTCGGATCGTTGCCGCCGGAGTTCGGATCGATCTTGCCGGCGATGCCGGTCTCGATCGCGGTCACACGGCCGTCGTACTCGCCGAGCGCCAGACCCTGCGACTTCAGCAGCGTGGTCAGAAACAGCGAGTTGCCGCGGCTGTCGTAGCCGGCGATATCGAGGCTCCACGCGAGCAGCGTGGTCTTGTCGATGCCGGTGTATTCGCTCAGTTTCTCGACGGTCGAAGAATCCGTGGTCGGGAATTTGCGCAGCGCGGCCAGGTAATCGGTGCGCGCGAACTGCGCGACTTCCTCGGCGAACGCGCCGAGATCGGTCGGCCGCGGCGCGACGCCGAGCTTCTTGTGATACCACGCGTCCGCCGCCGCGGTGGGCAGCGCGCCGACCGGATTGCCGGCCTGCGTGTAGTCGAGAATCGACGATTGCAGCGTGATACCGTTCAGATCGACGCCGTCCTCGTGCAGCCGGTATGCGAGCACGCAGCTGCGCGCGGTGCCGTACGACTCGCCGAACAGATACTTCGGCGAGTTCCAGCGATTGTTTTTGGTCAGAAAACGCTTGATGAACTGCTTGATCGAATCGGCGTCCTGATCGACGCCCCAGAAATCGCGATTCTTCTTCGGCGCGATCGCCGCCGAATAGCCGGTGCCGACCGGGTTGATGAACACCAGGTCGCTCCTGTCGAGCAGGCTGTCCGGGTTGTCTTCCATCGAATACGGCGCGGGCGGCGTGAAGTTCGGCATCGAGGTCTTGATGCGGCGCGGCGCGAACGAGCCGAGCAGCACGAACACCGATGACGACCCCGGCCCGCCGTTATAGAAAAACGTCAACGGCCGGGTTTCCTCTTTCTGGTGGTCCTGCGTGAAGGCGACGTAGAACATCCGCGCGTCGGGTTGCGAGCTGCTCGGATCGACGATCACCAGATGGCCGGCGGTCGCGGTGTAATTGATCTTGTGCCCGCCGATCGTCACCGAGTGATGGGTGATCGCGGCGCTCTCGGTGGTGTCGGTGACCGAGTCGTCCGGGCCGTTGCCGTATGCGACCGGATCGAAGAACGGCTGGTCGCCGGATTTGCCCCGGTGCGCGGCGGCGGCGGCGCGCGTAGTGCTTGGGGTGCTCGGGGTGCTCGTAGCGCCATGGGTGCCGGCGCTGGCCGCGGGGCTGGCGCTGCTCGTGACGCTGCTCGTAGCGCTGGCGGTGCTCGCGGCGCCGCTGGCTGCGCCCGGCCTGGCCGTGGCGGGCGCGTCGTGCGAAGGGTGTTGGGTATCGGAAGCTGATGCTGGGTTCGTCATGATCGCTCCAAGGGTTCGTATTGACGTGCCGTGCGTCCTCGTTGTTACGTCCTCGCGATGCCGGGGCGTTGCGCACGCCTGCTGCTCATCTGCGTTTGCCCGCGCTGATCCGCGTGCGTCCCGCGTGTTCCGCTTCTGCCTTGCTGGGCCGCGCCGCTTGCGCATCCGCTTGCGCGTCCGTGAGAGCGGCGCCGCCCGTGTTGCTGACTATAGTGCGGCCGCCACCTTCTGACCATTCGGACTGCCGAGTCCCGTGCACGCATCCCAGCCCTTCGCCGCCGCGAAGCTGCCGTTGTTGCCCTGGGTGATGTCGTTGCACACGCCGGCCGTCTGGTACAGCTTCGGATTGACGAAGCCGGCCGGCTGCCCTTTGGCCGCGTTGATCCGCGCGATCAGCGCCGCCCACAGCGGCGCGACCGCGCTGGTGCCGCCGATCACCGTCTGCGTGCCGTCGATCAGCACGCTGTAACCGGTAAGCGGCGAAGCATCGCCGGCGACATCGGGCACACCGCGCCCGCTCAGCGCCTTGTGGCCGCCGCCGCTGGTCGAGGCTGACAGGCCCTTCTGCCACGTGGGCAACGGGAACGCGGCACTGACGCCGCCGCCGCTCGCGCCGCCCTGCTCGCCGTCGTTCCACACGACCTCGCGGGTGATCGACGACCCCGCCGCGGTGACGCTGGTGCCGCCGCACGCGAGCACGTACGGGCTCGACGCCGGGAAGTCGACCTGATCGCCGCTGCCGGAGCCGTCGCTCGAACCGCTATCGCCCGAGGCCGCGCAGATCGTCACGCCGAGCGCCGCCGCCGATTGCAGCACGCTGTTGAACGCCTGCATCGACTGGGCGGTCCAGACCGATTCCGGCGCGCCCCAGCTGATCGAAATGACCGACGGTTTATTGGCCGTGTCGTGCACCGCGCGGCTGACCGCATCGATAAAACCGGCGTCGCTGTTCTGCGTGAAGTACACCGCGATGCTCGCGCCCGGCGCGATCGCGCCGACGATCTCGATGTCGAGCGTGACCTCGCCGTCCGGCCCGTTCGGATCGCCGCTCGGTTTGTTGCCGCCCTGGTCGACCCCGACCGATTTCACGCTCGGCATGCTCACGCCGAGCGCGCCGAAATAGCTGCGCAGATCCGCCGTGTTGTAGCCGCCGCCGAGCTCGATGATGCCGACGCACTGCCCCGCGCCGTCGCCTTGCGGAAAGTGGTACAGCGTGGCGAGTTGCGGCGGCGTGAACGACGCCTGACGCGCGCGCGCCGCCTCGAACGGCGGCCGGATGCGGAAATGCGGCCGCGCCTGTGGACGGTTGTCGAGCCCGAGCACCGCCTCGATCACGTCGCGCAGATCGTCCGGCACGCTGACCGGCCCGGTGCGGCCGCGAAACGAGCCGGCCGTGTGGTGCTGGAACTGCTGCAGCTTCACTTCGAACGCGCTCTGGAACTGCGCGACCGTGCCGCTCAGCAGCACTGAGCGCGCGGCCGCATCCTCGCGCACGACCGTGAGCCCATGCGCGACGGCGAACGCCTTGACCTTCGCGATGTCCGCGGGCGCGGCGCCGTAGTCTTTCGCGAGCGCCTCGCGCGACAACGGCTTCACGCTGGGGTCGCCCGCTTCGATCCGGCTCATCAGCGCGTCGAACTGCGCCTGCTGCTGGCGGCGCAGCATCACGAAGACTTCGATCCGCTCGGCGGGATCGCATTGCCCGACGACCTGCGTGCCGTGTTCGATCGTGCGCTCGCTGCCCGGCAATGGATGCTTGGTGCTCATGGTGTCGACTCTCCTGTTGACGTGGCGGCCCGCGGGATCGCTCGCGATCGCGCAGGCCCGGCGGCTCGTCAGCACATCGCGCGCCCGCGCGCCGGCGGCGCTCGCGCGACCCGCGGCGGGCCGGATTCAAGGACTTCGTCTGAGCGTCCGACCGAGGCATTCCAGCACAGTTCCGGCAGTCGGGGCAGTCGTCCGAACGGCCAATGCGCGGCGTGGGTGCGCCGCGCTATGATGCTGGGGCGGCATTCCTGCCGTTTGCCTGGCTCGCGCGCCGCCCGCGCGCCGGCCCGAGAACCTAGAGGAACTCATGTCAATTTCGATGTATCAAGCGTCGCTGCCCGTACTGATTCGCGGTCTCACGAACCTCCAGGCGATCCTCGGCAAAGCCGAGGCCCACGCCGCCGCGAAGCAGATCGAGCCCACGGTGTTCACGAATGCGCGACTCGCGCCGGACATGCTGCCGCTGCTGCGTCAGGTGTATATCGCGAGCGACACCGCGAAGGGTTGCGCGGCGCGTCTGGCCGGCGTCGAGCCGCCGAAGTTCGACGACGTCGAACAGACCTTCGACGAATTGCAGGCCCGCATCCAGAAAACGATCGATTATCTGAAGGAATTCAAGCCGGAGCAGATCGACGGTTCGGAGAGCCGCGCGATCACGCTGAAACTGCGGCCGGGTCCGGTCGAGTTCACCGGGCTGTCGTATCTGCTCGGCTTCGTGCTGCCGAACTTCTATTTCCACGTGACCACCGCGTACGACATCCTGCGTCACAACGGTGTCGAACTGGGCAAGCTCGACTATCTGGGCTCGCCGCAGTAAGCGGCGCGAGCCGGGCGCCGGGCGTCGCTGGGGGCGCTCAGGCGCTGGCGTTCTAGCCGTGCAGGCGCGGCTGGAACGCGATCACCGCCATGCCGGCAAGCGTCAGCGCGACGCCGGCCGCGTCCCACAGCGTGGGCCGTATCCGGTCCACCGCCCACAGCCATGCAATCGCCACCGCCACGTACACGCCGCCGTATGCCGCATAGACGCGGCCCGCGGCGGTGCCGTGCAGCGTCAGCAGCCACGCGAACAGCGCGAGGCTCAACGCGCCGGGCAGCAACAGCCACGCGGAGCCGTCCTCCTTGAGCCAGCGCCACGGCAGGTAGCAGCCGACGATTTCGGCGAGAGCGGTCACGACATACAGCAGGAAAGTTTTCATCGACGGAAGAGCGCGGGTGGTGGTGTCGTTGTGCCGCCGCGCATCGCGCACGGCCGGTGTTCAAGCGCGAGCGGCATTATCGCCGGCTGCGCTATCGCTTTTATTAACACAATCACTTTGCGCGGCGGGCAACGTGCATGCGACAGTCGTCGCTACTTCCAACTCGAACGGCTATCGGTCATGAGCATCGCGTCACCCTGCGTCGACATCTGCAAGTTCGACGACAAAACCGGCTTCTGCATCGGCTGCATGCGTACCCGCGACGAATGCAAGAGCTGGAAAAAGATGAAGGACAAGCACCGCAAGAAGATCGTCGAGGATCGGCCGCGGCGCGAGCGCAAGTTGAAGAAGTGAGCGGCGCGGGCTTGGCGCCGGTCTGCCGCATCACTTCACCCGTCAATCCAGCGACAGGCGCAACGCAAAGCCGATCAACGCGGCCGAAAAGGTCCAGCGCTGCAAGGTCTGCGCAAGCGGATGCGCACGCATCCAGTTGGCGATGCGGGCGGCGCCGGTCGCGTACAACGCATCGAAGCAGAAGCCGATCGCCAGCAGCACGACGCCGAGTTCGACCATTTGCAGCGCGACCGGGCCGGCGTCGGGCCGCACGAATTGCGGCAGCAGCACCGAGCAGAACAGCAGCGCCTTCGGGTTCAGCAGATTCGTCAGCAGGCCTTTGACGAATGCGGCGCGTAAGGGCTGCGCTGTAACGGTTGCCTCGGCGGGTACCGTGCGGGGCACAGTGGCCGCAGTCGTCACAGTCGTCACAGTCGTCACAGTCGTCACATTCGCCGCGCTGGTCGCGCCTGCCGCCCCTGCCGCGCGCGCGCCGTGCCCATCTCCAGCCGGCAACGCGAAGCCCGGCGAGCGGAAGATCTGAATCCCCACCCACGCCAGATACACCGCGCCGGCATAGCGCACCGCGTCGTACAACCACGGCGCGTTGCGCAGCAACGCCGCCATCCCGCAGGCCGACAGCGTCACGTGAATCGCGCGCGACAGCCCGAGCCCCGCCGCGGCCGCGAAGCCGCTGCGCACCCCGCGCGCGATACTGGTTTGCAGAAGCAACGCCATGTCCGGTCCCGGCACCGCATACACGACGAATAACGCCGCCACGTAGACGGCCAGCAGGTGAGCGGAAATCATCGAAGCCTCCTTGTTTCTAGAGACTCCATCTTGCTATCGGAGCATGAGGGTTTGCTGGCGAATTTCCACCCAGATGCGAACCGGATCAGCGGAATGCGCTAAGATTTGGCAATCCACGAGCGCTTTCCCCCAACCGCAAAAACCACCCTCAGCCATGTCCGCCGCCGACCTCGACAAAACCGACCGCGCGATCCTCGCCGCGCTGCAAAACGACGGCCGCATGTCGAATGCACGCCTCGCCGAAACGGTCGGCCTCAGCGAAACGCCGTGCGCGCGGCGCCTGAAGCGGCTCGAAAACGATGGGTATATCGAGCGCTATCGAGCGGTGCTGTCGCGCGGCGCGCTGGGTCTCGGCGTGACCGGCTTCGTGCACGTGCGCTTCGCGGTGCACGACCGCGCGACCGCGACGCGCTTCGAGCGCGAGGTGCAGGCGATCCCGCGCATCCTGTCGTGCCACAACGTGTCGGGCAGCGCCGACTACATCCTGCAGATCGTCGCGCGCGACCTCGACGATTACGGCACCTTCATGCGCGACGAGCTGCGCGGGTTGCCGGGCGTGACGTCGGTGGAGTCGGCGTTATCGTTGCGTGAGGTGAAAGCGTTCGGCGGCCTGCCGCTTGCATGAGCGTGCGCATGAGCGCGAACGCGGTATATAACGTGGCATAGTCACCGTTTTACGCGGCGCGAGCCGCTTCGATACAACCCGACCACCCCGGAGTATTCATGGACCAGGAAAAGGCGCGAGCCGAAGAAACCGCCGCAATGGAACGCGTCGTGATCGCGACGCGGCGCGTGCAAACCGCGTTTGCGTCGCTGCAATCGCAATTCCCGCCGGCCGGCAGCGGCAAACCCTCGCAGTTCGCGCTGCAAACCTTCGACGCCGCGTTGCAGGAACTCGAAGACGCGCAGGCCGCGTTCGATGAAATGCTCGGCGACCTGCTCGACGGCAATCGTTGAGAGGCGGTAAGCGGCGTTCATGCCGCGTTCAGGCCGCGCTCATGTCGCGCTCATGTCGCGTTCATGCCGCGTTCATGCCGCGTTCATGCCGCGTTCATGCCGCGTTCATGCCGCGTTCATGCCGCGTTCATGCCGCGCTCATGCCGCGCTCATGCCGCGCTCATGCCGCGCTCATGCCGCGCTCATGCCGCGCTCATGCCGCGCTCACTAACGCCGCACTAACGCCGAATTCAAGCCGCCGCAAATTGAACCGCGACGAGCCGCGGCAAGCGCCGGGCTCATCGGCGGATAGACGTCAGCCGGCGTCGGTCTCGATCCGCGGCTCGCACAGAATCGGAAAGTTGACCGAGTTCGCGATAAAGCACTTCTCGTGCGCCACATGATGCAGATGGGCGGCCAGTTCCACGTCGCCGCCCGCGCGGATCACCACTCGCGGCCGCAACACGATCTCCGAAAACCGCCCTTGCTGCGCGGTATCGAGCATCGTGCCTTCGGCGTCGTCGCGATAGTCGAGCACGATCAGGCCGGCATCCGAGCACAGATGCAGATACCACAGCTTATGGCACGCGCTGACCGACGCGACCAGCAGGTCCTCGGGATTCCAGCGCGTCGCGTCGCCGAGAAACGCCGGGTCCGATGACCCCGCGATGTCGGGCTTGCCGCCCGACGAGATCACATGTTCGCGACCGTACTCGCGATAACCGGAGGTGCCGCTGCCGCGGTTGCCGGTCCATTGCACCGCAACCTGGTACTTGTGCTCGCCATGCGCCATTGCCTGCTCCTGTGGTCGAATCGGACCTGCATTCTATCTGCGCCGGCTAGCGTCGCGGCGCCGGCCGGCCGCTCACGTTCGGCGCGCGCGGATCGGGGCTCATATAGAGGGCCGTGCCGTTCGCGCGCATGTTGTTGAGCGCCGAGCCCGAGCCGCCCGAACCACTTGAACCACCTGAACCACTGGACCCCGCCGCACCGGTGCCATAACCCGGGCTCGCCGCGGCCCTGACGCCGGGCATCGAATTGGGCCTCAAGCCGACCCCGCCGCCCATCGAGGTGCCGCCCATCGTAGCCGCGCCGCCGCTGTTGTTGCTACCGGGCGCCGTCGTGCCCGTGCCCGTACCCGCGGCGCCGCCCGGCGGCCCCGACTGCTGCGCACTCACCATGACGGGCGCGGCCGTCATCAGCAGCGCGGCCATCAGCCCCGCCCGCACGCCGCCATTCGCTTCAGGTTTCATCGCTTGCTCCCGCCTCGTCCGCCCACCGCGCCGACGCCGAACCGGCGCCCCGCTCCCACATTCTGAGCCGATCGCCGGCCCGCTGCAGCAGCACGTTACCGGGCTGCGCACGGAGCATACCCGTGCGCGTTATGATCGTTCGTCACGCCAGAACGGCCGATCGCGCACGATGGAGCACGCCTACATCCACCTCTTGCATCTGCTCGCGGGCCACTCGTCGTGGATGCTCGCGGTCGTGTTTCTCGCGGCGTTCCTCGAAGCGATCGCGGTCATCGGCACCTTCATTCCCGGCAGCACCGCGATGTTTCTCGCCGGCGCGCTGACCGGCACCGGTTCGCTCAGTCTCGGCTGGGTGTTTCTGTGGGCGATCCTCGGCGCGGTCGCCGGCGACGGCATGAGCTTCTGGATCGGCGCGCGCTACAAGGAACGCATCGTCAATCTGTGGCCGTTCCGCACTCACCCCGAGGTCCTCGACGCGGGCCAGCGCTTCTTCGTCAAACACGGCACCAAGAGCGTCGTGCTCGCGCGCTTCATCGGTCCGTTGCGGGCGATCGTGCCGGTCGTCGCCGGCATGATGGACATGCCGCCGCTGCGCTTCTACGCGGTCAACGTGCTGTCGGCGCTGCTGTGGGCGCCCGCCCATATCCTGCCCGGCGTGGTGTTCGGCGCGTCGGTGCTGCTCGCGGGCGCGGTGTCGTTCCGGCTGGTCGTGATCATCGCGATGCTGGTGTGCATCGTCTGGCTCAGCTTTCGCGGCGCCGGCTTTCTGGTCGCGCATGCGAACGCGTGGTCGAGCGCGGCCGGCCGCCGGCTCGGCGACTGGGCGTGCCGGCATCCGGGACCGCTCGGCCGGATCGCGCGGCGGATGCTCGACCCCGACACCCCCGACGCGACCCATATCCTCGTCACGTCGCTGATCGTGCTGGTGGCCGGCGCGCTGTTCTTCGGAGTACTGGAGGACGTGGTCAGCGGCGACCCGCTGACCGCCGTCGATCTGTCGGTCTATCACTTCATGCAATCGGTGCGCACGCCGTGGAGCGACACCGTACTGGCCAGTCTGGCGACGCTCGGCAGCGGCCTCACGCTGACCGCGCTGGTCGTCACCGTCGCGCTGTGGATGGTGTGGGAGCGGCGCTGGCACACGATCGGCTACTGGCTCGCGGCGGTCGCGTTCTCGCAGTTGCTGATCGCCGGCCTGCAACTCGCGATGCGCCGCGCGCCGCCCAACGAGCTGATGACGAGTCACTACGTATTCCCAAGCAATCACGTCGCCGCGACGGTGGTCGTCTACGGCTTTCTCGCGTTTCTGCTCGCGCGCCGGGTCGGCAAA
The DNA here is from genome assembly GCF_001931485.1 of Burkholderia sp. SRS-W-2-2016. Lineage (GTDB taxonomy): Bacteria > Pseudomonadota > Gammaproteobacteria > Burkholderiales > Burkholderiaceae > Paraburkholderia. The sequence continues at coordinate 113,602 of NZ_MSDV01000057.1, read as the reverse complement.
CTCGAAGGCGTGCTGGTCGCCGGCGCGAGCATCATCGTCGTGATCGTGGTCGCGCTCGCCGGCGTGTCGTTCGGCCGCTACTGGGTGTCCGACGCGATCGGCGGCGCCGCGCTCGCCTACGCGTGGGTCGCGATCGTCGCGCTGACCGCGATCTGGCGGCATCCGCGCCCGCCGCCGCAGCGCCGCTTCATGCCGCTGGTGGTGGGCGCGGTGGTGCTGACGAGCGTCGGCGTGCAGCTCGGCGTCGCGCGGCCCGCGCCGCCGGACCGAACGGCGCGTCCGGCGCCGGTGCGCTTCACCCAGGCGCAGTGGCAGCAGTCGGAATGGCGCCGCCTGCCGTGCTATCGCTCGGACATGGGCGGCGACCGCAAGGAGCCGTTCACGCTCCAATGGGCCGGCGAACCGGCGGCGCTGCGCGGCCAGCTGCTCGCGCAGGGCTGGGTCGAGGGCACCGACGTGTCCGCGCACAGCCTGCTGTCGCTGGCTTCGCCCGACGTCGCCGCGGTCGCGCTGCCGGTGCTGCCGAAGCTGAACAACGGCGTGCCGTCGACGCTGGTTTTCATGCGGCCCGGCGACTCGCGCGAGGAACGTTACGTGCTGCGCTTCTGGCCGAGCGGCTATACGGTCGACACCGGCAACGCGAACGCACCGCTATGGATCGGCGCGTTCGCGCACGAGCGGCTGACGCGGCCGTCGTGGCCGCTGAACCTGCTGCGGATCGACCGGCGCATCAGCCCGGTCGATCTGAGCGCCAGGGCGGGCGCCGGGCTCAACGCGACGCTGGTCGGCCAGGTGGATTGCGATGGCGTGCCGGTCTCGCTGCTGGTGTCGCCGCCGGACTGAGCGAGCGACGCGCGCCGGCGGCGCCGCGCCGAAACCCGGCTCAACTCAAACCCGACTCATACCAACCCGACTCATACCAACCCGACGATTCGACAAGGAGACATCCGTGGCCCGCTATTCGACCGAACAGCTCGATGAATTCGCAACGACCTTCGAGCGCGACGGCATGGTGATATTGCGCGGGCATCTACCGCGACAGACGCTGCTCGCGTGGCGCGACGCGTTCGCGCCGTTGCTGCAACAGCGGATCGCCGCGAACGCGACCGCCGTGCGCGGCGAACAGCGCCACTACATCACGCTGCCGTTCGCCGGCGTGTTCGCCGATCAGGCGATCTTCTGCGATCCCGACATTCTCGGCATCGTCGAACGCGTGGCCGGCGACGACCCGGTGATGTGCCAGCTCGCCACCGATACGCCGTTGCAAGGCTCGACCTGGCAGGAGGTTCACCGCGACACCCCGGCACTGTTCGACGGCGAAGCCGAAACGCCGTCGTTCCAGCTCGCGGTCAACTTTCCGTTGTGCGACGTCACGCTCGAGAACGGCCCGTTCGAAACCACGCTCGGCACCCACCGGCTGCGCGCGGACGACGCGCTGCAGGCGTGGCGCGACGGCCGCGCGCCGCTCCACGCAATCACGATGGAACTGGGCGACGTGATGATCCGCGACGTGCGGGCACTGCATCGCGGCACCCCGAACCGCACCGACGAGCCGCGGCCGATGGTTGTGATCGGCTATAGCCGCAGCTGGTACTTCCGGCCCGAGGTGCGGATCGACGTGCCCAATGGCGTCTATGACCAATTGAGCGCGCGCGCCAAACGGCTGCTGCGCCATATGCCGCGCGTCGCCGAACCCGATGGCGGCGCGACACCCGAGCAATACCGCAAGTTTGCTTATTGAAAGCCAGGTTATCCCGATTGCGCGACTCCGGAATACCAATTAAGAATTACCGATTGCGATTCGGAGAAGCGCCATACGGGGAATTACTTATCCCGTTTCCCATATAAAAGCGCTTGCCACGCCAATTCGCCGTTGTGACATTTAAACCTTCGTTGCGCCAATGCAACGAAGAAAACCCTTCCCGTCACGTTTGCCCTGCTATTTACGCGGATAACGTCGCTAATTCTTTTTCCCACTCGCAATTTGCAATTGCGCTGGCAGAATGGGCGAAACCATCAGCCGGTAATCGCGCTGCATGGCGATTGCCATACCGAAACGCGTCGGCCCCGTTATCTGTTTCCCAGTCGCATGCTTTAACGCTGTCTTCCCGTTGCGACCTGAATTCGTAGACCAAGAGGAGCTCCGTGTGCGGAATCGATTGATGTCTGGCGTAAAGAACGACCGCAAGTCCGCAGTAAGCAGCCCCCGCTCGCGTGTTTCCAGTTTGTCTCCCCGCCCGTTGTCGAAACGGCTCCCCAGTCTGTCGCTCTGCGTGAGCGCGCTGCTGCTCGGCGGCTATTGCGCGTCCAGCGTGGCCGGCGTGTCGGTGTTGCGGCCGCCGCGCGAAGCGTCGTCCAGCAATCCGCTCGAAGTGACGATCGTCTATTCCGGCGATCAGCCCGGCGGCACCGAAGTGGACGTGCCCGCGCAACTGAACATCGCGCTCAGCAATCCCGATCAGCTCCCGCAACCGCTCGCGCTGACGCGCGAGAGCGGCGCGCCCGAGCATCTGAAGCTCGCCGCGGGCGAACTGAAGGCGGTGCGCTATACCGGCGAATGGCCCAAATGGGCGCGCGGCGCGATGAAGATCGACGTGCCGGCGCTCGACGTGTCGCCCTCCTTCGTGATGATCACGCGGCCGGGCAAGGGCAGCGCGGTCGCGTCGGCTGAAGGCACTGCCGGCACCGCGGGCGCGGCGGGCACCGCGAGCGCCGCGGCCGAGGGGTCGTCGACGAGCCTGATCGCGACGTCGCCGGCGCCGGCCCGGCCGGATTTGCCGACGCCGCAACTGAACAGCTTCCTGAGCCGCTTCTCCTCCTACGATCCGATGTATTTCGCCGACGGCTCGAACGGCGAGAACCTCGCGAAATTCCAGCTGAGCTTCAAGTTCCGCATGGTCACGCCGGACGATCCGCGCTCGCGCGGCTTCCTCGACAATCTGTACTTCGCCTATACGCAGACCTCGCTGTGGGATCTGGGCACCTATTCCGCGCCGTTCCGCGACACCAGCTACATGCCGGCGATGATCTACCACCTCGACGACACTGGCTGGAAAAGCAAATGGTGGAGCAAGATGGGTCTGACGGCCGGCTACGAACACGAATCGAATGGCCGCGACGGTCCCGAGTCGCGCGGGGTCGACACCCTGTTCGTGAAGCCGATCTGGGAATTCGGCGACCTGAACGCGAACCACCTGACCATCGCGCCGAAGATCTACTACTACACGCACATTGCCGGCGAGAATCACGACATCACCGACTATCGCGGCTATGTAGACCTGCTGATCAAATACGGCAGCTACGAAGGCTGGCAACTCGCCACCACGCTGCGCAAAGGGACGAAGGGCGGCAAAGGCAGCCTCGATACACAGTTCACCTATCCATTGGCGAAGCTGATCAATAGCCGTTGGGGCGGGTTCCTGTGGGTCGGCTTCTTCACCGGTTATGGAGAAGACATTCTCGACTACAACCAGCACCGCTGGATTGCACGGATCGGCTATAGCATTGCGCGTTAATTCGAAGTTCTCCTGGCATGCAAACAAAGGGCCGCGCGACATTCGCGCGGCCCTTTGTCTATTGGGCGCCCGCCAATTGAACGCCCACGCGTTCACTCCCCGGCGGCGCTCCTCGACTTAAACGCGCGGTGAAGTCTGTGTGGACGAACAGACGGGCACGTTGGCGCGCTTTTCTCTAGAGTTGAAGGGTCGCCGGTCAATCAGGACCGGCCACGCCGCGCGCTGACTGTTTCCAGCGTCATCCCAAAACCAAGGAAAAGACCAATGAAAACCGCTCTCCTTCAAGACACGTCGACCGTTTCAAACGAGCCTACCCGTCTTTTAGTGCCTCGAAATAGTGCACCCCTCACGCTCAGACACGAAATCCACCCGGACGAGATCCGCGACAACCTGCCGGCCCGCCAAGGCGGCGTCGGCTTCCTGTTTCATGCGACCGACTGGGAAACCCTTTCATTTTCTTTTCACAACGTGCGCGAACGCGACGAATCGTTCGAAGAAGAACTGTGGAATACGAAACCCTTTATCGCGTCGCCGATCTTTTCGGGCTCGCAGGTGATCGGCGCCAATATCGCGTGTCCGGTGCCGCTCGAAATGTGGCTCGGCAGCGCGCGCGGCATCAAGCGCTTTCGCGAGAAGCAATTTTTTCCGGCTCTCGAATTAGCCAGAAAAGCCGGCCTGAACATGGTCGCGATGGGCGCGTCCACGCCTTACGCGTGCAATTACGGCGCACTGCCGCGACCGGTCAAACCGCCTCATATCACGACCGGCCACGCGGCCACCGCGGCGATGCTCAAAGACTGGGCAATGCACTGCTGCGAGCAACTCGACCTCGAGTTCGGCAACACCAAACTCGCGCTGTTCGGCGCGGCGGGCCGGCTCGGCACCACGGTCGCCAAGTACCTGCTCTATAAGGACGCGCCGCGCGAACTCGTGCTGATCGACCTGCCCGACAAACTGAATCTGCTGATCGATCAGGCGAACGAACTGCTTGCGTCGGACCTGCTCGGCAAATCGAAAGTATCGGTGCATACGTTCAGCCCGGATACGCCGTTGCCGGAATTCGACGGCGCGATTCTCGCGAGCAGCACCAGCGTGCCCTACCTCACCGCCGCCGATCTGAAACGCGCGCAGTTCTGGATCGACGATTCGCATCCGCGCGCGGCCAGCGTCGAAGCGGAACTCGCGTCGCGCGGACATACGCTCTATATTGAATGCTTCGCGCGCGGCCCCGCCGGACTCGATACCGCATTCCCGTTCAGGCTGCCGTCCACCCGCGACTGCTACACCTGTTTCGCCGAAGGCTATTCGGCATGGCACGAGGGAATTGCATCGGATTTCATCATCGGCAGTCCGCCTGTATGGTCCGTCTCTTATACTCATGGTCTCCTGAAGAAGTACGGTTTTTCGGTCGGTCCATTCCACGGCAAGAACGGCGAACCGATCCGCGACGAAGGGCTGGAAACCCAGAAATCCAATACGCATGAAATGATGGGGTCCTGATGAAAACGGAGGCCTGATGGCGATATCGCGCGACACGCTGCGGGATATGCTGGAAAGAAGCAGGTTTGCAATTCGATGGGGAGGCGCACTCGGCCTCCTGTGTCACCCCATCTATTACGTCATCTGGACCTACGTTCTTCCGCAGCCGTACGACAATCTGTGGCTACGGCTCAGCGCGGCGGCGGTGTGCATTCCGCTGCTGTTCCAGGCGCGCTGGCCGAAACGCTATAACCACTACCTGCTGATCTACTGGCATTGCTGCCTGATCTACGTGCTGCCGTTCGTCTGCACGTTCCTCACCGTCAGAAACGGTTTCTCCACCATGTGGATGATGACCGAGGTGATGATGATCTTTATTCTGGCGCTGTGTATCGACAGCCCGTGGCTGCTGATGGCCTGCATCGGCGTCGGCGTGTTTGCCGGCGGCTTCGCGGCGGTGCTCAGCGCGTCGGAGCCGATCGTGCTCAGCGCGGACGACAAATCGAATCTCGCGCTGCTGCCGGTGGTCGTGCTGTGCAGCATGGCGTTCAGTCACGCAATCAGCAAAGGCCGCATCTTCGTCGAAAAGAATCGCGCGCTGCAGGCACTCGCCGGCTCGATCGCGCACGAGATGCGCAACCCGTTGAGCCAGTTGCGCCACGTGCTCGACCGCGTCGAGGAAGCACTGCCGGCGACCACCGAACCGGGCGCCGCGCCCACGCTCAGCGAAGGCACCACGTCGCTGCTCTACAACCACGTCGCGCAAGGTCAGTTGTCGATCGAGCGCGGGCTGCGCATCATCGCGATGACGCTCGACGAAGTCAGCGCCAAATCGATCCGCGCCGACAGCCTCGGCTATCTGCACGCGGGCGCCACCACTCGCAAGGCGCTCGACGAATACGGCTTCGACAACGACAAGGAACGCGCGAAAGTGAGCCTCGTCATCAAGCGCGATTTCGCGTTCCGGGGCGACGAAACGGTCTATCTGTTCACGCTGTTCAATCTGATCAAGAACGCGCTCTATCACATCGCGCCGCATCCGCAGGCGACGCTGACGCTCACTGTCGATCACGGCGCGGTCAGCGTGCGCGACACCGGCCCGGGCATCGCGCCGGAGATCGTCCAGCATCTGTTCGAGCCGTTTCGCACGGCCGGCAATTCGAGCGGCACCGGCCTCGGGCTCGCGTATTGCCAGCGGACGATGCGCGCGTTCGGCGGCAGCATCGACTGCCAGTCGGAACTCGGCAAATTCACCGAGTTCACGCTGCGCTTTCCGCCGGTCTCGGCCGATGAACTCGCGCAGCACGAACGCCGCCTGTTCGAACGCGCGATGCCCGCGTTCAAAGGCAAGCGCGTGCTGGTGGTCGACGACGACAACACGCTGCGGGCCCGCACCCGCCACGTGCTGACCAAGGCCGGCGCGTACGTGAGCGAGGCGGCCAGCGGCGAACTCGCGCTCGCGACGCTGCGGCGCGCGACGCCGTACGACCTCGTGCTGATGGACATCAGCATGCCGGAGCTCGACGGCTATGCGACCACCGAGCGGATCCGCGCGGAGCGCGACAACCCGAACCGCAACGTGCTGATCGTCGCGTACACCGCCGAGCCCGGCAACGCGGTGCGGCTGCGCGCGCGGCGCGCGGGCATGGACGAGATCATCAGCAAGGCGTCGAACGTGCAGGAACTGATCACCGCGGTGCAGACGCTGTTCGAAAACGGTGCGCGCCACGATCCGGACGGCCAGCACGACGGCTTCGTCGGCAAGACAATCGTGATCGCCGACGACGACACCTACAGCCGGCTCGTCGCGAAGACCTATCTGGAGCGCTGCGGCGCGACCGTGCTGGAGGCCGAGCACGGCCAGGCGGTGCTGACCCGGCTGCGCGAAGACGGCTTTATCGCCGCGATCCTGATGGACGTGAACATGCCGGGGATGAACGGCATCGAGACCACCCGCGCAATCCGCGCGCGCAGCGATGCGTATGCGACGGTGCCGATCGTCGCGCTGACCAGTCATTCGGATGCCGAAGCAGTGCAGGCGTGCCTCGCGGCCGGGATGAACGAAGTGATGATCAAGCCGGTGCAGCCCGGGCCGCTGCATGCGTGTCTCGCGCGGCAGTTCGGTACGCGGAACGCCGCGGCAGTGGCGGCGGCCGGACATGTGGAGGCTGCGGTGGCGGCGGAGGCCGCGGTGGCAAAAGCGAGCGGCACGGCAAGCGTTGCTACAAGCGCGGCGACCGGCGCGGGCCTGGCCAAACAGGCGGATTTTGCGGTGACGCCGGTCGCGCTGGCCGGTTCGTCGGCAAGCACCTCCACCACCGCCCCCCTCACTTTCACCGACGACGACCTGCTCGACACCGATCACCTCGAAGAGCTGGCGACGCTCGATCTGCTCGACGAGTCGTTCGTCGACGGCATCGCGCAGATTCGCTCGCACACCGCGCGACTCGCGGCCGACAGCGCGGCGGCCGATATCAAGGCCGCGCACACCACGCTGCACGCGCTGCTAGGCGTGAGCGGCAATCTCGGCGCGCAGGCGCTGCATCGCTACGCGCGGCAGCTGTATCCGCGCGTCATTGCCGGCGAATGGCCGCAGCCAGGCGACTGGCTCGCGCAGCTCAGCGCGCTGAGCGCACGCTCGACCGACGCGCTGCAACGCTATTACTCGACGGCGAAGGCGCGCCGCGACCATCGCGATGCGCTGAGCGATTGAGCGATTGAGCGACGCTACAGAAGGTTTCTCGGCCCCGGAAAGCTCATCGTCACGGTGGTGCCCTCACCGGGCGTCGATTCGACGCCGAGCCGGCCGCCGAACGACTGCATGATCCGGTTGCAGAAGATCATCCCCATGCCGTGACCGCCGTTGCCCGCGTGCGTGGTGACCGGGTCCTGCAGCAGCCGCGCGTGGATTTCCGGCGCAATGCCGACGCCGTTGTCGCGCATGCGGATTTCCGGCTCGGCGCCGTCCACCACCTCTAGCCACAGCGACGGCGCGTTGACGTCGGCGAGCGCGCGCAGCGCATTCGACAGCAGCGAGGACAGCACCAGCGCGACGCAATTGGGCATCGTGCGCACGACGAAGTCGCCCTGCACGTCGACCTCGATCCAGTCGCGCTGCGCGCCGGCGAACGGATAGGTATCGAGCAGCGACGCGATCAGCCGCGTCGCCCGCACTTCGCGACCGCCCGCCTCCGCGGCCGACTGCTGGCCGCCGCTCTTGTGCACGGTCGCCCAGAACGACGACAGCAGCGTCAGGCAGAATTGCGCGTTGTTCAGCATCGAGCGCGCGGCCGCGCCGATGTCCTTCTGCCGCTCGGGATCGTACTCGGCGGCGACGTCGTTCTCGACCGAGCGCGCGAACAGCGAGATCGCCGCGAGCGGCGTGTTCAGTTCGTGGGCCAGAAAGCCGAGCGTTTCGCTCATCGCGAGCAGCCGCTGCTGACGGGTCTCGCGCTCCGCATAACGGGCGATCGCCAGTTGCAGCGCCTCGCGCACCTTGTCGGTACGCAGCGGCTTTTCGAGGATGCGGAACACGTCGCCGGTATTGACCGTTTGCAGCAGCATGTCCTTGTCCGCATACGCGGTCACGAGGATGCGCACGATTTGCGGATACTCGTGCGCGACCTGGCGCAGCAGATCGTCGCCGTCGCGGCCGGGCATCCGGAAATCGGTCACCAGCACGGCGATTTCGGCGCCGTGGCGGGCCAGGATTCCGATCGCCTCGTCGGCGCTTTGCGCGACGTGCACACGGTAGTCGGCGCGGATCGCGCGCGCGAAGTGATTGCGGGAGATCTCCTCGTCGTCGACGAACAGAACGGAAAACGGCGGCTGCGTGGTGTCGCTCATGGCATTTCCCGCGGATGGCGATAGGGACGGCGAGGACGGGGGCTGCGTCGATCATATACAAAGCCGCCGGATCGCGAAATTCGAGTTCCGGTAATCATTGCGCGTATACAGAAAGCGCGTACTACATTTTCACGTAGCGGCGCAGGTCGGCGCCCGCTATCGGAATCAACGCGTTGCCTCCCTTCCACGATTGCCTAAGTTATGAAACCAGGAAAGTTGGCTTGCTTATTTGGCAAATCGAAAACCGGATCATTGGTGTTACCTTGCAAGCCGCCGTCGCCAGGCGCGTACTCCCGCGGGTAACGCCCGAGGTCATTTGTCGAACAGCGGTAATGTTATTTCCGCTCCGCAAGAAACGAGTGAGCTGTCAGAAGATGCTTGGAAATCTCTCAGATCTGGACCTCAAGTCCGTCCGGATATTTTGTACGATCGTGGAAGCCGGCGGGTTCACATCGGCACAAACAGTACTGAACATGGGGCTGCCGCGACTGAGCGTGATCGTGCGCAATCTCGAGGTGCGGCTCGGCGCGAAACTCTGCCAGCGCGGCCGCCAGGGGTTTCAGGTAACGGAAGAAGGACTGGCGATTTACGAGGCCGCGCGCGCACTGTTTTCGGATGTGAGCCGCTTCCTGGATTGCGTGGGCGCGCTGCATGGTCAGCCCAAATCGAGGCTTGAAGTCGGCTTTGTGGACGCGCTCCTGTCGTTCCCCGGCGCGCCCACGGTCACGGCGCTGCAGCACTTCGTCAAAAACTCTCCGGACACGCATCTGACGGTGCATATCATGCCGCCCGGCGAACTCGAAAAGAACGTGCTGGAAGAGAAGCTGAATGTCGCTGTCGGCGCGTTTCATCATCGGCTGTCGGGGCTTGTCTATACGCCGGTCTTTTCCGAGGAACAGGCTCTTTACTGCGGCCGCGCGCACCCGCTATCGACCGCCGGCAGCGTCGGATTGATGGAGGCCATCGAAGCCGCGCCGTATGTGGAACGAGGCTATCTCGCGGAAAGTCAGAAGCCGCGTCACGTCAACCTGAACCGCTCCGCGACGACTTTTTCGATGGAGGGGACGCTGACCATGCTGTTGACAGGCAGCTACATCGGCTATCTGCCGACTCACTTCGCGAGGCAATGGGAAGAAGATGGACAACTGGTTGCGCTAATGCCGTCGGTGTTTCGCTACCACTCGCTTTTCCATGCGATTACCCGTCAGGGCAGACCGCTCGATGCGACCACCCAGTTAATGCTCGACAGCTTTCCGACGTCGACTGAGCAGGCGGAGAAGTCCGGCATTGCAAAAACCAGCGCGAGCTACATCGATTGAATTCGTTATCGACAAGCCGGTCGATTTCGCAATCGGCCATCAGCGCGCCATTGATACGGCGCTTGGCCTTCGCGGATGACTATCCCCTTTCCCGCCGCACATCGCCCTGATCGCCCGCTGCTGTATTTGGGGACCGCTCGTGACTAAGTTGTTGATATCATGCTTCGGTGGTGGCGCATGACAGGATCAACTACTGGAGGAGCCTTGTGATGTTGCGTCGCGTTCTGGTTTTGAGCCGTTACATCATGCTCATCCCTATCGTCGGGACTTTCCTGTGCTTCATCACGCTGACTATTTTCGAGTTGATCGCATTGGGTTCCAGCACGATCCATATGATCGCGAACGGCTCCTTTTCCGCCAAGTCGGTAAAAATACTGGCGGTCGGCATCGTCGAGGCCGTGGATGTATTTCTGATCGCGGTCGCCGTCTATATCACCAGCATCGGCCTCTACTCGCTATTCATCGACGACACCCCGTCGCTATTACCCAAATGGCTAAAGGTTGCCGACCTCGAGGATCTGAAAGGCAACCTGGTTAGCGTGGTGATCGCCGTGCTCGCGGTGTTATTCCTGCGCGAGGCCGTCGCATGGGACGGCACGCGCGAAATCGCCCCTTTCGGCGCGACTTTGGCGCTCGTCATCATCGCTCTCACGTTCTTTCTGATGAAAATCAATTCGAAGAAGTAAGGACCTGAAAAATGAAAGCGGCACGCGCAGCGCGCCGCCGCCGCCTTTACCTCGCCGACACGGCGCTGCTCCGTTGATCTTTACCGATCTGCACCGGTGTCTGCGAGCCGGCGATATCCACCCAGCCGCCGCCCATCGACTGATACACACTGATCACCTGGTTGATGCGAGCGGCCTGCAAACTGGCTAACGAAAGTTCCGCCGCGAACAGATCGTTTTCCGATACCAGTACTTCCAGATAGCCGATCAAACCATCTTCGAATTTGAGGTTGGAAAGTCGTGCATATTCTCTCAATGCATCGACACGCTCCTGCTGACTCGCAGTCTGCTCGCTGGTCTTCTGCGCGCCGGTCAATGCGTTGTTGGTATCGCTGAACGCACCCAGGATGGTCTGCCGATAGATCAGCTCCGCCTGGCGCTTCTGCGCTTCGGCCGACTGCACCTGACCTTCGATCGCGCCCGCGGTGAAGATCGGCCCGGTCACACCCGCCGCGATCGACCACAGCGCGGCGGGCCCGGAGAGGAAATCGCCAAACGCGGTACTCACCGAGCCAAGCGCGCCGGTCAACGAGATGGTCGGATAGTAGAGCGCCCGCGCGGCGCCCACGTTCGCGTTGGCGGCCACCAGGTTCTGTTCCGCCTGCAGAATATCCGGGCGCCGGCCGAGTAAGGTTGAAGGCAGATCCGACGGTATCGTGGGGAGCACGAGTTCGCTAATCGATTTGCCGCGCGGAATCGGGCCGGGATTCTGGCCGAGAAGAATTGAAATGCCGTTTTCCACTATCGCAATCTGCTGTTCGACGGCCGGAATCGTCGACTGTGCGAGCTTGTACTGCGAGCGCACCTGCGAAAGTTCGGTTTCCGAAACGAGCCCATCCCGATAGCGCAACTCGAAGATCCGCAGCGTTTCGGCAAAAATACGCGCGGTGGCCTGCGCGACTTCGAGTTGTCTGTCGAGGCCGCGCAGCGTGATATAGCTGGTCGCGACACCGGTCACCAGCGAAAGCACCACGCCGCGTTGCGCCTGTTCGCTGGCGAATACCTGCGCCTGCGCCGCTTCGCTCAGACGCCTGACCCGGCCGAACAGATCGACCTGCCACGCGGCGGACAGCGTGCCCTGATAGAGATTGAAGACGGGATCGAGGGCCGGCGAAAGCGGCGGCATTCCGACTTCGCTGGTGCGGCTGCGGCTCACATTCGCGCCATAGCCGATCTGCGGCAACCCCTGCGAGCGCGTAGTGCGCAGCAAACCGGCGAACTGATCGACGCGGGCCGCCGCGATACGGACGTCAAGATTGCCGCGCAGCGCCGATTGAATCAGATCGTTCAATACCGGATCCTGGAACTGCTCCCACCATGCGGTGTCGGCGACTTCTTCGGCCTGGGGCAAATCGATCCGCCAGGTGGCCGGCACCGACACTTCCGGGCGGCTGTAGTTCGGCCCGACGGTAAAGCAGCCGCCCACGCAAACCGTCGTGGCGGCAAGGATCGCAGCAAGCGTCAGCGTTCTCATCACGTACTCCAGTTCTCCGATTGCCGCGGTCGGTATGCACCGGATGTGTGGTTGTTTGCCTGGTACATTCCAGCTCGACATGATCAGGCCAACTGACTTACGCCGTTCCGTGGGCCGGCCCCGAAGACTGCGACGCCCGCCGGTCTTCTCCGCCGAACACCGCCATATACAGAGCGGGCAGGAACACCAGCGTCAGCAGGGTCGCCACCAGCAAGCCGCCCATGATCGCGAAGGCCATCGCCCCCCAGAACACGGTGGGCGCGATCGGAATCAGGCCGAGCACCGTCGAGATCGAAGTCAGAAACATCGGCCGTATCCGCGACGTACCCGATGCGACGACTGCTTCCAGCACCCCCATCCCTTCGTTGCGATAGGTCTCGATCTGCACGATCAGGATCAGTCCATTTTTCGCGATCATGCCGATCAGCGCGAGGATCCCGAGGATCGCGACGAAGCCGAGCGGCCGGTTGAAAACCAGCAGTGCGAGCACCACGCCGATCAGGCCCAACGGCATCACCGCCACCACCATCGCGAGCCGCTTGAAACTCACCAGCAGCACCATCATGCTGGCGAGCATCAGCACGATCATCAGCGGCACGACCGCAAATACCGACGCCTGCGAAATCGCGCTTTCCTCCGAGATACCGCCGGTCGCGACGTGGTAGCCCTTCGGCAATCTCGCATTCAGCTCGTCGATCTTCGGCGCCAGTGACGCGACCACGACGTCGGGCAGCACGCCGTGCATCATGTCGGCACGGACCGTGAGCGTCGGCACCCGGTTGCGGCGCCAGATGAGCGGCGCTTCCTGCTCTTCGGTAAAGGTCGCGAACTGGCTCAGCGCAACCATCCGGCCGCTCGGCGTCGGCACCTGCAAGGTACTCAGCGTTTGCAGCGTCAGCGGCCTTTCGTCCGACGCTCTCGCCACCACGTTGACCAGGTAGATGTCGTCACGAACCTGCGTGATCGGCGTACCGGTAATGATCGTGTTCATGATTCCCGCCAGCGCCCCGGTGCTGACGCCGAGCTGGCGCGCTTCATCCTGATTGATATGAATGCGGATCTGGCGGGCCGGCTCCATCCAGTCGAAGTTCACGTGGCGGGTACGCTCGTCCGCGCCGACGAGCGCGGCCAGCTCGAGCGCGGTCTTGCGCACCTGCGCCGGATCGGGACCGGACACGCGATACTGCAGCGGCCATCCGACCGGCGGCCCGAGTTCGAGCGGAGAGACGCGCGCCACGATGTCGGGAAACTGCTCGGCGAGAATCTTTTCCAGTCGCAATTGCAAGCGGTCGCGAGCCGGCAGATCTTTGGCGACCACGACGATCTGCGAAAAAAACGGATTGGGCAACTGGACATTCAACGTCAGAATGAAACGGATCGCGCCACGGCCCACGTAACTGCTGAAATGGTCGACATCGGGATCGCTCTTCAATAGCGCTTCGATCTTTTTGACCTGCGTTTCGGTCGCATGAATCGACGCGTTCTGCCGCAAGGTCAGATCGACGGTCAATTCGGGACGGTCGGAGGCGGGAAAGAACTGCCGCGGCACGAATCTGACGAGAAAGATCGACAGCACGAAGGCGAGTAGCGTGACGGCAATCGTGATCCATTTCAGTCGCAATGCGCCGCGCAGGAAGTCGCCGTAGGCTCGCACCATCTTGCCGGGTTTCGGTGGCGGCGTGCCCGGCTTCGGTGCTTTCAGGATCGCCTGACCGACCAGCGGCGAAAAGATCACCGCGCCGAACCACGACACCAGCAGCGAGATCGCGACCACCGCAAAGATCGAAAAGGTGTACTCGCCGGCCGAACTCTTCGCGAAGCCGATCGGCACGAAACTCGATATCGATACCAGCGTGCCGACCAGCATCGGCGCGGCCAGCGTTCGATAAGCGAAAGTCGCCGCCTGGTCTTTGGTGTCGCCGGCGGCGAGACGGTTGATCATCGCGTCGACCGTCGTCATCGCGTCGTCGACCAGCAGCGTCAACGCAATAATCAGTGCTCCCAACGACACCCGGTGCAGGTCGATATGCACGATGTCCATGATCGCGAATACGATCGCGAGCGTCAGCGGTATCGACAGCGCGACCACCGTCCCCGGACGGACGCCGAGACTCACGAAGCTGCACACCAGGATGATGATGATCGCTTGCCACAGCGACGCCATGAAGTCGTTGATCGCGACATCGACGGTATCGGCCTGATTGGCGACCAGAAATGGCTCGATGCCGACCGGCAGAGCGGCGGTCGCTTCGCCCATCGCCGCCTTCAGGTTATGGCCGAGCGCGAGAATATCGCCCGAATCGCGCATCGCAATTGCGAGACCGATGGCCGGTTTGCCGTTGACGCGAAACATCGGTTGCGGCGGATCGACGACGCCGCGCCGGACCGTTGCAATATCGCCGAGACGCACGATACGGCCACCGAGCACCAGGTTGACATTCTCGATGTCGCGCTCCGAATCGAATGCGCCGGTAATTCTGAAGAACACGCGCTCCTGGCCGGTTTGCAGTACGCCGGTCGGCATGATCACGTTTTGCGCGCGCAACGCGCCCACAATCGCCGAGTAGTCCAGACGCAGGCCGGCCAGACGGCTGGTCGAAAACTCGATAAAGATCTGTTCGTCCTGCGCACCGAGCACCTCGATCTTCGAGACGTCCGGCACCTGCAGCAAACGCGAGCGAATCGCTTCGACGTGATCGCGCAATTCGCGCATGCTGAAACCGTCGGACGTGAATCCGTAGATGATCCCGTATGTGTCGCCGAAATCGTCGTTGAAAAACGGCCCGACCGTTCCGGCCGGCAGCGTGCGCTGCATATCGGCGATGTTCTTGCGCACCTGATACCAGATGTCCTGCACTTCGGAAGGCGGCGTGGACTGCAGCAGATCGACGAAAATCGTCGTCTGTCCGGCGGTCGTATAACTGCGTACCCGGTCGAGATGCCGCGTCTCCTGCAGCGTGCGCTCGAGCCGCTCGGTCACCTGCGAAAGCGTGTCGTCGACCGTCGCTCCCGGCCATGCCGCCGACACGACCATCGTGCGGAACGTAAACACCGGATCCTCGGCACGTCCCAACTGGAAGAACGACAGTGTTCCCGCCAGCAGAGCGGCGAGCATCAGGAACACGACGAGGGGTCGCTTCGAAAGCGACCATTCTGAAAGATTCGGGCCAATCACCTCGGTGCCTCGGTCCAGTGAATTTTTTGTCCCGGCCGCAATGCCTGCGCGCCGGCTGTTACGACCATGTCACCTGGAGCCAGACCTTGCGATATCTGCACGCGGTCCTCGCCATAAGCCTGCAGTTCCACATTGCGCGTTGCGACCGTGCCGGTCTTCGCATCGACCACCCACACCGCGGGCTTGCCTCCGGGCTGGATCAACGCGCTCGACGGCACGCTGATCGCCGGTGGCCGCTCGAGCTTCATCTGACCGTTGACCGTGCTGCCCAGATGCATGCTGGCCGGAGGATCGATTAGCCGAACCCTGACCGCGAACGTCCCGGTCACCGGGTCGGCGCGCGGCGATACTTCGCGTACCCGGCCTCTGGCGGAAATAGCGGGGTTCGCCGCCAGCGTAACCACGATTTCGGGATTCGCCGGCGCGGCATCCTTGACCGCCAATGGCACATCGAATACCGCATCGACCGCTCCTTCGCGCGCGACCTGAACGATCATGCGACCTGCCGGGACGACTTCACCGGGTTCGGCGCCGACCGCCGTCACGACGCCGGCGACGTCCGCAACGAGGTCGGTATAACTCAGGCGGTTCTGTGCGATGTTCAGTAGCGATTGCGACGAATCGACTTGCGACTGGGTGACTTTCGCCATCGCCTGAGCCTGCTCGAACGACGCACGCGACACCGCGCGCTCCGCCAGCAGATCGCGCATCCGGTCGTACATCGTGCGCGCCTCCAGCGCACGCGCCTGCGCGCCGGCCAGTTGGGCCCGCGCGGACTGCAGACTGCTCTCCTCGTTCATCCGGTCCAGACGCGCGAGCAGCTGGCCGGCGCGGACCCGCTCTCCGACGTCGACAGCGCGGGAGATCATCCTGCCATCGATACGGAACGACTGATTGATCTCGGCCTGGGCGCGCAGATTTCCGGTCAGCGTGATGGTGGTCCCGGCAATTTGCTCAGTAATTCTGACGACCCGTACCGGGCGGATTTCTGCCACCTGCGCTTCTTCCGCCTTGCGACAACCCACCAGCAGCGCGGCGGCCGCCAGCGCACACAGCGTAATGGCCAAAGGAAAAGAAACAGCCCGACCTGTTGCAGAGTAAGCAAACACTGGCACTTTCCTCCGGATCGCGGCAGAGCTTGCCCGCACCCCTGGATACCTGAGATCACGCCGCGCAGCAGCTTTCCGCAGTGCGCGCGCACCCGCTATTTCCGCAACGAGAGAGCCTCCCTGTAGAAGGCGACTGGATACCTGATGGAATTGCCGCAACCACTGCCGTGCCGCGTGCGAACACGGTCCGCCTCGCACGGCAAGCCTGTGTGCATCGGGGTTGAAGCGAGACGCCCACCGTTGATCTTTTGCTCGACATCGGCCATCGGTTTCTCCGCTTTATCTGGAACTTCACTTTTGCGAGAGAGCACCCACACCTGCATCGCGTATCGACGTTATCAATCAAGCCCCTATTACTTATGATTCTCGTTAAGTATTAGGAATTCCTTTCGATATGCTTATTCATATCCGCGGCGGCAAATTACCCCAAAACATCTTTCACATGCCGATGACAATTATGTAGTGCAATTTTCGCGCGATGTCTACAACGACTTACTGATTAAACGAAAACCGACATCGAAATACACCGATGGCATGGACATTGCCTATTTTTTTGTTAAAAAATAGTCTCTTTTGAGACACACACATCCCGCTATCCCGAGCAATTTACTTTTCCAACGGCGCATGTGTAAATCGAACTCAACGCAATAGATTGATTAAAGTACCCTTGCAGCGCCCACTGCTCCTGATGGAGAATTCGAAGCACTGGCCGCAACGACACCGAAAGACATAAACATGGTGTTTTCCGCGTGCCCGCATGAGAGCACCTTCACGTAAGGTGGTCAACGCGGCGAGCGTGGCCGCATAGGGCGATCAATACGATAGTGACAAAGTCACTGTCTCGCGTAGACGAGGTCTTGCACACAATGTCCGTGACTTCCGCAGAGACTGTCGAGATACGTTTGGAGCGGGCCGTGCAGCTGTTCGATAATCACGACCCCTACCCGTTCAGGGAGCGCGGACTCGATCAGGCCGCGGAAGCGTACATCGTCGATAAAGCCGAAAGCATCTCCGCCCGCGAGCCGCTGCGGATCGTGCTGCATCTGCCCGGGCGAGAGATCGATTCACAGGCGGCCGCTCATCTCGGCGAAGCGATAGCCAGTCATTTTCGCGAACGCGCCGATGCCGAACAGCGCGCATTGCGCAAATTGTTTCGTGATGGCCGGCGCTCTCTGGCGATTGGACTCGTCGTGCTCGGCGTGTGCCTGCTCGGCGGTTCGCTGGTTGAAAGCTATCCGGGTTACCGGTCTCCGAAGCTTATCGCCGAAGGCTTGATGATCTTCGGCTGGGTCGCGAACTGGCGGCCGATGGAGATATTTCTCTATGACTGGTGGCCGATCGTGCGGCAGAGAAACATCTATCGGCGACTTGCCGACGCGCATGTGCTCGTACAGCCGGCGCAATAGGCTCGCGCCTTTCTGAACGACATAGCCGGCGGCGATGCGGGCACGACGGACTGTACGTGCTCCCTCTCCGTACGCGCGTGCAAATCGCGTCTCGCGCTATCTGGAGAACTAATGAAACTGAGCGACTACACCGACTACTCGCTGCGCGTGCTGCTGTACGTGGCGGTGCGCGGCGCCGGCACGTCGAAGATCAAGGACATTGCCGCCGCGTACGGCATCTCCAAAAATCATCTGATGAAAATCGTTCAGCAACTCGGCGATCAGGGCTGGATCGAAACCGTGCGCGGCCGCAACGGCGGCTTAAGGCTCGCCAGCCGGACGCTCGGCTTGACGATTGGCGACGTGGTGCGGCTCACCGAAGGCGATTTCGCGCTGGCACCCTGTGTGCCGGACCGGCATGGCAACAGGCGCGTCTGCGTGATCGCCGCGCATTGCGGTTTGCTGCGCGCGCTGGAGGCGGCGCACCGCGCGTTTCTCGATGAACTCGACCGCCACACGGTGGGCGAACTCTCGCAACCGCAAAATTCGCTCGCCGAATTGCTCGGCGTCGGCGTCTATATATCGCTAGTGGTTGTCGCCACGGCGCCGGAGCCGAAACCGCGATCCGCGGCGCCGCGACCGGCCGCCTGATGGTCGCCGCACAACCCGCCGTGAAGCCGGCGTGAAGCCGCCGCGAGCACCCTGACCCTGTCATTTTCCTTTCGCACACCGATAGATCACCCACATTCGCAGTAGTGCCTTCAGCCATATCGTCAAATTCCGATATATGATTCGTCCCGTAGCGATGCAAGCGCGCGCACGCCGTCCGGCGTTCCGCGCCGGTTGTCGAATCACCTTGAAACCATCCAGATGACGCCCGATTTCGACGCGATCCACAAAGCGCTGGCCAACCCGGTACGCCGCGAGATTCTCGCGTGGCTGCGCGAGCCGCAGCAGCATTTCGCCGACCAGGAACTGCCGCTCGACCACGGCGTATGCGCGGGCAAGATCGACGCGCGCTGCGGCCTGTCGCAGTCCACCGTGTCCGCGCACCTCGCCGCGCTGCAGCGCGCGGGGCTCGTCACGTCGAAACGGGTCGGCCAATGGGTGTTTTTCAAGCGCAACGAGCCCGTGATTCAGGCGTTCCTCGAACACATGAACACGCAGCTCTGAGCACCGCATTCGCATCGCCGCGCTTCCTTTTTCACGCAGTCTTTTGAGGCCCCGGGCCCGGCCCGCCGCCAAAGGTGAACTCTCATGCCGACTCTTTTCGATCCGCTGCAAATTGGCGATCTCACGTTGCCGAACCGCATCATCATGGCGCCGCTCACGCGTCAGCGCGCTGAAGAAATCCGCGTGCCGAACGCACTGATGGCCAGCTACTACGCCGAACGCGCAAGCGCCGGCCTGATCCTCAGCGAAGCAACCTCGGTCACGCCGCAGGGCGTCGGCTACGCGGAAACGCCGGGTATCTGGTCGCAGGAGCAGGTCGAAGGCTGGAAGCTCGTCACGAAGGCCGTGCACGACGCGGGTGGCCTGATCTTCCTGCAACTGTGGCACGTCGGCCGTATTTCCGATCCGGTGTTCCTGAACGGCGACCTGCCGGTCGCGCCGAGCGCGATCGCGGCAGGCGGTCACGTGAGCCTCGTGCGTCCGGAGCGTCCGTTCGTGACGCCGCGCGCGCTCGAACTCGATGAAATCGCCGGTGTCGTCGAAGCGTTCCGCAAGGGCGCGGAAAACGCGAAAGCCGCGGGCTTCGACGGTGTCGAAATTCACGGCGCGAACGGCTATCTGCTCGACCAGTTCCTGCAGGACAGCACCAACAAGCGCACCGACGCATACGGCGGCCCGATCGAAAACCGCGCGCGTCTGCTGCTCGAAATCACCGATGCGTGCATCGGCGTGTGGGGTGCCAACCGCGTCGGCGTCCATCTCGCGCCGCGCCGCGACGCGCACACGATGGGCGATTCGAATCCGGCCGAAACGTTCGGCTATGTCGCCCGCGAACTCGGCAAGCGCAAGATCGCGTTCATCGCGGCGCGCGAAGCGCTCGGCGACGACCGCCTCGGCCCGCAGCTGAAAGAAGCGTTCGGCGGCCCGTATATCGCGAACGAGAAGTTCACCAAGGAAAGCGCGCAACAGGTGCTCGACGCCGGTGAAGCGGATGCGGTCGCGTGGGGTCAGCTGTATATCGCGAATCCGGATCTGGTGCGCCGCTTCGCTGAAGATGCGCCGTTGAACAAGCCGAATCCGTCGACGTACTACGCACGCGGCGAAGTCGGCTACACCGATTATCCGGCTCTGGAAGCGGTGTAATTAGCAGCGCTCGAGCTTGAACCTGCCTGACCTGACGGGCGTGACCGCAGTTCGCTGCGGTCACGCCCGCAGTGCTTTTGCGGCGCGCGATTCGCGCCCGCCGTCAAGCCAGCTCGCGCAGCATGAACACCCGCTTCGATTCGTCGAGCCCACGCGCGATATGCGCGTCGCGCCGCGCGAGCAATGCCGCGTCGAGTTCGTCGACCGCCAGATCGCGAAAGCCGAGCCGCCGGTAATACGGCGCATTCCAAGGCACCTCGCGATACGTCGACAACACGAGTTGCATCAGTTGCCGCGAGCGCGCGAGCCTGGCGACCTCGTCGAGCAACGCCGCGCCGATGCGCCGGCCCGCGTGCGAAGTCAGCACGTCGAGTTCCTGCACATAGATACGGGTGGGCTGCGGCTCGAACATCACGAAGCCGGCGCAACGCTGTTCAGCATCGAGCGCGACGACGATCTCGCGCGCGGCGATCTTGCGTTCGACGAGTTCGAGCGCCATCGGCGGCGCATCGGCAATGCCGGTCATGCCGACGCCGGCAAAGCGCAAACCCGCTTCGAATTCGATCGCGCGAATGGTGTGCGCATCGGGCGGCACGGCGAAACGCAAGCTCACGGCAGGTTCGGCAGACATCGTGGAGTCCTGAAGAGATCGCCCGATCTTGACATCCCGGGCACCGGTTCGACAAGCACCCGCGTGCGCGCCGGATACGTCGCGCACGCGCGAAATCACTGAATGTCGGCGTGCGGGGCTACACTCGTGAAACTCTCAACCCGCCCCAATCGCCTCCCCGATGAATCTGATGAACCTGCTGCAGATCGCGCTGCACCTCGACCAGCATCTGAGCGCGCTGATCCTGCAATTCGGCACCGGCATCTACCTGCTGCTGTTCGTCGTCGTGTTCGTCGAATACGCGTTTCTGCCGCTGTTCTTCCTGCCCGGCGATCCGCTGATCTTCATCTGCGGCGCGCTCGCCGCGACCGGCGCATTGAACATCTGGATCGTCGCGCCGTCGCTGTTCGTTGCGACGATCGGCGGCAGCATCGTCGGCTATGCGATCGGCCATGCTTTCGGCGACAAGGTCTCCACGCGCAACTACTACTGGCTGAACCGCAACGCGCTGCGTCGCGCGCATGAATTCAGCGAGGCACGCGGGCGCCTGACCTTCCTGCTGTCGCCGTTCATCGCGGTCGTGCGCACGTTCGCGCCGTTCGCCGCCGGCGTGTCGCGGATGACCTTCTCGCGCTTCGTGTCGTACGTCAGCGCGGGCGCGGCGCTGTGGGTCGTGTCGCTGATGGCGGCCGGCTACCTGTTCGGCAACGCGCCGGTGCTGCGCGACCATCTGAGTTCGCTGGTGGTGCTCGGCTTCGTGCTCGGCGGCCTGTTGCTCGCCGGCGGCGCCGCATGGCGGCTGTTCCAGCGCCGCCGCATGCGGGCTCGCTGAAGCCGCCGCGCCGCTGCGCGGCCGGCCGCAAACTTGACTTCGGCGAGATATGAAGGTAACCTTCGCATCACCTCGCAGCACAAGTTTCCGCACAACCTCCGCCACAACCTCCGCATGAGCAAGCCCCCTCCCCCAGTCACGCCCGAAGCGCTGCACTCGCTCGCCGAAGATCTGCGCGTGCTGGCGGGCAAGCTGCGCCGGCGTCTGCGCGAAGAATCGCATGTCGGCGATTTCACGCCGTCGCAGGTGCAGGTGCTCAATCTGCTGGAACGCGAAGGACCGGCCACCGTCACCGCGCTGGCGCGCAGCCTGGGGATGCGCCCGCAATCGATGGGCGAAACGCTCGCGGTGCTCAAAGCCGCCGGCCTCGTCAGCGGCGCGCCCGATCCGAACGACGGGCGGCAAACGGTTCTCTCGCTGACTCCCACTTTTCGCAAGAAGGTCAAGGCTAGCCGCGCGGCGCGCGAAGACTGGCTATATCGCACGATCCAGACGCGCTTTACCCCGACCGAACAGCACCAACTCGCGACGGGCGTCGATCTACTCAAACGTCTCGTCGATTTGTAACTCGCGATTCGCATCACGCGTCTCGCCACTCGCAGGAGCAAGAACATGGCACTCACCACTCTCGACGCAAAGACCGCTCTGGTCGTCATCGATCTGCAACACGGCATCGTCGCGTTGCCGACCGCCCCCCATCCGAGCAATGAAATCGTCGAACGTTCGGTCGTGCTGCTCGACGCGTTCCGCCGTCATGGCCTGCCGGTCGTGCTGGTGAACGTCGCCGCGGGCGCACCGGGCCGCACCGATCAGGGCGCCCACGGCGGCGAATTCCCGGCCGAGTTCGTGCAGCTGGTGCCGGAACTGAAGCAGCAGCCGTCGGACCATCTGGTCACCAAGCGCACGTGGGGCGCGTTCACCAACACCGACCTCGCCGCATGGCTGCAACAGCAAGGCGTCACGCAAATCGTGCTGTGCGGCATCGCGACCAGCATCGGCGTCGAGTCGACCGCGCGTTTCGCGAGCGAGCACGGCTTGAACGTCACGCTGGCGACCGACGCGATGAGCGACCTGAACGCCGACGCGCACGTCAACAGCATCACGCGCATCTTCCCGCGTCTGGGCGAGACCGGCACCGTGCAGCAAGTGCTCGACCTGCTCGAAAAAACCCGCGCCTGATAAGCGCGTACCGAGGCGGGCGCCCTGCCCGCCTTGTGGCCCACCCCGCGCTGAGGAAAATCCCGCCGTGAGTTCCACGTTCCGTTCGCTGCGCACTTTCAATTACCGTGTCTGGGCGAGCGGCGCGATCGTCTCGAACATCGGCACGTGGATGCAGCGCACCGCGCAGGACTGGCTGGTGCTGACCGGCCTCACGCATCACAACGCGACGGCGGTGGGCATCGTGATGTCGCTGCAATTCGGGCCGCAGATGCTGTTGCTGCCGCTCACCGGCTACGCGGCCGATCACTTCGACCGCCGCAAGCTGCTGTTCGCGACCCAGGCGGCAATGGGCACGCTGGCACTCGCGTTAGGTCTGCTGACGATCAGCGGACTCGTGCAGCTATGGCAGGTCTACGTGTTCGCGGGCCTGCTCGGCTGCGTGACCGCATTCGATTCCCCGGCCCGCCAGACCTTCGTGTCCGACCTCGTCGGCGAACGCGATCTGGCCAACGCGGTCGCGCTCAACTCCACGTCGTTCAACGCCGCGCGCATGCTCGGGCCGGCGGTCGCCGGTCTGCTGATCGCATCGGTCGGAAGCGGCTGGGTGTTTCTGATCAATGCGCTGTCGTTCGTCGCGGTGCTCGGCGCGCTGCGCATGCTGCGGCTCGACGAACTGCATATCAAACCGCGCGCGGTGCGCTCGCGCGGCAGCTTCGTCGAAGGCTTCAAATATGTATGGACGCGCCCCGATCTGAAAGCGGCGCTGTTGATGCTGTTCCTGATCGGCACGTTCGGCCTGAATTTCCCGATCTTCATCTCGACGATGTCGGTCACCGCGTTTCATGCGGGCGCGAGCGAGTACGGCGTGCTCAGCTCGACGATGGCAATCGGCTCGGTCACCGGCGCACTGCTCGCGGCGCGCCGCGCGCGCCCCACCATGACCTTGCTGCTCAGCGCCGCCGCGATGTTCGGCGTCGGTTGCGCGGCGGCCGCGGCGATGCCGAACTATCTGCTGTTCGGCATCGTGCTGGTGGTGATCGGCGTATCGACGCAGACCTTCACGACCTCGACCAACAGCCTCGTACAACTGACCACCGAGCCGGCGATGCGCGGCCGCGTGATCGCGATCCTGCTGGCGCTGTCGCTCGGCGGCACGCCGCTCGGCGCGCCGGTGGTCGGCTGGGTCGCCGACAATTTCGGTCCGCGCTGGGCGCTCGGGGTCGGCGCGGCGTCGGGCGTCGGCGCGGCGCTGGTCGGCCTCGTCTATCTGATGCGTTACCGGCAATTGCGTTTCTACCTGGAAGGCTGGCGCCCGCGTTACAGCATCGACGACCCGCGCCCGGTCAGCGTCGCGCTTGTTCCGGATTCCGTAACAACGGTGCAGCGCAGCGCGCTGGACGAAGCGGAAGAAAATACCGCGTCGAGCGTTTGAGCGGCGTGTGAGCGGCGTGTGAGCGAACCGCGCCGCCGCGCGCGCCTCGCTCAGAAGCCGCCGACCCCGCGCGTAACCAGCGCATACGGGCCGCTCGTCAACTGCTCGCGGAGAAACTCGATACACACCTGGATGCGCGCCGACGAAGACAGCCGCTCGGCCGTCACCGCCCACACGTCGGCGGACTGCTGATAGTCCGGCAGCACCCGCACCAGTTCGCCCGCGCGCAGACTTTCGGCAACATCCCAGATCGACACCATCACGATCCCGTAACCGTCCTTCGCCCATTGCACGACGATGTCGCTCAGATTCGACGCGACCGTGCCGGTCACCTTCACGCTCTTCTCGCCGTCCGGTCCGCTCAGCCGCCACACGCCGAAGCGGTCGTCGCGGCCGCGAAACAACAGGCAGTCGTGGCCGCTCAGATCCGCCAGTTCAGCGGGCGCGCCGCGCCGCTCCAGATAGGCGGGCGACGCGCACAGAATCCGCGCGCTCTCCACCATCTTGTGCTTGATCAGATGCGGCTCCAGCACTTCGCCGACCCGCACGTCGATATCGAAGTTCTCGCCGACCACGTCCGCGCGCCGGTCCAGCAGTTCGAGCCAGATTTCCAGACGCGGATGGCGCTCGCGCAGCAGCGCGAGAATCGGCGACACGTGTTTGCGGCCGAGCCGCAGGCTGGTGCTGATGCGCAGCTGCCCGCTCAGCTCGGTGCGGCGATCCGCGAACGCGTCGGCCATCCCCTGCACGTCGTCGAGGATTTTCTGCGCCCACTGCAAAGCGGCCTCGCCGTCGCTGGTCACGCTGACGCGCCGCGTGGTGCGCTGAAACAGCTTCACGCCGAGCCCGGCTTCGAGCATCGCGATGCGCTTGCTGACATGCGACGGCGATAACCCCATCTCGGTCGACGCGGCGACGAAACTGCCGCGCCGCGCGATATGGCAGAACAGCTGCAGATCGCGCAGGAACGATTCATTGTTGGCTGTCAGCGCATTCTGATTTTGCATCTGGACGCATTGTGTCGGCTTATAACTCTATTACCCTAGCGGCAACGGATGGGTTGAGCAATGCTCGGGACAGCCAAACAATGGTTAACCCGTAGCGGCGCCGGCAAGTTTCACGCCGCTTCGATCCTGCCGAATAGCGAGGCAATGCGACAACCGTGCCCAGGAAAATCCTGGCTTGCGCTATACCGTTTAAAGCGCGCCAATGAGTCAGCCATAGAAGCTGACAAAAACACATTCAATTCAGGAGGCGATATGCAAACCAATGCATCGTTGGCCGGCGGGCATAGCTCGCAGGCTCGCAAGGCAACCGCCAGCGGCTGGATCGGCTCGGCGCTCGAGTACTACGACTTCTTCATCTACGCGCAAGCCGCCGCGCTGATCTTCCCGCAGTTGTTCTTCCCGTCCGGCAATCCGAAAATCGCGATCGTCGCATCGCTCGCGACCTACGGCGTCGGCTACGTCGCGCGGCCGATCGGCGCGCTGGTGCTCGGCCACTGGGGCGACACCCACGGCCGCAAGAACGTATTGCTGGTCTGCATGTTCCTGATGGGTATTTCGACGATGGCCGTCGGCCTGTTGCCGACCTACCACCAGATCGGCTTCCTCGCACCGGTACTGCTGGTGATCCTGCGGCTGATCCAGGGCTTCGCGGTGGCCGGCGAAATTTCCGGCGCCAGTTCGATGATTCTCGAACACGCGCCATTCGGACGACGCGGCTATTACGCGAGCTTCACGCTGCAAGGCGTGCAGGCCGGCCAGATTCTCGCCGCCGCGGTGTTCCTGCCGCTCGCCTATTACATGGACGACGCGTCGTTCAATTCGTGGGGCTGGCGCATTCCGTTCCTGCTCAGCGCGGTCGTGCTGATCGCCGGCTTCATCATCCGTCGCGAAGTCGAGGAAACCCCCGCGTTCGAGAAGGAAGATTCGAGCGGCGGCGTGCCGCGCTCGCCGATCGTCGAAGCGTTCAAGTACAACTGGCGCGACATGATCCGCGTCGTGCTGTGCTCGCTGATGAACGTGATCCCGGTCGTCGCGACGATTTTCGGCGCCGCGTACGCGGTCCAGCCGGCCTACGGCATCGGCTTTTCAAAGAGCCTGTATCTGTGGATTCCGGTGATCGGCAATATCGTCGCGGTGCTGGTGATTCCGTTCGTCGGCAATCTGTCCGACCGGATCGGCCGGCGTCTGCCGATCATCGTCGGCGCGCTCGGCGCCGGGCTGCTGTCGTTCGGCTATCTGTACGCGATCAGCATCCACAACGTGCCGCTCGCGCTGGTGATGTCAATCCTGATGTGGGGCGTCATCTATCAGGGCTACAACGCGATCTTCCCGAGCTTCTACCCGGAACTGTTCCCGACCCGTTCGCGCGTCTCGGCGATGGCGATCGGCCAGAACATCGGCACCACGATCACCGCGCTGCTGCCGGCACTGTTCGCGTTCGTCGCGCCGCCGGGATCGAACAACGTGCCGCTGACGATCGGCGCGATCACCTTCGCGATCACGATCATCTGCGCGGTCTCCGCGTGGAGCGCGCGTGAGAACTTCCGCGTCAGGCTCAGCGATCTGGGCGAACCGGGCGCGACGCCGATGGATAAGGACAGCTACGAGGCGATGCGCGCGGAAAGCATGGCCCAGGGCAAGAAGGCCATCGCTTGATGCGAATTTAATCGCGCAGTTAAGCACGGATTCATCCAGCCATTTCAATCAGGACTTCAGAGGAACCGAGTCATGAACAGCACCCGGATTGCCGTGGCCGGCGCCGGTTACATCGGCCGCGCGCATATGGCGGTCGCACAAGGCAGCGACACCTGCACGCTGGCGGCGATCGTCGATCCGTCGCCGGCGGCCGTCGCGATCGCCAACGAAGCGCGCGTGCCGTTGTACCGCACGCTCGACGAACTGCTCGAACGCGACCGCCCGGACGGCGTGATTCTCGCGACGCCGAACCAGCTGCACGTCGAACACGCGTCGCGCTGCCTCGCGGCGCGGGTGCCGACGCTGCTCGAAAAGCCGATCGCGCCAAGCGTCGACGAAGCCGAACTGCTGGCCGCCGAAGCACGGCGCAGCGGCGTGCCGCTGCTGATCGGCCATCACCGCGCGCATAGCCCGATCATGGCGCGCGCCCGTCAGCTGATCGACGAAGGCCGGCTCGGCAAGCTGGTCGCGGTGATGGGCAGCGCGGTGTTCTTCAAGCCCGACGAGTACTTCGCCGACGCCGACTGGCGGCGTCAGCCGGGCGGCGGTCCAATCCTGCTGAACATGATTCACGAGGTGCACAACCTGCGCATGCTGTGCGGCGAGATCGTCGCTGTACAGGCGATCGCATCGCACGCGACGCGCGGCTTCGCGGTCGAGGACACGGTCGCGATCAATCTGCGTTTCGCGAACGGCGCGCTCGGCAGCTTCATGCTGTCCGACACCGCCGCGAGCGCGCGCAGCTGGGAGCAGACCGCGCGCGAAAACCACGCGTACCCGACCTATCCGGACGAGGACTGCTACGTGATCGCCGGCACTTTCGGCTCGCTCGCGGTGCCGACCATGCGCCTGAAAACCTACGCGAACGCAGCCGACCGCTCGTGGTGGAAACCGTTCGACGTCAGCGTCGCCGACATGACGCGCGACGATCCGCTGAAACGCCAGATCGAACATTTCGTGCGCGTGATTCACGGCAAGGAGCCGCCGCTCGTCAGCGCCGAGGACGGTCTGCAGAATCTGCGCATTACCGAGGCGATCGTCGAGGCGGCCCGCACCGGCACGCTGGTCGACACCACGCGGACGGCCGAAGCGACGCTACACTAGCGGGCGACGCACGTCACCTCGATAGCTCCGAACCATTTACCAGAGTACTCAATGAAAACCTTCGTCATGCTGCACGGTATCAACCACAACATGTTCGGCAAGCGCGATCCCGCGCAATACGGGACGATCACGCTCGCCGAAATCGACGACCGCCTGCGCGCGCTCGGCGACGAACTCGGCGTGCGGGTCGAGAGCTTTCAGACCAATAACGAAGGCGAGATGTGCGAGCGCATCCATCAGGCGTTCACCGACAACGCGGCCGGCGTGATGATCAACGCGGGCGCATGGACCCACTACAGCTACGGAATTCGCGACGCGCTCGCGATCCTGACGGTGCCGGTCGTCGAGATTCACATGTCGAACATTCACGCGCGCGAGGCGTTCCGGCATCAGTCGGTGTTCGCGGAGATCGTCAAAGGACAGATTTGCGGGTTCGGCGTGGACAGCTATCTGCTCGGCTTGCGCGCGGCGGTGTCGGCGGCCGCGGCTTGATCCGGTAACAACAGTAGCAACAGCAGCGCGCCGCGCCCGCGGCGCGCGTTCGGGCATTCAGGCGTTTTGAGTTTCAGACGCTCAACGCCACGCTTCGGTCAACTCGTTCGCCAGCACCATCTTCTGGCGCACGACTTCGACGAAACCCGCATCGATACCCGGCTGCGATTTGAGAAATTTCAACGCGGCCGAATGCACCGCGCGCAACGCGCCGCCGTCGATGCCGGTCATTCGCGCGGCACCACGGCGCGTTTCTTCGAGCAGATCGCGCGCGCTGCCGAACTCCGGCGTGAGCCCGCACTGCGCGGCGAATTGCGCGCGCAGTCCCGCCGCATATTCACGCGAGGTGCCGAGCCGGTCCATATCGACCAGCAGATCGACGCCCTCGCCCATCCGCAACGCACACAGAATCCACAACGCGATGAACGCGCGATACGCGTTATCGCTATCCACCGTGCGCGCGTACTGCTCGCAGCCGAGCGCATACGCGTCCTCGGTCGTCGGCGCGAGCGGCGGCAGGCGCACGCCGCACACGCCGAGCGCTTCGCGCACCAGCGGATCGCTCTGATTCAGGCCGAGCACGCGAAACGGCGCGGCGACGAAAAACGCGTTGCTCCACTGCTGCCGCAATTGCCAGCCCGACGCGAACTGCGACGCCGGGTTGCGCAATACGCCGACGTGTAGCCCTTCCGCGAACGCGCGCTTCAGCCACGGCAGGCGGCCGCCGGTCCGGCAGAACTTGAACACCGGCACCCGCTGCTGCGCCGCCGTGTGCTCGCACAGCGAGCGTAGATAGCTCTGCAACGCGGGGAAAGTCGCATCGGGCTCGCGCGTGAAACGATCGATGCTGAAGCGCCGGTCGTAGCCGGCCACGCCGCGCGCGCCGTCGCGCAGAAACGGCCGGTATTCGTCGAAGTACGGCGCGGCGAGCGGCGGATGGCCGGAGGTCAGCGTCGGTCGCGAAGCGGCTACGTCGGCGAGATTCAGATCGGCGAGCACGTTGCTGAGCGGCTCGTAAAAGCCGGCCGCGCGCTCCAGTTCGCGCAGCCGCGACCACACCCAGGTGCCCGCGCTGCGCCAACCGGTATGCAGAAAAACCGCCTGTTTCAGCGGGGAACTGGAACTCGCGGCGGGCGTGGCCGACGCGGCCGACGGCTGAGGAGGCAACGACATAGGTATCTTCTTTCAATGATCGCGACGATCGCGATGTTGGAACCGGCGCGGCGCCGGGCCGGCGCAAAACCGGAAACATAAGCGGAAGCGCCACTTTACCCCGCGGCCACGCGCGACGCATTATGCTGCGAAACTCCATCCTCCTGCGCCCACCACCCTCGCCCCCATGAACGACTCGGCCGATCTCCGCTTCCTGCTCACGCTGCGCGCCAGCGGCAGCCTGCTCGCCGCCGCGCGCAAGCTCGCGCTGTCGCCGTCGGCGGTCACGCAGCGTTTGCAGCAACTGGAAAAGAAACTCGGCGCGCAGCTCGTCAATCGCAGCGCGCGCCGCCTGCAATTCACCGACGAAGGCCTGCTGCTATGCGAGCGCGGCGCCGCGCTGATCGAGCAGTTCGACGCGCTGTTCGACGACCTGCAAACGCGCCGCGGCGGCCTCGTCGGCACGCTGAAGATCAATGCGCCGCTCGGCTTCGGGCGCCGCCATCTGGCGCCGCTGATCGGCGAATTCCAGCAACGCAATCCCGACATCGACGTCGCGCTCACGCTATCGGACCGGCCGCTGACCGATACGCTCGATCGTTTCGATATCGTCGTCCATATCGGCGAGCTGCCGCTGTCGAACCTGGTCGGCTATACGATCGCGCCGAACGCGCGCTTCGTGTGCGCGGCGCCGTCGCTGGTCAAACGGCTCGGTCTGCCCGATTCGCCCGATGCGTTGAGCGCGCTGCCGTGCATCGTGCTGCGCGAGAACAACGAGGACGTGTCGCTATGGCAGTTCAGCAAGGGCCGCACGCGCCGCAGCGTACGGGTGGCCGCGCATCTGAGCTGCAACGACGGCGACGTGATCCGCCAATGGGCATGCGAAGCACGCGGCGTGATCCTGCGCTCCGAATGGGACGTCGCCGACGATCTGGCCAGCGGCAAACTCGTGCGCCTGCTGCCCGGCTGGAAAGCGCCGGATGCGAACGTGATCGCGCTGACCCACCAGCGCACCGGCCTGCCCGCGCGCACGCGTCATTTCATGCGGTATCTGCAGAGCTACTTCAGGCCGGCGCCGCCGTGGCGGCGATGATTCAGTCAAACTGAATCTATGAATCGATCTGGCTAAACGGCGAGGACGCAACGGACTTCTATAATCGGAGCATCGTCAATAGCCGGTCAACTCGCAATCATGAGTTCCACTTCCTTCCAGGTACCAGCATGAAACTCGAACAGATCGACACCCCGGCCGCGCTGATCGACATCGCGCGGATGCAGAAGAACATCGCACGCATGCAGGCGCGGATGAACACGCTCGGCGTCGCGTTCCGCCCGCACGTGAAGACCACCAAATCGATCGACGTGGTGCGCGCGCAGCTCGCGGCCGGCGCGCGCGGCATCACCGTGTCGACCCTGAAGGAGGCCGAAGCGTTTTTCGCGGCCGGCGTCACCGACATCCTGTACGCGGTCGGCATCGTGCCGTCGAAGCTGCCGCGCGCGCTCGCGCTGCGCCGCCAGGGCTGCGATCTGAAACTGGTGGTCGACAATCCGACCGCCGCGGCGGCGCTCGTGGCGTTCGGCGACCAGCACGGCGAACGCTTCGATGCATGGATCGAAATCGATACCGATGGCCATCGTTCCGGGATTCAGCCTGAACAGCAGACACTGCTCGACGTCGGCCGGATCCTGCACGAGAACGGCGTGAAGGTCGGCGGCGTGATGACTCATGCGGGGTCGAGCTACGAATTGAACACGCCCGAAGCGCTCGCGGCGCTGGCCGAACAGGAACGCGCGGGCTGCGTGCGCGCGGCCGAGCGACTGCGCGCGGCAGGCATCGCGTGCCCGGCGGTCAGCGTCGGCTCGACACCGACCGCCCTCGCCGCGCGGGATCTGGAAGGCGTGACCGAAGTGCGGGCCGGCGTCTACGTGCTGTTCGATCTGGTGATGCACAACGTCGGCGTGTGCACGCTCGACGACATCGCGCTCAGCGTATTGACGACCGTGATCGGTCATCAGGAAGACAAGGGCTGGGCGATTCTCGACGCGGGCTGGATGGCGCTGAGCCGCGACCGCGGCACGTCGCGGCAGGGCCATGATTTCGGCTATGGGCAGCCGTGTTTGCTGAACGGCACGTTGTTGCCGGGCTATGTGGTGAGCGGCGCGAATCAGGAGCACGGGATTCTCGCGGCGGTCGCGGACGGTGCGCCCGCCGGCGATATCGCGCAGCGCTTTCCGATCGGCATGAAACTGCGCATCCTGCCCAATCACGCGTGCGCGACCGGCGCGCAATTTCCCGAGTATCACGCGGTGGCCGCCGACGGCAGCAGCGTCGAATGGCAGCGCTTTTACGGCTGGTAAACCGCTGCGCCATTAACGCGGCGCGAGCGGTCCGGCGTGACCGCCAAGCCGCTTGCGTCACTCATCGTCTTCCGACAACCCCGCCAGCAGATCGTCGACCGCGCGATACACGCGCTCGACGATCTCCGGTCCGACCTTGCGCTCGAGCTCGCGGTAATGCGCCTCGAGATCCTTCGAAATCACCCGCACCAGTTCGACGCTCGTGTCCGTCAGCGACACCAGCACGCGGCGCTGATCTTCGGCGAATCGCTCCTTCGTCACCAGCTCCATCCCCTCCATCCGCGCGAGCACGCCGGCCATGCTCGGGCTCGAAATCGTGCAGATATCGGAGATCTGACGCGGCTCCATCGGGCCGTGTTCGTTCAGTGCGCGGATCACCCGCCATTGCTGCTCGGTGAGCCCATGCGCGGTGATCAGCGGACGGAAACGCTCCATCATTTTTTCGCGTGCGCGCAGCAACAACATGGGCAGATTTCGGTGCAAAACTCGGGTAGACGCAGCGGACATATTGGCAAGAAAGGTGGAAGCGAACGTCGATTAAGGGAAAACCCGCGATTCATCGACAGCCTATTGACCGTGAATCATATCAAGCGCAATACTACTAACATATTAGTGTTTTCGCGGGATTCATCTCGCCACGAGGCCGACCCTCCATGTTTGTCCTTGCCGATCATCTGTTGCACCCCGAAGGCGATCCGTTGCCGCGCGACGTGGACGCGAACGCCGCGGCCGCGCTGCTGGCGCGCGGCGTCGCGTGTCGCGCGCCGGTTACCGGCGCCGTGTACGGCACCTTGCTGAACGACCGTGCGGCGCTCGCCGCGTTGGGCGACGCGGTCAATGCGCCGCCGTACAAGGCGCCGCCGCAAGCGCCGGTGCTGTATCTGAAGCCGCGCAATACGCTGGCCGGACACCGCGCGCAAGTGGTCGTGCCGGATGACGCGTTAGGCGTCGAGGTCGGCGCGTCGCTTGGCATCGTGATCGGCCGCACCGCGTCGCGTGTGGGCGTCGCGCAGGCCGCTCAATACATTGCCGGCTATACGCTGGTCGCCGATCTGAGCATCCCGCATACCCATGTATATCGCCCGAACGTACGGCTGCGGGCACGCGACGGCTTCTGCGTGATCGGCCCGGCACTCGTCGCCGCGCGCCACGTCGCGACGCCGGATGCGCTGGACATTCATGTGTCGCTGAACGGCGCCGAAAGCTTCAGCGGCAGTACCGCTTCTTCAGTGCGCAACGTCGCGCAATTGCTGGCCGACGTCACCGACTTCATGACGCTCAATGCCGGCGACGTGCTGACGCTCGGCGTGCGCCACGGCTCGCCGGTCGCGCATATCGGCGACAGCGCGAACCTGTCGATCGGCAATCTGCCGCCGCTGAGCATGTCGTTCGTCGGCGCAAGCCAAACCAACCCTCGAACCAAGACTCAAATTAACGGAGAACCGTCATGATGCGCGGCCGCGTTGCCTATGCGGGAGCGATCCACGAAGCGACTCCGCACGAACACGGCGTGCGTCTCGCCGACGGCCGCGTATGCGGTGAAAACGAAGTGGTCTGGCTCGCGCCGCTCGAAGTCGGCACGATCTTCGCGCTCGGTCTGAACTACGCGGAACACGCGAAAGAACTGCAATTCGGCAAACAGGAAGAACCGCTGGTGTTCATGAAAGGACCCGGCACGGTGATCGGTCATCGCGGCTTCACGCGCCGCCCCTTTGACGTCACGTTCATGCACTACGAGTGCGAGCTGGCGGTCGTGATCGGCCGCGGCGCGCAGAACGTCACGCGCGAAAACGCGATGCAGCACGTGGCCGGCTACATGATCGCGAACGACTACGCGATTCGCGATTATCTGGAGAACTACTACCGCCCGAACCTGCGCGTGAAGAATCGCGACGGCGGCACGGTGCTGGGACCGTGGTTCGTCGACGCGGCAGATATTGCCGACGTCACGCAACTCGAATTGCGCACGTTCGTAAACGGCACGCTCCAGCAGCGCGGCAACACGCGCGACCTCGTCACCGACATCCCCGCGCTGATCGAATATCTGAGCAGCTTCATGACGCTCGCGCCCGGCGACGTGATCCTGACCGGCACGCCCGAAGGGATCGTCAACGTCAATGCGGGCGACGAAGTCGTCTGCGAAATCGACGGCCTCGGCCGTCTCGTCAACACGATCGCGTCGGACGCGGACTTCGGTCGCGCCTGATTCACAGGACCACGCTCACAGCACCACGCAAGCGCACACGCAAAGGACAACGCAATGCCGATCGACCATCTGATCAACGGCGAGGCCCACGCCTCGAACGAGTACTTCGAAACCGTCAATCCGGCCACTCAGGAAGTGCTCGGCGAAGTCGCGCGCGGCGGCGAAAAGGAAGTGGACGCAGCCGTGCAGGCGGCGAAACAGGCGTTCCCCGCGTGGGCCGCCAAACCCGCCGCCGAACGCGCGAAGCTGATCCGCAAGCTCGGCGAGCTGATCGCCAAGCACGTGCCGGAAATTTCGGAAACCGAAACGAAGGACACCGGCCAGACGATCTCGCAGACGCGCAAGCAACTGGTGCCGCGCGCGGCCGACAACTTCAGCTACTTCGCCGAGATGTGCACGCGGGTGGACGGCCACACCTATCCGACCGACTCGCACCTGAACTACACGCTGTTTCATCCGGTCGGCGTATGCGCGCTGATCTCGCCGTGGAACGTGCCGTTCATGACGGCGACATGGAAGGTCGCGCCCTGCCTCGCGTTCGGCAACACCGCGGTGCTGAAGATGAGCGAGCTGTCGCCGCTGACCGCGTCGATGCTCGGCCAACTCGCGCTCGAAGCGGGCATTCCGGCCGGCGTGCTGAACGTCGTGCACGGCTACGGCAAGGAAACCGGCGAACCGCTGGTCGCGCATCGCGACGTGCACGCGGTGTCGTTCACCGGCTCGACCGCGACCGGCAACCGCATCGTGCAGAGCGCCGGGCTGAAGAAGTTTTCGATGGAACTGGGCGGCAAATCGCCGTTCGTGATCTTCGACGACGCCGACTTCGAACGCGCGCTCGACGCCGCGGTGTTCATGATCTTCTCGAACAACGGCGAGCGCTGCACCGCGGGCTCGCGCATCCTCGTGCAGCGCTCGATTTACACGCGTTTTGCCGAGCGTTTCATCGAGCGCGCGAAGCGGCTGACGGTCGGCGATCCGCTCGCCGACAGCACGATCGTCGGCCCGATGATCAGCCAGGGGCATCTCGCGAAAGTGCGCAGCTAT
Organism: Burkholderia sp. SRS-W-2-2016; assembly: GCF_001931485.1. Classification (GTDB taxonomy): domain Bacteria; phylum Pseudomonadota; class Gammaproteobacteria; order Burkholderiales; family Burkholderiaceae; genus Paraburkholderia. Next base: position 78,166 of record NZ_MSDV01000057.1, on the reverse strand, counting down.
ATCGAACTGGGGCCGAAGGAAGGCGCGACGCTCGCGTGCGGCGGGCTCGATCTGCCGGATCTGCCCGACGCGATGCGCAAAGGCAACTTCGTCGCGCCGACCGTGTTCGTCGACGTCGACAACCGGATGCGCATCGCGCAGGAAGAGATCTTCGGACCGGTCGCGTGCCTGATTCCGTTCGACGACGAAGCCGACGCGATCCGTCAGGCCAACGATATTTCGTACGGCCTCTCCAGCTATATCTGGACCGAGAACACCGGCCGCGCGCTGCGTGTCGCTGCCGCCGTCGAAGCGGGGATGTGCTTCGTCAACAGCCAGAACGTGCGCGATCTGCGTCAGCCGTTCGGCGGCACGAAGGCGTCGGGTGTCGGGCGTGAAGGCGGTACCTGGAGCTACGAAGTGTTCCTCGAACCGAAGAACGTGTGCGTGTCGCTCGGCTCGCATCATATTCCGCGCTGGGGCGTGTAAAACCGGCGAGCCGCCGGATCGACAGAGGAGACACGCAATGGGCAAACTCGCGTTAGCAGCAAAAGTCACTCACGTACCGTCGTTGTACCTGTCGGAACTCGACGGTCCGCACAAAGGCTGCCGTCAACCCGCGATCGACGGCCATCACGAAATCGGCCGGCGCTGCCGCGAACTCGGCGTCGATACGATCGTCGTGTTCGACGTGCACTGGCTCGTGAACAGCGAATACCACATCAATTGCGCGCCGCATTTCGAAGGCGTGTACACCAGCAACGAGCTGCCGCATTTCATCAACAACATGCCGTACGCGTACCCCGGCAACGTCGGGCTCGGCGAGCTGATCGCCGAAGTCGCGAACGAAATGGGCGTGAAAAGCCGCGCGCACAGCAAGACCACGCTCGAACTCGAATACGGCACGCCGGTGCCGATGCGCTATATGAACAGCGACCAGCATTTCAAGGCGGTTTCGGTGGCCGGCTGGTGCATGTGGCACGACCTCGAAACCAGCGCGCGCTTCGGCCTCGCGGTGCGCAAGGCGATCGAGGAACGCTACGACGGCACCGTCGCGATTCTCGCGAGCGGCTCGCTCAGCCATCACTTCGCGAACAACGGCACCGCCGAGCAATACATGCACAAGGTGTGGAGCCCGCTGCTCGAACAGATGGACCGCAGCGTCGTGCGCATGTGGGAAAACGGCGACTGGAAAACCTTCTGCGAAATGCTGCCGCTCTACAACGAGAAATGCTGGGGCGAAGGCGGGATGCACGATACCGCGATGCTGCTCGGCGCACTCGGCTGGGACCGCTACGACGGCAAGGTCGAAGTCGTCACACCTTATTTCGGCAGTTCCGGCACCGGCCAGATCAATGCGATCTTCCCGGTCACGCCGCTGCCCGTCTGATTACGGAGAACCTCTGATGCCGCACCTGACACTCGAATACAGCGCGAATCTCGCGGACGCCCAACGGATCGGCGAACTGTGCAGCGAACTCGCGCAATGCATCGACGCGCAACGCGATAACGGCGAACGCGTGTTTCCGCTCGGCGGGATTCGCGTGCGCGCGCTGCGCTGCGAACAGTACTGCATCGCCGACGGCCGGCCCGACGCCGCGTTTCTGCACGCGAACTTCAAGATCGCGGCGGGCCGCTCCGACGCGGTGAAGAAAGCTGCCGGCGACGCGCTGTTCGCGGTGCTCAAGCAGCGCTTTGCCGCGGAGTTCGAGCGCCAGGGGCTCGCGTTGTCGATGGAAATCAGCGAGTTCAGCGACGCGGGCACGTGGAAACACAACAACCTGCATGCACGCCTGAAAGGCTGAGTACTCAATCATGCTAGACGAACAGATCATCCGCGAACTCGCCGCGCAACTCGATCACGCCGAGAAGACCCGCACGCAGCTGCGCCATTTTTCCGCGCAGTATCCGCAGATGACCGTGCAGGACGGTTATGCGATCCAACGCGAGTGGGTCAAGCTGAAGCTCGCCGAAGGCCACGTGATCAAGGGCAGAAAGATCGGCCTGACCTCGCGCGCGATGCAGCGCTCGTCGCAGATCGACGAACCCGATTACGCGCCGCTGCTCGACAGCATGTTCATCGACAACGGCCAGGACATTCGCGCCGACCGCTTCATCGCGCCGCGCGTCGAAGTGGAACTTGCGTTCGTGCTGGCCAAGCCGCTGAAAGGCCCCGGCGTCACGCTGTTCGACGTGCTCGACGCGACCGCTTACGTGACCCCGGCGGTGGAAATTATCGATGCGCGCATCGAGCAGTTCGATCGCGACACCCGCGCGCCGCGCAAGGTCTACGACACGATCTCCGATTTCGCCGCGAATGCCGGCGTGGTGCTCGGCGGCCAGCCGGTGCGGCCGCTCGACGTCGATCTGCGCTGGGTCGGCGCGCTGCTGTACAAGAACGGCGCGGTCGAGGAAAGCGGACTGGCGGCGGCGGTGCTCAATCATCCGGCCACCGGCGTCGCGTGGCTCGCCAACAAGATTGCTCCGTACGACGAAATGTTGAACGCGAACGACGTGATCCTGAGCGGCTCGTTCACCAGCCCGATCCCCGCGCGCGCCGGCGATACGTTCCACGTCGACTATGGGCCGCTCGGCGGCATCGGTTTGAACTTCATCTGAGTGACTCGACATGTCCCTGCCGCACAACCCGTTCAAACGCGCGCTCGCCGAGGGCAAGCCGCAATTCGGCCTGTGGGCCGCGCTCGCCGACGCCTACGTGACCGAGCTGCTGGCGACCGCCGGCTTCGACTGGCTGCTGATCGACAACGAGCACGCGCCGAACGACGTGCGCAGCACGCTCGCGCAATTGCAGGCGGTGGCCGCGTATCCGTCGCATCCGGTCGTGCGGCCGGTGCGCAGCGACGCCGCGCTGATCAAGCAGCTGCTCGATATCGGCGCGCAGACGCTGCTGCTGCCGATGATCGACACCGCCGCGCAAGCGGCCGACTCGGTCGCGGCGACCCGCTATCCGCCGCACGGAATTCGCGGTGTGGGCAGCGCGCTCGCGCGGGCGTCGCGCTGGAATCGCGTGCCCGACTATCTGACTACCGCGGCCTCTGAACTGTGCGTGATCGTGCAGGCCGAGACCGTGCAGAGTCTCGACAATCTCGCGGAAATCGCGCGCGTGGACGGCGTCGATGCGGTGTTTTTCGGGCCGTCGGATCTGAGCGCGTCGATGGGTCTGCTCGGCAAACCGGGCGATGCGCGGGTGCGCGACGCGATTCGTAGCGGCATCGCGACGGTGCGCGAAGCGGGCAAAGCGGCGGGCGTGCTCGCGCCCGATCCGGTTCTGGCGCGCGAGTACCTGGCGGCCGGCGCGAGCTTCGTCGCGGTCGGCACCGATACCGGTCTGCTGAGCCGCGCGGCCGCGGATCTGGCCGCGTCGTTCAAGGACACGCCGGCGAGCGCCGCGCCGGTCAAGGGCGGGTACTAGACCCGTCCCCCACTCCCTACTCCCGCCCCGGCCACGGCAACCCGCACGCCGACCAGTCCAGCTCGACGCCGATCACGCACCGCTCGGTGCCGAGCTGCTCGGCCAGCGTCACCGCGATACAAGGCCGCCCGCTCGCGAGCGAAAGATAAGGATTACTGGTGACCGCCTCGCCGGGCAGCAGCACCGCGTTGCGGAAATACGGCCGATGATCCCAGCGCGCGTCGCGCGGATTCGCGACCGGCTGCAACGACGCCGCATCCTCGCTCCATGCCGGGCCTTGCAGTTCGCGGCCGATCTGCCGGCCGCTCGCATCGAGGATGAAGCAGCTGATGCAGCGCGCGAAGGCCGCGAGCGTCGCCAGCGCGGCGTCCATCGCGATGCCGGCGCGCAGTTCGTCGGCCGCGCGCCGCAGTTCGAGCCGGTACGGCTCCAGTTCCGATTCGAACAGCGCGTGCTGATGCGCGCGGCCTTGCGCGATCACGTCGAACGCGTCGTCGATCTGGCGGTGCACCGACTCCGGCGGCGCGATCGCGCGCGCGGGCCGGCCGAGCAGATAGCCCTGCGCGAAATCCACATTCGATTCGACCGCCAGAATCAGTTCCGCGTCGGTCTCGACGCCCTCGACCACCACCAGCATCCCCGCCTGATGCAGCAGCGACACGAGCTTCGGCAGGATCGGCCGCTGCGTGCCGTGGGTCGTCGCGCGAATCAGTTCGCCGTCGAGCTTCACGAGGTCCGGACGAATCCGCAGCAGGCGGTCGAGGTTCGACTGGCCCGCGCCGAAATCGTCGACCGCGATCAGGAAACCGTGCTGCCGATAAAGCCCGGCCGCGCGCGACATCTCGTCGACGCTGCCGCCGTGCGATTCGAGAATCTCCAGGATCACGCGCTCAGGCTCGAGTCCGGCGCCGCGCACGATCTCCGTCAACCGGTCCGCGTAGCCGTCGGCAATGAAGGTGGCCGGCAGGATGTTGAGGAACAGCCACGCATCGGCGGGCAGCGCGTGGCGCGCATTGCCCAGATGCACCGCGTGGCTCGCGCGATCGAGCGCGCCTTCGTCGCTGGCCGGTTGCGGCGCGAATAGCGTCGCCGGCGGCACCAGCGAGCCGTCGTCGCGCTCGCCGCGCAACAGCGCCTCGAAGCCGACCTGCTTCTGATGCGACAGGCTGTATAGCGGCTGGAAGTGCGAAATCAGCGTGAAGTCGTTCCAGATGTGGCGAGCGGGACTGGGGGCTTCAGCAACCGCTGCGGCATTAGCGGCATTAGCTGCACCAGCGGCCTCAGCGGCCTCAGCGGCCTCAGCGGCCTCAGCGGCCTCAGCAGCCGCAGCAGTCCCAGCAGTCCCAGCAGTCCCAGCAGTCCCAGCAGCGCCAGCAGTCCCAGCAGCGCCAGCAGTCCCAGCAGCGCCAGCAGTCCCAGCAGCCCCAGCAGTCCCAGCAGTCCCAGCAGTCCCAGCAGTCCCAGCAGTCCCAGCAGTCCCAGCAGCCCCAACCGCTCCACCACCCAGCCCACCGTGTGCGGCGCAACCACCCTCGCGCACCACGCGCGTCCCATCCACCGCCAACGCGCGCTCCGCGCAAACCCGGTTACGCCCCGACTGCTTCGCGCGCAGCAGCGCTTCGTCCGCACGATCGAGCAGCACCATGAAGCTCTCGCCCGGGCGATGCTCGGCGACCCCGAAGCTCGCGCTCAGATTGCCGTCCGGCCGTTCGACGCCGGCGATCCCCGCGCGCAGCCGCTCGGCAATTCGCAGCGCGCCGGCAAGGTCGGCATCGAGCAGCAGCGCGAACTCCTCGCCGCCGATCCGGCTCACGCACTGCCCCGCGCCGACTTCGTCCATCAGCACCTGCGCGACCCGGAACAGCGCATGGTCGCCGACCGCATGACCGAAGCGGTCGTTCAGCGACTTGAAGTTGTCGATGTCGAGAAAGATCGCACTGAGACTCGCGCGCGGCGCCGGCGCGCCGAGCCGTTCCTCCGCGCGCTTGACGAACGCGCGGCGGTTTTGCAGGCCGGTCAGCGGATCGGTCGCGGCGAGCTGCGCGAGCTGGCTCTCCAGCAGAAAGTGATCGCGGCGAAACCGGTAAAAGCCGAAATGAAACACCGCCGAGGCCGGCGCGCCGATCGCGACGACCCACGTCCACACCGCGGCATCGACCTCGTGGCTGCGCGCATTGCCGAGCAGCAGCCCGATCGCGAACGCATAGAACAGCACGCTGCCGGTGAGGAAATGCGCGGGTGTGAGCCACAGCGGTCCCGCGCAGATCGGGATCACGACCAGCGCGGGCAGCAGCCACAGCAACGGATGCGCGACCCCGCTCGCATTGAGCACCAGGCCGCCGGTCAACACCAGCAGATAGGCGACGCCGAGCGCGCCGAAGCTCAGCGGCGAACGCGCGCGCGGCAGCGCCAGCACCAGCAGCGCGAGCACCAGCGCGCACAGCAGCCGGTAGCCGAGCGGCGCGGCCGGCCCGGAGACCTGAGTGCGCGCCGCCACCATGCACAGGAACGCGATCACCGTGAAGGCCATCGTCACGATGGAGACCGGTCGCTGATGTTCGAGCGAGCGCTGGTGAAAGCGCTCGCGCAAACCGGGCTCGGGGGGCTGCATGGGGATGGCAGACATAAAGGGCAATCAGGCTGGGTTCCGGTTACTCCGCCAGTGGTTATCGGCAAACATCCGACAAAAGTTAATGGGGGATTGCCCGGCTGCGGCCGCGCGCGGCCATCGCCTGCTTGCACCGCAGGCGCGCATTTCCAATCCGTTTGAATCGAACGGTATTGGCGGGACGCCGCGCATTGCAGGCACGGCTTCGCTCGCATGCTTCGCAGATTTTTATTCGGCAAATACCGGAAGCGCGCGAGAAGCGGAGAAGATCGCCGTGAACAAAACGGCCACTCGGTCAATCACGCGATTAATACGCATGACATACAAAGCTCGTTTACCGGACTTGCCGGCGCGCCCGCGCAGCGCCCTACGTTCCGTAAGAATCCGCAAGTTTTGCCGGGCCACGCGCGCTTTTATCGATGCGGCGCGCGCCGCTATTTAGATCGCGCATAAAAGAGTAGGCGCGCTACCGGATTGTCCGTTAATACACCTATAGCCACGCGAGCGGTTTCCGCCATGCATAGCGAAAAACCGTTTCAATACAAGCGAGTCAGAAAAAATTACGTAATTCCGTGTCGTTTCCGCACATCGACTCACGTATAACCTGACCAATCGAAAGTGGCTAAAAGTTAGTGTCTTAAGTAGACTTCCTACGAAGTGTGAGCGACAGACTGGACAATGCGGTAGAAATGACGTAAGCGCGTCATAATTCGCCGCGCTACTTTTAATTCTTACTGGCTGCCGTACCGCCGCGGCGGACTGGACGGTCATCATTTCCGGAAACCATGGTCCCCATTCTCGACTACCTGCTCGAACGCCAGATCTCGCCGCAATGGCGCGGCATGTTGAGCGCGCTGGCCAGCGAGTTCGAAGCGCAGATCGGTCGTGACGAACTGCGCCAGTTGATGCAGCGCGTCGGGGTCCGCTTCGCGGCCGCGCATCCGCTGCCCGCGTGCGGGTCAACGGCCGAACTCCAGCAGGCGTTGAACTACTACTGGCGCGCGATGGATTGGGGCTATGTCGAACTCGCGGACGAAGCCGAGTCGCTGCGCATCGTGCACTATTGCGCGCCGCTGCCGGCGTTCGGCGAAACGGCGCTCGCGTGGACGCCGGCGTTTCTCGAGGGCGTCTATCAGAGCTGGCTGAGCGCGTTGGGCGCGCAGGGTTTGTCGGTCGTGCAGACGAGCGGGTTCGGCGACGACAGCGCGCTCGAATTCCGCCTCGGCCGACATCCGGCTTAACTTCCGATAGCGACCGATAGACGAGCGAATTGGGCAAGGCCGCGGCGCCGCTCGGGCAGCGCGGCATCGCGGATGCATCACAGGGCGGCGGGCGGCAGCGGGTCACGCTGACGAAGAAGGATGGCGGGAGTGCCGGGCGCGGCAAGGCAGCGACGCCCGCGCAACCGCCAGGTTGGATCAGGGATAGCAGTTCATATAAATAGCACCCCGGCGAGTCCGAGCGGGGCACTGCAAAGCAGGTACAAGACGGCGGCATCATGAGTTCATCGAGCGACATCGAAAAACTGTTCGATCAGTTTGGCGGCGACGCCAACGCGTATCAGGAGATCGGCCGCGAAAACGACGCGCGCAGCGCGCGCACCCGTTGGCCGTTGCTCGTCACGCTGGATCTGACCCAGCCGGCGATTCCGGAAATCGGCCAGCCCGGCGAGAGCCGCCCGCAGCCGGCGAGCGCCGCGCCGGCGCCCGCAGCGCAGAAGGACACGACTCCGCAGGACGTTTCGTCGGTCACGCGCGCGAAGTCGCAGCTGTTCACGCGCTCGCACCGGCGCGATATTCCGCCGGTGCAGCCGGTCGCCGAGAAGCCGGTCACGCCGGCCGGCGCGTCGCGCTTCAACACGCTCGAAGGACTCGATGAAGCGACCGCGCGCGCGGCCGCGGCTGAAGCCGCGCTCGCGCAGCAGGCGGCGCAGCGCGCGGCGGTTGCTCCCGGTGCGGTTGCCGCGCCGGCTGCGGCGTTCGCCGCTGCGCCGGCCGGTGCGCAGATTCCGCCGGCGACTGCTTCGGCCGCCGCGCCCGCTTTTGCGCCCGCGGCCAACACCACGCCGCTGTTCCCCGCGAGCACGGCTGCGTTCGCCGCCGTGCCGGCCGTCAACGCCGCGGCGATTCCGCCGCTAGCGACGTCCGGCTTCGCCGCAGCACCGATCCCGCCAGTCGCCGCGCAGGCTTTCGCTTTCGCTGCACCGCATCCGGCAAGTCCGGCGCCGTTTGCGCCGATCCCGCCGATCCCGTCCGTGCCGCCCGCCGCGCCTGCCGCAGCCAGCGCCCCGGCATGGGCACGCGTCCCCACGCCGAGCTACCCCGCGGACCTGAGCCATCCCGCACCCGCCGCGCCGCTGACGACTGCACATGCAGCGCACCCGGCTTACGCGACGCAGCCCACTCACTCGCCCTCGTGGCCGGCCGGGCAAGCTCAGCAAACCGCTCAGCTCTCGCAATCCTGGCAGGCCACGCAAGCTCCACAACCCGCGCAGCCAACGCAATCCTGGCCCGCCACGCAAGCTCCACGATCCGCGCAAGCGCCGCACCCCACCCAACCCGGTTCGATCCTCGGCAAACTCTTCGCCGCGCCGAACCCTTCCGCGCCACCGCAAGCGCGCAACGCCGAACCCGCGCCGCTGCAATCGGTGTTCGAGCGCCTGCGCGGCACCCCCGCGCCCACCGCCAGCCACATGCCAACACCGGCAACCCCGGCAGCACCCGCCGCCCCCACCTCCCGCGGCGGCTTCGCGCCGTGGCTCACCAACGGTTCGCGTCGCTCATGAAAGTCATCGCCGTGGTGTCCGCCAAAGGCGGGGTCGGCAAGACCACCCTCGCCGCCAATCTCGCGTCCGTGCTGGCCAATAGCGGCCGCCGCGTGATCGCGCTCGACCTCGACCCGCAGAACGCGCTGCGTCTGCACTTCGGCGTGCCGCTCGACAGCATCGACGGTCTGTCGCGCGCGACGCTGTCCGGCAACCCGTGGCAATCGGTGATGTTCGACGGCATCGACGGCGTGACCGTGCTGCCGTACGGCGCGGTGCTCGAAGACGACCGGCGCCGCTTCGAGGCCTATCTCGACCAGCATCCGCAGTGGCTCGCGCACGTGCTGCAGAACCTGCGGCTCGAGCCGTCCGACATCGTGATCGTCGATACCCCGCCCGGCTCGTCGGTCTATGTGCGCGCCGCGCTGACCGCCGCGACCTTCGCGCTGAACATCGTGCTGGCCGACGCCGCGTCGTACGCGGCGATCCCGCAGATGGAGCGGATGATCGACAGCTACGCGGCGCCGCGCCCCGAGTTCGGCGGCGTCGGCTACGTGGTCAACCAGATCGACCAGTCGCGCCAGCTGACCAAGGACGTGCTGAAGGTGCTGCGTCAGATGCTGGCCGGCCGGGTGTTCCCCGGCGTGATCCATCTCGACGAAGGCGTCAGCGAAGCGCTCGCCTGCGAAACCACGCTGATTCACTACGACCCGCTGAGCCAGGCCGCCGCCGACTTCCGCGCGTGCGGCGCATGGCTCACCACGGCGCTCGACGCGATCGCCGTGCCGCCGAGGAACGTCGCATGAGCAGCCCAGCCTCTTCGCGCGAGCCCGAGGGCGGCGAGTCCTCGCGCTTCGCGCGCTTCATCGACGCGCGTTTCTGGAACAGCCGCATCGTCACCGGGCTCGTCACGCTGCTTGCGCTGTACACGCTGTACTTCGTGTTCACGGTGCCGCTCGGTTTCATGCAGCAGCTGATCTTCGCGACCTGCTGCTTCGTGCTCGCGCTGCTGTTCCGGCGCATCCAGGGCCGTTACGCGACGATGGTGATGATCATGCTGTCGATGGTCGCGTCGGGCCGCTACATGTACTGGCGCCTGACCGAGACCACTTACTGGGAACATCCGCTCGACGCCGCGTGGGGTCTGCTGCTGGTGTCCGCCGAGGTCTACTCGACGCTGGTGCTGATGCTCGGCTACTTCCAGACCGCGTGGCCGCTCAAGCGCAAGCCGCTGCCGCTGCCCGCCGATCGCGACGCGTGGCCGAGCGTCGACGTGTTCATTCCGACCTACAACGAGCCGCTGTCGGTCGTGAAGCCGACTATCTACGCGGCGCTCGCGCTCGACTACCCGGCCGATAAACTGTCGATCCACGTGCTCGACGACGGCCGCCGTCCGGAGTTCAAGGCGTTCTGCGAGGAAGTCGGCGTCAACTGGACGATTCGGACTCACAACCGTCACGCGAAAGCCGGCAACATCAACGAAGCGCTGAAGATCACCGGCGGCGAGTACATCGCGATCTTCGACTGCGATCACATCCCGACCCGCTCGTTCCTGCAGATCGGCCTCGGCTGGTTCCTGCGCGACAAGCTGCTGTCGATGCTGCAAACCCCGCACCACTTCTTCAACGCCGACCCGTTCGAACGCAATCTGGGCACCTTCCGCAAGGTGCCGAACGAGGGCGAGCTGTTCTACGGCCTCGTGCAGGACGGCAACGATCTGTGGAACGCCACGTTCTTCTGCGGCTCGTGCGCGCTGTTGCGCCGGAGCATGGTCGAGGAGATCGGCGGGATCGCGGTCGAGACCGTGACCGAAGATGCGCACACCGCGCTGAAGCTGCACCGGCTCGGCTACACCACCGCGTATCTGGCGATTCCGCAGGCCGCCGGCCTCGCGACCGAAAGCCTGTCCGGCCACATCGGCCAGCGGATCCGCTGGGCCCGCGGGATGACGCAGATTTTCCGGATCGACAATCCGCTCACCGGCAAGGGCCTGAAGCTCGGCCAGCGGCTGTGCTATCTGAACGCGATGATGCACTTCTTCTACGGGGTGCCGCGACTGGTGTTTCTGACCGCGCCGCTGTCGTTCCTGTTCTTCGGCGCACACGTGATCGAGGCGGCCGCCAGCACGATCGCGATCTACGCGCTGCCGCACATGATGCACGCGAGCATCACCAACTCGCGGATGCAGCGGCTGTTCCGCCATTCGTTCTGGGCCGAGGTGTACGAATCGGTGCTGGCCTCGTACATCACCGCGCCGACGCTGCTCGCGCTGATCAACCCGAAGCTCGGCAAATTCAACGTGACGGCCAAGGGCGGCCAGATCGAAAAGAACTACTTCGACTGGTCGATCTCGCGGCCGTATCTGTTCCTGCTGCTGCTGAACCTGCTCGGCTTTCTCGCCGGACTCGTGCACATCTATCTGAACTACCACGTGCGCAGCATCGTCGAGACCACCGTGCTGAACCTCGCGTGGACCGGCTACAACATGCTGATCCTCGGCGCCAGCGTGGCCGCCGCCAGCGAGCGCCGGCAGATCCGCGCGGTGCACCGGGTCGCGATGAAGATGCCGGTGATGCTGAAGTTCTCGACCGGCCGCACGCTCGCGTGCGAAACCATCGACTACTCGGAAGGCGGCGTCGGCGTCGCGCTGCCCGCCGGCATCGAGGTGCCGATGCACGAGCGCGTGGCCGTGTCGCTGTTTCGCGGCGACGAGGAATTCGCGTTCCCGGCCACCGTCAGCTTTACCGCGCCGGGCCGGGTCGGCCTGCGCTTCGGCTCGATGAGCCGCGAGCAGGAGTACGAGTTCGTCAAGACCACCTTCGCGCGCGCCGATGCGTGGACCGGCTGGGCCGAGGGCCGCGAGCAGGACACCCCGCTGCGCGGTCTGTCGCACGTGCTGAAGGTCGGCGCGCGCGGTATCGGCGGGCTGTTCGAGCATCTGTACGACGACTTGCGCAGTTCGATCAAAAGCCGTCCGGCGGACGTCAAGAAGCTAAAAACCAAAGACTGATCTATGGGCAACAGGATCGCGAACGACAATCTCGAACGCCCGGCTCACGGGCGCAGCCGTAACGAATCACTGCCGCAGTCCGGCGCCGGCGCTGGCGCTAGCGCCGACGCCGGCCGCGGCGCGCGGGCCGCCCGGCGTCCGTGGCACGCGCGGCGCTCGCTCCACGCGCGGCCGCTGATGCGCGGCCTCGCCTGCTGGCTCGCGTTGCAGACCGCGCTGGCCGCGCCGCTCGCGGCGTTCGCGCCGCTGGCGGTGGCCGCGAACGCGGCGTCGGCGGCGGCGCCGGGCACCGCGGCGAAGCCCGCGACGGGCGCGGCAGCAACCGCTTCCGCCGCGCAAACCCCGCAGACCGCGACCGGCGTCGGCAACGTGCCGCCGCCGAGCCCCGCCGTGCAGTTCGATGCCAACGCGATCGCCCAGGGCGCGCTCGCGACGCCGACCCCGGCGCTCGCCGCGTCGTCGGTGAAGGCGCTCGGCATGCGCACGCCGACCACCGCCGATCCGGGCACCCCGGTGCCGGGCGGGCGTCGTCAGACCCTCACGTTCGCCGACTTCGGCGCGCTCGATCCGCTGCAGCTGCGCGGCGTCGACGGACAGAACGGCATCGCGTTCTCGGTGCGTAACGACGAGGTGGTGACCGCCGCGACGCTGCATCTGATCTACAGCTATTCGCCCGCGCTGCTGCCGCAGCTATCGCAACTGAAAGTGCTGCTCAACGGCGAGGTCGCCGCGACGCTGCCGGTGCCGCACGAACAGGCCGGCATGCTGGTCGCGCGCGACATCTCGATCGACCCGCGCTTCATCACCGACTTCAACCACCTGAACCTGCAGCTGATCGGCCATTACACGACCGGCTGCGAGGACCCGTCGAACTCCGCGCTGTGGGCGACCATCAGCAACGCCAGTTCGCTCGATCTGACCTATGCGTCGCTCGCCGCCAAGCCCGAGCTGGCCGCGCTGCCGAAGCCGTTCTTCGACCGCCGCGACGTGCGCCGCCTCGAACTGCCGTTCGTGTTCGCGCAGAAGCCGGGCAACGGCACGCTGGAGGCCGCCGGCATGGTCGCGTCGTGGTTCGGCGCGCTGGCCGGCTTTCGCGGCGCGCTGTTTCCCGCGCAACTCGACAGCCCGCCGTTGACCGGCAACGCGGTGGTGTTCGCGACCAGCGAGCAGCACCCGGCCGGCGTCACGCTGCCGGAGATCACCGGCCCGACCGTCGCGGTGGTCGAGCGCGAACCGGCCGCGCACGGCAAGCTGCTGCTGGTGCTCGGGCGCACCGAGGCCGAGCTGAAGACCGCGGCGAAATCGCTGGGCATCGGTCACAGCACGCTGTCCGGCGCCAGCGCGACGATTACTACGTTGAACGAACTGACGCCGCGCGTGCCGTACGACGCGCCGAACTGGCTGCCGACCAACCGCCCGGTGCGCTTCGGCGAGCTCGCCGATCCGAAGGACCTGACCGTGTTCGGCTACGACGCCGACGCGGTGCGCATCAACATGCGCGTGCCGCCCGACCTGTTCATGTGGCACAGCCGCGGCGCGCCGATCGACCTGCGCTACCGCTATACGGTGCGGCCGGTGCGCGACCGCTCGTCGCTGAACGTCAGCGTCAACAACGGCTTCGTGCAGGCGCTGCCGATTCCGTCGCGCACGACCTCGGTGCTCGAACTGAGCCGCTACATCAGCCTCGTGATGCCCGACGGCACCGCCGACGCGCAGCGCAACGTCCGCATCCCGCCGCTGCTGCTGACGCCGCGCACCCAGCTGCGGCTGCACTTCTACTACGACATCCCGAACACCGGCGAATGCACGGGCCGGCTGCTGCAGAACGTGGTCGGCGCGATCGATCCGAATTCGACCATCGACCTGTCCTCGTTCCCGCACTACATGGCGCTGCCCGACCTCGCCGCGTTCGCCAACAGCGGCTTCCCGTTCACGCGCATGGCCGACCTGTCGGAAACCGCGGTGGTGCTGCCGAACGACGCCGGTCCGGGCGAGTACAGCATGTATCTGCTGACGATGGGCCGGATGGGCGAATCGACCGGCTATCCGGTGACCGGCGTGACCGTCACCAACGCGGCCGACGTCGATCGCTACGCCGACAAGGACCTGATCGTGCTGGGCGCGCCCGGCAAGCAGCCGCTGCTGCAGCGCTGGGCCAAGTCGATGCCGTTCTCCAGCAACGGCGACGCGCACACGTTCCAGCTCACCGACCTCGTGTTCAAGCTGCAGGACTGGTGGCATGGCGAACGCGGGGTCGAGCGCTCGCCCGCGCGCGCCGATCTGACGATGGTCAGCTCGACCGGCGCGGCGCTCCTGACCGGCTTCGAGTCGCCGCTGCAAAAAGGCCGCAGCGCGGTCGCGCTGGTCAGCGCGGCCGGCCAGTCGGACGCGGATCTGGCCGGCGCGCTGCTCGACGCCGACGTGCTGCCGAAGATTCAAGGCGCGATGGCGGTGGTCCACGGCCGCGAGGTGACCATCACGTCGAATGGCACGGCTTACTTTGTCGGCCGTCTGTCGCCGCAGGAATATCTGCGCTGGGCGCTGTCCTCGCACCCGCTGCTGCTGCTGTTCGGCGGCGTGCTCGCCGCGCTGCTGATCGCGGGCCTGTGCTACCGGACGCTGCGCGCGCTCGCCGCGCGTCGCCTGAAGGAATGACGGACCAAAGACTGATAGAACGGATATGACTCGTATGCGGTTTCGGATCAACAGAAAGACCCGCCTCGCGTTCGCGCTCGGCCTCGCGGCGGCGGCCCTCGGCGCAGGCGCCGCGAACAGCGCGCAGGCGGCGCCCGGCGCCGGCTGCGGCGACTGGAGCGCGTATCGCAGCTTCATCGCGCGCTTCATGCAGGCCGACGGCCGGGTGATCGATTTCTCGACGCCGACCCAGCAAAGCACCTCGGAAGGTCAGTCGTACGCAATGTTTTTCGCGCTGGTCGCGAACGACCGCGCGAGCTTCGACAAACTGCTCGCGTGGACCCGCTCGAACCTGGCCGGCAACCAGTTCGACGCGCAAAAAATGCGGCTGCCCGCGTGGCAATGGGGCAAGAAACCGGACGGCTCGTTCGGCGTGCTCGACCCGAATTCGGCGTCGGACTCCGATCTGTGGATCGCTTACGATCTGCTCGAAGCCGGCCGCCTGTGGCACAACCCGGCCTATACGCAACTCGGCCGCAGCCTCGCCGCGCGCATCGCCGCCGACGAAGTCGTCACGCTGCCGGGGCTCGGGCCGATGCTGCTGCCCGGCCCGCAGGGCTTTCGCAACGGCACCGTCACGCGCCTGAATCCGAGCTATCTGCCGCTGCCGCTGCTCCGCGCCCTCGCGCACGACGCGCCGGACGGGCCGTGGGGCAAGCTCGCCGACACCACCTACCAGTTCGTGCGCACCGTGTCGCCGCAAGGCTTCGCGCCCGACTGGGCGGCGTGGCAGAGCGGCCAGTTCGTGGTCGATCCGAAGAACGGCGACGTCGGCAGCTACGACGCGATCCGCGTCTATCTGTGGGCCGGCCTGACCGCCCCCGCCGATCCGCTCGCGAAATCGTGGCTCGGCGCGCTCGGCGGGATGCGCACGAAGGTCGCGCAGAACGGCTTCCCGCCCGAGAAGGTGTCGTCGACCACCGGCGCGTCGAGCGGCGAAGGCCCGCTCAGCTACTGGGGCGCGCTCGCCCCTTACTTCAAGGCGCTCGGCGACGAGCACAGCCTCGGTCTTGCGCGCAGCCGGCTCGCCGCGCTCGACGTCGAGGTGCCGGGCCGCGACCCGGTTTATTACGATCGTGTGCTGGGACTGTTCGGCACGGGGTTTATCGACGGCCGCTACCGCTTCGATGAAGCCGGCCGTCTCGTGCCCGCCTGGAGGAATGCATGCGATTGAACGCACTCGCGCTGTCGTTGCGCGTGGCACTGTCGGCCGGCGCGCTGTGCGCGATCGCCGCGGCCGCGCCCGATGCGCTCGCGCAGGCGGCCAGGGATCCGCTCGCAGTCCTGATCGATCAGGGCAAGTACTGGCAGTCGCATCAGCGCGGCGACCTCGCCGAGCAGGCATGGCGCAAGGTGCTCGGCATCGATCCGAAGCAGCCCGACGCGCTGTTCGGGATGGGCATGGTGCTGGCCGACCGCAAGGACGGCGCCGGCGCGCAGCAGTATTTCGCGCAGTTGAAAGAGGCCGCGCCGAACTATCCGCGGCTCGACGAACTGGGCCGCCGGCTCGGCCAGACCAGCCCGCGCGATCAGACCATCAACGACGCGCGGCGGCTCGCGCAAAGCGGCCAGAGCGCGAGCGCGGTGCAGCAGTATCAGCGCGCGCTGGCCGGCAAGCCGGCCACCCCGGAATTGCAGCTGGAGTACTTCCAGGCGCTGTCGGCGACCCCGCAGGGCTGGGACGAAGCGCGCCGCGGCCTCGAACAGCTGGCGCGCGAGAACCCCAACGATCCGCGCTACGCGCTCGCGTACGCGCAGCATCTGACCTATCGCGACGTCACGCGGCGCGACGGCATCGCGCGTCTGCAGAAACTCGCGGGCGACAGCACGAGCGGCGCGGCCGCGAAAAAGAGCTGGCGCCAGGCGCTGCTGTGGCTCGACGCGCGGCCGTCCGATGCGCCGCTCTACGAGGCATATCTGCAAAGCGCCGGCGACGACGCGGCCGTGAAGGCGCGCTTCGATTCGATGGTGCAGCAGGACAGCGCGGCGCGTTCGCGCGCGCAGGAAAACGCCGCGGTCGACGCGCGCGGCCGGGTGGTCGCCGAAGGCTTCGCGGCACTCGACCGCAACGACGCGGTGACCGCGCGGGCAAGGTTCTCGTCGGTGCTGGCGAGCAATCCTAACGATCCCGACGCGCTCGGCGGGATGGGCATCGCCGCGTTGAAGCAGGAGCGCTTCGCGGAGGCGCGCAACTACCTGGAGCGCGCGTCGCGCAGCGGCAGTCCGGCGCGCTGGAAGACCGCGCTCGACAGCGCGACCTACTGGACCTACACCAGCGACGCGATCGGCGCGCGCAGCAACGGCGAGTTCGCGAAGGCGAAGTCGCTGTTCGAACGCGCGATCGCGCTCAATCCGTCCGACGTGACCGCGCAGGTGCTGCTCGGCGAAATGCTGCTGCAGAACCACGACCCGGCCGGCGCCGAACAGGCGTACCGGATGGCGCTGCGCCGCCAGGCCGACAACCCCGACGCGATCCGCGGCCTCGTCGGCGCGCTGGCCGCGCAGGGCCGCGGCGAAGAAGCGTTGCAGTTCGCCAATCAGCTGAATGCCGCGCAGCAGGCGAAGGTCGGCGGCGTCGACCGCTTGCGCGGCGATGCGCAGGCCGCGCAGGCGCGCGCGGCCGAAGCGCGCGGCGATCTCGGCACCGCGCGCAGCCTGTTCGAGGACGCGCTGCTGAACAAGCCCGACGACCCGTGGCTGCGCCTCGACCTCGCGCGCATCTACGTGCGCCAGGGCGCGGTCGCGAACGCGCGCAGCATGATGGACGGGCTGCTCGCCGCGCATCCGGAGATGACCGACGCGCTGTATGCGAGCGCGTTGCTGTCGGCGGAAACCCAGGACTGGGCGACCGGTCTCGCGCAGCTCGAACGGATTCCGGTCGCGCAGCGCACCACCTCGATGACGACCCTGCAGCATCGGCTGTGGGTGCATCGCCAGGCCGAACTGGCTACCCGGATGGCCAAAAACGGCCAGACCCAGCAGGCGCTCGCGACGCTGCGCGCGGCCGAGCCGGTGGCCGGCACCAGCCCCGAGCTGATCGGCGTGCTCGCCGGCGCGTACCAGCAGGCCGGCGACCCGACCCGCGCGCTCGGCCTCGTGCGCAGCGCGATGAGCGCGGCGCCGGGCAACACCGACCTGCTGCTGCAATACGCGGGGATTCTGTCGGCGACCGGTCAGCAGGACGAACTCGGCATGGTGATGCGGCGCCTGCAGGCGATGCAGCTGACGCCGCAGCAGCGCACCGATTTCGCCAACCTGAATCTCGGCATCGTGGTGCGCCAGGCCGATCTGGTGCGCCAGCGCGGCGATCTCGCCAGCGCGTACGAAGTGATCGCGCCGTGGCTCGCGGCGATGCCCGACAACCCCGACCTGCAAGCCGCGCTCGGCCGCATGTATTCGAGCGCCGGCGACGACCGCAACGCGCTCGCGAGCTACCGGGTCGCATTGCAGCGCCGCCCCGACGATCTGAACCTCGTGCAGGCCGGGATTTCCGCGGCGGCCGCGACCAGACAGTTCGGTTATGCCGAAACGCTCGCGCAGCAGGCGCTCCAGCAGGCGCCGGACGATCCGGGCGTGCTGGCGACCGTGGGCCGCATGTATCGCGCGCAGGGCAAGCTGTCGCTCGCGTCGACCTATCTGCAACGCTCGCTGATCGCGGCCAATACGCCGGTGCAGCCGAACGCGCCGCGCAACGGCGCGGCCGCCAATGTGCCGCGCGGCTGGGAAACGGCGATGCGCCAGATCGGCGCGACGCCGCTGCCCGGCACCAATCCCTTCGAAGGCAAGACGGCGATCGCCACTCCGGGCAGCGCCGACACCGCCACGCGCTCCGCGCTTCCGTTCCTGAATTCGCAGTCCTCCACGCCGACGCAGACCGTGCCGAACTATCCGCCGCCTACCCCGCCCGCGCCGTACGTCGCACCCTATGTCGCGCCTTATACGGCGCCCCCGCAGGCGTATCCGAATCCGGCGCCCGTCGCCGCTCCGTATAACGCGCCGCGCTCCGATGCCGGGACGAGCGGCTATGGTCAGGAGAGCTACGGGTCGAGCCAGTCGGGCGCGCCGTTGCAGCCGTATCCGGGTCAGGGGCCGGCGCAGATGCAGTCGTCGCAGGCGCAATCGTTGCCGGTGCAGCAGCAGCAGGCGTATCCGCAACAGCAGCCGTATGCGCAGCAACCGGCGTATCCGCAGCAGGCTTATCCGCAGCAGCAACAGGCATACGGGCAGCCGGCGTACGGGCAACCGGCGCCCTACGGCGCGCAGGACGGTTATGCGGCCACGCCGTGGCCGATGTCGCCGGCCTCGCGCGACGCGCAGGCCAACGCGGGCTCGAGCGCGCCGCTGCCGTACGGCGCGACCCGCTCGACGACGAACCGCGCCAGCACCGCGAAGAAAAGCAGCACGAAAACGAGCCGCGCCGCACCGGTCTATGCGCAACAGCAACAGCAGCCGTATCCGCAACAGCAGGCTTATCCGCAACAGCCGTATCAACCGTATCCGCAACAGCAGGCTTATCCGCAACAGCCGTATCAACCGTATCCGCAGCAGCAGCCGTATCCGAACCAGGGCTACTACGCGCAGCAGCCCTACATTCCGCAGCCGCCGACCGGCTACGCGCAGCCGTACTACCCACCGGGCAGCGACGCGCAGAACCGCCGTCCGGCCAACGTCGCGAACGCACAGACGCTCGGCGTCGCCGAAGAACTCGCGCAGGTCAATCGCGAGCAGTCGAGCACGGTGTCAGGCGGGCTGGTGTTCCGCAATCGCGCGGGCGAGGATGGGCTGTCGTCGGTGACCGATATCGAGGCGCCGATCCAGGGGCGCATCAAGGCGGGCAACGGTCACGTGGTGGTGACCGCGACGCCGGTCACGCTCGATGCCGGCACCGCGTCGAGCAGCACGTCGACGCTCGCGCGCTTCGGCGCGGGCATCTCGACGCCGGAGTCGTCGCATGCGGCGGTCGCCAACACCAACAACTACGGCAGCCAGACCGCGAGCGGCGTGGGGCTGTCGGTCGGCTACGAGAGCCGCAGCATCAGCGGCGATATCGGCGTGACGCCGATCGGCTTTCGCGAACAGAACATCGTCGGCGGCGCGCAATACGACGGCGCGATCACCGACAAGGTCTCGTACTCGCTCGCGGTCGCGCGCCGCGCGGTGACCGATAGTTTGCTGTCCTACGCGGGCGCGCGCGATGCGGGCGCCGGCCTCGAATGGGGCGGCGTCACGTCGAACGGCGCACGCGCCGCGCTGACGTGGGACGACGGCACCAGCGGCCTGTATGTGAATGCGTCGTACCAGCATTACATGGGCACCAACGTGCAGAGCAACAACGCGATCAAGGGCGGCGGCGGCGTCTATACGCGCCTGCTGAAGGACGCCGACCAGACGCTGACGATCGGCGTGAACACCACGCTGATGGGCTACAACCGCAACCTGTCGTATTTCACGTACGGCCAGGGCGGCTACTTCAGCCCGCAGCAGTACGTGATCCTGAATCTGCCGGTCGAATGGTCGGGCCGCGCGGGCCTGTTTACGTATGACGTGAAAGGCTCGATCGGGGTCCAGCATTACCGCGAGGATCCGTCGAACTACTTCCCGACCGATCCGACCCGGCAAAGCAACGCGGTGCTGGCCACGCAAAACGTCAGCGGCGTGCAGGCCGATCAGGTCTACCCGGGCCAGAGCAAGACCGGCGTGTCGTACTCGCTCAGCGCAACCGGCGAATACCAGCTCGCGCCGCAGCTCGCGTTCGGGGCAACCGCATCGCTAGGTAATGCTTATCAATATCGCGAGTGGCTCGCGGCGGTGTATGTGCGCTACAGCTTCAGCAAACAGACCGGCTTGCAACCGTTCCCGCCGGTGCCGTTGCAGTCGCAGTATCTGTCGCTGTCGAACTGAGTTCGCGGCGATCGGCGAGGTGCGCGCCGGCGGTTCGACGCCGGCGCGCATCACGCCGCTCGCGGCAAGCATGCCGCGCGCCTGACCGGCTGGAACAGGCGCTTCTTTCCGCTCGCACCGATCCGCGGGCATCCATCGCGGTAAAAGTTGCGCGCGCATCGAGGTGCCGCGCACGACACGCGCTCTTTCGCGTCGCCGTGACGCCGGCAAAAAACCAATAACACCGCCACGCGGGTCAACGATCGAACGTCGTGGCCTACAATAAACGCAACCCCTCGGGCAGCTTGCAGCCGCGCCGCGCGCAACCCTGCAAGCCCGCTTCGGCTCGCGATACCCGCCGGCTTCGCGTGCTTCACCTGCCGCCGCGAGTGGCCGAAGCCGGACGAGCCGAGCCCTGAATCACCACGTTTCGACGCGATCTCTTCTGGAGCGCAGCATGCCCTTTCCGGCACAAGATTACGGTTGCGCCGGCTGGCGCGGCGAGATGGCCCGCCGCATCAGCGAGTTCGACTGGCGCGCGACCAGCCTCGGCGAGATCGGACACTGGCAACGCAGTCTGACTTCGACGGTGCAGATGATGCTCGCGTCGCCGGTCCCGCTCGTGCTGTTGTGGGACGTGCCCGGCTACATGATCTACAACGACGCGTACGCGGTGTTCGCCGGCGGCCGCCACCCTTACCTGCTCGGCTGTCCCGTCGAAGGCGGCTGGCCCGAAGTCGCCGAGTTCAATCGCAACGTGATGACGACCTGCCTCGCGGGCGGCACGCTGTCGTATCGCGACAAGGAACTCGTGCTGCTGCGCGACGGCAAGCCCGAAGAAGTGTGGATGGATCTGTACTACAGTCCCGTCGCCGGCGACGGCGGCGCGCCGGCCGGCGTGATCGCGATGGTCATCGAGACCACCGGCCGCGTGCTCACCGAGCGCAGCCGCCAGCGCGCCGAAACGGAACTGCACGAAACCAACGAGCGTTTGCAGCTCGCGCTGAACACCGGCGCGGTGCTCGGCACCTGGGTGCTCGACGTGCATAGCGGCAAGGTCAGCGGCGACGAACGCTTCGCGCGCACCTTTTCGTTCCCGCTCGAAGAAACCACGAAAGGCGTGTCGCGCGGCGCCGCCACCTCGATGATTCATCCCGACGACCAGGCGCTCAACGACCAGCTGACCGCCGAGGCGATCCGCACCGGCGAGCCGTTTCGCGCCGAGTACCGGATTCGCCGCCCGAGCGGCGGCTACGTGTGGGTGCAGGCGAACGGCCGCTGCGAATTCGACGCCCAGGGCCGGCCGACCCGTTTTCCCGGCGTGCTGATCGATATTCACGAGCGCAAGATCGCCGAACAGTCGCTTGTTCAGTTGACCGAAACGCTCGAACAACGGGTCGCCGATTCGATCGCGGCGCGCGCGCTCGCCGAGGAACAGTTGCGTCAGGCGCAGAAGATGGAAGCGATCGGCAGTTTGACCGGCGGCGTCGCGCACGACTTCAACAACGTGCTGCAGGTGATCAACGGCAATCTGCAGATGCTGGCCGCCGACGCCGGCGACCAGCCGGTCACGCGGCGGCGTCTGGCGGCCGCGACCGAAGCGGTCAAGCGCGGCGCCAGGCTCGCCGCGCATCTGCTCGCGTTCGCGCGGCGCCAGCCGCTGTCGCCGACCGTGCTCAATCCGCGCCGCCTGTTGAACGGGATGAGCGAGATGCTGCACCGCTCGCTGGGCGAGACGGTGCGCATCGATACGGTGGTCAGCGACGATCTGTGGAACGTGCAGGTCGACCGCAATCAGCTCGAAAACGCGCTGCTCAATCTCGCCATCAACGCGCGCGACGCGATGCGCGCCGACGGCGTGCTGACGGTGCGCGCGACCAACCGCCGGCTCGACGCCGCGTTCTGCCACGACAAGCCGGAACTGTCGCCGGGCGAATACGTGGAGTTCTCGGTCGCCGATACCGGTTCGGGGATGCCACCCGAGATCCTGCAACACGTGTTCGAGCCGTTCTTCACGACCAAGCCGGACGGCCACGGCACCGGGCTCGGTCTGTCGATGGTGTTCGGCTTCGCGCGCCAGAGCGGCGGCTATGTCGCGATCGAAAGCGAAGTGGGCCACGGCACCACGGTGTCGCTGTTTTTTCCGCGCTGCCGCGAAGCGGAGACGCCGGAGCCGGTCGACGGCCCGGCGACCTCGGTCGGCGGCGGCGAAACGATCCTCGTGGTCGAGGACGACGCCGACGTGCGGCTGACCGCGGTCGAAATGCTCGCGCAACTCGGCTACAAGGTGCTGACCGCGTCGAACGGCGACGCGGCGCTCGAATTCATCGACAGCGACGTGCCGATCGATCTGCTGTTCACCGACGTGGTGATGCCCGGCAAGCTCAAAAGCGTCGAGCTCGCGCAGCGCGCGGCCGTACGCACGCCGCCGGTGCCGACGCTGTTCACGTCCGGCTATACGCGCGACGAAATCGTGCACCACGGCAAGCTCGACGCGGGCATTACGCTGCTGTCGAAACCGTACCGGCGCGACGATCTCGCGCGGCTGGTGCGCAACGTGCTGCGCGCGAGCCCCGCGCATGCGGCCCCGGCCGCCGGGGTGCGCGACGCGCGCATCGCCGCGTGCGTGCCGCCCGCCGCTTACGACGGCACGCGGGAACCGGCGACGGCAGCGGCCGCGCCCGCGCAGCGCAGCGAGCCGGCGCCGCGCGAAACCGCGCGCGTGCTGCTGGTCGAAGACGATACCGAATCGCGCGAGGCGCTCGCCGAACTGCTCGGCGCGCTCGGCCTCGTGTGCGACGCGGCCGGCAGCGCCGAGGAAGCGCTGCCGCTCGCGGCCGCGCAGCATTACGACGTACTGCTTACCGACCTGACGCTGCCCGGCATGTCCGGTGCCGAACTCGCCCGCGCCGTGCGCCGCGAGCAGCCGTCGATACGCGTGCTGCTGGTGTCGGGCTACGGTCGCAGCGCGGAGATCGGCGAGACGATTCCTGGTGCCCGGCTGCTGGGCAAGCCGCTCGATCTTGGCCAGTTGCGCCGCGAACTCGCGCAATGGCTCGACCGCCTCGAAGCGGCTTCGTAGGTCTGCTTAACAGACGCAGGGTCAGCCGGCGCGTTTTCATGGTTCACGCAGCACGGTTCGGAAACCGATGTGAACGGTGCCGAGCGTCGGGTCCTGCGGCTGCCGCGACGACGGCCGGTAGCGCACGCAGAAGTTCGGCGCGCACAGGAACGAGCCGCCCTTGATCACGCGCGCCGGACGCTCGAGCGTGTCGACCGGTTGCGATACGGTCACCACCAGCGGGTTCTCCGCCTCGTCCTTCGGATGGCGGTCCTGATACGCGTCCCGGGTCCACTGCCAGACGTTGCCGACCGGATCGAACATCCCGTAGCCGTTGGCCGGAAAGCAGCCGACCGGCGCGGTGCCCTTGTAGCCGTCGCGCACCAGATTGCGCGCCGGAAAATCGCCCTGCCACGTGTTCGCCATATAGCGGCCCTGCCCGCCCGGCGTATTGCCCCACGGATAGGTGTCGCCGTCGAGGCCTCCGCGCGCCGCGTATTCGTACTCGGCCTCGCTCGGCAGATCGCGGCCGAGCCACTTCGCGTACGCCTGCGCGTCGGCGTAGCTGACCTGCACGACCGGATGGTTGTCCTTGCCGGCGATCGAACTGCCGGGACCGAACGGATGACGCCAGTTCGCGCCCGGCTGGAATTTCCACCAACGATACGCGTCGTCGAACTGCTCGGTGCCCTTCGGCCACACGAACACGACTGAGCCCGCCACCAGTTGCTCCTTCGGCACGCCCGGGAATTGCGCGGGATCGCGCGCGCGTTCGGCATCGGTCACGTAGCCGGTCGCCTTCACGAAGCGCGCGAATTGCGCATTGGTCACTTCGTGCCGGTCGATCAGGAAGCTGTCGAGCCGCACGCTGCGCACGTTGCGCTCTTCCGGATAGCCGTCGTTCGAGCCCATCTGGAAACGGCCCGCCGGAATGCGGATCAGGCCCGCGCGATTCGCGGCGCCGTTGCGCGCGGGGCCGAAGCCGGCGGGCACGCCGTTGTACGCGGTGCATAGGCGGGGGCCGGCGGTGGGGTCTTCTGCGGCGGTGGCGGATGCGGTGGCCGTCGCCGCCGTATTGGCCGCAACAGGAACCGCTGTCGCGGTCCCCGCGTCAGCGGCGCCGGCCGAAGCCGGCAGCCACGCCGCCAGCAGCAGCGCAGGCATCAAACTCGACACCCGCGCCACCGCCGCCATAGCACCCGGCGCGCGAGCGCGCCGCCGCTTACCGGTTGGTTTCGAGTTCATCTTCGTAGTAATGCGTAGCGTTGCTGTAGCCCGGACGCTCGCCGAGATGCGGGATGTCCTGCACGCCGTTCTCCGTCTGATACGCGTTGTAGTCGGCGAGCAGTTCCTTCATCTTGGCCGGATAACGCTTCGCGACATCATGCAGTTCGGACCGGTCGGCGCTGACATGGAACAGCTGCCACTCGCCGGTGCCCCACGGCTTGTTCGCGTACGAGATCTTCCAGTCGCCCTTGCGCATCGCGCGACGGCCGTTCAGCTCCCAGCCCTCGGTGAACTCCCCCTTATGCACGGTTTTGCGCTGACCGCTGAGGAAATCGAGCATCGACGTGCCCTGCATCCGGAACACCGGCCGGCCGTTGTACTCGCCGCCCGGTTGCGCGACGCCGGCCAGTTGCAGGATGGTCGGCGCGACGTCGGTCACGTGCGCGGGCACCCGGCTGATCTGGCCGTCGTGCGCGCCGTGCGGCAACACGATGATGTTCGGCACCGCGATCCCGCCTTCATACGCGAACGCCTTGTAGAGCCGCAACGGCGTCATGCTGACCTGCGCCCAGCCCGGCCCGTATTCGACGAACGAACCCGCGCGGCCGGTATTGGCGATGCTGTTGTCCGCGTGACGCTTGATCCACTCGCGATTCGCGGCTTCGTCGAGAATGCTGTTGCCGTCCGCGCCGTTATCCGACATGAAGAAGATCAGCGTGTTGTCGTACTGGCCGGTTTCCTTCAGATGATCGACAAGGCGGCCGATCTGCGTGTCCATCACATCGATCATCGCCGCATAGACCGCCATCCGCTTCGACTCGATCTGCTTTTGCACCAGCGACAGGCTGTTCCATTGCGGCCACACTTCGTCGCCGGTGTAGGCCTCCATATCCTTCGGCACGAGGCCCATCGCCTTCATTTTCGCGAGACGCTGCGCGCGGATCGCGTCGTAGCCGGCGTCGTATTTTCCTTCGTACTTCTTGATAGCTTCGTCCGGTGCCTGCAGCGGCCAGTGCGGCGCGGTGTACGCGACGTACGCGAAGAACGGCTTGCCGTCGTCCTTATGACTGTCGATATACGACAGCATCTTGTCGGTATAGCCGATCGTCGAATAGAAACCTTCCGGCAGATCGATCAGCTTGCCGTTCTCGCGATACATCGCTTTCGGCGTCTTGTCCGCGTCGTTGGTGATGATGCCGACCTGGCCGAAATGGCTCGCGCCGCCCTGCACCATCGCAAACGACTGTTCGAAACCGCGCGACGCGGGGCCGTATTCCTCGGTCAAGCCGAGGTGCCATTTGCCGACCATGTAGGTGTGGTAACCGGCGTCGCGCAGCAGTTGCGGAAAGGTCACCACGCTATGCGTCATATACCCTTCATAGCCGGCCGCGCTGCGCTGCGCCGGCGTCAGCAGTTCGGCCATTCCACCGAGCCCGACGCGGTGATTGTCGACACCCGACATCAGCATCGCGCGGGTCGGCGAACAGAACGGCGATGCGTAGAAGTCGGCCATCCGCACGCCTTCGTGCGCGAGTTTGTCGAGATTCGGCGTTTGAACTTCGCCGCCGAATGCGCCGATATCCGAATAGCCGAGGTCGTCGGCGACGATCAGCAGAATGTTCGGACGTTTGCCTTGGTTTGCCGTCGCGTTGTGCGCGGCGTTCGTGCTGGTGCTGTTTGTACTATTGCCTGCCGCGAGAGCGGATCCCGTCAGCGCGACCGCGCAGGCGAGCGCGCAACGGGTGAGTAGTGTCTTCATCTCCATCTCCTTGCTTTTTCGATTTATCTGCTTGTTATAGGTAATGCTGTACGAATTTTGCGGTGAAGCCGCGGCACCGTCCAACACCGATTCAGACTGATTTCATACCGTACGGGTATGCCGGATCATGACGGTTGAAGGTGCCGCCGGCCGGCGCGAATTGCGCCGCTTAGATCGACCTGAATAACGGGCTTTTCGCGAGCGCGTCGGCGCCGTCGGCGTTGCTCAAAAACTTCTCCGTGTAGATATCGCGTTCGAACAGTTGGCCCTGCATCAATGCGCGAATCGACGCTTCGATCATCACCGGCGGTCCGCACAAATACGCTTTGTGGCCGCGAAAATCGCAGCCGAAATGCGCTTTCGCCGCGTCGTGAACGAAGCCGCGAAAGCCGTCCCAAGTACTCCCCTCGGCTTCGTTCGACAGCGCCGGCACATAGGCGAAATTCGCGTGGCGTTGCTCCAGTTCGAGAAACTCGTCGTGGTAGTACAGTTCCGCGCGATCGCGCGCGCCGTACACCAGCGTGATCGGCCGCGTGTCGCCCTGTTCGAGCAGATCGAGCAGCATCGAACGCGGACTCGACAGACCCGAACCGCCGGCAATCAGGATCACCGGTTGCGGGTCCGACGCCCGCACGAAGAAGCGCCCGAACGGGCCGGTAAAACGCAGCGCGTCGCCCGGCTTCAGCGCTTCGTGCAGATAGCCGGTGCCCTTGCCGCCGGGCACGCGCCGCACGTTCAACTCGATCAGCGTCGCCGAACCGGGCTTGCCGGCCAGCGAAAACGCGCGCGGCATGTCCTCGCCGGGAATCCGCACGTTCACGTACTGGCCCGCCTGAAACTCGATGCCCGCGCCGTCCAGTTCGACGAAGATGCCCTTGATCGTCGGCGTCAGGTCGACGCTGTCCTTCACGCGGCCGGTGAAGTCCTGCACCGGATAGTGACGCGCGTCCGGGTCTTCGTCGATATCGGCTTCGATCGTCAGATCGGATTGCGCGGTCGCGCAGCACGCGAGGCACTTGCGTTCGTCGCGCTCGAAATCCATCAGCGCGAACGGCGACGCATTGCCGTGCTCGATTTCGCCGTCGACCACCTGCACCTTGCAGGTCGCGCACAGCCCGTGGCAGCACGCGTGCGGCAGCCACACGCCGGCGCGCAGGCAGGCGTCGAGAATGGTCTGATCGTCGCCGATCTCGATGCTGTGACCGAGCGGCTCGATGGTCAGCTGATAACTCATGTCAGCGTCTCCGTTTCTAGTTCCGTTTCCAATTCCGTTTCTATTTCCGTTTCTGTTTCGTCATTACTTCAAGCCGGGCCTAGCTGCACGAGCCGCCAATGCCGGTCAGCCCCGGCGTGCGAAAACGCAGCACCGCTTTGTGGCCGAGGCCGTTTTCGCCGAGCGTGCGTTCGAACGCCGGCGTGAAACGCTGGTTCGAACTGAACCATTCGATCTCGTCGAGCTTGACCTTGTTCCAGTCCGGATGCGCGGCGTAAATGCCCGGCAGCACGTCGTTCGCGAAGGTCGCGAACGTCATCGACGGCGGTACCGGAATGCAATGCGGCGCGCAGAACATCAGGTGATCTTCCCAGCCGACGAACAGCAGCCGGTTGCCGTGAAAATTTTCTTCGCGGTCCTTCATTTCACCTGTGTAGCCGTCTTTCAGCGCGATAACTGACATGTCGTGTCTCCTTCTGTATTGGGTCGGCGCGGGCGTGACGCTCACGCGGGCTGAGCGGCGGGCGTGGCGGGTGGCGTGGTAGGCGGCGTGGTCGCGGCCTGCGTTTGCGCTGCCTGCTGCGCCGCCTGCTCCGCGATTGCCTCGGTAGTGCCCTCGCCGCCGTGGCTCGGCTTGCCGGTCCAGCGCAGCCAGTTCTTGCGGTCCGGCGAATCCTCGAACTCGTGGCCGTCTTCACCGACGTTGATGTGGTAGTAGCGCAGCACTTCGGCGAGCGGGTTGAAATCCGCCGCGCTCGGGTCCGCATCTTTCTCGAAGCAGTTGCCCTGGTAGATCTGATGCACCGGCAACCACGCCTGCACGTATTTCTCCGGCTCGTTGTCGAAGATGTCCTTGCAGCCGTCCGAGCAGAAATGGAATTTGTTGCCGAGATAATCGCTTTCGCGGTAGCAGGTTTTGGTCGGGTCGTCCGGTTCGGTGAAAGCCATCGGAATCTGGCAGATCTGGCACAGCATCGGCAGCGTGTTGTTGTAGAAGCGCTTGCCCTCTTTCTGCTGCTCGCGCCAGTACTCGAAACGCGGGCGGTACAGCCGGTCGAACGTGGCCGGATATTTTTCGGCGAGCCAGTTCATTTCGTCGTCGGACGGGATCCACGTGTGCATCGCGGCCGCGTGCGTGTAGTTGTAGAAAATGCCCCACGCCTCGTGCGAAATGCGGTCTTTCTCTTTCGATGCGACTTCGTGATACTTCGGCATCCTGATGCCGTAGCGCTCCAGGTCATGGAACAGCGCGCCGCCGTTCTTCTCGAAGTAGGTTTCCCACGCTTCCTGCCACGACATGATCCGCTTCGGCAGCATGTAGTCCATCATCATCGCGACCAGCGTCAACAGCCGGTAGCCGCGCCAGAACCATTTGTCGATCCACTTCTGGATGATCGGCACGTTGCCCGGATCCTGTTCGAGCAGGAACTTGACCACTTCGAGGCCGAGCGTCATATGACGCGATTCGTCGGACTGCGCGGAAAAACCGAACGTGACCGTCGCCATGTCGCCGTTGAACGCGGCGCCCGACATGAACGGCATGAACAGCAGATTGGTCAGCACGTATTCGAACGAGAACGAGATCGCGGTCACGAACTCGAACGGGCCGGCGCTCATCGCGTCCTCGAAATACGACTTCGGCACCGACAGATACCAGACCCGGTCGTGCATGTGCTTGAAGTCGTGAAAGCCGTTGAAGAACTTGTTGTAGTGGCTGATTGTGTGAACCTGGGTCTGCGCGTGGCGCAGTTCGTCGATCGCCTGCATCTGGCACGCGATGCGCGCGCCGGCGCCGCGGAAGTTGCGCCCGGCCAGCGCGAAGCCGCGATGCGCCGCGTATTCGAGCGGGCTCACGCCGGTCAAGAACAGCTTCAGCGCGTTGATATAGCGCGGGTCGGTCACGTTGAACTGGCCGTTGTTCTGCTGGAACGCGTCGATGATCGCGTACAGCTTGCGTTCCTTTTCGCCCTGGTACTTCCAGTAAGCGTCCATCGTCAGACGGAACGGGTCTTCCCATTTATCCCAGTCGTGGACCTTGATCCCTTCGAAGCGGTCGTACGGGAACACTTCGTCCATCGGCTGATAGGTGGTCTCCCAGCCGAGACCGCGAGTCAGCATCGCGTAGTTTTCCTTGATGCTGAGTTTTTTCGGCGTTGCGTTCGGGGTGCTCATTTTTTGGTTCCTCGTCGGGGGCCGCTCAGGCCTTCCATTCCAGAATGAATTCGTCGTCGGTCTCGTCGATGTTGCCGCCGAGCGAGATCAGATTCAGTTGCAGTTCGCGCAGGTCGAAATCGCGGCCGATGCGCTCCTCGATCGACTCGCGCCGGATCACCAGCCGGCCGACCGCGTCGATCTTCACCATCGCCGGAAACGCATTGACGACCGCGTGCGGGTTGTCGGCCTCGATTGCCTCGATGATCGGACGCGAATCGTCGTTGGTCTGGAATGCGATGAATACGGAATCAGCCATGATTGGTCTCCTGGTTTTGCGGCTGCGCTTGCGGCTGCATTTGCGGCTGCACCGTCTCAATCGAAACGCCCTGCTTCTGCACCCGCGCAGCGAAACTCGCGGCCGTTTCCTGCAACGCGGCATCGCCGTCCTGCGCGCCGAGCGCCTCCACCGCGAGCGGCCGCAATGCGTCGAGCACCCGCGCGCGCCACTTCGCGATCCATTGCGCGAGCAACGCCGCGTTCTCCGCCGACTCCGCCGCCGCGGTCTTCAAAGTCGCATCGACCCAGCGGCTCGTTTCGTCGAACCAGCTGCTCGCGAACTCGTTCACCATGCCGAGGGCCGCGCCGTATTCCTTCGACAGCCGCTGATCGATATGGCGATATACGAGCGGATACAGCAGCCCGTCGAGCACGACGTTCTGCGCGACGTAGGTCTCGAACCAGTCCTTCACGACCATCGTGTCCTCGACCACGCGGCGCAGCCCCTGCCACATCGGCTCATCGAGCCACTGCGCTTTGCCGTCGACCAGCGAGCTGCCCGAATTGCCGTCCAGCAGCAGCCCGAGCCGCGACAGGTACTGCGCGATGCCGAGCCGGTCCATCGAATGAAACATCGTCGCCTGAGTAATCGCGGTACCCCAGCCATAGCCGGTCACGAAGCAGTTATTCGTATTGGCCGCCCATTCGACGTGGCGCAGCGGCACCATCAACGCGGCGATGCGCGCTTTCGCGTCGTCCGGCAGATCGGCCAGCAGGCGCCGCCGCGTGACGAACTCGAGGTTCTTTTCCATCGCGTCCTGCTGACGCGCGCGGGTGATCGTGTACGCGCCGTAGTAGTACTGGCGCGGATCCTTGAACGCGTACCAGTCGTTCATCCGGATCGCCGTGCGGCCCTTGTCGTACAGCGCGAATTCCGGTTGCCACAGCGGCCGGTAATGGAAGTTGTCTTCGGGCTGCAGCTCCAGCGTCGCTTCCTGATAGCGCGACGCCGGCTTGTCCGCGCCGAGCCGTCTCGCGACATGCGAGAAGGTCTGACGGATCTGCTGGACCGAAGAGGTCTTGATGTCGATCTGCATGGGGTATCTCCTTCGTTTCCTTCGTTTGTTCTACGGGGCTCGCGCCCTTCGGTGCCGCTTATTCGCTGACGCCCGGCTGGCCGTAGCGCCACTTCAGCTGTTCGAGATCGAGCGCCGCCGCTTCGTCGTCGCTCAGTTGCAGCACCTGATGAGTCGCGCAAAAGGACGCGTAATCCGGCGCGCTCATCACGAGCTCGACGCTCAGGCCCGGATCGCCGATCGAAAAATCGAACTCGACGAAGCCGTCGTCGCGGCGTTCGCGCACGCGCACATAGCGGCGCGTCACATCGAAACTGCGCGGCGCCGGTTCGGCGTGGGGTGAATGCGAGGACATCGCCGTCTCCTTGGTGTTTTTGCGGGGTCGCCAGGCGCGTCGGGAAACGCGCGGCGCCTGCTTCTGTTTTCACTGCATGCTTTGATCGAAAATCGCTGCTGCGCGCCTATTAATGCAACCGCTATGCCAATGCGGCGCGAAAAGTCTCGCGACGCACGGCAACAAGCGCACAATCCCTTGTGAATCAACGGATAAGCCACACGCAAAAAATGGCGAGGCAAAATCGGGGCGGCGCGCGGGCCGGTTTGCGCTAGATCAAATGATCGAAAGCGGCCCGCCGCGCGCATCGCGCGGCCGATCAAATCGGTATCAGGGAACACCCGGAGCCTGCCGGCGCGCGATTGGTCATGCAGTCGCACGCGCGACATTGCATACTGACGGCCCGGCACCGGCCGGCAAAAAATCAGACAAGTGGTGGAGACGAATTCCGATGGTCACCCGAAGCAAGCCCGCCGAAAATCCGCGCATGTCGATGGTCTCGCCGCAGGGCGCGTGCGTGGACAGCCTGCGCTATCCGGACATCGCGGACCTGATGTCGCGACTGCATTTCTCGCCCGGCGACGGCCGCATCTGGCTCGGCGACCAGCGCATGCTGCTCGTGCATACCGGCTCGGTCGGCGTGATGCGCCGCGAGCTGATCGACAGTCTCGGCATCGACGCGGCGCGCGGCCTGCTCACGCGGATGGGCTACAACTCCGGCGCGCGCGACGCCGAGCTCGCGCGCAAGGTGCGCCCCGATAGTTCGATCACCGAAATGTTCGCGGTCGGCCCGCAACTGCACATGCTCGAAGGAATGACGGTGGTCGAGCCGGTGCGGCTCGAACTCGACGTCGAAAAAGGTCACTACTACGGCGAATTCGTCTGGAAGAACTGCGCGGAAGACGAGGAACACGTCCGCATCTACGGGATCGGCGCGGAGCCGGTGTGCTGGACGCAGATCGGCTATGCGTCCGGTTATACGAGCGTATTCATGGGGCGGCCGATCGTCTATCGCGAAGTGGAGTGCCGCGCGCTCGGGCAGTCGCAATGCCGGATCGTCGGCAAGCCGGTCGAGGAATGGGGCGACGAAGCCGCCGACGATCTGCGCTTCATGCAGGCGCAGTCGTTTACGCACGGGCTTTCGGTGGCCGCGTCGCGGCGCGACAGCGGCCAGGCGGCGAAGCATGCCGGCAAGCGCGCGACGAACAGTGAACTCAAGCGCGCGCCGCAACAGGACGCGAACGAAGCAAGCACCGCGCTGCTCGGCGACAGCCGCCCGCCCACCCCGACCGCGTTCGGCGACGACAACATGGTCGGCGCGTCGCCCGGCTTCAACGCGGTCTGCCATATGATCCGGCGCGTCGCGACGACCCGCGCGACCGTGCTCTTTCTCGGCGAAAGCGGCGTCGGCAAGGAAGTGTGCGCGCGCACGCTGCACCGGATCAGCGCGCGCAGCGACGGCCCGTTCGTCGCGGTTAACTGCGCGGCGATTCCGGAGGCGCTGGTCGAGTCGGAACTGTTCGGCGTCGAGCGCGGCGGCTTCACCGATGCGACGCAGAGCCGTCCCGGCCGCTTCGAACGCGCGAACGGCGGCACGCTGTTTCTGGATGAGATCGGCATTCTCAGTCTGACCGCGCAAGGCAAGCTGCTGCGCGCTTTGCAGGAAGGCGAGATCGAACGGGTCGGCGATACGCAGACGCGCCGCGTCGACGTGCGGGTGATCGCGGCGACCAACCTCGATCTGAAGGACGAAATTCGCGCGGGACGCTTTCGCGAGGACCTGTATTTCCGTCTGAACGTATTTCCGATCCGGGTGCCGTCGCTGCGCGAGCGGCGCGAGGATTTGCCGGTGCTGCTCAATCACATGCTGCACAAGTACCGCGAACGCCATGCGCGCGACGTGACCGGCTTCACCGGCCGCGCGCTCGATGCGCTGCTCAACTACGGCTGGCCCGGCAATATCCGCGAGATGGAAAACCTCGTCGAACGCGGCGTGATTCTCGCGCCGGACGGCGGCGCGATCGATATCGGCCATCTGTTCACCAGCGGCGAAACGATCGACGCGCAGATGTTCGGCCTCGGCAGCAACGGCTCGCTGACGCCATCGGGCTCGCTGCTCGATCAGCAGGCGGGCGGCGGCGGCGAAGTGGAACGGGTGGTCAGAAAGGTCAACGATCTGCTGATGGGCGCGAGCGGCGAGATCGATCCGACCTCGCTCGACGATATCGAAACCGCGCTGCTAAAAAGCGCGGTGCAACGCGCGCAGGGCAATCTGTCGGCGGCCGCGCGCACGCTGGGGATTACGCGGCCGCAGCTGGTTTACCGGCTGAAAAGCCGCGGACTGCGGGTGTAAAAAAAGCGGCGCTGAAATTCAGCGCCGCTTTTCGAGCCTCTTTTCAGCGCCGGCGGAAACACACGCCGCCCGCGCGCTACTCCTTGCCGCTACGCCGAAACACGTCGACCAGCTTGTCGACGATCCGGTTCAACTCGCTGCGCTCGTCGGCCGACAGCATCGACAGCATTTCCGTTTCCAGCGACTGGCCGAACTGATCGGCGGTCGTACGTAGCCGCTTGCCGGCCGCGGTGGACCA
Source organism: Burkholderia sp. SRS-W-2-2016 (assembly GCF_001931485.1). GTDB lineage: Bacteria > Pseudomonadota > Gammaproteobacteria > Burkholderiales > Burkholderiaceae > Paraburkholderia. The sequence continues at coordinate 44,107 of NZ_MSDV01000057.1, read as the reverse complement.
AAGCTGGAAATGGCGCGCATCGTCGGGATGGATCGAGCGCCGCACCAGCTTGCGTTCGATCAGGTCGGCGACCAGCTTCGAGAGCAGCGTCTTTTCGATCAGCGTCTGTTCCTTCAACTCGGTCGCGGTAATCCCCTCCGCGTGGCAGATCACCCGCAGCACCCGCAGCGACCGCACATCGAGCCCGACCGCGGCGCGGTATGAAGCATTCGCACGACTGATCATCTCGTTCTTGAGCAGATCGAGCTTGAAGGTCAGAAAGTAATTCCACTCGATGGAACTGCTCACCGGCGCATCGCCGGCCGTCTCCGCAACAAGCGCTTGCGCGTGGTCCCGCGCCGCTTCCTGCCCAACCTCCGGCAGCGCGGTCGCCGCCTTCCTGCCGACGCGGCGCTTGGCGTTGTTTTTTTGCTCCCCCACTGGCGTCCCTGCTCGCATCTGTTCGCGTCCTGTCTGAAGACTTTACTTAATTGCCCGCCTCACGCACCGGCGCGCTTGCGCGGCCATCGCCACGCTCACGCGGCCGCGCCGGCATCTGATCGAGGATGATAGCCCAGACCCTGCGCATTGTTCGATTACTAGGGAAAAGCATTAGTTGAAAACTGCAACTAATGAATTATTCTTCGACTCGACCCGGCGCCGGCTGTCACGCAGCGAGCGCCGCACCCATTCATCACCAGGAGGATTGGCGGTATGCAGATGGACAGCGATTTGAAAGCTCTGGGCGAACAGATGCGCGCGTGGCGCAGGGACATCCACCAGCATCCGGAACTCGGATTTCACGAGCATCGCACCGCGGGTCTGGTCGCGAAGCTGCTGGCCGACTGGGCAATCGACGTGCAGACCGGGATCGGCGGCACCGGCGTGGTCGGCACGATTCGCGGCACGCGCGGCGACGGTCCGTCGCTCGGTCTGCGCGCGGACATGGACGCGCTGCCGATGAGCGAAAAAGGCACGCCCGCGCACCGCTCGACTCACGACAACGTGTTCCACGGCTGCGGCCACGACGGCCATACCGCGATCCTGCTCGGCGTCGCCAAACACCTCGCCGCCAATCGCGATTTTCGCGGCACCGTGCATCTGATCTTTCAACCGGCCGAGGAAACGCTGCGCGGCGGCTCGGCGATGATCGACGACGGCCTGTTCGAGCGCTTTCACTGCGACGAAGTCTATGCACTGCATAACAACAACCAGTTGCCCGCCGGCAAGATCGGCGTGCGCAGCGGCGCGATCCTGTCGGCGTGCGACCTGTTCCGGATCAACATCAAGGGCGTCGGCAGCCACGCGGCGATGCCGCACAAGTCGATCGATCCGTTGATTGTCGGCACCACGCTGGTGCAGTCGATCCAGAGCATCGTCAGCCGCAACATCGATCCGCTCGATACCGCGGTGGTCAGCATCTGCAAATTCCTGTCCGGCACCGCGATCAACGTGATTCCCGACACCGCGCTGCTCGAAGGCACGGTGCGCACGTTGTCGGTGAAGGCGCAGGAAACCACGCTCGCGCGACTGCGCGCGATCTGCGAAGGCGCGGCGGCGATGTACGGCTGCGAAGTGAGCTTCGAACATCTGCAGACCTCGCCGCCCACACTGAACACGCCCGCCGAAACCGACACGGTGCGGCGCGCGGCGGAGCAGGTGCTCGGCGCGGACAACGTGATCGTCGACGTCGCGCCGCTGATGGCCTCGGAAGATTTCGCGTTCATGCTGCAGCAGCGCCCGGGCTCATACTTCTTCCTGGGCCACGACGGGCTCACCTGCCACCACCCCGAATTCGATTTCGACGACGACACCGCGCCGACCGGCGCGGCGGTGTTCATCGAGATCGTCCGGCAACGGCTCGGTTGAAGCGGCAACATCGGCGGCCGCCACCCGCGGCCGCATCTAAAGCAATCGATCAGAGGGGAACAGCTATGAACGGAAAACCGACGCCGTCGCCGGCGATGGTGCGCAAAGTAGTCATCGCTTCGGTACTCGGCAATGCATTCGAATGGTTCGACTTCGCGATTTACGGGCTGTTCGCCGTGATGATCGCGAAGCTGTATTTCCCGAGCGGCAACGAGTTCGCGTCGATGCTGCTGACGCTCGCGACGTTCGGCGTCGGCTTCGCGGTGCGCCCGCTCGGCGGCGTGCTGCTCGGCCTGTACGGCGACCGCGTGGGCCGCAAGAAGGCGCTGTCGCTGACGATCGTGCTGATGTCGATCGGCACCGGCATGATCGGCATCCTGCCGACCCACGAGGCGATCGGCATCGCCGCGCCGATCCTGATGGTGCTCGCGCGATTGATCCAGGGCTTCTCGGTGGGCGGCGAATTCAGCGGCGCCACCACGATGCTGGTCGAGTTCGCACCGGAAAACCGCCGCGGCTTTTTCGGCAGCTTCCAGATGTGCTCGCAGGCGCTGGCGTTCTCGCTCGGCGCGCTGGTCGCGTATCTGCTGACCGTCAACCTCACGCCGCAGGCGCTCGAATCGTGGGGCTGGCGCCTGCCGTTCCTGCTCGGCATCCTGATCGGACCGGTCGGCTGGCTGATCCGCTCGACCGTCGACGAATCGCCGGAATTCGTCGCCTACACGCAGGAAGTGCAAAGCGGCAAGGTCAAGCGCGTGAATACGCCGCTGCGTACCGTGTTCCGCGACTATCCGCGCGCGGTGCTCGGCACGCTCGGGATGTCGGTGGTCGGCACCGTGTCCGCGTATGTGTTCGTGTTCTTCCTGCCGATCTTCGCGAAGAAGCAACTGGGCATGTCGTCCACCGACGTGAACCTGAGCACCTTCATCGGCACCCTGGTGATCCTCGTGTTCTGCCCGCTCGCCGGCTATCTGTCGGATCGCTACGGCCGCAAGGCGGTGCTGCTGCCGGCGATCGTCGGCTACAGCATCGCGTCGTACGTGCTGTTCAAGCAGTTCGTCACGCTGCCGAGCTTCGGCACGCTGCTCGCGGCGCAGGTCGGCGTGTCGTTCTTCATGAGCTTCTTCTGGGGCCCGACGCCGATCGTGCTGACCGAAGTGTTCCCGGTCAGCGTGCGCTCGACCGGCGCGGCGGTCACCTACAACCTGGCGGTACTGATTTTCGGCGGCCTCGCGCCGTTCGTGAATACGTGGCTCGTGCACGCGACCGGCAGCAATCTCGCGCCGATCTACTACGTGCAGGTGAGCGTGGTGATCGGTCTGATCGGCGTGCTGCTGTTGCCGTCGATCGCACGCCGCACCGCGGCCGGCTTCGCAACCTGAAATGAAACATGTCCCCGGCAGCGCGGCAGTCCATCGATTCCGGCGCCGGGGACAAACGATGAAACGTCGACGCTAACAGCATCCGCCACGCGGCAATCCGCCGTTAAACCGCCCAAACCACGCTCAATTCCGGAATTAGTAGCCCCCCCCCAAACCGTAAGATCGTGATGTACCCCTTAGTGAAACGTTGGGCGGCATGCTAGACCTTCCTCTTTCCGATGACGCGTGGGCACGCGTCAGTCACCTGTTCCAGCCGCCGCCGAACAAGCGTTTTGGACGGCCGGCGCGACCGCCGCGCGAGATTCTCAATGCGATCCTGTGGGTGCTCACGCGCAACGAGAAATGGCACCGGCTGCCGACTACGTTCCCGCCGTCGCAAACCTGCTACATCAAATGGCTGCAATGGCGGCGCGCCGGTTTGATGAGCGCGATTCTCGACGCACTGGAGTTGACCGAGCAGCTCGCCGCGTTGCAGGCGCCGGCGGGCGCCGTGGCGACGCTGGCAACGCCGGACACCGCGGAACAGCCGGCGCCCGCCGATTCCGACGCGTGAATTCGACGGCAAGGCGGCATATATTGATGTTAGGGATCGAAACCCGCGACGGCGTTGCCCGATCTGCCCGGGCCCGCCGCGTGCGGGTATGATGCGGGCGCGGCGCAGCGCGGCCGCCGTTCCGATCCCGCATTTTCGCCACGAGAACCATCATGCCTGCCCAACCCGACCAAGCCCCCGGCGCGCATAACCCGCCGGACAAGCGCAAGACGCTGTCCCTGACCGCGCGCAATCTGCTGATGGTCCTCATCGGCGTGATCGTGTTCGTGATCGTCGCGGGCATCGTGCTGTACAACCCGATCATGTACGGCGACCAGATTCCGAACTTCGGCATCATCCTGATGATGACGGTGCCGGTGATCGCGGGCGTCGCGTTTCGGGTCGGCCTCGACGCGTGGCTCGACCGGGAGTGAGCGGCGTGCCGGGTGAACCGCGGCTTGCGACGAAGCTGGCCACGCCGTCACGCCTGCGCTTCGACCGGCAACACGACCCACACTTCGAGCCCGCCGCCGTCGCGCGGATGAAACTGCAGGCCGCCGCCGTGCAGCCGCGCGATCCGCTCGACAATCGATAAACCTAGCCCCGTGCCGCCGCTATGCGCGCGCGCATTGGGTCCGCGCTGAAACGGCGCCTTCAGCTTCTCCAGCTCCGCCGCCGTCAGCCCCTTGCCGCGGTCGCCGACCGCGACCGTCACCGCGCCGCCGCTCGCCCACGTGCGCACCGCAAGCCCCGCTCCGCCATAGACGATCGCGTTCTGCATCAGGTTCATCAGCAGCCGCATCATGCCGATCGGCCGGTACCGCACCGCCGGCAGCGCGCCCAGCGACAACTCGAACTCGTGGCCGAGCCCCGCGAAATCGCCGGCCAGCCGTTCGATCAGCGCGTTCAGATCGCCGGGCTGCGCCTGCTCGCGCTCGCCGCTGCCGGCGTAATCCATGAACTGCTGCAGGATCGTTTCGATGTGGTCCAGATACGATTCGGCGGCCACCACGAAACTGCTGTCGGCGCCCGCCGGCAACGCCATCGCCATCGACAGCCGCAGCTTGGTCAACGGCGTGCGGATGTCGTGCGAAATGCCGGCGAGCATCAGCGCGCGGGTCGCCTCGGCTTCGCGTAACGCGTGCGTCATCTGATTGAAAGCGGCGCCGACCGCGGCGATTTCGGCGGGGCCGTCGGTCGGCAGCGGTTCGGGCATGTCGCCGGCGCTCACGCGGCGCGCGGCGCCGGTCAGCTCGCGCAGCGGTTCGTTCAGATGCAGCTGGATCGCGTAGCCGGCCAGCGCCGCGAGCACGCCGAGCCCGAGCGACAGGAAGATCGCGGCCTCCAGACCGCTGCCCTGCGCGTCCGCGGGAATCGGCAGCGCGATCCAGTACGGCGCGCCGGTCGACTCGGCGGTGCCGGCGGCCGGTGCATGCATGCGGATCCACAGACGCTGCGCGCCCTCGGTCTGCCAGCGGGCCGGCATGTCGGCGGGCAGATGCGCGCGCAGGCTGTCGAGAAACACGCGGCGCTGATAGCCGCGATACGCGCGCAACAGGTCGTGCGGCGGCGCGTCGTTCGCTTCGGGCGGCAACTCTTCGCGCGCATCGAGCCGCGCGCTGAGCGCCGCGCGCGACGCGGGCGGCGTCGCGGCGAGCAGGTTATCGAGCGTGGTCACGTAGCTCGCGAACACGGCCGCCGCGCGCTCGACGCGCGGACGCTGCACGTAATGCAGCAGCACCACGATCGAGGCGACCTGGCTCAGCATCACCAGCACGATCAGCAGCGCGATGTTGCGCGCGAGCAGCGTACGCGGCAGCAGTCTGCGCCACGGCGACCGCGTCATGATTCGACATCGGCGGCGAGCATATAGCCGACGCCCCATACGGTCTTGATGAAACGCGGCTTCGACGGATCGGCTTCGACGATCTGGCGCAACCGCAGCACCTGCACATCGATGCTGCGATCGAGCGCGTCATGGTCGCGGCCGCGCGCCCGCGCGAGCAGGTTGTCGCGGCTCACCGCGCGATTCGGCGACGACGCCAGCGCGACCAGCAGCAGCATCTGCGCCGAATGAATCTCGAGCAGCTCGCCGGCGCGTGTCAGCTGCTGCTTGCCGACATCGAGCGCGAATTCGCCGAAGCGCACGCTTTGCGAAGTGACGGTCGGCTCGCCGGCGGCGATCTTCTGCCGCCGCAGCAGCGCGTTGATGCGCGCGACCAGTTCGCGCGGCAGGAACGGCTTCGCGAGGTAATCGTCGGCGCCGGTTTCGAGGCCGGCCGCGCGATCGAGCGGATCGCCCTTGGCGGTCAGCATCAGGATCGGCAGCGTTTGGCCCTGCGCGCGCAGTTGCGCGCAGATTTCGAGGCCGTCTTCGTCGCCGATCATCAGATCGAGGATCAGCAGATCGAACGGCTCGCGCTCCAGATAGCGGTACAGGCGCTTGCTGTCCTCGGCCGCGCGCACGTCGAAGTCGTGGCCGCGCAGAAAGCGCAGCAGCATGTTGCGCAGCTCGACTTCGTCGTCGAGCACGATGATCCTGGCAGGACGTTCCATGCGGCGGCTCCTGGGTTGGTCGCGAGCGCGGGCGCTACGACGCCGAGTATGAACGCAAACGCGGGAACTGTGCCGGGCGGCGGCGCGCTCATGAGCGCGACTACCAGCGCGATAGCGACCGCGCGGCGCCGTGCGGCCTCGCCCGCTACGATCCCGCCGATCCCCGCGCCGCTCAGTGCGCTGCCCCGCGTTCCTGCATGAACGCCGCGATCTGCGGCAGCGTCACGTAGCCGAGTTTCTGCGTGTCGATTTCGTCGAAATGACGCGCGAGCATCGGCATGCCGGTGGCGGCCTGCTCGCGGGTGAGTTTGCCGTCGTGCGTGGTGTTCGCGTTTGCAAAGCGCGTCTGCAACTGCTGCTCCATGCGCTCCATCCGCTGCGGGGTCATCCCTTGCGGCGCGGCCTGCGCGAATGTGACGGTGGATGCGCAGCACAGCAGCACGGTGGCGAGCAACTTCTTCATGACTGACTCCTTCGATGGGGTCATCGCCGTCGCCTGCAATTGCCGCGATCCGTTTCGATGACAGGGCGAATTCTTGGCCATGCGCCGTCGCTGTGCAATTGAACAATCATGTCGAGTTATGTCATGGCCGCGGGCGCCGCCGCGTGACATCGAATGACATCGAATGAAATGAGTTTGCCGTTCTATTTCGCAAGCGTGCTGCGTATCGTTCGTTCTGCCGGCGCTATCCGCGCCTTCGATCCCGAACGCGCCGCCCGCGCATTCCAGTCGCGCACCACAACGGACCAGAATAAGTAAAGCTTGCAGGCATTGCCGCTTCTTACGCGCTGCGATGTGCCGAAGTTGCGGGTCGAATCGGCGCTTTCCGCCACGGAGTCTGGCTTCAGCCGCCCTCGCCAAGCTTGGAACGATGATTGCTTTTGAATAGGATTCGCGCGGGCTCACCCCCAACCTTCCCGGAACCTACCCATGAGTTACCAAGATATCGACAAGGAAATTGCCCACCTCGAAGTCGTATTCGGCCTGATTTCTCCGCGCGACCGCTTTCCGCTGTCGTACTGGCAGCGGCGCTTGCATGCGCTGATGTCTTCATCGTTGATGCCCGCGCAACGCGAACGCGTCGCGCGTCTCGAAGCGATGTTGCGCTCGGCCGGTTCGCGGCTGAGTCAGGTCGCTGAAACGACGCGGTCGGGCTCGGCTTTGAGTGCGGGTGTGTGATGACGCTGTAATCGACATGAGGACGCCGCGCGGGGCGTCCGAACTCCGAACGGGTGGCCACCGGGCAGCGCCGCTCACCCCATCAAAACCCGCACCCCCAACGCCAGCACGAGCGCCGGCACCATCACCAGCACACCGACCTTCAGGAACTTCAGAAAGCTCACGTCCTCGCCTTCGCGGCGAATCGCGTTGAGCCATAGAATCGTCGCCAGCGAGCCGGTGATCGACAGGTTCGGCCCGAGGTCGACGCCGATCAGCAGCGCATCGATCACGCGTTCGGGACTGTGCGCCTGCATCACGGTCGAACTCGCGATCAGCCCCGCCGGCAGGTTGTTCATCAGATTGCTGCCGAACGCGATGATCGCGCCGGCCCACCCCGCCGCGGCCATTTCGTTGCGCTCGGTCGCGCGCCGCAACTCGCCCGCGAGCGTGTTGATCACGCCGGTGTGATCGAGCATTTCGACCAGCACGAACAGCGCGGCGACCAGCGGCAACACGTTCCAGGAAATCTCGCGGATCATCGGCAGCGGCGATTTGCGCTCCTTGAGCAACACCACCAGCGCGGTCAGCGCGCCCAGTATCGCGGTCGGCATGCCGAGCTGGATGTCGTACGCGGACACCGTCAGCAGCACGCCGGCGGTCACCGTGATGCCCGCGAGCGCGACCTTGCCGCTCGCCGACAGCTTCACCGCTTCGAGATTCGCTTCGCAGACGCCGGCCAGCGCGTCGCGCTGGGTCCAGCGCAGCATCACGAACGTCGCGACGATCGACAGCAGCGACGGCAGCGCAAAACGCGCCATCCAGTGACCGAGCGGCGGCGTGTGATTGCCGTACAGCACGATGTTGGCCGGATTCGAAATCGGCAGCACGAAGCTCGCCGCGTTGGCGACGAACGCGCACACGAACAGCAGCGGCAATGGCGGCGTCTTCGCCTTCTTCGCGGCCGCGAACACGGCCGGCGTCAGCACGACGGCGGTCGCGTCGTTGGACAGAAACGCGGTGATCACCACGCCGAACAGATAGACGAGCACGAACAGCTTGCGCGGCGAACTGCGCGCATGATTGACCGCCAGCACCGCGACCCAGTCGAACAGCCCCTCGCGCCGCCCGACCTCGGACAGCAGCATCATGCCGAACAGGAACAGATAGACATCGGTGCCCTTGCCGATCGCCTCGAACGCGAGCGGCAGCGGCAACAGCCCGAGCACCACCAGCAACACCGCGCCGGCGACGGCCCATACCGCTTCCGGCCATTTGAACGGCCGCGTGATCACGCCCGCGGTCGCGGCGGCGGCAATACCCCAGGAAAGGAAAACGGAATTCACGACGTCGGCCCGGATAATGGGTTATGTTGGCGCTCGCGCGAGGCACCCGCGAGCTTGTTGTTCGGGCCACAAATTACCACAGCGCCAGGTCGCGCGCGAAAGCCTTTCAATTGCATTAGCGTCACGGCCACAACAATCTGTTCCCGCGTGCCCGCCTAGTCGGTTTTATTTGGCATCCCTACTATCCGCATTCCCACGCGGCCTTTTCCAGCAACGGACCAACACGATGCAAACACAAGCTTCCGCGCGCTATCACGGCGCAGCCATCGCACTGCACTGGCTGATCGCCGCGTTGATAATCTGCGGCTTCTATCTCGGCTGGATCATGACCGACATCCCCGGCTTCACGCCGACCAAGCTCAAGTACTTCTCGTGGCACAAGTGGATCGGCGTGACCGTGTTCGCGCTCGCGCTGCTGCGCGTGCTGTGGCGCGCGACCCACCGCGCGCCGCCGCTCGATGCCGCGACGCCCGCATGGCAGAAAGCCGCCGCGCATGCGGTGCACGGCGTGCTGTATCTGCTGATGCTGGCCATTCCGCTGTCCGGCTATTTCTATAGCTCCGCGGCCGGCATTCAGGTCGTGTATCTCGGCATCGTGCCGCTGCCGACCGTCATCGGCCCCGACCAGGCATTGAAGGCCACGCTGCGCACGGTCCACGTGCTGCTCAATTACACGCTGCTTGCACTGGTCGCGATGCATGTACTGGCCGCGCTCAAGCATCAGTTCATCGATCGCGACGGACTGCTCGCGCGGATGGTGCCGTTTCTGAAATGAATAACAAATGTCACATTGGCTACGAGTCGTTGGCAATCAAATTCCTCGCGGTGAGCAATGCAACCGCGCGGCTCGGATAGGATGCGTACCACTATGAAAACACCCTTTTATCTCTCCGCCCAGCGCGCGGCATTGGCTTCGGTCGCGGTACTCGCAATGCTCGGCGCGAACCTCGCGCATGCCGACGTCGACCTCGCGAAAAGCACCGTGATCGCGACCACCAAACAGATGAACGTGCCGGTCGACGGCAAGTTCAGAAAGTTCTCCGCGCAGCTGAACTTCGATCCGGCCAAGCCGGCCGCGGGCACCGCGAACATGTCGATCGACACCGCCAGCTACGACCTGGGCGCCGACGACTACAACAAGCAGGCGCAAGGCAAGGAATGGTTCGACAGCGCCGCGTTCCCGACCGCGACCTTCGTGTCGAGCGCGATCGCGCCGGCCGGCGGCAACCAGTACAAGGTGACCGGCAAGCTGACGATCAAGGGCAAATCGCAGACCGTCGTCGTGCCGGTGACGATCGCAAGCCAGGGCGCCACGCAGACCTTCGACGGCGCGCTGCCGATCAAACGCACGCAGTTCGACGTCGGCACCGGCGAATGGAAAGACACGTCGGTAGTCGCCGACGAAGTCGTCATCAAATTTCATCTGGTCGCGGCAAAGAAGTAACGTCCGCGCAAGCAACACCGTCTCACCCTCTGATATCTGGATATCGACAATGAAAAAAACCTTCGTTCTCGCCGCGGGCGCACTCGCCGCCGCACTGTCGTTCAACGCGATGGCCGCCGACACCTACGTGCTCGACCCGTCCCACACCGCACCGAGCTTCGAGACCGACCATATGGGCGGCGTGTCGGTGTGGCGCGGCAAGTTCAAGAAGAGCAGCGGCACGGTGACGCTCGATCGCGCGGCGAAGACCGGCACGCTCGACGCGACGATCGACCTGAACTCGGTCGATATCGGCAACGACAAGCTCAACAAGGAACTCGTGTCCGAGCAGTTCTTCAACACCGGGAAATTCCCGACCGCGACCTACAAGGGCACGCAGATCCGCTTCGACGGCGACACGCCGGTCGAAGTGATCGGCACGCTGACGATGCATGGCGTGACCAAGCCGGTCAATCTGAAGATCGAGTCGTTCAAGTGCATCCAGCACCCGATGCTCAAGCGCGAAGTGTGCGGCACGGAATCGACCGCGACGTTCAATCGCGACGACTTCGGCATCGACTGGGGCAAGTCGTATGGCTTCAATATGAAGACCACGCTGCATATTCAGGCTGAAGGGATCAAGCAGTAATCAGACAGTCAACGCGTTATCGCGCGGTTGCGGCGCTCGGGAAGCCGCCGCAACCGTGTCGCGCAGTTCCGCTCTCCAGCGCTCGCCGCCTTTCCGACCTCCCCCGCATTCCGCCGACTTTCGCAGCCCGGTCACGCCTGCGCGACCACGCCACGGCCGCAGCGAAACGCTCCTCGGGTTACTCACTCCCGCGCCCTTGCCACAAGGTACTATTACGCCTTGGCGCACCGCCGCGCCCGCACCACGCGCCGCAGCGCCTGCCGCCGCGAGAGCGTCAACCACCGCTACCCAGTCACCGCCGCAACCGTCACACCGCCCGTCATGACCGCCCCACTCCGCCGCATCGCGCACCTCGACATGGACGCGTTCTACGCGTCCGTCGAACTGCTGCGCTATCCGGAGCTGCGCGGCCGCGCGGTGGTGATCGGCGGCGGCCGCAACAGCGCGCCGGAGATTCTCGCGGACGGCAGCAAGCGTTTCGCGAAGCTGCGCGACTACGCGGGCCGCGGCGTCGTTACCACGTCGACCTACGAAGCCCGCGCGCTCGGCGTGTTTTCGGCAATGGGCATGATGAAGGCGGCCGCGCTCGCGCCCGACGCGATCCTGCTGCCGACCGACTTCGACTCGTATCGCCACTACTCGCGCCTGTTCAAAGCAGCGGTCCGAACCTTCACCGAGCGCGTCGAAGATCGCGGCATCGACGAAATCTATATCGATCTGACCGACGTGGCGGGCGAGCCGGCCGACATCGGCAGCCGCATCAAGCAGGCGGTCAACGAGGCCACGGGCCTGACCTGCTCGATCTGCATCGCGCCGAACAAGCTGCTCGCGAAGATCGGCTCCGAACTCGACAAGCCCGACGGCCTGACCCTGCTGACCCCGGCCGACATCGCGCTGCGGGTCTGGCCGCTGCCGGTGCGCAAGGTCAACGGGATCGGCCCGAAGGCCGCGGAAAAACTCACCGCGCTCGGCCTCGCGACGGTCGGCGATCTCGCCGCCGCCGACGCGGGACTGTTGCAGGACAACTTCGGGCGCAGTTATTCGGCGTGGCTGATGCAGGTCGCGCAAGGTCACGACGAGCGGCCGGTGGTGGTCGAATCGGAGCCCAAATCGATCAGCCGCGAAACCACCTTCGAGCGCGATCTGCATCCGCGCCATGACCGGCCGGCGTTATCGAGTGCGTTTACGGGGTTGTGCGTGCGCGTCGCCGACGATCTCGTGCGCAAGGGCTACGTGGGGCGCACGGTCGGCATCAAGCTGCGTTACGACGATTTCCGCACCGTCACGCGCGATCTGACGCTCGACGAACCGACCGCCGACGCAACCGAAATCCGTCGCGCGGCGACCGAATGTTTGCGCAGAGTGAAGCTGGATCGCAAGCTGCGCTTGCTGGGTGTGAGGATCAGCACGTTGACGTCGGCCAGCGAGCAGGCGCTGAAGCCGCGCCTGCCGGTTCAGGCCGACCTGCCCTTCACGAGCGACGAATAAGCGGTATCGGCGAACACCCCGCCGCCTTCGCGCGCGCATTCACACTTGCACGCGCGGCCGCCGCGGGGTGTTCGTCCAGGCCCAAACCCTTCAACGTCCGCCGCTCAAGCCGGATCGGCTACCGACGCCGCGCTGATCGCGTTACCGGAAGGCGTACGGCGCACCTTGATCAGACAGACCGCCAGCATCGCAATCGCGCCCGGAACCGCAATCGCGAAGAAGTTCTGCTGCAGCGGCAGCGACTGGCTCACGAGGATGCCAATCACGATCGGCGCCAGAATCGCACCGCTTCGTCCGACACCCGATGCCCAGCCGATACCCGTCGAACGCGCGGCATTCGGATAGAACTGGCCGGCGAACGCGTAGGTGACGATTTGCGTGCCGATCGTCGACGCGCCGGCGAGACCAACGAGGAAGAACAACACCGGGGTGGGCACCTTGAACCCCAGCAGGCTGATCGACACCGCGGCCAGTCCGTACATCACGATCAGCACGTGCTTGATGTTGAAGCGGTCCGCGAGCCATCCGCCGCCGATTGCGCCGATCATCGCGCCGAAGTTCAGCACGAGCACAAACGTGAGCGCGGAACCGAGGCTGTAGCCCGCCGTTGCCATCAGTTTGGTCAGCCACGAACTCAACGCGTAGACCATGAACAGGCACATGAAAAACGCGATCCACAGCATCACGGTGCTGGTGCCGCGGCCATCGGCGAACAGTTGCCGGATCGGCGAGCCGGCTTTCGCGCTCCTATCGTGAAGCGCGAAGCGGTCGCCCTGCTGCGGGACATAGGCCGGGTCGATTTGCGGAAGGATCTGTTTCAGCTTCGCGTCGCGCTGGTTGTTCACGAGGAAAGCCAGCGATTCCGGCATCAGCTTCCAGATGAACGGCGCCAGCAACGCGGGAATACCGGCGGCGAGAAACACCGACTGCCAGCCATAACGTTCGATCATCGCTTTGCCGACCAGCGCCGCCAGCATGCCGCCCACCGAATAGCCGCTGAACATCAGCGTGACCATCAGGCTGCGGATTTTGCGCGGCGAATATTCGGTCATCTGCGCCACCACGTTCGGCATCACGCCGCCAATTCCGAGGCCCGCGAGAAAGCGCGCAATACCGAACGTCACGGGATTGCTGGTCAAGCCCGCCACCGCGGTGAAAATGCTGAACAGCAACAGACAGATGACGATGGCGGGAACGCGCCCTATGCGGTCCGCGATAGTGCCGAGAAAAACCGCGCCGAGCATCATGCCGAGCAAAGCGGAACTCACCATGAAGCCGGCGCTGGTTGCCGCGACGCTCATGTCGCGCATGATCGACGGCAGCGCAATGCCGACGACCGCGAGATCGTAACCGTCGAAGATGATGATCAGCGCGCACCAGAACAGCAGCAACAGATGGAATTTACCGAAGCGGGCTTCGTCGCAAAGCTTTTGAACATCGAGGTGGCGCATGATGTCTCCTTTCATGCATGGTTTAAGCTCGGATGCAAATGAGCGCGGCTCCACGCACCGATGGCGTGAACCGGAATCAAGATTTATCTGAATGCGCGAACCTGACCGGCGCGGTGCAGTCGTGGATTTATTCGTGTAATAGCGGGCTCAGGATAGGCGAAGCGCGGAAGCAGCGTCCAATACTGTTTAAGTGTCGCTTGATACCCTGATGAGATGGAACATCCGCTTAATATCGAGCGGAATGTCACGCGCGGCTGGGCGGATTATTTTATTTAACGTTCGCGCGAACCATATTCTCAATGCGCTTAATAAATTAAAACGCGTCGATATTGCGCCGACGGAACAAGTCCGTGGTCAGGAAATCGGCGGCCTGATGAATTCAGGCAGACTTGCCTTTCGCGAGTGCCGAATAGGCGGTATCGGCGGCCACATTCGTGTTGGCAGTCGCACGCAGCGGCGGCACGTCGCCCGCCCCCGCCGACAAAGGCGCGGCCACCGAGAACGAAAACGTATTGATGCCGTTCGCGCTCTCCGCGGACACGGTGCCGCGATGCATCTCCGCGATCGCCTTCACGATCGCGAGGCCGAGCCCGTGATTCTCGCGGCTATTGGTGCGCGAGACTTCCGCGCGATAGAAGCGGTCGAACAGATGCTCGAGAATTTCCGGCGCGATCGGCGCGCCCGGATTCGCGACGATCACCCGCACCTGGTCGCGCATTTCGCCCTCGCCGCGGGCGATCGTCACGCTGATCGTCGCGCCCGGCTCGCAATGCTGGATCGCGTTCATCAGCAGATTGGTGCACGCGCGGCCGAATAGCGAGCGGTTCACGCGCGCGAACGCGTCGCCGCGCAATTGCGCATGCACGCGTGCCTCTTCGAGCGGAATCTCCAGAAACTCCAGCGTATGCGCGACTTCCGCCGCGAGCGACGCGTCGATCAGCCCGGTCGCGCGTTCGCCCTGATCGGCGCGCGCGAGGAACAGCATGTCGTTGATGATCGCGCGCATCCGCTCGAATTCCTCGAGATTCGATTGCAGCGTGTGGCGTAGATCCTCGACCGAGCGGTTGCGTGTCAACGCGACCTCGGTCTGGCCGATCAGGATCGTGACCGGCGTGCGCAGTTCGTGCGCGACGTCCGCGTTGAACGATTCGAGCCGGCCATACGCGCCGTCGAGCCGTTCGAGCGCGCCGTTAAAAGAGTTCGCCAGATCGTTCAGTTCGTGCGGCAGCGACGCGGTATTCAGCCGCTGCGAGCGATTGTTCGGACTGACCGCCGACGCATCGCGCGTGAGCCGCGTGAGCGGCGCGAGGCCGAGGCGCGTGACCGAATAGCTGAGCAGCAGCACCGCGAGACTGCCGAGCGCGGACAGCGCGGCGAGCGCCGAGCCGAACACGCGCATCGTGCGCAGATTCGGCGAATAGCTGACGGCGACCTGCAACTGCATCGGCGGACGCTCGCCGTTCGGCCGCACGGTGACCGTCGAAGTCAGCATGTCCGCGCCGCCGCCGGCCGGCGCGATGCGCGTATAACCGCCGGGCCAGCTCTTGACGACCGTGCCTTCGACCGGCCTGCCGAAGTTGAAACCCGGATCCATGCTCGACACCGAATACACGGTGCTGCTGTCGTGCGGCGTCATGTCGGTGAGCTTTTCGCGCACCATCCGCCATTTGTCCGGCGTGACCGCGTGATAGACGATGATGCGGGCGATCTGCGTGCGATCGTCGAGCGACTCGCGCAAGTGATGTTCGAGCTGCGTACGCAGCACCAGAAAGAGCCCGGTGCCCACCAGCGTGAATACGAACAGCGCGACCAGCGCGAACATCGACGCCAGCCGCCGCGCGATCGAACGGTTCATGACGATTCAGCCTCTTCGCGTACTTCGAGCACGTAGCCCATGCCGCGCACGGTATGCAGCAGTTTCGACGGGAATGGGCCGTCGAGTTTCGCGCGCAGTCGTTTGATCGCGGTTTCGACCACATTGGTATGGCTGTCGAAATTGACGTCCCACACCAGTTCGGTAATCGCGGTCTTCGACAGAATATCGCCCTGGCGGCGCGCGAGCACGCTGAGCAACTGGAATTCCTTCGCGGTCAGATCGAGCCGCACGCCGTCGCGGGTCGCGCGCCGGCCGATCAGATCGACGAACAGATCGCCGACCGAAATCAGTGTGGATTCCTGAGAACGCGTGCGGCGCGCGAGTGCATGCAGCCGCTCGACCAGTTCGAGAAACGAAAACGGTTTGGTGAGGTAGTCGTCCGCGCCTTCGCGCAGGCCGCGCACGCGGTCGTTCACGTGATCGCGCGCGGTCAGCATGATGACCGGCGTCGACTTGCGCATGCGCAGCGCCTTCAGCACGCTGAAGCCGTCGCGCTTGGGCAGCATCACGTCGAGGACGATCACGTCGTAATCGAATTCGGTGGCCAGATGCATGCCTTCCTCGCCGTCGAGCGCGACGTCGACGACCCAGCCCTGCTCTGTCAGACCGGAGCGTAAGTAGTCGACTACCTTGTGCTCGTCTTCAACGATTAGCAATTTCATGCGCGTACCTTTCTGTGCATTATACGAAACGCCCCGTTTTTCTCAGGCTGCCGCAATGGCCGCCGTGCGCTCGCGCGGCGACTCCATTCAGCGCGCCGGCGCGGGCGTCCGCGCGGGCTCGGCGCTGGTCGCCGCCGCGGTTTGCGCCCCGCTCGCTTCAGGCGCGACACTCGCCACATTTGCCGAATCCGCCGCCACGTGAGCCGCATTCGCATCGTGCGCGTTCGCGGCACTGCCCTCATCCCCACCCGTCCACCCGCCGCCGAGCGCCTTCACCAACCCCACCGACAACGTCAACTGCTGGCCATGAATCTGCACTTCCTGGCGCTCGCTCGTCAGCAGCGATTGCTGCGCGTCGATCACGTTCAGATATGCGACGAGGCCGCCCGAATAGCGATCGTTCGCGAGCGACAGCAGGCGCCGCGCATCGTCGACCGCCTCATGCGACTGCCGTGCCGCGCCGTCGAGCACCGACAGCCCGGTAATGCCGTCCTGCACCTGCTGGAACGCGGCGAGCACGGTCTGCCGGTAGTTCGCCTCGGTCGCCTTGTAGCCCGCGCTCGCGTACTTCACGTTGGCCGCGCGCCGCCCGCCGTCGAACACCGCCTGGCTGAGCGTCGCGCCGAGCGTCCACATCAGCGTCGGCGCGCTCAGCAGATTGGCGAACTGCGTGCTCTCCCAACCGATCCCCGGCGTCAAAGTCAGGCTCGGAAAAAACGCGGCTTTAGCCACGCCGATCTGCGCATTCGCGGCGGCCATCGCGCGTTCGGCCGACGCCACATCGGGCCGGCGTTGCAGCACGTCGCTCGGCACGCCGAGTGCAATCGCCGGCGCCTTGATGTCGAGCACCTGCGGCGCGATCGCGAACTGCGGCGCCGGCACGCCAACCAGCGCGGCAATCGCATGCTCGTATTGCGCGCGCTGATTGAGCAGCAACTGCGCCTGCACGCGGGTCGAGTCGAGTTGCGATTTCTGCTGCAGCACGTCGAGCCCGGACACCGCGCCGAGATCGTGCTGCGCGTTCACGTAGTCGAGCGCTTTCTGTTGCAGCTTGACCGACTGATTCAACACGTCGATCTCGGCGTCGAGTTCGCGCAGCGAGAAATAATCGGTCGCGACATCGGTGCTCAATACGAGGCGCGCGTTCGCGAGATCGTCCGCCGATTGCTCGGCCGACGCCTGCGCCCCTTCCACCTGCCGACGAATCCGGCCGAACAGATCGGTGTCGTAGCTGATCGTCGGCCCGAGCTGGATGTTGTTCTGCACCGTCGACTGGGTCGGCGTCGCGTAGTTGGTCAGCGGCCTGTCGTGCGAAATCCGGAAGCGCGACGCCGACGCGGCGAAGTCCACTTCGGGCACGCGCTGCGCGCTGACGTTCGCGAGCGTCGCCCTCGCCTGCTCGTAATGCGCGCTCGCGGCCGCGAGCGTCTGGTTCTGCGCGAGCGCCTGAGTCTCCAGCGACGCGAGTGTCGGGTCGGCGAAACCGCTCCACCAGTCCGGCGCGAGCGGCGCATGCGACGGCGCGGCGACCCGCCAGAACGAATCGGTGTGCCACTCGGGCGGCACCTCGGCCTGCGGACGCTGATAGTCGGGGCCGACCGTGCACGCGGACAGCAACGCGACGCCGGCCAGAGCGGTGAGCGCGAACCTCACGACGCCCCCTTGCCGCTCTTTTGCGGCTGCACCTGCACGTGATCGCCGTCGGCGATCGAATCGCTCGGGTTGATGATGATCCGGTCGGTCGGCTCGATCCCGCTTTCGATTTCGAGCGTCTGTCCAAGGTCCTGCGCGATCACGACCTTGTGCAGATTGACCTTGCCACTAGCATCGACGACCGCGAGGCGCGGACCTTCCGCGCGGAACAGCAGCGCGTTGCCCGGCACGGTCAGGTGCGCATGCGCGGTGGCCGGCACGGCGACCTGCACGTACGCGCCGGGGCGCAACCGGTCGTCGGGATTGGGCAGCGTCACCTCGATCTGCAACGACCGCGTCGGCACATCGATCGCGCCCGACATGTGGGTGATCGTGCCGTGGAACTGCTGGCCCGGCAGCTCGGCCTGGGTGACCACGACCTTCTGCCCGACCGCGACGTTCTGCGCGTACGCCTGCGGCAACTGCACATAGACCCGCAGCGGGTCCGACTGCGCGAGCGCGAACAGCGCACGGCTGGTGCCGCTGCCCGCGTCGATCAGATCGCCGACATCGACGTTGCGCTGCGTGACCACGCCGGTAAACGGCGCGACGATCCGCTTGAACGATTCGAGCTGCTGCAAGCGCTTCACGTTCGCATCGGCGGCGGCCAGATTCGCGACGTCCTGCGTGTACGTGCTCTGGCGTTCGTCGAGTTCCTGTTGCGATACCGCATCGCGTTGGCGCAACTGCTGCCAGCGCTCCAGCGAGCTTTTCGCGAGCGCGAGGCTCGAACTGGTCTGCTGCCGCTGCGCCAGCGCCTGCGCAAGTTCCTGGTCGATTTCGGGCGTGTCGAGTTCGGCGAGCAGTTGACCCTGCTTCACGCGCGCGCCGATATCGGCGTACCAGTGCAGCAGATAGCCGGTCGAGCGCGCATAGATCGGCGACTCGACATAGCCGCGCAACGTGCCCGGCAGCAGCGAGCTGCCGCCGCTGTCGGTCTGCGTCGGCAGCACGATGTGCACGTATTGCTGCGCGTTCTGCTGCGTGCTCGCCGCGACCTCGCGGCTTTGCATCACGTTCGCGATCACCGTGCGCAGCGCGCCGAGCGCCAGCAGGATCAGCACGATCAGGACTGCGATCTTCGCGCGCTTCCATTCGCGGTGGCGCGGCGGCAGCAGGTGCTCGCCTTCCTCGGTTTCCCGCGCGGGGATCGCCAGCGATGCATGAGTTTTTTCTGTCATCTCAATCAACCATCGTTTAACTTTTGTGCGGGCCGCCATCGCCGTTGCGACGCCGCGCGAGCCACGAATGAATGCCGGCGAACACGACCGGCACGAAAAACAGCGTGGACACCGTCGCGAACAGCAGGCCGCCGATCACCGCGCGGCCGAGCGGCGCATTCTGCTCGGCGCCTTCGCCGAGCCCGAGCGCCATCGGGATCATGCCGATGATCATCGCGAACGCGGTCATCAGCACCGGCCGGATCCGGCTCGCGCCCGCTTCGAGCGCGGCGGTCAGCGCCGGCGCGCCGGCGGAGAGCCGTTGCCGCGCGAACGCGACCATCAGAATACTATTGGCGGTCGCGACGCCCATCGTCATGATCGCGCCGGTCAGCGCGGGCACGCTCAGGTGCGTGCCGGTCAGAAACAGCATCCACACGATGCCGGCGAGCGCGGCCGGCAACGCGCTGACGATGATCAGCGGATCGATCCACGACTGGAAGTTCACGACGATCAGCAGATACACCAGCACGATCGCCATCGCGACGCCGAGCCCGAGGCCGATGTACGAGCTGCGCATCGTCTGCACCTGGCCGCGCACGGTGATCGTGCTGCCGCGCGGCAGCGATGCGCGCGCCTGATCGACGAGCTTGTCGACCTCACGCGCGACGCTGCCCAGATCGCGCTTCTCGACGCTCACGTACAGATCGATCACCGGCCGGATGTTGTAGTGCGACACCTCCGCGAACTGGCTTTTCGGCGCGATCCGCACGAGGTTGCCGAGCAGCTGCGACGGCCCGCTCGACGAACTCGACACCGGCGTGCGCAGCAGATCGTCGATCGACGCGACCTGGTACTGCGGCGTCTGCACCTGCACCTTGTACTCGACACCATTGCGGTTGTTGATCCAGAAGCCCGGCGACGTCTGCGAGCTGCCGGACAGCGACACCAGCACGTTCTGCGCGACGTCGTTCGCGCTCAGCTTCAGCTGCTGCAAACGCGTGCGGTCCATATGCAGATCGAGCACCGGTTCGTCGAGCTTCTGCTGGATGTGGGTATCGACGGTGCCGGGAATCAGCCGGACCTCTTTGAGCAGCTTGCGGGCGACGTCGAAATTGCCCTGCTGATTGGCGCCGGAAATCTGCACGTCGACCGCGGCGGGCAGCCCGAAGTTGAGAATCTGCGTGACGATGTCGGCCGGCTGGAAGAAGAACTCGACGCCCGGGAAGCGCTGCGGCAGGATCGTGCGCAGCTTGTCCATATAGACCTGCGACGGCTGGTGGCCTTCGTTCAGCGCGATCTGGATTTCGCCGTCGAGCGTGCCCATCGTGCCCGAGTTGCTGTACGACAGGTTGATGCCGCTATACGGCAGCCCGAGGTTGTCGAGGATCGTGCCGAGATCTTTGGCGGGCACCACTTCGCGAATCACCTGCTCGACTTCGTCGGCGAGGCGCGCGGTTTCCTCGATCCGCGTGCCGGTCGGCGCGCGCATATGCAAACGGATATCGCCCGCGTCGACGTTCGGGAAAAAGTCCTCGCCGAGCGCGAACGCGAGGCCCATCGACAGCACGCAGAACGCGAGGAACAGGCTGCCGAACAGCTTGCGGCGCACCAGCAGGCTGCTCAGGATCATGATGTAGCCCGCGCGCATCCGCTCGAAGCCGGCGTCGAAACGGTGATAGAGCCGCATGAACAGATTCGGCTTCGCACCCTCCTTCGGCTTGTGCGCGTGGCCCATCAGCAGCATCGCGAGCGTCGGCACCAGCGTACGCGACAGGACGTACGACGCGAGCATCGCGAACACCACCGCCTCCGCGAGCGGCACGAACAGATAGCGCGCGACGCCGGTCAGGAAGAACATCGGCACGAACACGATACAGATACACAGCGTCGACACCAGTGCCGGCACCGCGATTTCGCCGGCGCCGTCGAGAATCGCGTCGTGCAGATTAGTGCCTAAATGCAGGTGCCGTTCGATGTTTTCGATCGTCACGGTGGCGTCGTCAACAAGAATGCCGACCGCCAGCGCGAGACCGCCGAGCGTCATGATGTTGATGGTCTGGCCGAGCGCGTGCAGCGCGAGCAGCGACGCGAGAATCGACAGCGGGATCGAGATCGCGATGATGCAGGTGCTGCGCCAGTTGCCGAGAAACAGCAGGATCATCGCGGCGGTGAGCGCGGCGGCGACCAGCGCCTCACGCACCACGCCCTGCACCGCCGCCTTCACGAACACCGACTGATCGAACAGCGCGGTGATCTGCAGATCGGGCGGCAGCGCGGCGCGCGCGCCCGGCAACAAACCCTTCAGCGTATCGACGATCGACAGCGTCGACGCATTGCCGTTTTTCAGAACCGACATCAGCACGCCGCGATGGCCGTTCTGCCGCACGATATTGGTCTGCGGCGAGTAGCCGTCGCGCACGTGCGCGACTTCGCGCAGATAAGTGGTCGCGCCGTTGACGGTGCGCACCGGAATATCGTTGAGCCCTTCGATGGTCTCCGGCGAACCGTTCATGTTGACCGTGTATTCCTTCGGGCCGATCTTCGCGGTGCCGGTCGGCAGAATCAGGTTCTGCGCGTTGAACGCGTTGACCACGTCGGTCGGCGTCAGCCCTTTGGCGAGCAGCGCGCGGGTGTCGAGGTCGACCGAGATCAGCCGCGACTTGCCGCCGTACGGATACGGCACGGCCGCGCCCGGAATCGTCACCAGTTGCGGACGCAGGAAGTTCAGCGCGGTGTCGTTCAGATCCTGCTCGGAGAGCTTCGGACTCGACAGGCCGAGCTGGATCACCGGAATACTGGAAGCCGAGTAACTGATCACCAATGGCGCGGTCGCGCCCGGCGGCATCTGCTTGAGCTGCGCCTGCTCGACCGCGACGGTCTGCGCGATCGCGGTCTGGATATTCGCATTGGGCTGCAGAAACACCTTCAGGATCGCGATGCCGGGCAACGACTGCGACTCGATGTGCTCGATGTCGTTGACCGTGGTGGTCAGACTGCGCTCGTTGACCGAGGTCATCCGGTTGGCCATGTCTTCGGCCGACAGACCGGTGTACGTCCAGATAATGCTGACCACCGGAATATTGATTTCGGGCAGCACGTCGACGGGCGTGGTGAACAGCACGAAGGGCGTCGCCAGTACGATCAGAATCGCCATCACGATGAACGTGTATGGCCGCTTAAGCGCTACGTTGACGATCCACATTGAAACGGGCCGGAGAGGAGTGCGGGAAAGGAGGAATGTGTAATTCTGCCCGTATGCTAGATCGGTAGGACCAACGCCTGCATGGCACGAAAATGGCGAAATTGTCAGGAAGGTTTTTGTAAGTATTAATACGCTTTTATGCGTCCGGCGAAATGCGCGGCGATTGCAAACCGGCAAACGTTTGTTGAATAAAATTAGCCGCCGTTAGTGCAATACCTGCGAAACTCGAACGGGCCGCGTGGCGGAAATATTAGGAAACATGCTTTCAATCAGATTCACGAAAAACGACATCCGCGCCACGCCAGGCCTTCAACGGGGGCGGGCACATTTTCTGCTGACGGCTTCTCCGAATAAGCGATGTACTGTGGCGACGTGCTGCGAGCAACGCACCGGTACACGATAAAGCCAGGGACAAACTCATGCGCGGCAACGAACAAGGCGGTCCAACCATTCCCGACGACTGGTGCCGGCGCTGGGTCAGCTCGGTCAGCGACTACGCGGTGATCGGGCTCGCGCCGGACGGCACCGTGAGGACCTGGAACGTGGGCGGCGAAAGCATCCACGGTTTCAAGGCCACTGAAGTAATCGGCCAGTCGTTCGAGATTTTCCACACCGAAGAAGACCGCCGCCAGGGCAGCGCGGCCGCCGCGCTCGACGTCGCCCGCCGCAACGGCCGGGTCGAATCCGAGGGCTGGCGGGTGCGCAAGAACGGCTCGCGGTTCTGGGCCAATGTGGTGATCACGGTGCTGAGAGACGACCACGGCAACGTGCTCGGCTTCGGCAAGATCGTGCGCGACATGACCGACAAGCGCCGCGCGCACGAAGCGGTCGTCGAAAGCGAACGGCGCTTCCGGATGCTGGTCAACGGCGTCACCGACTACGCGATCTTCATGCTGTCGCCCGAAGGCATCGTCACGAACTGGAACGCGGGCGCGCGCCGCATCAAAGGCTACGACGCCGACGAAATCATCGGCTCGCATTTCTCGCGCTTCTACACGCCGGACGACGCGAAGGCGGGACTGCCGCAACGCGGGCTGTCGATCGCCGCGCGCGAAGGCCGCTTCGAGGCCGAAGGCTGGCGCGTGCGCAAGGACGGCCGGCGCTTCTGGGCGCATGTGGTGATCGATGCGATCCGCGACGAACAGGGCGAGCTGGCCGGCTTTGCAAAAATCACCCGCGACATCACCGAACGGATGGAGGCGAGCCGCGCGCTCGAACAGACCCGCGCCGCGTTGTTCCAGGCGCAGAAGATGGAAGCGGTCGGCAAACTGACCGGCGGCGTCGCGCACGACTTCAACAACGTGTTGCAGGTACTACGCGGCAATCTCGAACTGCTCGACAGCCGCCATCATCGCGACGCGTGGACGCGCGACCGCGTGTACAAGGCGATCGACGCGGTCGAGCGCGGCTCGAAGCTCGCGTCGCAACTGCTCGCGTTCGGCCGCCAGCAGCCGCTGCAACCGGTCGTCATCAACCTCGCGGCCGCGCTGCGCGGGATGGACGATCTGCTGCGCCGCGCGCTCGACGAGACCGTGTCGATCGAGACGGTCGTCGCGGGCGGAC
Organism: Burkholderia sp. SRS-W-2-2016; assembly: GCF_001931485.1. GTDB lineage: Bacteria > Pseudomonadota > Gammaproteobacteria > Burkholderiales > Burkholderiaceae > Paraburkholderia. The sequence goes on along the minus strand of NZ_MSDV01000057.1, from coordinate 20,115 downwards.
TGTGGAATACGCTGGTCGATATTCATCAGCTGGAAAACGTCGTGCTGAATCTGGCGATCAATGCGCGCGACGCGATGCCCCAGGGCGGCAAGCTGACGATGGAGCTGTCCAACGCGATGCTCGACGACGACTACGTCGCGTCGGTGCCGGAGCTGGCCGCCGGCCAGTACGTGCTGCTGGCCGTGACCGACACCGGCACCGGAATGCCGCCCGACGTGAAGAGCCGCGCGTTCGATCCGTTCTTCACAACCAAGCCGGAAGGCCGCGGCACGGGCCTCGGTCTGAGCACCGCGTACGGCTTCGTCAAACAGAGCGGCGGCCATATCGGCATCTACAGCGAGCCCGGCCACGGCACCACCATCAAGATCTATCTGCCGCGCTCGACCGGCGAGGCCGTCGAACCGCCGCCGCGCGCGCGCGGCGCGGTCAAGGGCGGCACCGAAGTGATCCTGGTCGTCGAGGACGACCGCAAGGTGCAGTCCACCGCGATCGACACGCTGACCGGGCTCGGTTACCGGGTGCTGAAAGCCGACGATGCGCAGGAAGCGCTGACCGTGCTGCGCAGCGGCGTCGATGTCGATCTGCTGTTCTCCGACGTGGTGATGCCGGGACCGCTGCGCAGCCCCGAGATGGCCGCGCAGGCGGTGCTGCTGCAGCCGAACATGAAGGTGCTGTTCACGTCCGGCTATACGCAGAATGCGATCGTTCACGGCGGGCGGCTCGACCCCGGCGTCGAATTGCTCAGCAAACCTTATAGTCGCGAGCAGCTCGCCCGCAAGATCCGTCAGCTGCTCGACAAGCGCGGCGCGGCGCTGGCCGCGATGCCGTCGGCCACCGCGCCCGCCGCCACGCCGGCCGCGAACACGCAGGCCCTGCGCATCCTGCTGGTCGACGACGACGCGAATCTGTCCGACGCGGTCAAGGAACAGCTCGCGCTGATCGGTCACGCGACCCGCTCGACGACCTCGCCCAACGATGCATTGCAGTGGCTCGCCGGCGAACCGTTCGACGTCCTGATCACCGATCTGAAAATGCCGGGCATCGACGGCATCGAGCTCGCGAAGCGGGCGGCCGCGTGGCAGCCGTCGCTGTGCGTGGTGTTCTCGTCCGGCTATGAAATGCCGCTGCTGCCGGAAGTGCCGTTCAGATGGGCGGCGTTGCGCAAGCCGTTCGCGATCGACGAACTCGGCGCGGTGCTGCGGGGGTTTCAGGATTGAGGCGGCGGCAGCGGCGGCGACGCGATGTGTGCCGCCGCGCAAAACGGCAACTGTATCTGTGAGTTTCGGCCAGCGGCGCGCAGAATCGCTCGTTCCACCCCGCCCTCGCCTCCATCATGATCGCCAGCCCGCTGCTCACCGCCGATGTCCTGATCGCCTACAGCGCCTATTTCGTCGGCACCGCGAGCCCGGGGCCGAGCAATCTCGCGATCATGTCGCTGGCGATGAGCGCCGGCCGCCGCGCCGCGCTGGTGTTCGCGCTCGGCGTGGTGTCGGGCTCGTTCTCGTGGGCGTTGCTGGCGTCGCTGGGGTTGTCGGCGGTGCTCGCCAGCTATTCGCAGTGCCTCGTCGCGATCCGGATCGCGGGCGGCCTGTATCTGCTGTGGCTCGGCTTCAAATCCGCGCGCTCGGCGCTCAGCGCCCAGCCGCCGGCGGTGCGCGCGGCACGCGTCGACGAACCGCTCGGGCGGCTCTATCTGCGCGGTCTGCTGCTGCATCTGACCAACCCGAAGGCCGTGCTCGTGTGGATGTCGATCGTGTCGCTGGCGATGTCGCCGGTGCATGGCACAACCCATGTGATGCCGGTGGTGCTCGGCTGCATGGCGATCGGCGCAACGGTGTTCAGCAGCTACGCGGTGCTGTTTTCGACCGCGTCCGCGCGGCGGATCTACGCGGCGATCCGGCGCTGGCTCGACGGCTCGCTCGCGGTGATGTTCGGGATCGCCGGGCTGAAGCTGCTCACCTCGCGCAACTAGCGGAGCCTTCGGCGGTCAGCGTCAGCGGTCAGCGGTCAGCCGGTCACGGCGCCCCCTTCACCTGCTCGTGCGGCTTCTCGACCCCGGCCGTGCGCAGCGCCTCGTGCAGCGTGCCGAAAATGCAGCGCTCCTCGATGATCGGCGTGATCCCATGCCGGTCCATATCCGAGCGCAGATAGCGGTTCACGCGCGCGAACACGATCTCGATGCCGCTCCGCTTTAACTGCGTGCACAGGTCGCCGACCGAGCGCGCCGCCGAATAGTCGAGATCGGTGATCGCGCTCGCGTCGACCACGAACCAGCGCACCGGATGCGGCGCGCGATCGATCAGCCGGCGCGAATCCTCGACGAAAAAATGATCGTTCGCATAGAACAGATCGGCGCCGAAGCGATAGACGATCAGCCCCGGCGCGGTCTCGATGCCCGGCACCGCCGGCACAGGCACCCACTGGCCGTCGTTATCGGGCGCGAGCAGCATCGTGTGCGGACGATAGCTGTGGCGCACATGACGCAGCAGCGACCACGCGATCGCGACCAGGATGCCGTGCTCGACGCCGATCAATACGACGGCCGCCGCGGTAATCAACGCGAGGGTGAATTCGCCGGGACTTTCGCGGCGAATCGCGAACAGCGCGCGCCAGTCGACCAGACCGACCGCGATCGTAAACACGATGCTCGCCAGAATGCAGTGCGGCAGATACTGCAGAAAACGGCTGAAAAACAGCAGCACGACCACCACCACCAGCGCGAACACGAGCTGCGCGAACTGGCTGCGGGTGCCGGCGCGATCGCCCATCGCGGTCTGCGTCGGGCTGCCGTTGACGACGAACGCCCCCGATACCGCGGCCGCCGCGTTGGCCGCCGCGATGCCGAGCAGGTCGGCGTTGGTGTCGATCGGTTCGCGATAGCGCTCGGCGAACACGCGGCTCGCGGCCGCGCTCTGCGCGACGATCATCACGAAGCACGACGCGGCCACCGGAATCAGATCGAGCAGTTGCTGCCACGTCACGAACGGAATGCGCAGCGGCGGCAGCCCGCCCGCGACCGGCCCGAGGATCGAGATGCCGTGAGAGGCGAAACCGAGAACGTCACTGGCCGCGATCCCGGCGACGACCGCGAAGAGCGGCACCGGCAGTCGCGGCCACCAGCGTTTGCACAGAAGAATCGCGGCGACCACGGCCACAGAAATCGCCAGCGTCGGCAGATGAATCCGCGAGGCCGAACGCACCACCAGCAGCAATTGCTCGACGCTCGTCGCCTCATGGCCGGACACGCCGAGCATGTCGCCGAGCATCGCGATGCCGACCTGCACGCCGACCCCGGCGAGAAAGCCGACCAGCACCGTGCGCGACAGGAAATCGGCGAGAAAGCCCAGCTTGAAGATGCGCGCGATCAGCAGCAGCGCGCCGGTCAGCAACGCGACCATCGCGGCGAGCGTCGCGTATTCGGCGCTGCCGGCGGGGGCCATCGTCGCCAGACGGCTCGCGAAAATGGTCGCGGTCGCGGAGTCGGCGGCGACCACCAGATGCCGCGACGCGCCGAACAACGCGAACGCGATCAGCGGCAGAAACACCGTGTAAAGCCCGGTGACCGCCGGCATCCCGGCGATGCGCGCGTAACCGAGCACCTGCGGAATGTCCATCGACGCGAGCTGCACGCCGGCCAGCGCATCGCGCGCGGCCGCGGCCCGGTTCAACGGAAGAATGCCCTTCAGCACGTTCGCGCGTGCCGCGAGCTTTTGCAGAGAATCATGCATACGCGATGCCGCCCCAAAACCCGGTGTATCGCGCATCGTGCCGCGAGTCGGCACGCAAAGGCAAGACCTGATCGCGCCGCGAACAGGCTATTGAGAAAACGGCAAATAAGAAAGCCAATCGAAAGAGAATCCGCCGGTTGCCGGTTTGAACCTGACAACCAGCTACGCGCCGCTACCGGCGCATGCAATTCTTTCCGGTAAGGACCGGCAACCAGAATCGCTCTTTGGAATTCAACGCTTGAACTGCCCCGTCTGCGGATCCACGTGACGCGCAAAACCGAACAGCGCGGCAATGCAGATAGGACAGGCAATCAGAAACACGGCCAACATCTTTCACCTCGTAACAACTTGTTACCGGCAAGTCTAACGATTTTTAACGCTAGTTAAATGAGGGAAAACCGCAAATCTCTATTGCGAACAATTACAACTGGCTTAAAAAACGCCTAATTCGCGTGAATTAGATGAGCGCTTCTAGCGGTCGCCACCACGCGATGTGCGTTTCAGCGCCGGCACCGGCCCGACCGATTCGCGCATCGTCACGCTGACCGGAAACTCGCGGAAGATTTCCCACGTCGTTCCATAGCACTGATTGACGAGCCAGCGCACCGCGTTCTGCGTGAGTTCGGCGGTCGGAATATGCACCGACGTGAGGCCCGGCGCCGTGTAGGCGGCCGAGTAATCGTCGTCGTAGCCAATCACCGAAATGTCGTCCGGCACCGACACGCCCGCCTGATGAAAGCGCGCGAGTACGCTGAGCGCCATCGTGTCGTTCGCGCAAAAGAGGCCGGTCACGCGCCGCTTCGACTCGAGCAACTGCTGCGCGGCCGCGTAGCCGCCCTGCGGAGAAAAGTCCGATTGAATCAGCGTGACGTCCTCGCGCGCGATGCCGGCGCGCGCCAGTTCGCCGAAAAAGCCTTCGATCCGCGCCTGGTTGTCCGACGCGGTGGCCGGCCCGGAAATCACGCCGATCTCGCGATGGCCGAATTCGAGCAGCGTGCGCGCCGCCAGTTCGCCGCCGTGCCGGTGGTCCGCGCAGAACGACGCGTCCGGCAACTGCTCGAACGCGCGATTGAGGAACACCATCTTCGGGTGCATCCGGTGCAGCATCGTCAGGTCTTCGTCGTGCAGGTCGTGACTCATCACGACCACGCCGTCGCAATCGCGGCCGATCAGAAAGCGCACCGCCTCGATTGCCTGCTCGCGCGGCGCGACTTCGCCGCAACCGGTTGCGACCACCACGTGACGGTGCACCGCGCGCAGTTCCGTATCGATCTGCGTGAGAATCGTGCCGTAGTAAGAGCCGAAAAACGTCGGCACGAACAGGCCGATGATGCCCAGCTGCTGGGTGGCCATCGCCCGGCCGATCGACGACGGCCGGAAGTTCAGCGCCTCGATCGCCGCCTTCACGCGGGCGGCGGCGTCGGCGGAAACCGGTCCTTTACCGGAAATGGCTCGTGAGGCGGTCGACATGCCCACGCCGGCCAGTTCCGCGACATCCTTCAGAGTTGCCACGCGGTTCTCCATCAAGCCTGGGGCTGTTTACATGGGGCGCAGCCTCGCGTTCGGGCGCGGCCGCGTCACAGACGCGCGCCGCCCGCTTCGTCGAACAGCGAGACGTGCGCGGCGTCGAGCGAGAACGTCACGGTGTCGCCTTCGGCAACGGCCGCTTTGGTCTGATCGATCGACGCGATCTGCTCGCCATGATAGTCGAGCCAGATCACCCGGTGGTTGCCCATCGGCTCCACCAGCGAAACTTTTGCGGCTTCGCCGCCCGGTGTGTTGACGGCTTCAGCGGCGCGTGCGCTGTCGTTTGAACCGGCGTTTGAACCGGCGTTTGAACCGGCGTTCGAACCGGCGTTCGAATCCGCACGTACGTGCACGTCTTCCGCGCGTACGCCGAGCACGCACGGCTGGCCGTGCTTCGGCGCCGCCGCCTCGTTGAACGCGTACGCCGACACGTCGAGCCGCAAACGCGGCGTGCGGAAATACGTGTTGCCGTCGCGCGTTTCCAGCGTGCCCTTCAACAGATTCATTGCCGGCGAGCCGAGGAAGGTCGCGACGAACAGGTTGGCCGGCCGCGCGTACACCTCGGCCGGCGTGCCGAACTGCTGGATCACGCCGCCGCGCATCACCGCCATTCGTGTGGCGAGCGTCATCGCTTCGACCTGATCGTGAGTCACGTAGATCATCGTCGCGCCGAGGCGCTGATGCAGCTGCTTCAGCTCGCGGCGCAACTCGGTGCGCAGCTTCGCGTCGAGATTGGACAGCGGTTCGTCGAACAGGAATACGTCGGCCTCGCGCACGATCGCGCGACCGATCGCGACGCGCTGGCGCTGCCCGCCCGACAGTTGCGACGGCTTGCGTTTGAGCAGCGGCCCGAGTTGCAGCATCTCGGATGCGCGCTCGACCCGCCGCGCGATCTCCGCTTTCGGCGTGCCGTTGATACGCAGTGCAAACGACAGATTGCGCTCGACGCTCATCGTCGGATACAGCGCGTACGACTGGAACACCAGCGCGATGCGGCGATCTTTCGGATCGGCCCACGTCATGTCCTCGCCGGCGATTTCGATGCTGCCGTCGCTGACGTCGATCAGTCCGGCGATGCTGTGCAGCAGCGTGGACTTGCCGCAGCCGGACGGCCCGAGCAGCACGACGAACTCGCCCGCGTTCACGTCGAGATCGAGATTCTCGATCACCGTGTTCGCGCCGAGGCGGATCGTCAGATTGCGGACCGCGACGTTGGCCGGCTGCGTGAGCGCCGCGCTCGCGTCCCTTGCGCTGGCCGCATCCGCGAGCGCGTCGATCGATGCATTCATCGTATTAGCCATGTTTGACATGCCCTACCCCTTGACCGCGCCGGAAGCAATGCCGCGCACGAACCAGCGGCCCGAAACGAAGTAGACCGCGAGCGGCACCATCGACGTCAGAATGGTCGCCGCCATGTTGACGTTGTAGAGCCGCTCGCCGGTCGTCGTGTTGATGATGTTGTTCAGCTGCACGGTCATCGGCAGATTCCTGGTGCCGGCGAACACGAGGCCGAGAATGAAGTCGTTCCAGATGCCGGTGACCTGCATGATCACCGCGACCACGATGATCGGCGTCGACATCGGCAGCATCAGTTGCAGGAAGATGCGCCAGAAACCGCCGCCGTCGATCCGCGCGGCCTTGAACAGCTCCTGCGGAATCGACACGTAGTAGTTGCGAAACAGCAGCGTCATCACCGGCATCCCGAAGATCGTATGAATCACGACGATGCCCGGCAGCGAGCTGAACAGATGCACGCTCGCGAGCACCCGCACCAGCGGATAGACCATCACCTGCACTGGAATGAACGCGCCGAGCAGCAGCACGCCGAACAGCAGGCCCGCGCCGCGCGGGCGCCAGAAACTGAGCGCGTAGCCGTTCACCGCGCCGATCGCAATGGAGAGCACCGTGCTCGGCACGACGATCCGCACCGAGTTCCAGAAGCCGACGCGAATGCCGTTGCAGTCGAGCCCGGTGCAGGCCGACTGCCACGCGGCGCTCCACGCGTCGAGCGTGAAATGAGTGGGAAACGCGAGCAGATTGCCGAGGCGGATCTCGCTCATCGGTTTGACCGACGTAACGAGCATCACATACAGCGGCAACAGGAAGAACGCGGCGGCGCTCAGCAAGAACAAATAAATGCCGATGCGCGCCGGAGAAAACGCCGAGCGGCGTGGCCGCGATTGTGCGCGCCCGGCCGGGCCTTTGAGCGAAGCATTGAGCGTATTCATGCTTTTTCCCCACGCAGCGCCGCGCGGCTGCGCGCATAGAAGAACGGCGCGAGAATCGCCAGCACGGTGGCCAGCAACACGATCGACGCCGCCGACGCGAGGCCGATGTTCGCGCGCCCGAACAGGTAGTCCATGATGAATTTGGCCGGCACTTCGCTGGCGGTGCCGGGGCCGCCCTGGGTCATCGCGACGACAGCGTCGTACAGCTTCACGACCATCACGAACAGCAGCACGAACGCGGTCGAGATCGACGGTCCGAGCATCGGCACGACGATGCTCGCGTACACCCGCCAACGCGGAATGCCGTCGATGCGCGCGGCCTTCCACAGCTCTTCGTCGATCCCGCGCAAACCGGCGAGCAGCAGCGCCATCACGAGACCCGACGCCTGCCACACGGTCGCGATCACGATCGTGTAGATCACCCAGTCCTGATCGACGATCCAGTCGAAGCGCGCATGCGTGAAGCCGAGCCGATGCAGCACCTGCTGCGCGCCGAGTTCCGGATTCAGAATCCACTGCCACACCAGCCCGGTCGCGACGAACGACATCGCATACGGATACAGAAACACCGTGCGCAACGCGCCCTCGGCGACCACCCGCTGATCGATGAAAATCGCCAGCAGCAAACCGATCACCATGCACGCGACGATGAAACACGCGCCGTAAATCACGATGTTCTGCAGCGACACCAGCCAGCGGTCGTTATGAAACAGCCGCGCGTACTGCGTGAGGCCGATGAAGTTGTCGGAAGGAAAGGTCCGCGAACTGGTCAGCGATACACGCGCGGTCCAGACCATCGTGCCCAGATACGCGAACACGACGGTCAGGAGCATCGGCAGCAAGGCCAGCCACACCGCGATCGAAAAACGCCGTTTCAGCGGTTTATGACGCGGCGATTGACCCGCCTTGTGGAGCGGTTTCGAACCATCGGCTGGCAGCTTGAGCGCGTGCATGGCGGGACCCTACTAGCTCTTGAGTGCGTTGGCGAAGGCTTTCTGCGCGTCGTCGACCGACTGGTTCTTGTTCCAGAAGTTCGTCACGACGTCGGTCAGCGCGCCCTGGGTATCCGGCGACAGCAGCATTTCCGGATTGGGCAACTGGCGCGACTTGTCCTTCATGATCGCGATGCCCTCTTTCGCGCACACGTCGAGGCTGTTCGCATCGACGTCGGGCCGGATCGGAATCGAGCCTTTCTTCGCGCTGAACGCGACCTGCGCGGACGGCGAAGTCATCACCGTGGCGAGCAGGTTCTGCGCCTTGATCGCGGTCGCGTTGTCGGTCTTCGGGAACACGAACACGTCGCCCGCGACCAGATACGGCGAGCGCGCGCCGAAGCCCGGGAAGCAGCCGTAATCCTTGCCCGCGGTCTGATTGGCCGCGACGAACTCGCCCTTGGCCCAGTCGCCCATGATCTGCACGCCGGCCTTGCCCGAGGTCACGAGCGCGGTCGCGTCGTTCCAGTTGCGGCCCGGCGAGCCCGGATCGACGAAATCGTGCAGCCGCTTGAACGACACCAGCACCTTCTTGAACGCTTCGGAGTTGACCGCGTTCGCGTCGTGATCGCGATACACCTTCAGATACAGGTCCGGGCCGCCGACGTTGGCGAGCACCGCGTCGAAGGTGATCTTTTCCTGCCACGGCTGGCCGCCGAACGCGAGCGGAATCACGCCCGCGCTTTTCAGCTTGCCGAGATCGGCGATGAATTCGTCGTAGCTCTTCGGTTCGCTTGCGATTCCCGCTTTCTGGAACACCGGCTTCGAATAGAAGTACCAGGCCGGCATGTGGATATCGACCGGCGCCGCGTAGTAATGGCCTTTCACGCGGATGCTGTCGAGAATCGACTGCGGGAAGATGCCGTTCCAGTTCTCCTTGCTGGCGACGTCGTCGACGTTATTCAGGAGTCCCTGGTCGATCAGGTCGTGGAACTGCTTGGACGTATTGAACTGCGCGGCGGTGGGCGGATCGCCGCCGACGATCCGGTTGATCGCGGTGGAGCGCGCCTGGTCGGCGCCGGCGACCGCGTTGTCGACCCACTTGCCGCCGGCCTTGTCGTACGCGTCGGCGAACTGGCGGATCGCCGCCGATTCGCCGCCCGAGGTCCACCAGTGAATCACGTTGGCCTTCAGCGGCTCCGCGTGCGCGACGACGCCGTACAGCGCCAGTGCGGCGGCCACGCCTCGTAAGACCATTCTGCTGCTGTTCATTCCGTCTCCTCCGGGATCACCGCCCGTGTGTCAAGTCGAAAGACTAACCAGCTCCACCCTTCGTTACCGCGTTATCGGCGCCGCTTCGCGCGGCGCTCGTTGTGTTGTTGTTCGCTGTGATGCGCGTTATTGGTGGCGTTGCTCTCAGGTTCGCGGCGCACGGCCGCGCGTTCTCACGCGAGCGCCTTGCGCTCCTTCAGAAACTTCGCGACCAGTTCCGCGCTGCGCTTGATCGTACGCTGCTGCGTGCCGTAGTCGACATGGACGATCCCGAAGCGCCGCTCGTAACCGAACGCCCACTCGAAGTTGTCCATCAGCGACCACAGGAAATAGCCGCGCACGTCGACGCCGGCCTTGATCGCCTGATCGACCGCGGCGAGGTGGCGCTTCAGGAACGAGATGCGCTGGGTGTCGTCGACGCGGCCGTCGAGCACCTTGTCGTCGGACGCCATGCCGTTTTCGGTGATGTAGATCGGCGGCAGATTCGCGTAGGTTTCCCTGAAACCGGTCAGCAGATCGCGCAAACCGTCCGGGTGCACTTCCCAGCCCATCTGCGTGCGCTCGACGCCGGCCAGCGGCACGTCCTTGAAGCCGTGCGCGCCGTCGCTCGCGACGTTGGTGCGGAAGTAGTAGTTGATGCCGAGGAAATCGAGCGGCGCGGCAATCGTCTGCAGATCGCCGTCGAGCACCAGCGGTTCGGTGCCCGGCCACAACTCGAACAATGCTTGCGGATATTCGCCCTTGAGCAGCGGATCGAGAATCCATGCGTTGTGCTGAACTTCGAACAGCTCGGCCGCGCGGCGGTCGGCGGCGCTGTCGCTGTTGGGCGTGCCGCGCCCGACGTTGGCGACGATGCCCACGTGCGCCTGCGGATCGTTCGCGCGCAGCACCGGAATCGCCAGACCGTGCGCGAGCAGCAGATGATGCATCGCCTGGGTCGCATAGCGCACGTTGGCCAGACCCGGCGCGTGATGGCCGTTGCCGTAGCCGAGGAACGCCGAGCACCACGGCTCGTTGAGCGTCATCCATGCATCGACGAGGCCATGCAGTTCGCGGCTCATCAGGTCCGCGTAATCGGCGAAACGGTACGCGGTCTCGCGATTGAGCCAGCCGCCGCGATCCTCCAGATGCTGCGGCAGGTCCCAGTGGTACAGCGTCGCGAAGGTCGTGATGCCCTTCTCTTTCAGACGCGTGAGCAGACGCTTGTAGAAATCGATGCCCTTGCGGTTCGGCGCGCCGCTCGCATCCATCACGCGCGGCCACGCGATCGACAGCCGGTACGCTTCGAGGCCGAGCCCCGTCAGCAGATCGACGTCCTGTTCCCAGCGGTGATAGTGATCGCACGCATGCTCGCCGGTGTCGCCGGCCAGCACCTTGCCGGGCGTCGCCGAGAAGGTGTCCCAGATCGACGGCAGACGGCCGTCCTCATGGATCGCGCCTTCGATCTGATACGACGCGGTCGCCGCGCCGAGCAGGAAGTCCTGGCGCCATAGCGACGAGTCTTCGGGCGGCGAGAACGGGTCGCTGCTCAGGTCGTGATGCGGCTGGTTCTGGGCGGGCACGCGGGCGGCGTCGATGACTGCGGATGCTTCGTTTTCCACGAATTCTCTCCTGCGCTGAGGTCGATGAAGCGGGGGTGGCGGAAGTCGGTGCGCTGCGATACGGGCGGCCCGAAAGCTGCCGCGGATTCATCAGTGGAAGCGCTTCCACACAGACCAGCGAAAGATAGCAGCGGGCAAATCTTTGCGGCAATGAGGGTTTGTCTGGAGCGCTGCTGGCACGCACGACCGGACGATGCGGCGCGCATTGGCGGGTGGAAAACACGCTTGAAAAGCGGCTTACGGCTTCGCTTTGCGCGGTTTTTGGGGGAGTTGGCGAGGTGGCGGTTGTGGTCGTGCGGCCAGCGCGTCAATCGAACGCCCCGGTTCGCACTTCGCCGTCCTGCAGATAGTGAGTGATCAGCACGCCGCCCGGCGTGACCGCCGAGCGCAGCAGTTTGAACGCGCGCGGCAGCCCGTCGTCGCCGAACAGCCGCTTGCCGCGCCCGAGCATCACCGGATAGATCACCAGCCGCAGTTCGTCGACGAGGCCGGCGGCGAACAGTTGCCGCATCGTGTCGCCGCTGCCGAACGTCAGCAGATCGGCGCCGCTCTGCTGTTTGAGCGCGCGGACCGCGTCGGCCAGCTCGCCTTGTAGCGCATGACTGTTCTGCCAGCCGAGGCTGTCCGGCCGATGCGTGGCCACGTGCTTGCCGACCCGGTTGAACAGATCGGCGATCGCCCAGTTGCCCGATTCGGCCGACACGCCGGGCCAGTACGACGCGAAGATGTCGTAGGTGCGCCGCCCGAGCAGCAGATCGAACGGCTGCGAGAGCAGGTCCTGCAGGTTGTCGCCGATCGCTTCGTCCGCATACGGGACGATCCAGCCGCCGTAGCGGAACTCGCCGCTCTCATCCTCCTGCGGCGCGCCCGGCCCCTGAATCACGCCGTCCAGACTGATGAACGCGGATACCGTGAGCTTGCGCATGATGTCCTCCGTTCGCTGTTGGTCGCTCTCCGCCTGCGCCCGATGCAAGCGCCGGCGCGCTCCGCCTCGCCCGTCGCGCTCGCCGGAGCCGCCGGCCGCGCGCCTAGTTGGCCGATACCATCAACCGCTGGCTGTTGGCGGCGTGCTGCTTGCGCAGCGTCAGGCGGTTCGACACGCTTTTCACGCCGCGCACGCCGCGTGCCGCATTGGCCGCGCGCGAAATCTGCCAGGTCTCGGGCACCGTGCCGGTCAGCGTGACGACGCCGCGCTGCACCCGGATGTGAATGGTCGAATCGTCCATGTCCGGCACGCGCTGCAACGCGCGGCGCACGTCGCGCACCACCGAGGTGTCGGCCCGCGTTCCGGGCGGCGAAGTCGGCCCGGCCACGCGCAGCAGCGCCGTGCCTTGCGGATTCGCCGCGCTTTGCGCATGCGCCACGCTCGCGCCGCTTGCGAGCGCGGCGATCCAGATCGCCACGCCGAGCCGCCCCGCAGTCATTATTTTCATGTTGGGTCCTGGGAAGAGTTGAGCAGAACGAACCTTCGAATCACACGCAAGCGGTCCGCGCGCTCATCCATACTAGAACCGCGAGTACAACGGCGCAATGTAATCGCCTGCTCAATCGCCCGATTGCATCCAATTACATCCGGTGTAATTGCCGCGCCTGTGACGCGCTCCTACTCTCCCCATACCGCGCCGCCATGTCCGGCAGCGCCCATCACCCGGAGATACCATGTCGAGCTACCCCCTTCACACGATCGAATCCGCCCCCGCGCAATCGAAGCCCGTGCTCCAGCAATTGCAGCAGGCGTTCGGCCTGATTCCGAACATCGCCGCCAGCATGGCCGCCTCGCCGACGCTGATCAACGGCTTTATCGGCCTGTTCGAGCGCGTGCACACGAGCAGTCTGAGCGAGCCGCAGATTCAGACGCTGTTGCTGACCAATGCGGTCGCCAACGCGAGCGAATGGCCGGTCGCGTTTCATACCGCGCTGGCGTTGCGGCAACACGTGCCGCCCGCCGACGTCGACGCAATCCGCCACGGCTTGCCGCCCGCCGACAGCGAACTGGCCGCGCTGTCGGCGCTGGCGCGCACGCTGATCGATAAGCGCGGCCACCTCGACGACGCGGATCAGCGTCGCTTCCTCGCCGCGGGGTTCAGCGCCGAGCAGCTACTGGAAGTGATCGCGGTGATCGCGGCGTCGACGATCACGAACTACACCAGCAGCGTGACCCGGCCGCCGCTCGAAGCATCGTTCGAGGCCTTCGCATGGCATGCGCCCGCGCAGTGATGCCGCGCCGCGACGTCCTTTCATCCGCCCAGTCGAGGGACCATCCGATGACCGCCTCCCGCACCGCTCCGAACGCACTATCGCGCGAACTCGGCGACCTGCTGCGCTACTGGCGCGACGTCCGTGGGATGAGTCAGCTCGATCTATCACTCGAGGCCGGCGTATCGCAACGACAGATCAGCTTCATCGAAAGCGGACGCAGCGTGCCCGGCCGGGACACGCTGCTGACGCTCGCGCAAACGCTCGACGTGCCGCTGCGCGAGCGCAACGCACTACTGCTCGCCGCCGGCTACGCGCCGCTGTATTCGGAGGCGCCGTGGAACGCGCGGGAGATGCACGGCGTCACCCGCGCGCTGGAACGGATGGTTCGACAGCACGAGCCGTTTCCGGCGATCGTGATGGACCGTCATTGGAACGTGCTGATGACCAACGACGCCGCGCCGCGCTTTTTCGGCTGTTTCGTCGACATGGCGGCGCGCGAGGGTCCGCGCAACATGCTGCATCTGATCTTCGATCCGCATGGGATGCGCCCTTTCGTGGCCGATTGGGATGCGGTGTCGCGCAGTCTGCTGCAACGGGTGTACCGGGAGTCGGTCGGTCACGCGATCGACGCCGGCACCCGCAACCTGCTCGACGAACTGCTCGCCTACCCGGATGTGCCGCGCGACTGGAAAGCGCACCACGGACCAGCGAGCGCGACGCTGCCGGTGATTCCGCTCGGCTTCGTCAGCGACGGCGTGGTGTTGCGCTATTTCTCGCTGGTGACGAGCGTGGGTGCGCCGCGGAACGTAGCGGCCCAGGAGCTACGGCTCGAATGCATGTTCCCCGCCGACGACGAAACCGAAGCGCGCCATCGCCAGTTGCTCGCCGCGCATGCGCCGGCGCGGTAACGCGCGGGCCGCCATTCGCCACGCTCGCCACGCTTGCCGCTCGCGCCGGCGACCCGGCCGCGCCGCACTTCAAGCCTTCGCCTTCGGCTCGAACGCGCCGCGATCGTAAGCGTCGCAATAGTCCTTCCAGTCGGCGCTCACCTGCGCTTCGCACTGCGTAGCGAGATCGACCAGCGGCAACTGCCAGTCGCGCCGGCTGCCGAATGCGATCAGGTCGTCGGCAATCGCGGAGTTCTGCCGGCCGCCGCTGCGCAGATGCGCCCACGCGCTCAGCTCGGCCATCGTGTTGATCACTTCTTCGAGACGCGGCAGCTTGCCGTCCCAATCGGCGAGCGCGACGCGGTCTTCCGACGGCTGCAAGCTACGCAGTACGTAGGAACGCTGATTGAAATCGACCGCGTGCAGAAACGCCTGCGAGACCGCCTGATTGCGCCGCTGCACTTCGACCACGCGCTGCGCTTCGCTCCGCCATTTCGGCTGCGCCGTTTTCACGTGCGGGGCCGCCGACGACGGCAACGCCTCCTTCAGATCGATCAGATAGTTGCCGTCCGGCGAGCCCTTGCCTTCGACGAGGATCACATAGCGATCGACGCCGAGACTGCCGGTGCCGGCGATGCGCCGCCCGACGTCGAGCGTGCGATAGAACTCGGGATTCGGCTCGCCCGCCGCGAATTGCTGCATGAATTGCAGCACCGCCGCGCGCTGCGCGTCGCTGACCGGCAGCGCTTTTTTGCCGTCCACTTTCAGCGTGCGGGTCTTGCCCTTGAGTACGGTGCGGCGGTCCAGATGCGCGGCGCGCGTGCGGCTCGCGAGCGCGTCGAACAGATCGCGCACCATCCCGGTCGCGGTCTCCGTTTCGATCCAGCGCGACTTGCCCTGCACGAGCGCGGCGCCGTACGCGTCGAGCGCGGTGTGGCACAGCGCGAGCGCCTGTGCGCGGCTCAGCTTCAGATCGCCCGCGCCGACCAGCACGCTGGTGAGCAACCGCACCAGTTCGTACGGCGGCGGCGCGAGACAGGCTTCGTCGAAATCGTTGTTGTCGAAGTAGATCAGGCGATTGTCGGCCTTGTAGCTGCCGAAGTTCTCCAGATGCATGTCGCCGCAGATCCACACCGGCGGCGCATCGTCGAGCACTTTCGCGCGCGGCAGCCGTTCGTAAAACAGATGACAGGTGCCGCGCAGAAAC
This sequence comes from Burkholderia sp. SRS-W-2-2016, assembly GCF_001931485.1. Taxonomy (GTDB): domain Bacteria; phylum Pseudomonadota; class Gammaproteobacteria; order Burkholderiales; family Burkholderiaceae; genus Paraburkholderia. Next base: position 4,534 of record NZ_MSDV01000057.1, on the reverse strand, counting down.
ACGAAAGGCGAGCCGCGCATCGCCTTGTATTTCATCGCGAGCCGTTCGGGGTCGCGCCCGGCGTTGTAACTGGCGATGATCTTTGCGGTATCGGACATGGGACGGCTTCCATTAATGAGCGGCAAGCTTGCCGGATCAGCGTGTGACCATTGCGCCGGCCACGAATTCAATGCGCTCTCAGTGCGCGTTGAAGAGGCGAATCAATACGACCGCAGCGATTGCACCAGCGCCTGCAGATTGAGCGGCTGCACATGAATCATGCCGCCGCGCGGACTGTCGATATCGGCGATCAGCGTGAACGCGAGCGACACCACCAGCGGCACCACCAGCAGCAGGCCCTCGCCCGCTTTCAACGCGCGCGCGCCGTAGCCGACCAGCAGATTCGCGCACATCGCCATCACCGCCATCAAGCCCCACGCCGCATACGGGATGCGGTTCCACCACGCGGCCTGCGCATAGCCCTGGGTGTTCAGCACGTCGTTGACCGCGGTGACGACGAGCGCGGCGATCGGCGTCGGCTGCGCGGCCGCCGCGCTTTTGACGGCCGACCACATCCGGCTTTGCAGACGGGCCGACTCGGTATTGATGCGTTCGAGCGCCACCGGGTCGCGCGTCGTGTAGAACAGCATGCGCTGGTCCAGATAACTCGTCAGCGCGGCGCGCAGCGTGGCGGCCTCGGCGGCGGGCAGCAGATCGGCGCGCAGATATGCGGTGCCGATCGCGTTCGCCTCCTCTTCCTCGAAATGCTCGCGCTGGTCGTAGCGGCCGACCGCCATCGAAAACGTGAAGCCGATGATCAGCGCAAGCAACGTGAGCGTCGCGGCCTGGATCACGCCGAAGTCGTCGTGCGCGTCGTCGGCGATTTTTCTGAAGCGGCGCAGTAGCGTCGCGCCGATGCGCGCCGACCCCCACATGACGACGAACGAAACGATGAACACCAGTTCGGGATGATTCAGAACGTTTGGCATGGCGCGCGTTGTTGTTGTGCGTTGTTGTGCGTTGTTGTGGCGATAAGCGAACGGGAATGTCGCGTCAGAAACCCGTCATCAGAAAGTAACGGCCGTCGGCGCTGACGTTGTGACCGAAGCCGCACGCTTGCGGCGAGCCGTGCGTGCGCACGTCGAGCGTTTCGGGCGCGACGAGGCGAAATTCCAGCAGGCATTTGTCGTCGTGCTGGTCGTAGCGCGCGAGGTTGCCGATCTTCGCGGTCGCGTCGAGCGGTGCGTTGCTGTTGGTGTCGCTGACCGGCACGCGGGCGACGCCGTCGAAGAAGCGCACATACGCGGACAGGTCGCCGACATTCGCGCTCGGCTCGCCCTGCGCGTCGACCATCGGATAGACGAAGTCGCCGTCGATCCGGTACACGCCGTGGCGTCCTTTCACCGGCTTCACGTCGATGCTGTTCCACGCACCAAAAAACATATAACGGCGAAAGCGCGCGCCGTCGGCCGGCACACCGCTCATCAGGTCCTTATGCGCGATCGATTCGAAGCGCTCGCGCGCGGCGCCGACCGCGCGGCCGAGCAATACGTCGTGCGGATAGTCGTCGCCGCGCGCGAGCGCGCTGCGGTAGAACGCTCGCGCATTCGGCAGCGCGCCGAGCTTCAGTTGCACGTCGCCCTGATGCACGAGCGCCATCGCGACGCGCGCGCGGGCCGAACTCATGGCTTTGGGCGAATCGTTGTCGGCGGCCTGCAACGCGGTCGCCTCGGCGAGCGACGCTTCCATCGCGACCAGCGTTTGCGCGTCCTTGATATGCCCGGCCTCGAGCGCGGCCACGCCGAGCGCCGCGCACGATGCGTTGGTGCGGCACGGCACGTTCTGGCCGGCGAGCAACTGCCGGCGATAGAGGTCGGCGCGCGAGTCGGGGCGCTGCGCGGGGGCGGCCGCGCGGGCCGGCGCCAGCGCGACGGCGAGCGCCGCGAGCGCGGTGGCGGCCATGAGTACGGGAACCGCGGAGACGACAGCGTTTTTGAGGTTCATGAGCACCAGACGAGGGGACGTGGGTGTTGCGAAAGCCTGTTTCAAAACGCCGTTTTTTATAGCGGCCGATGCTGTTTGCGAGCGTCGATGCCGCGCTCGTGATGCTGACAGAAAAATGAGGATTGCGGGAGCCAACGCAAACCACTACACCCCCTCCTGCCCCCCGAACTTGCGCCGATACGCGCCCGGACTCGTCAACGCGATGCGCCGGAAATGCCGCCTTAGCGACTCCTCCGAACCGAAGCCGGCCAGCTCCGCGACGCGCGCCATCGGCAGCGCCGCCGACGCCTCCAGCAACTCGCGCGCAATCGCGACCCGCTCGCGCACCAGCCATTCATAAGGCGCCATCCCGGTCGCGTCGCGGAACTGCCGCTGCAACGTGCGCGGGCTCATCGCCGCGCGCTCGGCCAGCGAGCGCAGCGTATGCGGCTCGGCCGGATGGCCGCGCACCCAGTCCATCAGCTTCGCGATCCGCCCGCTGTCGTCGTGCGCGACCGGACGCGGCACGAACTGCGCCTGGCCGCCCTCGCGATGCGGCGGCACCACCAGCCGTTGCGCGACGCGATTGGCGACCGCGCTGCCGTGATCGCGCCGCACCAGATGCAGCAGCATGTCGAGCCCGGCCGCCGAGCCGGCCGACGTGATCACCTGACCGGCGTCGACATACAACGCATCGGACTGCACGCGCAGCCGCGGATAGCGCTGCTGCAATTTGTCCGCGTAACGCCAGTGGGTCGTCACGGTCTTGCCGTCGAGCACGCCGGCCGCCGCCAGCACGAACACGCCCGAGCAGATCGAGCACAGCCGCGCGCCGCGTTCGTAGGCCGCGCGAATCGCGGTGAGCAGCGCGGCGGGCGGCGGTTCGTCGGCGTCGCGCCAGCCGGGGATCACGATCGTGTCGGCGTCCGCGAGCAGCTCCAGCGTGTACGGCGCGGCCAGCGTGATGCCGCCCGCCGCGCGAATCGGCCCCGGCTCGCTCGCGCAGACCGCGAAGCGATACCAGGGCACGCCGAGTTCGGGACGCTCGAGCGCGAACAGTTCGGTCACACAGCCGAATTCGAAGGTGCAGAGCCGGTCGTAGGCCAGCGCGACGACGAGATGGTTTTGCATGGCGCGATGTTACCGGAGATTGTCGATTGCGCCACTTATCGGGCGGTGCCACGGCCGGCACAATCGGATCGACTGACACGCGCGCGTCGGACAACCTGTTCAACCTTGCCACTCTGATTAGCCATGACCATGACCGACCTTGCTGCCGCCCCCGCCACGCCCCTCAACCCCGTCACCGCGATCCCCGCCGCCGACAGCGCCGCCGCGCTCGCGCACTTCCAGGCGTCGCTGCAATTCGAAACCGATTGCTCCGACGTCCACGCCGCGCTCGCGAGCGGCAACCCCGGTTTCGTGTTGCTCGACGTGCGCAGCCCCGCGCTGTTCGCGCAGGGCCACGTGCCGGGCGCGCTGAATCTGCCGCACGGCAAGATCGTCGCGTCGAAGCTGAGCGGGTACGCGGTCGATACGTTGTTCGTCACGTACTGCGCGGGCCCGCATTGCAACGGTGCGGCCCGTGGCGCGGTGCGGCTCGCGCAGCTGGGGCGGCCGGTCAAGTTGATGGCGGGCGGCGTTACGGGGTGGATCGATGAGGGGTTCGGGCTGAACTGTGCGGATCCCGCGTAGGGCGTTCGCGGGATGAAAGAGAGGGGGCGACCGGTCCCCTGTCTTGAGAGACGGTTTTAGCGGTAGTCGGCTGGGGCGACTACCTTGGTGAGTTTCCGGACGCCGTCGAATTGGCGCAGGAATACAACGTTGGTCTTTCTGGTAGAGCTAGTCCCGAATGTGACTGCAACCAGCGCCACGTCATCGAGCATCATCGCCGGCCGGATCAGCATGTGGTCCATCCAGTCTTTTTCGTCGAAGTCCTGAACGTTGGTGAAGTACTCGGCGCCCTCTGCGAACTTGTTTGCCTTGTAGTCGCTCCGCAGCACATCAACCGTCGCGGGTGCGACGTAGCGCAAAACGTTTTTGTCCATAAGTGGATATTCCCTGTCTTCGGACAGATGCTTGATGAACCACGTGTAAAAGGCTTTGGTCGTTTGCTCCGGCGAGGCTTGCGGGGCCGGAAAAGCGGTTTAATTAAAGGCGAGATCAGAAGCAGCGCGAACGCGGTGAAGATATTTTTTCATCTGTATAAGCCGAGGCGCGACCTGATAGTCACGGTCATATCTGGTCACGAGCGGACTCTTTCGAGCTGATCGTTCCTCGCCGTGGGAGACTGGTATTGACCCAATTCGGACTCACGGATTTTCCCGTAGCGGCCATTCACTGAAGCCTCCGGAAGACCTTCATATGGATTCACGCGCGCATGTAAGGTAGAGAAAGAGCCAGCAAGCCAAGCCACTCGTCGCACCGATAGGTACAACGAGCCGGCTCACAACGCCGAACTCGGAATGTAGGTCGACGCGGTGATGCGGTAAAAAGGGGGTGTCAGGATTTCCGTGTTTAAGGCGGGTTGAGTAATTACACGGAAGGCCGAACGAAACGATCTGCGTAAAGA